>NZ_OZ244124.1:2657500-4222754 GCF_965215805.1 Flagellimonas sp. | reverse complement strand
CGTCCAAAACATATCGTGGCCAATAGTTCTGGAAACCATGCACAGGCCGTGGCATTTGCTGCCCATCAATTTGGAATTCCAGCGACTATTTTTATGCCGGAATACTCTTCCCAAGTCAAGATTCAAGCAACTAAATATTATGGTGCAGAGGTGGTTTTGAGTAAAACCAGAGATCTTACGGATGAGAAAGTAAGGCAGGCAGCAGCAGTTGAGGGGACGTATTGGATTCCTCCATTTAACCATGAACAAGTTATTTGCGGACAGGGTACTTCGGCCTACGAAGCCCTTAGCGAATTGGATAAAATCGACGCTGTTTTTGCCCCCTGCGGAGGTGGTGGATTGCTCTCTGGAACCCTCTTGGCGAGTCGCGGACTTTCCCCAAAGACCCAAGTAGCTGGGGTGGAACCCTTAAATGCGAATGATGCTGCGGAATCCCTTCGAAAGGGTGCCATTCAAAGATTGGGGGAGGTACCAAACACCTTGGCAGATGGCGCGATGACCATGGCCGTGGGCGATATCACCTTTGAATACCTCAAACAACTGGATGCCTTTTATGAGGTGGATGAAGAAAAGATGATCTACTGGACCCAGTGGCTGACCCACCTACTTAAATGCAGGATAGAGCCAACCAGTGCTATGACCATGGCAGGTGTATGTGAGTCGTTGAAGGGGGCTTCCACCAAGAAAAAGGTTTTGGTTATACTGTCGGGGGGAAATATTGATCAGCCAACAACCCATAAAATCTGGGAGAACGATTATTTGGGTCATGTACCTTCCCTGCTTCAATAAAATTGTGGACTGCAAATAATAGCGTAAGGGAATCAGTTTTGCTATTTTTGCGCAAAACCCGACTATGTCCTCAGATACTAGTAAAAGATATGCCCAAAGAGGGGTTTCCGCTTCCAAGGAAGATGTGCACAATGCCATCAAGAATATAGACAAAGGACTCTTTCCCAAAGCGTTTTGCAAAATTGTGCCCGATTATCTTACGGGCAGTGATGAACACTGTTTGGTGATGCATGCAGATGGGGCGGGAACAAAATCCTCTTTAGCCTATATGTACTGGAAGGAAACTGGGGATATTTCCGTATGGAAAGGGATTGCACAGGACGCCTTGATTATGAACGTGGATGACCTTATCTGCGTGGGCGCAACGGATAATATCATGCTTTCTTCCACCATAGGTCGAAACAAAAACCTGATTCCAGGAGAGGTTATTTCGGCAATTATCAATGGTACGGAAGAGTTGATTTCCGATTTGGGGCAACATGGTATCACTATCCATTCCACAGGAGGAGAGACCGCTGATGTTGGGGATTTGGTCCGTACCATTATTGTGGATTCCACGGTAACGGCTCGGATGAGGAGAGATAAAGTCATTGATAATGCCAATATCAAAGCTGGAGATGTTATCGTAGGGCTGGCTTCTTATGGTCAGGCTAGCTATGAAACTGACTATAACGGTGGAATGGGAAGCAATGGGCTTACCTCTGCCCGTCATGACGTTTTTGACAAATATCTGGCGGCTAAATATCCGGAAAGCTTTGATGCTGCAGTTCCTGATGAACTTGTATATTCTGGAAACACCAAACTAACCGATTCAGTTTCAGATGCTCCTCTGGATGCAGGAAAACTGGTCTTGTCCCCAACCCGAACCTATGCCCCCATTGTCAAGCAAATATTGGAGCGATTTAAATCAACAGAAATACACGGTATGGTACATTGTAGTGGAGGAGCCCAAACCAAAATTCTTCATTTTGTTGAGGACCTGCATATCATCAAGGACCATATGTTCCCTATTCCTCCCTTGTTTAAATTGATACAAGAGCAATCCGTAACAGATTGGAAGGAAATGTATCAAGTTTTCAATTGCGGTCATCGGTTGGAACTTTATGTGGATGAGCAGGTCGCAAGCGAGATTATATCCATTTCCCAAAGTTTTGATGTTGATGCCCAAATCATTGGAAGGGTAGAAAAGTCCAATGGTAAAAAACTGACCATCCAAAGCGAGTTTGGCAAGTTTGAATATTAGCATACGAATCCACCTAAAATAGCGTTCTTTCTATAAACCCCACGCTATGGAAAGAAAAGATTTTCTGCGGAGTTTGGGCGCCGGTGCCGCATTAGCCCTTACTTTTCCCTGTTTAAACGGTTGTTCAACGGATTCTGAGGATTTGGAACAATTTCCAGAACCCGATGGAGTGGATTTCACCGTGGACCTCACTTCAACTGATGCAGCTCCCTTGGCCAACAACGGAGGATTTATTTTGGTGAAATCGAGTCCAAGTTTGGGCTATACCGATATCGTTGTTGCGCGGAACTTGGAGGGTAATTTAATTGCCGCAAGCCAAATCTGTAGTCACCAACAAACCGAAGAGGTACGTTTTATCTCTGAGGATGGGGGAATATTCAGATGTTCTACCCACGGTTCCAGGTTTGACCAAGATGGAACCCCGCTCAATTCTGTAACCAGCAACCCGCTAAAGGTTTTCAATACAGAACTAAATGGCACCACACTAAGGGTTTTTGAATAATTCCAGCAAATCACTGCATTTATGAAACGATTATTGATCATAATGGGCTGTTTGTGGTTTGGTTCGCTCCAAGCCCAAGACTGGCAGGATAGTTTTGAAGATGCATTGGCTTTGGCCAATGACCAGGACAAGCCCATCGTTTTGGTGTTTTCAGGCTCGGACTGGTGCGGTCCCTGTATTCGTTTGAAACGAGGCATTTTGGATTCTGAAGATTTCAGTGCTTATGCCAAGGATCACTATGTGCTCTATAATGCTGATTTTCCCAGAAAGAAAAAGAATCAATTACCGGAACATAAGTTAAATGAAAATAAATCCCTTTTTGCTGCGTATAACCCCAAAGGATATTTTCCATTGGTAGTGGTCTTGGATAAGGATCAAAAAGTCCTGGGCAAGACTGGTTTCAACAGGAAAGCTTCCCCACAGGATTATATTGCTTTGCTAGATGGGTTTGTCAAATGAAAAAGCCGCTGCTCCTTTGTTGGGTGTTGATGGGTTTTCTGTCCTTTGGACAGCAAAGCCAGGATGTTACTGTAAAGCAGGTCATGAAGCTCATGGGAACCCGCTTCGAGATTACCGTGGTGGCTCCCAATGAGGATATCGGTTACATCAACATAGATGAGGCCGTATCCGAAATCAAGCGGATAGAAAAAATCATTTCTTCTTGGGACGAGGCTTCTGAAACTTCCTTGATCAATAAAAATGCGGGTGTTAAACCTGTTAAGGTGAGTTCTGAGCTCTTTGGGCTTATAGAGCGGGCCAAGAAAATATCGGAGATTACCGATGGAGCTTTTGATATATCCTATGCGTCCATGGATAATATTTGGAAGTTTAATGGAACAATGGATCGCGCTCCCTCGGAAAAAGCCATTGCACTTTCCATTTCCAAAATAGGATATCAAAAAATAATCTTGGACCATGATGAGCAAACCGTCTTCCTTTCGGAACCAGGTATGCGAATCGGCTTTGGGGCCATTGGAAAGGGATATGCCGCGGACAGGGCCAAGGAGTTGCTCGTATCCAAACAGGTCAAGGGTGGAATTATCAATGCTTCGGGGGATCTTACCACCTGGGGAACCAAGACCACTGGAGAAAAATGGCTGGTGGGAATTGCCAATCCGTTGAGCAAGGAGAAGGTGTTCAGTTGGTTGCCCGTAATTGAATCTTCGGTGGCTACCTCGGGAAATTATGAGAAATACATTGTACTTAACGGGAAAAAATACTCGCATATCATCGATCCGCGATCGGGGTACCCAACTTCGGGCATACACAGTGTGTCTGTCTTTGCCAAATATGCCGAACTCTGTGATGCCTTGGCCACTGCGGTTTTTATCATGGGCAAGGACAGCGGTATCCATTTGATCAATCAGATTGATGGGGTGGAAGTGGTCGTTGTGGATTCTGATAACAAGATCCATAAGAGTACAGGAATTTTGTTCGATAACAATCCTTAATTTTAGGTATGGGCAGACTTTTTTTATTGTTGATTGTTTTAAGCATGTTCAGTTCCTGCGTTGTGGTCAGGGAATATGACAAAGTATACCTTTCAGATACAGAGATGGATCTTGGCTCAAGGCCTTGTGAACGCTTTGAGACCAATTTTCAATTTTATAGGGAGGCATCAGCAGGCGCAAATGGAGGTAAAACCGGAGGGGGATGTGGATGCAATTGAAAATTGAAAATGGAAAATTGAAAATGATTTTCTCCATTGATCGAACAATCCAACAATCCAACAATCGGGTAATCCTGGTTTTACTTCTGCTCGGATTGTTTACAGCTACTTGTTGGTCCCAACAAACCAATACGTCCTATGCCAAAAAAGTCTTGGAAACCAGCGAAGTGGATCTCCTCTTCAGTTATTATGAGCAAGATGGGAACAATGCTGCTGTTACTGGGGGGGAAGGAACCGAAGAACTAACCGATGCCACATCCAGCATTGTACTTCGCATGCCGATGAACGCGGATGATGTGCTTACCATAGACGTGGGATTATCGGCCTACACTTCTGCGTCATCCAGCAATGTGAACCCGTTGGATGGGGGTAACGTGAACGCAACGGTGTTTGATGCTTCCTCTGGCGAGTCCAGAAAGGATTTGTTGGCCTATGTCAACCCTAGCTATCAGCATAGCTCCAAGGATCGGAATACCGTCTGGAGTGCCGACCTATATTTCTCTACGGAGTACGATTATTTTTCCTTTGGTTTTGGGGGAAGTTATACGAGACTTTTTAACGAGAAAAATACAGAATTGACTTTGGGCGGACGAGTGTATTTGGATAAATGGAACGCTATTTATCCTATAGAACTTCGTTCTGGTTTTTTTGATGACCGCGTAGCTGGAAACGGAACCTATAACCCCAATTTTTCTGAGTTTGATTCGGAAACGCGGAATTCATATTCCCTTTCCCTAAGCTTTTCGCAAATCCTGACCAAGAAAATGCAGGGCGCTCTATTCTTGGATTTGGTGCGCCAGAATGGCTTGCTCAGCACTCCTTTTCAGCGGGTGCATTTTGGAGATGCTGAGGACTTTTTTATTGATGACTTTCAACTGGCGGATGATGTGGAGCGCTTGCCGGATTCCCGTTTTAAGCTTCCAATCGGAGGGCGTTTGAACTATTATCTGAACGACTTTTTGATTTTGCGTTCCTACTATCGTTTTTATTGGGACGATTGGGGCATAACATCGCATACAGCCAGTTTGGAAGTGCCCATCAAGCTTACGGATAAATTCACTTTGTATCCCACCTATCGGTTTTATAGCCAATCCGCAGCAGATTATTTCTATCCGAAGGAAGGGGCATTGTCCACTTTTACCTTTTATACTTCGGATTACGATTTGTCCCAATACGATGCCCATCAGTATGGTTTGGGGGTGCAGTACAAGGACATTTTTGCCAATACCAAGGTGTTCACTTTTGGGCTTAAGACCATCGATTTAAGATTCAACCAGTATGATCGTAGTGATGGACTTAATGCCTCCATTATTACTTTGGGAACCACTTTCGTTGGCAATTGAGGGCCTATTTAGCACCAAATGAATCCAATCAAATGTTGTAAATTCGCATCTTAACGCGGATTGATTTATGCTAGACAAACTCAATATAGTTAAACAACGATTTGATGAGGTTTCCGACCTGATCATTCAACCTGATATTATTGCAGATCAAAAGCGATATGTTAAGCTCAATAAGGAGTACAAAGACCTTAAGTTGTTAGTGGACAAGAGGGAGCAGTACATTGCTTTTACCAACAACATTTCGGAAGCGGAGGAGATCATTGCAGATGGGAGTGATGCGGAAATGGTGGAAATGGCCAAAATGCAATTGGATGAGGCTAAGGAAGGACTCCCCAAATTGGAGGAGGAAATCAAGTTCTTACTAATACCAAAGGACCCAGAGGATGAAAAGGATGTGGTGATGGAGATCAGGGCCGGAACCGGTGGGGATGAAGCCAGTATTTTTGCCGGGGATCTGTACCGAATGTATGCCAAATATTGTGAATCCAAAGGATGGAAGACCAATATCATAGATTTAAATGAGGGAACCAGTGGAGGGTATAAGGAAATCCATTTTGAAGTAAGCGGAGAGGATGTATATGGTACCTTAAAGTTTGAAGCTGGGGTGCACCGAGTACAGCGTGTTCCACAGACCGAAACCCAGGGAAGGGTACATACCAGCGCGGCCACTGTGATGGTAATTCCAGAGGCTGAAGATTTTGATGTCCAAATAGACCCAAAGGATGTTCGGATTGATTTTTTCTGTTCCTCGGGACCAGGAGGGCAATCGGTAAACACTACGTATTCAGCGGTTCGTTTAACGCACGTTCCAACGGGACTGGTCGCTCAGTGCCAGGATCAAAAATCGCAGCATAAGAACAAGGAAAAGGCATTTAAGGTGCTTCGGTCCAGACTGTATGATTTGGAGTTGGCCAAAAAGCAGGAAGAAGATGCCGCCAAACGTAATTCGCAGGTGAGTAGTGGGGATCGTTCGGCCAAGATTAGAACGTATAACTATCCGCAAGGCAGGGTAACCGATCATAGGATTGGCCTGACTTTGTACGATTTGCAGAACATCATTAACGGGGACGTTCAGAAGATCATTGACGAATTGATGTTGGTGGAGAATACGGAAAAGTTAAAGGAGGCTTCGGAGATTTTTTAGGGTTCAATAACCAATAACCAATAACCAATAACCAATAACCAATAACCAATAATCAATAACCAATAATCAATAATCTGAAGTCAGAGGTTTGAGGTTAGAAAAGTAGTGTCCTTAAGGAAAATCAGTTCATGTGCAAGCGATAGCTTTATTATGAAAATAGAACATTTAGTTTCCCAAATCCATAAAAAAAACTCCTTCCTATGCGTGGGCTTGGATACAGATCTGGATAAGATTCCAAAACATTTGCTGTCCCAAGAAGACCCAATCTTTGCTTTCAATAAGTCAATAATTGATGCTACCCATGAATACTGCGTGGCCTATAAGCCCAACATTGCGTTTTATGAGGCCTATGGACTGGAAGGGTGGAAGTCCTTGGAACGGACGATGGACTATCTAAATGAGCACTATCCTGAAATGTTTACCATTGCCGATGCCAAGCGGGGTGACATTGGGAATACATCCACCAGATATGCCAAAGCTTTTTTTGAAACCCTAAACTTTGATTCCATTACCATAGCACCTTATATGGGTAGGGATTCCGTTGAACCCTTTTTGGCATTTCAGGATAAGCATACCATTTTATTGGCATTGACCTCCAATCAGGGAGCTTATGATTTTCAGACCCAAAAAATTGAGGGTAGAGAGTTGTACAAGACAGTTTTAGAGGTTTCCAAAGAGTATAAAAATGCCGAGAACTTGATGTATGTTGTAGGGGCCACCAAGGCAGAATTCCTAAAAGAAATTAGGGAGATAATTCCGAAACAATTTTTATTGGTTCCTGGGGTAGGGGCGCAAGGAGGGAGCTTGCAAGAAGTTTGTAAGTATGGGATGGCGTCCAATGTGGGGCTCTTGGTAAATTCCTCCAGGGGAATTCTATATGCATCCCAAGATGAAGATTTTGCGGACAAAGCTGCAATCCAAGCCAAGTCTATTCAACAAGACATGGAGGTTGAACTGCAAAGGCTAAATGGCGTCTAGGCCAATTGCTCAAGTACTTTTTTGATACTTTGGGCCTTGCGCTTAAAAAACTCACCCAAGTTGGTATTGATGTAGGCCGCATCCGCTGCCATTTCAATAAACTTCTGATACCTAAATTCCAAGACTGTAATAGCTTGGTTTCCGCTTGTAATCGGGGTCACTGCCCCAACTCTGCAATACTGATTTTTCATTTTTAAGATTTGTTATAACAAAGATACGTTCAAAAACGGCCTTTAGATCATCATATTAACAGGTATTCACCTATAAATCAGGTACTTTATCTAAAATTTAACATGGAGGTAAAGGAAGACCCGCTATTTGTATACTTCGTTGGCTAAATTTTAACGTATTTTGACCATGATCATTTAACAACTCAAACCCAATAAGATGCAACTAAAGAACTATTTGATGGTATTTGCCCTACTAGCCATTGGCCATGTATCCGCACAAAATGCCGACTCCTGTAACTGCTGCACCGAAAATCACAAGGCTTTTGATTTTTGGATTGGAGAATGGACAGTCTCCAATGCCACCAACGGAAATCCGGCTGGAAAAAGCAAGATTTCCCAAGAGGAAGGGGGATGTGTCATTCGCGAAAACTGGACCAGTGCTACTTCTGGTTATACCGGAACCAGTCTTAACTTTTACAATGCAGCAAAGGAAAGGTGGGAACAACTTTGGATAGATAACAGCGGAGCATATCTAAAACTTAAAGGAAAAAGAATGGGAAATCAGATGATTCTTTCGTCAGATCCTTTTGATAGGGATGGAAAAATGCTCACCAATCGAATCACCTGGACGGCCAATGAAGATGGAACGGTAAGACAACTCTGGGAAATCCTGGAGGGCGACAAGGTGGTAAATACAGCTTTTGATGGGATATATAAAAAAGAATAAACAGCCCAAAGCGTGATTGATGACTAATTCAAATGTGTACCTAATGAGACCTTTTGGGAGGTTGTTTGCCAGGACTGTTTATTACATTAAAGTTGGCAAACTGTAGTTCACTTTAGGCTAAATCTGATAAACCTTTACCTTCCCCGATTTAAGATTACTCGGTATTTAGATTCGCAAAATACTCTTCTGGTATTGCGAGGGTGTAAGTTGAGTGTCTTTTTTGAAAGCTTTGTTAAAGGTTACCTTGTTATTATAACCCACTTCATACGCCACATTAATAATATTGAGTCTTCGGGACTTGTCTTCCACTAAAAGTTGTTTTGCTTCCCTAATGCGATACATGTTGACAAACTCGTGGAAGCTAACATTGAAGTGCTCATTAATGATTTGGGAGGTATTATGTCGGGTGGTATTGAGTTTTTGAGCCACCATGTCCAAACTAATATTGTTTTCCTTGTAAATTCTTTCGTGGGTAAACAAGTAAATCAGGTTTTCCTTGAGTTCCAATGAAAGGCTGGGTGTGAGCCCGGATTTTTCATATTTTGGGAACAGACGGTTGGTGTAATCGTATGCACCGCTGAAGACATCCGGTTGAATGTTTGCCGAATAACCCACGTACAGTACCATTAATGCCATTGAGGCCGCGGAGATATCGAACAAAAGTCCAGAAGAAATTTCATTGGCGATCAAAAATCCATAAGCGGTATAGGTGATCACATAAAGAATATGGATGTGATAAACATTTTTTTGCCAAATCTGATTTTTAGATTGCAAGAGTTTTTCACGCTTCCCACGCCTGTACACTTTACCGATAAAGTAACCGTAGACCGTCAAGGAAAGAATTTTTAGGGCTACCAATAAGACAAGTTTGGACGAATCCTGGGGATTTAGACCGTGCTGTACCCTTGATAGCATCCATTGAATTTTGGTTTCGCAAGTATACGCGTATACTGTGAAGCTCAAATAGCCTATCAGTATAACTGTAGGTATCAAATGGAGCAGGTCCCGGGTTTTGAACCGATACTTTTGAATGGTGGACTTGAAATAAAGGTATAGCAGGGGACCATAGAGAAACGAGGCCCAGGTGGACATTAGATAGGTATGTGGATACTGAAAATAGTAGTTAGACCGATTTATGGCAATGTGCAGGATAAAAAACGAATGCAGAAAAATAAAGGTGGCTATCAGAAACCTGGATGGTTTGTGTATTTGCTGGTTGAAACAAATTAAGAAGACCACATAAAAGCCGATAAGGGCCACAAACAAGTATATCAGGGACCATGAAGTTACCTTCGGAATCACCTTTTCCGAAATATCCTTGAACTCTTCGGTTTTTCTAATGGGGTCAAATCCCTCGTTTAGTAGAAAATTGGGATTGAATTCTACTTGGAGATATTCATTAAGCGTATACGTGGATTCTTCTGGATGCTCCAAAGCTGCCTCACTTAGCGCAATTCTCTTAAGCACATGGGTCTTTTCAGCAGTATCGTTATCCAGGTTTTTTTCATAGATGGATAAAGCCTTTTTATATCTATGAATATTGTAGTAGTAATCTGCCCATTCCAAGGAATCCTGAAGGGCCAAGTGAAGCGGAGTTCGGGTTAAATTGGAGGTGTTGCCGTTCAGGTTCGCCAAGCATGAGGTGCATGACACAACAACCAGAAATGCAAAGAAGCCCAACCGTCCCATGAGTTGATTAGTGAATTAGCCTTCCTTGAAGTTATTAAATAAGTAAACTTGAAATGTTAAAAAAAACTAAAAACCGTAAGTCCCGATAATAGTTTACCTTTTGTAACTGCATTTGAATTAGGTTTTTACCACGAAAAAATACCCTGATTTATTGGGTCCATCCAAAATGAAAAAACCGGTGCATGCACCGGTTTAAACTAACTAACTCAAAAAAATGCTAACTCAGATAACTTGCTACAAAACTCTTTTTTAACCTTTGAACCTAGGTTAATTTAACTTTAGGATTTTGTTAAAATTGTTTTCATAGTGTTGTTATAGTAACGATAAATGACAAAACTTATTGCATTATTATGAAAATTTTAGCATTAATCTTGCAAAGCAAATACCTTTTTTAACAATTCTGTGGTTCTGGATGAAATATTTGTGCGAATTTTCTTTTCTTCAACCGCAATCATAGTGTACACTCCTTCCAATGCTTCCTTGGTGGTGTAATCCGTTAAATCAGGATTTACGTCAGTGGTAAGGGGTAGGCTGTTGTATTTGGTAATAATGTTTCTCCAAATTTCATCCGCACCAACTTTTTTAAAGGACTGCTCAATTACCGGATTGAATTTGTTGTATAATTTGGTTGAAGTTGAGCCTTCCAAAAAGGCGGTAGCCGCATTATCCGCACCCAACAAAATCTTACGGGCATCCTCAAAACTAATCCCCTTGACCGCATCCACAAAAATGGGAATGGATTTATCCACGGCGTCTTCCGCTGCACGGTTGATGACGCGCAAACCTTCATCGGCCAAATTTCCCAATCCCACATCACGTAGGGCTTTGTCCACTTTTTTAAGCTCTTCCGGAAGTAAAATCTTCACCAATTCATTTTTGAAAAACCCGTCCATCGAGGCTAATTTGTTGACCTGTTTTTCAATCCCTTGATTTAAGGCTTCCTTGAGAGCTTGGGCTATCTCGGCATTACCTACGGTTCCCTGCGGAAGTTGGTTTACAACTTGTTGAAGTTCTGTGCACCCAACCAATTGAAATAGCAGTACGCACAACAATAATCGTTTCATGTTTCAGTGTTTTATAGTTGAAGTTAAGTTACAGCTAAACTTCTATAAATCAAGTGGAATAAAACAATTTATGAAAAAATCACTGTCTTGTTATTGTAGACAATGGTTTTTCGGGCTACATGCAGATGGACCGCCCTGGACAATACAATTTTTTCAAGATCTCGGCCTTTGGCAATGAAATCCTTTATGGAATGGGAATGTGATACCGTGGTAACGTCCTGCTCAATAATAGGGCCCGCATCCAACTCTTCCGTTACATAGTGGCTGGTAGCACCAATAATCTTTACCCCTCTTTCAAATGCGGCATGGTAGGGTTTGGCCCCTGCAAAAGCAGGTAAAAATGAATGGTGGATGTTTATAATTTTATGGGGAAAAACGTCAATTACTTTCGGAGACACAATCTGCATGTAACGGGCAAGCACGATAAAATCAACCTTATGCTGCTTTAAAAGTTGCAGTTGCTCTTCTTCCGCACTTTCCCTAATGTCTTTGTTGAAGGGTACATGAAAGTAGGGGATATCAAACTGATCCGCTATGTAAGCCAAATCTGGATGGTTACTTAAAATAAATGGGATTTCCACTTGGAGCTCACCAGAATTATAACGGCTTAATAGATCATATAAACAGTGGTTGTATTTGGAAACAAAAATGGCCATTTTGGGTTTTATCCCATCTTCATAAATACCCCATTGCATTTGATAGCTTTGGGCCAATTCCCCATCAAAGTTGCTTTTAAACTTGGGTACATCAATACCCTGTTCAAATTCACTCTCCAAACGCATAAAGAACACCCCTGCTTCTTTGTCCACATGTTGGTCCAAATAAATAATGTTGCCCTTTTTCTTGTGGATGAATCGGGTTACGGAACTTATAATGCCTGGTTGGTCGGCGCAGTGAATAAGTATGGTAAGCTTCATGCTCTTGTATTAACCCGATAAAATTATGATATTCAGAAAAAGCAAGCCTTATGTCCTTGAATTTTTATAAAATTCGAAACAAAATCGATTTTAGCCTGCATTTTCTGTAAATTGCAGGGCAAATAATGAGCCTTTATTGCTAATGAAACAATTGAAGCCATACAGACCTAAAAATAAAGTGAGAATTGTGACCGCAGCTTCGCTGTTCGATGGACATGATGCCGCAATTAACATTATGCGGAGGATTATACAGTCCACTGGGGTTGAAGTCATCCATTTGGGCCACGACAGGAGTGTGGCCGAAGTAGTGGATTGCGCTATTCAGGAAGATGCAAATGCCATTGCAATGACTTCCTACCAGGGAGGTCACAATGAATATTTTAGGTATATGTATGATTTGCTCAATGAACGCGGAGCAGGGCACATCAAGATTTTTGGCGGTGGCGGCGGGGTAATCCTTCCCTCGGAAATTGAAGCCCTTATGGCCTATGGTATAGAGCGGATTTACTCCCCTGATGATGGCAGGGAAATGGGGCTGCAAGGAATGATCAATGATTTGGTGGAACGATGTGATTCGCCTGTACCGGATTTGCAGATTCCCAAGGGGGAAAAGCTGGAAAAGTTGCTGGTTGACAAACAGGTAAACTCTCTGGCACGATTAATCTCACTGGCTGAAAACAGACACGACGAATTCGAAAAATACCAGCAAAAATTCACGAAATCCATCACTGAGGTTCCGGTGCTGGGAATAACAGGGACGGGCGGAGCTGGAAAATCCAGCTTGGTGGATGAACTGGTAAGGCGATTTCTAAATGATTTTGAGGACAAGCACATCGGAATCATTTCTGTAGATCCGTCCAAACGAAAAACTGGAGGTGCATTGCTCGGTGACCGAATACGAATGAATGCCATTAGCAACGAGCGGGTATATATGCGATCCCTGGCCACCAGACAATCCAATCTTGCCTTGTCCAAGCATGTGGCAGAGGCCGTACAAGTACTAATGGCCGCCCAGTTTGATTTGATTATTTTGGAAACTTCGGGAATTGGACAATCCGATACCGAAATCTTGGAACATAGTGATGTTTCCCTTTATGTGATGACCCCAGAATTTGGGGCGGCTACCCAATTGGAAAAAATTGACATGCTCGATTTTGCTGACGTTGTTGCCATCAACAAGTTTGACAAAAGAGGGGCCTTGGATGCCCTAAGGGATGTTAAAAAACAATACATGCGCAACCATGGGTTATGGGACACCAAAGACGATGACCTTCCTATTTATGGAACAATAGCTTCCCAATTTAATGACCCTGGGATGAATCAGTTGTACAAGGTGGTAATGGATACTTTGGTTACCAAAACAAATGCCACACTAAAATCCAACTGGACTGTTTCGGATGAAATGTCCGAGAAGATTTTTGTAATACCTCCTGCGCGAACCCGATATCTGTCAGAAATTGCTGAGAATAACCGCTCTTATGATCGTCGAGTTGCGTCCCAAACCAAAATAGCCCAAAAGCTATATGGCATTTTCCTCACCTTGACTTCAATTCTTGAGTTGGATGAAAATGAGGCTTATGCCAGTCTACTTTCTAAAACCGGCATGGATGAAGCTAGGGTTCATTCATATCTAAAAAATGAAAAGGACAAAGATTTTGTTGCCCTTCTGATCAAGGAATTTGATAAGGTAAAAATGAACTTGGATCCCCATAATTGGGAAATCCTTCTGCAATGGCAAAACAAAGTCAATCGATACAAATCTGATACCTATTCTTTTGATGTAAGAGGTAAGGAAGTAAAGATCAAGACCCATACCACTTCGTTGTCCGCCAGTCAGATTCCGAAGGTGGCATTGCCCAAATACAAGGCTTGGGGCGACATTTTAAACTGGAATCTGCAGGAGAATGTACCAGGAGAGTTTCCGTTTACCTCCGGCTTGTATCCGTTTAAGCGGGAGGGAGAGGATCCAACCCGAATGTTTGCTGGGGAAGGTGGCCCAGAGCGAACCAATCGCCGGTTCCACTACGTTAGTTTGGATATGCCTGCCAAACGACTTTCAACCGCTTTTGATTCTGTGACTTTGTACGGAAGTGATCCCGATTACAGGCCTGATATTTATGGGAAAATTGGGAATGCGGGGGTTTCCATTTGTTGTTTGGATGATGCCAAGAAATTGTACTCTGGATTCGATTTGAGTGACCCAATGACCTCGGTCAGTATGACCATCAATGGCCCAGCTCCCATGCTTTTGGCCTTTTTTATGAATGCTGCCATTGACCAAAATTGCGAGAAATACATCAAGCAAAATGGGTTGGAGAAAGAAGTGGAGCAAAAGCTTGGGAAGATCTTTACGGAAAAGAAAATGGTCAGACCCCAATATACAGGGGAACTTCCAGAGGGCAACAACGGGTTGGGATTAATGCTGCTGGGCGTCACAGGAGATGAAGTACTGCCCAAAGATGTTTATGATAAGATAAAATTGGAAACCCTGGGTCAGGTTAGAGGTACAGTGCAAGCTGATATCTTGAAGGAGGACCAAGCGCAAAATACCTGCATCTTTTCCACGGAATTTGCCTTGCGCCTTATGGGTGACGTCCAAGCGTATTTTATTGCCAACCAAGTGCGCAATTTTTATTCTGTATCCATTTCCGGTTACCATATCGCAGAAGCTGGGGCCAACCCAATCACCCAATTGGCATTTACATTGTCCAATGGTTTTACGTATGTGGAATATTACTTGAGCAGGGGAATGGACATTGACCAATTTGGCCCGAACCTGTCTTTTTTCTTTTCCAACGGAGTAGATCCTGAATATGCGGTAATTGGTAGAGTGGCTCGTAGAATCTGGGCCAAGGCCATGAAAGAAAAATACGGGGCCAATCCAAGGGCTCAGATGTTAAAATATCATATTCAAACTTCTGGAAGAAGCCTGCATGCCCAAGAAATCGATTTCAATGATATTAGGACTACCCTGCAAGCGCTTTATGCCATTTACGATAACTGCAATTCCTTGCATACCAACGCCTACGATGAGGCCATAACCACACCAACCGAGGAATCCGTTAGGCGGGCCATGGCCATACAGCTGATTATCAATAAGGAATTGGGCTTGGCCAAAAATGAAAACCCCATGCAAGGCTCGTTCATTATTGAGGAATTAACCGATTTGGTAGAAGAAGCCGTGCTATTGGAATTTGACCGAATCACAGAACGTGGCGGGGTATTGGGCGCCATGGAAACCATGTACCAACGTTCCAAGATTCAGGAAGAAAGTTTGCATTATGAAACTTTGAAGCATACAGGGGAGTATCCCATTATTGGGGTGAATACCTTCCTGAGCTCCAAGGGTTCGCCTACGGTGTTACCAGCTGAAGTCATCAGGGCGACCGAAGGGGAAAAGCAAAATCAAATCAAAACCCTTGAAAATCTACACAAAGGAAACAAGGAAAGAGCAAATCACTTATTGAAAGAGCTGCAGCAAACCGCAATCAGGAATGAGAACATTTTTGGGCAATTGATGGAAGTGGCCAAAGCATGTTCCTTGGGTCAGATAACCAATGCCCTGTTTCAAGTGGGAGGTCAATACCGACGGAATATGTAATGTTGGATTTTGTTAGTCGTTTCCGTTTTGGAAAGATTTTCGCCACTTTTTAAAGGAAACCCTAAAGATTTTGATTTCCCTTCGCAAAAGATTCAGATATTCTTTTTCCTTGACACCATCCCGCTCCAAGCCATTGCAATAGGCCAAGATGTTCTTGGTCATCACATTGATGAAACTAAGACTTCTCATTCGTGAGGCGTATGAGTTGCTGAGCGCAACATGTTCTACCTCCTTGGTGATTTGAACCGCATCGGTCATTAGGGATTGCATCACATCGTCACGGAAACTTCCAATTTTCCTAAATGATAGCAAATCCTTGTTGTACGAAAAATAATGGGCAACGGCCTCACTCAAGTCACGAAGGGCCAAAGATTTACGATATACTCCAAGAGAATTTAAAGAATTTTTCTCCATTTTTTCAAAAGCAATTTTCTCCTATAAAATTACATATCAAAAAGATAACTTAACTTTGGATTCAAAAGCTTGATGACCAATTCGCTTTGGTTTGTTAAATTTTTTCATTTTATGCTTTACATATGAAAATAGATGATTTAAACTGGCAAATTTTAGCATGTTTACAGGAAAATGCCAGGGAAACTTTTGCCAATATTGGTCGCAAAATTGGCCTCACGCCCCCAGCGGTGGCGGAGCGGGTCAAGAAGATGGAAGATGTTGGGGTAATCGAGGGATACGAAACCAAGGTATCCTATGCTTTGGCGGGACATCAGCTTAAGGCGATTATCATGCTCAGGGCCTTCGTTGGGAAATTGAAGCCCTTTTTAAACCAGGTGGATAACTTTCAGGAAGTGGTCAATTGTTACCGTATAACCGGAAACGAAAATATCATCATGGAAGTTGTGCTTAAGGATCAGGCCCATTTGGAAAAGTTCATAGACCAGCTCATTGTTTATGGGGAATGCCGTACACATATTGTATTGTCCGATGTAATTTCCAATGCCCCGATCAAAAACGGTAAGGTTTACTGATCATTTTCGATTATTTTTAAGTGACCAAAAAATATTCCCGTTTTGGCGGGGTTTTTGTTGTGAAAGGAATATGAAAAAAAATCTCGCTATACTTTTTCTTGCCACTTGTGTTGCGCAGGGTGTTTTTTCCCAACAAATGGTACTGAAAAAGGGAACCATTTTGGAAGCGCTCCCAGTAAACGATTCCATATCTGAAACCTTCTCCCTGTATTTGCCCACTTCATTTTCCACGGATAAAACATGGCCACTGTTAGTTGTGTTTGATTTAGACGGTAAAGAGATCCAAGCACTCTCCATGTTCGTGCATGCCGCTGAAGAAGAAGGCTATGTACTGGCTGCACCCCAAGTAAGGGATACGGCTTCCTTGGCCGATAACATGGTGAAAACTACCCAAACGGTGCAAAAGGTAATGGATTTGTTGCCCATTCAGAAATCGAGGATTTATACGGCGGGAGCGGGATCTGGTGGTAGGTATGCCAATTTGGTCCCCATTTTATCCAAAGATGTGAGCGGGGCAATTTCCATTGGGGCCAGCATTACCAATACAGAGTTGTTGAGCATCAGACGTCCATTTCATTTTATTGGGATAGTGAATAAAAAGGACTATAACTATCCAGGCTTGCTGTCTGTAAAAAAGATCTTGGATCGGTATAGATTTCCCAATCAAGTATTGATACATCCTGGGGATAAATTGTGGCCTGATCCATCTTATCTTAAAAGGTCCTTGAGATTGTTTACGCTGGCTGCTATGCGCAAACAGTTGGTGGCTAGGGACTCTTCATATATTGACGGATCTTATCAGAGCGATGTGACCCATGCGGGACGGTTAAAAAATTCCCTGAAGCTCTTATTGGCGGAACAGTATTTGGGAGAGATGATGGGCGTGTATGGAGCATACAAGAACTTGGACTCCTTGAGAATGGTGCAGCGGGACATTCGAAGGAATAAAATGTACCGAAGTATGAAGAGGTCCGAAAGTGCAGCCTTTTTAAAGGAATCCTTACTTAAAGAAGATTACCTGTATTATATGGAGGAAGACTTGTTGGCCTATAATTTCAACAATTTGGGATGGTGGAATTTTCAAAGAAGTGAAATCAACAAATTCATTGAAGGTTCCAATAAAGCTGAAAAGGATATGGGGCATCGGTTGTTGGGATACATCAATGCCTTGGCAGAAGATAATATTGATATTGTGCAATCCGAGGATTTGATTGATGAGGATGCTTTGGCCTTCCTTTTTATGCTGAAGACCATCTTGGAACCTGATAATTTCGACTTCTATATGAAGATTATTTCCTTGAGTTCCAAAAACGAGGATTTTGGCACTGCCTTATTCTACTTGGAGGAAGCATTTAAAAGGGGCTTTAGTGATAAGGAAACCTTATACGGCTTGGAACATACCGCCTTGCTTCGCATCAACCCAAAATTCAATAAGTTGGTATCTGAGTATTTAAAGGACGCCCGATACAACATCAAGGAGCAATAAATCTGGGAACATCTTCCAAGTTCCAATCAATTACCAATCCTCCGGCAATAGATTCCGCAATTTCTTTTCCGTACAAATATTCGCAGAGATAAAGGGCCGCTTCAAAACTTTTGGCTCCTCCGGCAGATGTGATGTATTTCCCGTCATGCACAAAAAGGACGCTGTCCTTAACATTTAAATGGGGAAACATGGTCTTGTATTTGCCAATATCGCTGGGAAAAGTAGTGGATGCAACTTTGTCCAGGATCCCTGCCTTTGCCAACACAAAGGCACCATCGCAGTGGGAAGTGACAAATTGGGCATTCTGGTTCGTTTTCTTTACAAAATCAAGCATGACGGTATCTTCCAGGTCGGTGTCCAAGTGGTGTTCGGCGCTAGGTACCACCAATATGTCGATGTTTGGAATGGAATCCCTGGTGTAATCAAAATCTGGGAGAATCCGAACCCCTTCAAAAGATGTAATTGGATCTAGGGTGTTGGCCACGGTAAAAGTATTCATGGCCTTGATGTTTTTGCGGTATTGAGTGTGCTGAAAAATATCATACGGAGCTGTAAACTCGGTATTGTAGACCCCGTCCATAATCAAGAATGCGACATTGTACCGATCAGCCTCAAGTTTTGGGAAAACCCGGTTTGCCGGTTCAGCAGTCAAATTGGATTCCTTTCTTTCCCCACAGGAAAAAAAGACAGCGGAGAGGCAAAGTACCACGAGGATTCTGGTCATATCTGAATACATTTTGAATTAGAAGGAATGCTAAGGTACTATTCAAATAGATTTCCGCTACTTTTACAGCAAAAAAAATAGGAGGATGAGATATTTGGTGCTTCTTGCGTGCTGTTTGGTGATGGCCTGCAAGTCGGATAAAAAATACCATGGGGAAGTCAAAGAAGTTACAACGGAATCCAACTTGGTTCAGGATATTCTTGATTTTCAGAAGGGGTTAAATGCCTCTTTTAGAAATCCTGAGAGCTCACCTTTACCCGATCGGTACCGAAAAGATTTTAATGGGTTGGATTTTTATGAACCGGACACCACCTATATCGTCCATGCCAAATTGGAGCGCACACCGGAAGCCATTCCTTTTTTGATGAAGACCACAACCAACGACCATAGAAATGAAGTGGTGTATGGTATCGCCCATTTTGAACTTCATGGTACGCCATACCAGTTGGAGATTTATCAAAGTATGGACGAACCTGATGAGGGATTGGAGGATTACCTGTTCCTGCCATTTTTGGATAATACCAACGGCAATGAAACCTACGGAGGTGGACGTTATATCGATTTAACGATTCCCAAGGGGGATACGATTGTTATTGACTTCAACAAGGCGTATAATCCCTATTGTGTATACAATAAAAAGTACTCCTGCCCTCTAGTGCCAAGGCAAAATTATTTGAGAACTAATGTGAGAGCAGGAGTGAAAGACTTTGTCAAGGAATGAAAAAGCCCAACTTCCTGAGGAAGAAGGGCTTTTAAATCAAAATAGTCAGAACTTATTGTTTTCTAGAAAGAGTAGATTGCGGCAAAAAGAACGGATGCCAAACTTCCAGTGGCTTCCATGTCATTGTCTATAAAAGCATCTTCTGAGGTGCTGTCCAATCGGATTTCAGGTTTCAAAATCAAATCACCAACTGTGGCACTTCCGGTCAAGGTAACGGCAAAAACACTTCCATCGTCCGTATCGCCAGCGGCGCCAATACCGGCAACGTTGTCAAATCCGTCACTTGTTGTAAAATATTCACCTCTTAAACCAATGGTGAAGTTGTCAGAAGTGGCCAATTGTGGATAAAGGGCAACGCCAGTAAAACTTCCGCCATTGTCTTCTTGGCTAAAGTGAGCTGCGTTTACGCCCAGGAAGAAATCTTCTGATACATCGAACCCACCGGTAAAGTCAACCTCAAACCCACCTTGGCTGTACAGGAAGTTCAGGAACTGACCAGAGTAACCCAACTGGGCACCCACAGCATAGTCTCCCGTTCCGTTAAGCTCCGTCAAATCTGTCGGATTCATTACCGCCAACATGGCGCTCCAATCATTCCCTAAATCAAAGTCGGCTTTTAAACCGGTATGGCTAAAAGGACCGTAAGAGAACAAATAAGATGTGCTGTAGTTAAAGTTGGCTGCAGGTGAGATTACTTCGTATCCCAAGAAGGTGTTGAAGTTACCAAAAGTAAGGGTTACGTCCTCACTTACATTCCAATATACGTACAACTGGTTAACAATATCGCCAGTAGCAGAGTACATGGGAGAGGCAAAGATAGCGTCCGTTCCCCTTGGGCCGAACACCAAGTCTGCCACAAAACCCACCTTATCTCCTTCGTAGGCTGCTATTATATTGGCCATACCTAGCGAAAAGCCATCCAAATTGGCAAATGAAGAGCCTGGGGCAATGGCATCTTCTCCGTTGGGTGCAGTCAAGTTGGTACGGTAATAGGCGTCAACCGTTCCGCTAAATTCAAATGTAGTTTTGGCTTCTTCTTCCTCTTGTGCGAAGGTCAAAACTGGGATGCTTGCTAAAGCAATAAAAGCTATTTTTTTTATGTATTTTGTGCTGATAATCGTTTTCATAATCTTAAATATTAAGGTGCCTCAATACAGAAGCATTTATTGGTATTTAATTGAGATTTGTACAGTGAAAAAGGTTATTTAACGGAGCGTTCTGCCAAACGCTCCGTTTCCTTTTATTTTAATGTTGGTTCATTCTAAAGTCGGCATAAGCGTCCATCCCATGCTCGTGAATATCCAATCCTTGTAGCTCTTCTTTTTCGTCCACTCGGATACCAGATACCTTTTTGATGGTAAATAGAATGATAAATGCGGTTAGGGAGCAGAATGTTGCTGCAGCTCCTACACCGGCCAATTGTACCAAGAACTGGTCAAATCCGGCAAGATCGCCAAAGATTCCAACGGCAAGCGTACCCCACATACCACAGATCAAGTGAACCGCAACGGCACCTACTGGGTCATCCAATTTAAGCTTGTCAATCAAAGCAACTCCTGCTACAATGACCACACCTGCTATAAGTCCGATGATTACCGCTTCGTTGGGGGACATTTGGTCCGCACCAGCTGTAATTCCAACCAATCCACCTAAGATTCCGTTCAAGAACATGGTAAGGTCGTAGTTTTTATAGGCGAACAAAGAGGTTAGGAAAGCGGATACCCCGCCTGCTGCTGCGGCCAATGATGTGGTAACAAGCACTAGGGATGTCAATTCT
The DNA here is from genome assembly GCF_965215805.1 of Flagellimonas sp. Lineage (GTDB taxonomy): Bacteria > Bacteroidota > Bacteroidia > Flavobacteriales > Flavobacteriaceae > Flagellimonas. The sequence goes on along the minus strand of NZ_OZ244124.1, from coordinate 4,201,224 downwards.
GGATCTGCAGATAGAACGGAACCACCGTTGAATCCGAACCAACCCAACCAAAGAATCAAAACACCTGCTGCCGCTAGCGGAAGGTTGTGTCCTGGAATGGCCTTTGGCTTTCCATCTTCTCCAAACTTTCCGATTCTCGCACCCAAAAGGTAAATGGCGATCAATGCACCCCACCCTCCTACAGAGTGTACCAAAGTGGAACCAGCAAAATCGTAGAAACCTTCAGCTTCACCAAAAGCAAGGGAAGAAAGGAAACCACCACCCCATTGCCAAGATCCAACGATTGGGTAAACCAATCCAACATAGATAATGGTGAAAAGCATAAAGCTCTTTAGCTTTATTCTTTCAGCAACGGCTCCAGAAACAATGGTTGCCGCTGTTGCTGCAAACATGCCTTGGAAGATAAAATCGGTCCACCATGTATAGCCACCATCGGCATATTCAGGGGTCATTCCGTTTTCTGGGGCTGCGATTCCGAAGCCGGCAAACTTAAGGAAGCCTGCGTCTCCATCCTCAAATCCTGGGTACATCAAGTTAAAACCACCTATATAATATAATAGGAGTCCAACACATATAATAAATACATTCTTAAATAGAATGTTCACGGTATTCTTCTGACGAGTAAGTCCAATCTCCAAGAAAGAGAATCCAAGGTGCATAAAGAACACCAAGGCGGTACAAATCATCATCCATACGTTATTCGCTGTAAATAATCCTGCGTCCATAATCTTTAAATATTGTAGTTAAGGTTTGTTGATTAGTTAATACCGGCACTGCCGCTTTCCTTTGTTCTGATTCTGTAAGCCTCAATCACATCGGATACGAAGATTTTACCATCTCCGACATTTCCTGTTGATGCTGATTCAAGAAGGGTGTTTACGGTACGCTCCAGAAAACTATCCGATACCACAATAACCAAGTACCTCCTCTGAATGTCCGAAGTACTGTAAGAGATACCACGATACACGTGGCCTTGTTTCTCATTTCCAACTCCTGTTACATCCCAGTAACTAAAGAAGTTGACCTCAATCCCATGAAGTGCTTTTTTCACCTCGTCGAATTTGGATTTTCTAATAATTGCCTCGACTTTTTTCATAATTAAGTAGTTAATTGATGAGCCAAATATATGTTAAAACATTACTAACCCCTCAAAATGATGGGGTATATCACCAATTTTTATAATTATTAAAAAAATACCCCTATAAAATTAGGGGTACTCAATTTTAAAGTAAGTTTTATTCAACTATTGATGACTTTTTCTTAATACAAAGCCCAAAAACTTTAATATTTTATACGGAATAGGGGTTTTTCCGATAGAATTGTTCGGAAACCAACAAAAGTGATTGAAATTTTAAAAGAATATAACTAATCCAAAAATTTGGATAGCCATAGGCCAAGTGCAATGGCCAATATCCCCACAATTATGCTACTGAGGGTGTACAGTGAAAAGTGAAAAAGCTCGCTGTTTTTTATTAGGGTGTGCTTTTCAAAGGCAAAAGCGGAGAATGTGGTGAATCCGCCACAAAATCCAGTGGCTAGAAATAAAGTGTTGTTGGAGGTGAGTAAATTGTTCTTTGCAGAAAACCCCAGGATAATACCAATAAGTAGACAGCCAACAATGTTGACCAAGAAAGTCCCTAAGAAAAAATTGTGAAATACAACATTAAGCGGCTTGGAAATCACATAGCGCAATGCACTACCTAAACCACCGCCCAAAAAAACAAGAAGAACCTGTTTCATACCTTAAAGGTACAAACTAAACAGCTTTCTTTAAATCGGTCTCGGACTGTTCGTGGGGGAGGATTTTTCTAATCGAAGTTTCCGAAATCTTCTGAATTGGTTTTCTAAACCTTTCGCTGGCCCCATTTACGCTAAAAATCAAAAGAATTGCGTTTACTGCTAGCAAAATGAATAGGAGGCTGAAAAATGTTACCATTTGTCTTTACTAATCAGGTACATTGCAAAAGTACGTCTTTTCCTATAGGAGCGATACTTTAGTCTGATTAAAGTTGTAAACAATGCCATTTTTGTTGTGAAATCAAAAAAGCTGTTAATTTTTAAGAAAGTACTTAATCAAAAACAGGATAATTATGAAGATTACAAAAGTGGCCAGCACCCATTGAACCCCTTTATAGTTTTTTCGATGCCATGACTTATCCTTTTTATATGTGAAGGCGATTACAAATACAAAAGCAATGAAAAAGAGTACGGCAAAAATTAATTGTCCGGTGCTTAACATATTGTTTATTTTTATGCAAAGCTAAATCAAAAGAAAGTAATGCAAAGCAAAATTAAAGCGGTGGAACTGTTCCATAATTCGTTCGGACTTGGAGTACAACAGCAACCACAGGCCAATCTTGGTGCAGAAAAAAACAAACTGCGCTTCAACCTAATGGATGAGGAAAACAAAGAATATTTGGAAGCAGCCAATGATGGGGATTTGGTGGAAGTGGCTGATGCCTTGGGAGATATGCTCTATATTTTATGCGGAACTATTTTGGAACATGGCATGCAGCACAAGATTGAGGAAGTCTTTAATGAAATCCAACGCAGCAATATGAGCAAATTGGGCGAGGATGGCAATCCTATTTACAGGGAAGATGGAAAAGTGCTGAAAGGGCCCAACTACTTTAAACCCGATATTGAAGGAATATTAAACAACTAAAAAAAGCGCCTTATGGCGCTTTTCTTTTTTAATCTACTGGATATCTCCAGTCAAATTTGTCCTCAATCCGATTGTATTGGATATCCGTGATATATTGTTTCAATTGGGAAGCATAACTCTGTTCCAAGTCCGGTAGTTCATAATCAGTTCCTTGATAACCAAAAGCGGCAATGGGAGATACAACCGCAGCCGTCCCCGCACCGAACATTTCCTTAAGGCTTCCATTTTTGGCAGCTTCCACTACTTCAGAAACCGTAATTTTTCGAACCTCTGTTGCTATACCTTGGTCCTCTGCAATTTGCAAGATGCTTTTACGGGTAATTCCATCCAAGATGCGATCGCTGGTAGGGCCGGTGATCAAGGTGTCGTTAATACGGACAAAAATGTTCATGGCGCCGGCTTCCTCAATATACTCGTGAGTATTATCATCTGTCCAGATAACTTGCTGGTACCCTTTTTCAACTGCCAGCTGGGTAGGATAGAACTGTCCTGCATAATTACCCCCTGCCTTGGCATACCCAACACCACCATTGGCTGCACGGGAGTATTTCTCTTCTATCAAGACTTTTACCTTTCCAGAAAAATAGGCCCCGGATGGCGCGCAGGCTATGATAAATTTATATTCATCAGCTGGAGAGGCATGGAACCCGTTGCCAGAAGCTAGGATAAAAGGTCTTATATATAGAGAGCTTCCGGGATTTTGCGGAATCCAATCTTTTTCAACTTGTAAAAGGGTGGTCAGGCCATCCATAAAATGGGATTCTGGCAATTCAGGAATAGCCAATCTTTTGGCCGACTTGTTGAACCGCTTAAAGTTCTCCAGGGGTCTGAACAACCAAGCTTTGCCATTTTCATCCTTATAGGCTTTCATGCCCTCAAAAATGGACTGACCGTAATGGAAAATCTTGGCAGAGGGATCCAGGCTAATGGGCTGGTAAGGAATTACCTTGGGCGTTTGCCATGCACCATCCACGTAATCGCAGACTAGCATATGGTCCGTATAGACGCTTCCGAAGGAAAGGTTATCAAAATCAACATCATGGATTTTGGAAGTGTTGGCCTTTTTTACTGGGATTTTGTTTACCGTTGCCTGCATAGTTCGGGATTTAAGCCATAAAATTAGCCATTTATTGTTAGTTTTGGGTAATACCAAATTCTAATTATTGTCCTTTGTCAAGCATAACATAAAAGTTGTTGATTATGAAGTTTTTTAACATTTTAACTGTTACTTTTTCAATGATTTTCGCACTGTTCGTAAATGCTCAGGAAAATCAAGCTGGGAACTTTTATGGTGAAGAATTTCAAGTTTTGCCAAAAGTTGATACTGTTGATTTCGAAAAAACATTGGATGAAACAGGTTCCGTGCAAACCCAGTTGGTTGGAAAGATCAAAGAGGTGTGCCAAGTTAAAGGATGTTGGATGAAGGTGGCTCTGGACAACAAAAAGGAAGTTTTTGTGCGTTTTAAGGACTATGGATTTTTTGTTCCTACTGATTCAACTGATAAAGAGGTAGTTATCAATGGTGCTGCATTTGTTGCCAACACCTCTGTGGAAGATCAAAAACACTACGCGAAGGATAGTGGTGCTTCGGCAAACGAAATTGCCAAAATAACCGAGCCAAAACAAGAACTTCGTTTTGAGGCCGAAGGTGTTTTTATCCGTGGTATAAATTGAAACGTCGAATAATTGAAACTGCTGATGGTTCCAAAACCATCCATCTTGAGGATTGGAACGAGCAATATCACTCCAAGCATGGTGCCATCCAAGAAGCCTACCATGTTTTTATAGAACATGGTTTAAGGCATGTAGGCTTGCAGGATATAAGTATCTTGGAGATTGGGTTTGGTACGGGATTGAATGCTTTGATAACACTCTTGGAAGCGGAACAAAATGGAATTCAAATCAATTATGTAGGAGTGGAGGCCTATCCTGTTTCTATGGAGGAAGTTGGCGCCTTGGACTATTGTTCCCAATTGCAGGTTGATGGGCATCATGGTGTTTTTGAAAAGATGCATCTTTCCCCCTGGGAAGAGGAGGTTGCTATTGCAAAGAATTTTTGTTTACTAAAACAGCAAAAGGATTTTATGCAAATTGAAAACAGCAATTTGTTTAACCTTATCTATTTTGACGCTTTTGGAGCTAGGGTGCAACCGGAGTTATGGACGGAGGCCATTTTTTCCAAAATGTTTACCGCTCTCAAGGTTGGGGGAGTATTAGTAACATATGCAGCCAAGGGTAGTGTGCGAAGGGCAATGCAGGCTGTAGGTTTTACGGTGGAACGACTTCCAGGCCCCCCTGGAAAACGGGAAATGCTCAGGGCCACCAAAATGCTGTGAATCTTTATAGTGGCCGTAGCGGTGAAATTCATTCAACAATTCTGTTAAAGCTAAACTAATGCCTGAATATTCTGGAAGTGAAACGACTAATTTTGCATTAAAATGAACGTATGAAGGTGCTGATAACAGGTGCAACCGGTTTAGTTGGAAAGGAGATTGTTAAAGTTCTACACGAAAAAAACATCACCGTCCATTACCTGACCCGTAGTAAAAGAAAAATTCATTCAGATTCCAATTATAAAGGGTTTTACTGGGACCCCTCAACTAGGGAGCTGGATCCCAAAAGTTTGGAGGGAGTCCACACCATAATCAACCTTGCCGGAGCTACCATAGCCAACAGATGGACCAAATCCTACAAAAGAAAAATTGTGGAGAGTAGGGTGGAGAGCTTAAGAACCCTAAAAAAAGCTTTGGATAGCAGCGACATTTCGGGTATACAATCGATTATTTCCGCTTCCGCGATAGGGATTTATCCCAATTCCCTTTCCAAATTTTATGATGAAAGTGAAAAAGAAGTGGATGACAGTTTCTTGGGAACTGTTGTGGAACAATGGGAAGATGCGGCAAATGAGTTTAAGGATTTAGGTTTGAAGGTGGCCAAGATTAGAATAGGAGTGGTGCTTTCCACAAAGGGAGGAGCTTTACCCAAGATGGCTCGCCCTGTACAGATGTATTTAGGTGCGGCCTTTGGCTCTGGCGAGCAGTGGCAATCTTGGATACATATTGAGGATTTGGCGGAGATGTTTGTCTACATTATGGAAAATGGATTAAAGGGAACATTCAACGGGGTGGCCCCCAATCCCGTTACCCAGTCCAAAATGACTAAAATCCTGGGTATGGTACTTAACAAGCCCATTTGGTTGCCCAATATTCCAAAGTTTGCCATGCAGGGGCTTCTGGGGGAAATGTCTTATCTGTTGTTCGCCAGTCAGCGGGTAAGCAGCAAAAGAATAGAGAAAAAAGGCTTTGTTTTCCAATATCCCAATCTGGAACCAGCTCTAATGAACCTTTATGATAAGGAGCAAAAAGAGTCTTACCTGGTTCAGTAGAATGGGCATTGAAATTGGCTTTCCCATTGCTGCTGAATAAATTGATATCCGCCTTTGGCGGATTTTTTGGTGTTTTCTTGTGACATTTTGACATTTTTGGACAAATGGCAGTACTTTTGCCACTTCAAAAAAGAAAAAAACAAACCATATATGAGCAAGAAAAGTAAGGTTGAGGAAATGGAAGGGGAATTGAACGACTCCCAAATTGCGGAAAATCCTGAACTGAACGATGAAACCAATGAGACAACTCTTCAAGAGGAACTTTCCTTAGAGGATCAATTGCGTGAGGAATTGGCCAAGGAAAAGGATAAGTTTTTAAGGTTGTTTGCGGAGTTTGAAAACTTCAAGAAGCGTACCTCCAAGGAGCGTATGGATCTGTTTAAGACCGCTGGCCAGGAAGTCATAGTCTCCTTGTTGCCCATTTTGGATGATTTTGACCGAGCCTTGAAAGAACTTTCCAAATCTGAGGATAAGGAGATGTTCAAAGGCGTGGAGCTCATCAACAATAAATTTAGGGAAACCCTAAAAGCTAAAGGGTTGGAACAAATTGAGGTAGGTGAAGGAGATGTGTTTGATGCCGAAGTTCATGATGCCATCACCCAGATTCCTGCACCAAATAAAAAATTGAAAGGAAAAATAATCGATGTGGTTGAAAAGGGTTTCAAACTTGGAGAGCGCATCATCAGACACCCCAAAGTGGTTGTAGGTAACTAATAAGGTATGAAGGAGGACTTTTACGACATATTAGGTGTTTCCAAGGGGGCTTCTGCGGCGGAAATCAAGAAGGCGTATAGAAAAAAGGCCATTGAATTCCATCCAGATAAGAATCCAGGAGATACCAAGGCCGAGGAGATGTTCAAAAAAGCGGCCGAAGCCTATGAGGTACTGAGCGACCCTGATAAAAAAGCAAAGTACGACCAATTTGGACATGCCGCATTTGAAGGTGGTGCCGGATTTGGTGGTGGCGGAATGAACATGGACGATATCTTCAGTCAGTTTGGGGATATCTTTGGAAGTGCTTTCGGTGGCGGATTCAGCGGATTTGGCGGATTTGGTGGCGGACAACGCAGAACAAAAGGCAGCAATCTTCGTATTCGGGTAAAACTGACCTTGGAAGAGGTGGCCAATGGGGTGGAGAAAAAAGTCAAAGTGCGAAGAAAGGTCCAGGCTGAAGGGGTAACCTACAAAACCTGTACTACCTGTAATGGAACTGGACAGGTGACCAAAATCGCCAACACCATTTTGGGCCGAATGCAAACAGCTACCACCTGTACTACCTGTGGAGGTTCGGGACAAACTATTGATAACCGCCCAAGTGGAGCCGATGCACAAGGATTGGAGGTTGCCGAGGAAACTGTTTCCATCAAAATTCCACCGGGTGTTGAAGATGGCATGCAGCTAAAAGTCAGTGGTAAGGGGAATGAGGCTCCCGGCAATGGAATCCCAGGGGATTTATTGGTGGCTATTGAAACAGCGGAACATGATACTTTGAAAAGGGAAGGGGATAACCTTCATTACGATTTGTACATTAGTTTTTCGGAAGCGGTGTTGGGAAGTTCCAAAGAAATTGATGCGGTTGGAGGCAAGGTGCGCATTAAATTGGAGCCAGGAATCCAATCGGGAAAAATACTGAGATTGAGAGGAAAGGGAATCTCCAGTCTTAACGGTTATGGCAGTGGGGATTTGCTGGTTCACGTGAATGTTTGGACCCCTAAAGAGCTGAACAAAGAGCAAAAAGAGTTCTTTGAACGCATGCAAAGTGATGAAAATTTCACCCCTAAACCAGAGAAATCGGACAAGTCGTTCTTTGAAAAAGTTAAGGATATGTTCTCTTAAAGAACAGAATAAAAGTTTTCTGTTTAAATAAAAAACGTATATTTGGAACTGATGTTGGGAAACCGACATCTAATTTTCTTTTTCATAGCAATTTTTTTCCCATCCTTAGATTTTTTTAAGGGTGGGTTTTGTTTTTAGGGGTAATCCGGTCTTTTTGACCAATTATATATCTTTGAAAAAACCGTATAAATGAACCACATCCTTGTTGCCAAAGACGTCTCCAAGTCTTATGGGGACCACCAAGCGTTGCGCAACATTACACTGGAAATTCCGGAAAATTGTATATATGGTCTGTTGGGGCCAAACGGTGCCGGAAAGACCACTTTTATTCGCATTGTCAATCAGATTACCTATCAAGATACAGGTTCGGTTTTGTTTAAGGGAAAGCCCCTGGCGCCCGAACACATTGCCCAAATAGGTTATTTGCCCGAGGAAAGGGGATTATATAAAAGTATGAAAGTGGGAGACCAGGCCCTCTACTTGGCCCAACTAAAGGGATTGTCCCGTACCGAAGCCAAGAAAAGACTTAAATATTGGTTTGATCGTCTGGACATTGGCGATTGGTGGGGGAAGAAAATTCAGGAGCTTTCCAAGGGGATGGCCCAAAAAATTCAATTTATAGTTACCGTTCTGCATGAACCCAAACTTTTGATTTTTGATGAACCCTTCAGCGGTTTTGATCCCATAAACGCCAATATTATCAAAGACGAAATCCTTCAACTTAAGGAAAAAGGCACCTCCATCATCTTTTCAACCCACAGAATGGAATCTGTGGAAGAGCTTTGCGAGTATATCGCCTTGATTCATAAATCGGAAAAAATACTGGATGGAAAGTTATCGGATATCAAAAAATCATATAAGAACAACATTTTTAACATAGGCCTGGAGCTTGAGCGGAATGCCGCTGATTTCCTCAAAATGATAACAGATCAATTCCAAGTTTTGGATTCCCACTATGATCCAACGGAAAAACAGTTGGATTTCAGGGTGCAATTGCCATCCAGCAATACCGCGGGGATTTTGGCCCAATTGGCACAACAAGCCAAGGTAAACCGCTTTGAGGAAACCGTACCATCTGCCAATGATATATTTATTCAGACTGTAAACAAGAGGGATAATGGCAAGTAAACTACAGTTGATCATTAAGCGGGAGTACTTGGCAAAGGTGCGAAACAAGTCCTTTATAGTGATGACCATTTTAAGCCCAATTTTAATTGTGGGCATGATCGTCTTGATTGCTTATCTCACAGAAGTAAACGATAGTGAGAAGCGGGTGGTGGCCGTGTTGAATGAAAGTGACTTTCTTCACAGGGAATTTGCTACCACCGAAAACATGTCCTTTGTGCAATTCCATGATATATCCCTGGAAAAGGCCAAGGATTCTACCAACAACATGGGGCTATATGGACTGTTGCACCTTCCGAAAGGGGAAAATTTGGAACAAGCTTCCAAAGAGGCTCATCTATACACCAAGGATAATCCCAATACACACATAACACAGCAGTTGGAAGGAATTTTCCAGAAAAAACTACGTCAAAATCGTTTGGGGAACCTTGGGGTTTCTGCGGAACAATTTTCGACCATAGAAAAGCCATTTGAGTTAAATCTGGCCACTTTTGAAGGTGAGAAAAGTGTGAAGGGGATTACCGAGATCAAAGCGTTCATTGGCGGTGGTTTTGGATATGCCATCATGATGTTCATCATCATATATGGAACCTTTGTTATGCGAAGCGTGATTGAGGAAAAAACCAGCAGGATCATAGAGGTGATCATATCCTCTGTAAAACCGTTCCAATTGATGTTGGGTAAGATTATAGGTACTTCCTTGGCTGGAATCACCCAATTTGTTATCTGGCTGATTTCTGCGGGAATACTGCTTTTTATAGTAGTATTGATTTCGGGAATAGATATGACAGCCTTGATGGCCGAGGTACAAAATACGCCAGGGGCCATGGGCGGAATGTCCCAATTTTCCACTCCATTAAGTAATGACACCATATTATATGCCAGGGAAATTCTGAACATTCCATGGGTACTTTTGATCACTTCATTTCTGTTGTATTTTGTTTTGGGGTATCTCATTTACAGTTCCATTTATGCGGCCATAGGTGCCGCGGTTGACAATGAAACCGATACCCAGCAGTTTGTTTTTCCAGTGATTTTACCCCTTATGTTGGCCATTTATGTAGGTTTCTTTTCCGTGTTCAGCAACCCACATGGTCCCATAGCAGTTGGTTTTTCACTCTTCCCTTTGACCTCTCCCATTGTGATGTTGATGCGACTTCCAGCTGGTATTGGAGAAGGAGGTGTACCTTTGTGGCAACTTTTACTGTCCATAGCACTTTTGATAGGTACTTTTTTGGCCATTGTTTCCTTGGCGGCCAAAATTTATCGGGTAGGGATTTTGATGTACGGAAAAAGGCCCACCTATAAGGAATTGGTAAAATGGTTACGTTATTAAACTGAAATGCAGGAAGAGACCAACGAGATAAAAGAAATCATAAAGGAAGATATCTGGGGATCTATAAAGGAGTTCCTCAACATGGGGATTCATTTGGGAGAGGGGGATAAATCCATTCACCTGACCATTGGTCTTTTGTTGTTGTTGGGAGTGGCCTTTGTGGTTACAAAATTTCTTTTACGATGGATTAGGTACATATTGACCCGTAAAATGGAGACCGAGGACAAACAAAAGTTTACCAGTGTCTTCAAATTTACCAACTACTTTATCTATTTGGTGGTGGTATTGATTACCCTTAGCGCTGCGGGAATTGACATCACCTTGCTCATTACCGCTTCTGCTGCTCTATTTGTCGGCTTGGGGCTTGCACTCCAAGAACTGTTTCAAGACATTCTTGGTGGCATATTGATCATAGTGGACAAATCCCTTCAGGTAGGTGACATTGTTGAGGTGGACGGGAAGGTAGGTAAGGTCTTCGAAATAAAATTGAGAACCACAAGAGCCATTACAAGGGATGATAAAGTTGTGGTGATTCCCAACCACAAATTCATTAGCGATATTGTCTTTAACTACACCCAGAACCATAGAACCACCATGGAGAAAATAAGTGTTGGGGTGGCTTATGGTAGTAATGTGCAGTTGGTAACCCAAATCTTGGAGCAGGTGGCTGCGGAACAGAAAATGGTACTTAAGAATCCCAAACCCTTTGTGCTTTTTGATGACTTTGGGGACTCGGCACTGCAGTTCTCCCTAAACTTTTTCACCAATGATAGTTTTGCCGGCCCAAGGATAAAAAGTGCAATTCGGTATAACATCAATACCAAATTCAAGGAAAACAACGTTACTATTCCGTTCCCGCAACGAGATGTACATATTGTACCGCAGCAAAAACCTCAAGAATAACAAAAAGCACAACATATCGAAAGTACACCTGGACGCTGATTTTTGGTCTGGGATTGTTATTGCCCAACCTTGTTTTGGGCCAGAGTTCCGATGTCCTTCGGATAGAATACCTCAATATTCCTGAAAATGATACGGGAATCAAGACCCAGCGCTATAAATTCCTCTTCAATGTACCCATCAAGATCAACCCCAAAAAGGACTATTTGATCACAGGTTTGGAATACAACAAGCTGGATATTGGCTATTCCCAAGATTTTGGCTTTGATAAGAGCGACTTAAACCGATTCCATGTGATTGACCTTAATCTGGGTTACATTACCAAATGGAATGAGAACTGGAATTTGGTGACCATCCTTACCCCACGGATTGCTTCCAATTTAACGGATGGTACCTTGACGGATGACTTTTTTATGAATGCCACGGCCACCTTTTGGAAGGAAAATTCCAAGGCAGCCAAGCCTTATAGAATTGTGTTGGGACTTTCGTACAACAGCACAACAGGATTGCCCATACCTTTGCCCTTGGTCAGTTATTACCGAAAATTTCATCCAAAATGGTCTTTTACCCTGGGAATCCCCAAATCTGGGTTCAAACATTATTTGGGAAAAAAGCACACTTTGGAAACGGCATTGTTTTTGGATGGCTATTTTATAAATATCCAGGACAATATTGTTTTGCCTGATAATCAGATTGCATCAAAAATATCGCTTACCTCTTTAGTGTTTGCGTTGGGCTACGAATTTCGATTGACCAAACATATGCGATTTTACACCTTGGCAGGTCGCTCCATAGAACAGGAAGGCAAGCTAAGGAACGATGATAGGGGTGATGTTTTTTTGTTGAATGATGAAGCAAATTTTTATATTCGGACTGGTTTCAAGATTGGAATCTTTTAAATAGAAGTGTATGTCTAAAATATTGGTAATAGAAGATGAAGCTGCCATCCGAAGGGTGCTGGTAAAAATATTGAGTGAGGAAAGTGATTCCTATGTGGTTCACGAAGCCGAGGATGGACTCAAGGGCATGGAAGCCATCAAAAAAGAAGATTTTGACCTGGCCCTTTGCGATATCAAAATGCCAAAAATGGATGGTGTTGAAGTATTGGAGGCCGCACGAAAAATAAAACCGGAAATCCCGTTTATCATGATCTCCGGTCACGGCGATTTGGATACTGCGGTAAACACTATGCGCATGGGCGCGTTTGATTATATTTCCAAACCCCCGGATTTAAACCGCCTACTTACCACGGTTAGAAATGCACTAGATCGCAAGGAACTGGTGGTTGAAAACAAAATTTTAAAGAAAAAAGTCTCCAAGAATTATGAAATGATTGGGGAAAGCAAGGAAATAGGGGTTATCAAGGATATGATTGAAAAAGTGGCCCCTACGGATGCCCGGGTACTTATTACCGGACCCAATGGTACAGGGAAAGAACTGGTAGCCCATTGGTTGCACCAGAAAAGTCCAAGATCTTCATCGCCATTTATTGAGGTGAATTGTGCTGCGATTCCATCAGAATTGATAGAAAGCGAACTTTTTGGGCATGTTAAAGGTGCTTTTACCTCGGCTGTTAAGGATAGGGCTGGAAAATTTGAGGCAGCGAACAAAGGGACCATTTTTCTTGATGAGATTGGCGACATGAGCCTTTCGGCCCAGGCCAAAGTGCTTAGGGCACTTCAGGAAAACAAGATTTCCCGCGTGGGTACTGATAAGGATATCAAGGTAGATGTTCGCGTATTGGCTGCGACCAACAAAGACCTTAAAAAGGAAATTGCAGACGGGAAATTTCGTGAAGACTTGTACCATAGACTGGCTGTGATTCTGATCAAGGTACCCGCTTTGAACGATAGAAGGGATGACATCCCGATTTTGGTGGAACATTTTGCCGCAAAAATTGCCTCAGAACAAGGTACTGCAGCCAAGGACTTTTCAAAAAAGGCCATGGAGCTGTTAAAAAGTTATGACTGGACTGGAAATGTGAGGGAATTGCGCAATGTGGTGGAGCGCTTGATTATCCTTGGAGGCAAGGAAATCTCAGAGGAGGATGTAAAACTTTTTGCAAGCAAATAGCAACTATTGCTCCGAACATTCCCCTAAACGCTTAAGAGCGCCCATGGTAATGGTCTGTACCCGATGGTGGTATTGTTTTTTGTGTTCGGAAAGCTCTGTGTTAAGCAATGTTTCACCAGCTTCCTCATGAATTTTGGAAATAAACTGATACGCTTCATTGCATTCAACCCCGGTAACCACCTTATCCAGAGAGGATTCAAAACCCAATAAACAGTTGTGCACCTGTTTCTTTATAGGGTCTGCATCGCTCAAAACTACGCCACCTTGCTGTTTTAAGGCCTCGGTAGTGTTCAAAAACAAAACATCATTGCCGTAAGTACTAACAGATTCTTCCTCAAAAATCTTTAAGACCTTACTGCTAATCTCCATATTCTCCAGAGCTGTGTGCAGTAATTTTTTGGAGGCGGTAAAGGAAGAGGCTTTGGTAGCATCTTTTAGGTAAAAAAGCGCTGCTTCCAGGCTTTCAATGGCACCATCGCATCCACATTCAACAAAATTGGAGCGTGTTTTTTCAATACTGTTAAGCGCTTTGTAAGCCAAATACTTGGATTGCTCAAAATTGTCCGCAACAATGGCGGCCTGCGTTTTATCCTTAATGTAATCCAAATTTGAGTTGGCGTATTCGCATGCGTTGTGCGAGATAAAGGAAGACAATATCAAAAGGCTGACAACGCCTAAGATAAAGACTATAAGTAGGATAATCTTTCTTGTTTTCATAACGCTCGATTTGGGACGGTGCGTCTTATGTTTCCTACGAATTTAGATGAAGAATCCGCCATCGGTAAAAAAAATCGATAAAACACGAACTTCAACTATAAGATGTAGTTCGGATCGGTGAGTTGCGCATTTTAAGCGATGGTTGAAGGACTGACCAAAAAAAACTATATTCATTCCCATGGAAAACAAGGATTTAGACCAGTACAGGGTGCAAGGTCCCGTTAAACTGGCCCAAAAAGCTACGTTGGAGACCTTTGATAGCCCGGACAAGGCCCTCAAAAAGGAATTGGAGCAAATTCGGAAAGAACTTGGGAAATTTCAGGATAAACTGTATGCCCACGGAAAATATGGGGTTTTGGTCTGTTTACAGGGCATGGATACCGCTGGCAAGGATAGCTTGATCAGGGAAGTGTTCAAAGATTTCAATGTTCGGGGTGTTGAGGTGCATAGTTTTAAGGTTCCAACGGAATTGGAACTGAAACATGATTATCTATGGCGCCATTATATAGCACTTCCAGCACGGGGTAAATTCAGTGTTTTCAATCGTACCCACTATGAAAATGTACTGGTGACCAAGGTACATCCAGGATATATTTTAGGTGAAAATATCCCTGGAATTAACACCGTTGAGGATATCGATGACGCTTTTTGGGAGAATAGATACCGTCAAATCAACGATTTTGAGCGGCATATTTCCGAAAACGGCACTTTGATTTTTAAATTTTTCCTGCACCTTTCAAAAGAAGAACAAAGACAACGCTTATTGCGCAGGATCCGACTTCGGGAGAAAAATTGGAAGTTTTCTCCTGGCGACCTTAAGGAGCGCAGATTGTGGGACGCCTACCAGGAATGCTATGAAGAGGCTCTCAACAAAACCTCAAAGGAGCATGCTCCCTGGTATATCATTCCTGCAGATAATAAAAGAGCAGCTAGGGTTATAGTGGCTTCGATTTTATTGGAAGCGTTAAAAAAATATAAAGATATCCAGGAACCTGAGTTGGATGCCGAAATAAAAGCTAATTTAGAATCCTTCAAACAAGAATTGGAAAAAGAAAACGAATGAGAACAATCCTACTCCTGATTTTATTTTGTGCAAGCACCACTGTTTTTGCCCAATCCGAAGACGAGAAACAGCTCAAGGCCATTTATGATTTGGCCCTCACGGAGGGTCAGGGCTATGATTGGCTCAATCATTTGTCCAACCAAATTGGTGGGCGACTTTCGGGTTCTGTGCAAGCCCAACTAGCTGTAGATTACACCAAGGCCCAATTGGATTCCTTGGGATTGGATAGGGTATGGCTGCAACCAGTAATGGTACCCAAATGGGTAAGGGGAACCCCTGAATTTGCTTTTATAGAAACTAAACCCGGACTTACCACCAATGTACCTATCTGTGCCCTGGGAGGTTCTGTTGCTACCCCGGATGGTGGCATCAAGGCGAACATTGTGGAGGTTAAGGGCATTGAGGATTTGGAAAAACTGGGCCGTAAAAAAATAGAGGGGAAGATTGTTTTTTACAACAGACCCATGGAACCTACCCTTATCAGCACCTTTGAGTCGTACTCTGGATGTGTGGACCAACGCTATGCCGGGGCGGCGGAGGCTGGTAAATTTGGTGCTGCAGGCGTCATTGTACGCTCTATGACCCTTAGATTGGACGATTACCCCCATACGGGATCTATGAGCTATGGGGATGTTCCCGTGGCAAATCGTATTCCTGCCGCGGCTATAAGCACCAATGGTGCTGAGCTGCTCAGTGCCACTTTGAAATTGAATCCTGATATCAAGTTTTATTTCAAGCAGAATTGCAAACAGTTTGATGATGTACAATCATATAATGTCATTGGAGAGATTAAGGGAACCACCCACTCCAACGAGATCATGATTGTGGGCGGACATTTGGATTCCTGGGATTTGGGAGATGGTTCCCATGACGATGGAGCAGGATGCGTGCAGAGCATGGAGGTGCTTCGGTTGCTCAAACAAACAGGGTATAAGCCTAAACGGACACTTCGCGTGGTATTATTTATGAACGAGGAAAATGGACTAAGGGGCGGGAACAAATACGCTGAGGTGGCCCGAAATAAAAACGAAAAACATGTTTTTGCCTTGGAAAGTGATTCGGGAGGTTTTACGCCCAGGGGCTTTTCCTTTAATTGCTCCGATGAGAATTTAAAGCACATTCAACAGTGGAAGGGACTTTTTGAGCCCTATCTCATCCATATGTTTGTAAAAGGCTATAGTGGTGCCGATATTCGCCCGCTTATGGATCAAGATTTGGTCTTGGCTGGGCTAAGACCCGATTCCCAACGCTATTTTGACCACCACCACGCTGAAAACGACACCTTTGAGCACGTCAACAAACGGGAACTGCAGTTAGGGGCAGCCACTATGGCCAGTTTGGTGTATTTGATAGACAAATACGGTACAATTCCCAATACAAAGATTAAAGGGTAGGCAAAAGCATTTTGCCCTATTTAGAGGTGATCACACTATAACTTCTCAATAATCTGATTGATCAATTCCGTAGTGGCCACATGTTTAATATCATTGGCCTTGGCAATTTCTATAGCCTCTTTAGCGGCCTTTAAGGCTTTGGTGTACTCCCCTGTTTTAAACAGCAAACTGGCATAGGTGTCCGTATTGTAGTAGTTTTTGTCCAGTTCCATAGATCGGTTGACCCAACGAAGGGCTTTTTCCAGCTGACTTGGGTCTGTTTTGTCCTTGTAGTAGGTCCACGCCAGGGAATTGAGATCTGTATAGCTGTTCCAGATGAGGTTTACATTGTTGATTTTACCACTGCTGATCAATCTATAGGGATATTGGTAGTAACCCGTTAGAATTTCTTCAATGTTTCCATTTTTCACATAAATGACCAACGGGGCAAGGGAGACATTGAATACATTGCCGAAACCATTGTCATTCGGACCCAAATTCCCTCTTAAGTTGATAGCATTATTCCATTTTTGGTCGTAACCCTTTTCCAGTACCCCTGGTCGATTCTCATCAGTATCTACATTGATGGTAACCAGGTTGATCATGCTGGAATCACATTGGTTGTACAGGTCTATAAGTTGTACGCAGGGCATACACCATTTTCCACTCCAGGTAATGAAAACCGTCGGATTGTCTTGATTTAGATTATAGGTAGAGATGACTTGGTCAAAACTTACGGTTTTATCCTGTCTTAACTCTTTTAAGTTGGCAATAAGCTGACTTTTTGCAGGCAGGAACGAAAGTAAAAAGCCCAAAAGTAATACTGTTTTTTTCATGGGTATGGTTGGTATGAGGTGATATTGACCTAAATATAGGTTATTTTGGATAAGGGAGGCGGCGGCATTTGCCAAGGAACGACTTCCACTTTTTCCAACCGAATGGAATCAGATACTAACGATTTAAGCTTTCAAATTCGGGCGCATTCATCGATTAGAGATGAAATACAGTCCTGATTTCCGTAGTTTAAAACCCAGGCTTTCATATAATGCCATGGCTGGTAAACGATGATGTCCTGTAAACAAAAGTACTTCGGCAATTGCTCTGTCCTTGGAAATTTCCAAGAGCTTTTCCATCAGTTTTCGTCCAATACCCTTTCCCCTGGCATTTTCATCTACCACAACGTCCTCAATCCATCCTTTTTTTCCAGAAACGGCTTGGTATTCGCAAAGTGAGGCCATACCAAGGATTTGTTCATTTTCCTTACAAAGCATAATGGTAACCTGATTCTCATCCCGCAATACCTGCTTTAAGTTCAGTGGCCTTAGATGAGGAGCCAATTGTTTAAACAATTGATTCACCCGTGTTTGGATTTCTGGTGTGAGGTTTTCTTCTTTTAGGATATCGATTTGCATATGGCAAAGTAAATCAATCCTATTCCTAAAAGTGAAACAACCTTACTAAAATTTGAGAATTTAGTTTCCTGAGGTTCTTTCCAAGATGGATTCCTTGTCCGAAGCATTAAACAGGGTAATCACCCCAACGGCAGCTACGGCAATACCTCCAATAATGACCAAAGGCGATGTCTTTTGCTTTTTTACCTGGCCGATATCGGATTTAGGCAAGTTCATGAGGTTGCCATTGATTCGGAGTGCAATGGATTCATCTGCAACCCCCTGACATTTGGTTTCAAGCAGTTGTCCCTTGGTCAGTGTAATCTGGTACTTTCTACCTTTGGTAATTTCCGAAATACTTACGGCTTTGTAGGTTTGACAACTTTGTAGAATTAAGAATAGGGCTAGCACGAAAGGAATCTTTCTCATTAGGAGCTTTAAGGTTAAGTTTATCAATTTGGCTGCCAAAGCTAAGACATTATTGTAATTGCTTCCTTGTTAAATTTCACTTTTTTATGTGCAATCTTTGATGATGGTATTGCTTGAACTGTGGAATGTTAAAGCTTTAAATTTCCTGCAAGATTTGTTTAGTTCAGTAATTAGGTAGCACCCACCAAAAACCACTACCTTTGCAGCCTTAATTTCGACGAATAGAACAATCGAATAATCTAATATCCAAAGCAATGCAAGACGGAATCTACGCAAAATTCAATACCACCAAAGGAGAGATTTTGGTAAAACTAACCCATGATAAAACTCCCGGAACTGTAGGGAACTTTGTGGCCCTGGCCGAAGGAAATATGGAAAATAGCGCCAAACCACAAGGAAATCCTTACTATGATGGATTGAAGTTTCATAGGGTAATTGCCGACTTTATGATTCAAGGGGGATGTCCACAAGGAACGGGTGCAGGAGACCCAGGATACAAATTTGATGACGAGTTCCACCCAGAACTTACGCACGAAGGTCCTGGGGTACTTTCTATGGCCAATGCCGGCCCAGGTACCAATGGAAGTCAATTTTTTATAACCCATGTTGCTACACCATGGTTGGACAACAAGCACACGGTTTTTGGACATGTGGAACACGGACAGGAAGTAGTTGATGCGATAGCCCAAGGTGATTCCATAGACAGTTTGGAGATTGTACGGGTAGGAGCCGAAGCTGAATCCTGGAACGCTGTTGAAGCTTTCCGAACTTTTGAGGGAGCTCGTGAAAAGCGAATTGCAGAAGCCAAGGCAAGAGCGGAAGCTGAAATGGAAAAACTGGCCGCCGGATTTGATAAAACGGACAGTGGATTGCGTTTCAAGATGATTCAGGAAGGAAGTGGTTCCAAAGCTGAAAAGGGAAAAACGGTTTCCGTGCATTATGAAGGCAGTCTGACCAACGGACAGGTTTTTGACTCTTCCTACAGCAGAAATCAGCCCATAGATTTTACATTGGGCGTAGGACAGGTAATTCCCGGTTGGGACGAAGGTATTGGGTTGTTAAAAGTGGGAGATAAGGCACGTTTTGTGATCCCTTCCAACTTGGCCTATGGAAGCGCTGGCGCAGGAGGGGTAATTCCTCCGGATGCAACATTGATTTTTGATGTAGAATTGATGAATGTGAAGTAACCCAACTTCGATATAATAGATAAAAGAAAAGCTTCCAAGAGGAAGCTTTTTTTATTTTGATCGATTCACGCTCACCAGCAATAAGCAGAAGTTGAGCGCTAATAACAAAAGCAATACAGTAAAGAAAGTGCCCATAGTTAATGGATTTAGCTATTCAGTTCGTGTTTTGTTTCAGTTGAGTAACAATTGAACGAAGAAATACCCTACTATATTGTATTACTTTTTTGAACTATTTACGCTAACCAGTAATAAAAGCAAATTGATAGCCAATAAAATAGAGAGAATGGCAAAGAAGGTATTCATTGAGTTTTTTGTTTAATGGTTATGGGGAACAACGGGTGTTTAGTGTTTAGATAAAAAAAGTAGGAGAGGTTGCGTATTCGTAAAAGAAAATTGTAAACAAAAAAACCCGAGCTATTTTGCTCGGGTTTGTTTATAAAAAAGTGTGCTGTTACCTTAATCTATAACTTGTACATTTACGGCGTTCAATCCTTTTTTACCTTGTTGTAGTTCAAATTCTACAACGTCACCTTCTCTAATTTCATCGATTAAACCTGAAACGTGTACAAAGTGATCTGTGTTTGAACCATCTTCAGTGATAAAGCCATAGCCTTTAGAATCGTTGAAGAATTTTACTGTTCCTTTACTCATTACTAAATGTTAAAAAATTAAATGAGCGCCGAAGGTACGCTTAATTTCTTCAGATTTGGATCTTTTTTTGTTTTTTCTCTTAATTCCCGACTAAACCGTTGGGTCAGGCGTCAATCTTAAATAAGGTTTTACCTCTTCCACACCTTTGGTGAAAATTTCTCGAGCTTCACCCGTTGGAATAGCTGGACTTACTACCACCTTCTCCCCACTTTCCCAATTGGCAGGGGTGGCTACCTTGTGGTAGGCGGTTAACTGCAACGAATCAACCACACGAAGAAGTTCATAAAAATTACGTCCAGTGGAAGCGGGATACGTCAAGGTTAATTTTATCTTCTTGTCCGGGCCAATAATAAACACGGAACGTACCGTTAAGGTATCATCCGCATTGGGATGGATCATATCATACAAATCGGACACCTTTCGGTCCTCATCCGCCACAATGGGAAAGTTCACCACTGTGTTTTGGGTCTCATTGATGTCCTTGATCCATTCGGCATGGGATGCAGCCCCATCAACGCTCAATGCCATCATTTTTACATTGCGTTTTTCAAATTCCTGTTTGAATTTGGCTGCAGTACCTAATTCCGTGGTGCACACAGGTGTAAAATCTGCTGGGTGCGAAAATAGAATTCCCCAACCATCTCCTAGGTATTCGTAAAAGTTCAGCGTTCCCTGAGAAGTTTCAGCTGTAAAATCTGGGGCGGTATCGCCCAAACGTAAAGTTGCCATGTATTCTGTTTTTTATTGATTGAAAATTGGTGAACCATAAAGTTAAGGCATAGTTTTTCCCTAGCTTCTTATCCAAGTTAAAAGTGTATTAAAGTTTTGGGTTTCAACTCAATTTTGGTTCATTTTTTTTGATGGACTCCCTGTCAAAGTTGCTATTTTTAGGCTATGGAAAAAGAAACACTTGAACAACTGCGCTACCCCATCGGAACTTATCATATTCCGGAAACAATTACCCAAGAGCAAAGGGAGGAATGGATTTCCATTTTGGAACATTTACCCGCTAGGTTGGAGGCCATGGTGACTCCCCTTTCAGAAGAACAATTGGAAACACCGTATAGATCGGAAGGCTGGACGGTGAGACAACTCGTTCACCATATTTCTGACAGTCATCACCATAGCTATATCCGATTTAAATGGGCACTAACGGAGGATAACCCAGTAATTAAACCTTATTTTGAAAAGGAATGGTCCAAGCTTTTTGATGCCAATACAGCTCCGATTCAGATGTCCTTGGATCATTTAAAGGCAGTGCATGCCAAGTTGGTGTATTTGCTCAAGGGTCTTTCCGAGGAACAGTTACAGCGAAAATTTACTCATCCCGAAGGGAACGAAGAAACCACACTGGATGAGAATATTGGTCGTTATGCTTGGCATGGAAGCCATCATTTTGCCCATATTGAAAACCTGATCAAGAGGGAAGGTTGGTGATCAGAGCTGTTTGGTAAGTACCCACATGGGTTTTTCTGAAGGAATGGCCCCTGGAATCTTAAGCTCGCTCTCTTTTTTAATCTGGAATCCTTGC
This sequence comes from Flagellimonas sp., assembly GCF_965215805.1. Lineage (GTDB taxonomy): Bacteria > Bacteroidota > Bacteroidia > Flavobacteriales > Flavobacteriaceae > Flagellimonas. The sequence goes on along the minus strand of NZ_OZ244124.1, from coordinate 4,179,562 downwards.
TTCAGGTAAAATTTGATGGGCCCGCCTTTTTGCATGGTGTCCAACCATAGGATTTTTTTGCCATGCTTTTTGGCATATTGTTCAATGAGCAGTAGCACTTTCTTGCCCAATCCTTGTCCTGCAAAAGCTTGCAGCAAATAGATTTTTTGGGCTAACAGGGATACAGCGGAAGCATGTTCATCCAATGGACTATCCACCACCAATTTTACAATCCCGGCAGTTTTATCTTCCGATTTGACCAAGAAGTGCTTTAGGTTGGGATTTTTGAAATCGGCCAGCACTACTTCCTCGGTGAAACTTCTACTGATATAAGGAGTGGGGTCTCTGTTTTCCCATAAGTGTAAATAGTGCTCGTGATACGACTGTTTGCCAATGCTGATATATTCAGCAAGTGTTTCTTGGGTGAGGGGTTCTAAATGGACTGTCATATTTGGTTTATGGTTGCTCACCACCTTCAGGGCCATAAAACAGCACCCAGGTTGAGAAATCGTCTGTAAAATTTTCAAATCTATGCACTACCCCAGCAGGAACAAAAAGAAAATCCCCTGGGCCAAAAGTTGTACATACTTCGCCATTCAGAAATTCCCCTGTCCCGGAAATCACTACGTATACTTCATCCCTTGCATGGGGTTGTTGCAGATCCACTTTTTCGGGCTTGTAGATTTCAACCTCCAAGGTTCCGTGATTAAAAAGTGTCTTGAAAGGCCCATCATGCTTGGCCAATTTTTGGAGTGCTTCTGTTGGATTGATTTTCATTATTGTCATTCCCACGAAGGTGGGAATCTTTTTGTTTTATTTCCATTTTATGTTACAACCAATACTGGGCTTTTGCTCGCTATCGATGGCTTTACCTGCCAGCAGGGCATCCATAGCATTACGCAAATCGGTCCCAGTAAGTGGAAGCCCGTTACCAGGTCTTGAATCATCCAATTGTCCTCGGTAAACAAGGTCTAAATTTCCATCAAAGAGATAAAAATCTGGGGTACAGGCCGCATCATAGGCTTTGGCCACTTCTTGGGTTTCATCATATAAATAGGGAAAGGTATAGCCTTCTTCAGCTGCTTTTTGTTTCATCAAGTGAGGTGCATCGTCGGGATAATTGATCACATCATTACTGGAAATAGCAACAAACCCAATTCCATTGGATTGGTATTCCTTGCCCAATTTGGAAATTTCAGGATTCACGTGCACCACAAAAGGGCAGTGGTTGCAGATGAACATGATTACCGTACCCTTTTCACCTTTTACTTCGTTCAAAGATTTTTGGGTATCTGTAACCGTATCCACCAAACTAAAATCGGGGGCCTTGGTTCCCAAGGCTAACATATTACTTGGAGTTCTTGCCATGGTTTGCTTCGTTTTAAACCATGAATTTAGTGGACTTTATCCACAATTGAAAGAATCCTGTATATTGTATGGCAAACACTAACGTTCTTGGAGCAACTTATAGATAGCGTTCACATCAACTTTGACGAAGAAGCCCTTTGGACACTTAATGTGGCCCTTGCCTTGGTCATGTTTGGTATAGCTCTGGAAATTTCCATAAATGACTTCAAGCGACTTCTAAGAACCCCAAAGTTGGTTTTGACAGGGGTGGCGAGCCAATTTGTATTGCTTCCGATTATAACCTTTGTTTTGGTTTGGATTACGGAGCCCTTGCCCAGCATCGCATTGGGGATGTTTATGGTGGCGGCTTGCCCTGGGGGAAATGTTTCCAATTTCTTTACCCATTTATCAAAAGGGAATGCGGCCTTATCCGTTACCTTAACGGCCATTGCAACCCTGCTGGCCATATTTATGACCCCATTTAATCTTAGTTTTTGGGGAGGACTGTATGATCCAACAGCATCCATACTACAGCAAGTTTCCATATCGCCTTTGGAAATGGTTAAACTGGTAGCTCTTTTGTTGGGTGTACCCCTGATTTTGGGAATGTTGTTACACTACTATCGACCGAAGATTGCCCAAAAATTGGCCAAAGGATTTAAGATTGGATCACTGCTCTTCTTTGTGTTTCTCGTCTTTGTGGCACTGTTCAAAAACAGGGATATTTTCGTGGAATACGTGTTCTACGTTTTTTGGCTTGTGGTCATCCATAATCTGGTGGCCTTGCTCACAGGATTTTCATTAGCCAAGCTGATGCGGTTCTCGCCAGAAAATGTCAGATGTCTCACCATTGAAACGGGCATCCAGAATTCGGGATTAGGATTATTGCTGATTTTCACCTTTTTTGATGGCTTGGGAGGAATGGCTTTGCTTACCGCTTTTTGGGGCATTTGGCATTTGGTTTCTGGTCTGGCCATGGGCCTAATATGGGGAGGAAGACCTGTGGAAAAAGAGGAGTTGGTTTGAAGCAACTGAGCTATTCTTTTTTAAAGCTTTGGGTTAAACTGGCATTGTTTTGCTACTACAAGAAGATCAGGGTGGAAGGTCTGGCAAATATTCCGAAGGATAAACCCGTTTTGTTTCTTTCCAACCATCAAAATGCCCTGATGGATGTGTTGTTGATTGCAACCAGCGTTAAAAAAAGTCCTTGGTTTATCACTCGTGCCGATGTCTTTCGGGGAAAGTTTATAAAATCCCTTTTTCAGTTTTTAAAGATGATTCCCATTTATCGGATTAGGGATGGAAAATCGAATCTGCATAAGAACATGGCAATTTTTGACCAATGCGGGGAATTGCTTCAGTCCAATGCATCAATGGTATTATTCCCCGAGGCCAATCACAGCCTTCAACGCAGGGTAAGGCCATTGAGCAAAGGTTTTACGCGAATCATTGAAAATGCATTGGAGAAAGACCCCAATTTGGAGTTACAATTGGTGCCCGTTGGTCAAAACTATGCATATCCCACCCAAGTTGGGGATTCGGCAACACTCTGCTTTGGGGAGCCTATTTCTGTACAGCAGTACAAGGATTCATTGGATTTAAAGCAAAAGGTTTTTGAAAACCTTACACGGTTGACCACCCATTTCCCAGAAGCAGAATATGATGAAATCATGCATAAGATGGGGGTTGAAGGTGAGCACTATCTCAATCCTCAGGAAACCAATGCAACAATAACCAAAGGGGTTTTTCCTCAGAGGATGCTTAAGAAAAGGAACTTGGCGCCCAAAATTTTGAGATTGCTATTTCTTTTGTGGAACCTGCCTTTGGTCTTTTTATGGCGGATCGGGTTGAAGCCCAAGGTACCGGAACCCGAATTTATGGCAACCTTTCGATTGGGGTTTGCGCTATTTACTTATCCCTTGTTTTATACTGGTGTATTAACAGTGTTTTGGAATATTTATAATGCCGATGTGGCATTTACGGCTGTTCTATCGCATACGGCAGTTAACCTTGTACTCGTTAAAATTGGAATTGTATCCTCTCGGTTAAAAACAGAGGTTTGATCTGATGGGAATCCCTGAAATCGTCTAATCGGTAATGTACAGTGCTCTGGCAACCATTCAATTTTTGTACTTGCCTTGGGCGTAAGATGCCACAATACTGCTGTTTGGGTTTTTGCAGTTTTGCGGAAAGTCAAAGAAATAGATGCACTTGGGCAATCCATTTTCAAAGCTTACCTGTACCCAACCTGCACTGCTTCCTGCAAATCCCTTATAACGATAGTTGGCCTTTAAGTTCTTTGGTCTTCCTTGGTTGTCTTTGGAATACACTTCCAAGCCTGAAATACTTCCCGGCACATACCTATTGAAAGCCCAAGTCTGCGAATGATTGGACACAAGATCATCTACCAGTCTAGATAAATTCTGTGGTCCTGTTGGGCCGCCTGAAACTTTCATGGTGGTGTACTTGCTAGTACCTTTCATTCTTTTGGGTTCTTGGCTCGAAGCAAACCTTTTTAGGTTTTCCTCAAATCGCCGTACCCCAGGGTTATTGCACTGGTTTAAACTGAATAGTTGCGCCATGTCGTTGCGCAAGCCGTTGGCCTTATGGATCATATCGACAGAATTGCCGATGGCGTTGGGGTCGGCTGCCATGGCAATTGCATTTCTAAACACATCTTTGCTCATCAGACTCTCCAAGTTTAGTTTGGCTTTGTAAAGATCTGGTCTGGCATATATTCCAGAGCCAACCGTGGTCCATTCAATACAAGTCCTATCCGTTTCAATCCCGTACCCGTTGGTGGTTACCTGTTCCGTAGCACAGACCCAATTCATGATTTCCACTTTATTGGATGGCAAGGAACTTGGGCATTGATTACCAAAAGTTCGGAGGTATTGCTCAAAAATCATTAAAAAATGGGTGTCCGTGCGGGTGATTTTCGCATTTTCAAACTCCCCTCTAAATATATAATCAAAGAGTTCTGCATTGAACAAACCATCTGTATGAAAAGAAAGGGATTCCTGAATTTGACCAGAGGTCAAGGAAGGGTCTTTCTGATTTGATACAAATGATGTTAGTCCGATGGTCAGCACCATTAGGACAAGAACCGATGTTGTTGTTTTGATCCGCATTTCACAAATTGCTAAGAGGTTTAAACGCTTAAAATAATGGGAGATAGGTTAAAGATAGTAAAACAACAACAGGGAATGTTGCCAAAATTACGGTGTTGGTCTAAACCTTGTACTTTGAACTACTTCCTCATTAAGTTGGATTTCAATCAATCCGTTTGCGCACATAATGGCGACTGGTCAATTGATTCAGATAAACTTTGGACTCCACTAGCTCAAATTCCAAGGTTTTGGGAAGTTCCGCAAACAGGGGATAACCTCCACCGAGTAAAATGGGGATTGTGGTTATGATCATCTCATCGACGAGGTCTTCCTTCAGGAAATTTTGGATGGTTGTCCCGCCATCAATATACAGACGATGATACCCTTTTTGATGAATGTGCTCCAGCACTTCGGTCAAAGGGCCCTTTACTAAAAATGCCTTCCCCTCGTGACTCTTCGGGATGTTATCCAAGGTATTGCTCAATACAAAAACAGGTTTGGTGTAGGGCCAATCCACATCAAATCCAAGAACCGTTTCAAAGGTGGTTCGCCCCATGACCAGGGCATCAATGTTTGCGGTGAATTCGAAATAGCCCAAACTTTCGCCATTGGGATTTGGAATCATATCCAACCATTCCAAGCCGCCATTTTTATCGGCAATATAGCCGTCCAGACTGGCACCAATAAATACGCTGTTTTTGTATTTCATTGAGTTTTTAAGTAAAGGGAGAAATTACAGTTGAAGGTAACTATTCTCGGTAATTTTTGAATGTTATTTGATGGATTTTATGTCTTGCCTGCCGATGATTGCGATAATTTCTACCACATCTGGCAAAACCCGAAAATAAATGGTGTCTGATTTATGGACACACCTGCGATAATCATTTTTAATATGGTCAGCCACTGGAAATTGATAAGGTTCGCACCCTATTACTTCAAATTGTTCAAAAAAGGAAAGGTAATATGCATTGGCCTGGGCTTCTCCAAATTGTATCAAACCATAGAGCCATATTCGGTAAAGATCCTCCTTGACTTGGGGAGATAATCTATAGTTTGCCATCCTTTTTAGCCCTTTCCTTAAACTCCTTTAACATTTGTTCTGGGGTTAAGGTTGAAGGGCCGTTTACGGCCATGTCTTGTTCTGCCCGTTCCAGCTTGGCACGGATATATGCTATCTCTTTTTGATTCTCCCGGGCCCGGCGAATAAGGTCATTCACCACCTCGCTCTTACTTGCATACTCCTCACTGTCCACCTGGGATTTTAGCCAGTCGTCATTGGGCCGGGTAAGCGAAATACTCTGTCTGGGCATGATTTCTTGTTTAAGATGGTGTAAATATACACCAAAAAGGCATCATTTCCGAACCCGTTGATATTTCCACTTAATCCATAAAGCGATAAAAAAGTTGATATAAATGTGAGCTACGGGCACAACAATAAGATAAGCCATTCTTTGAAGCCCATACTCGTCATGGCCAATAAAAGGAGGGTCACCATAAATCAGATAAAGGGTATAACCCACGGTTAGCAAGATGTTTAAAACTAAAAATCTTCTAAAATGCTTCCAGTCATACAGCCATAATAAACTGAAATACAATAAAGTTCCTGGTATTATGAAAAATAAAAAGATAATGGCTAAAGTGTCCATTTTAAAACCTTATCGATTCTTAATTTTAGGCAAGTTGGAAAGGATTCATCCCTCCCCAATCTCCCTGATTTTCTCCCCACAGATCTCTTTTGTCAACTGTAGCAGTTGCACTTTTTCCGCCAGATAATCCAGTTCGGATTCGATATTGGCATACCAGTCAATTTTTTGGCGGGCGTCTAGATAGGCTTTTTTTAAGGAGTTCAAAATAAGTACCTTTTCTCTGGCTCATTAATTAATGTTGATTGCTAAATTGGTGCAAACCCAACATTCAACATCTAAAATTCATATTTGAACTTACATCATTTGTCCAAAGAAAATGGCATTCATCAACAGCTTGTTGGTTCCGTACCAAAATGCCCTAAAATTGGTGTTGTCCGTAAACAAGATTACTCGACCCTTGCCCAACCTTTTTACCTTAAAGGGTACACTGTTCTTGATCAACTCGGCATTTTCTTCCGATATATAGCCGCTCAACAACGGATCATTGGTGTACTGAATGGGATTGTCGTAACTGTTTTTTTCTGGCTTTAGGTAGATATTGGTATTTCGGAACAGGGCCAAACGGTCGTTCTTATATCCATAATTGATGGGGTGGGAGCGGTCAATTTTAGCTTCAAAAATAGCTCCGCCAGTAACTTGGGCCCCGGTAAAGTCGTTCTTTTGATCAAAAGGGATGTTCTTGGCCACCAAAGTGTCCTTTTTTGCATCTACCTTGATAAACTCATTCTTTTTAAACCAGTCCACAGCCGTGCGGTATCCAATGACCGTACCTCCGTCTTTTACCCAAGCCTTGATTTTATCGGCTCCTTCCTTGTTAAGGAGATTACTGCTCCAACCACTGGGTAGGATAAGGTCTGTATATCGGTCCAAATCCACATCGTCAAAATCACGGGTGTCCAATTTGGTGATTTTCATGTCGTAGCGGGTATCAAATAGGTGCCAAACCTCTCCTGCATCATAGGAACGAACCCCGTCACCCACTAAGATGGCAACTTTCTGTTTTTTGATGGGGTCAAAATCATTGCTCCCCAAATCAATTCCACTGGTAAGCCCAGTAGAAACAGCAGTTAGCTGTATTTGACTTTCTTGGGCAACTTTGTTCAAGAAATTGTACAGCTGGTCCGCATCCAACTTCTGGTTTTGAACTGGAACCATGATGGTACCATAATCATAGGTTTTACCTTCCAAAGTAAATGGCGATTTGGCCACCTTGGCGCGCAATCCCTTGCTAGTTATCTGATTCAATGCCTTAGGTGTATAGTATTCATGCCATTCAAACAGGTAGGCGTAGTTGCTTTTCTGATTTACACCACCCTTTGGAGCCTGGAAATTGGTTACCTCAGGACCTGCATTGGTTAGGGAACTTAAATTGGCGTAATCCACGTTGAAAGCCAGAGGAAAGGTCCAAGCCGAAACATCATAGAACAAACTATCCTTAAAGGTGGTGCGCTTTTCAAACATGGCCTGAATCAATCTGGGGTTCTTTTGGTTCATCGGAACCACATAACTTGCCTCTTTTTTGTATTGTTTACCAGAGATGGTCACATCATTGGCCAGTTCGTGGAACTTGATTTGATGTCGATTCAGGATTTCCGCCAAATGATACGTTTTGGAGGCATCTTTACTATCCCCAAACACAATGGCCTTGGTTCTGTTTCGTCCTACCTCGGTTTTCATATCGGCATAAAACTTTTGCTGATAATCCAACAGTTGGGTACGCATGTTATGGGCTGCCTCAATCGTGGACATGGAAGTGGTAAACTGATTTCGTATGGTAAAGGGGAAGGTCAAAATCCCATTTTCACTTTCTTGGATGTGGCCGCGGGAACTTCCTTGTTCAAAAAGGATTCCTACGCCTCCGTTAACATCCGGGAAGGTAGAGCCTTTCCCGTAATAATAATCATCGAAATTCTCTTCGGAATAATACAGCGAACCAATTTTATCCAAAGCTTTGGCATGGTATGTTGCAATCTCCTTAGTAAGATCTTGATTCATTTTGGGCGTTAAGGGATTTACCCGTGAAGGTTCGCCCGGTTGGAAGAAATATGTTGAATTTGTCCCCATCTCATGATGATCCGTAAGAATGTTGGGCAACCATTTATGGAAGGTCACAATTCTTGCCCTACTTTCAGGTAGCTGCACAGGAAGCCAGTCACGGTTCATATCAAACCAATAGTGATTGGTCCGTCCACCTGGCCATACTTCATTGTATTCCCGATCGTTGCTGTCTGGGTTAAGGTTGATACTCTTATTGATATTGGCCCAATACGCAAAACGTTGCAACCCATCTGGGTTCATGCAGGGATCCAGTAGAATGACCATCTTGTCCAGCATATTTTCAATTTCCGGACCTTGGGCAGCGGCCAAATAGTAGGCGTAGGCCAATGCGGCATTGGTGCCACTTGGCTCATTGCCATGAATGGAATAGCCCTGGTAGACCACAACGGGCATGTCTGAAGTATTCATATTTCCGTTTCCATTGGACAACTCAAGGTGTTGCTCCCTTATGGATTCAATATTTTGATGGTTTTGGGGAGTAGTAATAGTCAACAAGATAAGGGGTCGTCCTTCAAAGGTTTTCCCGCGATTTTCCAAAGTAATTCTGTTGCTGGCTGCTGCCAGTTGCTTCATGTAGTACACCAATTTGTCATGGGTCACATGCCATTCGCCAACTTCGTGGCCAATAACATCGGCCGGTTTTGGGATGTTGGGGTCGTAGTTGAGGTTATCTGGTAAGTAGTAGTCCAGGGTTACATTTTGCGCGGTAAGGTTAAGGCCCAACAATACCAAAAGCAGGAAGTTGAATTGTTTCATAGGAACATATTTGAATTAGTCGATGCTAAAAATAAAAAACGGCCTGCATTGCGCAGACCGTTTTAAGCTTTTTTTAAAAGAAAAAGGTTAGATGTCATCAAAGTCGACATCTGTAAAATTTCCTGCTGCTCCATTTTCACTGACCCCGTTTTCCTCTTCCTTTTTAAAATCTTTCTGATGTCGTTCAGAAATGACTTCCAGTCCTTTTTCGTCAATGATGTAATCCATCATTTCTTCCATAATTTCCCTGAATGCGGTAAAATCTTCCTTATACAGATAAATTTTGTGCTTTTTGTAATGGAAAGAACCATCATCATGCGTAAACTTTTTGCTTTCTGTAATGGTTAGATAATAATCCCCGGCCTTGGTGCTTCGTACGTCAAAGAAATAAGTTCTTCTGCCGGCTCTTAGGACTTTGGAATATATCTCTTCCTGATCCATAATATCTTTATCCCTCATGTGGTCAAATGTGTTTAGTGCAATAGTGAATAATTCTACCAAAAATGTAAAAAAAAAGCTAATCCAGCAACTTTTTTCCTATTCTTTCTCAGAGAGTTGGTTCAGATATAGTTCTTTATAGTAACCCTCAATATTGTTCAATTCGGCATGAGTACCTTCTTGGATTATGGCGCCGTTTTCCAAAACTATGATCTTATCCGCATTCTTGGCAGAGGATACCCTGTGGCTCACAATTAAGGTGGTTTTATTTTGTGAGACCTGTTTCAAGTTATTCAATATTTCCTCTTCCGTTTCGGTGTCCACAGCGGATAAGCAATCATCAAAAAGATAGATTTGAGGGTTTTTCAACAGGGCCCTAGCTATGGAAACCCTTTGTTTTTGTCCCCCGCTCAAAGTGATCCCACGTTCGCCGAGAATGGTATCATATTTTTTGGCAAATCCTTCTATATTATCGTGCACCACAGCCTTTTTGGCAACGCTTACAATTTCGTCAAAGGAAGCGTTTTCGTCTCCAAAACGGATGTTGTTTTCTATGGTATCCGAGAAAAGGAAGGCGTCTTGCGGCACCGCCCCTATGCTACTTCGCAAACTATCCAGGTTGAACTCTTTCACTGGCTTTCCGTCCACCAAAATCTGCCCGGAAGTTGCATCATACAATCGAGCGACCAAATCCAAAATCGTGGATTTACCTGATCCTGTTTTTCCCAAAAATGCTACTGTCTCCCCAGGTTTAATGGAGAACGAAATGTTGTTGAGGGCGGTAATGTTGGTGTCCTCATAAGTAAAGGTCACGTTTTTAAATTCAATACCTCCGGTTACCGGGGTAGGTTCAGCAACTTCATTTTTGATGGAGGGTTCTTCCAGCAAAAATTCATTGATCCTCTTTTGCGAAGCCTCGGCCCTTTGAATGATGGAGGTGAGCCATCCTACAATGGCCACAGGCCAAGTAAGCATGTTCACATACAGAATGAACTCAGCTATAATACCTATGGAGGCAATTTCCCCATCAATGTATTGCTTTCCGCCAATGTAGATTACAAATACGTTGCTGATTCCAATGAGCAAGATCATTAATGGAAAGAACCATGCGTTGACCTTGGCAAGATCCATACTGGTATTTTTGCCCTCCAAAGCAAGTGCCTCCACTTCGGTGTTGATTTTGGGTTCCAAACCATACGCTTTGATCACGGCAACCCCTGAAAAAGATTCTTGGGTAAAAGTGGACAACGTGCTCAAAAATTCCTGCACCTTGGTGCTCCGTTTATGAATGATTTTGCTAATTTGATAGATCAATACGGACAAAATGGGCAGTGGAATCAAAGTGTAGGCCGCGAGGGTGGGCGCTTTGATAAACATGAGGGGAATAATACACACAAACATGGTAAGGGTGTTCATTCCGTACATAATGGCCGGCCCAACATACATACGCACCTGATTGATATCCTCGCTGATGCGGTTCATGAGGTCCCCAATCCTATTTTTTTTATAAAAACTTAAGCTAAGCAGTTGGTAATGGTCAAAAACTTCGTTTTTGAGATCGTATTCGATATACCGTGAGACATTGATGATGGTCTGCCGCATTAAGAACGTAAACAATCCCGATAGTAGGGCTGCTCCAATAATGATTAGGATGTACTCAAAAAGAATTCCCTTGGCCTCCCCATTGGAAAGGGTATTCCCAACAAATGCTTCAATGGCCTGTATGGACTTGTTCACATAAGACGGCATTATCAGTGAAAACACCCGGGCTATTATGGTGATGATAATCCCAATGAGTAGCTTAAACCAATATTTTTTAAAGTATTTATTAAGGTGCTTGAGTTCCTTCATAGGAGGGATTGCGGTGGTTTATTTAATGACAATTCAGCAAATATAGCCGATAAGCCACAAAGTAAATGTTATAAAACTGATAAGAAAACAACTTTGGTAGGCTGGATGAAAATATAAGATTACTTTTGCGCAGTGAATGCCAACAAAACACGATAAAGTTCTTAAAAATGCTGACCAGAAGGCACATCAGAGTTAAGGTAATGCAGTGCATATATGCACTGATCCAGTCCAAGGACGACTCCTTGGAGAAGCAGCAAAAATTTTTAAAAATAAGTATAGAGAACATGTATGTGCTCTATTTATTGGTATTGAGTCTGTTGGTAGAACTGCACCGCCTGGCAGAGAAACACGTGCAGCACGCATCCAAGAAATACTTGGCTTCCGAGGAAGACGGATATCCAGACCCAGAGAAGTTTATCAAAAATCGGTTGTTGGTCCAGATTGCTTCCAACAAACAACTTAAGCAAGCACTATCCGATAGAAAATTGAATAATTGGTACCTCAATGAGGAGTATGTAAAAATCATCCATAAGGAAATAATGGGCAGTGATATTTACAAAACCTATATGGGCGATACCGCTAACGGATATGAGCAGGATAAGGAAATCATCATTCAATTGTTCAAGGAAATCATCGCACCAAACGAGAAAATCTATGAATATTTTGAGGATGACAAGCTCACCTGGGTGGATGACATTCCCATAGTGAACACCTATATGGTGAAAAAATTGAAAAAGGCCTCTGCCGATTCCAATGAGAGCTTCTTTTTACCTGCTTTGCTCAAGGATCAACAGGATATGGTCTATGCCAATGATCTTTTGACCAAAACCTTGTTGAACGATGCCAAATGGGAAAAGGAGATTGAAGGGAAAACCCCAAATTGGGACAATGATAGAATTGCCGAAATAGATTCCATCATTCTGAAAATGGCCATTTGCGAACTGCTTAATTTTCCGTCGATACCTGAAAAAGTAACCTTAAATGAATATTTGGAGGTGGCCAAGGAATACTCCACCCCCAAGAGCAGCATCTTTATCAATGGGGTGCTGGACAAGTTGGCCAAGGAGTATAAGTCCACAGGACAATTGCAAAAAATGGGTCGTGGACTTCAGTAAACAATATTTGATTAATTTTGGACAAATAAATTTTTAACATGAAAAAAGTAACAACAATTTTAAGTTTGATTTTGGCTATTGGACTTGTAAGTGTTTCTTGCAAGGACAAGGCATCCAACAAAATAGTTGCTGATAATGTGGAGGACGCATCCAATAGGGATGAGGCACAGAAGCAACTTCCTGTGATGAGTTTTGATAAGCAAGAGCATGATTTTGGTACCATTACCCAAGGTACAGCACAACAAACAACCTTTACATTTACCAATACCGGGAACGCCCCATTGATTATCACCGATGCTAAGAGTAGCTGCGGATGTACCGTTCCTGAATACCCTAAAAATACACCTATTGGCCCAGGTGAAACTGGAGAACTTTTGGTGAAGTTCAACGGATCGGGTCAAAACCAAGTAACAAAGACCGTAACCGTAACAGCCAACACTGAAAAGGGTACAGAGTTGTTGCGAATCAAGGCCTTTGTAAATCCAAAGAGCGCCGCACAAGCTGGGCCTGTAAACTAGAACCAAAAACTAACAATGGAAAACCTCGGACAGTTTTTACCTTTGATGCTCATCTTTGTGGTGGCCTATTTCTTCATGATCAGGCCTCAAATGAAGCGTCAAAAGGATGAGAAGAAATTTGCATCGGAATTGAAAAAAGGAGACCGCATCATTACCAAAAGTGGACTTCATGGAAAAGTTGTGGAACTCAATGACAAGGATTATTCCTGTGTGATCGAAACCATGGCCGGAAGGCTTAAATTTGATCGTTCTGCCATCTCCATGGAAATGAGCAAAAAATTAGCTGCTCCTGCTAAAAAGTGATTCCAAACATAACAAAATAGAAAGCCCCTTGGATTTATTTTCAAGGGGCTTTTTGTATTTTAAGGGCAAAATCAACCATCATGGGCAATCGCAGACAATTTATCAAACAAGGATCCTTACTAACAGCAGGAATGGGGGCTTCATTATTATTTCCACCAGAACTTTTGGCCACCATTAGAAAAAAGACCAGTCCCAACGATAGAATTCAGGTAGGACTGATCGGTTGCAACGGGATGGGCTTTGCCAATTTGTTGTCCATTTTAAAAAATAGCGAAGTGGAGGTGGTTGCCCTCTGCGATGTGGATAAGAATGTTCTTGCCACCAAAACCGAAGCTCTGGAAAAAGCAGGGATCAAGAAACCCAAGTGGTATGGGGATTATCGAAAAATGTTGGAGGACAAGGATGTAGATATTGCGATCATAGGAACGCCAGACCATTGGCATTGTCTGCAACTGGTGGATGCTGTGGACGCTGGAAAGGATGTGTACTGCGAAAAACCCATTGCCAATTCCATAGCGGAATGTGATGCCATGCTCAAGAAGGTCAATGCCAGTGATCGGATGGTTCAAATCGGCCAGTGGCAACGAAGCCAACCCCATTTTGTGGATGCCATTAACTATGTGCATTCGGGAAAATTGGGCCAAATTCGATTGGCAAAGGCTTGGGCCTATCAAGGTTGGATGCAATCCATTCCAGTGGTACCGGATGCTCCTGTGCCAGATGGTGTGGACTACAAAATGTGGTTGGGACCTGCGCCTGATCGTCCCTTTAATAAAAATCGATTTCACTTCAATTTTAGATGGTTTTGGGACTATGCTGGGGGATTGATGACAGATTGGGGAGTACACCTGATTGACTATGCGCTCTACGGAATGAAGGCAGCCAATCCAAAATCGGTTATGGCCATTGGAGGGAAATTTGCCTATCCGGATGATGCCGAAGAGACACCAGACACGCTTCAAACGGTATACGAATTTGACGGGTTCTCCTTACTGTGGGAACATGCCACAGGAATTGATGGGGGCAACTACGGGCGCGATCATGGAATTGCCTTTATTGGAAACAACGGAACCTTGGTTTTAAACCGTGGAGGTTGGGAGGTTATTCCTGAAAAGGACAGACCCAATTGGAACCAAAACAATGGGCCTAAGATAGAAGCTGTTCCCCTTCAAAATGTGGAAGCCAACGGCTTGGATTTGCATACGGCCAATTTTTTGGAAGCGGTCAAAAGCAGAAATTCGGGCATATTGAATGCCCCAATCCAAGTTGGGTATGATACCGCAAGGGTATGCCACATGGGCAATATTGCCTTTAAAACAGGGAAGCGATTGTTCTGGAATACTGAAGAAGCCAAGTTTGGAAGCGATGAAGCCAATAGCCACTTAGCTCAAGCCTATCATAATGGGTGGAAATTACCAACCGGTTGATTCCTTTTATTTTACCGATAGGCATCATTTAATCCGGTGCCATTTTGGATCATAGGGAGGATTTTTTCCAGACGCCGCAATTTGGTCTTTTCCTGTTTGGCTTCGGAGATGTATTCACAGAACTCCCTTTGCTTATAGGCGGTAAAGGATTCGAATGCCTCTTTTAAGCTGGAACTACCAGCCAATTGGGATTGAAGCAATGCAGGGATTTCGGTGCCTCCACTTTTCTTTTCAGGGCTAATTTTCAAGCCCTTTTTTTCGTTGGCTATGGCCTCGTTCATATAGGTTACCACCGCACTTTGGTCCACTTCATCCAAAGCATCAAAATTCCAATGGCGCATGCCCTTTGTTTTTCCCTCTTGGGCATTTCGAAGCACTTTTTTAGGGTCGCTCAGAAAAGAACCGTTAAAGAACCAAACCCCAAAATGACTCTTGAACCTACAGATTCCAAACACATTTTTCCCATTTACCGTATAGACAGGAATGCTCCATTTAAAGGTTTCTTCGCTGTCCGTTTGAAGGGCTAGCGAACGAAGTAACATGATACCTTCCTTGAAGGGATGTTCTTTTGCGTAATAGGCTTCAAGACTTTTTTCTCTTTCCATTGGATTGAATTTGAATGGCGGTCAACTCACAGATTTTCACAATGACCTGGACGGCTTTTTGCATGCTTTCCAATGGAATATATTCATATTTTCCGTGAAAATTATGTCCTCCCGCAAAAATATTGGGACAAGGCAGGCCCATAAAACTGAGTTGGGAACCATCTGTTCCACCTCGAATAGGTTTTATAATAGGTTCTATGCCCAAGGAAAGCATAGCTTCCTCAGCAATTTCAACAATGTGGAACACAGGTTCCACCTTTTCTTTCATATTTTGGTACTGCTCCTCAATTTTTAAGTGAATGCAATCTCCGTGCTTTTTATTCAGTTTGTTCGAAATATCTTTCAAGAGCTCCTTCCTAGCCTCAAAGTGGCCACCGTCATGGTCCCGAATGATGAGTTCGATTTCGGCGAGTTCAATTTCTCCCTTTAGCTTGTGCACGTGAAAAAAACCTTCCCGTCCTGAAGTGTGTTCCGGAACTTCCTTAGAGGGCAACAACCCCAAAAACTCATTGGCAATGCCAATGGCACTCACCATCTTTCCCTTGGCATAGCCTGGATGCACACTTTTTCCCTCAATCTTGATTTTGGCACTGGCTGCATTGAAATTTTCGTATTCCAGTTCCCCAATTTGACTTCCGTCCATGGTATAGGCCCAATCTGCCCCAAATTTTTCCACATCAAATTTGTGTGCCCCCCTGCCTATTTCCTCATCTGGGGTAAAGGCAATGCGTATGGTTCCGTGCTTGATTTCTGGATGCTGTACCAAATATTCCATGGCGGTGATAATTTCTGCAACTCCCGCCTTATCATCGGCACCTAACAGGGTAGAGCCATCTGTAGTAATCAGGGTCTGACCTTTGTATTGCTCCAAGTCCTCAAAATAGCTGGGTGACAAAACAATGTTCTTTGCCTTGTTCAGGACAATATCTTCCCCATTATAATTTTCCACTACCTGGGGTTTAACCCTTGACCCACTAAAATCTGGTGAGGTGTCCATATGGGAAATAAAGCCAATAGTGGGCACTTCTTTCTCCATATTACTGGGAAGCGTGGCCATGATATAGGCGTTCTCGTCTATGGAGACTTCTTGCATCCCGATCTGATGCAGTTCCAAGACCAGCTTCTTGGCCAAATTCCATTGCTTTTCGGTACTAGGGGTGCTTTTTGAGTAAGGGTCGCTCTGGGTATCTATGGAAACATATTCCAGAAAACGGGCTAATAATTTGTCCATAAAGTGCGTTTCATCAAAAATAACGTTTATTCAATCGTGATTTTGGTAAAAAAAGTGCCTTAAAACTTATCTTTTCCCTTCGCTAAAATCCAACTATTGAGAACATCTTTACTTCTAATATCCCTGTGTTTCAGTTTCTTCGCTTATACCCAACAAGATTGTTCTTTGGGGATAGGGGGTGAGGATGATGAGGCCATCACCGAGGTTTTCCAATTGAATGAGGTCCAATTGGAGCAGTTTAAAAATTGGTCGGCCGAGCTTAGAGTGCGAAATGGGTACCTAAAGGACCAGGCCAAATACCTGCTGAAAAAACACGCGCAGAGTTCTCCTGAGGATCTAATGGCCGTATCTTACAAATACAGAGATCTTTTGGATAGTATGAAACAGAACGTTCGTATGTTGGACAAGCGTTTGTTGTCCATTTTCAACGATAGGCAATACAATCTCTATTTGGAACTTTGTAGCCAACTTACCTTGCGTCCTATCTATGTAGATAGGTCGGTCAACGAAAAATAATGGTTTTGTAAGATTCTGATTGCAGAGTTTATATTTTTGTCCAAAATTTTCTGAATGTACAAGTTCCTCGTTCGCCCCATTCTTTTTTTGCTTGATGCAGAAACTGCCCACCATTTTTCTTTTAAGGCGATACGGGTTCTTTCCAAATTGGGTTTTGGGCCACTTTTTAGAAAATTGTATCTCATCAATGACCCAAGACTGGAGCGGGAAGTTTTTGGACTAAAATTTAAGAACCCAGTAGGCCTTGCTGCGGGATTTGATAAGGACGCCATTCTCTACAATGAGCTTTCCAACTTTGGTTTTGGATTTGTGGAAATAGGAACCTTGACCCCTAAACCCCAGGAAGGAAATCCCAAAAAGCGATTGTTTCGGTTGTTGGAGGATGAGGCCATCATCAACCGCATGGGCTTTAATAACAAAGGTGTTTTTGAGGCAGCGGAGCAATTAAAAAAGAAGCATAAAGTCTTAATAGGTGGTAACATCGGCAAGAACAAGGTTACAGCCAACGAAGATGCCGTTAAGGACTATTTAATTTGTTTTGAAGCCCTCTTTGAGCACGTGGACTACTTTGTGGTAAACGTAAGTTCCCCAAACACGCCTGGACTTAGGGAGTTGCAGGACAAGGAACCCTTGACCAATTTGCTCAAGAAACTCCGAAAGCAAAACGCGAAGTTTGCGAAAAAAATGGGATCCAAAGAAAAGCCCATTCTACTTAAGATTGCGCCAGATCTTAGCAATGCGCAGTTACTGGATATAGTGGATATTGTAAAAGTGACGGACATCAGCGGTATCATTGCCACCAATACCACCATCTCCAGAAAAGGGCTTAAATCCCATTTGATTCAGTCTGAGGAAAAAGGCGGTCTTAGTGGGAAGCCTTTGACCAAGAGAAGTACGGAGGTCATCCGGTTTTTGGCAGAAAAAAGCGGAAAGGCCTTCCCAATTATTGGAGTTGGAGGTATACATTCCGCGGAAGATGCTTTGGAAAAATTGGAAGCTGGAGCGGATTTGGTCCAGCTCTACACTGGTTTTGTCTACGAAGGACCAACTTTGGTCAAAAAAATCAACAAAGCCATCCTAAACCAAAAATCCTAGTGGGTGCTGCCGTTCAAGGCAATCTAGGATAATGGGAAAAGTTGGTTTTTCACCACCCATGTTTTCATCTGGTATCGGATAATAAGTGGTAATTTTATACGCAGCCTATGTCCGATGTGAAACTCATAGAATGTCCTAGGGATGCCATGCAAGGCATCAAGACTTTCATTCCCACCCAAGAGAAGGTAAGATACATCCAGTCCCTATTGGGTTGTGGTTTTGATACCTTGGATTTTGGCAGCTTTGTCTCTCCCAAAGCCATTCCCCAAATGGTGGACACCGCAGAGGTATTGGCCCAATTGGATTTGACCAAGACCCAAAGCAAACTCTTGGCCATTGTTGCCAATACCAGAGGGGCCAATAATGCCTGTCAACACCAAGAGATACATTATTTAGGATATCCTTTTTCCATATCGGAAAACTTCCAAATGCGGAACACGCATAAGACCATTGCCCAATCTGTGGAGACGCTCAAGGAAATTTTGGATATTGCCCATGCCCACAACAAAGAGGTGGTTACCTACGTGTCCATGGGATTTGGAAATCCCTATGGTGATCCATGGAATGTGGAGATAGTGGGGGAGTGGACCGAAAAATTGGCAGCTATGGGGACCTCTATTTTGTCGTTGTCCGATACCATAGGAAGTTCGACCCCAGAGGTCATTGACTATCTATTTTCCAACTTGATCCCCAAATATCCTCACATTGAATTCGGAGCGCATTTGCATACCACACCTACCAAGTGGCATGAAAAAGTAGAGGCCGCCTATAAGGCTGGGTGTAGACGCTTTGATGGTGCTGTACAGGGTTTTGGGGGCTGCCCAATGGCCAAAGATGAGCTAACAGGAAATATGCCCACTGAGAAAATGCTGTCCTATTTCACAGAACAAAAGGCTGCGACAGGCGTGAATTGGATGGTATTTGAGGCAGCGTATAACAAGGCTACCGAGCTTTTCTCCGCCTATCATTAATGGCAGTTCAAACAGCACCTGTTTCTCATTCTGTTAAATCTTAAATTTTATTTAAAATAAGTCTAAATTAATTTGGCTGGTTAAAAAGCTGGAAATATATTTGCGCCTCAATTTATTTGAATTCAATCTAAATAAAAACAAACACCATTCAATGAGACATTTTTTTCTCTTATCAGCCTTATTATTTTCAACCTTATTTTTTGCACAGACCCGCATGGATTCGATTCAGTTTGATCCCCAAAAACAGTTAAATGCAGCCCAGCGTATCCTTTCTGGAAACTATGCTTCTGCAGTTACTTTGGGAGCCTATGGGGAGATGCTCTATAACCAACCGGAAGGGCAGAACGGGGAAATAGATGTGCAGCGTTTGGTAGTGCTATTGGGATATCGTTTTGACGATCGTACCCAGTTTGTTACGGAGATTGAGTTTGAACACGTAGAGGAAGTATTTGTGGAGCAGGCTTTTGTTAATTACAACGCAGCTCCAAATTTCAATATCCGAGGGGGATTAATGTTGGTACCTATGGGAATTGTGAACGAATTTCACGAACCAACTACCTTCAACGGAACAGAAAGGCCAGCCATTGATAATGTGATTGTCCCAACCACCTGGAGAGAACTGGGAGTGGGTGTGACAGGTCGTTTTAACTCCCTTTCCTTGGGATATCAAGCATATTTGTTCAACGGATTTAAATCCGCTGAATCTGATGGAGAAGGCGGGGTTACCGGTATCTTAAAAGGCTCCAACGGTTTAAGAAGTGGAAGACAAAAAGGAATTCAGTCAACCATAGATCAGCCTAACCTATCCACTAAATTGGACTACTATGGTATTCCTGGGCTTCGTTTGGGTTTCTCCACCTATTTTGGCCGTACGCAAGCAGAGGATGATGTGGAGACTTTTGATGGATCGGATATCGGGATTTCCATGTTGGGTCTGGATGCCAGATATGCCTTCAACCGCTTTACCGCAAGAGGCCAATTTATCTACGCTTCCCTATCTGATACCGAGGCTTACAATACTTTAACCGGAAGGGATTTGGGTAGTGCATTGCAAGGATGGTATGTAGAAGGTGCGTACAATTTATTGCCTACAGGTCAGAGACAAAAACTTTTTGCTTTTGCCCGCTATGAGGCGTTCAATACCCATGCCGATACGGATGGAAGTTTAACCGCCAATGAAGCCTATGATAGAACCGATATAACAACAGGTCTAACCTATCATATAGCACCTGGGGTAGTGGTCAAAGGAGACTATCAATTTAGAAGCAACGCTTTGGACGACGGTGATGTTACAGACCGTTTGAACTTTGGAATAGGGGTGTGGTTTTAACCACACCTTTTTTTATTCATTTTCTTAGGCCTCCATCTATTCATAATAAGTCTAAATTAATATATTTGCGATATGAAACTGATCAGTTCATGCGCGTTGATTTCCTTTGCCCTGATGCTCTGTGCCTTTGGAGTTTCCAAAGCTGTACACAAAAAAGTGGTCAAGGAAGTGGAAAAGACTTTTGACGTGGAGGGGGTTTCATTTAGTCCAATTTCGGTTTCCGAAGAAGTCAATCAAGAACTTCCCGCTAAGATCACTGGAGAGAATTTTTACGAAGTATCCGCTCAAAACACACTTTTAGGCTATGCATTTGTGGATCAAGCTCCCAGCAAAACGGCCAAATTTGATTATCTGGTTGTTTTTGATACTGAGCTCAAAGTGGTAAACTCCAAAGTATTGGTGTACCGTGAAGAGTATGGTGGTGAGATAGGCAGCAAAAGGTGGTTGAAGCAATTTCTGGGAAAAAGCGGAAACGATCGTGTGAGTAGTGAAACTAACATAGATGCAATTGCAGGAGCTACCATTTCGGTGCGATCGATGACCAAATCCATGGACAACCTACTGCAAACCATTGGGATTCTTCAGAAAAACGGGAATTTATAATGCGTTACAACGGCCTTCTGGGTACATTTCCAAGAGAAATACGACTTTTTATTGCCGCTTTTGTGGTAGTGCTTTCTATTGGGTTTTTTACAGGCATCTTATTTGTAAGGCAAACCGAGTCCACCACGCCTGCAGGGGTGGAGGAGAATTATCTGGGTAATGAAGCCGATGAAAGTGCCGAGATTATGAAATTCAAAAAAGGAGAGCGGGAAATGTTGACGATAGTGCACACCCATATCCTTTCCATGTCCTTTATCTTTTTGCTTTTGGGAGGATTGGTCTGGATAACCCGATTTCCAAAAGGTTGGAAGCTATTTTTGACCATCGAACCCTTTTTCTCGGCCCTGCTTACTTTTGGTGGCATTTACTTGATGTGGTTGGGCATCTCTTGGATGAAATATGTAGTCATATTTTCAGGGATTTTGATGACCCTGACCTTTAGCTTTTCTGCAGGTTTGGTATTGTTACAAGCCTTTAAGCCAATGAGAAACTAAAAAGGGGTTAAAGCGGAAAAAATGACCGCCTTCCAGATTAATTTTCAATAAACCTGTAGTTGATATCCTTGGCCGATAGGAACTTCACAGAATTAGAGGTGATTTTCAAGAGACGTTTTAATTCCAGAACCTCGTTTTTATCTACCAAAATCACAAAACACTTATTCCCAACCGAAATGGGAATTTTTCTCGATGTAGGTGCAAAGGGCATGGCTTTTTCCCAATAGTTTAGATCAAGAGACTTTAGGTGGTCACTAAATGCTTCCAGCTCCCATTCATAGAACTCAAAACACAAATTGTTGTATACCAGTTGAAAAAGTTTGCTTTGGTTGCAGAACGTAAGAATCCCGTTTTTGCTTTGGTTCAGTATCTTGATGGAGGGGCACATAATGACAGATTTACGATATCAAATATACACTTATTTAAAATGAATCTAAATAATAAAAACGCAAAATTGTTAACGATTTATAGTGGGGGAACAATTGAATTAAAATATGGTATATTTGCACGCAATTAATCCGTAATTGCAATGGAAGCCCACCTTAACAAAATTGTCGGCCAAGGATTGACTTATGATGACGTCCTTCTCGTACCTGGATATTCCGAAGTTCTCCCAAGAGAAGTCAATATCCAAACCAAATTCACGCGAAATATCACTATTAACGTTCCCATTGTTTCTGCAGCAATGGACACCGTGACCGAAAGCCAAATGGCCATTGCCATGGCCCAGGAAGGAGGTGTTGGGGTATTGCACAAGAACATGACTATTGAGCAGCAGGCCATCAAGGTTCGAAAGGTGAAAAGGGCCGAAAGTGGAATGATCATGGATCCAGTTACCCTTCCTCTAAATTCCACCGTAAGGGATGCCAAAGCCAATATGAAGGAACACAGCATTGGGGGTATTCCCATTGTTGGGGATGACAAAAAGTTGTTGGGCATCGTGACCAACAGGGATTTACGGTTTGAGAAAAACGATGATCGCTCCATTACCGAGGTCATGACTTCTGAGAATTTGGTAACCGTAGGCGAAGGAACTTCTTTAGCAGAGGCCGAAGTGATTCTTCAGGAAAACAAAATAGAGAAACTCCCTGTAGTGAATGGCAACAATGTATTGGTTGGCCTGATCACGTTTAGGGACATTACAAAATTGACCCAAAAGCCTATTGCCAACAAAGATGAGTATGGACGTTTGAGGGTTGCTGCGGCTATTGGGGTTACCCCGGATGCCGTGGATAGGGCAGGCGCCTTGGTCAACGCAGGAGTGGATGCCATAGTTATTGATACAGCCCATGGACACACCAAAGGTGTTGTTGGGGTGCTTAAAGCAGTAAAAAAGGCCTTTCCTAATCTAGATGTGATTGTTGGGAACATTGCCACTGCAGAAGCTGCCAAATATCTTGTAGAATCAGGTGCAGACGCTGTCAAAGTAGGTATCGGTCCTGGTTCTATTTGTACCACCAGAGTGGTTGCAGGGGTAGGTTTTCCACAATTTTCAGCAGTTCTTGAGGTTGCTTCTGCCATCAAAGGCAGTGGGGTTCCCGTAATTGCTGATGGAGGAATCAGATATACGGGCGATATTCCCAAAGCTATTGCTGCGGGAGCGGATACAGTAATGTTGGGATCTTTACTGGCAGGTACCAAAGAATCCCCAGGTGAAACCATCATTTACGAGGGCCGAAAGTTCAAATCCTACAGAGGAATGGGGTCCGTTGAAGCCATGAAAGAAGGGAGCAAGGACCGTTACTTCCAAGATGTGGAGGATGATATCAAAAAGTTGGTTCCCGAAGGTATTGTTGGTCGGGTACCTTATAAGGGCGATCTATATGAAAGCATGCACCAGTTCATTGGCGGACTCAGAGCCGGTATGGGCTATTGTGGTGCCAAGGATATAGAAACCTTAAAGGAGAGCGGACGTTTTGTGAAAATCACCTTCAGTGGTATCAACGAAAGTCATCCCCATGATGTCACCATCACCAAGGAAAGTCCAAATTATAGTAGATAAATAGTACGGCTTATTTACCAGCGTAGGCCTGCCAGTCCTTGTCTTTGTAAATATCATCTCCAAAGTAGCGGGCTATCTGTAGAAAAGGTTTTGCCTTTTGGTAGCCGGGCACAGGGGAGAGCATATTCAGGTTTTCATCCAAAAAGACTACCGTGGGATAGCTCATTTTGCCTTGCAGAAGTGCTGCTGCAAATTCATGGTATCCTCGCCTACCGGATGGAACAAACTTAAAAGTGTTTCCTTTGAACTCAATGGGGTCTTTACCTTCTGCGTCCAACTTCACCATATAAAAGTTATTGGCCATATAAGCTGCCACTTCAGGATTCTGAAATGTGTCCTTGTCCATTTTCTTGCACCATCCGCACCAATCCGTATAAACATCTATGAAAATCTTCTTGGGTTGGGCATCCGTTTGGGACAATTGAACTGCTTCCTCCCAACTTACCCAGTTCACATTTTGGGCATGGGATTGGAATCCAACTAAAAATAGTAGAAGTAAAGCTATTCGGGTCAAGTAGGTATAAACTGCACGCATCATTCCTTAGATTTTATTGGGTTTGGTCTTGCGACCCTAACAAAACTAACGAAAATTATGCCAAAATAGTGTTAACCAAATGCTTCCAACAGAAGGATGAGAACACCCATAAGAAGACATAAAGGGGAATAATACTTCGTATCAAGGATGGAAAACTTACTGTTTTTGGCCGTTTTAAAAAACCCTACATACTTAAAGTCCCCAAACGCGCGAACAATAAATACGAAGGCGATACCAATTGAAATATACTGTAACCATGGATGACTTACATAGCCAATAACCTTGTTGATATAAACAAAAGCAAAGCCCAGCAAAATCACTCCCACCGCTACCGCCATAAGTTTGCCAGGGGTTTTAACGGTATTGCTCTTTACATTTTTGGGTAAAACAGCTTCAGGGTCCTTGATGCCGAAAATTGACCAATAAAAATGAAGCACCGCCAAGAAAATTAAAACAACGGACAACATGATGGCCAATACATCCATACTATTTGATCACTTCTGCTTTAGGGGTTTCAAACAAGTTTTTTACATCCACTTGGTTTCTAAGGATGTCGTCAAAAGTTTCCCGTTCCCTTATCAAATGGGCCTTGCCTTGATGCCAAAGCACCTCGGCGGGTCTAAAACGTGAATTGTAATTGCTTGACATGGTAAAACAATAGGCTCCGGCATTCTTAAAACACAGAATATCTCCTTCAGAGATTTCGTTGATTCTGCGGTTACTGCCAAAGGTGTCGGTTTCACAAATATAACCAACAACGGAGTAATAACGTTCCTTTCCTTTCGGATTTGAAATGTTGTTGATCTCGTGGGAGGACCCATACAACATAGGTCTGATCAAATGATTGAAACCGGAATCCACGCTGGCAAATACGGTGGAGGTAGTCTGTTTCACCACATTGACTTTGGCCAGGAAATAACCCGCTTCGCTCACCAAGAATTTTCCAGGTTCAAAAGCCAAGGTCAACTCTTTTCCATACTCTTCACAGAACTGATTAAACCTAGTGGTGAGTTTTTTGCCCAATTCTTCAATATTGGTTTCAATGTCGCCTTTTTTGTAAGGCACTTTAAACCCACTTCCAAAATCGATAAATTCCAGATTTTTAAAGTTCTTGGCTGTTTCAAAGAGAATCTCAGAAGCGTATAGAAATACATCAATATCCAATATATCACTACCGGTATGCATATGAATACCGTTGATGTTCATTTTGGTGAGATCAACAATGCGCAAAAGATGCGGAATCTGGTGGATACTGATACCAAACTTGGAATCGATATGCCCCACGGAAATTTTAGAATTGCCTCCTGCCATCACATGCGGATTGATTCGGATACATACTGGTACATCTGGATGTTTGCTGCCAAATTGTTCCAAAACGGACAGATTATCAATATTGATTTGCACACCAAGCGCGGAAGCTTCCTCTATTTCTTCCAATGAAACACCATTAGGGGTGAAAATAATGGACTCGGGTTTAAACCCGGCCATTAACCCCAATTTAACCTCTTGAATGGAAACCGTATCGAGACCACTGCCCAATTGGTTCATCAGGCGAAGAATGGAGATATTGGACAGCGCTTTGGCTGCGTAATTGAGTCGAAGGCTGCCCACACCTTTAAAGGCATTGGTCAATCTTTGGTATTGGGATGCTATTTTTTCAGCATCGTACACATATACAGGTGCACCAAATTGCCGTGAAATCTTAAGTAAATTCTGGGAGTTCATGTTCAAATTAGTCTTTCAAACAAATCTATGTGATGTGTATTAGCTAAGCAAGAATATAATATCAAATCATATTAATATAACAATTTGTTTAAAATATAACAATCAGAACAAATTGAACTTGCGGCTTTAAGGTTAGCATTGTACATTTAATACAAATATGCAGCATGAAATTACCCCTTTTTCCTTTGCAATCGGTCTTTTTCCCCGGTGAAACGGTTCCTTTGCACATTTTTGAGGACCGCTATAAGCAATTGATCAACGATTGCAGGCAGGAAGCTGTGACTTTTGGAATTCCTGTTTTTATTGATAATACCATTGCTTTTGGTACAGAAGTACAATTAGTGGAAGTGGTAACCACCTATGAAAATGGGGAGATGGATGTGGTATGCGTGGCCCGACAAGTTTTTCGGATTTTGAGTTTTGAACAGCAATTGGAGGACAAGTTATACGCTGGGGGAGAGGTGGAGTTCTTGGATGTTGAATACAGCGCGGATGAAAGCTTGCGGCAAGAGGTGTTGGACAAATTGGAAACGTTGTACGAATTGATGGATGTGCCGTTTAGCCAACCCCAACCCAAACAATTCAATAGTTTTTCATTGGCACATAAAATGGGACTTTCCTTTGAACAGGAGTACGAATTGCTTCAAATTTCCAAAGAAACAGATCGCCTAATGTTTATTAAACAGCACCTGGATTCCACCATTACGGTGCTTGAAGAGGTCAATAGAACCAAGACCTTAATAGAAATGAACGGGCACTTTAAGAACTTTGACCCCCTGGATTTTAAGAATTTCAAGAGATAGGACACGTTTTAGAGCCAAGAGCCAAGGCAAGAAAGCTTTTTGATTCCAATGTTGAATGCTAAATTTTAAATTCTGAGTTTAATCTCAGCTCAAACCGAAAGCTGCACAATCTAAAATTGAACTTTGTTCCTTGTTAACTGTTAACTGTTAACTGTTAACTGATAACTGATCCAGCATCATAGCCACAACAATTTTCAATTTTCCACTTCCCATTTTCAATTGATTCGACCCCAAATCCCATTATAATCCGTGAATAATTGCCCTTATTCCAATTATTACCCGCATTAATGCTTTTTCCCTTCAATTTGTCAATGTGGTTTTCTATTTTTGTCCGCAAATTAAAGTCAATTCACAGATGAATCTTCACGAATATCAAGGGAAAGAAATTTTAGCCAGTTTCGGTGTTAGGATCCAAAGAGGAATCGTAGCCAGAAACGCGAAGCAAGCGGTTGATGCAGCCAAACAACTTACGCAAGAGACCGGTACAGGATGGCACGTTATCAAAGCGCAGGTCCATGCGGGCGGAAGAGGAAAAGGCGGTGGTGTTAAGCTGGCCAAAAACTTGAAGGAAGTTGAAGAGTTGTCGGGCAACATTATTGGAATGAACCTGATTACCCCACAGACATCTGCCGAGGGGAAAAAAGTACATCAGGTTTTAATCGCTGAGGATGTTTATTATCCAGGCGATAGTGAAACCAGCGAGTTCTATATGTCAGTTCTTTTGAATAGGGGTACTGGTAGAAATATGATCATGTACTCCACAGAAGGGGGAATGGATATTGAGGAAGTGGCTGAAAAGACCCCGCATCTGATTTTTACCGAGGAAATTGATCCTGCTGTTGGTCTTATGCCGTTCCAAGCTCGGAAAATTGCTTTTAATCTTGGACTGTCAGGTGCTGCTTTTAAGGACATGGTGAAGTTTGTATCCGCCCTTTACAGAGCGTATCAAGAAAGTGATGCCAGTTTGTTTGAAATCAACCCGGTTCTTAAGACATCGGATGATAAGATTATGGCTGTGGATGCAAAAGTATCTATCGATGATAATGCCCTGTATCGCAGAAAGAATTATGCAGAAATGCGCGACCTGCGTGAGGAGAATCCCATAGAGGTGGAAGCTCGAGAAGTGGGCTTGAACTATGTGGATTTGGATGGTAATGTTGGTTGTATGGTAAACGGGGCTGGTTTGGCCATGGCTACCATGGATTTGATTAAGATGGCAGGTGGAGAGCCGGCGAACTTCCTGGATGTTGGTGGTACGGCTGATGCCAAAAGGGTTGAAGAGGCCTTCAGAATTATCCTTAAAGATCCGAATGTAAAGGCGATATTGATCAATATTTTTGGCGGAATTGTCCGTTGTGATAGAGTAGCACAAGGTGTTGTGGATGCCTATAAAAATATGGGAGATGCCATTAAAGTGCCAATTATTGTAAGACTACAGGGAACGAACGCGGAACTGGCCAAGGAAATCATTGACAATTCCGGATTGGCGGTACATTCTGCCGTTCAATTTCAGGAAGCTGCCGATAAGGTAAAAGAAGTATTGGGGTAATATCCTGCTTAAAATAAATTGAAAAGGCATTGCCAATGGTGATGCCTTTTTTTTGTTTCAAAGGATTCAGCAGTTCCCTTCAATGCGGTTAAATCAAAATTTAACATAGTTAATTTCAACTAATTAGGCACTAAAATAGCCATTTCAGGAGTTATCTATTGGAAACCAAACCGTAAACCACTACCATGGGGACCCATAAGGAGAAACTCAGCATCCTATCTGAAATGATTGCCTTTGCAAGGGTGGATCATTCCCTTAAGGATTCTGAATACCAATTTTTATTGGGTGTGGCTTCCCATCTGGGAATTGACAAGGAAACCTTTGACGGACTTCTCAATGAAAAATCTCCCAAGGTGGTTTTAAAATCCCAAGCAGAACGCATAGTGCAGTTCCATCGTCTCTTGCTTCTGATGAACATTGACCAAGAGCAGCATCAAAAGGAAATTAGGACACTTCACAATATTGGCCTCGCCATGGGGCTTCCACCTTCAGCAATTGGACAGGTTTTGGAAGTAATGCACCAGTATCCCAACAAGGTCGTTCCAGTCGATGTGCTGATCAATATCTTCAAAGCACATTACAACTAAAGACAAAATGTCACTATTTTTTGTTAAAGAAATGTCAAAATGACATGGTTTTTGCATTGGTATAGGATTTGACTATAGCTAGGTGATTTACACATGTATAATAAAATTGAATCACCATGAGTATAGTAAAAAGAAATAATCTGTTTTTTCCATCGCTAATGAATGATTTCCTTAGACCTGATTGGTTTGGTGGAACAGAAAACTGGAATAACAACCTTCCTGCGGTCAATATTAAGGACAACACAGAAAGTTTTGAATTGGAACTTGCGGTTCCTGGAGGTAAAAAAGAGGATTTTAAAGTGGAAGTGGACAACGATGTGCTTACCATTTCCAACGAAGTAAAATCTGAAAGAAGGAAAGAAAATGACAATTACACCCGAAGGGAGTTTGCTTATTCATCCTTCCAAAGGGCGTTTACCCTACCTGAAACTGTTGATGGTTCCAAGATAGACGCTAAGTACGAGGATGGTATTTTACGCTTGACGCTACCTAAAAAAGAGGAAGCATTGCCCGCTCCAAAGCGTTTGATTTCCATAGGTTAAAAGGATAAGAAAATTGGGAACACCAACTTAGGTGTTTTTCATGATGGCCTGCCGGATTCTCGGCAGGGTTGGTTTAGTTGGTTAGTTTGTGAGCGCGTTTCTACACTCTTCTACGTAGAAGCGCGCTTTCTTTTATTCTTGTTCCTGAAGGGTTTTTATTTCATCCCTGAGTTTGGCCGCTTCCATGAAGTTGAGTTCCTTGGCCGCTTTTTCCATAGCCTTTCGCTTTTCCCGAATCAATTTTTCCTTTTGATCGGGAGTCAAATATTCCAAATCGGGTTCAGCAGCCCTTAACTCTTCTTTTTGGAAGTGATACGTGGAAACTGAATTTTTAGCCAAGGCATTGTCCAAGTTCTTATTTAATGCCTTGGGAGTTATGTTGTTCTCCTTGTTATAGTTGATTTGCTTTTCCCTTCTATAATTGGTCTCGTCTATCGTTTTCTGCATGCTTTCCGTAATGGTATCGGCATACATGATTGCCTTTCCATTTAAGTTTCGGGCGGCCCTGCCCACTGTTTGGGTCAATGAGCGGTTGCTTCGTAAAAAACCCTCCTTATCCGCATCCAAAATGGCAACCAGGGAAACCTCGGGCAAATCCAGCCCTTCCCGCAGTAGATTCACCCCAATCAATACATCAAAAAGCCCTTTGCGCAAATCCTGCATGATTTCCACCCGTTCCAAAGTGTCTACATCACTATGGATATACCTGCACCTAACATCGATTCTGGATAAGTATTTGGTCAATTCTTCAGCCATTCGCTTGGTCAAGGTGGTGACCAAGGTACGCTCATCCAGTTCCACCCTTTGCTGAATTTCTTCAACCAAATCATCAATCTGGTTCATGCTCGGTTTCACCTCGATAACCGGATCCAATAAGCCCGTAGGCCTGATCACCTGCTCCACATACACCCCCTGACTTAGTTGCAGTTCATAATCTGCAGGAGTGGCGCTCACATAGATGACCTGATTTTGAAGGGCTTCAAATTCTTCGAATTTAAGTGGGCGGTTATCCAAGGCAGCAGGAAGTCGAAAACCGTAATCCACCAAATTTTCCTTCCGAGAACGGTCACCCCCGTACATGGCGTGCACTTGAGGAATGGTTACATGGCTCTCATCAATCAACATAAGATAATCATCTGGAAAGTAATCCAATAGGCAGAAAGGTCGGGTTCCCGGCTCCCGTCCATCCAGATATCTAGAATAATTTTCGATGCCGGAACAATAGCCCAATTCCCTGATCATTTCCAAATCAAAATTGGTTCGTTCTTCCAAGCGTTTGGCCTCCAAAGGTCGTCCTATTTCCTTGAAATAGTCAATCTGCTTCACCAAATCATCCTGGATCATATGGATTGCATTTTGCAAGATGTCCGGAGAGGTAACAAACATATTTGCTGGATAGATGTTCAGCGAATCATAGATTTCAATGACCTTGTTATTGAACGGGTCCAATGCCTCGATTTCCTCAATTTCATCCCCAAAAAAGTGAATTCTGAAAGCGTGGTCCGCATAGCCTGGAAAAACATCGACCACATCTCCTTTTACCCTGAAATTCCCATTTCTGAAATCGGCAGTGGTACGGGAATACAGACTTTGGACCAGTTGTTTTAGGAATTTGGTTCGGGAAATGACCTGATCGCGATGAATGGAAATCACATTCTTTTGAAATTCAATGGGGTTTCCAATGCCATATAAACAAGAAACAGAAGCGACCACCAAAACATCC
Source organism: Flagellimonas sp. (assembly GCF_965215805.1). Classification (GTDB taxonomy): domain Bacteria; phylum Bacteroidota; class Bacteroidia; order Flavobacteriales; family Flavobacteriaceae; genus Flagellimonas. The sequence goes on along the minus strand of NZ_OZ244124.1, from coordinate 4,148,703 downwards.
CTTCGCCCTGAAAGCAACGAAGAAGTGGCGCTTAAGCGTAGCTTTTCAATATCCTCGTTGATGCTAAGGTCCTTTTCAATATAAAGACCGCTAGTGGGGATGTAAGCCTCAGGTTGATAATAATCGTAGTAGGACACAAAGTATTCCACTGCATTGTTGGGAAAAAATTGCTTGAATTCGGAATACAATTGGGCTGCCAAAGTCTTATTATGTGCAAGGACCAAGGTGGGTCGCTGAACGCGTTCCACTACGTTGGCCACAGTAAACGTTTTTCCAGAACCTGTTACCCCCAACAGGGTTTGATGAGGTTCACCTTCCTCAATTCCTGTAACCAACTGTTGAATGGCCTGCGGTTGATCACCAGTAGGATTAAACTCCGATACGACTTGAAACTTCATGCTATAAAAATACTAAAGGGATAGGGCATGGGGAAGTGTGAGCCATTATCTTTTTAATGCAAAATGCCCTTGGACCTCACGGTTTTGATCATCTGTGGCAGAAAACCAATATTCACCGGCTGGAAGGGGTCTTCCACCATAGTTGCCGTCCCATCCTGTTGAGTTTTCAGAAATAACGGCCAATAATCTTCCGTATCGATCAAATATGCGAATGTTCCTTGGTATTACAGCATTGCCCTCCTTGGGTAGTACAAACTGCCAGATATCATTGACATTGTCCCCGTTTGGAGTGAAGAATTTGGGAAAACCTTCCACAGATAGATCCTGAATAAACTTTTCGCTTACCGTTCCACATCCATTTTTATCCCTAACATAAAAGGTATGGGAGCCAGGCAAAACTCCCGTAAATACATTACTGTCCTGATAAGGGCCATTGATGTCATCCACGGCAAATTCATAGTCTCCGTTTCCAGTTGCGCTTACGGTAATCTCAAATCCCAGAGCCGTATCCACCGCAGATAGGCCATTGATGGTGGCAGTCTCGGATGAAACCACTTCAAACACCTGTGAAGTGGGACATTCAACAATGCTTCCGCCCTGTGAAACCACATTGAAGGCCATATACCGGTAGCGTCCATTCTCGCTCACTGTTACCTCATTGGAATTGGAAATCATCACCTCGTTGTCAAAGTCATCTATATGAAACCATCTGTAGCCATCCGCAAAATCAGGTGCTGTAATGGTCAAAGGGGCCTCGTTCTGGCAAAAGGAAAGAGTTTCTGGAAAATCTATTTCAGGGCCAAAGGTTATAAACTCCCCCGTGTTGGGATCCAAATAGGGCCCACAGCCCAATAAAGTGGAAAAACTTTCTTGTACGCAACCAATGGCACTTCCAGCGGCATTGAAAGGTACTATGGTGATGAAGAAGGTGCGGTTGGGTTCAAAATTAAGGACAAGGGTGGAATTGGATGAGAATGATGTATTGTTCAATATGTCGGTGCCATCAATGGTGGAACCTATGGTGACCCGATATCCTGTTGCGCCCGGAACCGGCAACCATTCTATTAACGGGGTCAGGGGTACATTGATCTCCCCATTGGCCGGTGTTACCAAGGAAGTGCATCCTGGTAATGGAGCCAAAGCGGCTGTGGTAAAACTAATTTCCGAGCAGCTGGGGGCATTGCCATTTTCATTATATGGGGTAACCGTGGCATAAAGCGTTGTATTTGCAGGTAGCTGCCCAGGTGGGTTGAAGGATATGACATTGCCCACATTGGTAAGAGGAACTACATTATCTGTTCCAGAGGCAGTCCCAATGGAGATGTTATAGCCTGTTGCCGTTGGGGCATAAAACCAGGAAAGATTGGAAAAAACGCTGACATCTGTGGCTCCATCAACTGGTGTCCTAAAGGTAGTACATCCTGGTGCCGTGACCACATCCTCCGTGGTGAAGGTTTGGCTACTACAGATAATATCCTGACTCCCTTGAAACAAAAAATCCAGAATAATCGTTACGTAAATTTGAGTGTTTTCAGGTAATCCCAAGGGAGGTGTAAAGGTGGTTGCACTTCCCACGGACTGCTCCAATATTTCTGCTCCCCCGTCTGTAGTGCCCAGTCGGATTCTATAGCCTGGAATGCCATCGGAAACGGCCCAGGTAATGGTAGCATCCACAGGAACATTTGTTGCACCATTTACAGGACTAAGCAAATTGGGGCATTCCTGTGCCATTCCAACCGCCGTTATACCAAGTACAACGATATGTAGCAATTTTTTTAACATTCAATAGCAATCCTACCTAAAAGGTAGTCATTTTTATGATTCAACCAAGGTTTATCGTTTTAAACTAAAATGGCCTTTGAACACCCTGCCATCTTCCAAATTCACTTTGAACCAATAATCCGATGCCGGCAGTTCATTATTATTGAAAGTCCCGTTCCATCCGCTGGTTTGGGGACTTAGCAATGCCATGAGTTCTCCGTAGCGATTATAAATGGATATAAGACTATTAGCCTGAGATACCTCGTCAACACCGATGAGTTGCCAGGTATCATTCACATTATCCCCATTTGGTGTGAAAAATTTGGGATATCCGATAACCGCTATTTTATGCTTGCTTATTCCACAACCATTTTTGTCTCGAACACTTACCGTTATGAATCCTGGGTCTATATTTTCAAAAATTGGCGAATCTTGATAATTGGTTCCGTCCAGCGAAAACTCGTAGTCCCCGTCTCCAGTAACCAGTATTTCAACCATATTGTTAGCTGATAAATCCTCAATAAGCACATCCTGAATCAGAGCTTTATTTGAGGGTATAATCTCAAAATCGGCGGTATTGAAGCACTCAAAAACCCCTTCATTGGTCACATAACGATAAGCAACTTCCAAGGTATATCCGCCAACCGCTGCAATAGAAATATCTTGTTGATCACCCACAAATTGCAGACTGGTTCCGACTCTTCTGTACCATTGGTAGTTGTCGTAACCATCAGGTGCATTGACCACCAGTGGTGGACCATCGGTACACCATGAAATTTCCTCAGGAAACTTGATGGAGGGTGTAGGGTTCACAACAAAGTTTAGTGCATCAATGTCCTCACATTCGTTATTGCTTTCCAAACGGGCATATATCGTAGTGGACTCCGAGAGATAATTTCCGGAAATGGGATGCAGTTCCAGAGTGGCATCTTCGACCGAGGCATAAAACGAAACATCGGAATTTGGATATTCCAGCGCCTGGATTTGATCTAAATTAAAGATACCTTCAAGCTCAGCATCCTCGGAGTCAATATCACATTCATAAAAGGTTTTTGCGTCATTCGGGTTTAACAGTATAGATCGAACCTCAAGTTGGAGTTCCCCGGAATTGGAACAGCCATTGCCATCCACAATTTCATAATAAATGGTTTGGTTAAACGGGGAGGTGTTGGCATAGCCTACGGGATTGTTTATTTCGTTGCCAGCCCCCAAATCTGCTATGCTCTCATAAAAAGAATAGCTGTACGCCGTATCAAAAATGGCTTCTTCCAGATTGAATGCTGTTAAACCATCATCGTTTCCATCCAGGACTATGTCGCATTGGGCCAAAGTTAACGGAGGTGCTAACGGTAATGGGTTTACGGAGATGAAAGCTTCCCCAATGACAGGGCACTGGCTGGGGTCGTTTGGAACTATCGAGAGACTATATCTACCGGCATCAGAAGGGTCGGCGTTGGTTACCGTCAATATATTTCCAGAATTGGATATGGGGTTGCCGTCCTTTTCCCAATTATAGGTTGCATTGGGCACAACGTCTGCCTCAAAGGAAAAATCCTCACCTTCACAGATGATGCCGGAGGTACTTTCCGATCCATCACTGTTCTTAATTATGGCAACCCTATCAAAATAGGACTGGATAAAGGGCGGAAGTCCCTGCGTAGCCCTTCCGCTTCCCAAATTCACCGCATTGTGGTTATAGTTGGCAGCGTTTCCAAGTTCATTGGGGTTTTCAATAACCCCCAAGAATGAAGTGCCTCGGATGTAATTTTCAGCTATAGTTCTGTAGATTTTTCCGTTTTGACCCAATTGCAATGCTCCACGATAAATGGATCTTCGGTCTATTTCCATTTCGGATGCTGCCACATTGCTTGCCGTAAGATCATACTGCAATAGCGAAGAAGAGTGACCTTGCTCTTCAAGTGCTGGGAGGTTATTGGAAGTATGCACGTACAAGAAACGTTGATTGGGGGAGAACTCCAATCCGTACGGAATCTTATTGGGAGCGGTTACGATAACCCTTTCCTGATTGGATACGATGCCCGTAGTGGTGTTAAAATCATACAAATAAAGTCCGAAAGCCATATTGGCACTGGCCAATTTTTTACCGTCTGCCGAAAATTTCAGATAGCCACGTGGATCCTGAATGTCCAGACTGGGAAAGGTGGATTTTACAGCTGTGGTATTGACACCTGCCGTGCTTACCTCAAAAGCATGATAGGTGTTGAAAAATTCATTCCCAGGATTCTCAAACCCCAAGGTAACCACCCAAATGGACTCATCGGAACAATCTTTGATCACCGCGGTAATTTTCTCCGAACAATCTGGAAGGAGGTTCACATTTTTTTGGATTACGGCTCCATTTCCGCCATTGAGCGTCATGTCCACTACAGAATAGCTTAGTCCGCGATCGGGATCCTCCTCAAAAGTTGAGGTGTCCACGGTAAAGATGTACAGAATATTGGGGTCTTGGGGTTTTTGCACCACAATTGCAGATTGGGTACTGGAGGGGTCGCCATATAGACCACTGCCGCCTTGCATTATATTATGGGTGCGGTCGTAAACGGTAATGCCATCGGTATAAAGCAAGAGATTGCCAATGCCATCCGAAATGGAGGTACAGCCTTCAAAGGTGTTGATGCGCCCGCCTGATAACGGGCTTACCGTACCATCATTATTGAAGGTAATTCCAGCTCCGTTTCCAAAATACCAATTGGAAGTTTCTCCCTGTGCAAAAAGCCCTAGGGAAAAGAAAAATAACAGTAAAAAATTTACGTATTTATATAGCATTCAGCGGATAACAGTACCTGACAAGATACTATAAATCCCGCTTTTTCAACAATACGTATGATAAATAGACAAAAAGTACAGTCCAAAAGATGACAATCAAGAACTCGTACCAATATACATGGTAGTCAAAACTCATGTTCTCGCCAATTTGCTGCCCAATGTTCTGAACGGCAGATAATCTAGTAAACGGTTCCTTGATCAAGTTGGTCATGGATTCCAAAGGAAAGAAGTCTTTAACCGCTTTGGCACTGTCCCAACTCATAACTTTCCAGCCCAGTAAACCAAAGACAATTTGTTCCAAAACAGCCCATAGAATCAGAAAGCCCAGCGCAAATGCGGAGCGTTTGACGAAAATCCCGAGGAAGAGACAGAACGAGAAAAATCCAACCAATTTGATGAAAAAGGCCAAGAGAAATTCCATGTCCGAGAATATGATTGAAATTTCATTGTAATCGGAATAAACCAGCCCCAAAATCATGGAAACCACAAAGACGAAAACGGTGGAAATCAAGGAAAATGAGATAACCGTCAAAAATTTGGAAGCAATGAATTCCTTTTTGGACAACCCGTCGATGAGGTTTTGTTTGATGGTTTTATTGCTGTACTCGTTGGCCATCATGGATACAATGACTATGGCGAGGAACAGCTTGAAAATAGCCGTGACAAAGGTGTTGAAGTGCCAGATATAGGGGAAGTTGAAGATTCCCTGATCCGCCAAATGAAATTTCACAGGGCCTATGTCAAATTTAATGGCTGCAATCAGCGCAATGGAAGTCAATAGCACAAAGTACGATGTGATTAAAATTTTGCTGGCCCTATTGTTCCACAGCTTGATGAATTCTATTTGTAGTAAGCGTACCATTCGTTTTCTGATTAGTTGTTTTTGGTCAAGGTCAAAAATTGCTCCTCAAGGCTTTCCTTCCGTTTTACCAGATGGGATAAAACCAAGCCCTTTTCATACAGAATTTTGTTGAGTTCCTCTGCCTGCATTTCTTCTTTGAGATAAGCCGTAAGGGTGCCATTCTCTCGGGTGATTTTCCCAAAACTGGCGTTTTTATCCAGCAGTTGTTCCAACTTGTCCATATCTGTTGTGCGAAGCTCAAAGAACCCATGACTGGCCAACATGCCATCCACAGGACCCGAATACAACTTTTCTCCTTTTCTCAGGATTACCACATGGGAACATACTTTTTCTACCTCGTCCAACAAGTGTGAGGCCAAAAGGATGGTAGTGCCTTGACCGGCAATTTTCTTGATGATTTGTCTGATTTGATGAATGCCTTGGGGGTCCAATCCATTGGTAGGTTCATCCAGAATAAGAATTTCCGGGTCGTTTAACAGAGCCGAGGCAATGGCCAAGCGCTGTTTCATTCCCAATGAATAGGTTTTGAATTTACTGCCCTTTCGATCCCAAAGACCTACTAATTCCAATTTTTCCTGAATCTTGGTTTCCGGGACTTCCTTGATTTTACAAACCAGCTTCAAGTTCTGAATCGCGGACATATACGGATAGAAATTGGGCCGCTCTATAATGGCCCCTACCTTTTTTAAGGCTTCATGGGTAGAGGTGTTGCCATCAAACCAGCTAAAGTCGCCGGCCGTGCGGTTAACCACATTTAAAATAATGCCCAGGGTGGTGGATTTACCGCTACCGTTAGGCCCCAAAATGCCATAGACATTGCCCTTTTCTATAGTAAAGGACAAATCTTTTACAGCAGTAAGAAAACCAAATTTCTTGGTCAGATTTTGTACGGTCAGTATTGTTTCCAAGACGGAATCGTTTTTTGATTAGTTTATAGTAACTTGACGAGGATTAGCCAATTTTGTTACAAATTAGGGAAAGAATGTCCGAAGAAAAATTGATGTCGAAGAAAAAACCGGCCTATCCGGTCAACAAAAAACTGGATGTGTATCTAGATCGGTACAGCCGTAAAATTGAGATTCCCATTTTTTACGAAGACCTTTTACGCTTTGCGGGTTCTGTTGTGGTTTATGATGCGGATGGCGAGGATACCCTTTGGGTACGGGTGTATTATTCCGATTTTGATCGCGAAGAAATCGATTTAAGCCTGAAAAAGGTGTATTCCATTTTGCACTCGGATGGCGGTGACCGAATTTTGGAGTATCTCAATGTGGATGCTGTGGATTACTGCACTTTTGGGAATTCGAAACCCTTCCGCATCAAAGTCAGGAACATTCTCAATGACAATTACACCTACTTCTATGTCAAAAAAACGGATGCTTCCAGAGTATATGGATTGGAATTGGAGCATATGCTTTCACCCTATAATCTTAACTTCTTGGTATTTGGTGATACCTTGATTGAGGAACATATCGCGGGAATTCCGGGTGACGTATTTATCGAGGACATGTTGCCCAAATGCACCGAGGCGGAAAAAGCACAGTTGGCCAAGGAATTTGTAAAGTTCAACGAGCGCTGTATGATTAGGCTTCTGGGAGATATGCGGTCGTACAACTATGTTATTGTTCCAGTGCATGACTTTGATCATGTAGTATATAAAATAAGAGCCATTGACTTTGATCAGCAGTGCTTTGAGGGGAAATTAAAAGTGTACCGTCCACAGTTTTTTAAGGAGAATTATAGGATGGTGGAGCTGGTACGAACCAAATTGCAGAAATATTCTGTGGATCAGTACAAAATTGAAGAACGCTCTATTGTGGCCAAGCGAATATTAAGCTCCGGGGATCGAATCAAAAGATTGTTGGATGCTTGTGTTATGGACGATATTTCCTTGGAGGACAACATCACTCGTTTGAAAATGGAAATCTACGAACTGGCCAAAGACATCAATTTCAAAAAATGCAATACCATGGGAGAAGTTTTGGCCCTAGCGCTTGATTTTGTGAAGCGGAATTACCAGGACGTTAATATGAGCAAGATATTTGATAGTTAGATGTCGGATTTCGGATGCTAGGTGTCAGGTGTTGGATGTAGTTTGTTGAACATTTGGAATGATAAAGGCTAACTTTATTACTTTGCCTCTTGCCTCTTGCCTCTTGCCTCTTGAGTTTGAACTTGAACTTGTGTCTGTCTAGCTTTTCTGCTCCTTGTTAAAATACACTAGGTAGTAGTACATCTGCCGTTCCTCGTCCCAGCCTTTTTCGACGAATTTTTCTGCTGATTCCAGGTTGATGAAATCCATTTTAATCTGAATGTTGGTATCCAGATTAATGACGTTCTTTATTTTTTTACGGGCATCAGAAACGGCCTTGTTGGCAATGTCAAAATTGGAAACGTCCTCAACGCTGTATTTAGGCCCTTTTTCAACCTTATAGTGCTTAAACTCAGGAATCAGTTCAGGATTTTCCATGACCTCATTCAAAAATGAAGTTTCTTCAAAGGCATCATTTTTGGCAAAATGGTTTACCGCGCGATTCATAAAAAGCACTTCCTGTTGTTTGTCTTCGGCTGGTAAAACCACATCCTTGGCAAAGTTTTGACAGAACTTTAGATAATTCTTGGTGTAAAAGTTCTCATCTGTAAGCGGGGACAGGCCCAAAAAGTTCTCCAACCAATATTTGGCATCGTATCGATTGCTATCCACGGATAAAACCTTGTATCCATCTTCTTTGGCTACATTGAAAACGATGCACCCCTTGTCCAACTTATTAATGTTAATTCCCTGCTTGATAAGGATTTCCAAGTTTTGATCTTCTTCCTGGAACTGTAAAAAATCGTGTTTTAGCTCGCTTTTGAAAATTCCAACGGCCTCCACTTTTTGGTTGTCCAACACCATATCCGAAAAGTGAACCACATAGACCTCCCCACTTTTTATGTGAGGGTGGTTGGACTGTTCAAAAAGATGAGTGGTAATTTGCTTGGAAACCGAATGGATTTGGGAAACATCTTCAAAAATCTCCCCAACAAGCTTGTAAACTTCATTGAACTCTACATCCACTTCGTTGTCGAACCGAAAATAGTTCTCTTCTTTTTCTCTAAAGGGTCTAAAGAAATACTCTTTCAAAAGCCCGGACATTTCATCGTTTAAACTGAAAGGCTGGGCGGATAAAAAGATGGGTTCGTTCTTGCTTTTATTGCCAACACGATGAAGGGATACACTTTCAATTTGGGCAGGGTATAGGTTTAGCATTATTGGGTAAAGGGTTTAATGGGTAAAAGGTTGCGGGTTAAAGGTTTCGGGTGTATATTGACTTGAACTTGAGTTTGAATTTGTCCTTAATCAGTTCCAATTTTCGTCAAAATCCAAATCATCGTAGCTGTCAAATGAATCGTCAAAATCCATTGAAGGTTTGGATTCGAATTTTTTCTCCGGCGGGGCATCAGGAAGCTCCCCAAAGCTGAACAATACATTGGGATAAGAACGGCCATCTTCCTTTTCAACCATATCGGCCAATTCCACAAAAAAGGTCCACATGCTCAAAAAATCATATACATAAATCATTTTGGGACTTTGTTCGGTAAGTACGTCCTCCAGAACGGTTTCGTTCATTAAACGCACATCAGAACCGTTTTCACTCATATCAAAGAGTGCGATTTCCTCATCTTGGTTCCAATCCTCATCACAGGTATAAAAGGAGGCCATTTCACTTCCCCCAAATCCAAAGGCTTGGGTGATGGAATTGTGAAACTCTTCCAAGGTGTTGGTAGCCTCAATCTCCAAATCCCGAAAAATATCCTCTTCAGCATCAAGAATTATCCTGATTTTGTATATCATCCAGCAAAAATTAAAGTGGGGTCAAAGTTACAATAAATAGTGGGTTATTTGGTGAATCGGTGCAAGCTAAACGTCATCGCTGCCAAAAGGAAAAAGGCACCAACCTGATGTAAAACACCCAACCACAAGGGAACCGCCATAATCAGGGTTAAAACACCCAATAAAAACTGGGCAAACACCAATATAAGTAGTATTTGCATTCCTTTTTGTTGTGGTGGGGTCATCTTTACTTTCTTGGTTTTGTACCAAATGGCCAAAACAAAAGCCACTACTACATAGGCCAGATAACGGTGCACGAATTGAACACCGCTTTTACCCTCATACAGATTTTTGATAAAGGGCTGTTGCTCAATGTACACAGTTTCATGAATCAATTTTCCGTCGCTCATCAGCGGCCAGTGGTTATGAAGGAACCCTGCGTCCAACCCGGCCACAAAAGCTCCCCAAATAATTTGAATGATCAATACCACAAGGGCAGCACGAATTAGGTTTCTGATGGATTTCTGAACCTCCTTTTTATTAGGATATATAAGATCAAGCGCAACCCAAAGGCTATAAGCAAAGGTCAAGAAAGCCGTGGTAAGATGGGCGGCCAGGCGATAATGGGAAACATCGGGTCGATCCACCAATCCACTTTTGACCATGTACCATCCCAGAAAGCCCTGAAATCCTCCCAAAAAAAGTAGTACCAGTGATTTCCGTATGGTGGGTCCATCTAGTTTTTTGGTAACCAAAAAGAACAGGAACGGCACAATGAACACTATGCCTATGAACCTGCCAATTACCCTATGCAACCATTCCCAGAAATAGATGCTCTTAAAATCCTCCAGGGTAAAATGGTAGTTTAGCTTTTGATACTCGGGATACTGCTGATAGAGTTCAAATGCTTCTTCCCACTCTTGTTGATTCATGGGGGGCAAGGTTCCGCTAATCAGCTTATAGTCCGATATGGAAAGTCCGGAATGCGTTAGTCTGGTGATTCCACCTACCACAACCATAATGAAAATAAGGGCACAGCCAGTAAGGAGCCAATAGATAACGTATTTATTTTTTTTCATTCGCAACGGGTTCAAGATTCATTTGTTTCCCTTTTTCCAACATAAATTGATAGGCTGCTTCGTATTCATTCGGGATTTCCCCTTCCAAAATGGCCTCTTTGATCGCATCTTTTAGGATTCCAATCTCTTTGGATGGTTTAAGATTAAAAACCTTCATGATCTCTTCCCCCGAAACAGGAGGTTGAAAATTTCGGACATGATCCCGTTCCTCAACTTCCACGATTTTTTGCCGGACAACCTTAAAGTTGTTCTTGTACTTTTTCTGTTTTTTGGGATTTTTGGTAGTGATATCCGCCTCACATAAGGTCATTAGATCTTCCACATGCTCGCCTGCATCAAAGACCAACCGCCTAACTGCCGAATCCGTTACGTGGTCTTCGGACAAAATAATGGGCCTGGAACTCATGAGTACCATCTTCTGTACGAACTTCATTTTCTCGTTGAGGGGCATCCGCAGGCGTTTAAAGAGTTTGTACACCATTTTGGAACCGACAAACTCGTGGCCGTGGAAAGTCCAGCCAATTTTTTTGTGGAATTTTTTGGTAGGGGCTTTGCCAATATCGTGCAACAAAGCAGCCCACCGCAACCAAAGATTATCCGTGGTTTGGGCAATATTGTCAACTACTTCCAAAGTGTGCCAAAAATTGTCCTTATGTCGTTGCCCTTCAATCTCCTCAATGCCCTGAAGTGCGGTCAATTCGGGTAAGATGTATCGAAGGAGCCCAGTTTGATGCATTAATCCAAGACCAATTGAGGGTTTATTGCTCGAAAGAATTTTATGCAGCTCATCCACAATGCGTTCCTTCGAAATAATTTTTATGCGGTCTTTGTTTTCCGTGATGGCCTGAAGCGAACGTAGTTCAATGGTAAAATTTAACTGGGAGGCAAACCTAATGGCACGCATCATCCGAAGAGGATCATCTGAATATGTAGTGCTAGGTTCAAGCGGTGTTCTGATTATCTGTTCTTCTAAATCTTTTCTTCCGTCAAAAGGATCCAACAGAAGCCCAAAATTCTCAGGATTAAGGCTCAATGCCATGGCGTTAATGGTAAAATCCCGTCTATTTTGGTCATCTTCCAAAGTTCCGTTTTCCACAAAGGGTTTACGGCTATTCCTGTCGTAACTTTCCTTACGTGCCCCCACGAATTCAAGCTCAAAATCTTGGTGTTTGATCATGGCGGTTCCAAAATTCTTGAAAACAGAAATCTGCGGATTTCCCGGTAGTTTGGAAGCTACTTTTTCAGCCAACTTGATTCCACTTCCCACGGCAACAATATCAATATCTTTTGGAGCTCCTCTTTGAAGCAAGTAGTCCCTGACGAATCCACCAATAACATAGGAATCCAGACCCAATTCTTTGGAAGCCTCGCCAATGATCTTAAAAATTGGATTTTCTAGTACCTTTTTATGGAATTCCTGCGCCATGCTACTCCCGGATTACCTTGACCTGCCCATCGTTGCTAAGCTTGATGATGGAAGAAGGTGAAGGGTCTTTGTTTTCGTCCGGCAAATTTACCACATAGTCCACTCCTTTTAAAATTTCTGGGGCTATCTCCGCAAAATGTTTGGGAGAAGGAAAGCCAGATATGTTTGCAGAGGTGGACACAATGGGTTTTCCAAAATTGTTAATGAGATATTGACAGAATTTATCGGATGCTACCCTAATGGCCAAGGTGTTATCTGAAGCAATTAGATTTTTTGCAACACCAATGGGTTCATCAAAGACAATGGTGGTAGGTTTGGTAGCGAAATCCATAATATCATAGGCCACATCAGGTACCTGCTTTATATGGCGCTCCAGCATGGCCTGACTGGATACTAAACAAATCAAGGCTTTGCTGTCTTCTCGCTGTTTAAGCTCGTATACCTTTTTTACAGCTTCGGGATTAGTGGCATCGCAGCCAATACCCCAAATGGTATCGGTTGGGTAGAGAATGAGCCCGCCAGATTGCAAAATTTCCTTTGCTTTGGCGAGTTCTGGACCAAAGTCAGGCTTCATTTACTTTTTGTATTTCAGTTTTTCGCGCTGTACGCTCTCAATATCCAGAATGTCCTTTTGCTTGTAGGTCAATGCTTGATGGGTTGCCCTTACATCCCTGCAGAGTTTGCGAAGTCCCATGGGTTCTAGGGAAGCAGCATGGTCTGTACCTTTCCAAGTTCTGTCCAGTGTAAAATGACGCTCAATGATATGGGCGCCCAGCGTGTAGGCAGCAACATCAACGGCAATTCCCAAATGATGCCCTGAAAAACCGATGCTCTTTACGCGGTTATCATACTTTTCCTTAAGTTTCAGAATATCTAGCAGGCAGATATCCTCAAAAGGAACCGGATAGCCAGAGGTGCAATTGTAGACCACCAAATCTTTTCCCCTACCACGTTCTTCAAAAAAATCCACCAAGGTTGAAATCTCATCTTTTGTGGTCATTCCAGTGGAAATGTGCAGTTCACCTTTGTAATTGTCGCATAACCATCCCAACATTTCATAATGGTTGTTACAGGCTGATGGAATCTTGATGAATTCAGGATTGAGGCTGGCAATCTCCTTTGCTGAGGTGGTGTCCCAAACTGAAGTAGAGTAGGTAATGCCCACTTCATTGCAATAGGCCATCAATTCCTTGTGCTGCTCCACATCAAATTCTAAAAACTCTCGATGTTCCCCATAGGTGCTTCCGTAGGAATTGACCGGATTTGGGTGCGGTTCGTTGTACTGCTCCTCGGTCAACAATTCCTTGTTGTTCCTTTTTTGAAATTTTACCGCATTGGCATTGCCAAAAATCTTGGCCATGTAAATGAGCTCCTTGGCTATTTTCATATCACCTTTGTGGTTACAGCCAATTTCTGCAATGATATAAGGTTCTTTATAGGTCATTAAATCTTAAATTGTAGTTCATGATAAATTCGCAGGCCTCTCTGATGGCCCCATTGGCGGATGCATGGGTTAAAACCACATCTGCTTGATACTTTATGGGTTTTGTGGCATTGGACGGACAAAAAGACCAGCCCACTCGAAGCATATTGGCCATATCGTTGACATCATCCCCAATGTACGCCAATTCTTGAGCCGTAAGCCTGCGTTCTTGTAAGATGTTTTCCAAGAAGGAATACTTGTCCTTTACGCCTAGAAAAACATCCTGGATTTGCAGTTTCTTCATGCGTTGTGCCACCGTTTCGGAATCTTCCGAGGTCATTACCATTACGTTGACGTTGTGTTGCCTAAGGATCTCCAATCCCATACCATCCCTCATGTCAAATGTTTTGGACAGCTCTCCTGTTTTTCCATAGGTTACTTTACCATCCGTAAAGACTCCGTCTACATCCAGGATAAGATGCGAGATGCGTTGTGGTGTTTTTTTGGTTTTAAAACTGGAGATTAACAGCTGTTCTATAACATTCCAGTCGGTTTCAGAATCTATTTCCACCAAAGTGTCCTCTGACATTTCCACCAACCCTATTTTACCACTAAGTCTGTTACTTGATTCTTGGAAGGCTTTTTTGGAGGAGGTGTAAACAGCTCCATTTTCCATGAGCAAACCGTCAAAATCCTGTCTTCTTGGGCGTTTTTTAAAGTCGTAGTTAAGACTTTTACCATTTTCGGACCAAATAAACCTGTGCGTACGAACAACACTTAGCGCAGCATCATATGTTCCATTCAAAACAAGCTCCAATCCTTTGTTGATGTCTGTTCTTTGTGTTAGTGGAGAGGTGGCCTGTAAGAGGCAAAAAACATCATAATCATGGTTGATAAGCTCAGAGAATTCCAGCATTGCCGACTCTGTAGAGGCAGTATCCGACGCGTTCTCGGCTGAGCGCAAAAGCGGCTTGACCTTATCCGTCCAAGCATAGTTTTTATCAATGTAAGCAATGATTTCCTCGTCATCGGTGAACACGTATATCTCGTCCAAGTTGGAAAAAATGGCTTCGCTCAGAACCCAAGAAAACAAGGGTCTGCCCAATAACTTTTTCTTGTTTTTACCAGGGATGCCTTTGGAGTTCTTTCGTAAGGGGATAAAACCTATGGTCTTTTTTTGCATGCTTTGCATTTTTAGGAAGGGATTTCCATGTTTTGGATCAAGTCCCTGGTTGCGCCGACGGTAAATTTATCCAAATAATCCTTACCTAGAAAAAAGCGCTCTTTAACGATCTCCAAGTTTGAAAGTGCGGTTGAAAATAAGGTATACCCTTTTTCGAAATAAAAACCTTCCTTCAATCCCAGGATTTCTATCGGAAAAAGAGCTGGCAATACCGTAATATTTTTAAAGTGTTCCTTATAATTGGTGAGCTCTCTGGGGTGCGTCTTTAGAATGATGTTCATATCCTGCGGTACCTTGGAGATAAGGTCTTTGTACATCGCTATTTTGACTTCTTCATTGGCTACCACTTTGTCCTCGGAAATGGGCTGCGTAAGGATTAAAGCGTTGTTACTGTTGGCAACCTCAAGCGTGCCATCTTGGATAAACAACTGGAAAACCTCTTGTTTTATACTTTCTGGCCATTGGGCAACCTCTCTTTTAATGTTGAGTTCCTTTGCTTTGTTCCGAATACCCACGGGGAGTTTTTGTGGGAATTGGGCGTAAATGGTTGCTATTTCCTTGTCAAAACCACCGCCGATGGGCGTTTTGGTTATATAGGTCTTGAGGAGTTGCTCAAACGGAGAATGCCTTTGTATATATGTCCTAGCCCCATCCTCAATCATATTAATGTCCTTTTTCTTGCCAAATTCATATAGAAAATAACTTTTGGAAGAATCCGTATCGCATAAATACAATTCAGCATTTTTGATAAACTCTTTTTCAATGGCCAGTTCCGGATGTTTTGCTTCCAAATATGGGATCAACTTGGATTTTCTTCGGAGTGAATAATTGAATTTTCCCAAGTCTTTCACATGATCCCTGCGTTCCGAGATAATATGGACATCCCTGAAAAAACGTTTTTTAAGGTTGGGAATCAATGTTTCGATCATAGGGGTGCTTTCCACCAAAAACAAAAGATTATTTCCACAGTTGTCCACGGAGTATTCCGAATTTTTGATGATATGGATCAAGGAAAGATAAATGTGGTATATAGTAGAGCCTACGTAGGTTCGATGCATATAAATTGCGGGAATTATATTGGAGATGTACCTCAAAAAACTACATTTGCAAAAGTACTGAAAAACTCTAATTAATGCCTGCTGTCAGTGTAATCATAAGTACCTACAACAAACCGGACTGGTTGGAAAAAGTGCTCTGGGGGTTCCACTGCCAGACCTATAAGGATTTTGAGGTGGTCATTGCTGATGATGGGTCTACCGAAGAAACCAAAAACAGGATTGAGTCCTTAAGGAACGAATTAAGTTATCCTGTTAAGCATGTTTGGCAAGAGGACGATGGCTTTCAAAAATGCAAGATTTTGAACAAAGCTATTGTTGCCACAGAAACAGACTATATTATAATGACCGACGGGGATTGTATCCCCAGGGAGGATTTTGTACAAGTACATTACATCAATAAAGCGCCCTCTACTTTTATTTCCGGGGGGTATTATATGCTGCCCATGAATATTTCCCTAGTCATTACCAAGGAAGATATTTTGCAACAAAACTGCTTCAACATCAATTGGCTTAAGGAAAAAGGAATTCCAAAGACTTTTAAAAACAACAAGTTGACGGCCAATGGATTTGTTTCCAAACTCTTAAATGCATTCACACCCACCAATCCTAGCTGGAATGGGCACAACTCCTCTGCTTGGAAACAGGATATTCTAAATGTCAATGGGTTTGACGAACGTATGCAATACGGTGGAGAAGACCGTGAAATGGGAGAGCGCATGGTGAATTTTGGAATAAAAACCAAGCAATTAAGATATAGCGCGGTGTGCATCCATCTCGATCACGATAGAGGCTATGTCAATCCAGAGGCATTAGCCAAGAACAAGGCCATTAGAAAAGAAGTAAAACAGGGTAAAAGTGTTTGGACGCACTACGGCATCACCAAATAGTAGGTGAGCTGATTTTTCTTTTCCAAGCGTTTCAATTCCCGATATCTTTCAAGAACACCAAGGGCATTTAGATAACTAATGGTAATTCCTTTTTTGCCATCTAAAAAGCCTAATCGAATCACATAATGGTTGAAGAATTTCCAAAGGGGTCTAAAAACCAATGAGAAATAATTGAACTGCTTTTCCTTGTAAAAAGCTTCCTTGGCCTTAAGCTGACCGTATCTGAGCATTTTGCCCTTGTAATCTTCGTAATTTTTGTAGCAGTAATGGGTCAAACGTTCCTTTAGGATACATGAATTGCCATCTACTTCCAAGGTTTCATGCACTAATTTTTTGTCCGTGTATTTGGCCTTACTTTTTCTGAAAAGGCGGTGATTTTTATCGGTTTGCCACCCACTGAAGTTCAATCGGGTATCCTGAAACATAAAAATACGATAGAACCAATAGGCCTCACAGGCTTTTGGGTCATTAATTGTAGTAATGATTTCTTCCTGTAGTTTAGGCCCCACAACTTCATCGGCATCCAAAAATAATACCCAATCATTTGAAGCTTGTTTCAAGGCATGGGATTTTTGGGCAGTAAAATTCTGAAAAGGGTGTTGGATTACTTTAACCATAGGATGGTTTTGAAGATATTCATAAGTACCATCCGTGCTGTAAGAATCCACCACTAGAATCTCATCAGCGAAGGTAACTGACTCAATACATCGCTCAATATATCCTATTTCATTGTAGGTAATGACAAGCGCGGATAGCTTTTGCTTTGGGGTGCTCAATCCAGCCATATTTATTGGTACAGGGTTTGGTGATTACAAAACTATAACAAAATAATCAGGAGAAAATTGTTTTAAAGCGTAATTTTCTTACACCATTTCGAATTACGAAATCCTCCAAATACTCCATAAAATTTTAACGATGTAGGTGGTTTTGTAAGGTATAGATGTCAAAAAATTAATAGGTTGCTTTAGCTAGTGTAAAAATGTTTACTAAATGTATTGTGACACTATAGAATGTTCGCATCACCATAAAGACTGGCAATATTAAGAGGGTTGTTCACTAAAGGAATATTTTAATTTCTTCATAGCAAAACCGTATGAAGAATGTATGATTTAAGGATTATTGTTTGTAAGGGATAACAATTAAGGTGGTATGGATTTTTGACCTCTAAAAATGTAAGAAAATTAATGTTAATTTAATATCAAAGAGTCCTTTTCATCTTTACATTTGAATCAAAATATAAAAACATGAAAAAACACTTTTTGAACATCACCTTGTTAATGTTGATTCTTATTAATTCAATTTCCTGTAGCAAACAGGATGGTTCCCTTTTGCAATCTGAATCTGGTCCGGACGCTGCATCGGACATAGTAGCATTCCAAGATTGGAATTCTTTTGAAATAGCGTATAAGGAGCTTTCCTCGTCGAATTCCGAAGATTATATTCTGAATTGGATATTTGAATCTGACCACTCTTCCTTATTTGTGGAGGCAATGAATAATGATGATGTTGAATTCATATCTTCGATAGAAAACTTGACTCCAGCGTTTTTAGCAATTTTGAATAAAAATTCCATGTTCAAGGTTGGTGAAACCTTAATTCAATTTTCGAATGATAAGTTTTATGAGGTTACAGGCCTTCAGCAAAGCCTAAATTTAGATTCGGAGATGAATCAAATAGGTGGAGTGACAAGTGATATCGTGGTAATATCTAAGAACCCTGACGGTTTAACTAATACTATCACAATGGGGACAAATGGAAATACTGCGGGATATTCCAACAAGGATTTCTGGAGGACAGCCTATTATCGCTGTAGTGATAATAAAAAAATAAGGGGCGCCTCCTCTAAAATGAAAAGATATGTTCAGCAACTAAAATCCATTTCCACGAACATCGGACCGCTGGCGGATTTGGAAGAACTTTTTATCGAGACTAAATTATACTACAGAAACAGCAGCAATCAATTGAGGTATTCAGAATTGGAAGAAAGAAATTATACCTATAACATTTCGGGAACCGTTACTGGATATTGGACAGGACCATACTCTAACTCTTTTACAGTAATTCCAATCAATTTAAACAACGTACAGCAAAACTGTAAAAAAGGTAAATGGTTTAGATATAGAATAGCACAATTTAACTCCTATGACGGCAGAACTTCATCTTGGCAAATAAGTGCTTCAGGTACAATTAGACATCAGATTAACGGAGATAGTTATTCATGGATAGCACCGGTAAACTGGTAGAATAACTTTAGTTTTTGCCTATGCATTTATATCCAGGCAATATGGAAATAGTTTCATTTTAAACCATTACATCATAGCTTCTTAAGGCCTCGTTTAACGAGGTCTTTTTGTTGGTGCTTTCTTTTCTTTTTCCAATGATCAAGGCACAAGGAACTTGGAACTCGCCGGCAGCAAATTTTTTGGTATAACTGCCTGGAATTACCACAGAACGTGCAGGAACCCTGCCTTTTAGCTCAATGGGTTCATCGCCCGTTACATCGATTATTTTGGTGGAAGCGGTCAACACCACATTGGCGCCCAAAACGGCTTCTTTTTCAACCCGAACCCCTTCTACCACAATGCAACGCGAGCCGATAAAGGCATTATCCTCAATGATTACAGGAGCAGCTTGCAAGGGCTCCAAAACACCGCCAATGCCCACACCTCCACTTAAATGGACATTTTTACCAATTTGTGCGCAGCTACCTACGGTGGCCCAAGTGTCTACCATCGTTCCTTCATCTACATAAGCACCAATGTTCACATAGCTGGGCATTAAAATGGTACCTGAAGAAATGTAGGCGCCATGCCTTGCAACAGCGTGGGGTACCACTCTGACCCCTTTTTCCTGATAGCCTCTCTTCAACGGGATTTTATCATGATATTCAAAGATACCGGCTTCCAAAACTTCCATCTTTTGGATGGGGAAATACAATACCACAGCTTTTTTGACCCATTCATTGATTTGCCAACCATCTTCAGTGGGTTCGGCGCATCGCAATTGCCCTAGATCTATCAGGTTGATTACTTCCCTGATCGCGTTTTGGGTTTCTTCTTCTTTTAACAGTTCCCTGTTCTCCCAAGCGTCTTCAATGCGAGCCCTAAGCTGTGTCATATTTTTTAAATTTTGACAAAGATAGTCGGCTCAAAAGAATATTCGACCTTATTTTAATGGCATAACATTTTTAGGGTTATTTTTGCCAAAAATTTAGACTTGGCGAGAATTTTGGCTTTGGATTTTGGGAAGGTGAGGACCGGCATAGCAGTGACGGATGAGCTTCAACTCATTGCATCAGGTCTTACCACGGTAGCAACCAAAGAATTGCTAAGTTTTGTTTCGGATTACTTGAAAAATGAAAAAGTGGAAAGGTTTGTAGTAGGGTTGCCCAAACAAATGGACAATACCCCATCGGAATCCGAAGCATTGATCCAACCTTTTTTGAAAAAGTTGGCAGCAGCGTTTCCAGAAATACCGATAGATCGCCAAGATGAACGTTTCACCTCAAAAATGGCCGTTCAGTCCATGGTGCAAAGTGGAATGAAAAAGAAAAAACGTCAAGATAAAGCCCTGGTCGATGAGATAAGTGCAACCCTTATTTTGCAGGCCTACTTAAACAGATTTTAGTTTATGATTTTACCCATTGTAGCCTACGGGGACCCCGTTTTGCGCAAAGTAGCCAAGGAAATCACTGACGCGTATCCCAAATTGCCGGAACTGATTGCCAATATGTGGGAGACCATGTATAACGCCCACGGGGTTGGATTGGCGGCCCCCCAAGTAGGTCTTCCTATCCGGATGTTTATGGTGGATACTAGTCCATTTGCGGATGATGAGGAACTGGATTCGAAAGAACAGGAAGCATTAAAAGGCTTCAAAAAAGTCTTTATCAACGCCACCATTGAGGATGAGACCGGTGAGGAATGGGACTTTAATGAGGGCTGCCTCAGCATTCCCGATATTAGGGAGGAAGTAAAGCGTAAACCACAGCTTACCATTAGTTATGTTGATGAGAATTTCAAGGCGCACACAGAAACCTACGATGGGCTTTTGGCAAGGGTAATTCAGCATGAGTACGACCACATACAAGGCGTGCTTTTCACGGATAAACTTTCTTCTTTAAAGAAAAGGCTCCTAAAAAGTAGGCTGGACAAAATTTCCAAAGGAAAAATAAGTGTGGACTACAAAATGAGGTTTCCGAATATCAAAAAAGGACGTTAAAAAAAATGCTGTTAGCTATAAAAGCATAATTTTGCGCGCATAAAACCAAAATATGGCACTGGACAAAATTTTATCAATTGCAGGAAAACCTGGTCTTTACAAACTGTTAACCCAAACCCGTACTGGTTTTGTTGGCGAATCCCTTTTAGATGGAAAACGGG
The DNA here is from genome assembly GCF_965215805.1 of Flagellimonas sp. Classification (GTDB taxonomy): domain Bacteria; phylum Bacteroidota; class Bacteroidia; order Flavobacteriales; family Flavobacteriaceae; genus Flagellimonas. The sequence continues at coordinate 4,127,643 of NZ_OZ244124.1, read as the reverse complement.
TAACGGTAGGCATGCGCAACAACGTAAGTGTATTGTCCGAGATTGCCATTTACACCCTGCAAGAGGAAGTGCCTTTAAGGGAAGTATTTTCCAAAATCAAGGAAAAGGAAAATGGCCAAAAAACAAGTGTGAGTCATAAAGCGGAGAAAATTGCCTTGGAGGAGTATTTCTTTGAAATATTGCCCAATTATGACGAAGATAGAGTGTATGCCAGCGACATTAAGAAAATAATCCAGTGGTATAACCTGCTTTTGGATAACAAAATCACAGACTTCACCGAAGCAAAAGAAGAAGAGGTTACGGCCTCATCATCCGAAGAAGAATAAATCTTATTCCGGCCAGTCCACCAGTTTGGTTGGGTAAAAATTCACCTCCATTCGAGATAAATAGGGTACCTGTTGGGCAAGCCTTAGTTTATATTCATCCCAATTTCTGTGAGCAGCAGGAGACCAACCCATTTCAGCAAAACCAATGGCCCTGGGGAAAGCCAAATACTCCAATTCGGCACTGTTACTAATGGTCTCCGACCATAGCGGCGCTTCAAGGCCTAAAATACTTTCTTGTGGCAGTTCCTCCAAAAAGGTGTTGGGATCCCAATTGTAGGCAACATCAACAGGGATCATTCCAGCCCATGTTAGTCCATATTCAGAAATGGAATCGTATTTCATATCCAGGTACATTTTCTCAGCGGAAGAAACAATGATTTTGGATCCATTCTTGGCGGCTTTAACAGCATTATGTGGTTCGTTCCACAATTGTAAGACACTGGAGGAACTGATATCTGCCTGTGCAATTTCGTTCCAGCCGACGGGCGTCTTCCCATGCTTTAGCACAATTTTCTCCACCTTTTCCACAAAGTGGATATAATCCTTCTTTTTGGTCACATGACTTTCGTCCCCACCAATATGAAAATAAGGCCCGGGTGTAATCGCAGCAATTTCACGGATTACGTCATCCAAAAATGCGTAGACAGTGTCTTTTCGTGTATGAAATGAGCTATAGCCCACCAACATATCGGTTCTCACCCTGGGCGTGTCTGCCTTACCACCCGCATGCAGTATGGGATAACTTAAGGAAGCCGCATTGGTATGCCCCGGCATGTCTATTTCGGGGATGATGGTGATGTGTCTTTCCGCGGCGTAAGCCACAATATCCTTGTATTCCTCCTGGGTATAAAAACCTCCTTCACCACCACCAACTTCACTGACACCGCCCACTTCGGTAAGTTTGGGCCAGGATTTGATTTCAATACGCCAACCTTGGTCATCTGAAAGATGGAGGTGTAACGCGTTGTATTTGTAGTAAGCAAGAATATCCAGGTATTTTTTTACCTCGTCCACTGTGAAGAAGTGACGTGCAACATCCAGCATGGAAGCTCTATATGCATATCTGGGTTCGTCCAGCACTTTTCCCGTGGGAATTAACCAAAGTGGATGGTCCACTAAAGTATCGTTGGTCTGTTCGGGAATGAGTTGGCGCAGCGTCTGAATCCCTCTAAAAGCTCCAGCAGCAGTCTTGGCATTTAACAGAATGGAATCTTTTTTAATGTAGAGTTGATAAGATTCAGGACTTTTCAGGTCCTCGCTATCTGATTGGTTGATATATACCACACGCTCCATGGGCTGTTCGTCATTGGTGTGGTTTACGCCCAGATTCAATCCCGTTTTTAGTTTGATCTTTTGGGACAGAAACTTGCCTACTGCCTCAAAGTTGGAGTCTGTTTGGGTGGTGAAAATAACGGTTCCGGCATCAAGGGCAAATGCGCTGTTGGTGGCAATGGTTTTAACCGGCTTTGGAATCAAGGCAACTTCCGCCAGATCCGTTTTAGGAAAATTGATTTCCTTCTTTTTAGGTTGACAAGCCGCCAAACAAACAACGACTACAAAAATCCAAATCACTCTTAATTTCATGACTATAAAGTATGGTTTACGTAATTTTTAAGGACTTGGTGCCACAGGTCATAACCTTTGACATTCATATGCAGTCCGTCTTCAATAAAAAGATCTCTCTTAAGTTTTCTTTTGTTCAGCATCACATTCCAAACGTCCGCGAATCGGACCCCTGGGGTTTGTGCTGCCAGTTTTCGAAGTCTTTTGTTGAAGCGCATATATTTCCGCTTCAAATGCCATCTGGAAATGCTGGGCTTTGCAGAAATTAATACAATATCCATCTCTGGCCGTCTGGTTTGAAGCACCCCCAGGATATCTTCCATGGTCCCAATAATTGCCCTAGGGCTTTTTTTGGCGCTGATATCGTTGTCCCCCTCATAGATAAACACTTGCGAAGGATTGTAATCCAGAATCAGTTCGTCCAGAAAATGCTCCAAATCGGAGGACTGGGATCCCCCAAAGCCTGTGTTCAAAATATGCGACTCCGGGAATCGTTCTTGCAAATCTCTCCACATTCGAATACTGGAACTGCCCGTAAACACGATGGTGTTTTTGGAGCTGTCCCAAACTTTCCGGGTATTTTCCTGAACCTCTTTGACCTCTCCCGAAAAGGGCAGGGACTCCTGACCCATAGCAGAGCTAAAGGCAAATAAAAACAAGGTTGCGATTAAGAGCGACTTCATTCTAAACTTCATGACTATGTAACTTGTTGATAAATAATTTCATGTTGTCCAAAATTAGCTAAAAACCAGTCTTCCTAAATGTATGGTCTTTGTACTTTTAGATAAAATTTTATAGATGAATGAAAGATCTGGGCAGCTAAAGGCCATTGACCGGCTGCTTACTATCATGGATGAATTAAGGGCTGGATGTCCCTGGGACAAAAAACAGACCATGCAGACCCTGAGGCATTTGACCATTGAGGAAACCTATGAATTGGGCGATGCCATTTTGGATAACGACCTGGAGGAGGTGAAAAAGGAGCTGGGCGACCTTTTGCTTCATATTATATTCTATGCGAAAATTGGTTCGGAGACCCAGGACTTTGATATCGGCGATGTGGCGAATGGGATAGCTGAAAAGTTGATCAATAGGCATCCTCATATCTATGGGGATGTAAAAGTGCAGGATGAGGAAGAGGTAAAGCAAAATTGGGAAAGCATCAAACTGAAAGAGGGAAAGAAGAGTGTGCTTCAAGGTGTTCCCAATAGTTTGCCGGCCTTGGTCAAGGCCAATAGAATACAGGAAAAGGTGGCCGGGGTAGGATTTGATTGGGAGCAACCCGAACAGGTTTTTGAAAAGGTACAGGAAGAACTATCAGAACTTCAAGAAGAATTGAAACAAGGCAATGCCGATCGCTTGGAAATGGAATTTGGGGATGTCCTTTTTTCCATGGTCAATTATGCCCGTTTTTTGGACATCAATCCTGAAAATGCCTTGGAAAGAACCAATAAAAAGTTCATCAAGAGATTTCAATATCTGGAACAAAAAGCAAAGGAGTCAGGTAAAACGCTCAAGGAAATGACCTTGGATGAAATGAATGTTTTTTGGGAAGAGGCCAAAAAAGTCTAACAAATCTCACGGGGAATAGTCGACAATTTTCAATAGTTTTATGCCTCTTCAAAATAAAACCTTGAAAATGACATCCATAACCAAAACCAAAATTCTCCCATTCATTTTTGGGTTGGCAGTTCTTGTATCCTGCAAATCAAAAGTAGAGTCAGAGGTGCCATCCCAACCCAATATTTTGTTCATTTTATCTGATGATCACACCTCACAGGCGTGGGGACTGTATGGTGGAATCCTCCAAGATTATGTTCAAAATGAAAACCTCGAGCGGTTGGCTAGGGAAGGGGCGGTTTTAAACAACGCTTTTTGTACCAATTCCATTTGTACACCAAGTAGGGGAGCCATATTAACCGGCCAATACAGTCATGTAAATCAAGTATATACACTTAGCGAGCCCTTACCAAAAGGCCACCCTAACATTGCCAAGACCCTATCTGCAAATGGCTATCAAACCGCTATAATTGGAAAATGGCATTTGGTAGGGAAACCCGAAGGGTTTGATTATTTCAATGTGTTGCCTGGGCAAGGTTTGTATTGGAACCCCATTATGAAAACTGATGAGGATTGGGTAGATGGATACGACAGTACCAAAGGTACCGTCCATGAAGGTTTTTCAACGGATGTGATCACGGATTTGACCATTTCGCACTTGGAACAACGAGATACGGAAAAGCCATTTTTGATGTTCTGTAATTTTAAGGCCACCCATGAGCCTTTTGAATACCCCAAACGATTTGCCCATCTGTATGAAAATGAAGAGATACCAGAACCGGAATCCTTATTGGATTTTGGGAAAGAGACTACTGGCAGAACGTTTGGAGGGCAGATTTTGGAACGTTTGGCGGACAGATGGGAAGGAGCCACCAAGAACCCTGACGTATTCTGGACGCAATACCCTGGATTGCCCTACCCGCTGGATGGTCTGGATAGTATTCAAAAGCGGAAAAAAATCTATCAAAAATTGGTAAGGGACTTTATGCGCTGTGGAGCGGCAATTGACGATAACATTGGCAAATTATTGGACTGGTTGGAAGAGGAGGGAATCGCGGATAATACCATTGTGGTCTATACAGCAGATCAGGGCTACTTTTTAGGGGAGCATGGCTTTTTTGACAAACGTCTCATTTATGAAGAATCCCTTCGGATGCCCTTCGTAATTCGATATCCAAAGAAAATAAAGGGAGGACAGCGCATAGACGACATTATTCTTAACATCGATTTTGCTCCGTTGCTAGCTGATTACGCGGGAATTGAAAAACCTGCTTACATGCAGGGGGAGAGTTTTCGCCCTATCTTGGAAGGCCAGCCTCAGGAAGATTGGAGAAAGCAAATGTACTATCGTTATTGGTTGCACAATCCGGTGAGACCTGCCCATTTTGGAATAAGAAATGATCGGTACAAACTGGCACTTTTCTATGGTCAGGACCTGGGAAAAAAAGGAACTACACCTGAAAGTACAGAGCCCCAGTGGGAATTCTACGATTTGCAGGAGGATCCCAGGGAAATCAGAAATGCGATTGACGACAAGAAGTATACGACCATTATTTCCGAGATGAAGGACCAGCTGCTCCGAGAGCGGGCCAAATACGGGGATTTGGATAAAGATTATCCGGTAATGCGGGAAATTCTGACCACGGCCTTTGAATAATTTTTATCCATAAAATGGTTCGGTTAAGGTTTGGGGAAGCAGTATATTTGGCTGCCTAAACCCATTCAATTGCTCTCTAACTATACCAAAGAGTTTGCGTACAATCTCCGATTGGCCTATCCCGTTATTTTGGGAATGTTGGGCCATACTTTCGTTGCCTTTGCCGATAACATAATGGTGGGCCAACTGGGTACAGCCGAGCTTGCCGCTGTTTCCCTGGGCAATAGTTTTGTGTTTATAGCCATGTCCTTGGGCATTGGTTTTTCCACGGCCATAACCCCTTTGGTGGCGGAGGCGGATGGAGCAGGGGACAAGGCCGCAGGGAAAAGTGCCCTGAAACACGGTTTGGTATTATGTACCCTGCTCGGAATTTCCCTCTTCGGAATTATCCTGCTATGCAAACCATTTTTGCACTACATGAAGCAACCTGCCGAAGTGGTTGAACTGGCCATCCCTTATTTGGAATTGGTAGCCTTTTCGCTGGTACCCTTGATTATGTTTCAGGCGTTCAAGCAGTTTTCAGAAGGGCTTTCCCAGACCAAATACCCGATGTATGCCACGGTCTTGGCCAATGTCATCAATATTGTGATCAACTACCTGTTGATATTTGGCTCCTTTGGGTTTCCCAAACTGGGAATAGTCGGGGCGGCAATTGGAACCTTGGCATCCCGATTTATCATGGTGGGCTACATCTGGTTTTTGTTGAAGCGAAAGGAAAAATTCCAGTTCTACGTGACAGGATTTAATTTTAAGAACATTGAAAAAAGGATCATCAACAAAATCATAAGCTTGGGTTTTCCCTCGGCCTTACAGATGTTTTTTGAAGTGGCCATTTTTACCGCGGCCATTTGGTTGAGCGGGGTTTTGGGCAAAAATGCGCAGGCTGCCAACCAAATAGCATTAAACTTGAGTAGTATGACCTTTATGGTGGGAATGGGGCTCAGCGTTGCGGCAATGGTTCGGGTAGGTAACCAAAAAGGGCTTAGAAGGTTTGGGGAATTACGGCGGATTGCCCAATCCATTTTCTTTCTCACCTTGTTGTTGGAAGTTATTTTTGCCGCCCTCTTCTTGATAGGTAGGCATTGGTTGCCCACCATTTATTTGGATGTGGATGATATGGTCAATCAAATGGACAATACCGAAGTAATAATCATCGCGGCCAAATTATTGTTGGTAGCGGCCTTTTTTCAAATTTCGGATGGAATTCAGGTAGTTGTCCTAGGGGCGCTTAGGGGCTTGCAGGATGTTAAGATACCAACCTTTATCACCTTTGTGGCTTATTGGCTGATAGGGTTTCCGGTTTCGTATTATTTCGGGTTGTTTTCGGAATTAAAAAGTACGGGCATTTGGTTGGGGCTTTTGTTGGGGCTGACGGCATCAGCTGTAATGTTGTATATTCGATTTAACTATCTGACCAAAAAGTTGATAAGAACCAATTGAGACTTTAATACCTCGCATTCAAAACAAACGCATGGAATTACCAAAATTTTTGTTGGGAGATAATACAGATCATCCTGATTCCATTTTTATCGTTCATACAGAGTATCCAAGATTCATAATCAATCTTGAAAATGATGAAGTGGAGTGGTTGGAGGAATTTTCCAAGGAGGATGAGGCAGAATTGGCTGCGGAAGCAGAAAATTTGATAGAAGCTGCCACAGCTTTTTATGATCGGGAAGTTTCCAGATACAACGATTAATAGATGCTTGAACAACTCCTACAGCTGGACCAAGAGCTTTTTTTATACCTCAACGGACTTGGAACCGAGACTTGGGACGGGTTTTGGATGTTCATGACCAGAACCAGGAATTCCGCTCCACTCTATGTCTTCTTGTTGTATTTGGTATTTAAAAATTTTGGAACCAAAAGGACGTTGGTGGTACTAGTTGCCATCGCCTTGCTGATTACCTGCACCGACCAACTTTCCAATTTCTTTAAGTATGGCATTGGTAGGTTGAGACCTTGTCATGACCCAGAAATCAGTGACATTATGCGTTTGGTAAAAAGTTACTGTGGCGGCAAATTTGGTTATTTCTCCGCCCATGCGGCCAACTCCTTTGCTCCAGCCACATTTTTTGCGTTGTTGTTTAAGGGCAAGGTTAAGTTTATTGGTTGGATAATGATCCTATGGGCAATAATTGTAGCCTACAGTAGAATTTATATTGGTGTCCATTTTCCTTTGGACGTACTCACTGGTGCAGCCATTGGGGCTTTCTTTGGTTGGGTATTTTACAAGTTGTCTATATTTGCCTTCCAAAAAATGGGTACATGATATCTTCTGTAAGGTATTGGTTTTTAATAGCATTGATTCTAGTGGTGTACATTGCCGGTCTCTTTGTGACCCTTTTTGAAAATGATTCCGCCCAATTTGCAGTAATGGCCATGCGAATGGTGCAGGAAAATGACTTTTTCACACTGATTAAGGGCACTGAGGAATATCTGGACAAACCCCATATGCATTATTGGCTCGCTGCCTTTTCCTATAAGCTGTTCGGTATTCATGATTGGGCGTATAGAATCCCAGGTGTCCTGGCCATCTTTTTGGGAGCCTATAGTTGTTTTGGACTCGGGAAATTGCTCTATAATAAGGATGTTGGCAAGCTTTCAGCCATAATATTTCTGACGGCACAAACCATTGTTCTTTCTGGAATTGATGTCCGTACGGATGCTGTATTGACCGGTTTTTCCATTTTTGCGATATGGCAATTGGCCTTGTATGTTGAGAAGAATACATTGACCCATGTATTGTTGGGAGCTTTGGGAGCTGGATTGGCCTTTTCCACCAAAGGGCAAATTGCGTTGGTTGTGATTGGTATGGCACTACTTTGCCATTTGGCCTATACCAGAAAATGGAACCGATTATTGAATTGGAAGATTTTCTTGGCCCTGCTGGTTTTTGCCATTGCCATTGCTCCCATGCTGTATGCATACTATCTGCAGTTCGATTTACACCCGGAAAAAGTGATTCGAGGCAGGGACCATAGAAGCGGCATCTTTTTTATTCTATGGGAACAGAGTTTTGAACGCATGAGTGGTCAAGGAGTTGGGAAAAACAGCAGCGATTTCTTTTTCTTTTTCCATACGTTCCTGTGGGTCTTCTTGCCTTGGACCGTTTTGGCATTAATGGGCTATTGGAGTAGAGTCAAGGTTTTTATAAAAATGCGATTTAAGTACCATCGCCAGTTTGAATTCCTGACCTTGGGTGGGATTACCATCTTGTTTTTCCTGATAAGCTTGGCTCAATTTAAGCTACCGCATTACATCAATATTTTGATTCCCTTGTATGCCATTTTATCCGCTTCTTATCTATACAAGCTGTATAAATTCCAGAAACGTAAAGTGATCAAAATCATACTGGGGATTCAGTATTTTATCTTGAGTTTGGTTTTTATAACCACGGTACTCATCTGTTTTTATGCATTTCGATTTGAAAAAACCTACTGCTATTTCCTTTTAATAGCCCTTTTGGGAATTATTACTTATTTCTGCTTAAAGCGCGAAGTTTATTATCTACGAATTATAACCATTTCGGTTTGTAGCTCCATGCTGCTAAATGCGGTGTTGAACATGCATTTTTATCCGAACTTGTTGACCTATCAAGCAGGCTCTACCATGGCTGGGATTGTGGAAAAGGAACAGATACCGGTTGATGAAATTTATAAGATTTCTGAAAGGCATACCTGGGCTTTGGATTTCTATAACCAGCATCCCGTAAAAATCGTTCCCATCACGGAATTGGAAGACAAGCAGGGAATCTGGATATATGCTACAGACGCTGAACTGGAACAGATGGTCAATTCTGGATATCATTGGCATGAGCAAATTACGGTTGACCAATTCCGAATTACGCGCCTACAACTGAAATTTCTAAATCCCAACACTAGGGTAAAGAAATTGAACAAAATGCACTTGGTTCAGCTGGACTAAGAAACCATTTCCAGTTGAGGTTTCTTAAAGTGGTAGACTATCCCGAAAAAGGAAATCAGAGCAGTAATCAAGAAAAACACGAAACTAATACCTATGGATGTGTTGGCATCCAATTCCAGCCACTTTGCGCCATAAAGAAAAGTGACTTCCCGACTTCCAATACCTCCTATGGTCAATGGAATCACCGAAACTATGGATGAAACCAGAAAAACAAAGAGGTATTCCACAACATCCCAACTTATGGACAAGGATTTTAAAATACAAAGAATGCAAATCAATTGGGTGCCTTGAACCAAGGACGAATATCCCAGAGATTTCCAAAATACGGGCAAACTAAAACTGAAAAACTTTTTGTTGAGCAACCAAAATGTGAACAGGGACAACGGGATACAGAAGGCAACCAACCATTTGATATCTTGAAATATGGGTTGCTGAAGCAGCATCGCCAAAATGCAGATATAGATAAAAATAAGGAGCATTCCGCTTAAACGATCCAACAGCAATACACCCACTACTTTTTTGGTACCGGATTGGTATTTCTTTTGGATCACATAGCCCTTGTAGGCATCGCCTCCAATACCTCCGGGAAGGAAAAGGTTATAGAACATACCCAGCAAGTACAATTTTAGGTTGCTGAACTGAGTAATCCGTACCTCTATTTGATGAAAATAAAGATTCAGCCTAAAGGCCGCCAAAACCTTGGACAGTATAAATAGCATAATGCCAAGAAAAAGATATGTTGGCTTGCTATCCTTTAAGGTGCTTACAACATCCTTCAGGTTTATTTTGGTGAAAATAAAATAGATCAAGGCGGCACTGACAACTATTTTCAGTACGGTGATGAGTCTTTTACGCAGCTTTTCCGTCACCTATGCTTATTTTTTTGATCCGGTACGGTCTTTTTTGTTGGGATTCATAGTAGGTGCGGATCAACAGCTCCATTACAATACCGATGGTAAACAATTGAATGCCCCCCAGAATGAACATCATCCCAAAAATCAAAAGAGGTCGGGTGCCAATGTCCTCACCAAATCCAAGCTTTACGATTAAGAGGTAGATGTTGATGAAGATTCCCAAGATGATCAGCAATACCCCAAAAATTCCAAAAAGGTGGATGGGCCGTTGGAAGTACTTCCGAATAAAAAGCAGCAACATCATATCCGCCACTACTTTGAAAACACGTTCAAGACCATATTTGGAAACCCCAGCATGCCGCGCATGATGCTTTACGGGAACCTGTTTGATCTGTCCACCTTCCAAATGCGCCAACAGTGTAATAAAACGGTGCATCTCCCCATAAAGATTCAATCCTTTGGCAATGTCCTTAGTAAAAACTTTTAAGGCGCAGCCGTTGTCCTTAATGTCCAGTTTTGTGACCCTTCGCACCAAGAAATTGGCAATTTTGGAAGGGATTTTTTTGACCAAGGAATCCTTTCGCTTTTGCCGGATACCGGTAATCACGTCATAATCTCCCGAAATGGCTTCCTCCAACATTTTGGGAATGTCGGATGGGTCGTTCTGAAGGTCGCCATCCATGGTAATGATATACTCCCCTTCAGCATAATCAATTCCTGCCGCCAAGGCCAAGCTTTGACCGTAATTCTTTTTCAGTTCTATGAGGTGTACCTTGGAATCATCCATTCCTTTGACCACCTTACGGGTTTTGTCCTTGGAAAAATCGTCCACATAAATGATTTGGTAGTGGTACCCCTTAAGGCTTTCATGGATTTTCTCCGTCAAAAGAACCACATTGTCTTCTTCATTGTACAAGGGAACCACAATGGACAGAAAGGAATCGGTAACAGTGCTCATGAATTGGCTTATAGACGGAGCAAATTTACTTCTTTTATTTAAGTTCTTGGGTCAGGCTTGTCAACAAGGTTTTTGCCGCATAAAAGGGTGAGATTTTGTTGGATTCGATATCCTTGAGCAAGCTGTCCCTTTGGGATTTAAATGACTTTTTCTGATGAAAAAACTGCTTCAATTCCTCATCAACGGTTTGTAGGAACCAATTTTTGTTTTGGGTCTTTCTGTTTTTGTCAAAATGCCCATTTTGGATGGATTGGTTGGCAAATTCTTGAATCATGTCCCAAATTTCCAGAATTCCAGTGTTTTCCATTGCAGAGCACCGTAGCACTTTGGGAGTCCAGCCATTTTCCTTTGGAGGATACAAATGCAGGGCCCTGGTAAATTCGGTTTCGGCCAATTTGGCCTTCTGCAGGTTATGTCCATCCGCTTTATTGATGGCAATGGCATCCGCCATCTCCATAATCCCGCGTTTTATGCCCTGAAGTTCATCCCCGGCACCGGATAGTTTCAGCAATAGAAAGAAATCGACCATGCTGTGCACTACCGTTTCACTTTGACCCACTCCTACGGTCTCCACAAGGATCACATCAAATCCAGCAGCCTCACAAAGAATAATGCTTTCCCTGGTTTTTCGTGCCACCCCACCCAAGGATTCGCCTGATGGAGAAGGTCGGATAAAGGCATCGGTATCCTTGGAAAGTGATTGCATGCGGGTCTTATCCCCAAGAATACTTCCCTTGCTCAAGGTGCTTGTGGGATCCACAGCCAAAACAGCTACCTTTTTTCCAAGACCGGTAAGGGTTTTGCCCAGGACTTCAATAAACGAGCTTTTACCTACGCCCGGGACACCTGTGATACCAATTCTAATGCTTTGGTTTGGTTTGGCAAGGCATTTTTCCACTACAGCGTTGGCCTTTGCAAAATGATCCGGATTGGAACTTTCCAGCAGGGTAATGGCCTTGGAAAGCATGGTTTTATTACCTTCCAAAATCCCATCAATCATTTGTTCTAACGGGATTTCCTGCCTTCGGAGTTGTTTAATTTTGGAAACAGTATTTTCAGGTATGCTTTTTTCGCTGGCCAAGGGCAGAATACTTAGGTTTTGTACGAAGGTATAAAGTTTTCCCATGGCAACCGAATCGTGGGATTTCCCATTTTTTGTTAAAAAAGCTGTAAAACGACACTATTTTGCAACGGGCCCAAATTTGTATCGTCCTTAATGCAAACAACGAAAACACCAAACCTTTAACTCTCCATGTTTCAAATTGAACTGGTAGAACAATGTAAGGCAAACGACCGCAAGGCGCAGATGCAATTGTACAAGCAGTATTGCGAGGGTATGTATGCAGTAGCTGTACGATTTGTCAAAGATGCGGATGATGCAGAAGACATGGTACAGGAAGCCTTCATCAAGGCGTTTCAGCGCATTCACCAGTTTAAGGGCGAAGTCACTTTTGGGGCGTGGTTGAAACGGATTGTGGTAAATCGGTGCATCGACTTTTTAAAATCGAAACACCAACAAAAGGTAGAGCTCAACGAAGGACACTTACATGTAAGTGATGATGAGGATTGGAGTGTGGATGATGGTGTAACCTTGGAAAGGGTCAAAAAAGCGATGGATGGCTTGCCTGAAAAATATAGGTACGTGGTACAACTGTTTTTGATAGAGGGGTACGACCACAGTGAAATAGCGGAGATTTTGGGAATTTCCGATACCGCGTCACGTACCCGATTACTGAGGGGGAAAGCACAGTTAAAAGAAAAACTTAAAGATGTAGCTTATGGCACAGGATCTTAGAAAAATGTTCGAAAAGGAAAGGGAGCAGAAGACCTATTCCATGAAGAAAGGACATGAAGACCGGTTTTTGTCCAAATTGGAGCAGGAAATCCCAGAAGTGGTAGTTGCTAAAAAGTCCAAGGGGATGTTCTGGTTAAAAATAGCGGCTTCCATTGCGGTGGTGTTTGCCCTTGGGGCTTACTTTTTAGGCAGTAATAGCCCTGTTGACCCTGATTCCAATGGACAAGTGGCGGGAACCGATTCTGATGAAACCGAAATCCAGACCATCTCGTTGGGAGACCTTTCCCCGGATTTACAAAAAATTGAAAATTATTACCTGACCAACATTAACCTAGAACTGTCCGAATTGGAGTTTTCCGAAGAAAACAAAGTGATCATTCACAGTTTTATGGATCAGTTGGTCCAATTGGACGAAGAATATCAGGCATTAAATAAAGAGTTGAATAGTGTTGGACCCAATGACCAGACCATCAATGCCTTGATCAAAAACCTGCAAATACGCTTGCAGTTGTTACAGAAGTTAAAATCAAAGTTGAATCAATTAAAATCATCAAAAAATGAACAGAATCAATCCAATATTATTTAGTGTTTTCCTCCTGTTTCTGGCCAGCTTTATAGGCCAGGCACAGGAAAAAACCAAAACCTACAAGGAGACCTTCAATGTGGGCGATGAAACGGTGTTGAACATTGACACCAAACATGCCGACATTGAGTTTGAAACTTGGGACAAGCCGGCGGTTGAAATTACAGCGGTAGTGGAGCTGGATGGCGCTTCGGATGAAGAAGCTGAAAACTACTTTAAAAAGGATGCTGTAAAAATTATGGGGAACAGCAAGGAGATTCAAGTTAAGACCAGCGGGAGTGATTATAGCATAGTTACCTCGGGAAATATGAATTTAGGAGATTTTGACATTGTGATTCCGGATGCCCCTATGGTTGAACCCATTTTTGAACAGCTTGAAATTCCTGAATTGCCAGAGGTGTTCGTGTTGCCGGAACTACCACCATTACCCCCTGTACCTTTTACAAATTTCGATTATGATGCCTATAAAAAAGATGGGGATAAATATTTGAAGGAATGGAAAAAATCATTCGACAAGAGTTTCAACAAAGACTACCAAAAGAAATTGGAGGAATGGAGCGAAAGGATAAAGGAAATGTCCGAGGAGCGGGAGCAAGAGCGGGAGGCTCTTATGGAGCAGCGTGAAGCCCTTATGGAGCAACGTAAAGTCCTGCGGGAAGAAGCTAGAGCGGTACGCGATGAGGCACGGGCAGTCCGCGAAGAAGCTAGGGCAAAACAAAGGGAGCATCGGCATAAGCAGAGGGAACAGATCATAGAGAGTAGAACCTTTACCATTCGAGGAGACGATGATTCCAACATCTTTTACTTTTCTTCGGATGACGGGGAGCATAGAGAGTACAAGGTGAAAAAACGTATCAAGATTAAAATGCCGAAGTCGGTGAAGTTAAAAATGAACGTTCGGCATGGGGAGGTAAAACTTTCCGCCAATACCAAAAACATTAAAGCAAGCTTGTCCCATGCAAGCTTGCTTGCTTCAACCATCGATGGCGACCGAACCGATATTAGGGCGTCCTATACGCCTGTTGTGGTCCAAAAATGGAATTATGGTCAGTTAAAGACGGATTTTTCGGAAAAAGTGGACCTTAAAGAAGTAAAGGAACTGAGATTGAATGCCGTTTCCTCCAGGGTTTCCATTGATAAATTAGTGAACAAGATCTTTGTTACCAATAACTTGGGTTCGGTACATATTGAATCTGTGGCGGATTCCTTCTCCAATATTGATATCACTGTGGAGAACGGAGAAGTGGATTTCGGATTGCCCAATGTACCTTTTGCTATCTATGTGAATGAGACCTTGTCTGACTTCGAGTTTCCTGAAAGTTTACAAATGGACAGTTCCAAGAATTACAATACCGTAGTGCACAAAGGCTATCACATCAACAATAAAGGTGATAAAACCATCAACATTAATTCCAAGTATAGCGAAGTAGTGCTAGATCAATAGACGAATGTGACAAGCACAGTCAAAAGTCAAAAAGTTCAAATCCCAAATCCCAAGTATCAACTCTCATTAGGCAATTAGCCAACTGCCTTCAATTTTCCCTTTTCCACTTTCCATTTTCAATTCTCCATTCCTTAGAAGAAGCACTGGTTTAGTCAAGCAATAGGTTAGTGGCTTTCTTCCTTTAAGTACGATTTGAAATTCTCTTTGAACCTGTTTAATCTGGGGATGGACACATTCCTGATATAGGAGTTGTTCGGATTCCTCTTCTCATAATCCTGGTGATAGTCCTCGGCTTTGTAGAACTTATTGAATTTCACCACCTGGGTCACAATGGGTCTCCCATATACCTTGGAAGCTTCCAAGGTTTCTATATATTTCTTAATGATGTTTTTCTGCTCCTTGTCTTTATAAAATGCAATGGAACGGTATTGGGCACCCCTGTCAGGTCCCTGTCTATTTAGTGAAGTAGGGTCATGTGAGCCAAAAAATACCTGGACCAATTCGGTAAAACTGATTACT
The DNA here is from genome assembly GCF_965215805.1 of Flagellimonas sp. GTDB lineage: Bacteria > Bacteroidota > Bacteroidia > Flavobacteriales > Flavobacteriaceae > Flagellimonas. The sequence continues at coordinate 4,112,457 of NZ_OZ244124.1, read as the reverse complement.
TCAGGATCATAGTATACTTCCACCGCCTCTGCATGATGCGTTCTTCCGTAGGCCACTTCCTCGTAAGTTGGGTTTTTCTCAAAACCTCCTGAATACCCAGAATGTACCTCTGCGACACCTTTGACACTCTCAAAAATGGCCTCAACGCACCAAAAACAACCACTGGCAAAATAAGCGGTTTCATAATTTTGAAGGTCCTTCTGCACGGCAACAGGTGTTTTTTCAACTTTTTCTTGCGTAACGGCAACCGTCTTATCCTGTTGTATAGTTTTGGGCTTACAACCCGTAGAAGCGATGAAAAGCATCGCAAAGAGAATTACTTTCATTATTGTAAACTTAAATTTTCTTGTTGGTCGGGCAGAAGGTGCGCGCATTACTATAGTTCAAGGTTAATTAAAAACTAAATCTCAATGCTTTCCCCAATTTCTGGAAGCAACAATTCCTTGCCTTGGGCCTTAAAATAGGATTTGGCGGCTTGTTTATCCAATACAATGGGTGGGAAAGTATCATAATGGCAGCCCAACAATGTATTACATTCCACAAAATCACAAGCCATTGCGGCATCTTCATATCCCATGGTAAAATTGTCACCAATAGGCATTATACATAGGTCTACCGATGGTGAGGTGAGGGGAATCAATTTCATATCCATTGTAAGAGCGGTATCTCCAGCAATATAGATGGTTTTTGAACCGGAGTTTATAACAAACCCTCCAGGGTTTCCCCCATACGTACCATCAGGGAGCACGCTGGAATGAATGGCGTTCACATATTTTAGGGTTCCAAATTCCACATTGTGTTTACCTCCATGGTTCATGGGATGGCCTTGGATTCCTTTTTCGGCAAACCACTGTACGATTTCAAAATTGGAAATGAGCAGAGCATCTGGATTGTTCTTTGCAATAGTCTCCACATCCAATACATGATCTTGATGGCCATGGGTCAATAATATGTAATCTACCGCAATGGTATTCACATCGATGTGAGAGGCAAATTCATTTCCACTGATAAATGGATCAATAATGATTTTGGAGTCGCCAATCTCAAGATGGATGGTTGCATGGCCGAGAAAAGTAATTTTCATAATGGAAGATTCAAAAAATCGGGATTAGGGTTCACGAATTGCACCTGAAATTATGAAATAAACGGTATTGACCCAAAACTTTCATCCGATGATTTCACCAAAAAACCAGATGAAGTGCATGGTCTGTATCAGCTGCTATTCCTAGGAATATCGATGAAATGCACAAGCTATCGGCAGCCTGTTTTTTTGCCTGAAATCTTTCATCGAGGATAAAATACACTTCAGCCGAAAAAAGTTCCCACACCGAAAAAAAAGGAGGGTTAAGCGATGAAAATCTGAGCCGGATAGACCCCAAGGTAACTTTACCATGTAAAAATAACCCAAGTCATGAAAGCAATTTTAACCATCATCGCAATCGTCTTTTTCGGAACTGTAGCTATGGCGCAAAACGTTTCCAAAGAGGTAAAAGTAGAAACTACTACTGTAGGTGTTGAATTGAATGTTGAGATTCAGGAAGAGACTAAAAAGGATAGCGAAGTAGCTAGACTATATATGTTCAAGAACTCCAGAATCAAGAAAGCACTTTCTTTCAGAACTAAAAGAAACAAGTCTAAATTGGCTTAATCATGATATTGGAAATCGCAATACCATTTGCTTTATTTCTTAGTACCGCCTTTGTGGTGGCATCCATTTTGTTCTCTTTGCGCAAAAGAAGGCCAGAATCCAATACGGATACGCTTAATCGGATTAAATCGCAGGAGAGCGATTTTTAAGCCATTGCACCTGCTTATTCACCTATTTTAGAAATATCTAATCAACACACCCCCGTTATGGACATCATTCTAATCCCGGTTGCTTTATTTTGTAGTTTAGTTTTTGTTTCTGCTGCTGTACTATTGTCTTTACGTCTTGCAAAAGCCCCTTCGCATCGTAAATAATGCCATCTTTGATGGTATAGGTAACCCCGCCCACACGAACAACTTTGTTATCTTCCGTGAGTTTCACGGCTCCTGTGCCGTAAAGAACTTTCAGGTTTTTTAGGGGATTTTCGTCAACAACCACAAAATCTGCCAATTTTCCGACTTCCACGGTACCTATTTGGTCCGACATACCCAATGCTTCTGCCCCGTTTAAGGTGGCAGAGCGAATAATTTCCAACGGATGGAACCCAGCTTCCCGTAACAATTCCATTTCCCGAACATAGGCAAAACCATAAAGCTGGAAGATAAATCCGGAATCGGAACCTGTGGTGACCCTACCGCCTCTATTCTTATATTCATTGACGAAAGTCATCCATAGTTTATAATTGTTTCTCCAGGCCACTTCCTGTTCTGTGCCCCAATCGTGCCAGTAAGAGCCATGTGATATTTTACTGGGTTGGTAGAAGGTCCAAAGGGTTGGCAGGGTATAATCCTCATGCCATTCTGCCCTTCGCGCCCTATGTAGATCCCTACTGGCTTCATAGATGTTGAAAGTGGGGTCTAGTGTAAAGTCCAGCGCGATTAATTCGTCCATTACCTTGTTCCAATGTTCTGAATAGGGTTTGGCCGCCTGTTCCCATAATTTTCCCGCTTCCTCAAACCGATGTTGTTCGTTTTGATAATTGTAGTCTAAGGGATAGTCCTGTACCGTCCTGTCTTCAAACAAGGCCTCGGGAAGCCCGTACCAGTGTTCCATACTGGTAAGCCCTGCCCTGGCAGAATGCAGCACATTCCATCGTGCTACGTCCATTTGGGCATGGTGGCAAGCCGAACGCAGCCCCAATTTCTTGTTTTCGTCCAGAGCGGCGGCCATAATTTCTGGAGCTGCCCCAAAAAACTTGATACCATCCGCACCTTGCTTGGCATTGGATCTCACCCATGCTCTTGCTTGTTCTGGGGTACTAATGGGACCGTTGTCCAGAGGGTTAAAATCTTTGGTGGTTTGTCCAAATGCGGTATAAGCCTGGATTCTGGGAGCAATGATTTCATTTTTTTCGCTCTTCCGTTTAAGATCCAAAGTCCAAGCAATGCCTCTTCCCGCGGGTTCCCTAACAGTTGTAATGCCATGGGCCATCCAAAGCTTAAAGACATAATCGGAATCTGCGCCTTGGGCCACACCGCCAATATGGCCGTGCATATCCACAAACCCCGGTAAAAGGTACATACCTTCGCAGTCCAGCTCTTTGCCACCTGCTTTAAGTTGAGGTCTTTTACTTTCATCAATCTTGACCCCTGGGTAACCCACAACTTGGATATCCACAATTTTGTTGTTTTCAACCACAATATCGATGGGCCCTCTTGGCGGTGCTCCGTTACCATTGATTAGGGTGACTCCACGTATGATAAGTTGTGGAAAGGGGCCTTCACTGAGATTATCCTGTCCTAAAGCCAGGAAGCTATTGCAGAGAAGCAAAAGGATCAGCAGTTTTTTCATGATATCTTATTCTGGAATTTCAATTTTATCACCTAGAAACAGTGCGTTTAGGAAAAGTCGATTGGTGCCATACCAAGACCCCCTAAAATTCGGATTATCCGCAAAGAGAACCACTCTTCCACTCCCAACTTTACTTACAATTAAGGAAGCGGAGGGTTTTAGGAAGTCTTCCATGTTTTTCTTGGTAATGAAACCGTCAATATGTGGGTTTTTGGCATACTTGGCCACGGTCGCATATTCATTTTTGCTTGGAGCCAACCAAACCGAATTGTTCTTGTATACTGGGATAGAGCTATCGTGATATCCAAAGGCCAGGGGATGGGTAATATCCAAATCCACCTTGAAGATTCCTCCACCAACGCTCTCTTTGCCCAGATATTCAGGAGCATCCACATAGGGTTTTCTTACTACCGTCTTAGTGGAATCCTCTTCCTTCTCCGTCAATCGTTCCTTAACAAGCTTCTTTTCAATGGCCCACTTGGAAGCTGTTCCAATCGTTACCAGGGTATTCCCCTTACTAACCCAATTTTTGATTTTTTCCTGCTGCTTTTTGGATAAATCATAGTTCCCGGACACCATGACCAAGGTATTGTACTTGTCCAAATTGGCCCCTCCAAAGTTGCGCATTGGAATTTTGGTGATGGGCATGTGCACTCGGGTATCCAAAAGATGCCAGACTTCTCCAGCGTCGTAAGAGCGGACACCGTGCCCTATCAACAAGGCAGCTTTGGGTTGGGTAATAGGCTCCACGTATCTACTCCCCAGATCGATTCCCGCAGCACTGTAACCCGTAGCCGCTGCATAAATGGGCACCTGAAATTTCTTTTGGGCTTGCTGAATTAGCTTATATACTTCATCGGAGTCCTTTTTCTGAAGACTGACTGCCACAACCAAAGCCCCATAATTAAACCTTTGATTGCCAGTTACAGTTTTTGCTGTAAAGGGTTTAAAAGATGACGATACCACTAAACCTTCAGACTGTAAATAATGCAACGCGGCGACAGCGTTGTAGTCATCATAATCAATGATATAGGCATAATCCGTCTTTGACACCCCGTTGGGATTTACCAAATTATCCAAGGAGGTGATTTGCTCTCCTAAGTTTAGGTTGGACACCGGCTTGTATTTCATGTTATAAAAGTTGGCCACAGACCAAGCCGATGCATCGTAATATACGCTGTCCCGGTACTTTTCATAAGTTTCGAACATCGTCTGAACCATTCGATATTGAGGTTGTCTTGTAGGAACCACAAATTGGCCTCCAGAGCGGTAAACGTCCACTTTATGGAGGAGCAATTTATCTACAAACGCCTTGACCCTATTTGGATCATGGTCATCCCTAAACGTATAGCCTTTGACTCTACTTTTGGAAGCATTGGTCAACGCACTTTTGAAGAAATCCTGTTGGTATTTCCTTAATTGCGCTTTGTTTTCCACGGCAGCTTTTACCGTTGCCATGCTTGAGACGAATTGGTTTCTTATGGTAAATGGGAAGGTGATTTCCCCAAATGCCGTGGTTTGTTTATGGCCTCTTGAACTGGCTTGCTCAAATAACAAAGCCAATCCACCTTGTAAATCGGGGTAGGAGGAACCATATCCAGGATAAGTCCCGTCAAATACCTCTTTGGTAAAGTAAAACGAACCAATACTGTCCAAGGCTTTGGCGAAGTAGTCCCCAAATAGGTTGTTGAGGTCGATATAATTTTCCTTGGGCATTATGGGATCCCAGGAAGCGTTGTCTTTCATCGGCTCAAAGAAATAGGAACTTTGGGTGCCCATTTCATGAAAATCCGTGACCACATTGGGATACCATTGGTGGTACCAAGTCAATTTGCCACGACTTTCTGGATTAATGCCCAAAAGCCAATCCCTATTGAGGTCAAACCAATAGTGGTTGGTTCTTCCTCTAGGCCAGTATTCATTGTGTTCCGCATCTTGTGGATCCGCCACTAAAGGACTGCCCTGGTACATATTGGCCCATTGGGTATGCCTGTCCCTTCCATCAGGATTGATGGTGGGGTCAATAAAAATTACCCCATTATTGATGTAGTTGAGGATCTCTGGGTGGTTGGATGCGGCAAGGGTATAAGCCGTTAACAATGCAGATTCTCCTCCGGAAGGCTCGTTCCCATGCACATTGTACCCTAAATTGATGAAGATGGGTACTTCACCATAGTTGGTAGGGCTTTGATTTGGATCCACAAACTGCAAATGCTGACTTTTGATTTGATCCAAATTGTTCAGATTGCTCGGAGACGTGACCGTTAGCATGATCAATTTTCTACCTTCGTGCGTTTTTCCATATTCTTGGATGCTAGCTCTATCGGAAGTTTCCGCGAGCTTTTGGAAATATGACACGATCAAATCATGACGGGTGTGGTGTTGACCTATTGGGTAGCCCAGAAACTCTTCGGGCGAGGGAACATCGGAATTAAAAGGATGGTATTTTTTGAGGAAATAGTCTTGTGCTGAAACTGTAGTACCTGTAAAAAGTACTGCCAAGAGTAGTTTTTTCAACATGTTCGGAAAGATTAAGTTAATCTCCTAAAGATAGAAAAAGGATTTAATCAATAGCCTTGATTTCCTCTATAATTTCCTCGAATTCCAAACGGTAATATGTGCCTTGTTTTTCAGGGTCTCGTTCAATGGTTCCCCTAAGTTGTCGGGCAAGGTTGTAAATAAGCTTAAGACCTAAGGACTTTGAAGTTTCCGGACTGATATCATTTGCATAGCCCACACCATTATCGCCCAGATGCATTTCATAACGCTTTTCAGACAACTGGCGCAAGGAAATCAGGATTTCCCCGGCATCATCGCCCTTTATTCCATATTTAAGCGCATTGGTGATGGTTTCGTTGATGATCAATCCCAGGGGAATTACGGTATCAATACTGAGTTTGTAATCATCTACATGAAGGTTGACCTTTATTTTATTGGTGTTTCCCTTTACGGACCGAACTAGATAATTGCAAAGCTCCTCCACATAGGGCCGCAACTCTATCTTGGATAGATAGTCGTCTCGTTTGTACAACATTTCATGAACCATGGCCATGGAGACCACCCGATTTTGGCTACTCTTGATGATGCTGCTTATTTTCTCATCGGAAACCGCCCTGGATTGCAAACTCAACAAACTGGAAACGGTCTGGAGATTGTTCTTAACCCTATGGTGTACTTCTTTGAGCAGGGTTTCTTTTTCCTCGATCCGCTCCTGTACTTCTTTTCTGGACTTATATAAATTGTGATGGGCACGTAGAAGGTTCCTTCCAAAAACTCCTCCCAATAGGTACACGGCAAAGACAACGCTTAAAAAAGCAAACCATCTTCTGGAACCTTCGGGAACCATGTTCGCCGTAAGATTCAAATCGGCAAGATCATACACAAATATGGCGGCAACCAGTACTAGATTTACAATAAGATAAAACTGTCCGTACATCTTGGTGGTCACATAGCCTGCAAAAACCACAATGGCCAACACCAAAATAAATGGGCTTTGGATTCCTCCGCTATGGATGGTGATCAATATTCCACCAGCCATTGCCAGCAAAGACGCAATGTTGTAGGTAGCGGTAAGGTTTTTATGCTTGTTGTACAGATAAGTATTCAGAAAATTTATAGCTGCGTAACCAAAGAACACATAAGGGATAATGCCTTTTATATCCAAGAGAAAAATGCAAACAAGCCCAAAAATTATGGAAGTTAAGATGGAATTGTGGTTGACCTTAAGAATCAACTGGATTTTATCCTGCAAACGACGATTTTCCTCGTTGGGCATGTTCATAGTCATGGTATGGTTATTCCATTTTACCACAGATGGTTGAAAAGCAGTGGTAAAAGTAGCTATGTGGGGGTGTTTGGGATGTAAAACTAACTATGTTTTTGTTATAATCAAAAGCGGCAGCCGTAAATGACTGCCGCTTTTCCAATTTTATGTATTTCGGGTTAATCCTCAACCAAGACCCATTCGCCCTTATCTATCAGAGGCTCAGCTTGTTTGTACTTTACGGTCTTGCTTTCTCCCGACATCACATTTTTTATGGTCACCCGCTCGTTTCTACCAATTTTGGGCCTTTCCCGAACTACGGTTTCCGTGACCTGTGGTCTTCTGCCCTGGGTTTGACCGGCAGCTCTATTTTGGGCCGCAAGTTCATCACTGTTCGGGATTTCTTCCTTGGAAGTTTTTAGATTTTCCTTGGGTCTTCTTACGGTTCTGGCCTCTTGGATTTGATTGGTATTCTCGGATGGGAGTTCCCCTTTGAACAAAAAGGATATTACTTCTTTGTTTACCTTGTCAATCATGTCCTTGAAAAGCTCAAAGGCCTCAAACTTATAGATCAATAGAGGGTCCTTTTGTTCGTGCACCGCCAATTGAACGGATTGCTTTAACTCGTCCATTTTGCGCAGATGCGTTTTCCAGGAATCGTCTATGATGGCCAGTGAAATGTTCTTTTCGAAGTCAGTGATCAATTGCTTTCCATCACTGCTATAGGCCTCTTCCAGGTTGGTGACCACATTCAAGGTCTTGATGCCATCCGTAAATGGAACCACAATACGCTCAAACTTGTTGGTTTGGTCCTCGTATACTTTTTTGATTACCTGAAAGGCCACCGTGGCGCTGCGTTCCATCTTCTGCTGATAGAAATCATAAGCGCCTTTGTACACTTGGTTGGCGATTTCTTGGAAGCTCAATTTTCTAAATTCCTCTTCCGAAACTGGAGAAGTAATGGAGAAATATTTGATCAACTCAAACTCAAAATTCTTATAATCTTCCGCCAGTTTGTTGGTCTCAGCAATCACCTCGCAGGTGTCATAGATCATATTGGCTATGTCTACCTTTAAGCGTTCACCTTGAAGGGCGTGTCGTCTTCGTTTGTAGACCACCTCACGTTGGGCGTTCATAACATCATCGTACTCCAAAAGACGTTTACGAATTCCGAAGTTGTTCTCCTCCACCTTTTTCTGGGCGCGCTCAATGGACTTGGTCATCATGGAATGTTGGATTACTTCCCCTTCTTCCAGTCCCATTCGGTCCATCATTTTGGCAACCCTGTCCGAGCCGAACAAACGCATAAGGTTATCCTCCAGCGATACATAGAACTGGGAACTTCCCACGTCTCCCTGACGTCCAGAACGTCCACGCAGCTGTCTGTCCACCCTTCGGGAATCGTGCCTTTCTGTACCGACAATCGCCAATCCGCCCGCAGCTTTTACCTGGTCACTTAGTTTAATATCCGTTCCACGACCAGCCATGTTGGTGGCGATGGTCACTACTCCGGCATTCCCTGCTTCGGCAACAATGTCGGCTTCTTTTTTATGTAATTTGGCGTTAAGTACGTTGTGTGGAACTTTACGAACGCTCAACAATTTGGACAACAATTCTGAAATCTCCACAGAAGTTGTACCTATCAATACGGGTCTTCCTGCCTTGGAGAGATCAGTCACCTCTTCAATTATGGCGTTGTATTTTTCCCTTTTGGTTTTGTAGATTAAATCGTGTCTATCATCCCTGGCGATTGGTCTGTTGGTTGGAATTTCCATCACATCCAACTTGTAGATTTCCCAGAATTCCCCAGCTTCGGTAACCGCCGTACCAGTCATCCCAGCTAGCTTATTGTACATCCTGAAGTAATTCTGCAAGGTAATGGTGGCAAAGGTCTGGGTCATGGCCTCAATCTTCACATTCTCCTTGGCCTCAATAGCTTGGTGCAAACCATCGGAATAACGTCTACCGTCCATTATCCGACCCGTCTGCTCATCCACAATCATCACTTTGTTGTCCATAACCACATACTCCACATCTTTTTCAAAGAGAGTGTAGGCCTTGAGCAATTGGCTCATGGTGTGGATTCGCTCACTTTTTACGGCAAAATCCTTGAAAAGCTCTTCTTTAAGCTCTGCTTCCTTTTCAATTTCCAGTTCTTGCTCTTCAATCTTGGCTATTTCTCCACCAATATCGGGCATCACAAAGAAATCCTTGTCTTGGTCTCCAGAGATATAATCGACCCCTTTATCCGTCAACTCAATCTGGTTGTTTTTTTCATCGATGGTAAACAACAGGTCGGCATCCACTTTGGGCATTTCCCTGTTGTTGTCCTGCATATAGAAGTTTTCCGTCTTTTGAAGTAGTTGTTTTACCCCTTCTTCGCTCAAAAACTTTATGAGTGCCTTGTTCTTTGGCAATCCGCGATATACACGAAGCAACAGAAATCCGCCTTCTTTAGTATCCCCTTCCTTGATGAGCTTCTTGGCCTCAGCCAAAACCCCTGTCAAATGCTGGCGTTGTTTTTGGACAATATCTGAAACCTTGGGCTTTAACTCATTGAACTCATGGCGATCCCCTTCAGGAACAGGTCCTGATATGATCAACGGGGTACGGGCATCATCAATTAATACGGAATCCACCTCGTCCACAATGGCATAATGATGTGGAGGTTGCACCAAATCCCCAGGAGTATGGGCCATATTATCCCTTAGATAATCGAAACCAAATTCGTTATTGGTTCCGTAGGTAATATCTGCGTTGTATGCCGCTCTTCTTCCTTCAGAGTTGGGTTGATGTTTATCTATACAATCCACGGACAGCCCATGGAATTCAAAGATGGGGGCCATCCATGCGCTATCCCTTTTTGCCAGGTAATCATTTACGGTTACCAGATGGGCTCCTTTTCCAGAAAGCGCGTTTAGATAGAGTGGGAGGGTGGCCACAAGCGTTTTTCCCTCTCCAGTCTGCATTTCTGCAATTTTCCCTTGATGCAAGGAAATTCCACCAATGAGCTGAACATCATAATGAATCATGTCCCAGGTCACTTCCTTGCCAGCGGCATCCCACGAATTTTTCCAAACGGCATCATCTCCATCCAGCGTAACATAGTCCTTGGTACCGGACAAGCTTCGGTCAAATTCCGTAGCGGTTACGGTAAGGGTCTCATTGTTGGCAAAACGTTTGGCGGTTTCTTTTACCACCGCAAATGCCTCGGGTAAGATGGTATTTAAGGTCTTCTCTGAAATTTTGTAGGCCTCTTCATTGAGCTTATCTATCTCGGAGTAGATTTCCTCGTTACGATCAATATCGGTAGAGTTTTGAACTTCTTCTTTAAGCGCAGCGATTTGATCATTGATTTCCTTGCAATCCTCTGCTATCTGCGATTTGAACGCAGTTGTTTTTTGACGGAGTTGATCATGTGACAATCCTTCCAATGCTTGTTCAAAGGATCTGATCTCTTTTACCAAAGGCTGTAGTGCTTTAACATCTTTCTCGGACTTATCCCCAACAAAAACCTTTAGTACGGAATTAATAAAGCTCATGAATAAATTTTCTTTTGAATTGCAAAAGTTGTTCCATTGTCCAGAACGGCTTGGAATGCCCTTGCAAGGCTGTCAAAATTACAGAGAACTGCTTATAAACACATTAAAATTGGTTATAAAATTAACCTTTGCACCCACAATTTAGGGTTTCCAACCCAAGTTCCTCAGTTGGATTGCCGTTAAATCCCTGACGCACAATACAAGAACTGCCATTCACATTTGTTGGCTATCCTTAGGGAAGCGCACAAAAAAAAGCCCCGAAAGGGGCTTCTGATATGATTTTGTTTTGGAGTTTAATACTCGTCCTCGTTCCAGAGGTAATCTTCTTCGGTGGGATAATCGGGCCAGATTTCCTCAATGGACTCGTATATTTCACCACCTTCCTCTTCCATGGACTGTAGGTTTTCCACAACTTCCAAGGGAGCTCCGGTACGGATGGCGTAATCTATTAATTCGTCTTTGGTGGCTGGCCAAGGCGCATCACTTAAATATGAAGCTAATTCTAATGTCCAGTACATAGTAACGGTTTGATTTTTATTTTTTGCAAAAATAATTTTTAAACCGAATTTGTCAAGTAAAATCGGTATTATTTAAAAAATATTTTTAGCGTGTTAATCTGAAACGCAGAAAATTAGGATTTATTCTTTCAATTTTTCGGGAATCCACTTGACCTCTTCTGCTTGCAGTTCTTTTGACAACTTCCGTGCCAATACAAAAAGGTAGTCGGAAAGACGATTGATATATGACAACAGACTTTCGGGTACGGGGTCATTTTCATGAAGGTAGGAGATCATTCGTTCGGCCCTTCGGCAAATAGTTCTGGCAATATGACAGTATGACACGGTTGTATGTCCTCCTGGAAGAATAAAATGGGTCATTTCTGGAAGTTCTTCGTTCATTTGATCCATTTCTTTCTCCAATAAATGGATGTCCTCATCAGAAATTCTAGGGATTTTTAATCGGTTTTCCTTGGTGGGTTCCGTGGCCAAGATGGCACCAACCGTAAACAACTTGTTCTGGATTAAGGATAGCACATCTTTGGTATGACTATCCATATCTTGATCTCTTAGCAACCCCAAAAAAGAGTTCAGCTCATCTATGGTTCCGTAACTCTCTATACGGATATGGTGCTTGGGGACACGTTTACCGGTAAATAGCGCAGTGGTTCCTTTATCGCCTGTTTTAGTGTAAATTTTCATGTATTCAATTATCAATGGACAATTATCAATTAGCAATTATCAATAAGTGAGTTTAAGAAGCGACTCCAATGCATTCCAATTGCAAATTGTTTACTGTTAATTGGACTTATTGTGACGTCTTTTACCGTCCATGAATCTTCTTGATTTTCTGCGCCTTTTGCCTCTTCTGTTACTGAAAAGGATAATCAGATAAATAAGAAAGAGGATTCCAAGTACGTACCAAATGGTGTAATCTGTTGTTGCACTTTCCATACCTAAAATTACTTTTTTAAATCCGGATGGTGAAATGTTCCTTTTCTTGCTCGCTTCGAATGAAAATAGCCCCCAAACGGTACATGTCAATGCTTACCGTAATCTTTGGCGAAGTTATCAATGATTGCCATTGTTCTTGTTTTTGTGGATTTTGATGTATTCCATCAATTAAAACCACACTGTCGTTATGCAATTTTCCTTCGGTAAGCAGTTGATTGAAATGGAATAGATCAAACTGATTGGCAAAGACTGCATCAAATGGTTTATTATATTCCAAATCTGGAAAGGAATTCATTATGCTTTGAGCGGCCTGCAAATGATCTAAAATGGCAACCTTGCTTACATCAAAATAGGGGATACACTTCAAAAGGATATTTATGCTTTTGCTTTTATGCGCTCTACCCTTACTGTACAAGCACTGCGTCACAAATCGGAAAACAAAAGGAGAGTGCACCCCGTGCTCGTTGGTGGATTTCAAAAGGAAGCTTAGATAAGAAGTTATCCTGAAATACATGTTAACCTTCCAAAATTGCGGAAAGTTCGAACCAACGTTCCGTTTTGGTTTCTATTTGATCTGTTATTTCGTTTAACTCAACAGATAATTTAGCAATCGCATCTCCGCTCAATTCAGGATCCATAAATTGATTTTGTAGGGTGGCCTTCCGTTCTTCAAGCCTTTGGATTTCCTTTTCCAATTGCTTGTGTTCCTTTTGTTCCAGATAGGACAGTTTTCTGGAATCATCCTTTTCTTTCCAGGATGTTCTCCCAGCTTTATCCGAAGCATTGCTCTTTGCCTCCCTTTCTGCAAGAACCCTGCTGTTTTCATAAGCTCTATAGTCCGAATAATTACCGGGAAAATCCTCAATAAGGCCATTGCCTTTAAAAACAAAAAGATGGTCCACAATTTTATCCATAAAATAGCGGTCGTGGGATACCACGATCAAACAACCCGGAAAATCCAGAAGAAAGCTCTCTAGGACATTCAAGGTCACTATGTCCAGGTCGTTGGTTGGCTCATCCAGGATTAGAAAATTTGGATTTTGGATCAAAACGGTACACAAATAGAGCCGTTTGCGTTCCCCGCCACTTAATTTTTCCACAAAATCATACTGCTTTTTGCGATCAAACAGAAAACGCTCCAGAAGTTGTTGGGCGGATATCTGCTTCCCTTTTTTTAAGGGAATATAGTCGCCAAACTCCCTGATCACTTCAATTACCTTTTGTCCTTCCTTGATGGGGATTCCTTTTTGGGTGTAGTAACCAAACTTTAGGGTGTCTCCAACCACAATCTTTCCGCCATCCGGTTCTTCACCTTGGGTAATCAGGTTTAAAAAAGTGGATTTCCCAGTTCCATTTTGACCAATGATTCCAACACGTTCCCCTTTGGTGAAGTTGTAATCGAACTTATTTAGGATGGTCTTTTCATCAAAAGCCTTGGAAACATTGTGAAGTTCCAAAATCTTACTGCCCAGACGCTCCATGCTCAGCTCTAATTGCACTTGGTGATCCTGCCTTCTCTGGTGTGCTTTCTTTTTGATTTCCTTGAAATCGTCAATCCTGGATTTGGACTTGGTGGTCCGTGCTTTGGGTTGTCTGCGCATCCAGTCCAATTCCTTTTTGAACAGCAGCTTGGTCTTGTGCTGCTCTACGGCTTCCCTTTCCTCCCTGGCTTCTTTTTCCCGAAGATAGTAGGAGTAATTTCCTTTGTAACTATATAATTGGTTGTTGTCCAATTCAATGATCTCATTACAGACCCGTTCCAAAAAATACCGATCGTGTGTCACCATGAACAAGGTGATGTTCTCCTTGGAAAAATAAGCTTCCAGCCACTCGATCATTTCCAGGTCCAGATGGTTTGTTGGCTCGTCCAAAATGAGTAAGTCAGGTTTGTTTAAAAGGGCATTGGCCAGAGCCAATCTTTTTTTCTGCCCGCCAGATAAGGTGCTCACCTTGGCATCCAATTGGTTTAGATGCAGTTTAAACAGGATTTGTTTGTATTGTGTCTCAAAATCCCAGGCATTGTGCTGCTCCATGGCATCAAATGCCTGTTGGTACCAGTCGGTATCACCGGGATTTAGTACAGCTTTCTCATAGTTGGCAATGACTTTTAGGATTTCATTATCGGTAGTAAAAATGGTTTCCTCTATAGTCAAACTGGGATTCAGATTGGGCTCTTGCTCCAAAAAGGAGATCTTAATTCCCTTCCTGGATACCACCTGACCTGTTTCAGACACATCTTTCCCCGACATGATGTTGAGAATGGAGGTCTTTCCACTTCCGTTCTTGGCAATCAAGGCTATTTTTTGGTCTTTATTGATTCCGAAGGAAATATGGGAAAACAAGACTAGTTCACCATAAGATTTAGATATGTTTTCTACTGTCAGTAAGTTCATTGCAAGTTTTTTGGACCGTTAACTCTTTGCGAATTTCAAGAGATAACCATATCGTATGGCCAGGGTCAAAAGTAAGGGAATCAGAACCGGTGAAAAAATCTGGACTTTGACTACCCACAGAATAATCATGATTCCCAATAGGGCAAGCGCTGCCCAAAGGTACTTTGCAAACCAGGAGGGTAAATGTTGCGGAAACACAAAGACATAGGCCGCTACCAAATTGGCAGGTAAAGCCCACAGTACATTAAAGTTCCAAGGTGTTGAGGTATGATCGGTGGCCAACCAAAGAATCAAAAGGAAAGTACCTATAAGCCCAGTCAATAGAAAAAGGGTAAAATCCAGCCACCTACTTCGGGTACCGTGTCTATGATCAAGGTAGGTTACAATTGCGGTAAACAAGAGTAATAGCGCAAACCAAAACAAGGGAGAAAGTGGGAAAAAGCCAGACCGGGTAATTTCAGTATAGTCTAGGATCGTACGTTCCCTTTTTAGCAAAGGTTTACCGTCTTTTAATGTGCTCCTCATTTGTTTCATGGTATAATAGGGTAGGAACATGTGTTCCTGTACCGTTGCCTTTCGATCCACCACCGAGCCAAAGGCCACATCTATACCAAAGCTTGCCCATGAATTTAAATCCATATTTTGTCTCACCAATTGCCTAAACGTGTATTTTTGGTCCAAATGAGAGTCATCTAAGACCAGGGCATCCCCAAATTGATCTTTTAAGATAACCCCTGTGATACTGGAGCAATTGTTCAATAGGGGATCATAGAGATAATCGCGGTTTTCGGGACGGTAATTGGTTTCAAAAAAATCAAGGAGCTGGTTCTTTTCCTCCAAGCTTAGATCTAGGATTTGCTCCCTTACCCATCGTTTCTCCAGCTCATACTCAAACAAAAAACGGTCAAAGCTTCTTCTGGATAAGGAATAGATCAATCTACCCTTAACAAAATTTGAATAGAAGTTGGGGCGGTTAAAATCGAAAGTACCGTAATTATAAACTACATCGATGCCCAATACAGAATCTTGAACCCGAAATGCCGTATGGCCAAACATGGAATAAAGTTCATCTCCTACCGCACAGGTTAACAAACTTATCTGGGAATTTTCTGAAAGCGATGGGGTCTGGGAAAGTAATCGTCCTCCTGGCAACAGAAAGAAGATCAAAAGGAAAACCAACAGTCTCATTTGCGACATAGTCCCGCAAATATCAGAATAAATAGGACATGGTGTATCTTCAACGGAAACGAATACTTAAACCAGTTCATTTTTTAGCTTATTTTTACGAAAACCAGAAAACCTATGCGATCTTATATCCCGAATTTTTTAACGCTCCTGAATCTTTTCAGCGGATGTGTGGCCACGGTGTTTGCAGTGCAGAACCAATTGGAAATGGCCGCCATTTTTGTGTTTATCGGGATTTTCTTTGACTTTTTTGATGGATTGGCCGCAAGGGCGCTCAATGTCCAAAGTGAAATTGGGGTTCAATTGGATTCTTTGGCCGATATGGTTACCAGCGGAGTGGTACCAGGGATAGTGATGTTTCAATTACTGGATATGTCGCAGGCATCTGGTTGGAGTGATGGACAATTGGGTGGTATGCCATGGTTGGGAGCGGATGTGGCGCCCATTGCCTTTTTTGGTTTCATCATCACCTTGGCATCTGCCTATCGGTTGGCCAAATTTAATGTGGACGAAAACCAGGTTTCATCATTTATTGGTCTGCCCACTCCTGCCAATACGCTTTTGATTTTATCCTTGCCCTTAATTTTGTTGTACCATCATAATGACGCGCTCAACAACATCATTTTAAATCAGTGGTTTTTGTTGGGATTGACCTTGGTGAGTGCTTATTTGCTCAATTCCAGGATAGAACTCTTTGCTTTGAAATTCGGTAATTGGAGTTTTAAGGACAATGCCGTGCGTTATTTGTTTTTGATTGCCAGTTTGGTGCTCTTGATTACCCTAAGGTTTTTGGCGATTCCCGTAATTGTGATATTGTATATTCTGCTGTCCCTGATCAATAAAAATACTTGAGGTTGGGTGGTGAAATCGTGAAATACAAATCCAAAGTTGGTACAGGCCTTTTACTTTTTGTGCTGATATCTTTTGGAATTGGAGGTTACTTCTTGGTCTTGGATTGGAAATGGGTAGTTGGATTAATTCACTTTGGTTCACTAGCCTTGATTCTTTACTTGTTTTTTTCCATTTCATATGTAATAACCGGCAGGGAATTATTGATCAATTATGGCCCATTTTACCAAAAGAAGATCAATATTGCTTCCATTACCCATATCAAGGAGACTAGAAATCCTATAAGTTCTCCTGCTGCCTCCCTAGATCGTTTGGAAATTAGCTACGGCACTGGATTTATTTTGGTGTCTCCAAAAAACAAAAAAGGATTCATTAAGCATATAAAATCCCTGGTTCCTGAAGTGAGAATTGAAATGGGGAATTAGCGGAGTTAAAAATCCAACTTCTTTTTTCGAAGCTCAAAATTCTGACCTAGATACACCTTACGTACCATTTCATCCACAGCAAGCTCTTCAGGTATGCCTGCTTTTAAGATACCCCCTTCAAACATAAGGTAAGAACGCTCGGTGATGGCTAAGGTTTCTTGAACATTGTGATCCGTGATCAAAATTCCAATGTTCTTGTTCTTTAATTGGGCCACGATACGCTGTATGTCTTCCACGGCCACAGGATCTACTCCAGCGAATGGTTCATCTAATAAAATAAATTTGGGGTCGGTGGCCAGGGCCCTGGCTATTTCTGTACGCCTGCGCTCTCCACCCGATAACAAATCCCCACGGTTTTTACGGATGTGCCCCAGTCCAAATTCGTCAATAAGCGACTCCATTTTCATGTGCTGCTCCTTTTTGGACAACTTGGTTAATTGGAGGACGCTTAAAATGTTTTTCTCAATGCTTAGTTTCCGAAACACCGAAGCCTCTTGGGCTAGATATCCAATGCCGTGTTGGGCTCTTTTATACATGGGAAAGGTGGTAATTTCCATGTCATCCAAAAAGATTTGTCCACCATTGGGTTTGATCAAGCCAACAATCATATAGAATGAGGTGGTCTTCCCAGCTCCATTGGGTCCCAAAAGTCCCACAATTTCTCCTTGGTTTACTTCTAGGGAAATGCCCTTTACAACCTTACGGCCCCGATAGGCCTTCATAATATTTTCAGCGCGTAGCTTCATAAGAATTCGCCAAAACTAAACATATTCTCTTTGGGGATCACGGACTTTGGGATTTTTTTATGCCTCAAGGGATTCCAATTCTTCCCAATACTCGTAGGCACGTCTAAGGTGGGGGATTACAATGGTTCCTCCTATAAGAGTAGCTATGCTGAGGGTTTCCATGACCTCTTCTTTGTTGGCACCGATTTTTTTAGAGCTTTCCAAATGATATTTGACGCAATCATCACAGCGCATCACTGCAGAGGCCACTAAGCCCAACAGCTCTTTGGTCTTCACATCCAAGGCACCTTCCATAAAGGCATTGGTGTCCAGATTAAAAATGCGCTTGATTACTTTATTGTTTTCTGCCAAGAGCTTATCGTTCATCTTGGCGCGATACGCATTGAATTCTTCTACTTTATTTGGCATTTCGTTTTTCTTTTTTAGCTTCTCTTTTTACTACGATACTGGAGATATAGATACTGGCTTGGTATAACAACAGTACAGGTATGGCAACGATGATCTGGCTGGTTACATCAGGAGGTGTAATTACTGCACATAAAATCAATACGACTACCAATGCAATTTTCCTGTATTTTTTGAGTATTTCAGGCGTGACCAATCCAACTTTGGTTAAAAAGAAAATGATAATGGGCAATTCAAACATCACCCCGCAGGCAATTACGGAAGACCTAACGTTGGCTATGAAGGAGCTAATATCAATCTCGTTGGTTACTTCCTTGCTCACCTGGTAGGTTCCCAAAAAGTTAATGGAGAGCGGTGCCACCACATAATAGCCAAATAAAACACCCAAAAAGAAAAGGGATGAAGCGACCAATATAAAGCCTCGGGAATGTTTTCTCTCGTTGGTATGGAGCCCTGGACTGATAAAACGCCATAACTCCCATAGAACATAGGGGAAGGCAATGATGAAACCAGCCCAAATGGAAGTCCATATATGTGCTGAGAACTGCCCCGCCATGGTTCGGTTTTGAATGGTAAATGGCAAGGAGTCACTACAAAACTCTGATTCCATTCCGAAAAAAGTGGCAATCTTGCAAAAGAATTGATAGGTAGGGAAGTCCATTTTCTTTGGCCCAAATATGATGGTGTCAAAAATGAAGTCCTTCATGATAAAGGCACCGCAGGCAACAATGACAATTGCTGCTACAGATCGAATCAAGTGCCATCTCAATTCTTCCAAATGGTCCAAAAAGGACATTTCGTCGGGGTTGTTCTGTTTTTTTGCCATTAAAGGATGCCTTCGTTTATGAGGTTATGTAAATGGACCACACCTGAATAAGTCCCATTGTCAAAAGCCAACAATTGTGAAATGCCATTGTCCTGCAGCATTTTCAATGCTTTTACGGCTAAGGTATCCACATCCACGGATTTAGGATCTTTCGTCATAATGTCCTTGGCGGTAAGTTCTCCAATATTGTCATATTTGCTTAGCATACGCCTGATGTCCCCGTCAGTAACCACTCCCACAACTTTATTGTTGTCCATGACCGCGGTGACCCCAAGCATTTTTTCGGAAATCTCCACGATTACTTCCTTAACGCTGGAATTTACGTCCACCAAAGGTTTTTGATTGTTCACCACGATATCCGCCACCCTTAGGTACAGTTTTTTGCCCAAGGCTCCCCCTGGATGATATTTGGCAAAATCCGAACTGCTAAAGCCCCGAAGTTCTAAAAGGCAGATGGCAAGGGCATCCCCTATGGCCAATTGCGCCGAAGTGCTGGTGGTGGGAGCAAGGTTATTTGGACAGGCTTCTTTTTCCACATAGGCGCCAAGCACAAAATCGGCTTGTTTGGATAGCACGGAATCCATATTTCCCGTAATTCCAATGAGTTTATTGCTGCCATTTTTGATCAGAGGTAGTAATGCCTTGATCTCTGCGGTGTTCCCACTTTTGGAAAGACAGACCACCACATCGTTTTTTTGGATGGTTCCCAAGTCGCCATGAATGGCATCCGCGGCATGCATAAAGATTGCTGGGGTTCCTGTGGAATTGAGCGTGGCAACTATTTTTGAGGCGATTATGGCACTTTTTCCAACACCGGTTACCACCACCCGGCCTTGGGATTTTAATATGTGTTGAACGGCTTGGGCAAACTGTTCATCCAATTGGTTTATCAAATTATGGATGGCTTTGCTTTCTGTTTCCAGCGTCCTTTTCGCAATAGATAGAATAGATTGGGTTTCGTCCAAGGTAATTAACTGATTATCTAATTGTATTCCTAAAAGAATGTCTTATATTTAAGTTTACAAAACTAAACAAACTATCGCTTACTGACCATTTAGGAAAGATAGATTGCTTCTTCTTTTAAATTGATATTTAAAATTAGAATATGAACCACCTCCAGATTAGGTTGCTTGATATTAAAAGAACGCATGGGAATGGGGCTTACCAGTACTGATTTATATACCTCGCTTAAAAAATACTTCGGATTTTCACAGTTTAAAGGTCTTCAAGAGAAGGTTATTCAAAATATATTGGATGATAACGACACTTTTGTTATCATGCCTACAGGAGGCGGCAAATCCCTTTGTTATCAGCTTCCGGCCATAATGAAAGAAGGGACTTCCATTGTGGTTTCCCCATTGATTGCTTTAATGAAAAATCAAGTGGATGCTATTCGTGGAGTTTCGGAAAACCATGGAATTGCCCATGTACTCAATTCATCTTTGACCAAAACGGAAGTAAAGCAGGTCAAAGAGGATATTACCAATGGCATTACCAAGTTGTTGTATGTGGCACCGGAATCACTGACCAAGGAAGAGAACATTGAATTTCTGAAAGGTGTTACACTCTCTTTTGTGGCGGTGGACGAAGCGCATTGTATTTCGGAATGGGGACATGATTTTAGACCAGAGTATCGCAACTTGAAGAACATTATAAGCCGTTTGGGCGATAATATTCCCATAATTGGGCTTACGGCCACGGCAACACCCAAAGTACAGGAGGACATCATCAAGAATTTGGGTATGACCGATGCCAAAGTGTTTAAGGCTTCCTTCAATAGACCCAATCTTTTTTACGAAGTACGACCCAAGACCCAAAATGTGGATGCGGATATTATCCGATTTATCAAACAGAATGAGGGGAAATCCGGAATAGTGTATTGTCTAAGCCGTAAACGGGTGGAGGAATTGGCTCAAGTACTTCAGGTTAATGGCGTAAGCGCCGTACCCTACCATGCCGGTTTTGATGCCAAAACAAGATCCAAGTATCAGGATATGTTCTTGATGGAGGAGGTGGATGTGGTAGTGGCTACCATTGCTTTTGGGATGGGAATTGATAAACCCGATGTTCGTTTTGTAATCCATCACGATATTCCTAAAAGTATAGAGAGCTACTATCAGGAAACCGGACGCGCTGGTAGAGATGGGGGTGAAGGCCATTGTTTGGCATTTTATGCCTACAAAGACGTGGAAAAATTGGAAAAATTCATGTCGGGCAAGCCCGTGGCGGAACAGGAGATAGGCAATGCGCTACTGCAGGAAATTGTGGCCTATGCGGAAACCTCCATGTCACGACGGAAGTTTATCCTGCATTATTTTGGGGAGGAATTTGACGAAGTAAATGGCGATGGGGCCGATATGGATGACAATACCAGGAATCCGAAGCCCAAGGAAGAGGCCATGAACGAAGTGGCCAAACTCTTAAGCGTGGTTAGGGATACCAAGGAAAAATTCAAGACCAAGGAAATTGTCAAGGTTTTGGTAGGCAAGGTAAATGCCATGATTTCATCCCACAAGACCGATGAAAAGGAGTTTTTTGGTATTGGGAAAGAAAGGGATGAACCGTACTGGATGGCCTTGGTTAGACAAGTATTGGTTGCAGGATTGCTCAAAAAAGAAATAGAGCAGTATGGTATTTTGCATTTGACCCCTGATGGGGAATGTTTCTTGCAGGACCCTAGATCATTTCTTATGACCAAGGATCATGAATATAGTGAGAAGAATAACGAAGCTATCGTGGCTGCAGCCAAGTCGCCTGGTGGGGGAGCGGATAACAATCTTTTGAAAATCCTTAAGGATCTAAGAAAAAAAGAGGCACAAAAGCTTGGAGTGCCCCCCTTTGTGGTCTTCCAGGACCCTTCTTTGGATGATATGGCCTTGAAGTATCCCATTAAAATGGAGGAACTTCTGAAAATTCATGGTGTGGGCGAGGGAAAGGCCAAGAAATATGGAAAACCTTTTGTGGAATTGATAGCCAGCTATGTTGAGGAAAATGATGTGGTCAGGCCTGATGATTTGGTGGTCAAGAGTACAGGGGCCAATTCAGGTCTGAAACTGTATATTATCCAAAACGTGGATAGAAAATTACCTCTGGATGATATCGCATCGGCCAAAGGTCTCGAACTGCCCAACCTGATCAAGGAAATGGAGCAGATTGTCTTTAGCGGGACCAAGTTGAATATTGGCTACTGGATAGACGAAATCTTGGATGAGGATCAGCAAGAGGAAATCCATGAGTATTTTCTGGAAGCCGAATCCGATTCCATATCCGAAGCTATAGAGGAATTTGAAGGAGATTATGAGGATGAAGAGTTACGGCTCTACCGCCTCAAATTTATCAGTGAGGTGGCTAATTAATAGCCACCACTCATTCCTTCCATGCCTATCGCTGCCATGATTATGCCAAAATAGGCTATCAATATGATCAGGCCTATAAAAGCGATTCCCAACCCTATATAGGCCAATATTTTTCCTGTCTTTACATTGCTGTAATCGGTATAGGATTCAGGATTTTGTTCATATAACTGCGTGGCGGTTTTAGCTTTTACTAAAGCGATTATGCTAAAAACAGCACCAAAGGGGCCACAGCAGAAAAATGCGGTAACTATGGAAACAATTCCAAGTGTTAACACGGTGCTTGCCCCTGGTAAAGGTTGTTGACTCATATCTTAATTGGATTATCCGCCGTATTGTTCCATGAGCTCCCTTTGCATCTCTTGAATGCCATCCATTCCAATGGTGCTGAACAAGAATATGGTATAACCCAAATACAGAACGTTCAAAATAATACCGATGATGGCCAATATTTTTCCAGTTTTCACATTACTGAAACCTTCGTAGTTCTCAGGGTTTTCCATGTAAAGTTTTGTGGCTTTATTGGCTAGTACCAAGGCAATGATACCGAAAATCAGTCCTAGAACACCATAGCAACAACATGTTACAATGGAAACGATTCCGAAAACCAGAATCAGCGTTGAATTTGGGAGTTTTTGTTTTTCCATAATTTGAAATTTAATTGAATAAACTATTCATTTTTAATATATAACTAACTATAATGGTCCCAGCGGTAACCAACATCAAAAAGAATTTTATTTGATGTGCGTATTTCAACTTTAAAAAGAGGTTGGAAATCAGAAATAGTAACAGCAGTACAATGGGATATACCGCAGGATACATTTTAAATGCCCCTACAAAATCGCCATGTAAGAGCAGGTCCACAGACCTTTGCATACCACAACCGGGACAGTCAATTCCAAAAAGCTTTTTATTGAGGCAAGGCAGCATATAGTCCTTGGCGCTGAGAAGAATGGTTAGTTGTGAAAACATGGTCATGGTTACTGCCAAGTAAATTACTATTATTTTTGATATTGCTGTTGAAATTTCAAAATATTTTTGCCACAGACGATGAGCGGATTTCAGATAGGAGATAAGGTAGAAGTCTTGGACGAGGACATTTCCGGCTATGTGGAATCCATAGATGGAGATATGGTCACCTTGATCACTGATGATGGTTTTCCATTGCAATATCATTTAAGGGAACTTCTGCTTAAAAAAGAGGGCATCCAAGTGACTAATTTTGAAGCTTCGCAAGTAAAAAAAGAAAAGGAAATTCCAAAGAGAAATCGAGCCGTTACGGTTAAGCCCAAATTGCGGAATGCTCCCAAAATGGAAGTGGACCTACACATCCATCAATTGGTAAAAACCACCAAGGGTTTAAGCAATTTCGATATGATGAATTTGCAGCTGGAAACCGCCAAACGTCAGCTGGAATTCGCGATTCGGAAACGCATCCAAAAAGTAGTGTTTATCCATGGGGTGGGAGAGGGCATTCTTAAAGAAGAACTCCAATACCTCTTTAAAAAATACGAAGGGGTAAAATGGTACGATGCGGATTATCAAAAATATGGCTTGGGAGCTACTGAGGTATATATTACCCAAAAGGCCTAATTGGTGATAGTCGTACTTACCGTCCCAAATTCGTCAATGGTCAGATTGGTGATTCGTTCCCCGTTCTCCGTAATAAAAGAAATACCGCTTAAGGTAATGGTATGGTCAAACTCTGTTCCCTCTGCATTGGTCGTGGTTGAAATGAATACTGAGCCATCTGCTGCCTCCACTTCTTGAGAAACCGTTGGGGTAGCGGGTGGAATATCGGAACAAAAATAGGTGGAACTCACTGTCCCTGAAAAGTTACGGTAAGTCAACTGCGATTGCCCGGGAATCGTACTCTCGGTACTAATGGTTTCCCCGACAACACCATTGTTTAAAACACCGCTTTGTAGGTCAAGAATAAGTGCCTCGCTTTCATTGATTTTAAAAAGGATGTTGCTGGCGTTCGGTAAAGGGTCATCACAAAATTGAATTACTTGATCATTAAAGTCAATGGTCTCAATCTGTAGGTCGCCATCACTGCAAGAAAACAAGATGAGCACAAGCAGCATTGGGAAGCATAATTTTCTCATGCGCCAAATTTAATGGAATTCCAATTTAATACCCTAAGGAAGGCATAATCTTTAAAAGAAATTAACTTTATTTCACCTATTTTTGATGATTCGAAAATTGATAGCTAACCCATGCAAAAAGTTTATCTGGATAATGCCGCCACAACGCAGGTAAGACCTGAGGTAATTGCAAAAATGCAAGTGGCACTTTCTGATTTTTACGGGAACCCATCTTCTACCCATAGTTATGGAAGATCGGCCAAAACTGCGGTTGAGCAGGCCCGTAAAACCATTGCAAAGACCTTGAACGCTAAACCGGCTGAAATTATATTCACTTCAGGAGGAACAGAAGCTGATAATATGATTCTTCGTTGTGCTGTTCGTGACTTGGAGGTAAAGACCATTATCACTTCCAAAATTGAACACCATGCAGTCCTGCATACTGCTGAAGAGTTGGAAAAAGAATATGGTATCTCACTGCAATTTGTGGATTTGGACACCCACGGCAATCCGGTCATGGATCACCTAAAATCACTTTTGGTCCAAGACGATAGCAAAAAACTGGTCAGTTTAATGCATGTGAACAATGAAATTGGGAATATCGTGGATATTCATGCTATTGGAACCCTTTGCAAAGAGCATGATGCACTTTTTCACTCGGATACAGTACAATCCGTTGGGCATTATCCTTGGGATGTTGAAAACACCCCGGTTGACTTCTTCACCGCCGCTGCCCATAAATTCCATGGTCCAAAGGGCGTTGGATTCGCCTTCATAAGGAAAAACTCGGGTTTAAAACCCATGATTTTTGGAGGTTCCCAAGAACGTGGTTACAGAGCAGGAACAGAACCTTTCCACAACATCGTAGGTTTGGAAGAGGCTTTTATCCAATCTTATGACAATTTGGAGGAAGAAATCCAATACGTGAAAGGATTGAAAAAGCATTTTGTGGAGCAAATCAAAGAAGCCATTCCAGAAGTTGAATTCAATGGACATTCCGGTGACCTTGATAAAAGTACCTACACCTTGGCCAATGTACGTTTACCCTTTGATAAACAAAAGGCGTTGATGCTGTTGTTTCATTTGGATATAAAAGGCATTGCCTGCTCCAAGGGAAGTGCTTGTCAGTCAGGCAGCAATATGGGGTCGCATGTCCTTAACCAAATCTTGGCTCCCGAGGAATTGGAAAAGCCCTCTTTGCGGTTTTCATTCTCCAAATACAATACCAAGGAGGAATTGGATTATACTATAGAAGTGCTTAAGGAATTTGCAGCGAGCTAATTCTTGTTTTTCCGCTGTTTCTTTTCCTTGTCGTACGGGAATTTACGGGAAGCCAGTTTCATCATGCGATCAATAAGCTCGGTGGTGTTCTTTCCCGTTTTTTTGGTGATGGCTTTTTCGTATTTCCAGAGCAGTTTACCAGAACCCCCATCGCTCACTTTTACCCCAATCCTGCCGTAATTGGCATCCCCGCTAAAATAGTCCAACAGGCTAAAGTTGGTGGGAACCCCCTTGGACAATAGTATATTAAGGTTGAGGTTTCCACTTATGATGCCATCAACTTCCAAAATTTTGCAAAGTTGTTTGATGGTATGTATGTCCAAATTTTCGTAGGTAATGCCATTTTGTGCTAATATGGCGTTGGTATCCTCAATGTTCTGAAAGTCAACATTGAACTTTTTCCGTTTCTTCCGTTTGGAAAAGTAGGTCTCCAAAGCGTTTTGTACAGCGTATCCCTCCTTTTTGGCCAAGTCCAATAGTTCATTTCGGTCCACATTCCGCTTTAAATCCAAATTGGCAATGAAGGGAATAATGGCCAAAGTCTCGTGATTTTCACTTAATTCATCAAACCTTCGGTTCTCGTAAATGTTCTTTTGTGCACTGCCCACAGCTACCATCAAAAACGACAAAAGAAGAATAATTTTTTTCATTCATGTGCTTTAAAAACGCATCCCAAATTTAAAATTGAGAATACGGCCGGTAAGAAAATTGGGAACGGCAAATTGCTGTTGCGTGTCCACATCCCTAACCCATGTATTTGTTATGGAATTCTGATTGTTGAACATATTGAAAATTTCAAATCCAACGTTGAATTCCCTGAATTTATGTAACCAATGTCCTTCCGGGTACTGGTTTTTTCTGTCCGCAAAAATATACGAAATTCCCATATCGGCCCTTCTGTAATCTCTTAATCTATTCTGAAAATTGTAAGGGTCGGCATTGTTGGGAGAACCACCGGGCACTCCTGTGTTGTAAACCAGATTGAGATAAAGTTTAAGATTTGGAATGTTTGGGATATAGTCTTGAAAGAGCACTGCAAACTTAAAACGTTGGTCAGTTGGCCTGGAAATATAACCTCTTTGATTCGAGTTTTCCTCCGTTTGAAGGTATCCAAGACTCACCCAGGATTGTGTTCCTGGAACAAAAGCCCCTGTTAGCCGAAAATCAAATCCATAAGCGTAGGCATCCGCAATATTGTTGGCGGCATAACGTACCCTAACGTCCTCTACAGTATAGGTGTTGACATTGGTCAGATCTTTATAGTATGCCTCACTGATCAAGGTAAAAGGGCGGTTCCATAAGTTAAAGCTGAGTTCGCTTCCTAAAACATAGTGAACGGATTTTTGAGCTTCCACTTCGGGATTTATATTGCCTGATGCATCCCGTAGTTCCCGATAAAATGGGGGTTGCTGGTAACTACCCACCGAAAACCGGAACAACATATCCTTTTCCCAATCCGGTTTTATGGAGAATTGTGCACGGGGACTTATCAAGCTCTGGGAATTTGCTTCAAACCCTTCTCCACTTAACGTCCAATACTGCGCCCTTAAACCAAGGTTGACATACACATCATGTGCGCCCAGTTTTGAGTGTTCGCTATATTGTGCATAGCCTGAAATCCTATTGGTTTTTACAAAGTTGGTGGCCTGCACACTTTCATAGGCGATAAGATCACCTGCAAATGGTTCCTCTGGCTGATTATTGACAAACGCAGGTTCAAAAGGTCGGATAAAGAATCCTGCGGAGTCTATAAATTCGGATTCCCGCAACTGATCCCGAACGTCTTCATGGGTAAACTTGGCTCCCCACTCCAAGGACGTACTTCCTTTTTTATAGGTTCCTTTATGGGCAAAATTAAAAATCAGGGCATCCAGCTGGTTTCGGGCCCTGTTCAATTGAGAGCCCACCCCTCTGGAGTTGACCACTTCTCCTAAATTTTCACTGCCCAAATTGGTGTCCAGCTCGGCCAATTCGTATGAAGCAATGATATCTGAAAATTCCTCTTCTTGCGTATGATACACCGAAGCCGTTAGCGAAATTTTGGTGTTGTCATTGATTAGATTATCGGATTTGACTGTTGCAAGTCCGCTTTCATATCTGCTATTCTCACTGCCCTCGTAGAAAATCAACAAAGCTCTTGGGTCGTTTAGGGTTCCAAAGTTGGTCTGCCTGGTCAAGGGTTCATTCTTGTAATCGTTGACGGAATACGTCCCCAAGAAATTGAGATGAAACTTATCAGAAAACCGATAAGTAAGAAGACTTTGCACATCCACAAAGGTGGGATTGAAGTTGCTTTCGGTCTGTTGGCTATTTACCAATAAACTGTTGTTCCGATAACGCAGACCTGTAATGCTGCTAAACTTCTTGTTTTTTGAGATGGATTCCACTGTGGCCGATGCACCCAGAAGACTGCCATCCAGTTTCAAACCAAACTCAATCGGTGTCTTATAAGTGATGTCCAAGACAGACGATAGCTTGTCACCATATTTGGCTTGGAAACCTCCTGATGAGAATTCCAGGGAAGTAATCATATCGCTGTTCACAAAACTTAAGCCCTCTTGTTGGGCCGAGCGTACCAAAAAGGGCCGATACACCTGAATGCCATTGACATAAACAAGGTTTTCATCAAAATTGCCTCCACGGACATTGTATTGGGTGCTAAGCTCATTGTTGAAGGAAACGCCGGGTAACAGTTTCAGTATATTTTCAACACCTGCATTGGCACCAGGGATTTTACGAACGATCTCGGGATCTACGGTGGTAATACCTTCAACACTTTTTTCACCCGTGGGAGATACTTCTACCCCGGCCACTTGGGTAATTTTAGTCTTCATCACTGGGTTAAACTCAAAAGTTTCGTTCGTGGACAATATCAGGTCTTCCAAAACCACATTCTCATGGCTCAGGTGGGAGAATGTAAGGGTGAGTTTGGTTTCCGCGATCAACAACAACAGATAATACCCGTTGGAATCTGTAGTGGTGCCTTCTGTCCCAACTGAAATATTGACATTGGAAATGGGTTGGTTGTTCTCATCCAAGACCGTTCCCGCCACTGTTGCGGTTTGACCATGAAAGGTCACAGTCCAAAAAATGGACAGCAGGAATAGGAGGGCTTTGGGTCGGGGTAACACTATTTTCTGAAAAAAGTACTCTGAAAAGTACTGGAGTTGCCTACATTATCTGTAACGACCACCTTTAGGTCGCATTGTGTCTTGTCCAAGATTTTATCGTCAAAATTGTAGGTCAGGGTCTTGGTCTTGGGTTCATATTCCATTAAAATCCACTCCCCGTTCAATGTTGCATTGTAAGAGTTGACACCGCTGAGATCATCTGATATTTTTAGGCTCAAATAACTATAGTTGCTCAACCATTGTTTTTCTTTAAAGTTTCGTGCTTTGATTTCTGGAGCTACGGTATCCCTTGCCAAAGTATAGGTTCCTAGGGTTCGGGTTCGGGTGGTAAACGAACCATCTCGCTTAAATGTTTTTGAATATCTCGGTTTTTGGCGGTCATCGAGCCGGGCAATGAACAACTGCTTTTTGTCCGCACCTGAATATTTGGAGGCATCAAAACTGATGGTAAAGTTTCTGTGGGCTGCCACTTCCTCATTATGGATGGCCACCGTATCCTGGCCCTCTTCCAATTCAATATAAAAATCCTTGTAAAAGGTATTGGCGGGAAAATAGACTTTGGCCGCTCCCAGGTCAAAGTTGTTGGGTTTATTGGCAATGATAAAATTCTCCGTCTTCGAATCAGCTCTGGGGATTTTGGATATTTCCCTTTTCCCTTCTACTGGAATGACCACTTTCGTCTGGTTCCTTTTAAAATCAGAAATAAGGAGCTCCACCGTATAGGACATGCCTTCCTTTACGGTTATTTCCCCATTGTTGTGTAATGTCTTATAGATGCCAAGTCGATTATGCGACTCCTTAAAACATTTTTGGATGCGCTGACGGAATTTACCATAATGGGCATAATCAATGAGGGTGTTGATATAGCGGGTTTCTCCGAAGGAGAAGGTCTCAAAATTATATTCAGAGTATACTTTTCCATTGACGGTCTGTTTTACGCCGTAGACTCCATTTTTGTTTGCAGCCATATCTTGTCGGTCAAAACCATTGAAGCCGAAACCAATATTTCCAATTGCGTTGATTTTATCTGCCAAGAAAGAACCATCGGGTTGTTTGGTAAAGTTCAACTGAATTTTTCGGGCACTTTGATTGATCACTGCATCTTCCGATAGGGGATAACCATAAAGACCCAAAAGGGTAGGATTGGTGGCATCCCTCACCTCATAACCATAGAGTAGGGGATTGGTGGGTTTTTCAGTGACGCTGCTGCGAATTTCAAAATGAAGATGGGGCCCGGAAGACCCTCCCGTATTTCCAGTGTAGGCAATGGTACTGCCTTTGGTGACCTTCAGTTCGCCATAATCGGGAAATACTTCAACTTCATAGGATTGTTTCTTGTATTGCAGGTCCTTGATGTAGGACTCAATTTCGGGGCCAAATTTTTGAAGATGGGCATACACGGATGTATACCCGTTAGGGTGGGCTACGTACAGGGCTTTACCATAACCCCATAAGGAGACTTTGATTCGGGTGACAGTGCCATCGGCAATGGCCAGTACTGGGAGTCCCTGTCTGCGTTGGGTCTTAATGTCTATTCCAGAGTGAAAGTGGTTGGAACGCAATTCACCAAAAGTGCCAGCTAGCACCAATGGGATGTCCAAGGGGGACTGAAAGGTGTCTTGAGGGTATTTTTCCTGAGCTTGAAGAAAGGGGGACAAAAGCAAAAGTATTCCCAGAAAGTAAAACCGCATAGTGTAATTTATAATTACATACGAATGTAACCCATATTTTGGTTAGTTAAAAGGCTTTCCCTTTGGTTTAGGGGCTTGTAGGGTATTCCCTAAAGAATAATACCAAAAAGTATTGTGCGGTTTGGCTAGGTTGGTTAACTTTGTGTGATACGCATTTGATGTTTGCATATGGGCGAACTTGTTGAAATTGTTGATTCTTTGGAAAACAAGGTGAGCAAATTGTTGCACAAAATGGAATTGTTGCACAAGGCCAATGCCAAGTTGAAAAAAGAACTCGACCTCGCGAAAGAAGAGACCAAAGCTCAACAGGAAGCCGTTAATGATTGGGAAGAGAAGTACAATTCCCTAAAAATGGCAAACTCGATGCTGGGTAGTAATACGAATAAAACAGAAGCCAAGCTCAAGATAAATACATTGATACGCGAACTGGACGTTTGCATTGCCAAGCTTGCAGATTAGTTTGTACCAATATTATGGAGGAGAAGCTCAAAATAAAGCTTTCCATTGCAGATAGGGTGTATCCATTGACCATAGACCCTAAACAAGAGGAAGGATTGCGGAAAGCAGCCAAGATTATTGAAAGCTTGGCCAAAAAATTTGAGCAGAATTATGCAGTACGCGACAAGCAGGACGTTCTTGCCATGTGTGCCCTACAATTTGCCTCCAAAATAGAGCAAGGTGGAATAGATAGTTCGGAAAGCACCAAAGCGGCTTATGAGCGCCTAAAGGCACTGGACGATTTGGTACATTCCAAACTTGGTGAATAAAATAAGTTCTTTTAAATAAAATATTTGTTACTGCCCACATTGGTAATTAATTTTTGACAAACTCAACACTATTATAATTAAAAAGGGTGAGTTTAGGTTGTAAAAGCAGGCCCTACCTGTATAGGGATCCTTGAGCAGCTTGTTAGCCCTAAACCTGTAATTTGGAGTTTGTACAAGACTTCGCCCAATGTGGGCTTTTTTTATAACCAAACATAAACAACATGGATAACACTATAATTTTGGTTGTAGCCGCAGTAGTAGGATTGGTCATAGGATTTGCCATTGCCAAAATGCTGGAGAAGGGAAAAGCGGCCAAAACCATTTCTGGAGCTAAAAGGGAAGCTGCAGATATTGTAAAGGAAGCCAAGAAAGAGGGCGAAAACATAAAAAAAGATAAAATATTCCAAGCCAAGGAAAAATTCTTGGAACTCAAAGCCGAGCATGAGAAGGTCATTATAAACAAGGACAAAAAAATTGCTGAAGCGGAGAAAAGAACCCGCGACAAGGAGTCCCAAATAAGCAACGAGCTTTCGAAGAACAAAAAGTTAAACGAAAAGCTGGAGTCGAGGATCAAAGAGGTGTCTTACAAAAGTGAGATTTTGGACAAGAAGCAATCCGAAGCTGATAAATTGCACAAAAGTCAAGTACAGCAGTTGGAAGTCATTTCCGGCCTGTCTGCGGAAGACGCCAAGAGCCAGTTACTGGAATCCTTAAAGGAAACGGCCAAGACGGATGCCATGGCTTATCTTCAAAGTACCTTGGAAGAGGCCAAACTAACCGCCCAGCAAGAGGCTCGAAAAATCGTAATCAACACTATACAGCGCATTGGAACGGAGGAAGCAGTGGAAAACTGCGTCTCTGTTTTTAATCTGGAATCTGATGATGTCAAAGGACGTATTATTGGTCGTGAGGGAAGAAACATTCGCGCGCTTGAGTCTGCTACCGGAGTTGAGATTATTGTGGATGATACCCCAGAGGCCATTATTCTTTCCTGTTTCGATTCTGTTCGCAGGGAAGTGGCACGTCTTTCACTACATCGCTTGGTCACCGACGGAAGAATTCACCCAGCCCGAATTGAGGAAATCGTTAAGAAGACCGAGAAGCAAATCAATGAGGAGATTGCAGAAATTGGTAAACGTACCGTAATTGACCTTGGAATCCATGGTCTTCATCCGGAATTGATCAAAGCTGTGGGTAGAATGAAATACCGCTCCTCTTACGGACAAAACTTATTGCAACACTCCAGGGAAGTAGCCAAACTTTGTGGCGTTATGGCTGCCGAGTTGGGCTTGAATCCCAAAATTGCCAAAAGAGCTGGATTATTGCATGATATCGGTAAAGTTCCCAATACAGAGGTTGAGGTAGAAACCCCTCACGCCATTTTAGGAATGCAGTGGGCCCAAAAATATGGGGAAAAGAAGGAGGTTTGCAACGCTATTGGTGCCCACCACGATGAAATTGAAATGAACACTTTGATTTCTCCCATCGTACAGGTTTGCGATGCCATTAGTGGTGCACGTCCTGGAGCTAGGAGACAAGTTCTGGATTCCTACATTCAGCGCTTGAAAGACTTGGAGGATATTGCCTTCGGATTCAACGGAGTCCAAAAAGCCTATGCCATTCAGGCGGGTAGGGAACTTCGGGTGATTGTGGAAAGCGAAAAGGTCAGTGATGACAAAGCTGCCGAGCTATCCTTTGAAATCTCGCAGAAAATCCAAACCGATATGACCTATCCAGGTCAGGTAAAAGTTACGGTTATTAGGGAAACACGATCCGTGAACGTGGCCAAATAGGAAATCAGTTTTAACCCAAAAACCGTCAATTCGAGTGAAATTGGACTCGAACAGACGAATTGCTGCCGCAAAATTCACAACGGGCAACCTTAATTTATTCTTGGACAGCCTTTTCATATTCAAAAGGGAAAACGCTGGATGGGCTGTGTTCCTCTTTCATGATTTCAACTATTTGTTGAACAATTTCAGGATGTTTTGCTGATACATCTTGGGTTTCACCTTCGTCGGTTGTCAGATTGTATAACTCCACTGGGGCATCGGGGTTTTGGCTCATATTGTAGCGTACACCTTTCCATTGGCCAAGACGGGCCGCTTGCCTTCCACCTCTTTCAAGAAATTCCCAATACAGGTGATCATGCTTGGGCTGTTCCTTCCCCAAAAGTTCTGGAAGAAATGAAATACCATCCGTATGTTCCGGTGGATCTAGTTGCAATAGCTCATGTACCGTAGGTAGAAAGTCCCAGAAGGCGGAAATATGGGTTGAAGTGGAACCTGCTTTGATTTTATTGGGCCAATAAGCAATCATTGGTACACGAATCCCACCTTCGTACAAATCCCTTTTGTAACCTTTTAAATGCGCGTTACTGTCAAAAAAATCAGGATCGGCACCACCTTCCATGTGCGGGCCATTATCTGAGGTGAATATGATAATGGTATTCTCAGCAATGCCCAGGGCCTCCACTTTTTCCCGAATTTCTCCCACCTGGTCGTCCAAAAGACTTACCATGGCCGCAAAAGCGGCATGAGGTTCCTTTTGTGAACCATATCCTCCATTTTTATAATGTTCCCCGTCATCTATCCCTTTGTATTCGTTTTCTGGTGCAAATTTTTCTCGAAACTTGGACATATAAGATTCTGGGGCAGCAAGTTCTGCGTGGGGAATAACGGATGGATAATACATAAAGAAGTTGCGATCTTTGTTGGTTTCCAAAAAAGCTAAAGCCCTTTCATGGATAATCTCGGGGCCGTAAGTATTGGTGTCTGAATTTTTGTTTCCCTCCAGCAACTGCTTTTCCTGATTGTGCCACATATGGTACGGATAATAGTTATGGCCAATTCGTTGGCAATTATATCCGTAGAATTCATCAAAACCTTGATTATTTGGGTCGCCTTCGGAACCAGGATAGCCTAATCCCCATTTCCCAAAGGCGCCTGTAGCATAACCCTGTTGCTGTAACAATTCTGCCACAGTAAATGCCTCCGATTCCAACGGATGTTGACCCTCTGGCCTTACCTCTTTATTTCCACGAATAAAGGTATGGCCCGTATGCTGCCCCGTCATAAGTGCTGATCGGGAGGGTGCACACACCGTAGACCCCGAATAATGCTGGGTAAAAAACATGCCATCCCGGGCCAGTTTATCAATGTTTGGGGTGTCAAAATGTTGTTGTCCAGTAAAACTTAGGTCTCCATAACCTAAATCATCTGCCAAAATATAGATGATGTTGGGCTTAGTGACAGTATTCTGGACTTCCTCATTTTTTTTGGATGGCTTGCAAAGTACAAATGTTAGGGATAGTGCTACAACTGTACTGATTAGCACTAGTTGGGAGAGGGGTTTATTGGACATGGTTGATTAAAAATGGTGTGGTTACTAAAGTAAAGATTTATACAAGAAGGTAAAACAG
The DNA here is from genome assembly GCF_965215805.1 of Flagellimonas sp. Lineage (GTDB taxonomy): Bacteria > Bacteroidota > Bacteroidia > Flavobacteriales > Flavobacteriaceae > Flagellimonas. The sequence goes on along the minus strand of NZ_OZ244124.1, from coordinate 4,077,702 downwards.
CTCCTGATATTTATCATGCTTTGGCAACAGAATTCAGGCTAATTTCATGATAATTAAATATCAGATATCATGAAAAAGAGAGTTCCTGTTTCCGAGATAATGACCCGAAATTTGGTTACTGTAACCACCAGTAGCGATTTGGTTAGCGCCGAAGAACTTTTTAAGAAACACCGTATACGGCATATTCCTGTGGTTTCTGGAAGAGAAATTGTAGGAATGCTAAGTTATACGGATTTACTACGAATTAGTTTTGCCGATGCTGTGGATGAGAACGAAGAAAGTGTGGACACCATGGTTTACAATATGTTTACTATTTCGCAGGTGATGGCCAGAGATGTAGTGAGTGTCTCTTCCCAGACCACAATTAAGGAAGTTGCTCAGTTTTTGGCTTCCAAGGAATTTCATGCGCTCCCCGTAGTCGACGAAGGTAAATTGGTGGGTATCGTAACAACCACTGATCTTATCAATTATTTATTGGAGCAGTACTGATGTAGGGCTAGGGAACTATTCTTCCTCACCTGTACCCTCAGAGTCTGTCGCTTCAGCCTCCTTATTACGGTTGTGCTTAAGGATATTCAATTTCTTGAGTTTGGCTTGCCAGGTTTCCAAAGCGGCTTTGTGCTGGTCTATATTCTTGATGACATCCTTTACCAGTGGGTTATCTTCTGAGGCGTTGGAGAAAAATTGAAGATTGTTTTCCAATTGCCGGATTTCCGCCTTGCTCTCGTCAATTTTTCTGCGGATAAAGGTGCGTTCATTGCTAATGGCCCGGTCATCATCCGCTTTGACCAATTCCTGCATCTTGTCCCCATACCTTAACAACTCCGACTCGTGCTTGCTTATCCCCAACTTTCTAAAAAGCGCGTCCACAATTTTGTTGAACTTGCCGTTGATGTGCTTTTTGTTGTATGGAATACGGCCATACGATTTCCACTCATCAATAAAAGCCTTGAGCGTTTCCAGGTCCTTATCGTTGTCCCCGGTTAATTGGAAAGCTTTAAGACGATCCAAACAAGCATTTTTCTTGTTGTAGTTCTCGTATTCTTCCTTTTGGGATTCGTTTTTCTCGGCATGCAAGCGGTTAAAATAATGATTGCATGCATCCTTGAACTCATTCCAAATCTTATCGGAGTACTTTCGTGGGACATGCCCAATTTTTTTCCACTCGCTCTGGATACGCTTCATTTCAGGAGTCGCCATTTCCCTGTCATCGCTATCTTTTAAAGCTAGGGCCAGACCCAATAGCGCCCTTTTCTTTTCCAGGTTCTCCAGTTGTTCTTTTTTCTGGCTCTTGTAAAAGGCGTTTTTATTTCGGTTGAAGGTTCTAACCGCTTCCTTAAAGGCACTCCAGGTTTGCTCGTTCACCTTTTGGGGCACTTTTCCTGCCTTAAAAAAGGATTCCCGTAATGCTTCTATTTCCTTTATCTGCTGCTGCAGCGCCCGATGATTGCGGGTTACGTTGTTCGCTATTTCAGTGATGGAAGCAATAATTTCCTGTTTCTTCTCCAGGTTCTTTTCATAAACTTTTTCCAGTTCATGGTAATGTTCCTGTCTTCGCTGATGCATCGCCTTTGTGGCCTGACTAAAGCGTTCCCAAACTTCTTCCCGTTGTTCCTTGGCAACGGGTCCAATGTCTTCTTTCCAAATTTTGTGAAGGGTTTGAAGCTCGCGGAATGCTTTCCCTAAATCAGGTTCATTGGCCAATGCTTCCGCTTTTTCCACCAACTTGAGTTTTTCCTCCAAATTGTGTTTGAAGTCAAGATCTCGTAACTCACGGTTGAGGTGCAAAAAGTCGTAGAAAATCTCCATATGGTGGTGATAGGTCCGCCACACATCATTATAGCTGTTTCTGGGTACTGGACCTGCATTTCGCCAGTTTTCCTGTAAATCCTTAAAATTCTTGTAGGTCGTATTGATGTCTTCCTCAACGTTTACAAGGCTTTTAAGTTCCTCAATGATTTCAAGTCTTCTTTGAAGGTTGCTTTTTAAGGTTTGCTCTAGATTCTTGTAGTACTGATCTCGTTTTTCCCTGAATTCGGAAAAAACCTCATTGAACTGTCTTTTGGCAACGGAGTTATATCTGAAATCGATTTCATTGCCGCCATTGGCTACAAATTCCTCCTTTTTTTGCTCTATAAATTCCTGGAATTTTTGGTCAAACTCGTATTTGATGGAGCTTACATGCTTACTGATGGCCTGTACCTTCTCGTTCTTTACCAAACGTTGCAGCTCACCCACCAAGTTTTCCATGGACATGGAATGGTAGTCCAGAAAGGGAATATGATGTCGCTTTTCATTCTCCACATCTTCAGCATCTTCAGCGTTCGATTCTTCGATTTCCTCAATGACCTTATCGTCTTCTTCAGATTTGGATGTAACGGGTTCTTCCACGGCTTCGCCATCCGGCGTCACCTTGGTTTCCTCTTCATCCTTGTCTTGTACTGCAGTGTCGGATGAGCTTGGCTCAGAAATGGGGGATTCTTCTATAATCGTTTTTTCAGTATCCGCACTTTGTTCAGTACCACCACCTTCAGTTTCCTGAAGTTCTTGTTCGTTGTCCAGCATTCGTAGTTTGTTTTCCTTTTTGGATCAATGATAATTATAGCCAAGTTAACAACTATATTGCCCAATAACAAAAGTAGTGATTCTTCTTTTGTTCAGGGTTTTAGCCTTCTTTGAAGAAAATTACGGGCAAGAAATTACCGTTTAGGGCATGTTCCAAATCTCCCAAGCTTTTTCGGCCTGAAATTCCAACATTTTCTGCCCATTGCAAATAGCCGCACCTTGGGCTTCCCCTGAAGCTAGAAAAGCAGTTTTTGCGGGATTGTAAATCAAATCAAACAAAAGGTGTTTTTCCGAGATGAAGGAATAGGGAATATCCGGTTTTTCACTGAGGTTGGGATAAGTGCCCAATGGGGTGCAATTTATGATCACCGTATGGTCTTCCATAATTTCCCGATCCAATTCCTCGTAGGTGAATTGGTCCTCTTTTTTGCTACGGGAAACAAACCGGTGCGCAATGCCCAATTCATCCAATACAAAACGTATCGCCTTTGATGCACCTCCAGTGCCCAAAATCAGTGCTTTGGTATGATGGGCTTGTAAAAAAGGTTCTAAGGATTTCTGAAAACCATAAAAATCGGTGTTGAATCCTGTTAAGCCTTGTGGACCAAACTTTATCACGTTGACTGCGCCAATTGCGCTGGCGGTCCCATCCATCTGGGAGAGAAAGGGAATCACTTGTTCCTTATACGGAATGGTCACATTCATTCCGCTTAGAGTGTTCTGTGTCACTAGCGTTTCAAAATCCGAAATCTGGGGAAGGTCAAAATTTTCATAGCTATGATCATCCAATCCCAATTCTTGAAATTTCTTTGTGAAATACCCTTGAGAAAAGGAATAGCTAATATTCTTACCGAGCAGCCCGAACCTGTTTTCTTTCTTTTCTGTTTTTTCCATACCAATCCAGTGCTAATAAAACCAAAATTCCCAAGATTACAAATACCGCGGCCCACCATGTTTCCATATCGGCCATATTCGGAAGGTAACGTTCGTAATTGAGAACCACTTTGTCGCCATTGCTATCCAAAAGGGGATTTCCTTGGGTGTCCATTTTGAACATGGTACGTTTCCAAGGCCACAAGACTCCTAAAGAACCTGTGATAAATCCCAAAATAACTGCGGTGGATATTTTCTTGTAATGTTTCAGTACATAGCTCAGTAAATGGGAAAAGGTGACCAATCCTGTGGCTGAGCCCAAGGTGAACACAGCCAAAATTTTTAACGTTTGCATTCTTTTGGGGTTTTGCATAAAACCAAAATCGCCACTAAACATTTCTGACATGGTATCGTAAAGGGCATTGACAGAATCCACAAGCAGCAAGACGTAATTTCCCAGTAAGATGAGTATGAACGAACCTGAAAGTCCTGGTAAAGTCATTCCAGAAACACTGATGATTCCACAGAAGAAAATGAAAATCAGATTGTCGTTTTGCGTTGCCGGACTTAAAAAACTGATGGATATCCCAACAATCAGCCCAATGATACCGAAGGTAACCGTGCGTTTGTTCCAATGGTCAAAATCTTTCCCTATGTAGTAAATGGAACCTAGGATCATGCCGAAAAAACCAGCCCAAACATAGAGTTCCTTTTGCTCCAAAAAGTAATCCAACACTCGAGATACGCTAAAGTAACTGATAAGCATTCCAGCAATCAGCAATAGTAAAAACTGGCCGTTTGTATAGCGGTAAAAACTCTTGAAACGTCCGTTGACCAAGAGTTTAAAAGCTTTACCGTTGACTTTTTGGAGGGAATAGATAAACTCCTCGTAGAAGCCGCCCACAAACGCCACAATACCCCCTGAAACCCCTGGAACCTTATTGGCAGCCCCCATACAGAGGCCTTTTATGACCAAAAAGAAATTGTCAAGAAATGTTCTTGGCTGATGCATCTCGGATGGCGTTTAATCTTATTTTTTGGAGGCTGTTCTTTCCAGGATAAAAATAAGCGAAAAACCAACAATGGCGAGGATAATGGCAGGTAATAGCTGGCTGTCACCTTCAAAGGCTGATGGCCAAACATTTACGTCGTCTACAACAACGGTTTTGTCACCAAATGTCTTGGTCTCCAATACCTTTTTCCAGGGCCAAACCTGGTTTATGGAACCAACGATTAAACCAGTAAGCACGGCAAATGTCTGGAACTTGTACTTGCGCAACAACCATTTTAGCACTTTGGAGAAACTAAGGAGGCCAATAACCGCCCCTGAAACAAAAACCAACAACTTTTTGACATCCACATCGGCAATGGCGGTACTTAGGGTGCTATACGCGCCCAGAAGAATTAATATAAAAGTCCCAGAGATACCCGGTAAGATCATTGCACATATGGCTATGGCGGCGCAAACAAAAAAGTAAGCTTGGTTATCATTCACCTCTGCACTTGGCAATGTGGTCAAGTAATAGCCCAAACCAATACCCAAAATGAGAAATACAATCATTGCCAAATCCCATTTTGGAATCTGTTTGCCCAAATACCAAATACTTGCAATGATCAATCCTAGGAAAAATGACCAAATCAAGATGGGATGATATTCTAGCAGGTATTTGGCCAATTTCATAAAGGAGACATAACTGATCAGTACCCCAGCTCCCAACGCCAAGATAAAATTCCCGTTGGCCTTGGACCAGAATTCCTTGAATTTACCTTGAAATAGGAGCTTGATCATTCCAAGATTGATGTTGCCAATAGTCTGAACAAGCTCTTCGTAAATTCCGGAGACGAGGGCAATGGTTCCACCAGAAACTCCGGGAACCGCATCAGCGGCACCCATGGCCATACCCTTTAGTGTAATCAACACATAATCAATTAATTTGCGTGCTTTCATGAAATAATGGAATAGGGGAATGCCCTAGTTTAGGTGGATGTTTTTTTAATCTCGGAAACCAAGTTGCGCAACCAGGCCACTTTCTGAAACTCTGGGAATTCCTCTTCAAAAATCTGCAATTTTTCAATGTCCATGTGCATGGCTTGAGCCAATTTTTCCTTGGCATTGAGCACCTCGTTGTTTTTTAGATACACCCCGGCAAGTTTGTAAACCAATTCGGCATTTTCAGGATAAAATTCCAAACCTTGTACCAATACTTGGATGGAAGATCCAAAATCCCCAACTTTTCTGAGCACCTCTGCCCAATTTAACCAAGTGTCCAACTCGTAATTTCCTAAATCAACGGCTTGTTTATATGCAAAATCAGCTTCGTCAAAATTGTTCAGCGCTAGATAGATCTTTGCACTTTTCTTCCAATAAATGGGATTTTCCCCATCAATATTGATGGCCTTGTTGATGTAATACAATGCCCGCTCATAATTTTCCAACTTGTAATGAAAATCCGTAATGGCCAGCCAGCCCTTGTCTAAAAGAGGGTCTTCATGGACGGTATTGTAGTAATAGTACTTGGCCAAATCGTTGTTTCCCAATTTTTCATGGCAACGCCCTATACGCAAGTAGGCATGCGAAGTTGGATCCTCAATGGAAATGGTAGTTTCGTAATTTTCAATGGCCTCATTGTATCTACCCAACTTTTCCAGCACTTTGGCTTTTTCAAAATAGGCGCCAATGAAAGAATCATCAGAAATAATGGCAAAGTCAAAGGAGGTTAGGGCCTCGTTGTACATTTCCTTGCTATAGTAGATTTTTCCCAGCTGGTGCCATGCCACTTCACTGTAGGGATTGCGCTCCAAATACTGGTTAAGAAACTGAATGGCTCCATCAAAATCTTCCAAAAATTCATAGCAATACACCACATTGTAGAGCGATGAATAATCCGCGTCATCAAATTCCACACATTTCATAAAGCTTCGCTTGGCCTTCTCATAATCGTCCATGAAGAGGTACTCCATGCCCAATAGGGAATGGATGTCAAAGTTTTCCTCGGTAAGATGCAGGGCTTCCAACAGCAGGTTTACCGCTTCTTGGTGATTGTCCTGTTTGGATTGAATATTGGCTCTTTGAATAAAGATTTCTTCGTTATGGGCATCTATGGTCTGAAGTTCGTCCAACAGGCGTTCCGCTACTTCATATTTGTCCTCAAAAACCAATACCTCTACCCGAAGCAATTTAAGTTCCAAGGAGTTGGGATGCTGCTCCAAACCTATTTGGATAGCCTTTTTTCCAAGGGATATTTTGCCGTTGTTCAGGTAATGGTGAATGATTTCCTCGAAGTCCTCTGCATCAAAAAAATACACATCATCGGTTTTGAGCATGGACTCAAATTTGCTGATGGATTTTTCGGGAAATTCGTTAGAATCTAACGCCATAGTAACGTATTTGGTTTAACTATGGACTTAAAATTAGCCCTTTGGAGCTATCAAAAAGTCCGATTTTGGGGTATGTTATCAACAAATTAGTTAACAGCAGTAGGCTTAAAAGTGTCTAAAATGCTAATGATTTGGTCGCATCCTTCAACAATTTCTTCTTCCGAAATGGTGAGAGGAGGTGATATCCTGACCGCTTTGGGCTCAAAGAGCAGCCAGAACAGAATCAATCTCCGTTTGGCCGCAGTCAGCACCAGATAATTAGCAATTTCCTTGTTTTTTAAAACCAGGGCGAGCATTAAACCCTTTCCCCGTATTTCATTAATCAAAGGATGTACCAAACGGGATCGGAAGAGCTTTTCTTTTTGGAGAGTTTGCTCAATCAACTGACTTTCAGTTATTTCCTTTAAAGTTGCCAAGCTGGCAGCTGCTATGACGGGATTTCCGCCAAAAGTGGTGATATGCCCCAATTTTGGGCTCTCTTGAAGGGAATCCATCATCTTTTTGGAGGAAACAAAGGCGCCTACAGGGAGACCAGATGCCATTCCCTTACCAATGACCAAAATATCGGGGACACAGTTAAAATGCTCAAATGCGAAGAGTTTTCCCGTTCTTCCGAATCCTGGTTGGATCTCGTCCAAAATCAGCAAGGCGCCAACCTCATTGCACCGATTTCGAACCTTATGCAAATAGTCGTTTTGAGGCATGATGAAACCCGCCCCACCTTGAATGGTTTCAAGGACTACCGCAGCTGTTTTATTGGTGATTTTTTCCAAATCCTTGGGCTCGTTGAACTGGATAAAGGAAACATCAGGAATCAAGGGTCTAAATGCGCTTTTTCGTTCTTCGTAACCCATCAGGCTTAAACTGCCCATGGTATTGCCGTGATAGGCTTTATTGGCTGAGATAATCTGGGTTCTTCCAGTGAATCTTCGTGCCAACTTAATGGCACCCTCAATGGCTTCGGTTCCCGAATTCACCAGATAGGTGGTTTCCAAATTTTTGGGTAGATGGGATGCTAAAAGTTTGGCGTAGTCCACAGCTGGCTGTTGCACATATTCGCCATAAACCATCACATGCATGTATTTTTCAGACTGGTTTTTTACCGCTTCCACCACTTTGGGATGGCAATGCCCCAGACTACACGCAGAAACACCAGCCACAAAATCCAAATGAGCCATGCCTTCTTGATCATATATATAACTGCCTTTGGCATGCGAAATCTGCAATCCTAGCGGATGGGGAGTGGTCTGCGCCTGATATTTCAAAAAGTCTTCTTTCACCTTTATTCAATGGGCAATTAACAGTAAACAATTAACAATTGACAATGAGCAATGATTAATTACTGTTGGGGACTTTGGTTTCTTTGGGTTTGGTTGCGTCCGCATTGGGCTTTTGGTCAGTGTCCAAAGGTAGGTTGCCGCTCCGTTCCTGTTCCTCGGTATCAATGTCCACTGGATTATCGATACCCCTGATTTTCACCAATTCAATATTGTTATCGTCCTCATCAAAAATATCATCCTTGGAAAGAATACGTTCATCGCCTCGCCAAACAAAACCTTTTAATTTTCTGCTTTCTTCTGGTAAATCGGTTTCCGGAAAGATATCCCCATCTGGGTTTACAAAAAAGGTAATATCCTCAATGTCACTATTGGCCATGAGCAATCTAATCTTGCTACAGATGGTCTTGTCAATTCCGATGAGTTCATCGTCGTCATTGTACATGTAATAGATGACCTCGGTATTTTGTATCAAGTCGATTATTTTGAGCTCATTTTCAATGAACTTGCCCAAGAGGTTTTTACCCTTTGCCTGATTGTACCCCTTTTTTCCTATGGTGTCCGCAGAAATGATAAAGGCATTTTCAAGTACTTTGAGCGAGTCCAGTTTCTCTGTTTCCAAATCAGAAATTAGGTGGATGCTGTCCCCGGTAATTTGATTTTCCAGGTTCCAAAGAATAGGATTGGTAATCAACTGGGTAATTCCAGTTTTTTCCTCGGAATGGATAGAATCGCATTTTCCACTTAAATCCGTTTTGTAAAATTTAGCGTTTCTAAAGGCCCTAACAATGCGGGACTCTGGCTTCCCAGTTACCATTAGGGTATCACCATGAATATACAATGAGTCTTGCTGAACCAAATTAATGGCCACAGCTCGCTTGGTAGCAAAGACGGAGTCTTTTTCCTTGAACACTTCGGCATAATGAGCTCTAATTACCCCATTATTTACCGTATCTGTTACCTTGATGTTGTTTGTGGCAGAAGCAAAGGAGCTGGTTTTGTCAAAATAGACACTATCCCCTTCAATGATACGGTTGTTGTAATCTATTCTTGTGTTTTTTACACCATAACCCCGCTCAATAGTAGTGTCGTAAAATCCCCGCTCGCAATAGATTTTATACTCTTCGCCAACAATGGTTGAGGGACCGTACATGTATGCATTTTTGGAAAGGCGGTAGTAATCCAGTTGTTCGGAATCAATGATGTATTCTGGATTGTCTATGTGTACATTTTTACGGAATTGCACCTTCTTGAGTTTCATGAAGTAATTTCCGATGATACTGGTGAGCACATTTACCGAATCCACCACTTTACCTCCAGAGCGATAGTAGGAGAGCTGGTTTTCCCTGTCAAAATAAAGCGTGTCCGTGGTCAGGGTCATTTTACCATCGGTAAGATCCACATTTTCCCAGGCCTTGGCGAGCTTGGTATTGCCATCGTAGTCCATTTTTCCACTGTTCATTTCAATGGAGTCCCCTTGTTGTAAACGGATATTTCCAATAGCTTTAAGGCGATTCTCCTGATTGTAAAAAATGGCTACATCACACCAAAGGTCGGCACCTTGGTGCTCAAACTGTACCTGTCTTTCATCATCTTTACTAAATATGGAAGCTCCAGGGAAGTTATCCTCGTCCTTGGTGAAATTGGCCCCGTAAACAATATTGATTTGCCTTCCTTCGGCCTGTTCAGGTTGCTCCTGACCCAAAACAGGGAATGCAATCAGGATCAAAATGAAAAAAACTAGTTGCCTCAATACCACAAATTTTGTCCAAAAGTAGGCTTTTTAGGAAAAGTAGGGGACAGGATTTAGAAAGCTTTGGGATAATTTCAAGCCAATTTATCAAACCCTTTACGGGATAATTTGTAACCCTCGGCGGATAAGTGTATGCCAAAGCGTTAATCCGTTCAGGGATGACCTCCGTCGATTTTTGCATGTAGAATTATTTTGAATTTAATTTCTTGTAGATCCAAATACACAATCATATGCATTTTTTGATCAGACTCACCATTTTGGTGGGAAGTGCCATTTGTTTAATTGCTTGTGCTGATAACAGCCCCAAGCTTCCTGAATACATTCAAGAACACCCCTTGGAAATTTCTGTTTTGGATGGGGAAGGAACGGAAATCAAAATCTATATAGAAGACGGGGGAGGGACTTCCGATCAGGATCTTATGGTAATTAAAAAAGTAACTCCAACTTTAGATGGAGGTTTGTTGTATGAATATACCATAAGCGCCGAAAAAGATTTGGACATCAACCTCCATAAAACTTGGTCGGTAACCAATGGTTCTTTCCAGAAGGCTGAATTTTTATTGCCCGGCTTTTGGTACAAAAGGAACATGAGATCCCCAGAGACTGCCCCTTCCTTCAAAACCGCCGACTACTGGTCGTTTAGGGAGGATCGGATGAGTACACCGGCTGCGGTTGCATTTAATCCTGAGCTGCAACAATGGCTCAAATTGGAACGGATGGACAATCTGGTTAGGGAAGAAACACCTGATTCCACGGGAGGGAAAATCAGGATTAGAACTGATATTGGGAGTTTGGGAATTGGTAAAATGGGCGAAGATCATCTGCAGTTGGCCGCCAATTTTCCATTCAATGAAGTGCCCAAGTCCTATCAATCCAAATTAAAATTGAATCCTCAATGGAAGGCTTTTTATACTCTGGAAAAAGGGGAAACGCTTACAGTTAGTTGGAAGGTGAGCCATGGCAGCGCGGCTGATTTCACCGATTTGGTCACCCAAACATGGGAACAGGGATACGATAGACATCATCCTAGCTCAATTAACCCTAAGAAAACGGACGCAGAAATCAAGGAAATACTTAGCAATTATTTTTATGAAAGCTATGCGGAAACCAAAAATTTAAAAGGTTTTGCAGGACTTTGGTTCGATACACAAACTTGTGAGAATACCGGAGTGCTATCAGTGGGCTTTTGCGGAAAGACATTTGCCAACGCTTACAATTTATTGGAATATGGTTATGAGCAAAACAATGATGAGCACAAAGCTTTGGCCCGACAAGTCTTGGACTCCTACTATGCCAATGGTTTTACGGATACTGGTTTGATTCGGGAGTTGGTATATGGCGAAAATGCAGAGGATGTCTATACGCTTAGAAAGCAGAGTGAGGGGCTTAAAAATTTATTGTTTTTACTGGATTTTGACAAGCAGCATGGTAAAGAACATCCCAAACTTGTGAAAACCATAGAGAATCTTATGCACCAATTTGCAAAAATGCAGGACGATGAAGGAGGTTTTCCAAGAAAATTTGATACCTCTTTTGCCGTATTGGATGATTCCAGGGGCAGTACGCAAAGCATTATTACACCTATGATTATGGCAGCTCGATACTTTAAAGAGCCTAAATTTCTGGAAGTGGCGGTAAAAGCAGGGAACTATTCTGAAAAATACATTATTGATAAAGCCGACTATTTTTCTTCCACTTTGGATGCCAATTGTGAGGATAAGGAGGCCGCGGCCATTGCGGCTGTCTCGTTTTACCATTTGGCATTGACCGCTCAAGACGATATGCGCAAAAAGTATGTGGCCTTAGCTCAAAAAGCCGCATATTTTGGACTGAGTTGGTATTACCTCTATGATGTTCCTTTTGCAGAAGGCAGTCTCCTAAAGGAAGCAGAACTCAAAACTCGGGGTTGGGGAAATGTGTCCACAGAAAACAACCATATTGATGTTTGGGCCTTTGACTTTCCACATGTTTTAAATTGGCTGTCCGAGGAAACAAAAGAAAAGCGGTTTGCTGAAATGTCTGAAGTAATTACTTCCTCCATCAAGGATCAAATGTTACCGTATGAAGGGCATATGGTGGGTGTTGGTAAAAAGGGCTATATGCCCGAGATTATTCAACACACGGTCTGGGATTATGGAGCCAACGGTAAGGGATATCTCAATGCGCATATGTCTGTGGGGTGGACAGTGGCTTCCATTTGGGAGGTATTGACCCCTGGTCGATTCCAAGATTTTATGGATAGAAACCCCTAACTACTTAGAGGTTAAAGTAACGGAAACCCCTTTGCGCAAGGTGTTATGAATTTCGGCAACCTTATCCGTATCGGCTATAAGCGCGTCTAGAACCGATTCGGAGGCATCTCCTTCAATAGCGACCTGGTAGGTTATGTTAAACCCTGGTTCTCCTTCCGCTGCAAACTCGCCAGATGCTTCTACTTCTACCTTGCTTAGCTGGATGTCTTTTTTTGCAGCTTCGCGATAAAGGTCGTTACAGAAACAGGTAGCAAGGGATAGGAACAAAAGTTCACCGCCATTCGCTGAAGACCCAAAACCGGTAGACTTACCGGGAATATTTAGTTGGGATGTTGTACCGTTGGTATCCAACCATACTTCGTGATGATTCAAACTATTTGAAACTTTGGCTGAAATTTTCATTGCAGATGGTATTAAGTTGTTTTAGTAATCTAACTCTCGTTCCAAAACATAATCATCCATTACAAAACCATTGCCAATATCTTGGACAATGGAATCAATATTGACAAAACCTATTTTTTCATAGGCTGCAATGGAATTGCTGTTGTACTTGTTCACGGTCAATCGTATTTTACTTTTCCCCAATTTCTTGGCCTGGTTTTCTATAAATTCAATGGCCTTCCTGCCAATCCCCTTACCACGTTCCGAACTCAAAACATATAATTTACTTAAGAATAGGAAGCTATCTTTTGGGTTGAAGGAAAAGTAGCCCACAGGAGTATTTTCATGTTGCAACAGATAGTAGTGATATCCCTCTTTTACTTGGTCTTCCATAGCTTGGGCTGACTGAAATTTATCCAGCATGTAACTGACTTGCTCTACCCCAATTATTGGAGTATAATGTTCAGTCCAGATGATATGGGCCAAATGGGCGATGGTGCTGAAATCTTTTTTTGATGTAGCGTGAAGAACGGTCGTCATATTCTTGAAAGCTTGACAAGTTTATGGCAATGTATCAAACATGGTTTTTACAATCAAATAAAGGACTTTGTTTTATTTTGATTTAGTTGGTTTTTTTACCGCCACCTCCGCCCAAGTAGGGATAGTGGTCAAAGCCATCAAAATTGGGGTTTTTAGCCCTCGGATCATTAAGGGAAATCAATTTTTCTTGAAGTTTCAACCTCATTTGTTTTAAAACGTCGGCATAATCTGTATTAGCAGCAATATTGTTTACCTGATCGGGATCATTTTTTAAATCATAAAGTTCTTCTTCCGGCCTTTTGGCAAAACAAAGCTCGTATGCCTTTCGGTGTGCTTCATCCTTGTCCTTGTTTTCAATAATGTAATTCTTGGTGGGACCGCCATCACAATCTGCATACCATTGGTTTGGCAGGTTGGTGTTTCCCAATTCTCCGGTACCCGCTGGCCACCAATCTTTCTGGTAATTTCGAATGTATAGGAAGCTGTCATTTTTGTAACCACGGGAGGGATAACCGGCCATATTGGGTTTTTCTTGGGCTGGTACATGTCTCTCCCTACCAAAAACAATATCAGTCCGGTTGGAGGTATCAACGGTTCCTGACTTTGTGGACTGCAAAAGATTTACAAAGCTTTCGCCGGTCATTTCCTTGGGAACATCCACACTGGCAATTTCAAGTAGGGTGGGGGCAATATCTGCAAAGGAAATAAAATCGTTAACCCATCTATTGGCCTTGATTTCTTTCCCCCAACGAACCGCGAAGGGAACACGGACTCCTGAGTCGTAAAGATTGCCCTTGCATCGTGGGAATGGCATTCCGTGGTCGCCAGTCATAATGATAATGGTATTTTCCAACAGACCTTGTTCTTCCAGTTGGGATATGACAGAACCTACCAGGCTATCCCATCGCTGAACCTCAAAATAATAGTCGGCCACATCGTTGCGTACCACATCCGATTTGGGATAATGCTCAAAGAGATGAACTTTTGAAACATCAATACCACTTGCTTTCCCTGAACCTTTTTTATAGTCTCTGTGAGGGTCAGAAGTGCCCAACCAAAAGAAGAATGGGGTTTCTTTAGAGGTGGTTTTCAGAAAGTCTCCGAAGGTCTCGTAAGCCTGGTTGGCTGGATGGGCTTTGTGATGCGAAATCCACTCCTCCAGATTTCCAGGACCCCAAGTTTTCGCCTTGGTTCGCCCAGTGGTGTATCCATTGTTTGCCAATAGGTGGATAAAACTTTGGTGTTCAGCTGGCAACGTACTCCAAAGATTTGCCCCCGGTCCAAGTTCCCAATGATACTTTCCTGTTATAAAAGCATTTCTACTTGGCGTACAGGAAGGACTGGTGACATAGGCATTGTTGAAAAGAATTCCCTCTTTCGCGATTCGGTCGAAATTCGGTGTTTTAACCGATGTATCACCATAGGCTCCTGCATGAGGCCATCCCCAATCGTCTGCAAGGCAAAATACAATATTGGGACGTTGACTTTGTTTTTCCTGACTTTGCGAAAGATTCGGAACAAAGCAAAGTACCAAAATCCAAAGCAGTGAAGTAACCAATATTTTTCTAAAGCGTTTCATATGTATCCATTTTCAAGGGGTTGACCGACCTATTGCTAGGTTTTAAATCTCAGATATCCCTGGTTCATTGTACGAGTTTGTGTTTTTCCGGTAGTCTTTCTTCCAAGACTTTTTTTAGTTCTTCCACCATTTCAGGATTTTCCATTGCCCTATTTTCGGATTCGGCGGCTTTGGAAGTATGATCATACAGTTCGGCAAAACCATCGTTATGGAGAGTTAAGCGGTGGGTATTGGTTCTGAGTGTCATGGCATTGTTGGTATATGCAACAGCTGGGTGTCCTGGAATCCTGGAATCCTCCAAAATAGGTTTAAACGAGGTTCCTTGTACAAATGAGGGTGTTTCAACCCCTGTTAATTCACAAAGTGTTGGAAAAATGTCGACGGTCTCTACAATAGCCTTGGTGTTGGTATTGGCGTTTTCCATTCCTGGATAATGTACAATCAAAGGGGCGCGTAACGATTCTTCAAATAAACTGTGTTTTCCCCAGATGGCATGTTCGCCCAAATGCCAACCGTGATCTCCCCAAAGCACCACAATGGTGTTCTTTTCCGCCCCAGTTTGCCTTAATTTGCTCAATACCTTGCCAATTTGTGCGTCCGCATAGCTGATGCAAGCCGCATAATGTTTTCGTACTTCCTCAGCAAAGGTTTCATCCGCGTTTGGGTCTTTATCCCAGCGGTTGTATTTCATAAATTCACCCGATGCATGCCAAGTAGTCTTTCCCACGGGTTTATTCAAATGTTCTGGGCGCGGTATTTTGATACTGTCATAAAGCTCTAAATAGGATTTGGGTGCTCCAAACGGGAGGTGGGGCTTAAGAAATCCGACGGCAAGAAAAAATGGCTTTTCATTTGAGCTGGAAAGTTCTTGTAATTGTTTCAAAGCTTCATTGGCAATGGCACCATCAGGATAGATATCATCATTACCCTCTCCACTTTGAAATACATCCATCTCTGCGGCATTTTTTCGGATTTCTCCATAGGCCAAGCCATGCATGGCACCTCTGGGATGCATCCATTCCGAGGCGGGCATCAAATGTTTATCCCATGCATTGGGCATTTCCACCTTGGAAGTATCGTTCCAATCTTTTCCGCCCCTACCACCGGGATGATGGGAAACTTTGCCAACGGAAACCGTTGTGTAGCCGTTGGTCCTGAACCATTCCGGCATGCTGGGAGCAACACTTTTATTGTCCTTTGCCCAGTTTTCCGCTCGATGGAAAAGCGCATAATTATCAGCTCTTCCGTATTGACCGGTTAAGAGGGTGTATCGAGAAGGTCCACAACTTGGCGCATTGACGTAATGCCTGTAAAAGGACATTCCGCTACGTGCCAATTGATCTATGTTGGGGGAAATGATATGGTCTACCCCGAAGCTTTTCAGATCAGGTCGAAGATCATCAACACAAATCAAAAGGATGTTCGATTTTTTTGGGTGCTGTTGTTTGTTGCCGCAATTGTTCAACAAAAAAGTACCAAGAGCGGCACAAACCAATAGTTTCAAATTTCTCATGGTCTCGTATTGTTTTCCAAACGGGTGTCCAACGGGAATCTTCAGCTAGTTAAAAGTTCCCCATTTCCTCAGTCATTGGCATTGTCTAAGCAAGAACTTCCATGATATCCTTATGGAATTTTAGGACCCCACTTTCAATTTTTTCTGTTAAAGCATCTATATGGTTGAAGTTAGGGTTTTTAACCAAAACATGCTCAATTATTGAACTGTGGGCATTTTTGGAAATAGGATATTTATTCCAATCGCTACTTTGAAACTGTTCCCAAAATTTCTGTTGGATTTGCTTGTTTTGACCCACTAACCAAATTTCGAACTGCATTTTTTCATGATTAAACAGCACACCAATTTTTAACTTTTGACTTTTCAAGCTTTTGGGGGTAAGCGGAAAATAACTCATGTCCATATACCCTTGGTAGAAGTTGCCCACTATAAATTCAGTGGCATGCTGGTTTATAAAATGGGTTCTTAATCCCATTAGAAAGCCTATTAATGCCTTATATCCTTTGGCAACATTGCCCGATTTGCTTTGTGTGGCATATTCCTCAATGTGTTCCCCTACTAAATTGTTCATGTGTTTCTGTTCTTGGTTGTTATGATGGTTTGGTTCTGAAGGTTTATCTTTTCATGCCAATGAGCAAAAGGGAATCCCCTTCCTCAAATTCCTTGTACGTTTCCAGCAATAAAATCTTAAAACGGGATTGGAACATTTGCTCAAGGGCTGCTTTGGTATGATAATTTACAAAAAGGCCTTTAAAAGTTTCCGAACCTTCACCCTCCCAAAATGAATGGCAGATTATACCATTGGAATTCAAAATGGCATGTTGTCGATGTATTGACTCTGACAATTCATTATCCTTCAAATGATGCATTACTTTGTTTGAATAGATACCATCAAATTTTTGATCTGTTTTGAGGGTTACGGCGTCCAAATTCAAGAATTCCCCGTTTGGATTATCCGCTGTGAGATGTTTTAGAAACTCGCCTGAATTATCTGATCCGGTAACCTGATACGATTCGCTCAGAATACGCCAATCGGTACCTGGGCCCGAACCGATTTCTAGAACCTTTGATTTGTGCGGTAGTACTTTGTGCAGTTTCTCAATCAACATTCCTCCATTCACATCCTTAGCCAAGCGAATATATTCTTGAACCGATTCTTTGGTTTGATAATAATTGTTCTTCATTGAATTTTCATAGTTTGGCATCAACTTCCACATGTTCTACCCGTACAGCGTTGGCGTTTGGCAAGATTTCGTATCCTAGCCGAGTGCTGATTATTTTAACAAAACTGGCACCAAGAAAGATGAGCTGGGAAGTGTAGTACACCCAAAGCATCAATAAGGCCAACACACTTGCCGATCCAAATGTGGATGACACATGGCTGTGGCCTATATACATCCCAATGCCTATTTTTCCAAAAATAAAAAGTGTGGCGGTAAACGCCCCACCCAACACTGCTGCCTTCCAATGGATCTGCGCATCTCCCAAAAATTTGAACATAATGGCAAAAACCAAAGCGAGTACCACAAAAGAGGCCAAATGCTCATACAGATAGGTGAATTGGTAATCGGTGTGCAGGTTGTTTCCATGTTTTACTAAAAAACTATTGATGGCCGTACTCGTCAGAACAAGAAAGAACATCACAATCAAAATGAGAAAAGAAACGGCATGCTTGGACAGATAGTTGATGATACTGCTTTTCGGCTTTGCTTTAATGTTCCATAAACTATTGAAGGCATTGTGGATTTGGCTGAACATTCCCGAAGCGCTCAAACCTAAGGTTACAAACCCAATGATAGAGGTTACAACTCCATTATGCTGTACATGCTGATTTTTGATAATGTCCTCAATTTGGGATGAAGCCTCAGCTCCCAAAATATCGCTTAGTTGTCCATATATTTCTCCTGAGACAGCCTGTTTACCGAACAAAAGCCCCAAAATGGAAATAATGATCATTATCATGGGCAACATGGAGAAAACGGCGTAATAGGCCAAAGCAGCTCCTTTTTGAAAGGTATTTCCGCTAAAGAAATGATTGAAAACTTCCTTTATGAATTTTATCATGAAGAGGTGAATGGATTAGAGTTTCGCATCATAAAAATAAGGATGTGAGCTTGGTAGGCACAAAATTAGTGGCTTTGAAATAGATTGTTTCACAAAGCGGCTAAAGTTGTTTCTTTATTTCGCATGGATTCCCAAAGGCTAAAACGTTATCCGGAACGTTTTTGGTCACTACACTCCCTGCACCAATGGTCACGTTGTTGCCAATGGTAACACCAGGGAAAATTACCGTGTTTCCACCTATCCAAACATTATCCCCTATAGTCACAGGTTCAGTGGAAGTCAAGTATCGTGATGATTGTCCATCATCCACAATACGATCCGAAGCTTTTAAAGGGTGATTGGCAGTATAGATTTGAACATAGGGTGCTATCAATCCGTTTTTGCCAATGGTAATTTTATTGTTGTCCAAAAACATACAGTTGGTATTCACAAAGGTGTTCTCCCCAATGGAAATGTTTTCTCCATAATCGCAAAAGAATGGTGACTCTATCCAAACGCCATTTCCTTTGAACCCAAACAACTCATCCAAAATCTGCTCTCTTTCTTCAATTAATTCCGAATCTAGCTTATTGTATTGTTTCAAAAGCTTCCGCGCCCTGTGATACATTTGGATCAATTCCGAATCCCTGGAATTGTAATAATCACCGGCCAGCATTTTCTCTTTTTCGGTCATGGAATAGTGTTTATGTGTGCTTGGGTGATGTGGTTTGTCCTGCTATACCACAACTTTCGGTCATGGTGTATTCCCTTTAGAGATAAAATCCACCCATTTTTACCTAGCAAGATACCTTTTTAAATGCAAAAAACGGTTCGGGTTTAAACCAGAACCGTTAGGATTTTTATAGCTAGGTACAAAACTGTTTTTCGAGACTCAGTTGGGAGAATGAAGTCCCATTTTATTGCCTTCCGAGTCAATAAACAAAGCGAAAAAGCCCATCTCATCCGCATGCGGAGTTTTGGGAACCATGATTTGCCCCCCGCTTTCCTCCACTTTGTCAAGAATGGTTTGGAGGTTGTCACCCCCGTTGAGGTAGATCGTTGTTCCGTCCGCCGAAGGTTGCAACCCTTCTTCTTTGGTAATAACCCCAGTGACCAGTTGCTCTTCATACGGTAAAATGCCCATTTCCATCTCCGGCATCTCGAATTTTTCAATTTTTAGATCCAAAATATGCTCATAAAAATTGATGGCTCTGGTAATGTCCGTGGCAGGAATCTCAAAAATTGAAACATAACTTTTCATATCGTTTGTATTTTGGTTTTGGGTTGCATCCATTTGTTTTTTTTCCAATTCCGGTTTGGCTTTGCCGTTACAAGCGGCAATGACCAACGCCAATAATGCCACAGAGAGCTTAATACTAGTTCCTTTCATGTTGTGCGATTCATTTATAGGGACTAAACTAAATCGCTGGTAAAAAAGGAAATTGTAAAAATGCGACAGCTGGATTTATTTGTAGAAAAGGGTGGAAAGGGCCATGTTCTCGTTCCCTAAGAATTCAGAGGGATTAATTCCCGTAAACTCTTTAAAATCTTTGATAAAATGTGCTTGGTCAAAGTATTCATTTTCGTAGGCGATGGTTGTCAATTTGTCGTGTTCCTTGTTTAATAACATTTTAAGGGCACTTTGCAATCGAATTACCTTACCGAGTTGTTTGGGAGAGATACCTACTTGTTTTGCGAATTTCCTTTCCAATTGCCTTCTTTTTGATAAATCGTCTTTAAGAATTTTACGTATGGCAGGGCTTCCCTTGGATTCTAAAAGAACATCTATGGTTGTTCTTACAATTTGATCTATGGTGGATGGATTGCTAAGTTTCTTTAAAAGAAACGCTTCAATAATGGCTATTCTTTCTTGTGTAGTGGTGGCTTGAACCATTTTTTGTTCCAATTCCTTGGCAGGTTGCAGTCCAAATAGATTTTCCTGTGGGGTTTCTTTGTCTACCAAACTTTTAAGGGTAGTATTTACAAAGTTGGCAAAACCATAGGGATAAAAACAGATGGCAAAAGTGTCAACATCACCTATGGGTTCAATATAGTATGATTTGGTTCTTTGCCCCATGACCATGGCGCAGGGGTGCAGAACAAATTCGCTATCGGAGATGTACCGTTTGATAGGGTCTCCAAAATTGAAGGTCATTTCAACAAAACCATCAGGAATAATTTTTTGCTTTGGGTTGTTGGGATCAAAAGGGACTTCCAAGGTCCAATAAAAGTTGATCAAGGCCTCCAATTCGGGGCGTGGCTGATAGGTCTGATAATTCATGGCTCAGCTGTATTTCCTAGCGTTTGGTTATAAAATCGGTAGCCAAAATGGCGTAATGAAAATTATCGGACCAGCCCTGTTTTAAGGGTAAAACCTGTCGCTTTCTACCCTCCTTGGTCATTCCCACTTTTTCCAGCACTCGGATGCTGCCCAGGTTCTCAACGGCACATCCGGCCTCAATACGATGCAAATGGAGTTCGCTGAAACCAAATTCCAATAGTCTGTGCAACGATTCCGTGGCATAACCCTGCTTCCAGAAATTGGAATGAAGTTTATACCATACTTCGGCAATTCTAAACTTCGGAGGGCCTAAGTTCATAGCAATCAAACCTATGAATTCCCCATTTGCCGCTGATTCTATTTTTAGTGTGAAATGTCTGCTTTCCCCATTATTGTTTTTCACAATCCAATCCTTGACAATTTGCTCAGTTTCCTCAATATTTTCTGGAATCCCAAGGGTGTTGAACTGGTCTGTTTCAGGCAGAGAATGCAATTCGTGGATTTTCTCTAGATCCGTTAGGGAAATATGGGATATTAATAATCTTTCGGTTTCAAGTTTAACTTTCACAAGATGTCTTTAAAGGAATTTTCAAGCTTCATATTTCATTACAGAATCATCGAATTCCATAGATAAAAGGCAAAAACCACTACTAGCGTGATGTAGGCATAGATGGCCGAGGTGTTGAACAACGCACCCTCATTTCCAGCCGCTAGATACACAGATTTTAGCACTTTTTTATACTGGTACCATTTGAGTTGCGGTTGCCAACGTACTTGATTGATATAATAAACAGGCAGCATGATCATGCCTAGCAGAATCACAGGAAGAAAAAGCAAACCCAACATCGTCAAACCTAACATGAAAATCGCAACCAATTTACTTGCAAGACTTTTGTAATGAACCACCTCGCCGTTTTCCCTTTTGGCATTTTTGGCCCTTACATAGATACTGCTCACTACAATGGATAGGGTCTGTGCATCGGTGATCCAGTTTGGGATTTTTATATCCCCAAAAACCCATTGGACGGGTTGATACAACAACTGAAAAATGGGATGCACCAAATCTCTATAAAAGTTTAGGATTTCGGCAGGGCTTAGCGCCAGTTTGAAGTCAAATCCAATTTGCAATAGACTAGCTATGGAAGAAGCAGATAACGCAATACCCAAAATACTCCAAATTTTACCTGCCAAATTGCCCATGCCCTAAGATAAGCTAATTGTATTACAAAGGACTTTAGTTTGTGGCGAAGTCAACATAAATGAATTTGAATGGCTACTGCTTGAAGCATGTCCAAATTTGTCCATGGTTTACTTTGTAAAGTCGTCTACTTCCTTGAAAATTTCCACGGAGACCCGCTCACCCAAATCATGCATGGATTGCATTTGGGTTGGTTTGCTATCGCTCCAAAACTGCTGCCAATCTTCTAGCGAATCCCATTTGGCGATGGTTTTTATTTGGCTTCCATCAGCTTCTCCCTGAAGCATAAAACTACCTTGCGCCCCTTTAACTTCTTCATGAATGCTGTTGGTGGTTCTTGTCCAGGTTTTTATAAATGCGTCCAGATTTTCCGGAGCTACTTTCCAGCTATAGATGATTCGTATCATTTAATTGCTTTTTAGAGGTAATTCCCATCTGACGGATGGCCAAATGTTCAATTACGCAACTGAATGATAAATGTAACCAATGGAAACCGGCATTTTTGATAAACAACCAAATTTTATCAATAAAAATGAAAGCAAAAAGCCATAAACCTAATTGGGATATGGCTTCAGGGAGAGGTGTAAGTATTTAACTGTGATATTTATTTCGTTCTTCAGTAAGCTCGCTCAGGTATTGTACAAATTCAAACTGATTGCCATCCGCATCGGCAAAATAATCCCTGATTCTAAATTGTTCCACTTCTTTTGGGTAATCCCTTTTGTATCCCTTACTTAAAAGGTTATGGGCTATTTCTTCCACGTTGGGCACTACAAAGCCAATATGGTTTATGCCTTTTTTGTCATAGTTTTTTTCTACCGGAAGGTCACTGAGTTTTGCCTGGTTCAATGCTATGTAGGTATGCTCGTCACCTAGATGAACCCATTCCCGGGTACCATGGCCACCACCCCTTATTCTGAAATGGGGAAAGGCGGTTTGAAAAAACCTTATCGCTTCTTGAAGATCGTTTACGGTGATATTGGCGTGTTCCAGATATATGCTTTGTGTCATAACATGTTGTTTTTGTTCAGAACAAAGGTCGAAAGAGCCAAGGAGGTGTAAAATGATCTTAGGTACAGAAAACTACCTGTACTTAAGTACAGTATTGTAACCGCTGATGAGGTTAGACGCTTAGGAGTCCTCTTTTTAGTCCAATATCCACCGCTTCCGTGCGATTATTGGCATTGAGCTTGGATAAGATGGCCGTGATATGGAATTTCACGGTCCGTTCCGTGATGAACAATTGTTCCCCTATTTGTTTGTTGGTAAGTCCCTCCTTGATCAAATGAAGTACTTGTAACTCACGTTTGGTAATTGGCAAGTCAGGATAATGAAAGCTTGGTACGGAAGAATCGGCATCCTCCAAATCTTCCGTTTCACGGAACAGTTGGGATAAATTGGAATGCAGATCCCCTAATTTTTGATGTACTTCCTTAAGCGTACCCTGATCGGAAGTTGAACTTTCAAGACAAGCCTTTATTTCTTCCAACTCTGGAAAAATCACTTTTTTAGAGACCTTGGCCAATGTGGATTCCGAATGGGCAATTTTTGGATGGAATGGCGGTTGCAGACGCGTCCGCTGAATAGCTGCTCCAACCAATTCACTGATGGTATTCAGTATGGTTAGCTCTTTTTGGTTGAGTTTACGGGTTTCTTTACTCAATAGGTTGATCAGCCCCACTTTTTCATCGTTAACATGGATTGGAATAGTGGCATGAAACCTTAAATCGTTGGTGCCGGTGCTAATATCCTGTAAGCGCGTACAGGCAATTTCACTAATGTTCAAGGCTTGATCCATTTCGTCAGATAAATACTGTTTTATGCAATAGCATCGCCCGGCGAGTCGTTCAGGATGGTTGCTCAGTGCGGGCGGTAAATTGTGGGAAACAGCCAGATAGACCGATTTGTTATCGGGTTCGGTAAGCCAAATCCAACCCGTGTCCATATCCAGGATTTCAGCCATCTTCTCCAAAGATTTTCGCAACACGGAATACAAGGAAAACTCCTTGTTTAGCTGACTTGCGATTGCATATAAGTGGGAGAAATAATCTCTATCCGTCATTGGGTACAACTATTTTGAAGGCTTTGGCAACATTTTGTAAAGCACAAGTCCACTAAGCCATCCGCCAAGTAGTCCTGTGGTAATCCCAACGGTAATCCAAAAAACAACGTGATTGGTAGTACTGTTTTGAAGATCCATGTTAAGATCAAATGAGGAATAAACAACAAATAGGATAACCTCTCCAATAAAACTGGCAAAAGGGAAGGATAGCACAGCTATCAACCATTTCACCTTATTTGTTGAAAAGGAAAGTATGCCTATCCATAATCCTGAACCCAAGGCCAAATAAGCAAACAGAATGTCATAGTCCAATTCCCCTGGAATTACGGTCTGGTAGTATCCAAACCAAAATAATAAAACGAATGCGAGGGTCGCCAAGATAATTCTGATCCGTGAAATTGAGATATAATCTTTAAGCACTGACTTTTGGAACAGAAACAGTATTGACGCCACCACGGCCAGCGCTACGCAATGGGCAATGATTTGGTTTGTGTTCAACTCACGACCATGATTTCCGGTAAGCCCGTGGGCAATGGGAGTATAGAGCAAATAACCTATCAAAAACCCGGTAATATTGGCCAAAATCCATTTCTTGAGAAAAACTTTTTTTGTCATGGAATTCGCTTAAAGAAGAACAACAAACATGGTTCTGTTTGAAGTTAACCAAAATCAATGACTTAGTTGCTCAAGGTAAGTGAATTGTTCCTTGGTTCTTGCTAATTGTACACTGATTTCAAGAATTTGGCTCCAGAGAGTAGAGGGTAGATGCAAATTAGAAGTAGTTGGATCCTCTGGTCTTGATCGAATGAACTCACCTCGACTTCTTCCCAAAGCCAAGATGAGTTCTTTTGCCCAACCTATTAGTCCTTAGTCAAAAATTCCTGGGTAGTGATCATTGTGGCCGTATGTAGTGCAAGTGTCTTATAGGAGGCATCCAATAACTCGAGGCTGGTTGAACCTATGGCATCGGAAATAACAATGGTTTTATATCCATTCTCTGCGGCATCCCGCGCATGCGATTCCACACAGCCTTCTGCCAACATGCCTGCTATGTAGATTGTATCGACGCCAAGCTTTTCCAAATGTTCTTGAACTGAATCCGCCCAAAAAGAAGAAAAACCTTGACGGAAAGGAAGTACCTGTTCCTTTTTCAAAGGACGTGCCTCTGGAATAAAGGCAACCCCATCGGAATTCATATCCAACAATTGATTTTGGACAATGACCCCTTGAATGGCATTTAAAGGCTGGTACCCTTTCATCTTTTCATAGTCAAACCCAACCGGGGAATGAATTATTGGAATGTTGCGCTTTCTGGCCTCTATAAGTACCCGTTTTAGATTTTCTCTTACCTTGTTCTTGGCCTCGGCATCTTTGGTAAGGCCCCAAGCCTTACCATCTTCAGAAAGTAAATCCACTTGCGCCGAAGTGATGAGCAATACGGACTTGGCTTCTTTTCCATTTTGGGCATGGATGGGAGCTGTCAATAGGGTTATCGCTATGATGAATACTATATGTTTCATTTGTGTCTGAATTTTAAGGTTGATAAGAATTAAGAAAAAGGATTTACATCGGCAGAAGGCCCATAAATTGAGGGTAGTGCAAGTTCCAAACTCCTAAGGTAGGTGGACAGCTGCCCTCTGTGATGGTACCAATGATTCAATACAAAGGTTCTGATAAATGCCACTGTGGGCATTTCGGCCAAGGTATTTCCATTGTCCGTGAGTTTCCAGTTGGCATTCAACCACTGATCTGTTTCGTTTTCCGCAACGGACTGTACGGCTTTTTTGCTTTTCTCCAAGCCTTCCAAAATATCATCTTTGGTAAGCGGTTGTGGATGGTTTACAATTACGGCTGCTTCCACTTGTCCATCTTTGGCATAGCCAAGGTTGAAATAAGGAATGGTGGCCACATGAAGTGCCAGTTGCCCCAAGGTCATTGCTTTGGCATGCGGTTGATAATGTAATCGGTCTTCAGGGACAAGCTTGAGCAGCTGCGTTGTGGAAATGATTTCTTGCTCCATTTCCATGGAAATTTGTTGTGCATTCATTGTTCTTTGTTTTGATTAAAAATGATGCCACAAATTTCATCTAGGGTGCAGCTTTGGAACGGTATCTTTTGATACAGTGACCAAAAAATTATGTCAATTCAATCCCTTTTCGGTGCAGTTTCACCTTTTCATTGAGCTCAAATTGCTTAAGGATGCGGGAAACGACCACTCTGGTAGTGCCCAGCTCGTTGGCAAGCTCTTGATGGGAAATCTCAATAAGGGAGGTTTTGTCTTTTTCTTTTCTGAAAAGCAGGTATTCATTGATTCGAGTGTCGATATGCTCAAAAGCTACGCTTTCAAAAGTACCGAGGAGTTCATCATATCGGTTTCTAAACGTACGTATCACAAAGGTGTTCCACGATTTGTACTTGGTTTGCCATTGGGTGATAAAGGGGGTTGGAATGGCAAGAATGGTGGTATCCGTTGCCGCGACGGCCTTGGAAGGACTTTGATTGTTAAAAAAACAGGCGGATAAGGACATCATGCAAGTTTGGCCTGGATCCACGTAGTACAACAAGATCTCCCGTTCCTCACTGGTCTGAAAAACCCTGATGGTACCTTTGAGTACAATAGGGAGTACTTTAACGTATTGCCCCTCACGAACAATAACATCCCCCGTTTTAAATTCCAAGATTTGCCCATGTTCCAGGAGTTCCTCTTTAAGCTCAATCTCGGTTAGAAAATGAAATTTCTTAAGAATTTCTTGTTTATGGGGTATGGGGGTAGTGTTCATTGCTATTAAATCGCTGGAATATATTAAGTGTCTTTACATGTCGAGTATTTAGTGGTTATAGCATACATTCAAGGTCAGGATTGAACACGCTATTTTTTTTCTCATTGGTATTTTTTGATCACTTTTTCCACCCGTTTTCTTTTGGATTCTTTCTCCAAATCGTTGAGTCTTGAAGTTAATGTTTTTAAGAACAGCGCTTTGTTTTTATCGTTAATTATGGGCATTGCCCTTTCCGCATACATGGGAAGCTGATTTGGAGCACTTTTCAAAAGCTGTTCCAACAGCAATGGAAAGGTGTTTTCTGCATAGTTATTAAGAGCACATAGTTTGATCAAAATATTCACGCCGTGGTCTTTGGTAATCACAGAACCCTTGTCGGATGCCTCTAGAATTGCAGGCAAATGGTTGTAAATTTCCTTCGGTTTTTCATTCGTTATGGTGCCCAGTGCCGTCATTGCTCCCCATTGAAGTCGATTGTTTTTACTTATTAAATGCGAAACAAATTCGTCAACGTAATTGGCAATCAGCTTCGGGTCTTGGTCGCCAATTTCATAAAGTACTTTAATGCAATCGTTTTGAATGGCTTTGGTATTGAATAAATTGTCAACCAGTTCTTTTACGGCCTTTTTGTCCTGCGCAACTACAATTTCTTTGGCCAGCTCTTGATTTGGAACTTCATCTCTTCGGTTAAGGGATGAGGCCAACTTGGCTATGATGTCTATGTTGTTTTCCATCTTTCTGGATAGGGTTTTCAGATATCACTTTGCAACCCTCACAATGTATAAAAACTTGCTTCATAAAGGCCAATTTACAGGTTTTAATTCTGCTTGCCCTTGCTGTTTGGTTATGATTTTGAACCTTAAAATACCACTGTAAGGTATCAAAACTTTATACCAGGAGCCAAAACCAACTGAAAGAAAATCAATAGCAGAACAAGGAGTACTATGGGTAACACATACACTTTTTGATCAAGCCTGTTTGGCGTATGTTTTACATGCTTGATTGTATGGGCGGAAGCCCATATCCATGGAATGGAATAAATAAAAACGATAAAAGGAGTAATCGCCTGACTCATTGGAGGCACTCTAAAAGGAACAATCATTAAGCTGCCTACAAAAGCCGCTCCCACGGCTATAAACCGAATATACTTGAATTTTACCTTCGGGTTGCTGTGATCAACATCCTCCGGAGCAAATTCGAAAAGAAGCCGGCCAAACAGCATCACAACCAAAGGGGTGGCAAAAATGCATATCAGAGCTAGTATTATGAGAAGAGGTTGACTCAAATCCAAATACCCTACAAGCGCTTGGCCAACATCTGTGTTTGGAGCTAAATAAGCCACTGTGACTTGGGGCAAGGATTGAATAATTCCATGAAAGGCAAGCCACAGAACAAATAACTTCCAGATGCTTTGGGAGTTTTTAATGTATCTGTAAATGACCAAACAAATTAACCCGATCAAAAAAATGGCCAAGGCTCCAGAACCTTGCATCAAATGCATCATGGGGTGTTCTCCTTCCCAGGTATGATTATTGTGATATAAAGATGATTCCAGGCCAAGCACTTTTTTCCCCAGAACAAGAAATACTTCCTGTAGAAAAAAAATGAAATTATATGCCAAGGCATACAGAACTGCAGAATTGATCAGGGTGTTGAAGGTGACCATACCTTTTGGGGCCGATAATCTTTTATAACTGACCCAATTAAATGCCCCCCAAAGTATAGGGCCCAATAATAAGGCGGCAAAACATACTTGAACTATTATCATTACCTAGCTATTTTTTATTGCAGGCTATGTTTCCCTGCAATAATTTTTCCAGTAAGACTTCTAATTCAAAAATGAGGTTACATAAATAGTGCAAATATTTATAAGCTGGGGATGTTGTAATGGTCGCGGTAAGGGTAGACAGGATTTAAAATCCACTACTTTTCGATAAGAAGCTACTCAAATAAATGCAGAAACGGTCTGGGTCTGTACCCAAACCGCTATAGCTTAACCCAACGTTGGGCATGGTGTTTTATTCTTCTGGTTTGGTATAGGTCACCATATCAATTCCAATTCCGTTTGGGTCTTTTATGGCAAAATGTCTATCGCCCCAGGGTTCATTCCGAATTTCAATTTCGATGGGAACACCTTTGTCTTTGAGTTGTTGGTATACTTTATCCACATGCGCAACTTCAATAGTCAAATAAACACCTTTTCCATTAAAAGCCGATTGGAAAATGGGTTTTTGGCTGGGGTGATCAGGTTGTAAAAAACTGATTTCCGCAGAATGGTCAGGGGTGTGAAGCAATAGATAAAATTCGTTTTCAAAACGTACTCCAAAGTCCAGAACTTCTGTGTAGAATTGCTTTGTTTCCTGCAATTTTTCGGTAATTATTCCTGCGTTAAGTTTCATTTTGTTTGTTGTTTGTGCACTCGTCAAGCCAACTGTAAGAACAAATGCAGTTACTACTAATGCTTTCATTGTCAACTATTTTGTTGCTGCAAATCTAGACGGGCAAGAAACGGGGGCATTGTAAAAATCGGACAAACTTAACTGAAGGCCTCCGAAGGTGTTACCCCATAAAATGTTTTGAAGTTTTTGATGAAATGGGCCTGGTCAAAAAAACCAACATCAAAGTACAGTTTGTTTTCCTTTAGACTTTGGGTTGAAGGTTTTGCATTCAAAATATGCTGAAAACGCACAACATTACTGAACGATTTGGCCGTAGTTCCGATATAAAAGTTGAAAATTCTGCGAAGTTGTCGTGGACTTAAACCAGTATTAAGGTCTTTTTCGGTGTCCAAATGTCCATTTTTTTGGAAAATCAGGTTCAGGGCGTCCAAAAAACGGTGGTCGTAATGAACAGCTTGTTTTTTTAAACATCCATTTATTTTTTCATTGAGCTTTTTTACAATGGTGTCGAAGGAATCCATCGCTTTGATTTCTGAATGGATCCATTCGGAAAAATCGGGCAGGACATTGTTGAGGTCTTGGGATTGGTTGCTTAAAGTTTTGGCGTTCACGGCAAACAAGTGCGGGAATGCAGCAGGCAAAAATCGAATACCGATATAATCAAATTCTTTTCCAATAGGGAATTGTACATACTTTCGGGAAAATCCCATTACAAAATTTTCGGTCGGTCGTTTGTGGTTGAAAAAAATGTCTATACAACCGTCCGAAACAACACGGTAGTTATAATCTTGCTTTAGCGGATGTTGCGTTTTAAGTTGCCAAAAGCAGTACACAAAATTCTCGATTTCCTTATTCGGTTGGATTTCGTGATAACTAGGTTCGTCATCCTTGGCCGAAACCGCAGGTTGAATCGGTTTGTAGTGTTCTCTTATGGTTTTCAGTTCACTCACTGGGGTAGTCTTGCTATATGCATGATGGTCTCCACCACTTTTTCATTCCTACATTTCCATTTGAGATGAACCACCGTCATTGTTAAGTTATGTATTTAATCATCACCTCTACCCAAGTATGCTCGGATTGATTTTATTTTTTGATGGGAATCAAAGGTTATGACATCAACCACATGGAGTTCTTCGGTGCTGTCGACGGTAATTTTAAGCTCGGCGGCCACGGTATCTGTATTTTCATAAACAGAAAGCACATCAATGACTATGGAATCTGCAGCCTTGAAGTTTTTCCTAGTTTCATCAATTGCTTTCTCCTTTCCTTCAACCCGTATTTTCCAGTCTCTTAATACAATGTTTTCTGAAAACATCTCTTGGATACCATCCAAGTCCTTTTCCGAATATTTTTCCAGATAGTCCAAGCATAAAGCCTTGTTGGATTTTTGGGTCATAGGCTCATTTTTTTCTATTCGTCTAACAAATCCAATTTCCAACCAGGATTTGGTCGTTTTTCTTTCCAATCCCAATAAGTTCCATAAAAGTCATCGTGAAGCATCGAGTCCATTTCGTTTTCTTCATCAAAATCCACTAACATGACTTCTTCCCATTCCCCGTATTCAATCGTTGGGTCCGTAGTTCCGTCCAATATATTCAGAAAAGAGAAAAACACTTCGGCAGTATTACTTGCGAAAACTTTTCTTAAAGCACTCTTTAAATTCGAATTTACTTCCAATTTTACCAATTCAGATTTTTCGGATTCCGTCAACCCTCCATTCGAAGGATAATTTATGAGTCGGTTTATCCTTTTATGTTTAAGGTCATTTACCGTGTGATTTGCACTTTCCTCAATCAATTGGTGAATTGAAACTAGAAGTGATTTTTTATTGTTTTCAGATAATTTCATTCTTGGTTTATAGGCAACTTTATTTATTAATTTCAGACTGTAATTCAGTCATCTTTTTATCAGTCATGGTTGCTGTTTTTGCCATTCCATTTATTGTTTCAAAGGTCAGCGTTAGAGCAACATTAGATGCCAATGCCATTTTTGTTTCTATTAATACATGAGCAATAGCATCAATTACTATTTTCAAGGTTTTTTCGTTATTCTCAAGGTTTATGTTTTTGTCAACAAACTTTCTTGTCTCATATCCAGCTTGAAGAGGTAGGAAGAATGGTTTATTATCATCAGGAATTGTCAACGAAAGATTTCCCCATTCCGTTTCTCCAACGTTCTTTGCATAATTTTCAAAAATCCCAGGCAGATCTGGAAAAGAACTGTCGTCAAAATGAGAATTGATTTTCCTTTTGATTGTCGCAAAAACTGATTCTTGAGGTAATTCATCCCAGTTTTCAACAGCCACAGGTCCAACAAGAATCTCGTTAATTTTTTCCGAAAAAATGGCGGAACCAGGTTCAAACTCGTGTTCATTAATCGAAAATTCGTTCGCAACTTCAATACATCTTTCTGCAACTATTGTTGACATAGCACAAAGTGCGTCTTCAACTCTGACACCTTTATCAGTTTGAATACTGGTATATACATATTTCACTAATTTTTTAGTCAGTTTTTCATCTGAAGGTTTGGTCAAAAAATCAAATATTCCCATTATTTCGTTTTAATGTTGCTTATCGGCCTGGTCCATGATTTTGTTCCGCGCTCTTGGGATGAATTATAGCCCGAGTAGTAAGCAGTTTTATTCAACACTGTACTTAACACTTATACTTTTTCTTAGAACACCTTTGTCGTTAATAAATGTTGTTGTCACATCCAAAGCTGTATCTCCACTTTCTAAAAGTTTTTCCATGAAACTGGAAAAAACAGTTTCGGATGCTTTCGTTTCCGAAATTTCGATCAGGTCGCCAATTTTCAAGTTTTTTATTTTCCCAAGTCGTTCAGCCCTTTTGTCCGCCTTTTCCAGTAACTTCTTATAAATCCTTTCCTCGGTCGATTCATTTTGCTCATAGTTTGTCTTGATCAAACTATAATCCAAGCCATTAGTTTGTTCAACCTTCTCAAGGAAGATTTCTTTTTCAATGATATTTGGAACAAAGACGGTGTAGCTTATTGGTTGAATTCCGGAAAAAGCTGCTAAAACAAGGTTAATTTGGTTTTCTTCAAATTGGAGGCTGTTCCTTTTTATAAACTCCAAAACCCTTTTGTTGGATTTCATTATTTTTTCAGTCCTTTCTTTGGTGCTTTCTTCTCCAAAATCGTAAACGAAGTCACCTTTAAGTAGATATTCGAATGATTTTGGTTTAAGAACGATGGTGTCCTTGACCAAAACCTCAATAAATTTTTCTTGAGAAATTCCAATTGTTGAAATGAGCAAGAATAGTAATGGCAGTCTTTTCATAGTTTAGTCAAAATTACATATTAGGGTCTCGGCTATGATTTCGTCCCGAGCCTTCAGGATGAATTATAGCCATTGTTGTGGCTAGTTTATTTTTTTAAACTCTCCATTTCTTAAACTCATTTCTTTAAAATTTTTGACATAAGACCTGAATGCGATTCGATTCTCACCGATTTCATTCAACAATTCCACTACCATACCACCGTCACCATTCACCATTTTCATTTCGTCAGATAGGCTCATCTTACTTTTGTCGAATTTCTGAATATAACTGCAATCATTTATCCATCTTATAGAGTAATAGACTTTGTCGCCAAATTGGTTGGTCTCTATTTGTTCCGAAGAAGTTCTTTTTATGGAATAATAAGACTCTGTATCTCCTGACATGATTATTTCATAAGATCCCAATTTGTAATTATTACAATTTGAATCTTGGACATTTACGGAAGTCAACAAGGATAAGGCAATAAGAAATGAGCAAATAATAGATTTCATGATTAGTTTAATTAGTCACAATGGTCTCGGCTATGGTTTCACCACGAATATTCGGGATGAATTGTAGCCATTTTTTACATGGTTACTTGTTCTTTATATATCCGTCTTCAACCATTAGGGCATGTGCTTTATCAATATCCTGTTTAGATTTTGGTTCGTCCAAATAATAAGGAAGTTTTGTTTTTTCGTTTACCAATCTAAGCATTTCACCATCAGCTATGAGATCCTCAATCGTCAAAATCATACTTTCGTCAAAATTATCGGGAACTTTTCCTTGCGAGAATTGACTTGCCATCCAAATGACATATTCCTCAATCGTCTTTTGCCCAACAGCATCAAGGAAAATTTGTTGAGGCCATTCACCCATGGTTATCATACGTGGGGATTTGTTATCAAAGGCATGTATCATTTTATCATCCAGCCAATCCCATTGTAATGTCCTTATAAAGTACTTTTCCTTATTCTGATAGTTTTGTAAAAAATTGAAAGTAGGTAATTCCTTCGGTTTCTTTTTAAATAGTCCGAACATAAGTTTTTGATAATACACAGAGGTCTTGACTCAAAGTAATTACTGAGCAATTACTTATAGCCATTGTTGTGTGGCGTTTTTAAATCCATTTATTAATTCCCAATGATAATCCGAGTTTATTTCAATTCGGACAATTCCTTTTGATTTGCTCCAATAAATTCGGTCGATATGTCCAGAATGTGATTTTTTCGATTTTCGGTCAATTCGGACGACATCATTTAACTCCATTCCACTTATTTTCAGCTTTTTGGGCTTCAATTTCATTAGAGTCTTTAAATCGGTTCCGTGATAATATCTTTTCTCATTTAGAATAAGGTCAAAACTTACTCTAATTTCGGATGTATAGTTTTGTTTCGCAACAGTAATTATTTCATCACAATTTTCACAATCCTTGTCCGATTGTACTCTCAAAATTTCTTTGCTTTTTGCCCAAAACATATCGCCAAGATTCGGCGGATGCTCACGCACAGTTATTTCCGTAATTCGGATGGTATCTATTTCAGATTTATTTGATTTGAAAACTAAAACCTCATTTCCATTGTAAGGAATTGATTGTTTCTCTTGTTTGGTCAGCTTTTTTGTTCGAAATGGATTGGTAAAGATATATCCTAACATAAATAAGATTAGGACTAGAAAATATGGAAGTAATTTAAGTCGGTTTCTCATTTTTGGTCAAATGCACTACAACTTGTTTATGGCTACAATTTACCCTTTTTTATACGCATAACCTTCCCATTGGCAGGATAAAACCTACTTTTTTCAACTTGCCATATATGGCATGAAACAACCCATGGAATTCGTTTTTCTTTGGATGCATGAAATACAAACCATTAACCAAACCCAAAAGAAACAGCTCTCCCATTTTATTAAAGAAGGCTATGGCTCTCCACAGGAGTTTGCCAAGGTGCTGGACCGTAACCTGGAAATGCTCTTTTATATAGAGGAAGAAGTATTTACCCCGCGCGAGGTGCAAAGTGTGGTCTCGGCGCTAAGGGGCATTGTAACAATCCTTAGGTTACGGGAAAGGAAAAAAAGCAAATGAAAAATTGAAAATGGAAAGTGGAAAATGGAAAGTGGAAAATTGAGCTTGAGCTTGAGCTTGAGATTTGAACTTGAATTTCAACCATGGTTGTTGGAATTTGGTGCTTTAAAGTTGTTTTTTTTGGATTGTTCGATTTCAAATCCCAAATCCCACTTCCTACTTCCTACTTTCGACATTTGACTTTAAAACTTACCCATAAAAATTGGCCGTTACCTTAAGACGCATTAGCACCGTGCTGCGCCAAAATGAATGAGCATGTTTTAAGCGGGAACAGGCTCTTTAAGCGTTCGCCCCTTGATCAACAGCCAGAACATAAACACCAGTTCCCCAAAAAAGGTAAAGAACAGGATGTCCAAATTGATTTCCGGGCTAACAAAGGCTCCCAGGGTGTGGATTATATACCCCAAGCCTGCAATCAACAATAGAATTGCGAAAATTTTTGGTACATAAGTGGCCTTAAAGACCAGTATGCCCAATAGTACCAAATACACCCCAAAAATGACCAGCCCAAAGGACCATTCCAATCTAAACGCATCCAAATAAAATTGCATGGATTGGGCCACTTCCGTTCCCGTACCTGAAGCGTACTGCTGTACAAGGGTCAATATTTTCACCAAATTGGTGAGAGCTATCAAGTACATGGCCGTGTAGATCAACCTAAACCAGGCCACAAGCAGGGAAAAGTAGCGTTGTACGGGTTTTAAAAAAAGATAGAGTGCCCAGGCCACCACAATATCGCAGAGCAAAGTGATCAAATGCAGAAAAATACTGGTGGTAAACAACAGCTTTTCTCTACTGATGTTTTCAGCTGTGGTCGCTGCATCATCCGCAATAAGCTTGGGAAAAATATAGAATTCCGCAAAGGGCACGGTAAGGGTCATGAGCAGTAGCCCAAGGCCCGCAATGAGGGCTGCGTTGCCCAAAGTTAAAGTCTTTTTGGTGGTAGTTGAGGTAGTCATAATGTCCAGTTTTTATCTAAGACCGATCACCTCGCGTTTTGTTACAAAGTTACTTTAAAAGGTGTTCAGGCTGTTGTGTATTCTTTCGGTTAAATCCTTCCGTACCTGTGCCTGTTTTGCAAAGGTTTTCCAAGATTTTACCACCGCATTGATCTCCTCAAGAATGCTTTTGCCCTTTTTTAGATTGTTGTCCTTGGCAATGGTCAAGAGATCTTCTTGGGTAATGTCCAAGCGCTTTCCGTTTACGCTCAAGGTCTGTTTGTTTACCCAGTGGTTGGTGGGATCAAATGAAAAACAAAGGTCGTAGGCAGGGGCCAGCCGCCATTCCCCGTCCTTTTTTAGGATAAAGGAAAAGTTCTTGGTGTGATCGTCATAGTTGGTGGCCAAAACGTTAAAAGCCATTCTTCGGAACATTTGCTCCGCTTCAGGGTAGGTCAATCGCAATATGCGCATGGTTTGGAACAGCTGTTCATAGCTGTAACCGTACATATCGTTAAAATCGTAATGCTGTAGCCCGCAAAGCGATTGGATATGGTGACGAGTGTTGCCTTCACGATCAAAACGCTGGGTCATAAAATGCGCCCTTCCGTTTTCTTCCAGCAGTTGGCATTCGCTCATTGCAATTCCGCAATCTTGGGCCATAAGATAATAGGCGTATTCCACACGCCCCCAACCCGAGCTTTCTCCAAACTGGTCTCCACTAACGCCGTCCAGTTTAAGCAGCCAATGTTCAAACCCTTTGGGCACATTGCCCTGCCCGGAGCGTACTTCCTTGGTCTTGGGATTATAGGCAATTACCGCCTTGGGACGGGCACCCCCGGCTGAGGTTCCTATTTTAAGGATATCCATCATGGCCTTTTCGTCATCCTTGTTCAGTTGGGTCAAAAAGGTTTCGCGTTCGTTCAGCATTTTTTGGGCCACCTCCACTAGGCTGTCCAGTTCCAGAGCGTAGGTGTAGGTGCCAGTTTTTATTCTGGCAGGGTCAAACTCCAGCGCCCCCATACCCCTTGTGCCTATAAAGCATAGCTTTTCCACAGGGTTCATGCTGTTTTCGGGTCGGCCTTGCTGGGTTAGCCAGATGTTGATCAACTTGTTCCCGTATTTGTCTGGTAGGGCGTCGGATAATAGACCTGGCAATCCCTTAAAGGCATCTTCGGTTTCACCTCGGCCTTTCCGCAATTCTGGAAAACTATGTATTCGAGATCCTTGGTCCAAGGGCATTTTAATGGGGGATAGGTCCCAGCCTTTATGAAGAAAGTTGGGATCGTACTGGAAGTACCCCAACCGTTGGGATTCGTCCCAGCGGATGGCACCTACCAGCTCGTTCCATATTTTTACCTCGGCCACATCTACCATCCTAAATCTTCTTTGTTGGGTTTGGGACTGGATTTACCACTGGCCCTTTGTCTTTGCTGTTTTTTGAGCTTGGCATACGCCAGAGGGCTTATTTCTTCGGAAACTTGAAAGGTATTCAGAACATAAAGACTGTTTAAGGCCCTAAGAATTTGGATAAGGCTCATTAAGGTAACGGGCTCGCCATTCTCTATTTTACTGATGGTCCATCGATTGAGCCCTGCCTTATCTGCCAATTGGGCCTGCGAGGTATCTTGCTGTAATCGTAAACGCCTGATATATAGCCCTAGTTGTTCCACTATGGCAGCGTCTGTCATATGAGTCCAATTTATGTTGGTATTTTCCATCTTTATGTGAAAAAAACTATTTAATGTTTGTTTTTCCCAACAAAGATACAAAATTATACATAATTTTTCAAATTAATATGTTAGTGAATACCATCAATATAGATAAAAAATCGATTTAATG
Source organism: Flagellimonas sp. (assembly GCF_965215805.1). Taxonomy (GTDB): domain Bacteria; phylum Bacteroidota; class Bacteroidia; order Flavobacteriales; family Flavobacteriaceae; genus Flagellimonas. Next base: position 4,040,687 of record NZ_OZ244124.1, on the reverse strand, counting down.
ATGGTTTTTACCAACATAAAGTAAGTGTGAAATCCTATGATGAAATAAAATCAAAGTGGCAAAGAAGAAGTTGTTTACCTGTGAATGGTCTGTACCCGGTCTGGCCCTACGGAAACAATTTTGATCGGAACGTTCAATTCTTTTTCCAAAAAGTCGATATATGCGTTTAGAGCAGGAGGAAGGTCTTCCGCTTGGGTCAACTGGGTCAAATCCTTGGCCCAACCTTTCATTTCGGAATAAACGGGTGTTACGTTTTCGCTTTCAATATTATAGGGAAGGTGCTGGATTTCTTCGCCTTTATATTTATACGCTGTACAGACCTTTAGCGTTTTAAAACCACTCAAAACATCCGCTTTCATCATCATCAACTCGGTAACCCCGTTGATTTGGACCGCGTATTTTAACGCTACTAAATCCAACCAACCACAACGTCTGGGTCTTCCTGTGGTAGCACCAAATTCGTTGCCCACACGGCCCATGGTCTCTCCGTCCTTGTCAAAAAGTTCAGTAGGGAAGGGGCCACTGCCCACACGGGTGGTGTATGCCTTGAAAATACCCAAAACACGACCAATTTTATTGGGAGCCACCCCCAATCCGGTACAAGCCCCGGCAGCTGTGGTATTACTGGAGGTCACAAAGGGGTAGGTCCCAAAGTCAATGTCCAAAAGGGAACCTTGGGCGCCTTCGGCCAAAATTTTCTTGCCTTCGGCCTGTGCTTTGAAGATAAACTCTTCGCTGTCAATAAAAGTGAGCTTTTTAAGCATTTCCACAGCTTCAAAAAACTCAGCTTCCAACTCAGCCAAATCGTATTGGATATCCACATTGTAGAACCCGATCATGGCCTCATGCTTGTCGGCAAGCGTACGATATTTTGTTTTCCAGGTATCAAATTCCAAATCTCCAACCCGCATTCCGTTACGCCCGGTCTTGTCCATATAAGTAGGACCAATACCCTTAAGGGTAGATCCAATTTTGGCTTTCCCCTTGGCAGTTTCGGAAGCGGCATCCAACAAACGGTGGGTAGGTAAAATCAAATGGGCCTTTCTGGAAATCAGAAGCTTGGAGACAATATCAATATTGAACTTTTCAAGATTGTCCAGCTCCTTTTTAAAGATCACTGGATCTATGACCACCCCGTTCCCAACAACATTCACGGCATTTTTATGGAAAATTCCGGATGGAATGGTGTGCAATACATGTTTTATGCCATCAAACTCCAAGGTATGTCCTGCATTTGGACCGCCTTGAAAACGAGCTATAATATCATAATCCTTGGTAAGAACATCAACAATCTTTCCTTTTCCCTCGTCTCCCCATTGGAGTCCAAGCAATAAATCTACCATGAAATAGGTGGGTTAGTCAGTTAGGTTTTCTTCTTTGTTTCTGGTTCCGTAGAAATATAGAGAATGGTTGTTGATCTTGATATCAAAAACCTCCTCAATGGTTTTTTTGATGGATTGGATACGCGGGTCGCAAAATTCAACAACTTCGCCCGTATCCGTTAAAATAACATGGTCGTGCTGGCGATCAAAATAGGATTTTTCGTATTGGGCCTGGTTTTTCCCAAACTGATGCTTGCGTACCAATTTACAGTCCAATAGCAACTCAATGGTGTTGTAAAGGGTAGCTCGACTTACTCGATAGTTTTTGGTCTTCATTTTAATATAGAGGGATTCCACATCAAAATGGTCGTCACTATCGTAGATTTCCTGAAGAATAGCGTAACGTTCCGGAGTTTTTCGATGCCCTTTTTCCTCCAAAAAGGAAGTGAACACATTTTTTACAATTTCCTGGTTTTTATCGTTGCCCATAGCGTCTCACCAATGCTAAAGGACAAAGGTACAGCTAAAAATTAAATTCTGGATACTTTGTCTATCCCCTCTACCTGTTTCAGGTGGTTGACCAGTTTTTTAAGGATGTTGTTGTTTTTCACAACCAAGGTAATCTGGCCCGTAAAAGTTCCCCCGTCAGCACTAAAATTCAGGTTGCGCATATTCACGTGCAGGTTATCCGAGATGATGTTGGTAATCTCGTTTACCAATCCCAGATTGTCAATCCCTGTGATTCGGATGTCAGCCGTAAACTCTTCTTGCGAGGAGTCTATCCATTTGGCCGACATGATCCGGTACGCATAATTGGATTGAAGCGAAATGGCATTGGGACAGCTCTTGGTATGCACTTTTATGCCGTCGTTTACGCTTAAAAATCCAAAAACGTCATCTCCTGGAATGGGATTACAGCATTGTGACAGTTTGTAAGGCAATTTTTCCTCTTCCTTGCCAAATACGAGCATATCGTACTTGGTGGTAATCTCATCCTTGTTCACATCCTTGGGAGTAGGGTTCCTTCGGATTTTGTTTTTGAAGAAATTCAGGAAGGCATTGTGATACGAAGATGCAAAGTCCTTGATGCGCTCATTGTCTATGACCCCAATTCCTACGCGATAAAAGAGATCTAGGCTGGTTTTCAGCTTAAAGTAGGTCACCAATTTGTTCACGGTGTCCTCGTTCAAATTGATTTTTTGGGATTTTAGCTTTCGGCGAAGCACTTCTTTCCCGTCTGCCGCAATGCTTTTCTTTTCCTCACTTAGGGACGATTTGATCTTGGATCGCGCACGGGCCGTTTGGGCATAATCCAACCAACTTTGGTTGGGTTTCGCGCTTTCAGAAGTGATGATCTCCACTTGGTCCCCACTTTGAAGCGTAGATCCCAACGGAACCAATTTCCCATTAACCCGAGCACCTCGGGTCTTCATCCCAATCTCTGTATGGATGTGGAAGGCAAAATCCAAAGGGGTGGAACCTTTGGGCATGGATTTTAGATCCCCTTTTGGGGTAAATACAAAAATCTCCTTGGAATACAGATTAAGCTTGAATTCCTCCACAAAATCCACGGCATTTCCATTGGAGCCTTCAAGGGCTTCCTGTAATCGGTTGAGCCAATCCTCAATACCTTGTTCTTTTTGCTCCCCGTGCTTGTATTTAAAGTGGGCCGCATACCCTTTTTCGGCAATCTCGTGCATGCGTTCACTTCGGATTTGGACTTCTACCCATTTTCCTTTGGGCCCCATTACGGTAATGTGCAAGGCTTCGTACCCCGTTGATTTTGGAGAAGTGATCCAATCGCGCAAACGAATGGGATTGGGTGTGAAGTGGTCCGTAACAATGGAATAGATTTTCCAAGCCAGGAACTTTTCATTTTTTCGGTCGGATTTATAGATGATCCGAATGGCAAACTTGTCATAGACCTCATCAAAAGAAACGTTTTGGGCCTTCATCTTTCTCCTAATGGAAAAGATGGACTTCATTCGCCCCTTTACGTCATAGTTCAAGCCTTCCTTATCCAGGGAGTTTCTGATCACGTTGGCAAAATCATCAATATAGGCCTGCTGCTCTTCCTCCGTATCCTCAATCTTGGCTTGTATATCGTTGTAGACCTCAGGTTCGGTATATTTTAAACTGAGATCTTCCAGATGGGTTTTTATGTTATAAAGCCCAATCCTGTGTGCCAGGGGGGCATAAATGTACAGGGTCTCCGAGGCAATTTTTACCTGCTTGTGCTCGGGCATGGAATCCATGGTGAGCATATTGTGGTACCGGTCTGCAATTTTGATGATGATCACCCGTACATCGTCATGCAGGGTCAGCAGCATTTTTCTAAAGTTTTCTGCTTGCTGACTGATGTCCTTGTCCTTCTTAAGGTGGGCTATCTTGGTCAGTCCATCCACGATGCGGGCCACGGTTTCCCCGAACATACGTTCAATGTCGTCCAGGGTGTAGGGCGTATCTTCTACCACATCATGTAAAAGGGCAGAAGCAATGGAAACTGCATCCAGTCCAATTTTGGAAGCTACTATTTTGGCAACGGCTATAGGATGGAAAATATAGGCCTCCCCCGACTTCCTACGTTGATCTTTGTGGGCATCCACGGCAACGTCAAAAGCGGAGCGTATCAATTTCTTGTCCGCAGCGGTCAAGGTTTGATAACTGATACGAAGCAATTCCTTGTACTGCTTCGCGATCTCCTTGTTCTCTTTTTCTATAGCAGCCTCCGTCATATTAAATTAAAGTTAGCACAATCTTAATAGCTAACCAACAAAAATTATGCCTTTAAGTTTCTAATCCGTTCAATTAGAGGAGGGTGGGAATAATGCACAAACACGTACGCTGGATGGGGCGTGAGGTTGCTTAAATTGTTTTTGGAAAGCTTTTTTAAGGAGGTGACCAGCGGTGTGGCCGAAAATGTCATTTTGGCATAGTTATCTGCCTGAAACTCAAACTTTCTGGATAGATAATTCATGGCCAATCCAGTAATTTCGGAGATGGGGCTATAGAGCAGCACAAAGCCGATCAAGCCAGCGTGAAAACTTGGGGTGGATACCCCAATGGCCAATGAAATTTGCGGATTATTGATGAAAAGCGACAAAATGAACAAGGTCAAACCGGTCAGCAGTAATGAAACCACCAAATTGAAAATAATGTGCTTGCGTTTGTAATGACCGACCTCATGGGCCAAAATGGCTACAATTTCTTCCTCACTCAAATCATTGATCAAGGTGTCAAACAAAGTAATCCGCTTTTCCCGCCCAAATCCACTAAAATAGGCATTCGCCTTGGTTGACCGCTTGGAACCATCGATCACAAAAATGTTTTGAAGTTCAAAACCCACATGTTTGGCATAGCGTTCTATAGCTTCTTTCAAGCTTCCCTCTGTAAGTGGAGTCTGTTTGTTGAACAAAGGCACAATTAGTTTGCTATAGAACAAGTTCATGAACAGAATGACCACAGCAGCCATAATCCATGTGTACAGCCAAAAATTGGGGCCTGTCCATTGATAAAACAAGATAAACAGTGATAGGATACCACCCCCAAAAACAGCTGTGAGCACTCCAGCTTTAAGTTTGTCCAAGAAAAAGAGTTTCTTGGTGGTCTTGTTGAAACCATACTGTTCCTCTATCACAAAAGTTTGATAATAGGAAAACGGGGCACTAAGAATGCTGCTCCCCACTACAATCAGACCAAAGAACACCAAGGCCATTACAATGGGATTGTCCGATATGGAACGGGTAAACTGATCCAACCACTCAAATCCGTTCAACAACAAAAAAGCCAAGGTCACCAATAAGGAAAACCCATCTGACAAACTGCCAAATCTATAATTAGTTCGTTTATATTGCTGGGATTTTTGGTACTCCTCCCCATCAAAAACATCTTGGAGTTCTTTTGGAACTTCAGATTCAAATCTCTTGGCATTCAAGTATTCCAAAAGTTGATGGATAAGGTATTGCACCACCAAAATAACGATGATGACATAAAACAGTGTAGTTTTTTCCATAGGCTAGTATCCGCGTTGCCGCTTGGCTTCAAATATAAGTATTGCCGCGGACACGGAAACGTTCATGGAGTCAATTTCGCCTTGCATTGGAATTATAATGTTTTGATCCGAATGCTGGAGCCATGTATCGGACAAACCGGTAGCCTCGGTTCCAACCACAATGGCAGAACCACCTTGAAAATCGCATTCCACATAATTTTTGGAGGCCGTAAGGGCTGCACAGAAAATAGAAATGTTCTTCTCCTTTAAAAACTCCAGAATTTCTGTGGAGTTCCCCATGCCAATTTGGGTGGTAAATACGCATCCAACACTAGATCGGATAATGTTGGGGTTATAAAGGTCGGAGCGGGGATTGGCTATCAATACGGCATCGATATTCGCTGCATCCGCAGTACGCAACAAGGCGCCAATGTTCCCTGGTTTTTCAGGAGCTTCAGCAACCAAAACCAACGGATTTGGATTTTTAAACTGCAGATTTTCCAGTAGATGCTCCTTGCTCTCAACAACTGCTAAAACGCCCTCGGTTGTGCCCCTGTGGGCCAGTTTTTCGTAAACTGATTTGGAAAGCTGGACGTATTCGATTGTTGGATTTCTGGATATCGGATGGCTAGAAAAATCGGAAGCAATCTCGGGGTTGTACAGTAGCGTTTTTATTGTATAATCACCTTTTTGGGCCAGCTCAATTTCGCGAACTCCCTCCAATATAAAAAGGCCTGTTTTCTTTCGTTCCCGGGATTTTTCCTTTAGGAGCAGTACCTTCTTTATCAAAGGATTTTGGGTACTACTGATGGATTTGATTTCCTTCACCCCACAAAAATACATATTCTTGTAATCTCATCGGATAGCTTCCGACCAAGCATGAAATTGACCAAAAATAGAAGATGAAAAGAATAGTTCTCTTGGCAATGATTCTAATTGTTGCTTCGTGTAAACCAACCTCCAAAGAGGAAAAAAGCGCTGAAAATGTGCAAACAGAAACCGAAGTTACCGCTTCAAAATACCCTAAAATACTCGAGGCCGTTTTTACTGCCCATGGTGGCTTAAATGCATGGAAAGCCCAACGTACGTTGACCTTTGAAATGCCCAAAAGCGAATCAAGTGAAACGCATACAGTAGATTTATGGTCGCGCAAAGATCGTGTGGATACCCCGAACTTATCCATGGGTTCTGATGGCAGCCAAGTTTGGCTCTTAGATCCTGATAAAAGCTACGAGGGTGATGCCGTGTTTTACCATAACCTTATGTTTTACTTCTATGCCATGCCCTTTGTTTTGGCGGATGATGGTATAGTTTATCATGAAACGGATGATTTGGTATATGAACAAAAAAGTTACCCTGGAATTCGTATTGCCTATAATTCAGGTGTGGGAACCTCGCCCAAGGATGAATATTTTATCCATATTGACCCTGAAACTGGTCAAATGGCCTGGCTGGGGTATACAGTTACCTATAGAACAGGGGAAATATCAGAAAACGTCAAGTGGATTCGATATGATGATTGGCAGACCATTGATGGACTTGTACTCCCTAAATCCATTACATGGTACAACTATGAAGGACCAAAAATTTTGGATGCCCGAAGTACGGTTAATTTTGAAAACGTGAGCTTGGTCAAAGAAGCAAAACCCGTTGACTTTTATGCGAAACCAGAGCAGGCCGTTATTGTGGAACCCAAGAAGTATAGCTAGGAAGGCTTTAAAACCCGTACTTATTGTGATAGCTGATCAGTAGGCCTACCACGGAATTGTAGCTCTCAATTCCCTCCTCTTGATTATTGACTTTGAGGAAGGTGTTGAAGATGGATTTGAAGACAGGTTCCAGTGGATTTTCATAACGCTCCCAAAACTCACGGACTTCTTTATAATTTTTTTTGACTCCAGGATTTAATCCTGCTATCAATTGCTTGAAAGTGTCCTCATCTTTTCGGGCCAAATCGGAGAGGCAATAGCCCAAAGCATGGGAATATGCGGTATACTTAAAATAGGGGTCTTCGTTTTTAGCCGAAACCAAGAACCCAATGAAATTGGTGGCATCCTCGGCTGAATATCCCAATTGATGACCTATCTCATGTCCACTTACCGTTGGCATTCGATAGATGGGAGTAATCCCATTCACCTGCGCCTCATTTGAAAAAGGATTGAGGTATCCTCCGTAGCCCATATAGCTTAGCGGAATACTGAATATGGAGGATTTGATGCTTTTGCTTTTGTATTCAAGATAGGGGTATTTGTTTTTCAGTTGGTCATAACCTTTTTGGGTCATATCAAACACTTCCTTTCGGTCATAGGGAACTTTTACGGCAGTAATGCTGTCTCCAGTAATTTGCTCTTGAAAATGGTTGGATCGGTCAATCAAATACTGGGTAAAGTCCACCAATTGTACTTGGGTATATTCCCTTTCAATGCCCAGTTTCCAGGTAATGGGTTGTCTGTAGTAGTTCATTCCCCAGAGCAGATGAAATGCAAAATATACTATAGATAGAACCACTACAATATCCTTTAAGAAAAGCAGGGGCTTCTGCCTTATGTTCTTCCAGTTGCGGTAGAGATATTTTATGGCCAGAACAATGAGGGTTAGATACAGGAGGTCACCAAAAGAGAAGGGAATCCAACCAAATAGCATCCGTAGAAACCTGGAAATAGGTGGATAAATGCCCTCGCTATAATAGCGCTCAACCCAATTGGGATAACTTCCAACCCATTTGACCAAAATAATTTGAAGAGGTAGGGCAAGGGCAATTAAAGTTTTGACTTTGGGTCGCATAGAGTACGGATACGGGAAACAAGGCCTCTAAACTACTTCTAAATTTTTAGAATTTATATTGCGGGTTGGAGTCTTAACAAAGCTTTGTGCAAAAAACAAAAAAAGCCGAACATAGGTTCGGCTTGGTTCAATACAATTTAAGCTGTTATTCCTGAATTCCGGTAATCTCCAAGTCAAAAATCAAATCGGAATTAGGTGGGATGGGGCCACCGCCTTGGGCGCCATATCCTAGATGTGGTGGGATAAATACGCGTATTTTATCACCCACTTTCATAGTTTGCAACCCCTCTTTGAATCCTGGAATTAACCTGGCTTCAGGGCTATAATCCATTGGAGTTGGGAAATAACCGCCACCTTGCTTCCTTCGTAGGTCAAACTTGTTGAATTTGGTGGCTATCTCTTCATAATTGCTATCAAACAACAGTCCGTTGGGTAGCCATCCCGCATACATCACCAAGACCTTTTGCCCAACTTTAGGCTGCTCTCCATCCCCTTGGGTCAAAGAAAGTATTTTAAGTCCCGAAGGCAACTCCTCAGCTTGCGCTTTTTGACTTTCAAATTCAGCGGCGTAATCAGCCTTCATTTTTTCAAAAGCGGCTACCGCAGCTTCCTCCTCGGCAAAATAATCCGTCATGATTTGAACGGCATCGAAGTTTTTGGCTTCCTTGCCATTGCGTACAATTTCCACCTTGTTCATCACCACCTCATCATTGGGTTTGTTGCTTTGAGGAGCCACGGCCACATTGGCTATTGTATCCACTACTTCAATTCCACTTACTACCTCACCAAATACCGTATGTCTCCCATCCAGCCACGGGGTTTCTTTATGCGTTATAAAAAACTGACTCCCATTGGTCTTCGGGCCTGAGTTGGCCATGGATAGAATTCCCTTTTTAGAATGCTTGAGGGAGTCGTTGAATTCATCCTTGAACTTATATCCTGGATTACCCCGACCGGTTCCCATCGGGTCGCCGCCCTGAATCATAAAATCCTTCATGACCCTATGGAAAATCAAGCCATCATAGAATTTTTTGTTTTTTAGACTATCGGATACAAAGGGACTATTTCCTTCTGCCAAGGAAACAAAATTGGCCACGGTAACAGGGGTCTTCTCATGCTCCAATTTTACAATGATATCTCCTTTGTTGGTTTGGATATCAGCAAAAATGCCATCTCCCAAATCGGTATACTTGCTGGATTTACAGGCAAGTAAGGCCATGGAAAATAGCGTCATTAATACTAGGGATCGTTTCATGGTATTATGGTTTTAGATTTAGACTATCTTGATTTATTATGATTGTATGTAATTCTATGGTCGACTTCAAGGGGGTTCTAGGGCCAATTCTGTCACCATCCCCGTGATATCCATAGGCCTGCAGGGATGGAAATATGAAAGTCGCCTTTTCATTGATTTTAAGCAGTTTCACCGCATTTTGAAGTCCAGTGAACAATTGTTCTTTGTCCACTACGTAAGATGTTGGTCCAATTTCCTGGGCCGTATAAATAGTATCGTTATCCAAACTTCGCAGATTATACGAAAAGAGAATCTGGTCATTCGTTTTGGGCAAATATCGCGAGCTGTCATTTTTGGCATCAAAATAGTACCAAAACCCACTAGGACTAGCCGTATACTCATGCAATGAATCCCTTTCAATAATTTTCTGGATGATGGTTTCTTCTTGGGCCAAAAGTGCTTTGTTCCGCTCCACGGATTCCTTAAAAAAACTACCTGATTTTACTTTAACGGGCCTTCGAGGCTCTGGACCACCGCAGCTCATTAAAAACAAAATCAAAACGGACGACCAAATCGCTTTCATGGGTTTAATTCCTTTTGGTAAGTCTTTAGAATCAAGTTGAATTTATCAATAGTTTCCTCCATACTGAGCTCACTGCGCCCTCCAGCTGCGTTGTCATGTCCGCCTCCGTGAAAATGCTCTCGGGCAAATTGGTTTACTGAGAAATCCCCAATAGATCGAAATGAGATTTTGATGATACCCTCTTCCTTGTTTTCAATAAAGATGGCAGCAAAATTAATGTCTTCAAGCGTTAATCCGTAGTTTACAAAACCTTCGGTATCCCCTTTTTTGAAATCGTATTGATCTAACTCCTCTTGACTAAGGGTGATATAGGCGGTTTTCAATTCCGGGAGAATGACCATATTACCCAAAGCTACACCCAGCAAATGTAAGCGGGATGGGGAATTGGCATCAAAAACCTTCTGGTGGATCTCCATATTGGACGCCCCCTTGTCCATAAGATCGGCCACAACCCGATGCGTTCTACTGGAGGTGGTACGATATTTAAATGAACCGGTGTCCGTCATGATTCCAGTATACAGATTGGTGGCAATTTCTGGCGTAATGCTGTCCAATGCTCCCAAAAATTCTATAAAGTTATACACCATCTCACAAGTGGAACTCATGTTCACATCTGAATAGGTAACCTTGGCGTAACCATTGGGCTGCTGATGATGATCGATCATAATAAAGTCAGCCTTCTTTTCTTTTAAAGGAGTTTCCAACTGCCCAGTACGGGATAAATCGTTAAAATCCAAAGTAAAGACTACCGTAGCTTCTTCAAGAACCTTTTTAGCCTGACTGTTTTCCCTTTCATAATTTAAAATGCTGTTACAACCGGGCATCCATTTTAAGAATTTAGGAAAATCGTTGGGTGCCACCACTGTAGCCTTATGACCCTGGTCCTTCAGAAAAAAACAAAGGGCCAAACAGGAGCCAATGGCATCTCCATCAGGATTTTTATGGGGTATAATTGCGATGTTTTGGGGCTGGGAAAGAATCGACTTAACGGTCGTGATATCCTCTAAATTCATGCGCCCAAAGATACAATAATATAATATAGAGGTATGCTTTGATGCTTTATTTTTGTCCCAGTTCAAATTAATAGTATGACCCGCTTCCTTTCGTTTTTATTGTGCATAATTGCACTCGTCGCATGCAAATCAAAGCAGGAATCCACACCAAGGTCAGAAAGTCCTGGTGAAAATTCCAGTCCCACTTTTAGAATTACTTTTGGTTCCTGTAACAAACAAGATATGGACAACCCTTTTTGGGATGATATCTTGGATCTGGATCCCCAACTTTGGATTTGGGGCGGAGATAATATTTATGCGGATACGGATGATATGGAGCTTTTGAAATCGATGTATGACAAACAAAATAAGGTTGAGGGATATGCTGTATTGAAATCCAAAATTCCTGTAATTGGAACCTGGGACGATCATGATTATGGCCTGAATGATGGAGGGGAGGAGTTCATCATGAAAGATGGAAGTCAAGAACAGTTTTTAGACTTTATGGGAGTGGCTCCAGAAAGTGAAAGACGGGCTAGGAAGGGAATCTATGCAGCGCATACCTATGAAATTCCCGCTGGTAAAATAAAAGTAATGGTTTTGGACACCCGCTATTTTAGAAGTAGGCTGGAGAAAGATCCAAATCCTGAAAGAAGGTATATGCCCAATATAAAGGATGATGCTACCATTTTGGGGGATGCCCAATGGAAATGGCTTCAAAACGAATTGCAATCAACAGGGGCGGATTTCAATTTAATTGTGACAAGCATTCAATTTTTAGCCAGGGAACATGGATTTGAAGGTTGGGGCAATTTTCCAAAGGAAATTGAAAGGATGAACCAGCTCATATCCAATTCCAAGGCCAAAGGAGTTATGATTTTGTCTGGTGATAGACATATATCCGAGTTTTCCAAAACCCAATTGGAAGGCATGACCTATCCTTTGATTGACTTTACGAGTAGTGGCCTTACCCATTCCTACTCCAATTTTGAATCAGAGCCCAACCACTTTCGTGTGGGTTCGGTAACGTCGGTGCCCAGTTTTGGGCTAATTGAGTTAAACCTAGTGACCCGGGAGGCCAAGCTTAAAATAATGGGTGAAAATGGTTTGGTGCATCAAGAAATAAAACAGCAGTATTAAATCTTGCCCGTTGGTTGAAAAAGCGTAAGTTTGCGCAAAATTTTAGAAAATAATGGGAAATAGAACGTTTACCATGATCAAGCCAGATGCCGTTGAAAATGGGCATATTGGTGCTATATTGGAAAAGATTACTGGGGCTGGCTTCAAAATTGTGGCCATGAAATACACCCAGTTGAGCAAAAGAGATGCGCAAGAATTTTACGCAATCCATAAAGAGCGACCTTTCTTTGGGGAATTGGTGGAATTTATGACGCGTGGGCCAATTGTTGCCGCAATTTTGGAAAAGGATAATGCTGTGGATGATTTTCGTGCTTTGATCGGGGCAACCAACCCAGCAGAAGCTGCAGAGGGAACCATCCGTAAATTGTATGCAACCAGCATTGGTGAAAATGCCGTTCATGGTTCAGATAGTGATGAAAATGCAGCTATTGAAGGTGCTTTTCACTTTTCAGGAAGAGAAGTATTCTAAATAGCATAACGAATATACATGGAAAGCCACTCTTTTGGGTGGCTTTTTTAGTTGGAAAAAAGAAGAAGTTCCTCCTTTTTTCCTGGGGGAATCACCGTACCTACTTCCATAAGTCCAATTTTAACGAGTAGATTTCTGGATTTAACATTGCATGGAGTAGTGATACCCAGGATGGACTTCAACTTTAGATTTTGCTTGGCATGCTGCATCAAGGCTTCGCAAGCTTCATAAGTGTATCCAAATCCTTCAAAGGATGGCAAGGTGGCAAACCCAATATCCGGATGGTCCAAATAATCCCGTTGCAAGAACCCGCAGAGGCCAATAGGAATCATGGATGCCTTCAAAATTACGACGTAAAGCCCAAACCCGTAATGATTATAAGAGTGTCGTAAACTCGTTTCTATATAGTTTATGGCCTGTTTTTCGGTCTTCACCCCTCTATCTCCAATAAACTCCAACCAGTTGGGGCTGTTGAGCAGTTCCAGGATAAATTCGGAATCTTTTGGTTCTGCTTCCTGAATTCGCAATCTTTCCGATTCTATAATTGTTTTCATTGGGTTAGGAATGATTGCTATTTAACGCAGCACCAATTTTTTGACCAATTCTTTGCCCAGCTCCTCATTGAGCATTGTAATGATCTTGGATTTTCCCAAGCTTAGTTCCTCCCGCAACACGGAGGAGGACAAGGAAACATAAAGGGTTTCGTTTCTTAGTTCTACAGCTGTGGTGTAGTTGTTCACCCCATTGCCCATGAGTTTTGCCCAGGCATCCCTGGCATCCACTTTATCCATGCCTTTTTGAAGCTTGTTTTCCTTGATAAATTCGCTCAAGGCATCCCGAAGGGGCAAATGTGAGTTTTGTCTTTTAGCCATTATTTGGGAATGGATATGGGTTGAAATCGCTTATACGCATATTGTACGCCCTCCTCGTCACGGACGGTATACGAGAGCGAATCCAATTGGATTAGGGTTTCCCGTCTTTCATCCAGATTTTGTTCATAACTAAAGACAAAATACTCCTGACTTTGGATGACTTCAAAAGCTTCCGTTTGATTGGATGTTTGGTAACTGCCATCAAACTTGGGCTGCATTTTTTTTCGATAGCCTTGGGTGCCCTCCAATTGAATGAAATCAATGGTGGGATTGATACCGTAATCCTTCTGTTCACCATCTGGAAACATCACACTGCTGATTTCCCAATAGCCATTCAAATGCCGAAGTTCTTCCTTGGTAATTGCTGATTCAGCGCATCCCAGAAAGATTAAACCCAATAAAAACAGGATTGGCCACCTCATGTTACAAGGTAAAAATTTTATAGCTCTGCCGAATGTTTTTAACTACATTTTCAGTTCGCTCGGCATGCGTATCACTAATAAACAATTGCCCAAAACTCTCATTGTCTACAAGGGAAACTATTTGCGAGACCCGATGTTCATCCAGCTTGTCAAAAATGTCATCCAAAAGCAGAATGGGTGTGGTTCCGGCCTGCTCCTTTATAAAATGGAATTGAGCCAGTTTTAAGGCGATGAGAAAAGACTTTTGCTGACCTTGGCTCCCAAATTTCTTGATTGGATGCCCCGCAATGGTGAACTGTAGGTCATCTTTGTGAATGCCCACACTGGTGTATTGCAAAACCCGGTCTTTCTCCACTGCTCCTTCCAGCAATTCCAGGAGGCTTCTATCACTCAATTGGCTTTCATAGGACAAATCGATTTGTTCGTCCTTTTCTGAAATATGGGCGTATTGTTCCTTAAAAATGGGTAGAAATGATGTAATAAAGGCCAATCTTTTTTCATGGATGTTGGTTCCCAACTCGTGAAGTTGACCGTTGTAGATAGATAAGGTGTCGGGATCAAAGGTGTTGTTGGCCATAAAATACTTGAGCAAGGAATTACGCTGCACCAAAACCTTGTTGTATTTGATCAGGTCTTGCAGATATTGCTTATCCGATTGCGATATGACCCCGTCCATAAATTTTCGTCGGGTATCGCTACCCTCTATGATCAAATCCCGGTCCGAAGGAGAGATGATTACCAAGGGTAAAAATCCAATGTGTTCCGAAAATTTCTCATAGGCTTTCCCATTCCGTTTGATGACCTTTTTCATTCCCCGTTTAAAGCTGCAGATGATTTTTTCTGGACGTTCATCTTTCTCAAATTCTCCTTCGATCACAAAAAAATCAGTGCCGTGTTTAATGTTTTGGGTGGATACCGGGTTAAAATAACTCTTGCCAAAAGAAAGATGATAAATGGCGTCCAGAATGTTGGTCTTTCCAACCCCGTTATCGCCTACCAAACAATTGATTACGGGGTCGAACTCCATGATTTTGGAATCGAAATTCTTGTAATTGACTAAGGATAAATGCTTTAAAAACATGAAAAGCTAGTGCAATAATGTGTTTGGGGCGCTAATGGGACCCATAAAAGATTCCAAAAATAACGAATAAATTGCCTTTTGGTTTTGGATAAAAACTTTATTTTTGCGCGATTAATTTAATGAAGAATGGCAACATACAAGAAGCGAGGCTTTAAACCCAAAAATAAGGCTGAAGAAGTATCCATAGACGAAAACAGCACAACGGCAGAGGTGTTTAGCACCTTGGACCAAAGTGCTTCCAAAACTGAGGCTTGGGTACAGAAGAACCAAAATTTCATCTTGGGGGCCATTGGAGCTATTGCCATAGGAGTGTTGGGGTACTTGGGTTACAACGAGTTTATCCAGAAACCCAAAGAGGCCTCCGCTGCCAATGAGCTTTTTTATCCGCAGCAATATTTTGATCAAGCCTTGGCCAATGAAACTGCCAAGGATTCTTTGTTTGGATTGGCCTTGAACGGTGCAGAAGGGAAATATGGATTTTTGGATATCATTCAGGAGTATAAGGGAACCAAAGCCGCAAACTTGGCCAAATATTCTGCAGGAATGACTTATTTGAACCTACAACAATATGATGACGCCATAACCCAATTGGAGGATTTTTCTTCTGATGATGCTGTTCTGGGTGCCATGGCCAAGGGAGGTATTGGGGATGCTTTTTCCCAATTGAACCAGAAGGAGGATGCCTTGGATTACTATGAGAAAGCCATTTCACACAGTACCAATGAGTATACCACACCTAGATTTTTGTACAAAGCGGGTGTATTGGCCTTAAATCTTGGCCAAAAAGATAAGGCCATAGGTTTCTTTGAACGAATCAAGGAGGAGTTTGAAGGTTCGCAAGAAGCCAACGGCATTGACGTACTTATTGGCTTGGCCCAAAACTAACAGCATGGCCACTGAAAACAAAAACCTTTCAGTTTACGATAAATCCAAAATCCCAAATGCGAAGTCACTTCGGTTTGGGATTGTTGTTTCCGAATGGAACGAAGCCATTACCGAAGCGCTCTCTCAAGGGGCTTATGATGCCTTAATCGACTGTGGAGCGCAGCAAGAGAACATTCTGCGTTGGAGCGTTCCAGGAAGTTTTGAATTGACTTTTGGCTGCAAAAAAATGCTCATTACGGAAAAGGTAGATGCTGTAATTGCCATTGGAAGTGTCATTAGGGGAGAAACCAGCCATTTCGATTTTGTTTGTAGTGCCACGGCACAGGGAATCAAAGACCTTAATGTGGCATACGATATTCCTGTAATATTTTGCGTGTTAACAGACGATACGCTACAACAGGCTCAGGACCGAAGTGGCGGCAAACACGGCAACAAAGGTACGGAAGCGGCCATAGCAGCTATTCAGATGGCAGTGCTGGGAAGATAGTATAAACTTCAAGTTCAAACTCAAGTTCAATTTCTTCCAATATTTGATTTTGAGTTTTAAATGTTGAATGTAAAATCACAAGTATTCCCATTCAAAATCTAGAATTAATAATTTCGCATTGCGCTCACGGCTCCAAACCCCAAACACCAAAACTCAGAATCCAATTGTCAGTTCGAGCGCAGTCGAGAACGACATTAGTTCTAAGCTCTAAATTCCAAACTACAAATTCCAATTTAAGTTTGTTAGCTTTCCACTTTCCACTTTGGCATAAGCACCAAACACCAAACACCAAACACCAAACACCAAACTCCAACAATCCAAAACTCCAACAATCCAATAATCCTGTTGGCCTTGAACTTGATTCTTGAGTTTGAACTTGAACTTTGATTTTGAACTTATTTTCCGACTTTTCCCTTGTTAACATTTTTTGGCATACGCTCCAAGCCATGTTTTTCGATTTTAAGTACCTTTGAGGTTACACCGAAAAGGATGCCATGCGAAATTTTCTAAAACTTAGAAAAAACAAGACGTTTGACTACTCGCCGCGTTATTACAAGGGAGAACGCAGTCCTTATAAAATTGAACATAAACTTGATAAATTCAGAAGTACAGCACATACACAAAGAGGGATAAAAAACAAGGTGACTTCCGCAATGGATGATTTGAAGACGGAAGGGGATAGAAACCTAAGAATCCGATTCCTAATTATTGTAGCCGTATTAATATTGTTGTTTCTCTACATCATCGACTTTGATTTATCCATATTCCTGAATCCCTAATGGAGGACATCATTAAACTTTTACCAGACCATGTTGCCAATCAAATTGCAGCAGGGGAAGTGGTTCAACGCCCAGCTTCAGTGGTCAAGGAATTGTTGGAAAATGCCATTGATGCCGGAGCTACCTTGATCAAGCTGATCGTAAAGGACGGGGGCAAGTCGCTTTTGCAGGTGGTAGACAATGGCAAGGGTATGAGCGAAACGGATGCTAGGCTTTCTTTTGAACGCCATGCCACCTCCAAGATTTCCTCGGCCCAAGATCTGTTTAACCTTCAGACCAAAGGGTTTAGGGGTGAGGCTTTGGCTTCCATTGCTGCTATTGCCCATGTGGATATGTTGACCCGAATTGATACCATGGATGTGGGAACCCACATTAAAATAGAAGGCAGCAAAGTGGTGTCCCAAGAAGTAGTGGCTACCCCAAAAGGTACTTCCATTTCGGTCAAAAATCTTTTTTTCAACATCCCGGCCCGACGCAATTTCTTGAAATCGAACCAAGTGGAACTAAGGCATATAACGGATGAATTCCATAGAGTGGCGTTGGTACATCCCAATATCGAGTTTCATTTTTACAACAACGGTTCCGAGATTTTTAACCTTCCCAAAGTCAACCATAGACAACGGATAGCCCATGTTTTTGGAAGTAGGATGACCGAGCGATTGGTTCCAGTGGAAGAGGAGACCGAGGTGGTGAATATCTCAGGCTTTATCTGTAAACCTGAATTTGCCAAAAAGAGCAGGGGAGAGCAGTTTTTCTTTGCCAACAATCGATTTATCAAAAGTCCATATTTGCATCACGCGGTGGTCTCCGCTTTTGAGGGACTGATCAAGCCCGATGCTTTTCCAGGCTATTTTATTTATTTGGAGGTGGATCCCAAGTCCATCGATATTAACATACATCCCACCAAAACAGAAGTAAAATTTGATGATGAGCATGCCTTGTACGCCATGCTCCGCTCCACGGTAAAACATAGTTTGGGTCAGTTTAATGTGGCCCCGGTTCTGGATTTTGAGCACGATCCCAATTTAGATACGCCTTACGCCTATAAAGAAAAGGGAGTAGTATTGCCCAAAGTGACCGTGGATGCGGATTTCAATCCTTTTCAGGATACTGTAAAGACTACATCTGGCAAACCTGCTTTCCAAAAGCAAAGCGCCAAGGGCTGGGAGAATTTGTACCAAGGGTTGGACATGGAGGAGACGGGTGGATTCAGCAGCGTTGAAATTGAAACAGATACGGTCGTCCAAGGGGTCATGTATTCCGAAGATGAGATGGATGCCCAAGCGGGAACAACCTTCCAATTGCAGCGGAAATATGTGGTAAGTACCATTAAATCCGGTTTGTTGGTGGTTCATCAGAATCGGGCTCATGAACGTATCCTTTTTGAAAAATTTCTGGGCGAGATTACCGTAAAGGAAGGGGTAAGTCAGCAGTTGCTATTTCCTTTGGAACTTTCATTTTCCAAACAAGATTTAGCAGTATTGACGGAGGTAAGGGAAAGTTTATACAATGTTGGATTTGCCTTTGAAGATTTGGATCAGGAAACTGTAAAAGTGACAGGAGTACCCATAATGGTGTCCGAAAGTGGAATTGGCACGGTATTGGATCGCTTAATTGCGGATTACAAAGAGGGGTATCAGGAAGGTTCCATTTCCCAGGCCGAATTGCTGGCCGAGGCACTTTCCCGAAATTTGGCGGTAAAGACAGGAGACGTATTGGACCATGAATCGCAGTTGGCCTTGGTGAACAATCTTTTTGGATGTAAGGAACCCACTTTGAGTCCCAGACAAAAACAAATATATACCATCATCTCCGAAGGGGATATAGATAAAAAATTGAACTAAATGGGTAGATTGACCGAGGCAGTTAAGCATATATTGATTATCAATGTCATCTTGTTTTTTGCCACCCAATTGTACGGAGATCAAATGTACCAGTTGCTGTCGCTGTGGTTTCCCGAAAACAGCAACTTTGAATGGTGGCAGATTATCTCCCACATGTTTATGCATGGAGGTCTTATGCATATTGTTTTTAATATGTACGCATTATGGGCTTTTGGAACACCCTTGGAACAGGTTTGGGGAAGGAACAAGTTTTTGTTTTTCTATTTTTCCGCGGGATTGGGATCGGCGATGCTGCATTCAGCAGTGAATTTCTATCTATTTAATGAGGGATTAAGTGCTTTGGTAGATGCAGGAATGACCAAGAGTCAGGTTCTGGAAATATTGGGTAGGGGACAATACAGCCCAGATTGGTATAATCTAGCCTCCAAAAGTACTATTGACAACTTTTTAAGTGCATATAACACTCCAGCGGTAGGAGCTTCGGGAGCCATTTATGGTATTTTGGTGGCTTTCGCGTTTATGTATTCTGAGGCACGACTGATGCTCATTTTTCTTCCAGTTCCCATTAAAGCCAAGTATTTTGTGCCATTGTTGTTATTGGGGGATTTAATTTTTGGAATTGGAAACGTGAATACCGGGGTGGCCCATTTTGCTCATATTGGGGGCGCATTGATTGGATTTATTATGATGTGGTACTGGAAAAAGAATCAGTTCAACCAAAACCGATGGGATTAAAACATGGCTAGCGGAGGAATAAAATATTATATGGCTCGGCTTAACATAGCAGAAAAGCTTATTGGAATCAATGTGCTCGTGTTTATTGCTTCCGGTTTGTTGGCCGTATTGTTTGGCATTCCCAAGGACGCTGTACTCAATTGGTTCGAACTCCCTGAAGACATCAACGAGTTCATCACCAAGCCTTGGACCTTGGTCACTTATTCCTTTTTCCACGGAAGCTTGGGGCATATTTTTTGGAATATGTTGTTACTCTATTTCTTTGGAAGGATTTTTTTGAACCTTTTTGACAACCAAAGGTTCCTCAATGTATACTTTCTTGGGGTCATCTTTGGGGGCTTGCTGTTTATGCTGGGGTACAATGTATTTCCTATGCTGTTGTCAACCAACGCCATTTTAATAGGGGCTTCCGCAGGGGTCTCTGCCGTTTTGATTTTTGTTTGCGCATACATTCCTTCTCGTGAAGTACGAATCATATTTTTCAATATTAAACTCTGGCAATTGGCCGTTTTTGTGGTATTGAAAGATGTTATCTCCCTGTCCATGGGCAGCAATGTTGGCGGGATGCTTGCACACTTTGGAGGTATTTTACTGGGCTATGTGTATGCCACGCAACTTTTAAAGGGGAACGATATCGGTTCTGGATTTACCAAACTCTGGAATGGGATAGCCCAGCTTTTTAAACCAAGGGAAAAGAATGCTCCGCTGAAAACAGTCTACAAAAAGAAGGCTTCCAAAAACAAGACCAAGGTCGACTACGACAAGGCAGCACATCAAAAGAAGATAGACGACATCTTGGATAAAATAAGTAAATCTGGCTACGAGAGTTTGTCCAAGGCCGAAAAGGATTTTTTGTTCAAAGCAGGTAAAGAGGATTGACAGGCTATGGGCAAAATCGCTAAAATCTTTGGAAAGCTCTTTTTCGTTTTCAATATGTTCTTGGCATTCATGCTGCTGTTTGCCAGCTTGATTTCACTTTCTTCTTCAAAAATTTGGACCCCCTTTGCCATATTGAGTATTGCGGTTCCAGTTATTTTCCTCATCAATGTTCTGTTTTTGGTTTACTGGCTCTTAAAGCGTAAGAAAAAGATGTGGGTTTCCCTGGTCGCCCTGATTGTTGGATTCTTTACGTTTGGAAGTTTTTACAAACTGGGAAGTGGGGAGGTAATGGACTCTGGAGAAGAGCTTAGGGTTATGACATTCAATGTCTGGCGTTGGAATAAAAATGGATGGATAAAGAAACCCAATATTGGAGATAGCATTATTGGATTGATCAATAAAGAAAAACCGGATGTTTTGTGCATCCAGGAGCACACTCGCGTATGGCGAAAGAAATTGGGCCGATATCCTTATAGAACCGAGACACCATATTCGGTTGAGGGTAGAGCCACTCAAGCCATTTTTTCTGTGTTCCCAATTGTTGGAAGCGGATCCCTGGATTTACCGGGTACGGCAAACAATATTATTTATGCTGATATTGAGCGTCATCAGGATACGATTCGGGTATACAACGTGCATTTGCAATCGTTCAGTATTGTTCCGTCATCGGATGCTTTTTCCGAGGAGAAATCCGAAAGAAATTACAAAAGATTGGTTAGTACCGTAGGCAAACAATTGGACCAAGTTAAGTTTTTCAACGAACACAAAGTGAAAAGCCCTTATAAGTCTTTGGTCTGTGGGGATTTCAACAACACGCAGTTTTCCAATGTCTACCGAACAATCAAAGGCGATATGAGCGATACCTTTTTGGAAAGAGGGAGCGGTTTTGGAAGAACGTATAATTTGTTGGGTTTTCCCTTGCGTATTGATTACATCCTTGCAGATTCCTCTTTTGAGGTGTTATCCCATAAAAACTTTGACGAAAAACTATCCGATCATTATCCCGTTGTGGCCACTTTACGACTCCAGGAAAATCATTAGGCAGTCCAACATGTCGGCAATAATATGAATGATCAAGGCCAGGCCAATAAGCCGTGTAGGTCTAAAGAAGGGTAGTATGCAATACACCAGAATGGCCCAATACGAATGCAATAGGTGAAAATTGATACTGCATCGATTTGGATCAAAAATAGGGTTGGCCCATAAATGGTCTATATCTATGACGATTCCTGCCAAAAGAATCAGCGAGATTTTTAATCTGTCCTTTTTAAAACACAGGAAACCTATGAGAAAGGGAACCGCGAAATGCATGCCGTAATGAATGAGAAACCTAAGCATCCAAAAAATCCAATGATAGGTTGTGCAAGTAAGGAGCCGCGTTGGTACCTTCGTTGAAAAGCAAATCCAGAATGCTCAGATTGGACAGGAAGCCGTGACGTTCACCAAATACCTGTATGTACTCAGGAAATGGGTCCGAAATAAGGGGTTTTTTGGCATTCACTAGAAAACGAACATCTTGAAGCTCATTGGGGGACATTTCGAAATTTGAGGTTTGCTTACTGGTGAATTCAATGCCTAAACAGTCGGAAACGACCTGAATCGTCTTTAAGTTAAATTCAAATAAAGACTGGGTCTGCGTTTCAAAAAGGGATTTCAAATCGTCTTCATAAAACTCAAAGAAAGGAGAGGTTCTATATGCAGTTTCCAGGGTGCGCCAATGTTGTTTCAGCCAATTGGAAGAATGGTCCAGTTGTACCTCTCGGTACTTTTGTCTTCCTTCATTCCCTCCCACATGTTTTATGGGAATATTGAGCATATGTTTGCCTTGATCGGTACAGATGTAGCAACGGTTTCTGTAGGTCTGTTTTTGAAAGTTATCATGCGCTTCCCAAACAATATCCTTCTGGGCCAAGACCGCAAATGTGGCTATGCTGGGAAAATAGGAGGGATGTATGAGAAACTTGGACATAATACGCTGTTGTCCTATATCAAATCGGTTTATTTCTAACGTCTAACGTCTAACGTCTAACGTCTAACGTCTTATTCGGATTTCCTTTTTCTTCGTTTGTTGACAAAGTCAAGCACAAATAATCCCAACACAACTGCCACAAAATACCAGCGATACGAAACAGGCTCCCCACTGCCCCCAACAGTAGTGAAAATCCTTTCCCAACGAGGGCGCCAGTTAAAAAAGTCATCTTTAAAATTGTCAAAACTCATCCATAGAAAAACGGGTTTGCCCACAATATGGTTGGCAGGAACATAACCCCAGGAACGACTGTCCTCCGAGCTGTCCCTATTGTCTCCCATCATCCAATAGTAATCTTGCTTAAAGGTGTAGGAATTGGCTTCTTGGCCATTAATGAATACTTTCTGGCCGGTTACCTTTACATCATTGTTTTCGTAATCCCTGATTATCTTTTTGTAAAGGGGAATGGTGCGATGGTTGATTTCCACCGTGGACCCAGCTTCCGGAAGGTAGATGGGGCCAAAGTTATCATTGTTCCAAGGATACAGATTGGGTTTTTGCGGAAAGGAACCACCGTACTTTCCCTTGGGCTCATTGGTCCTGACCACCGAATCTATTTCTTGGTTGCTTCGGAGTTGGGTCACCATTTCATCGGTCATGTTGGCCAGTCGGGATAAAGGCCTTTCCTCGGAAAGTGACAATCTCAATTGCCTTATTACTTCAGTTGGAATTCCCTTCTCATCCGTGATGATTTCAATTTGGCCTTGCGGGTTTTTATAGGCCCCCCGAATATAAGGAGATAGGCCATTGGCTTGAGCCTCGCTCAGGGAATTTGCAAAGTACTTTCTGGTATAATCAGCTGCATCTACAGCCTCCAATGCCCTTGTGGAAACTCCTTTTTTGGAATAGATGGTATAGAAGTACATTACTTTGGCCCGATCTGAAAGCTGTAGTTTGGTGCCGTTTACATGCACAAAACCATCAATCACCGCCAGGGAATCACCTGGGGTTCCCACGCATCGTTTTACGTAATTTGATTTCTTATCAATAGGTTTTTTTACCGCTTTTTCCGCTCTAAAAAACTGATACAGCGTATCCGATGGCAGGCTAAATACTACAATATCATTCTTCTTCACCGTATTGAAACCGGGTAAACGCATGTACGGCAATTGCAGCTTATTGATCCACGAGGTTTTGTAAGTCTCGGGATTTACATCTGCCAGATAGGATCGCTTTCTTACCACTGGAAGCGTATCATGAACCATAGGTGCGGCAAGGGTGGTCATGGGAACACGGGCTCCATAATGAAATTTGCTCACAAAAAGGAAATCCCCGATTCGAAGAGTTCGTTCCAATGATCCCGTAGGAATCACATAAGGTTGGATAAAATAGGTGTGCACAAAGGTGGCAGCTACAATAGCAAAAACAATGGAACTGACCCACTCACCCAAACCTGTTCTGGGTTTTAGGCTTCGGTTTTCAATATAGCTTACATCCTCTGCATAGTTAATATAGTAGATATAGAATCCAAGGGTAAGAATAACCGCCCAGGTGTCCAAGAGCTTGTTTTTTCCAAAACTTCGGATTGTTTCTACCCAAACTACGGGAAACATCAATAAATTGATGATGGGAATGAAAAGCAAGGGCACCCACCACCAGGGCCTATTTATGATTTTCATGAGCACTACACCATTATATATGGGTATTGCCGCTTCCCAGGCTTTACGCCCTGCTTTTACATAGAGTTTCCAAGTGCCCAAAAAATGGATGACCTGAATGATCAGAATAAAGATGATCCACTGTGTTCCGTCCATAAAAAAGTTTATTTGTGAGACTTAAAGTCTTGCTAGTTGTTACTTTGTTAAGTGAGATTTAACACATCTTTCATAGAAAAGATACCCGTTTTTCCTTGAATCCATTCAGCGGCAATTACAGCTCCCAAAGCAAATCCCTCCCTATTGTGGGCGGTATGCTTTATTTCAATATCATCTACTTGGCTCTTGTATGAAATGGTATGTGTACCTGGAACTTTGCCTTCCCTTTTGGAGGTTATGGGAACTATATGTTCACCATCCTTCTCCAATTTCCAGTCCGTATAATCTGTATTCCCTATGATTCCTTCAGCTAACGTGATGGCCGTTCCGCTTGGAGCATCCAATTTTTGCGTATGGTGAATTTCCTCCATCGAAACTTTATACTGATCTAGACCCTTCATCATTTTGGCCAGATATGCATTCAATTCAAAAAATACATTGACACCCAAACTGAAATTGGAAGCATAGATGAAAGCGCTTTGGTGTGTTTCGCATTGAGATACAGCTTGGTCAAACTTATCCAACCAACCGGTAGTCCCTGATATCACGGGAACCTTATGTTCAAAACAGCTGGTAATATTGCCAAAAGCGGCATCTGGAGTACTAAAATCTATGGCAACATCCATGTTTTCAAAAGGGATGTCTGTGGTATCTACATCTACTCGAGCAACAATGGTATGCCCTCTATCTTGAGCTATTTGCTCTATCATCTTGCCCATTTTACCGTAGCCGAACAATCCAATCTTCATACATCAGAATTTTATGACCAGGGCCATGCCATAATTGGGGTCGTTGGTCAGGGGGTTAAGATCCAAATAAGGTTTAAAGTCGATGGCCAGGTTCTCATCCACATTATATTGCTTCAAATGGGCATCAACATTGGCATCAATAATGTTTAGGGCATACATGGCAATGGTGATCAGCAAGGCCAGATCCCGATCACGTTGTGCACGCTCTTGGGCATCTTGTAAGGCTTCCAAAGAGAAATCGGGTCCTTCCCCATCACCTGTAATGTCAAAAAACTCGTCTTCCAAGCCCGCACGTCTCCTTTTAAAAGCATCTCGCGCTCGATTGTATTCTGTATTGTTAAAGGAATACACATAGATTCCAGTACCAATGGCACCCCACACTATGGGGGCTTTCCAATACCTTTTGTTGTAAATCTGGCCCAAACCGGGTACTATGGCAGAAAAAAAGGCAGCCTTACTGGGTGCCAATGGATTTATTTTTCTTTTTTCATAGGTCACCTCCTCTATGGTAATACCTTTACCTTCAAGGTCTTGTGCCAAGGAGTCAATTTCCACGGGATGTTCTTGAATCTGATCATCCTGGGCAAAAGAAAAGCTGACAAAAAACAGGCAAGTGCCAAAAAAAAGCAGGTTTTTAATCACCAATCAACAATTTTTTTAAACGCTGGAATTCTTCTTTGGAATGGAAAGGAATCACAATTTTCCCTTTTCCATTGGCCGAGGTACTGATGTCCACTTTGGTTGAAAGGTGGGATTTCAAAGCATCAATTCCCTTGGTTACATAATTGGGGACTTCTTTTGAACTGCTGGTTTTCTTTCCAGAATCGATCCCGTCTTTGGATTCCTTATAGGATTTGACCAAACGCTCTGTTTCCCGAACGGATAAGCCATCAGAAACGATTTTTTCGTAAATATTGATTTGGTCCTTTTTCTTGTCGATATTGATAAGTGCCCTTCCGTGACCCATGCTCACAAATCCATCCCGCATACCGGTTTGAATGATGGGATGTAATTTTAGTAGCCGAAGATAATTGGTGATGGTGGAACGTTTTTTTCCAACCCGATCACTCAACTTTTCCTGGGTCACCTGGATTTCATCGATTAAGCGTTGGTAGGACAGTGCAATCTCGATAGGGTCCAAATCTTGGCGTTGGATGTTCTCTACCAAGGCCATTTCCAAGGATTCTTGGTCATTGGCAATCCGAATATAGGCCGGAATGGTCTCCAAGCCCACCATTTTGGAGGCACGGAAACGACGCTCCCCTGAAACCAGCTGGAATTTATTGAAATCCAACTTACGTACGGTAATGGGTTGGATGATTCCCAATTCCCTGATGGAACTGGCCAATTCTTTTAGGGTTTCATCATTGAAGTTGGAACGCGGCTGAAAGGGATTAACCTCTATGGATTCAATTTCCAATTCAACTACATTACCAATAACCTTGTCCGCATTTTTATCGGAAACAGATTGAATGTCATTCTCCGGATCCTTCAATAGAGCGGACAGGCCTCTTCCCAAAGCCTGCTTTTTGGTTGCTTTCGCCATTTAAACTTTCTCCTTGTTTTTCTTCAATATCTCATTGGCCAAGTTCAAGTAATTGGTTGCGCCCTTACTACTTGCATCGTATTTGATGATGCTTTCGCCATAGCTTGGGGCTTCACTTAGCCTAACGTTTCTTTGGATAATGGTGTCAAAAACCATATCCGCAAAGTGTTTCTTTACTTCCTCAACCACTTGGTTGGAAAGTCTTAATCGAGAGTCATACATGGTTAGGAGCATGCCCTCTATATCCAGGTCGTTGTTGTGTATTTTTTGTACGCTTTTTACGGTGTTCAATAGCTTTCCAAGTCCTTCCAAAGCAAAATATTCGCATTGGATTGGAATCATTACGGAATCAGCTGCTGTAAGCGCATTAAGTGTTAACAATCCCAATGATGGTGCACAGTCGATAAGTACAAAATCGTATCGGTCACCCAAATCCCTAAGGGCTTCTTTTAGCATATACTCCCTGTTGTCCTTGTCCACCAATTCAATTTCAATGGCCACAAGGTCTATGTGCGCTGGAATTAAATCGACATTTGGGGAATCCGTTTGGACAATTACATCATCCACACCTAGGGTGTGCTCCAATAACTGATATGTTCCCTGTTCAACCCCATCAACATCAATTCCCAAGCCTGAGGTGGCGTTGGCCTGAGGATCCGCATCAATCAACAACACCTTTTTTTCCAGTACACCAAGTGAGGCTGCAAGGTTTACTGTAGTAGTTGTTTTTCCAACACCGCCCTTCTGATTTGCAATAGCAATTATCTTGCCCATTTCATAGTAAGTTAGGTGCTAAAAATACGATTATTTAAGACGCTAAAAAATGTATTTTGTTAACAGAGGGTGAATAACCTTAACATCTTGCGTTAAAGAAAGTTAAAGTTTTAATTGCTAATAAGTTAAGGGGTGTTATCCTATTAAAATCTTTAGGATTTCAATAGCGGCATCGCTGATTTTGGTACCGGGTCCAAACACGGCTACGGCCCCATGTTTCATTAGGTGGTCGTAATCTTGTTTAGGGATAACACCACCCACAATAACCATAATGTCTTCCCTGCCATGATTTTTTAGTTCTTTGACCACCTCAGGCACCAAGGTTTTATGGCCTCCTGCCAAGGAGGAAATCCCTAGGACATGGACATCATTTTCAACGGCTTGTTTGGCAACTTCAGCAGGTGTTTGGAAGAGAGGTCCAATATCCACATCAAAACCTAAGTCTGCATAACCTGTTGCCACCACTTTGGCACCTCGATCATGGCCATCTTGCCCCATTTTGGCCACCATAATTCTGGGTCTACGACCTTCTTCCAATGCAAAGTCATCGGCCATTTGCTTGGCCCGCTCAAAGCTTTCGTCGTTTTTGATCTCTTTGGAATACACGCCTGTAAAGGATTGGATTTTTGCTCGATATCGCCCAAAGGCCTTTTCCATGGCATCACTTATTTCTCCCAGGGTGGCCCTTGCTTTGGCAGCTTCTACAGCTAAAGCTAGCAAATTTTCACGATCACTTTCGTTTTGCATGGCTTTTTCCGATGCCGCCGAAATACGCTCTAGAGCCAGTTTTACCTCTTCTTCTTTACGTGTTGACCTCAATTGATCCAATTGGGCAAGCTGCTGTTTTCTTACCTTATCATTGTCCACTTCCAAAATTTGGAGGTCATCCTCATTCTCGAGCTGATATTTGTTCACTCCGATGATGACATCCTGCCCGCTATCTATTCGAGCTTGTTTTTTGGCAGCTGCTTCCTCAATCCGCATTTTGGGTATCCCTGCTTCTATAGCCTTGGTCATGCCACCTAATTTTTCCACTTCTTGTATCAGTTCCCACGCTTCAGTTGCAATTTCATGGGTCAACTTTTCAACCACATGGCTTCCGGCCCAGGGATCAACCGTTTTGGTGATATGTGTTTCTTGCTGCAGATATATCTGGGTATTTCTGGCGATCCTTGCGGAAAAATCCGTGGGTAGTGCTATGGCTTCATCCAAGGCATTGGTATGCAGACTTTGTGTGCCTCCAAACGCTGCGGCCATGGCTTCAATAGTGGTACGTGCCACATTGTTGAAAGGATCTTGTTCAGTCAAACTCCAGCCGCTAGTCTGACTATGGGTTCGGAGCATCAAGGATTTTTCATTTTTCGGATTGAAATCCTTGACCAATTTAGCCCAGAGCATACGTCCAGCTCTCATTTTGGCGATTTCCGTGAAATGGTTCATCCCAATCCCCCAGAAAAAGGACAGTCGAGGGGCAAAGTCATCGATTTTTAGCCCAGCCTTTATTCCGGTTCTGATATACTCAATGCCGTCAGATAAAGTGTACGCCAACTCCATGGCTGCTGGTGCTCCTGCTTCGTGCATATGGTACCCTGAAATACTAATACTGTTAAATCGAGGCATGTTTTGACTGGTGAACTCAAAAATATCGGCCACCAATTGCATGGATGGAGCAGGAGGGTAGATATAGGTGTTTCGCACCATGAACTCCTTGAGGATGTCATTTTGTATGGTTCCGGAAAGTTGCTCCATGGATACTCCCTGTTCCAAGGCAGCGACAATATAAAATGCCATAATGGGAATAACTGCCCCGTTCATGGTCATGGATACCGACATTTTATCCAAGGGAATTCCATCAAAAAGCACCTTCATATCCTCAACGCTGTCAATGGCAACCCCTGCTTTGCCCACATCGCCTACCACACGCTCGTTATCGCTATCGTAACCGCGGTGGGTGGGGAGGTCAAACGCAACCGAAAGTCCTTTTTGACCTGCTTCCAAATTCCTTCTATAAAACGCATTGCTTTCCTCAGCTGTAGAGAATCCAGCGTATTGGCGGATAGTCCATGGTCTGCGTACGTACATAGTGGAATACGGCCCTCTAAGGAAGGGAGGGATGCCTGCTGCAAAATCAGAAGTCTGATTAGCTGTTACATCAGTATTTGGATGTTTTACATCCACTAATTCAAGTTGGGAAACGTCTTTTCTACTCATCGTCCAATCGTTTTATTTCCATCTGTTCCGCTAGCCGCCTTGCTATGATCGGCTCAATTAACGTCTTTCGAGCCTGTTTTTTTACAAAGGGGTAGAGCTCCATATCATCCTTCATTCTGTCCTGTGGATTTTGGAATTTATTGGTTCCTAAAAGCACGATATTCCCGTCGTTGAACAAGCCTTGTTCCTTGTCGGCACTTTCCTTGATTTTTCGCTGTATGTTGCCCTTTTTTAGCTCGCTTAAAAATCCTCCTGAACTTTCAATTTGCTTGAACAATACCAATGCTTTTTCTGCCAGCTGTTGGGTAAGCGACTCAATATAATAGGTGCCGCCTGCCGCTTTGGCCCCATTCCCAAAATAGCTTTCATCCTTTAAAAGCAGGAGCTGGTTCCGAGCTATTCTATCCCCAAATTCATTGTCTTTATGATAAATGGCATCGTAGGCTTGGTTATGCACGGTATCCGCACCACCCAAGACAGCGGACATACATTCCGATGTGCTACGAAGCATATTTACATTGTAATCATATAGAGTTTTATTGCGTTGGGTGGGAAAAGCCAAAACATGGCAATCCGATGTTATACCATAGTTTTTGGCCAGCGTCTGCCACAACCATCGTAAGGCTCTTAGCTTGGCAATTTCGAAGAAGTAGTTGCTTCCCACAGATACTTTAAAAGTGATGGGAAATATGTTCTTCGATGAGGTTGAAGCGGTATTGGAAAAATGATTGAGATACTCGTTGGCATGGGCAAGACCATAGGCCAATTGCTGCACCATGTTCGCCCCCGAATTTTGATAATGGGAAATAGCTACACTTAAAACACTAAAGTTGTCAAACTTGGATACCATGGCATGGATATCTTCCAGTATTTGGTGGTCCTTTTCCAAATTTTGGTACCAATTTCCGGTTTTCCCCAAATGACCAATTAAGTCTAAGTGGAAGAAGACAGAGGTGGATTTTCCTTTCAGAAATTCAAGGAACTCTTGTATGACATTTTTATCAAGGGTTTCAAAGTTTAAATGCAACGGATATTTTGATAAATCAATACCTTGAAACAAGGAGGCTATATCCAAATCCTGATCTGGAATGGTGAAAACAAGGCTTTCAGCACCACGTTTCAGGCTGTCTATGGCTGTTTTGTTGGCCAGGGAAAAATTTCCTGCATATATGGGCTGCCCAATCTTCCATTCCGATGACCCTTTTTGCTGAAATGATTTTAGGTTTTCTACATCTTCAGAATGGTAATAAGGTTTAACCTTGATACCCTCCAAGGATTCCCAGATCAAAGTTTCATTATAATCTGCTCCTTTTAGATCGTACTGGATTTTTTGCTTCCATTGTTTGGAAGACACTTGAGGGAATTCATTAAATAAATTGGGACTATTCATTTTTTTTGGTCTTAAGACTATCCTCGTATTCAATAAGAAAAATCTCCTCGTTTTCCTTCTTCATATAGTATTTTTCACGAGCAAATTTCTCTAGTTCTTCTTGGTCGGAAAGTTTGTCCAGAATGAGCTTGTCATGTTCAATTTCCCCTTCCAAAAATTCCTTTTGTTTTTCCAACTTTTTAATTTCCTGGTTCAATTCCCGATGAATAAGCAAGGAATTGGCATCAAAGAAAATCATCCATATGGCAAATGCTGTCAGGACCAGAACATAAATGTTCCGCATAAATTTGAACCACTTCTTGTTGTACAGATCGTGAATCAGCATATTAGCCTAATCTTTCATTAATAATGGTACGAACCATATCTACCGCCACCGTATTATAGTGGTTGTTGGGGATGATGATGTCCGCAAACTCCTTTGAGGGTTCAATAAACTGTTGGTGCATGGGTTTTACAGCTGTCTGGTAACGCGTCAGAACCTTGTCCAGATCATGTCCTCGTTCTCTAATATCCCGTTGCAACCTCCGAATCAGCCGTTCATCGGAATCGGCATGGACGTAGATTTTGATGTCAAACATTTCACGCAACAGCGGATTGCTCAATACCAAAATTCCTTCCACGATCATCACCTTTCTTGGATGGGTCAAAATCGTATCTTCCAAACGGGTTTCCTCCACAAACGAATAAATGGGTTTATGGATGGACTTACCCTCCCTTAGTTGCTGCAAGTGGGAAATCAACAATTCAAAATCTATGGAGTTGGGATGGTCAAAGTTGATTTGACCACGTTCTTTCTTGGTCAAATGGGAGAGGTCATTATAATAAGAATCCTGTGAAATAACACCCACTTCATTATCGGGTAGTTCCTCAACAATTTGATTAACCACTGTGGTTTTACCGCAACCGGTGCCCCCGGCAATTCCCAAGATCAGCATAATGATAATTTTAATCCCAAAAGTAAGCATTTGATACATTTTTCAATCTGCCAATACAACTGCATAGTTAGCTTCTTTTTGCCATTCCATGAATGATTATTGTCATGATTCCAGAAAGTAATTAACCATAGCTTTGCCTTGGAATACCGCTTTAATCTTATATTTATATTGACAACCCATGAGCACATTCTTTATGGACAATTCCTTTACAGTCAAGGTCGATGGAGACCTTGAATTTCAGTTATCCAAAGACGAAATTTCTTCTATGGATTCCCTAAAAACGGGGGATGGCGCTTTTCATATTTTGAAGGATGGCATCTCTTATCATATTGAGATTCCCAAGACCAACGGGAATCAGCGACTGTATACCGTTAAGGTAAACGGTACCGAGTATCAAGCGGAAATTCAGACCCCGCTGGACAAGCTTATCCAAAAAATGGGATTTGCTTCCAACGGTGCCAAAAGTATCAACTCCATAGCAGCACCCATGCCTGGATTGATTTTGGATATTTCGATTGAAGAAGGCCAGGAAGTGGCTGAGGATGACCAATTGGTAGTTTTGGAAGCCATGAAAATGGAAAACATAATTACTTCGCCACGAAAAGGGGTCATCAAAAAAATTGCCGTTAAAGTTGGGGATGCCGTAGAGAAACAACAATTGCTTGTAGAATTTGAATAAGTCTTGATATGAAAAAAATACTAGTTGCCAATAGGGGCGAGATTGCCCTTAGGGTAATGCGAACCGCCAAGAAAATGGGAATACGCACCGTGGCCGTCTTTTCTACGGCCGATAGAAATGCACCCCATGTGAGGTTTGCTGATGAGGCCGTTTGTATTGGGGAAGCACCTTCCAACCAATCCTATTTGTTGGGGGATAAAATCATTGCTGTGGCCAAAGAGCGTCATGTGGATGGCATACATCCAGGCTATGGATTCCTAAGTGAAAATGCGGATTTTGCAGAGGCTGTGGAACAAAACGGAATTACGTTTATCGGCCCAAAATCGAAAGCTATACGAATCATGGGAAGCAAACTTGCGGCTAAGGAAGCAGTTAAGGCCTACGATATTCCGATGGTTCCGGGCATTGATGAAGCCATTACCGATGTGGCAAAGGCCCAGGAAATTGCCCTTGAAATTGGATACCCCGTTCTGATCAAGGCTTCTGCAGGTGGGGGAGGTAAGGGAATGCGCATCATAGAAAAGGAAGAAGATTTGAAATCGGGAATGGAAAGGGCCATTAGTGAGGCTACTTCTGCTTTTGGTGACGGTTCTGTTTTTGTGGAGAAATATGTCACTTCCCCTCGCCATATCGAAATTCAGGTGATGGCGGATACCCACGGGAATGTGCTGCATTTTTTTGAACGGGAATGTAGTATTCAAAGGCGGCACCAAAAGGTTGTGGAAGAGGCACCTTCGTCCATTTTGACCCCAGAACTTCGGGAAGCCATGGGCGTGGCGGCTACTAAAGTAGCTAAAGCTTGCGATTATATTGGCGCCGGTACAGTGGAGTTTTTAATGGATGCCGACCTTAATTTCTATTTCTTGGAAATGAACACCCGATTGCAAGTGGAGCATCCGGTTACGGAGCTAATTTCGGGAGTTGATCTTGTGGAGCTGCAGATAAAAGTGGCTAGGGGAGAAGCATTGCCATTGAAACAGGAGGACTTGAAAATTCAGGGACATGCCATGGAATTGAGGGTTTACGCGGAAGACCCCCTAAACGATTTCTTACCCAGTGTGGGAACCTTGGAAACCTATCAATTGCCGGTTGGTGAGGGCATTCGGGTAGACAACGGTTTTGAGGAAGGAATGGACATTCCTATTTATTACGACCCTATGCTTTCCAAGTTGATTACCTACGGTAAAACCCGAGAGGAGTCCATTGAACTGATGTTGGAAGCCATACGGGATTACAAAGTCCAAGGGGTGCAAACCACCTTACCTTTTGGAGCCTTTGTTATGGAGCATGAGGCGTTCCGTTCTGGGAATTTTGACACCCATTTTGTAAAAGATCATTATTCGCCTGAGTTGATTTTGGAACGAAAATCCAAAGAAGCAGAAATGGCAGCGATAATGGCTTTACGCCAATTTCTAGATGATCAAAAAATAGTTCAACTACCTACAAACTAAAGCATATGGATTCCAAGATAAAAACGCTAAACAACAAGCTGGCCGAAGCCCATTTAGGCGGTGGGGAAAAACGTATCGAAAAACAACATCAAAAGAAAAAACTAACCGCTAGGGAACGTATCCACTACTTACTGGACGAAGGCTCCTTTGAGGAGATGGGCATTTTGGTGACGCATCGGACTACCGATTTTGGTATGGACAAGGAGCAATATTATGGCGATGGGGTAGTTACTGGCTATGGAACCGTTCACGGCAGATTGGTCTATGTATATGCCCAGGATTTTACAGTTTTTGGTGGGGCTTTGTCCGAGACCCATGCAGAGAAAATCTGTAAGGTGATGGATTTGGCGATGAAGGTAGGTGCACCCATTATCGGTTTGAACGATTCGGGAGGTGCAAGAATCCAGGAAGGGGTTCGGTCGTTGGGAGGCTATGCGGATATTTTCTACAGAAATGTTCAAGCTTCTGGGGTTATACCTCAAATTTCTGCGGTGATGGGCCCCTGTGCGGGAGGTGCGGTGTATTCCCCCGCCATGACGGATTTCATTGTGATGGTGGAAGAAACCAGCTATATGTTTGTAACTGGGCCAAACGTGGTCAAAACCGTGACCAATGAGGAGGTAACTTCGGAAGAATTGGGAGGCGCTACAACCCATGCGGTTAAATCTGGGGTGGCACATAAAACATCGTCCAATGATGCTTCCTGTTTGGATGATATTCGGAAACTGTTGGAGTATCTGCCCCAAAACAATAAGGAAACCGCAAGGAAGTTGGATTATGAGTTGGGAGAAGAAGTACGGGAAGAACTTTCGAACATTGTTCCCGACAACCCCAACAAACCTTACGATATGCACGATGTGATCAATGGTATTATTGACCACGATTCGTTCTATGAAATCCATAAGGATTATGCGGAGAATATTATTGTTGGTTTTGCCAGATTAGGGGGCAGGAGCATTGGAATTATTGCTAATCAACCTATGTTTTTAGCGGGGGTTCTTGGCGTAAAAAGCTCCCGAAAGGCCGCACGGTTCACCCGTTTTTGTGATGCTTTCAATATTCCGTTGTTGGTTTTGGTGGATGTTCCTGGATTTTTACCGGGAACGGATCAGGAATGGTCGGGAATTATCATGCACGGCGCCAAGCTTCTTTATGCCTTGAGTGAGGCTACGGTGCCTCGGGTTACCGTAATTACCCGTAAGGCCTACGGCGGAGCCTATGATGTGATGAACTCCAAACATATCGGAGCTGATTTTAACTTTGCATGGCCCACAGCCGAAATTGCGGTAATGGGTGCCAAGGGAGCCAGTGAGATAATTTTTAGACGGGAAATTGCTGCAGCTGATGACCCAGAGGCCAAGTTGAAGGAGAAAGAAGCGGAATATGCGGACAAGTTTGCCAACCCATATAGGGCAGCACGCCGCGGATTTATTGATGAAATAATCCTACCCAAAAATACCAGAAGAAAATTGTTGAAGGCTTATGCCATGCTTGAGAAAAAGGAGGTTGCGGCCCCAAAAAAGAAGCATGGAAATATTCCATTGTGATCCAAGGAATAAGCTGGGCGAGATTATAAATTAACAGTTTTACCCGTTTTTACAGATTCATCAGCGGCCAAAACAATTTTTAAACTGTTGACCGCATCATTCAAATGGTCGGTAAGGTCGCGGTCGTTCGTGATGGCGTCCAACAAGTATTCTTGTTCCAAAAGACAAAGTTGGTCATGGTCAGGTTCATCCGCGGTGTTTATTATCTCGTCTTTTTTGGCAAAGTGACCATCCGCGTCCAAAGTACTGTGATGTAGTTTTAAACTTCCCGTTTTTGTATGCCCCTCAATATCTTCTGAGGCTCCCTTATCTGCATCACTGATGGAAACACAACCCTTTGGCCCGATCACATCCTTGATAAAAAAGGCATTCTCGCTCATCATAGGTCCCCAACCTGCTTCGTACCATCCTACGGAGCCATCTTCAAAACGTACTTGCAACTGTCCGTAATTGTACATTTGGTCATCAACCTCACCTGACAAACGAGCGCCAATAGCCGAAACACTTACGGGATTGGATCGGGTCATGGAACACATAATATCCACATAATGCACACCGCAGTCCACAATGGGGGACATGGATTGCATCAATTGTTTGTGGGTGTACCATTGCTCCCCTGCACTTTGCTGATTTAGGTTCATTCGCATCACCAACGGTTTGCCCAGGGTTTGAGCCATTTGTACAAATTGGGTCCAGGTTGGATGAACACGAAGAATGTACCCTACTACCATCTTCTTCTTTTGCTTTTGTGCCAGTTCTACCAAACCCTGAGCCTCTTTCACCGTAAGGGCAAGGGGCTTTTCCACAAATACATGGGAGTCGGCTTGCAATGCCTTCTTCACGTAATCAAAATGGGTGTCGGGATAAGTATTGATGGAGACCACATCCGGTTTTGTCTGTTCTAGGGCCTGGTCATAATCGGAATATGTTGGGATTCCATTTAATTCTTGGGATAGCTGTTCCCGACTTTTAGCTCCTCTACTTACCAGTCCAACAATTTCAAACCCTTCCAATTTATGATAGGCACGGGCATGGGAGGTTCCCATATTACCACAGCCTACTACCAATGTTTTCAATGTATCCATCACCCTGTAGTTTAATCAAATATAGGCATTCAGACCATTAAAATTCATTAAGAATGTCGGGTCGAGCGCAGTCGAGACCTCATTCGCATTCTGGCTTATACTTGTAATGTGATGCATTCCTGCATTCAGTTAGAATTTGGAGCAGGTCAAAATTTCCACGAGCCAAAGCCAGTTTCTTTTGGGCGCTCCATTTTTTGATTTTCTTCTCGAAATAAATAGCTTGTAGCACATCATTGAACTGTTGTTGAAATATCAATTTGATAGGTCTTCGTTTATATGTAAAGCTGTCCTTATTCAATCCGTGTTGATGTTCCTCCAATCTTCTAGCCAAATTACAGGTAATACCTGTATAGGTAAGTCCATCAGCACAAAGTAAGATGTAAACGTAATAAGATTTCATGGGCGTTAGGTCTCGACTGCGCTCGACCTGACACTAAATATAGGCATTAGCGGGATATTTGGGACTAGGTTTTCGGGGCCAAAGAAAAAACTCTAAGGAGTTCAGATAGGATTTGAAAGACTTAATTGTATTATAACTTTTGACTATAAAACATAACATTAATACTATCATAAATACTTCATTGATTTCTTGGGGATGCCTAATTTTGCCAAATGCAAAAAGAGACCCAAAAACCTAACTTCGAATTCATAGCCATGATGGCCGCCTTGATGTCCATTGTGGCCTTGGCCATTGATGCCCTTTTACCTGCTATTTCAAATATTGGGGAGGCTATTCATAGCTACAGTTCAACAGATAACCAACTGTTGGTGACCATGATTTTTTTGGGACTTGGGGTGGGACAGCTGATTTTTGGTCCTCTTTCGGATTGCTATGGCAGAAAACCTGTGGTTTACTTGGGATTTGTTTTGTTTGCCATAGCCAGTGTAATCTGTGTTTGGGCTCCCTCTTTGGAGGTGATGGTTTTAGGAAGAATTTTACAAGGTATTGGACTATCGGCACCCAGAACTTTGGCCATTTCGATTATTAGGGATACGTACAAAGGAGATTACATGGCCAAGATAATGTCATTTGTGGTCGCTTTTTTTATTCTGATTCCGGTGATCGCACCCGCTATAGGTAAACTCATTTTGGACGCTTTTGGATGGGAAGCTATTTTTTATATCCAGCTCTTTTTTGCCCTTGTGGTGGCCCTGTGGTTTTGGAAAAGGCAGCCGGAAACGCTGAAACCGGAATACAAGATTCCGTTTACGCGTCACGTATTTGTAGATGGGGTTCGTGAATTCTTTAAATATAGGGATACCGTTATCTTTACCTTCATCTCAGGCTTGGTCACTGGAGCGTTTTTGGTGTATTTAAGTTCTTCCCAACACATTTTTGAGAATCAATACGACCTCAAGGAGGCCTTTCCATACATATTTGCTGGTTTGGCTATTTCCATTGGCTTGTCCACCTTTATGAACGGTACTTTAGTAATGCGCTATGGTATGCGAAAACTGTCTGTCTTGGCTCTTGCGGTGTTTTGTGGGATAGCCATTCTTTATGTATTGCTGTTTTGGGGAACACCCAATCCCAATATCTACATTTTGGTGGGATTCCTTTCCATTCAGTTTTTTTGCCTTGGTTTTATGTGGGGAAATTATCGTTCCATCGCCATGGAACCTATTGGACACATTGCGGGGATAGGAGCTGCCATCAATGGTTTTGTATCCACCCTGTTGGCCATTCCAATTGCAACTTTTATCGGGGATTTCATCGCTGATAGTGTTTGGCCCCTTTTCGCAGGGTTGGCCATTTGCGGGATTGCATCCTTGCTTCTTGTCATTTCCACCAGAAAACGCGGACGGGTGGCATTGACCAACTAAGCTTGTGGGTAGAAAATTTCACCACTACAGGAGTCTTTCTGTGCTCCGGTAACGGAACTTAACACATTGGTTTTGCTCTGTTCTTTAAGAACACCCATTAGGGCGAATACAAGCGCTTCTTTATAGGCAATGAGTGTTGGGGACGGTGAATGGATTTCAATGGTTTGTCCCAACTTTTCTTGCAAGGTTTCTTTAAAGAAACTATTTAAGGCTCCCCCGCCAGTAACGAGCATTTTTTGCTTTGTCCCAGTGGCATGTTTTTGTACTTCCAAAGCAATTTGTTCGCAGTTATGATGGATGAAGGTGTGCAACAAATCAGCATGGCTTGCCTTTGAGGATTCAATTAAGGGAACAATTTCCTCAGTGAACCATTCATAGCCTGTGGATTTTGGATGGGGAAGTTGGTAATAGGACAATGCGTTCAATTGCTCCAATAGCTGATTATCCAAATTTCCAGATCGGGCCAACTTTCCATCTTCATCATAGACCATTCCCAACTTCGCTGTGATAAAGTTCAAGGGCATGTTGGCCAAGCCAATATCATAGGCAATTCTTTGACCATCTTTTTCAAAAGACATATTACTGATTCCTCCCAGATTCAGGCAAAAATCATATTTATGAAACAGCAATCGGTCTCCTATAGGTACCAGGGGTGCACCTTGACCACCCAGAGAAACATCTTTGGTCCTGAAATCACAGATGACCTTCTTTTTTGAATTATTGGCAAGCAACTGCCCATCTCCCAATTGGAAGGTATATCCTTCCTCAGGTCTATGGTGTGAAGTATGCCCATGACTGGCTATAAAATCAACATCCAAATCATGCTCTTTTAAGAACTCCAAGGCCTGTTTTCCCAGCCAAATACCGTAGTTTTTGTGTAACTGCTCATGATTCTGCTCGGAAAGACGGATGGCATTCTTTAGTTGGTCTCTCAATTGAAGGTCATAGGAAACATCCTTTGTTTTTTCCAATGAAAATTCCCATCCCCTCGCACCTTCCCATAAATGGCAAAAGGCCAAGTCCAACCCATCTAGGGAAGTGCCCGACATTAATCCTAAAACCTGATACTTCTTCATCTG
Organism: Flagellimonas sp.; assembly: GCF_965215805.1. Classification (GTDB taxonomy): domain Bacteria; phylum Bacteroidota; class Bacteroidia; order Flavobacteriales; family Flavobacteriaceae; genus Flagellimonas. The sequence goes on along the minus strand of NZ_OZ244124.1, from coordinate 4,001,135 downwards.
GGTGTTTTTTGATTAGTGGTGAAAAGCAGATTTCATCTGAAAAGGAAGCTTTCCTTTAGCTTCAAATTTATTTTGGAAATGTTCAAAGGCCACCTTTTGGAACACTTTAAAATCTTGATAGGCAATCACTAGGTTTGAATTTACCTCCAATCCTAGAATGTTGCTCACATATGGATTTCCGAACAGATAAATCAGAACATTTTTCTGGGAAATTAATTCACGGATAAATTCCAGTATCGGAGCTTCAAGTCCAAATGCCCCCTTGGGTTTAACAGCGGGCGGAAACAAGGCCAAAACTACATTTTCATTGGAAGCTACCAATTGCTTTATGTCCGTTAAGTTTTCAGATTTCACATGATGGTGCTGCTTGTCAAAAGTGTTCTCAATGGATTTGGAAAACAAATTTTCAGCAGGGCTACCTATGGAAAGGTTGAGAAATTGACCAGCTTTTAGCATCCGAACCCCATTAGTATCTCCATAGCATTCCGTCAACGCGAAAAGGGCTAACTTCCGATTTAACCCCTCTTCTGCCACGGGATTTGGTGCCTGTTTGGAAGGATGGTCCAAAAAAGCTTTTTCCTTCAGTTGCCATACCCTTTTGAAGCTTTCTTCTATACGTTCCGTAGTAGCAGATTTCAATATTTCGGCTATACCCTCTGTAGGATATTCGGTAAAACACATCATATCCATTCCAGCCTTGAATGCAGCGGCCTCCAAGGTTCCCTTTACGGTATATTGTTTGGAGACGGCATGCATGTTCAGGGCATCAGAAATAATCACTCCATTAAAGCCCAATTCATTTCTGAGAAGTTCTGTAATTATGGGATAGGAAGTTGTGGATGGATTCCCTGATTCGTCCAGCGATGGTATGGACAAGTGTCCCATCATAACTGAATCAACACCTTCTTGAATGTGCTTTATAAAAGGGAAAAGCTCGTTTTCCATTAGGATTTCCTTGGATTTGTCAATGACGGGCAGTCCCAAGTGGGAATCCGTTGCCGTATCCCCATGCCCTGGAAAATGTTTAACGGAATTTAGAACCCCAACACTGGACATTCCTTGGATATAGGCTAAAGATTTGGAAGTGACACTGTCCTTATCATCACCAAAGGATCTATACCCTATGACAGGATTTTCTGGATTGTTGTTGATGTCAACAACGGGAGAGAGGTTCCAATGTACACCGGCATTAAGACAATCCAAACCAATATGCTTTCCAACATCAAACAGCAAATTAGGTTGTTCCTGAATGGCCCCCAGGGTAATGGCATACGGATATTGTGGCGTGTTTTCAATACGCATGGCCAACCCCCATTCGGCGTCAATGGCGATAAGCAAAGGAATGTTTGCCGCTTTTTGATACCGCTCTATGAGTTGTAACAAACGATTGTAGCTCTTTTCGTTGTGAACTACTTTCTTTTTGCCTTCAAAATTTGTAGCAGCACTGGCCCTGCTATGGAAGAAACATATGGCACCAATGTCCAATGTATTAATCAAATACTCCAATTTTTGAACCTCCTCTTCCGTATCATTTATAAATGCCGCAGGCATAAACAATTGCCCCACTTTTTGCTTTAAGGTGAGTTGGTTTTTGGCTTCTTCGTATTTGGATAGTAGATCATTCATGGGTAATGGCACTTTTCTTTCCGTAATCGGCAGGGTACTTCAAAAATTTAAGCAACAAAAATGCTGGTAAGGCTGCAATGACGACCCAAACAAAGAATCCATCATAACCCAGCCATTCTTGGATATAACCACTCAACATTCCAGGAAGCATCATTCCCAAGGCCATAAAACCTGTTGCGATGGCATAGTGGGAGGTTTTGGAAGCTCCTTCAGCAACATAGATGAGATAGATCAAAAAAGCAGCGAACCCAAATCCATAACCAAATTGCTCTACCACTACAGTTCCCACCACAGCAACCAGACTGGAGGTTTTGGTAATCGCCAGCATGGCATAGAGGATATTGGGCAGGTTTAGGGATAATAGCATGGGGAGCATCCACTTTTTAAGTCCATCCCTAGAAATTAAAATTCCCCCAATGATCCCACCCAAAGAAAGCATGATTACTCCCACGGTTCCGTAAATGGTTCCTACGGCCTCTGTGGAATAAGCCAATCCGCCCACTTCTTTTTCATCCAAAAGAAAAGGGGAGGCCATTTTTACCAATTGCGATTCTCCCAACCGATAGGTAAGTATAAACAACAAGGCGATGCCAATCTGTTTTTTTCTGAAGAACGAAGCAAATACTTCCCAAAAATTGTTGGGCTTGTCCGAGTTTTGATTGGGAGCAGTTTCAAACTTGGGTGCAGCAAAGAAATTGGAAATGGTGAGAATAAGCATGAGAACGGCTGCACAAATCATGGTGAGCGACCACGCTTTGGTGTTATCCCCATATCTGTTTTCAAGAAAGCCTGCAAAAATGACCAGAAGTCCTTGTCCTGTCACCATGGCCAAACGATAAAAAGTACTTCGCATCCCGATAAAAAAGGACTGTTTTTTTTGGGTGAGACCTATCATATAATATCCGTCCGAGGCAATGTCGTTGGTTGCCGAAGCAAAGGCGGCCATCCAGAAAAATGCAAGGGAAACCACAAAGAACGCATTGGTGGGTAACGAAAGTCCTATGCCCAGAAAGGCCAGGGAAACAAGCAGTTGCATGGCCAAAAACCATTTTCGTTTAGTGCCGTTTAAATCCACGAAAGGACTCCAAATGGGTTTCAATACCCATGGCAAATAGAGCCAGCTGGTGTATAGTCCAATTTCGGCATTGCCAACGCCCAAACGTTTGTACATGATTACCGAAACCGTTACAATAAGGATATAGGGAATACCCTGGGTAAAATAAAGGATGGGTACCCAGACCCAGGCTCTTTTGTCTTTCTTTGCGATGCTCATCTAAGTTAACTTCATAGGATTTTGATTTTATGGTGTTTGGATCAACAATACCTCGCTTTCGTTTCCGTAGGCGTCAGATATGGTAATGCCCATGGGACTTTTAATGTTGTTTGCTTCCAAACATATACTTTGTTCGCCTTCGGATAAGTACTTTTTCCTGCTCAAGGTGGCATCCTCCCTTTCAAAACCACTCTTTGACCGATAGAGGTTAAGGAATCTTGGTACGGAGTCATTGTGCGAAATGCAAAGTTCCAGAACCTTGTTGTGCCTGTTGTAGGATGCCAGGGATGGTTGTAAAATCTCCCTCTTGGTTTTAACCAATCCAACCGGATTGTGGGAAGGCAAGGGATAAAATTTGCGCTTTAGGGTGTTTACGACCCTATCATGTTTACCCATTAAAGATTTGGCACTAAAAAAAATGTTGCCATCAATCTTATCCTGGTTTCTAGCTAGATGAAGTTGTTTGGGGATTTCGTTTCTGCGTTTCCAAGCTTTATCCGAATTGTTTTTGATTTTGTAGGTGCCATTCCCAATATACAATTGGGAGCCCTTTGAGTTGTTGGCCCACCACTGGGTAATAATCCGATGTGATGCAACAGGGTAGTCCATACTCCAATACACTTGCGGAGCCAGATAATCCAGCCAACCCTTCTCGGTCCAAAGAAGTGGATCGGCATAAAGATCTTCATAAGTAGTCTGTCCTGCTTTGGTGTCCGAACCCTTGGGATCCGTATCCCTGTTTTTCCAAACGCCAAAGGGACTAATTCCAAATTGTACCCAGGGTTTGTGCTTTTTTATGGTGCTGTGGACATTCTTAACCAGGGAATCGACATTGCTTCGCCTCCAATCCTCCAAATTTTGATTGGGAAGGCCAAATTTTTTGTAGGCGATGGAATCATTAAAGACCTCTCCTTTGATTTTGTAGGGATAGAAATAGTCGTCAAAATGAATGGCATCAACCTGATAATTTTGAACCAACTCGGCAATAATTGTATTGAACTTCTCCCTTACTTCGGGTAGACCAGGATTGTAGTAATACTTCTTGCCATACTTTACCATCCATTCTGGATGTTGGTAAAAATCGTGCTCATTGGAAAGCGAAAGGGTGTCCAAATCTACCGTTGCACGATAGGGATTCAACCAAGCATGGAATTCCATTCCACGTTTGTGTGTTTCCTCAATCATCCAGTGCAAAGGATTTTCAAATTCTTTTGGAGGTTTGCCTTGTTTCCCTGTCAAATATTTGGACCATGGGGAAAGTTGGGAGGGATACAAAGCATCTCCTGCGGTCCTAATCTGAACAATGGCGGCATTAAAATTAAGGTCTTCGTAGAAATCCAAAATGCGGATAAAATCCGCTTTCTTTTTGGCTGTATTGCCATTGGGGTTTTTGGGCCAGTCAATGTTGGCCACCGTAGCGATCCAAACCCCTCTAAATTCAGTTTTGGGGGCAGTGGTTGTGGTTCTGAATATAGAACAGGAAATGAAAAGAACTGGGAAGATTAAATATGCAATGTTGCGCATGGATAAAGAAAAAGGCCTACTCTTCAATAAAAGTAGGCCTTTTTTATATGGATTATTTGAAATTGTACCGTACAAATCCTTCCATGGCTTCGTACTCTGCCATTCCCAATTGGTTGTATTTTCTTGCGGTATCCTTATTGCGCTCTTCGGCTCTCATCCAGAACTCTCTGGAATCATCACCTTGGAACATGACCCCGTCTTTTTGTGACTGGTGACAGAATATGGCCAATCTTTTACGGAGCACCTGATCAGGACTCATAGGGACTGCCATTTCAATTTCGTGGGTGTCCCATTCATGCCAAGCACCTCTGTACAGCCATACCCAGCAATCATCCATATAGGATTCCCCCTTTAATTCTTCCAAGGCAGCAAACAAGGCGTCCAAACAGGTCTTGTGCGTACCGTGTGGGTCGGCCAGGTCACCCGCAGCGTAAATTTGATGCGGTTTAATGCTTTTGATAAGGTCTACCATTATTTGTACATCGGCATCCGAAAGATCGTTTTTCTTGATAGCCCCTGTTTCATAAAAGGGAAGATCTAAAAAGTGCACATTGGCATCATCCAACCCAAAGTAACGGGTGGCAGCAAAAGATTCACCACGCCTGATGTTTCCTTTCAATTTTCTTACCTCAAGCGGGTCAAAATCAGCTTCTTTTTTTGCTTTTATGGAATCGATAATGGTTTGGGCTTCCTCCGAAGGGTTGATGGATTTGGCAATTTCCGCAAATTTCAAAGCTTCGGTATCCGATACGGCGATATTTCCAGAAGTTTGATAGGCCACATGAACCTCATGACCTTGCTGAACCAATCGGTCAAAAGTACCTCCCATGGAAATGACATCGTCATCAGGGTGGGGGCTAAAAATGATGACCCGTTTGCTTTCCGGTAGTGCCCTTTCAGGTCTATTGGTATCATCAGCATTGGGTTTACCTCCAGGCCATCCCGTTATGGTATGCTGCAATCGGTTGAACATTTTAATGTTTAGGTCATACGATTCTTGGGAGGTTAGGAGACCTGACATTCCATTATCGTTGTAATCCTTATCGGTCAGGCTTAAAATGGATTTTCCCGTTTGTCGGCACAACCAAACTATGGCCTTGGCGGTCAATTGCTCATTCCAGGTAAGGGATTCATCCACCAACCATGGGGTTTTGTGACGTGTAAGTTCACTGGCCGCTCCGGTATCCAAAACAAAGGTACAGTTGGTGTGTTCTTGAAGGTAGGTGGCAGGAACCTGGGAGGAAATCTCGCCCTCTATGGTTTTTTTGATGATATCTGCCTTGTTTGGCCCCCATCCGAGCAAAACAATTCTTTTGGCACTCATTACCGTTGCAATTCCCATGGTAATGGCTCTGCGAGGAACATTATCTATACCCAAGAATGCGGGTGCAGCATCTACGCGCGTAATATGATCAAGGGTAATGACCCTTGTTGCAGAATTGTGGTGGGAACCAGGCTCGTTAAATCCAATATGGCCCGTTCGTCCAATTCCCAAAAGCTGAAAATCCAGTCCGCCAGCTTCCTTGATTTTTCTTTCATAATCCAAACAGTGCTCAATGATGGCATCGCCAGTAACCGTTCCGTTGGGGATATGAACATTGTTGGGGTCTATATCGATATGATTGAACAAGTGTTCATGCATAAAGTAGTGGTAACTCTGTCTGTTGTCCTTTTCCATGGGCAGGTACTCATCCAGATTAAAGGAAATAACATTGGAAAAACTAAGTCCTTCTTCATTGTGCATTCGCACCAATTCCCGGTATACGCGAATAGGAGAGGAGCCTGTGGCCAATCCAAGTACGCAAGTTTTACCCTTTGCCTGCTTTTCTTTGATCAAGTCCGCAATTTCCTTGGCCACCACGGCGGAGCCATCCGCAGAATTTTCAAAGATGATGTTGTGAATTTTTTCAAAACGGGTTTCCTCAAATCGCCCTGCTGGTTTATACGAGATATCCACTTTTCCTTTTTTTACTGTTGCTGTTTCCATGAAACCTGATTTTCGATGTGCTTGGTTACTATTATTTGCTGGTTTTGAACTGCAAAAATAGAAAATAAAATCAAAAACTGCTGTTTTTTGCAAGTATTTTGCAATGTTTTGCTTTTTTTAATCATTTGGTAACATTAAATTCGAATTAAACAGCATAAAATGGGATTGTTTTCTTTACATTTGATCTTGAATTAACACGCTGCTTACATGCTTAAAGAGGAAAGACAGCATACTATATTGAATGAAGTGGAGCTTCACAACCGCGTTCTGCTCACCGATTTGGCGGAAAAACTCGATGTTTCCATAGATACGGTTCGAAGGGATGTCAAGGAGCTGGATGGAGAGAACAAGTTGGTCAAGGTTCATGGAGGCGCAGTTTCTACCGGTTTTGCAAACCATAGCCCTGCGAGAAACAATGTATATGCCCTAGAGGAGAAGATTTTGATTGCCCAAAAGGCGACTTCCTTTTTAAAAGAGAACAGTGTTATTTTAATTGATGGGGGCACAACCTGCCTGGAATTGGCCAGATTGCTTCCTGCCAACATTAACTTGACTTGTTTTACCCTTAGTCTTCCAGTAGCTATGGAACTTTTGGGGAAACCCAATGTGGAGACCATTTTCATCGGGGGGATGTTGTCCAAGGATTCTCAAATAGCCATCGGCTCCAATGCCATTCATAATCTATCCCAAATAAAGGTAGATTACAGTTTCATTGGCACGGGCTATGTGGACTCAGCTTTTGGGTTAACGGAATTTGACTGGGATATTGTCCAAACCAAGAAAGCGGTAATCCAAGCTTCCAAAAAAACCGTGCTTTTGTGCATTTCAGAAAAATTGAATTCGCAACATCGGTTCAAAACCTGCGATTTAAATATGATCGATACCATGATTACCGAATTGAATCCGGAGCATCCGTTGTTGGAAAGTTTTAAAAATCAAGACCTATACCTATTATAATATGACAGATTATATCAAAATTACCGAGCGTTCTTCCAACCATGATCATTTGGAGAAGATGTCCACCAATGAAATTTTGGAAGGAATCAACCAAGAAGATAAGAGGGTTGCAGAAGCTGTTGAGCAAGTGTTGCCTCAATTGGCCCAGCTTATTGATGGTATTGTGGAACGTTTTGAGAAAGGCGGACGCCTGTTTTATATTGGCGCAGGTACCAGTGGTCGGTTGGGAATTCTGGATGCTTCGGAAATACCACCCACCTTTGGGATGCCGCATGATCGGGTCATAGGTCTAATGGCCGGAGGCGATGTTGCCATTCGTAAATCTGTGGAGCACGCAGAGGATGATACGCAACAAGCATGGAAAGATTTAATGGAATATGATATAAATGCCAATGATTCTTTAGTGGGTATTGCCGCTTCGGGAACCACCCCTTATGTTTTGGGAGGAATTGAAGATGCCAAAAAACATGGGATTCTCACGGGCGGGATCACTAACAACCCTGGATCACCTTTGGCTCAATTGGCTGACGTTCCCATCGAAATAAACGTGGGACCTGAATTTTTGACGGGGAGTACCCGTATGAAAAGTGGTACCAGCCAAAAACTGGCACTCAACATGATTTCCACTGCTTTGATGATTCGTGCCGGTAGGGTGAAAGGGAATAAAATGGTAAACATGCAACTGAGCAACAATAAGTTGGTAGATCGCGGTACCCGCTACCTAGTGGAAGCGCTTGGATTGGATTATGACGAAGCGCAAAAGGCTTTGAAAGAGCATGGCTCAGTAAAGAATGCAATAGAGGCCTTGAAATAACAAACAGGTATTATTTGGGATCCAAACGATAGATTCCTTTTCCTTCTATCCCAACATAGATAAAACCGTTTGGGGCTTGTCTCACATTTCGAACACGACCCATGCCGTCAAGTAATTTCTCTCGGTAGACTACTTTGTTGTTTTCAATGACCAAACGCTCCAGATACTGAAATGCCAAGGAACCTACCAGAAGATTTCCGCTCCATTTAGGGTATTTATCCGAAGAAACAAAAGCCATACCACTTGGACCAATGGAGGGTGTCCATTGATATACAGGTTGTTCCATGCCTGGTCTGGAGGTTTCATCGGTAATTTTTGTACCACTATAGTTAATGCCATAGGTAATCACTGGCCAGCCATAGTTTTTGCCTTTTTGTACCAAGTTGATTTCGTCACCTCCCCGGGGACCATGCTCGTGCTCCCATAATTTACCGGTATTGGGATGAAGTATCAAACCTTGCGGGTTTCTATGGCCATAGCTGTAGATAGCGGTTTTCGCCCCTGACTTATCTGCAAAAGGATTGTCTTTTGGAATGCTGCCGTCATCATGGATGCGATAGATTTTTCCACCATCCCTCCTTATGCTTTGTGGGTTAACATCCCTGTTTCCACGATCTCCTACCGAAAAGTACAGGTATCCCTCCCGGTCAAATTCCAATCTGGAACCAAAATGTTGTCCTTTGGTTGTATTGGGTTCGGCTTTATAAAGGAGTTGGTGATCCGTAAGCTGATTGCCCGAAAGCTTCGCTCTGGAAATTGCAGTGTTGCCACCTTTGCCATTTCCTTCAGAAGATGCATAGGAAAAATAAATCCACCCGTTTTCCTCATAATTGGGGTGTAGTTCAATATCCAAAAACCCACCTTGTCCTCGGACATAAATGTTCGGAATGTTTGAAATTTGAGTGGTATTTCCATCTTTATAATGGAATAATTTCCCTGATTTTTCGGTAACAAGAATTTCCCCATTTGGCAAAAATACCATACCCCAAGGGTTTTGAATGTCCTGAATTACCAAATGTGTAGTAAAATCAATACTTTCGGGAAGATTTATGCCTTTATCGGAGTTTTGGGCACAAGATGTATTAAGCATTACAACGAATAAATAAGGAAGAATGGCACTTTTTTTCATAATTTAACGTTGAAATTATAGATTTTATAGATGAACTGCGACTTTCTGTAGTCGAAAGATAACGAGAAAATATAAGTTTAGACAATTACAATCTAGAATATTAAGACCCCAAATCTGACGTATTCTACCATAACAAGACTTAACCTATGCTCCCACAGAAAACAAGGCATTTGCTATATGCCGTGCTGTTGGTGTTTATATCAATTTTTTGTTCCACAGTACTTGCAAAAACAGAGGTGAATAAGGTATTTGCCAAGGTGGTAGATGCTGTCTCTGGAACTAGTAAAGCCAAAAAAGCTGAATTATTGGAGGTACAATCCTCCAAGGTTCAGGTTCACGACGCAATTTCCGCTTCTGCTCCTATATTCATGACTATTATTCAGGGAGCCAACGAAGAGGTGGTATGCCCCAATGATGGTAGTACACTGGCCAAATTCTTCTTATGTGGAACCAGTGATATTAGAACTTTAACCCTTAGTCAATCCGGTAGCAGTTACGAATGGCAACAATTGGATACCAACACTTGTGCCCCAACTGTTGTAGATGATTGTCCAACCATAAATGCAGCTTGTACTTGGAATACAGTAGGGACTGGAGCAACCTATAGTTTGTCATCTGCTGGTGAATTTAGGGTGCGAGTGGATTCAGGTCAGTATTTTTATTTTAAATCCACTTTGAACCCGTTGGATCCCCAACTGATTCACGAAGATATCATCTGTGGTAATCCAGGTAGGGTAGAAGTAACCAATGTACCGGCTGGTTATGAATATAGCATAAGTGGTGCAGCAGGTCCGTATCAGGATGATCCTTTCTTTGATGTAACCACTGCTGGGAATTACATGGTGTGGGTACGTTTGAAAAATGTGTCGGCCAGTGCCTGTGTCTTCCCGTCCAATACCGTTAATGTTCAAGATTTGGATATCACAGTCGATGTCACGGCCAACGATATTCTGTGTAGTGGAGAGTTGGGAAGTGTGGATGTGCAGGTCTCCGGCGTTCCAGGATTCTTTACCTACAGGCTGATTAAAAATGGGATTACGGTTGATACCTTTGGTCCCAATGCCTCGGACAGCTATACCTTTGCCAATGTTGGTCCAGGGACCTATTCCATTCGAGTTGACACCAATGATTGTTCTGAGACGGTGACCACGGTTACTGGTGGTGGTCCAATCGAAATTGGTAATGGTATTAGTCCATTAGATGTTTCTGCTACAGCTTCTGACAGTTTTGGCTGTGGAGCCTCTTCGGTAGATGTCAACTTAACCACTTCAGGAGGAACTGCCCCATACCGCTATAGTGTGGATGGAGGTCCATTCAGCTCAACTTATACAGGTTCGACTACTTTTTCGGTTACTTCTGCTGCCACCTACAATATTTTGGTGGAAGATGCCAACGGATGTCAAAGAACTGCCTCTGTGGACGTTCAGGACATACCACCACCCTTGTTCAACTTTACCGAAGAAGACGCCAATTGTGGTGGAGCAAATGATGGAAGGATAACCATAAATGTGACCAACGGATTTGGATACGAGATAGAGTACAGTATTGACAATGGTGCCAATTATCAGATTAGTAATGTGTTTTCCAACTTGGCTCCTGGTACCTATGATATCGTATTGCGATATGAACAAGATTCCTTTTCATGTACCACGACACCGCAAACAGCTACGGTAGGTACACCTTCTACCATTAGTGCCACGGCAACACCGGATTCGTCCCCAACTTGCCTGAACGAAAATGGAGGCCAAATCACCATTTCGGGTGTCTCAGGAGGTACAGCACCTTATGAGTATAGCATTGGTGCTGGATTTGGTTCTGGAAATGTATTTACCAATTTGGGGGTTGGAACCTATACTCCTTTGGTGAGGGATGCCAATGGTTGTGTGCAACCCCTACCGGATATTGTATTCAATACCCTGAATAAACCTACCGACATAGCCTTTACCATTTCCAGTTTGGATTGTATAACCACAACTGCAAGTGTTGGTCTTGTGGTAACTGGGGGAACAGGGCCTTATACCTATGAAATTATTGCCCCGGCAGCAAGCGCAGTCAACAATGGAACCAATGATACCTTTACCGGACTGGGATTGGGAACCTATACCTTTAGGGTTACCGACAATGAAGGCTGTTCCTACGATGAAAATTATGCCATAACCGATATCAGTTCCATTGGGGTTCAAGCCCAACAGACCAAAGTGGTTACCTGTGTAGGTGATTCTGATGGGGAAGGAAGATATTTGGTTGACGGATTTAATACCACTTATAGCTATAGTATTGATGGTGGTCCACTATTCACTGGGCAAAATGCGGGCATAATCCCTATTACAGGTTTGGCGGCAGGTAATTATGTGATCTCCGTAACCGACGAGGATACCAATTGTACGGATACAGCTACCCTAACTATTGAAGAACCCTCCACGGCTTTCGCTATTTCCAGTTTGGATGTCACCGATATGAGTTGTCAGAATGGTAACATTGGCTCCGTACGAATCAACACTGTTGGTGGTTGGGGTGGTAATAGATATACCTTGACCCAACCTGATGGATCCACCCGTGGTCCAAAAAATGGAAGGGTTTTTTCCAATCTTTCCCAAGATGGCTTGTATCAAGTCAGTGTTACCGATGCCAACGGTTGTACTGTTACAGATAGTTTTACGCTAACCTCATTGCAAGCCCCTGCCTTGACATTGGACTTGGGTGCTTCCGACTTTTGCTACGATAACTTCAACGCAGCAACCTTAGTGGTCAATGCAACACTGGGCACAGCACCTTATCAATATCGTATCAATGGGGGAGCTTTGGGGGCCAGTAATACATTTTCTGGTCTTACTCCGGGCAACTATACCATAGAAGTAGTGGATGCCAACGATTGTAGAGACACCGTTTCCGCGACCATTGAACCTCAGGTAATGGCTACCGCGGTTACCATTCAGGAGTTGGATTGTGCAGGACCTCCAGGACAGATTCAGGTGAACATTTCCAATGGATACACTTCAGGAGGAGACTATGACATTTACGAAGTCAGTATCAATGGAGCACCTTATACCTCTGACAACAACAATATTACGGGAACCTCCTTTATATACAGTGTTCCCAATGATGGTTCTATCATCTCGGATACCACTTATCAGTTTATGATTACCGATGCCCAGGGATGTACCACAGAATCCAACGTGATTACCATAACGCCACCGGAGACCATTGCTGGTTCGGTGGTAGGAACGGACACACAATGTGGCGATGCTAATAGTGGTATTGTGGAACTGATTCCGGATACTTCCCAGGGAATTCCTCCGTATGAATTCAGTAATGATAATGGTGTGACTTTTGGAACACAAAATATATTCTCCGGTTATGGACCTGGAACCCATGGTGGGTTTGTTATTCGGGATAGCCGAGGCTGTGTTAGCCCAGCTTATGATGTAACCATTGGGGGAAGTGCTGCCTTGGATGCCACGGCTACGCCGTCTCCAGCAGTCTGCTCGGCCGGATCTGTATTGGGTTCAATCTCAACCACCATCAATAATGGTGTAGCTCCCTTTGACTATGTGTTACTTGATGTTGCAGGAAATTTAGTGGCATCTTCCATGGGAACCGCCAGTACAACGGTTAACTTCCCAAATCTTCCTGCTGGAAACTATACCGTCGTAACCACCGATTCCACAGGATGTGAGGACAGGGACCCAGTGGTGATTGACCAAAACACACTGGATTTGATTCCTTTGGATCCACCACCAGCCCTTTGTACCGATCCTTTCATATCTTATCGCGTACAAGCCACTGGAGGTACGGCGCCCTATGAATTTAGATTGGTGGGTGACCCTACTTTTGTACTAGCCAACGTTAATGGTGTTGATATCCATGATTTCTCCGCAATGGTGACCTTTGGAGTGACTTATTTTGTTGAAGTCAGGGATGCCTTGGGATGTACGTACATAGAGGAAATTGATCCGATTACGGCTCCAAGTCCAGTAACTGTAATGGCTACAGCTACAACAGCCTCCTGTAACGTTGCGGGAAGTGGTGCAATTGATTACGAAGTGACAGGAATTGCAAGCCCAGCAGATTTAACCATTACTCTTCAAAATACAGATACAGGAGCCACCATTACAGGCCCAACTCCACATAATAATGTGGCAATTCCTTTCAATGATTCATTCACTGGTTTGGCGCCAGGGAACTATCAGATTTTGGTAACAGATAACAATACCGGTTGTACGGGAAGTACCTTGGTCTTTATTGATTTTAGTTCCCCATCCATTGTTATCGATAGTAATGTACAGGCAACCTGTAATGCTGGGGCCTTTGTAACCGTTAGAGGTATTGGTTCAGGAACTCCATTCGGATATGCCTATGTGCCGTCAGGAGATCCTGCTCCAACGGTATTCAATACAGATACTACCTTTGAAATACCAGGGCCATATCCGACCAACTACGATTTCTATGTACAGGATGCAAACGGTTGTACAGCTATGACAACGGCAACGGTGAGCCAGGAAGCTGGAGTGCCAAATCCAACAATCGATGTTACAAATCAATGTACCGCAACCAGCGGATATCAGATTGAGGTGCTATCTCCTATTTCGACAGGTTCTGGATTGCCACATGAAACCTTTATGTATGATATTGGAAGCGGATACCAGACCAGTGTCAATTTTGTGGTTCCCAACCCAGGTAGCTATGTAATTACCGTAAGGGATGGTAATGGATGTATCAATACAGTAAATGCAGATGTGTTCGATTTCTTTGCGATAACCGCGGATGCTACTTCATTCCCTACCTGTAATGCCGGTGATGGAGAGATTACCGTGAATACCACAGGGGGTAGTGGAAATTTTGAATTCCAATTGCGGGATGCAGGAACCTTGGCGAATGTAGGTCCGGCCCAAAGCTCCAATGTGTTCACTAATGTAATGCCTGGAGATTACAACATTCTGGTAACGGACTTAAGCTCCAATACCAGTCCGTTATGTTCGGATGAAGCCATTGTGAATGTTTCAACGGTAAATACTCCAGTGATAACAGCAACCCCAAGTACGGATATCTCCTGTAACGGAGCTGGTGATGGTACCATTTCGGTAGAACTTCTACCTGGTTCGGATACAGATACTCCATTGAGCTATATTCTATATGATGGAGCTAGCACTACCGTGATCGCTGGTCCACAACCATCACCTGTCTTTGATAATCTTACGCCAGATACCTATCAAGTGGAAGTAGTTTCGGATAGAGGTTGTACAGATCGTTCTGGAGACGTGATCATAGCAGAACCTACTTTGTTGTTGGTAGATGCCATTCACACAGAATTCAGCTGTAACCCATCCAGCAATCAGTTTAGTACGGCTACCATAACCGTTTACACGGATACCAATGGGGATGGAACGGGAACACCTACAGGAACAGGACCCTATACCTATAGCTTAAATGACGGTACACCCCAGTTTGATGGTACCAACTTCCAGACCAGTAATGTTTTTGAAGTTATTGACAACGGTACAAACCAAACCTTCATTTTAACCGCAAGGGACCAGAGTGGGTGTGAAGAGACTACCACAGTCAATATCAATACACCGACGGATATCACCTTTAGTTATAATGTAGGACCTATATCCTGTGATGCCTCTGGAAGCGGAGTTAACCCTGGATTTATCGAAATCATTGTCAATGAAGGGCCAGGAAACTATGAAGTTGAGATTTTACCGCTAGGTTCCGAACCAGCCAGAAGTTCATCTGGAACGGATAGGGTAACTTGGGACATTTCTACTCCAGGGGATTACATCTTTGCAGTGACGGACGTGGGAAGTGGAGGTTGTTCTTATTTGACCGCTACCATCAACATGCCAGAATACAATAATATTGAGGCTGTCATAGCTGAGGTACGACCGGTAACCTGTTTCAATGGAAACGATGGTGAAATCAGTTTGGCAATCAACAATTATAGCGGTACTTATAATTATGAAGTCTTCTCGAGGGATAATTCAGGAGTGGAAACCACTACTGGAGTAACAGGTAGTTTTGATACCAATGCCCCGATCAATAGCCCAGAGATTATTTCGGGACTGCCAGCTGGAAACCTGGTAGTTCATATTGAAGCCTTGGATGATCCATATTGTGATGTGGTTAGTAATGTGGTTACCGTTAGGTCTCCAGACCGACCACTTACCGTAACAGCGGTGCAAACCACTGAGGTGACTTGTAATGTTCCTGGATTTGGTGAAATTACGGCCACTGGAGACGGAGGTTGGGGAACCTATGAGTACCAATTGATTGCTCCGGACGGTGTTACCGTGTTGGTAGATTATCCCAATACCAATCCTATTTTCCAAGATTTGTCAACGGGAACCTATACAGTAAATATCCGTGATTTTAGGGGCTGTGAGGAAAGCACAACCATTAACCTGCCATTGCCCGTACCAATTTCGGCAGATATTCAGGTGGTTCAACCCTTGCGTTGTAACAATGACAATGATGGAATCATTGAAGCCTACAATATGGCGGGAGGACAAGGTCCAGGAAACTATTTGTATCAATTGAACAGGATAACGGATGGAACCAATAGTGGACTTCAGACCATTCCAACATTTGCCAACTTGTCTGCCGGGGACTATACCATTACCATTTTTGATGGCTGGAATTGTAGTTTTACCACGGTTCCGATAACCGTTCAAGATCCAGAAATTGTGATTGCAGAATTGGTGGAGCTACAGCCTCCAGGTTGTGGGGATTTGGGTAGGATGCAATTGACCGTGACCAATCCGGAAGTAGGTGTGGACTATTTCTATAGAAGAGCGGGAACATCGGATCCGTTTACACCCTTTGGAGCTGGATTGAGTAGCGTTGAAATTGCGGCGGATATTACCATTGATCCCGGACCTTTCCAATATGACGTTCAGAATTCCAACGGTTGTCCGTTTGAGAAATCCAACCAGATTTCCTTGGATCCGGCAGCACCTTTGGTCATTGCTCTTGACCTGACCAACGCTACCATAAACTGTGCTGGTGAAGCAACGGGTATTATACGCTCGGAAGCATTTGGAGGTATTGGAAGCTATATCTATACCCTTTTGAATTCGAACACACCTCCAGTACCTACACCTGCAACAACGGTAAGATCCGCACAAAGCTCGGGGATTTTTAGGGACTTATTGCCTGGCACCTATTATGTATATGCTCAGAGTGGGGGATGTGAGGCCATTTCGGACCCCATTGTTATAGAACCAAAACCGCCATTGGTATTGGAGTATTTGGAAGCCGTTCCAGTAGCCTGTTATGGTGATACCAATGGACAGATTATTATTGAAGCCAGTGGAGGAACCGGAGCCATCCGTTATTCCATTTCTGATACTTTGAGTGAGTTCTTTGAAGGAGACGATCCAGCCAATCCAAATAGAAAGACGTTTGATGATCTTTCGCCCAGAACCTATGATGTGATCATCCAGGATGATTTGGGTTGTACCATTACCCGAACGGTGGAAATAACCCAGCCTATGGAATTGATCGCGGCTGTGGCATCAACAACGCCCGAAGTTTGTTTGGGTGATATGGATGGTACCATGACCTTGGAGGTCACAGGTGGTACAGCACCCTATTTCACCAGTGTAAATTCTGCTGATGATGCTGACTTTGAGCAAAACGACAGCTTGTTCTTTGATAACCTTCAAGGGGGTGAAACCTATGTGGTCTTTGTAAGGGATTCCAATGGTTGTCAAACCAACGTTACTGCAGATATTGGGCTCGGTATAGAATTGATGGCAGAACCTATTGTGGAGTATGGCTGTGAGGGGATCTTCCCTTATAGTACCGCCACGGTTTCCATTGCCGACGATTCCATGCTCAACGACCTGCTCTTTTCATTGGATGTGGACGACATTAGTTTGGCCACGGAGCAAAGAACTTTTGGTGATCTTCCAGAAGGCGAGCATACGGTTTTCATCTACCATCAAAATGGTTGTGTAACTTTTGTTGAGTTTGAAATAGAGGTTTATGAGCCATTGACTTTGGAAGTACTCAAAACGGGTCCTACAGAAATTAAGGCTATTGCAACCGGAGGTTTCGGAGGGTATGAATATTTCTTCCAAGGTGAATCCTTTGGGGAAACCAATACATTTACCATTAACCAAGATGCCAATGTCAATGTTATGGTTCGTGACCGTAATGGCTGCGAGGCCAACTTTATGATGGCCTTTGATTTTGAGGGAATGCCGGAAATGCCTCCGTTCTTTACGCCCGATGGAGACGGTATGAATGATAATTGGTATCCTAGAAATAGAGAGTTCTTCCCTAATATTGATGTGATCATCTACGACCGTTATGGTAGAGTGATAGCCAGACTTGATCAAGTACAGAAATGGGACGGAACCTATGAAGGACATCCGCTTCCTACAGGGGATTATTGGTACGTGGTCTACGCCAATGATAGGGAAAAACAACAATACGTAGGACATTTCACCTTATACAGGTAGGTGTAATCCAAATTTTGTTATATTTACTCATCCAAGACTCTGTTTGCAGAATTAGTTTGATTGGAGTTATAACCTCGCCTCTTTTTATTCAACGTATGTGCACAAAATAGTTGTTGGCCAGAAAAATTATTGGCTCAATGGTATTTGGGGTCTTGAATGCTAATCCAAATCTTAAATTCGGGACCACAATGGATTCAAACAAATTTGACCTGCAATTACCTTCTTTTTTGCCTATCGAAACCAAAACTTTGGAATATTCACTGTTTCTTTTGAATCTATATCTTAATGGGTATGGAGAGAAACATAAGCCTTACACAATTGACTACCACACCTTGTTGTTGAGCTATCACTTTTGGGGAAAGAAGAGTCTGGAAGAATTCTGCCAAAATCAAACATTGAGCTACTTTTTGTTACACCCAAATGATGATTCCGCTGAGGCAAGAGAAGCGTTTTATATTGAAATCAGGGAATTTTTGACAGGAAATTAACTCCCTTTAATCTATCGTTTCAGTGTAAAATGACCCTTGAAAGACCGACCATCCTCCAAAGAAACACTGAACCAATAATCCGAAGCGGGTAAGGGCTGACCGTTCCAACTACCATCCCAACCCGGGGAAGCGGGATCTACTTGGGCAAGGAAATTCCCATATCTATCAAAGATATAAACAATGGAACCCGACTGGATGTCTGCACTGATACCTTGGATTTGCCAATAGTCGTTCACATTGTCGTTATTCGGAGTGAAGAAAGCAGGATGTCCGATAACGGAGAACTGGAATTCCACCACCTCACAGCCGTTAATATCCCTAGCATAGGCCTTATGGATCCCAGGAGCCACATTTTCAAATACGTGACTTCTTTGGAAGGGGCCAAAAGGCGCATCCACCGAGAACTCAAAATCCCCAAATTCTGCCAATTCCACAGTTGCCGTGGTTTGTAAGCTTACCAATCCGTCAACATTAACGGTTAAAATTTCTGGGGGTTCTATCGTTGTGACTTCCACAGTTTTGAAAGCTTCGCATCCAGTTCCATCAGTCATGGTTGCCTTTAAGGTATAGGTTCCTTCAGCTGGAATGCCAAAAGTTTGGTTTGTACTCAAAACATTTCCATCGACATCTATCCATTCATAGGTATAAACATCTTGGACCTTCGTCGGACCTATGGAATACGGTAGCTGGTTTTGACAGACCTCTAGATTGGAATCCAAATCAAAAATTGGTCCTTCATCCACCACCAATGTTATGTGCTGTCCAAGTCCAATACAGGCATTTTGGTCTTCGCTATCCACCCTCACCCATAAATCCTGCTGACCAGGAGATAGTACATTTCTATAGCGCATTGGGTCTATGGCTTCCAACTCTGACAAGGCATCTTCCGCAGATGCATAATAGCTGACCTCAAAATTGCTGCCCGGAGGGAACAAGGCAAGAATAGTGTTTGTAGCACTGCTAAATTCAAAGGTTCCCACTCCATCGGTATAGTTGTCATTGACCCCATCGTCGCATGCCGTGACCTCTATGTTAAAATCACTGGGAATGGCCGTACTTACAACACTTAAATCCAGTGTAGTAACACCAAAACAGCCTAATTCATTTTCCACTCTCACAAAAAGTTGGGAACCCAAGGCATTGGAATAGGTTTCTGGATTGGCAACAGGACTTGAACCACCTCTTGCCCCTCGCTCACTATCATGAAAGCTAAAAGTGAGTCCATCAGTCGCATTGATCAGGGAACTGGCTTCAAACAGATTAAATTCCGAGAACCCGTCCCCATCGGGGTCGCACTGCACCAGTTGGGCCGGATTTGCCAAGGGCAGAGCCGTTACTTCAACCTCTTTGGTATAGGATTCCACTTCTGCACCTTTGGTAATGGTGGCGGTAACTAGATAAGTTCCAGGTACGGAATAAACATGCTCTGGAGATTTATCTATCGTGTTTAAAACGGGAGATCCGTCCCCAAAGTCCCAGGCAATGTTATCTGGATCAGGCAAAAAGTTGGTGGAGAGTTTGGTAAAGTCGCCAACACAGGCTTCCTCATATTCAACCCGAACTTGAAAATAGGACTGGACAAAGGATGGAAGTCCTTTCCAGCTGCTGTTCCCAATGGGTAAACCTTCTTCCACATAATTGCAGGCCGCTCCAAGTTCCTTTGGATTATTGATTACCCCTAAGTGACGCCTTTGGACATGTGCTTGGTAAATTTTTCCGTCTATGGCCAATTGCAGGGCTGTAGGGTCCACTGGGGACTCTGCGATCTTTTGATAATCGTTGTTTCTCTCCAAATCTATCTGGACCAAAATACTGCCATCATTGTCATGGCCGCTAGGAGGGACATCTCCATTGTTAAAACTACTTACCGTGGCATATAATTTTTTGGAATCCGGAGAAAATTCCACTCCATAGGCAAAGACAAAGTCATCATCCATCAACTGTTGGGCATTGGAAATCACACCCGTCAAAATATCAAAATCGAAGAGGTAAAGGCTACCTGGGGAATGCCCGCTGGGATCCACATTGTTCATAAAGTTGGCCATGGCCAGTTTGGTTCCGTCGGGAGACATTTTTATCTGTCCTTTGGCATTTCCGGAATAGGCTCCTAAATGCATTAATGGACCTACCTGTGATACTACAGGTGTTTCGTTAACTCCATTTTCATCCACTTTAAATGCATAGAATTTGTCATGAAAATGGGCGATTACCCAATAAATATCTTCACATGGATCCTTGATGGCCGTAAGTTTCTGGGAGCATTTCAAAGCCCTTTCAAATCGGTTATCCGGGTCATAGGTAATCAAATGGGCCCCACGGCTACTGATGGTTCCGGGCCCTGTCATGTTAACCTCAAAAAAATTGAGACCATCACCATTCCAAACAATGGTGTCAACCGTTTCGTAGTCGTCTGTTATAAAAAGGTAATAGAAGTTTGGAAATCCTGGTTTGGGAACAATAATGGAGGACTGCGTACTGAAATTGCTCCCCGATAGAGCCCTACTTCCAGGCATGCGCCTATGCAATCTATTGTAGGCTACTTCTGAATCCGTGTAAAAAAGAAGATTCCCTTCTTCGGTGGCGATGGTTGCAGAACCTTCATAGGTGTCCATACTGCTACCGACCAAGGATTGCGGGACGAGGCTATTGAAGTCCAGACCTGCAAATTGGCCAAAATGCCATATGGCCGCCTCCCTATCTTGAGCACACACCAATCCAAACCAACATGCCATGAGCAATGTAAGTGTTCTTTTCATAGCGAAATCGGAGTATTATTCCTTTCGTATAGTGATGAAAGTAAATAGCTATCAACTCTAAATATAGTGATTTCAGTGTTTTGGGCATAAAGTGGTGGACAAAAATGGGTGTTCATCGCATTTAATAGATGAACTGATATCTCAAAATACCAAATACACACCATGTAAAACAGATGGAAAGGATTTACCTTTTCAAGGTAAAATGGCCTTTAAAGGATCTACCATCTTCCAAGAATACCGTGAACCAATAGTCTGAGGCAGGGAGGGGTTTACCATTCCAACTGCCATCCCAACCTTCAGAAGCTGCATCAACTTGTGCTAAGAAGTTACCATATCTATCATAAATGTAGACCATAGATTGGGATTGAATATCAGCGCTTATGCCTTGTATCTGCCAGTAGTCATTCACACTATCATTATTTGGTGTAAAGAAGGCTGGATGTCCAATAACAGAAAATTGGAATTCCACTACCTCGCAGCCGTTAGTATCCCTAGCATAGGCCATGTGCACACCTGGCGGAACATTTTGAAATATGTTGCTGCTTTGGAACGGGCCCAGCGGATCGTCCAAAGAGAATTCGAAGTTGTCAAAGTTTGCGAGTTCCACAGTAGCTGTGGTTTGTAAGCTGACCAGGCCATCCACCTTTACATCCAATATTTCTGGAGGGTCAATGGTTGTGACATCGATAGTACTATAGGCTTCGCATCCGGTGCCATCTGTCATGGTTGCCTTTAATGTATAGGTTCCCGCTGTGGGAACACCAAAATTTTGATTGGTTCCCAAAATATTTCCCTCTGCGTCCATCCATTCGTAGGTATAGTTGTCTTGTGGATTTCGGGCACTTATAGGATAAGGTAATTGGTTCAAGCAGACTTCTATGGAGGGTTCCAAATCAAAAATAGGACCCTCATCAATAGCTAAGGTAATATGTTGCCCAAGTCCAATACAGGCATTCTGATCTGCTCCATCCACCCGAACCCAAATATCCTGTCTGTTGGGTGATCCCACATTGCGGTATTGTGTTGGATCTAAGGGATCCGTTTCCGAAAGTGCATCTTCTGAAGAGACGTAATAGCTAACTTCAAAATTGCTATTGGCAGGAAACAGGGCCATTATGGCGCCTGTGGCACTACTAAAATCAAAGGTGCCAATGCCATCAGTATAATTGTTGTCTACCCCATCATCACAGGCCCTAACCTCTAATTGAAAACCACTTGGAATAGCCGTACTCACTACTCTTAGGTCCAATGTTGTGACATCAAAACATCCCAGTTCATTCTCCACCCTCACAAAAAGTTGATTGCCCAATGCATTGGAATAGGTTTCCGGATTGGCAATTACGCTTGTACTTGCCCTAGCTCCCCTTTCAGTTTCATGAAAACTGTAGGTGAGGCCTTCAGTGGCATTTATCAGGGAAGCTGCTTCAAATAGGTTGAATTCTGAGAATCCGTCGCCGTCTGGGTCACACTGTACCAACTCAGCAGGGTTTGCCAAGGGTAAAGAGGTCACTTCCACTTCTTTGGTATAGGTTTCCACTTCTGCACCTTTGGTAATGGTGGCAGAGACCAGATAAGTGCCTGCACTGGTATATACGTGTTCCGGTGATTTGTCCAATGTATTCAATACGGGTGAGCCATCACCAAAATCCCATTCAATATTGTCAGGGTCTGGGAGATAGTTGGTAGAGAGCTTTGTATTGTCCCCAACACAAGCTTCTTCATATTCAACCCTCACCTGGAAAAAAGACTGCACAAAAGCTGGAAGCCCTTTTTGACTTGCCCTACCCATTGAAAGGCCATCTTCCACGTAGTTGCATGCCGCTCCTACTTCCTTGGGATTATTGATAACTCCAAGATAGCGCCTTTGAATATGCGCCTGATAGATCTTACCATCAATTGCTAGTTGGAGGTCCGTAGGGTCTACTGGAGAATCGGCTATTTTGCGATAATTGTTATTGTCCTCCAGATCCACTTGGACCAACATGCTCCCGTTATTAAAAAAACCACTAGGCGGCACATTTCCATTATTAAAACTACTTACAGTGGCGTACAGTTTTTTGGAATCGGGCGAAAACTCCACTCCATAAGCAAACACAAAATCGTCATCCATTAATTTTTGCTCATTGGAAACGACACCGGTAAGTACATTAAAATCAAAAACATATAGGCTACCCGGTGCATGGCTTTCCTTATCCACCCCATTCTGGAAATTAGCCATGGCCAAACGGGTTCCATCCGGAGACATTTTAATCTGCCCTTTAAAGTTCATAAAGGGTCGACCGAGTTCTACGGCAGGTCCCACTTGAGAAACCACGGGTGTTTCGTTCACTCCATTTTCATCAATCTTAAAGGCATAAAACGAGTCTTTGAAATGAGTTACAAGCCAATAAATCTCTTCGCATGGATCTTTGATAGCTGTAAGTTTTTGCGAGCACTTTAGTGCCCTTTCAAATCGGTTGCTGGGATCATAGGTCACTAGATGGTTAACTTGGTCCCTAATGGAGCCGGGACCGGCCATACCCACATCATAATAGTTCAGCCCAGAGCCGGTGTATACAACAGTGTCCACAGTTTCGTAATCGTCCGTGGTGAACAAAAAATAATTGGTGAGATTGGATGGGTCCGGGACTATAATGGCCGATTGGGTACTTCTGGTGCTACCAAGAAGGAACCTACTACCTGAAATGAGCCTATGCAAACTGTTATGTGCACTTTCTCCATCTGCATAAAATATCAAGCGTCCTTCCTCGGTGGAAATGGTGGTTGTTCCCTCAAATGTATCTGTGGCTGATCCCGCCAAAGAACGAGGGATCAAACTATTGAAATCCAAGCCTGCAAACTGTCCAAAGTGCCAAATCGCAGCCTCCCTATCTTGGGAAAAAGCCAGACTGGTCCAAAATGCCATAAGTATTAGTAGTGCTCTTTTCATGGTCAATTTGGATAACTACTGGGAACCTAAATCCTTGAATTTGAGTAGCTATCAAAAATAAATATAATGAATTCGTACTACTGGATTGAAATTAGCTGACAAAAACAGTTGGGTGTCCAAAAAATTGGATGAAATGAATAGTTTGATAAATCTGCCCAAATTGTATATTTGCACTCCCAATTTGTTAAGCAAAACTTGGAAATTGGGTATTGAAAATTGTTGACCGAAGGTCAATTACGGGATGTGGCGCAGTCTGGTAGCGTACACGCATGGGGTGCGTGTGGTCGCTGGTTCGAATCCAGTCATCCCGACAAGCTAAAGCAGAAAAGCCGAACATATTGTTCGGCTTTTTTGTTGGGAATCCTTGAATCTCAAAAACACCAAGATTTTGTTGCAGTTTTGAACCCATTTCCAAGTTCAAAATGTGTGCAAACATACATTTCGTCATTATTGAAGTAAAAACATGTCGTCTACTTATGGGTACAAGCAAAAAGTGACTTATCTTACAGTGTCTAACCCTTTCATTTTGAATAAAATGTGTTGGGGAATCCGTTTGGATGATGAAAATATTCAATCTGTTACTGGCGTTGGTGGTTTGTACTTCGGCTTGGTCCCAATCCAAGATTGAAGGCCATATATATGATAAGGCTACCAACACGCCTTTGCCCTATTGTTCCATCAAAATTTATGGATCCAAAGAGGATTATACCATAACAAACGAAGATGGAAAGTTTGCCATTGGTCCGGAGTTTGCCAATGATTCCCTAGAAATAAGACATATTGGATTCAAACCTAAAAAGGAAGCCTTGTCCTATTTTAAGTCAGAATCCAGACTGTATCTTGAGACGGATGTTTCCGCATTGGATGAAGTGGTGTTAACTGCCGGGGAGGATAAAGAATATCCGTATAAGTTATTGGCTCAAGTTGTGGAAAAGTACCGCGCAAAAAATAAAGTAACCCATAGCAAGGCTTTTCTTAAGTTGAGTTCGTCAGCCAGGAACATCCCCATTGAACAAATAGAAGGTTTTTATAATAGTGATCAAAGCCTGTCGGGAGGAATCTTGGATCTAAAAGTAAAAAGCGGTCGGTTCGGACAGAATAAAAAGTTTGCCTTTTACAGTCTGGACAACACCAAAATTCTAAGTGATTTTGAACTATTTGGAACTACAGGCCAACTATTACCAAATTACCCTGGTAATATGAATTATGAGGCGATTTCCAGAAAATACAAAGTGAGAATTGACCCTTGTACTTCCTGTAACGAGCAGGATGTGGCCATTGCCTTTTTCCCCAAGAGACCCAATGGCAGGTTGTTTTATGGCAAACTGATAGTGGACCATGCCCAGATGATTGTCAAAAAAATTGAATTGGGTGTCAAAGAACCAAATATAACCGATTTGGCCTCTATTAATGAAAACATTGAGCTCATACCCATTGAAATGCAACTTGATATTGCTTTTGACCCAATGGATTTGTATAAAATCCAATACTTAAATCTGACATTGCGGATGAACTACAGAATCGATGACATTTCTGAAATCATCGATTCCCGTACCTTTCTCTATGCTTACGATTATGATTCCACTTTTGAGATGCCATATTTTACCGAGGAATTGTCCTTCAACAATGATTACGACAAAATCATTGCTTTGCAGGCCTCGGATCATTTTTGGGAATCGAACTATCAATTCCCCAAAAGCTTTAAGGACAATCGTTCCATGAACTTCATGAAAGAGCATGGTTATTTGATCAACTATAACAGCTATATTCCCTTAAGTGACCTTATGTATGCAAAACCTTCTGTACTGTCTTGGCACAAGGACTACCGCTTGCAATGGGAACATTTAACAAACTTTATTCCTGTTGAGGAAGACAAAACAAGTCGAAAAGATGCAAGGGGTAAAAGGGATGTTACCGTGGGTCAATCCTTTGATTCGCCGGTAGCGGCCCATATAAAAAGCACAGGTGTTAAAAATAGCAAAGGACTCAACATTACCTATGTGGTGGATAGATATCTGGATGGTGAAGGAAAAAACAAAACCGTAAGCCGAACTTTATTAGATCTCAATGCTTCCCAATTTAAGAATGATGGCTCCAGAAACAGGTTGGCCTACATCAATATAATTTTTGATATCTATGAGGTTTACCGTCAATTGGCGTCTTCCCGTATCACTGAAAGCATGGGTTCTGAGGAGGCAAAAGCCATATTTGATGAAATATATCAGGGTGCAGCGATTGAGGTCAAAAAAATGGAAAGAGAGACCCAAAGAGGTGCAGATCAAGAAGCTCTACAGCTATGGAACCGAAGGATCAATGCCCGATTGGGGGTGGATAACATATCTTTGAACCGTTGATGGTAAACGGGTCATTCAATGATTGAATCTTTCTGCGTATTTACAGAGAATAAATGATTGCCCTGATAATTTGGGGTGAGTTTAAACAGCATCTGTTTTTGATGTTGGGTGGGAAGCCCATAATCAAAATAGGCTGTTACCCGAAGATATGTCACAGCACCTTCAAAGTTTTGCAAGTTTACTTGCCA
Organism: Flagellimonas sp.; assembly: GCF_965215805.1. Taxonomy (GTDB): domain Bacteria; phylum Bacteroidota; class Bacteroidia; order Flavobacteriales; family Flavobacteriaceae; genus Flagellimonas. The sequence continues at coordinate 3,974,645 of NZ_OZ244124.1, read as the reverse complement.
TTCCCCTTTGGGTTCTGCCTCCAAAAAGAATTGCTTCGTTGTTAAACCCTCCTGATTTTCATTGTTGTTCCAGATTTTGTATTGCGATTCAGGATTTATGATTTGAATACCCAAATTGATTTCGGGATTACTCCATGTCATTACAATTCTGGTGGGAGACATCATTGGCGGTTCCAAATCAAAGAAGCTGTCCATTCCACCAGTTTCTGGAATACGTCCATTTTGGACGTTTTCCTTGAATTGTCGGTACACCTCTGCTGCTTTTTCCCTATTTCCAAGGGCGACGTAGGCATTGGCAAGATCTATATAGGATTGGGGAGCCGTAGCATCTTGTTGTAAAATTTGAAGATACGTTTCCAAAGCCAGATTATTTTGTCCCTGTGTTTCATAGGTATAAGCCAGTGATCGCAAGGCAGGAATATTTTTCCCAAAGTTTTGACGGACATCCTTGAGCAATTGGTTGGCTGTTTTTTGATCATCCCAACGTCCCCTAAAATACTGCGCCACGTCCAAGAAAAAATAAGGTTGGGTTGCATAAGCCTCGGCATGGGTTTTCAATAATGCCTTTGCTTCTTGATGCGATATCGCTCGACCAAAGACATCCAGATATTCAGGATTCTCGGGCACATAGCTGTTTTTACTATCGAATAGGGTATACAGGCTATCCCGCATTTCAGAGTTGTCGTACCGTCGAACAATTCCCATTTCGTCCATACGGTTTTTGCCCTTTGTATTGACGATAATAACACCCCCAACCCCTCGAGGGCCATATCTGGAAATGGCGGCATTGCGCTCCAAAACAACCAAACGGTCTATATCACTTGCGGAAAGGTAAGTCGGTGTGCTTTCAAAAATCATCCCGTCCACATCAAATATGGCCTTGGGCGCTGAATTTACAGAACCTGAGGTATCCACGGAAAAGGACATTCTTCTTAAATAAACCTCTACATCGGGTACATGGGGTGGCCTTACAACCCGCATACTGGGTATGTGGTTCTTCAATGAGGTCAAAAAATCTGTTCCCACATTGATAAGATCTTTACCCTCCACAAAGCGCATGGAAGTGGAAGAACGATCTTTGTCCAGAATTCCAAAAGATGTCTTGATTAGATTAGTATTTTCTTGGTAATCCGCCAGTAACTCTTTTTGTCTTTTCCTTTTCTTTTTTTGAACAACCACTTCCCTTAGTTTTGTAGTTTGAGGGGATAGGACCACTTTCAAATCCTCCATCTGCTCGTCAACAACCAGCTCAATAGTGCCAAAACCAACCGCGGAGATGACTAAAACTTCATCTATCATTGCTTGTATGGCAAACTGCCCTTGCGTGTCGGAATTTGTACCACGCTGCGTATTCTTGATCAATATATTGGCATCAGGAATGGGAGTTTCCCACACATCGGTAACCTTTCCGGAAATTATTGCCTCTGTGGTTTGGGCATAAAAGGGTAGGGTGATTATAGAAAATAGAAATATTGCAAGACGCTTCATTTTTGATTGATTTGTAGGACTGAATCCCTATAAACTATAGAATCCGAGATGCCTACTGGTATTAAAAGTAAAAAAAATGCACCAACTTCCAGTAACGAATACCAACCTGGCTTATAAACCGAGAATATTTCGCCCTGTGGTTAGGCCTAGCCCCCCATCTTAAGATGATGTTCTTTTCGATTATTGAGAGTTTTTGGTTTCTGGATAACATTGCAAATCAAAATCGCCCTGGTTTTTAGGTTTGCTTCATTTTGTTAATGCAATGTTAAAAGCTACAGATAATTTTCCTATTTTAGGATGAAACATGATTCTGAAATTTTGTTTGACCACCGGTTTGGCAATTTTACATAGTGATACAATACACTGAAAAAGTATCATTCGGAGTTAAAGGTTGGTCAGGATCGGATCACATTTTATAAAAGAACCTGTAAGGAGCTTTTACAAGTCGCCTAAGAAAGGTAAGGAAGGAATTAACCTCAACATATATGAAACAAAGACTATTCTTCGTAATGCTTCTCTTGTCTTTGGTCACATTTGCCCAAACCGACCAGACCTACCGGATAGGGATTCTTATTGATCAGATGAACCCTGAAATGTCTCCCTTGCTGGAACAATTAAAATCTGAAGTCGTGGCCGTGGTGGGGGAGGATGCGAAAATTCAATTTCCGGAAGAGAACATACTTGTCAATGGTTTTGATGTAGCCAAGGCCAAACAGAATTACGACCAGCTTTTAAACAACAACACGGATATTATCCTGGCCTTTGGAGTGGTCAATAATCAAATCATAAGCCCATTGGAAGCACATCAAAAACCTACAATTCTCTTCGGGGCTGTCAATCGGGACCTCCACAATCTTGACCTGACCAACGCGACTTCTGGGATAGAGAATTTTACCTACCTGGTTGAATCCGAATCCTATGAAGAAGATTTCAAGAAATTCAAGGACCTTACCAACTTTGAGAACGTTGGAATCGTAATTGATGCCCCAATTGTGGAAATACTTCCGCTCAAAGAGACTTTTGACAGGGAAATCACAGCACTTGGAGCTACCTATAAGTTGATTCCGTTTACTACCGTTCAGGACATTACTTCCAATCTGGAAGGAATTGACGCAGTTTATATGGCCGGAGGATTTTTTCTGAGCAGAGAAGAGAAAAAGCAGTTGGCAGATACCTTTTTGCAGGCCAAACTTCCTTCCTTTACTGTTAATGGTACTGAAGATGTCAGAGATGGCTTTATGGCAACCTACCAATCCGATGATAACCTGGATCAGTTTTTTAGACGCATTGCATTGACCATAGAGGCTTATGTAACAGGCACCCCTTTGTCCGAACTTCCGGTGTACATAGATTACACCCCAAGATTGACCATCAATTACAATACCGCTGAGACTATTGGCGTACCCATAAAATACAGCTTGATAGGGCAAACGGATTTTGTTGGGGTTAAGAATGTTATTTCTGAAAAGGATTATGACCTTTTGACCGCAATCGATGATGCGCTTGAAAATAACCTATCCCTTGGTTCTAATCAGAAAGATGTTGAATTGGCTCAGCAGGATGTACGGTCGGCCAACAGCAATTACCTACCTAGTTTAACCGCTGCTGGAACTGCCACCTATGTTGACCCGGATGCCGCAGAGGTGAGCGCTGGACAAAACCCAGAATTCTCTACAGGCGGAAACATAACCTTAAGCCAGACTCTTTTTTCAGAAGCGGCCAACGCCAACATTTCCATACAAAAGAGCCTTCAAAAAGCCCAAGAGGCAAATTTTAATGCTGCTGAACTGGACTTGATTTTTGACGTTTCAAATGCGTATTTCAATGCCCTAATTTTAAAGGTAAATGCGCAAATTCAATCAAGGAATGTGACCTTGACCAAGCGAAACCTGGAAATTGCAGAACAGAATTTTGAAGCGGGTCAATCGGGAAAATCCGATATGCTCCGTTTTCGAAGTGAAATGGCACAAAACACCCAATCCATGGTGGAGGCCGTTAACCAATTGGAACAAGGTTTTTTGGTGCTCAACCAAATATTGAACAATCCCGTGGATCTTGAAATTGATGTGGAGGATGTGCAGTTCAATGAGGGCATATTTGAGCGCTACAATTATGAGGAATTTTTTGACCTTTTGGATAATCCCACGTTACGGGAGCCCTTTATCGATTTTCTAATAGAGGAGGCCTATAAAAATGCCCCCGAGTTAAAATCCTTGGACTTTAATCTGTTGGCTACGGAACGGAATATAAGGTTGAACGGATATGGCAGATTTCTTCCAACCTTGGCATTGCAGGGCCAATATAATTCCACATTTAGCCGATCAGGTGCGGGCAGTACTCCACCTCCAGGTGTTTCCCTGATTGATAATACCTACAATGCTGGACTTAACCTGTCCATTCCCATCGTAAACCAGAATTTGTCCAACATCAACCGTCAAACGGCCATTATTCAAAAAGAGCAGTTGGAAATAAATAAAAACAATGTGGAATTGGGAATTGCCGTGAACATTAGGACAGCCATACTGAATTTGGTAAATCAGATTTCCAATATCCAGCTTTCCCAAATATCAGAAGAAACCGCAGAGGAAGCCTTGGAACTTACACAGGCATCGTACTCCAGTGGGGCTGTGAACATTGTGCAATTATTGGATGCGCAGAACAATTTTTTGAATGCTCAATTGGCCAGGGCCAATGCCACCTATAATTATTTGATCAATTCGCTACAGGTAGAGCGCTTTTTGGGCTACTACTTTTTATTGAATTCTGAAGAAAAGAACAACGAGTTTAGACAAAGGTTCTTTGAGTATTTAAACACCAGAAACTAACGTACAAAAACACAAAGGGATGAAATTCATATCAAAACTAAGTTTGTTCAGTGTCCTGGCGGGATTGTTATTATCCTGCGGAAGTGAAGAAAAAAAGGAAGAAAAGTTCTTGCGGCCCGTTAAATACCAGGAGGTTGGCTTTTTGGGAGGAGAACGGGTAAGAACCTTTAGCGGAACCGCGCGCACCGATAAAATCATCAATTTAAGTTTTAGAAGCTCTGGAATCATCACTCAATTTGATATGAAGCTTGGCCAAAGAGTGAAGAAAGGGCAATTGCTAGGCAAACTGGACAATGTGCAATCAAGATTGGCCTATGAACAGTCCATAACACAACTGAACAGTGCTGCATCGCAAATGAACACCAGCAAGTTGAACTTGAACAGAATTCGTTCCCTCTATGAAAAAGGGAGCACTTCGTTAAGTGATTTTGAGGCCGCAAAAAACTCGTTTAAAAATGCGGAAGAAAGTTATAAATCGGCCAAACGAGGGGTGGAGATACAACAAGATCAGATAAACTACGGATATATCTACGCGCCTGAAGATGGCATCATTGCCTCTATTTCGGCAGAAGTGGACGAAAACATCCAGGCAGGATCTTCAGTGGCCATCCTCAATTCTGGTACCGAGATGGAAATTTCCTTGGGCTTGCCCGAGAGTGTCATCAATGGAGTGCAGGAAGGAATGGAAGTAGCTGTGGACTTTTCTTCCATACCCGATCAAACCTTCAAAGCAAAAGTCACCGAAGTAGCTCCCGCAGTGGATGCGAATACCGCAACTTATCCGGTCAGGGTAACCGTAGTAAATCCAAGCGATGCAATCAAAAGTGGAATGGCAGCCAATGTGGCCTTTGATTTTGGAAATCATGAAATTGATGAAAGCCGATTGGTGGTTCCTGCCCATGCAGTGGGAGAAGATAGCAATGGACGATTTGTGTTTTTGATCGAGGAAGAAGGCGCAATCACCAAGGTGCGAAAACAAGCTATCGAAATAGGTAGTCTTGCTTCGGACGGTTTCGAAATAACATCTGGATTGTCCAAAGGACAAAAAATAGCCACAGCTGGACTTCAGACCCTATTGGACGGGCAAGAAGTTAAATTACAATGAATTGAATTGGCCGCACTAAAACCAACCTATGAATTTAGCTAAGTTTTCCATTGAAAAGAATAGAATCACCTTTATGGTTCTGGCAACTATCGTTTTGTTGGGCATCTCCATGTATTTTGGACTTTCAAGAGATAGCATGCCTCCTTATACGGTTCGGGTGGCCACGGTGGTCTCGTCTTTTCCCGGAGCGAGTCCTGAACGTGTTGAACAACTGGTAACGGATAAAATTGAAAAAGTTGCTCAGGAACTCCCAGAGCTTGATGAGGTAAACAGCACCTCAAGAACCGGGCTTTCCATTGTCAGCGTGACCCTTAAGGATGAAGTCTCCAAGGAAAAAATGCAATCTGTTTGGGATAGATTGCGCAGAAAACTAAATGCCATTCAAGGCTTGCCTAGCGGGGTAAATCCCAATTTGAATGATGACGGAGTGGGCGATGTATATGGTATTGTGGTGGGCTTGACCTCTGATGGATATTCATATTCTGAGATGAAGGAGTACGCGGATGACATCAAAGATGAATTGATCAAGCTTCCCGATGCAGCAAAAGTGGAACTCGGAGGTGTACAGGAAGAACGGGTTTTTGTGGAATTTGATAATACACGACTGAAGGAATATGGACTTTCAGCTTCCAAATTGCAGCAGAGCATTTCCGCTACCAACATTCTCAATTCTGGGGGACAGGTCAATGTAGGTGATGAACGCATTATTTTGGAACCCACCGGAAACTTTGATTCTGTGGATGCCATTCGGGATATGTTGATTGCTGTGGGCGATGGCACACAATTGGTTAAACTGGGGGATATAACTTCGGTTTCCAAAGGTTATATTGATCCGCCCAATCAAATTGTCAGTATTAATGGCAGGGAAGCCATTTCTTTACATGTCAACCTAAAGGAAAACCAGAATATTGTTGCGTTGGGTGAGGCTGTAAACCAAGTGGTAAATAATTGGAAACAGAAACTTCCCATAGGTCTGGAACTGACCCGGGTTTCGTCCTTGGATACCTACATTGATGTTAAAGTAAGCGACTTTATTGTTAATCTTCTGCAATCCATTAGCATTGTTTTGTTGGTTATGCTTGTATTTCTCGGATTCCGTACGGGATTCGTTATTGCAAGCCTTATTCCCATTGTAACCATCATGACATTGATGATCATGGGGCTTATCAATGTGGGGTTAAATCAAGTTACCTTGGCCGCTTTGATCATGGCACTTGGGATGTTGGTGGATAATGCCATTGTGGTCGCCGAGACCATAATGGTAAAATTGGAACAAGGGGTTGCAAAAAAACAAGCAGCTGAAGAAGCTTTTGCTGAACTCTGGATGCCACTTTTGATATCCACCTTGACCACATCCGCTGCGTTTTTGGCCTTCTTTTTATCCCCCACTACCATGGGAGATATTGTGGGCCCCATTTTCGTGGTAATTACCATTGCTTTAATGTCCTCGTGGATCATTGCCCTTACGGTAATCACCATGTTCTGTTATCTTTTCCTAACGGTAGCTCCCAAGGGAGAGAAAAAACCAAGTTTGGTCGACAGGATTATCAATGCTTGCAAGAGCTATTATAAAAATTTGATCCTGATGGCTTTGGCGAACAAATACAAGGTGATTATCGCAATATTCCTTGCCTTTTTTGTTTCGCTTTATGGCTTCACCAAAATCCCTTTCATTTTCTTTCCTGATAGTGACCGAAATATGATTACCATCGACATTAATTTACCGGAAGGAAACAAGATTGAGCGAACAACCGAAGTGGTCCAGAAAATTGAGCAATTTATGACGGATTCGCTCAAGACGAATCCCAATAGGAGTTTGGGTGTTGTGGATTGGTCTTCCTACATCGGAGAAGGACCGGAATCCTATGACCTTGGATATTCACCCGATGAAGCCAATTCCAACTATGCACATATTTTGGTGAACACTTCCTCCTTTAATGAAAATGTAGCGATGATCACCAGATTGGACAAGTTTACCTTCAACAATTTCCCAAATGCGGACATCAAAGTAGGTGCCTTGGGTGCAGGTGGCGGCGGAACGCCTATAGAAATTAAGGTCTCAGGGAGCGATCCCGATGAACTTTCGAAAATATCAGAACGGGTTAAGCTCAGACTTGCCAGCATTGCAGGCACCAAAAATGTAAAGGATGATTGGGGACCAAAAAGTAAAAAGTTCCTAATTGAAATAGACCAAAATAGGGCACAAACCGCTGGAGTTAGCAGTCAGGATATTGCTACCTCGCTCCAAACTGTTTTGGACGGTTTTCAGACTGGGGAATATCGTGAGGATGATAAATCAATACCGATAATCATGCGAAGTGATGCGTCACAGCAACAATCATTGGCATCCTTGGAAACCTTGAATGTGTACTCACAAAACTCTGGAAAGACAGTCCCTTTATTGCAGGTCGCTTCCATTGTTCCCGCTTGGCAATATTCCAAGATAAAACGCTTGGATTTACGCCGAACCATCAACATTAGTAGTGAGCTCCGTGAAGGAGCCAATGCCTCGGCCATAACGGCGGAGATTACACCTTGGTTGGAACAAGAGTCAACCACATGGGCTGATAACTATAGTTTTAAGTTTGGTGGGGATGCGGAAAGTACTGCTGAAAGTATGGGGTCGGTAATTGGATTCTTGCCCATTTCTGCATTTATCATTGTTTTGCTTTTGATCATTCAATTTAATTCGTTTAGAAAAATGACCATGGTGGTGTTGACCATTCCCTTGGCCGTGATCGGAGTTGTAATAGGCTTGTTGGTTTTTCAGGAAGCTTTTGGGTTTATGCCCTTTTTAGGGGTCATATCCTTGGCCGGAATAGTGATCAACAACGCGATTGTGCTCATAGACAGAATGGAAATTGAACAGAGAGATTTGGGTCGTACGGAACAAGACGCGGTCATTGGTGCTTGTTTGCAGCGTTTTAGACCTATATTATTGGCCACCTTCACTACGGTTTTGGGACTTATCCCACTGTATTTGAGCGGAGGCGAAATGTGGGAAGGTATGGCAGTGAGTATTATGGTTGGACTGCTGTTCGGAACCATTATTACCCTCTTGTTTATTCCTGCACTATATAGTGCGCTCTTTCGTGTAAGCTATAAAAACTACCAATTCAATGACGAGCTTCTGGACGCCTAGGACAAATTAAATCTGAGGTCTAATTGTAAAATGTATGCCAAAGTAAAGTTGGTTTGGAACCTATTATAAATTGATTTTATGTATTTTAAACCTACGGATAAAGTATATCCCAAGCGTATTGGAATTTGATCACAACTAATCATTTGATTTCCAGCTTTTGACGATTCATCACTAACGCTTAATCAAAATTTGTGACCCAACTTAGGTATTTTGTTTTGCTTGCGGTTCTCACCCTACAAGGTTGGGGCATATCGCAAGAACTTCCCCCGATTCAGAACTTTGCCCCAGCGGACTATAATTCTGAAAGTCAAAATTGGGCCATTTCCCAATCCACCGACAAAATCATATATGTTGCCAATAACAACGGGCTTCTTGAATTTGATGGGGCAAGGTGGACTTTGTACCCCTCTCCCAATGAATCCATCATTAGAACTGTGAAGGTCGTAGGGAGCAGAATCTACACGGGAAACTATATGGATTTTGGCTATTGGGAAAAGGATCGTTTGGGTATTTTAAGATACACCAGTTTAGCTGCCCAAATGGATCATGCACTAGTTGAGGATGAGGAATTTTGGGGAATTCTGAATCTCGGGGAATTCATGGTGTTTCAGTCCCACAGCAGGATATACAGCTACAATTTGGCAAACAAATCCGTCAGCATCATCAATTCTGATACCTTTTTGCCCAAGATATTTAAGGTAGGACAAACTGTTTATTTCCAGAAAATGAACCAAGGACTTTTCCGAATTGAAAATGGGCAGGAAGTTCTTGTTTATGACCAAGAGCCATTGAAGTCGGATGAGGTGATCAGTATTGTTCCTGACAATGAGGAACTGCTGATTCTTACGCGCAACAATGGTTTTTATAGAGGCCAAAACGATACATTGGAGAAATGGAATGTGGCAATTGACACCCAGCTCAGCGATATCAGTCTTTATAGCGGATTGCAGATGAAAGATGGAAGTTTCGCCTTGGGGACCATTTCCCATGGCCTGATTCTAATGGATAGGGATGGGCAGTTGATTCGTCATATAGACCAGATCAGTGGATTACAGAATAATACGGTCTTGTCCCTTTACGAAGATGAGGATGCAAATGTCTGGTTGGGACTTGATGTTGGGATTAGCTATATCAATTTTGGGTCGCCCTTTCAAGTATATCCTGATAGCAGGGGATTGGTTGGGAGCGTCTATGCCTCGGCAGTTCAAGACGATTACCTGTATTTGGGAACCAATCAAGGCCTTTTCTATAAAAATGGAAGTCAATCCGATTTTCAGTTTGTAGAGGGTACTCATGGACAGGTGTGGTCCCTTGATGTTGTAGGTGGCACCCTGTTTTGCGGGCATCACACGGGTACTTACGTAATTTCAGAAGGAAAGGCGCAAAAAATATCAAATATTCAGGGAACCTGGAAAATTGGGGATTTGTCCAATAAATCCAACTTTGCTTTGCAAGGCAACTATGATGGGCTATATGTGTTGGAAAAGAAGGGTGGTAGCTGGCAACTTAAGAATAAGGTGGAGGGGTTTGACAATTCCGCTCGCTACTTTGAAATCTTCGAGGATCAAATATTTGTCAATCACGAGTACAAGGGAGTTTTTAAGGTAAAAGTGGATGAGGATTTCTCACGTTCCACCCATGTTGGGATTGACACGGTTATAAAGGGTTCCAATTCGGGCTTGATCAAATACAAGGGCAAATTGCTTTACGCCTTTAAGAATGGGATTTTCTCCTATCAAAAACAACAAGATAAATTTGTCAAGGATACCATTCTAAGCCAGCTGTACACGCCTGAGGAGTATACTTCGGGAAAAATGGTGGTGGACCACAAGAATGGCTATTTATGGACCTTTTCCAATGCAAGCATTGGTTATGTTTCTGAAAGTAGTCTGGCAAGCACGCTTAGTATAAACAAGATTCCGCTAACGGAAAATATCAGAAATGGAATTATTGGCTATGAAAGTGCCACTGCCCTGGAAAAGGAGGGGGTCTATCTTTTTGGTGCCCGTTCCGGTTATTTTACTCTGGACGTCAAAAACTTTCAGGAGAACCCAATCAATGTTAACATTGGCACCGTACAAATAGGCGGGAAGAACAGGGTGACCACAGAGAAAAATCTTTGGGATCCAAACATTACCGGTGATTTTGAAAGTGAGGAAAACAGCCTTCAGATTTCTTACTATGTCCCACACTATAACAAATATCTTAAGCCACAGTACCAATATCAGTTGCTGGGTATTTATCCAAATTGGAGCAATTGGTCAAGTGAAGCCGTCGTCTTGTTTGAAAATTTACCCCCGGGAGACTATACCTTTAATGTACGGGCCAAAATTGGGGAAAAGGTTTCAGAAAGTATGGATTCCTATACCTTTAAAATAGCCCGACCTTGGTATTTGTCCAATTTAATGTGGGTAGTCTACATTGTTGGCGCAATCCTGGGTTCCATTCTTATTCATTCTGCCTATCGTAGATATTATAACAGGCGTCAGCAAAAATTAATTGAAGAGAATAAGCGGGAAATGGAGTTGGCCAAGGCCCAAAATGAAAAGGAAATCATTAAACTTAAAAACAAGCAGTTACAGGAGGAGTTCAGAAGTAAAAGCAATGAATTGGCGGCTTCAACCATGAGTATCATCAAAAAGAACGAACTCTTGGCCAAAGTCAAGGAACAATTGACGGCTAATGCAGAGGATAAGGATGCCGTACGGCCCATTATTCATGTAATTGATAAAAGTCTAAATCAAAATGACGATTGGGAATTGTTCAAAGAAGCATTTAACAATGCCGATCGCAAGTTTTTGAAAAAACTTAAAAAGGCGCACGCCAATCTATCTCCAAATGACATTCGATTATGTGCCTATTTGCGCCTCAATTTGTCCTCCAAGGAAATCGCTCCCATGTTCAACATTTCACCAAGAAGTGTAGAAATAAAAAGGTACAGACTTCGCAAAAAAATGAACCTTGAACACGATGATAACCTGGTTGACTATATCCTAAAGCTTTAGTACACGCTACAGATGAGGTTTTCCACCTCAACATTACCTATACAAGTCCAAGTTTACCGCACTAACCAAACATTGGGAATCCTCTCTGAACTCCCATAAAAACTGATGTTTTGCCATATTCTCAAAAATCTCGCAATTTTTTTGTGATGTATATTTTTTGTTGAGGTAAACTTTAAGGACTTGGTATTTTTTTAAGATAAGTTTAACCGTCCGCAAAAATGGAGGATGGTTAGGTTTTGACCACTAATCAATTCTCGACTTCACCTTCTTTTCTGCGCAGACTTCAAACTAAAACTAAACATTACTATGAAAAACAATTTAATGAGATTGCTCCTCATATTGTTTGCTTCGGGATTGTATGCCCAGGCTGATCAAGTATCAGTGGTAAACAATGAGGAAGGAATGAAATTGGTTGTCAACGGTGAGGATTTTATGATCAATGGTATGAATTGGGATTACATTCCCATTGGCACCAACACCGTAAATGCCAATTTCTGGAAAAAGTCTGATGATGTAATCAAGGCGGGACTGGATCATGAAATGGCCTTGCTTAAAAACATGGGTGTTAATGTTATTCGGCAGTACACCGGAGTCCCAGCAAAATGGATTAAGTACATCTACGAAAACTACGGCATTTACACCATGCTCAACCATTCATTTGGGCGCTACGGACTCACTCTGGAGGGGGTATGGACACCGGTTACCATTTATGATGATCCAACAACAGTTGATTTCCTAATGCAGGAAATGAAGGAATTGGTCAATGGTTATAAGGACACTCCAGGACTTTTGTTGTATTTGTTGGGCAACGAAAACAACTATGGACTCTTTTGGGCGGGTGCAGAAACTGAGGATTTTCCAGATGATGAAGGTAGGATAGAATTTATAGGCGAGAGCCGCGGAAGGCCCATGTACCGATTAATGAATGAAGCCGCCAAAATGATGAAGGAAATGGATGCATCCCATCCAGTGGCTATCTGTAACGGGGATGTCTTGTTCATTGATATCGTAGCAGAGGAGTGTAAAGATGTGGATATCTATGGTACCAACACTTATAGGGGTGTATCCTTCGGTGATATGTTCCAAGTAGTGAAGGACAAACTCAACAAACCTGTCATGTTTACAGAGTTTGGTGCCGATGCCTTTAACGCAGTTGAGAATAAGGAAGACCAGTATTCCCAAGCCTATTACATGGTCGGAAACTGGAAAGAGATTTATGAAAATGCCGCGGGCTTAGGTAAGGTTGGAAATTCCGTAGGGGGTTTTACCTTCCAATTCAGTGATGGATGGTGGAAGTTTGGTTTTGATGATAGAAAAAATGCGGACGTTCATGACAACAACGCTTCATGGTCCAATGGAGGATATGCTAGAGATTTAGCAGAACCTGGAGCCAATAATATGAATGAAGAGTGGTTTGGGATATGCGCCAAAGGGGCAACAAACCCACGCGGGCTTTATGAACTTTATCCGAGAGCCGCCTACTATGCGCTAAAAGAGGCACATCAACTAAACCCATATGAGGAGGGCATTGACCTGGCCTTTGTAGAAAACTATTTCAACAATATTGAGCTAATGGAGGCGGTGCTTAAAGCACGGGGCGATAAAGCCGCTCTGCGTGGAGAGCAGAGTAACTTGTTGCGTATAAGTAATCTTCAGGCAAAGTTTTCCACCTTCAGCACGGGAGGAAGTTTAATCACTACACCCGATAATGCCGATCCGGATGACCCCAATACCTTTCCAAATCAACTAGGATTTGATCATATGCAATCCTATTTTGTTGGGATTGAAGGTAACCCTGCCCCCAATATGCGGGCAGAGGTGAACTTCAACATTCTTGGAAATGTTGCCCAGAATCCAATTAACGAAATCTTTTATGAGAATCGGGCAAGACCAATCACCGTAAGTTCTCCAGAAGGTGATGTTGTGATTAATGACAACAATAGGTTGGCAGTATACCAGGCCGAATTTGAGTGGAAGGCAAAAGAATTTGACCTTAGAGGGTTTTATAGAACGGGTCACTACCATTGGGGTTACGAAGGTGACTTCTTCGGATTGTATCCAGAAGCCAACTATGGCCCCAACCTTGATATTTATAACGGAGAGATACTTGGAGTCGAAGTCGACGGGAAAGGCCCTTTAAAAGGATTAAAAGCCGCCGTTGGCCCACAATTGTGGTGGGGAGCCAACCCTACAATGCTCTTTAAATACAAAAAGCATATTGGAAAGTTCGATGTTACAGGTATTTACCATAGGGATTTTAAAACTGAAATCGTTTTTGACGAAAGCGGACGTCGGGTCTTGGATGCTAACCAGGTTCGAAGTGGTGTAATCCCATTTTGGCCAACCGAAAGGGCCACATTGGCTATTGAAAGGGAGTTCGGCAAGTTTGGAGTTCATCTTGGAGGTATTTGGGCTGGAAACCCCTTAAATGGAAGTACGTTTCAAGATGTAAGAGGTACCCCTGGCAACTATGTTGTTTATGAAGATGTTATTAATTCAGATGACAATTGGGGTGGAAAAGTAAAGCTTACGTATGAAGGTGGTAAGTTCAATTGGTACGGTCAAGGAGCAGTTATGGGACTTGTCGCTAATGGTGGCGCAGACCAGACCTTGACATTTACAGGTTGGAAATTAAAGGATACAGGTAGCGGAAACCAAGCCAATTTCTTGACAGGATTTACAGTTGCGGCTGGAAATTTCCAGATTGCCCCCAACTTTCTCTATCAAAAACCATTGGTGGATCCTATGCCGAACGATGTAAATGCACCTGGACGTTTAAGGAACAATCTTGATGATCCCTTTTCCGTTCGAGGCAACAGGGAGACCACCGCCGGTGAAATTTTATTCACTTTTGATCCCACTCCCGGCACTTGGATGTACGAATGGGATAACGACCGTTCCGAGGATGCTAAGTTTGCCATGAATTTGGGATTTGTGTATCGTCACCTTCCTACAACCGTTGACTCACATATTGGTTTCAACGCCGACAGGACCTTTTTTGCTTTTCCAAATTCGGTTCCCGCTGAAGACTTATGGGAAGTACATTCCAGAATGGTGTCCAAAATCAATTCCGACATAGGAATTATTGGGAACTTCTATTATGGCAATGGACAGGCCAACGGTGATAGCGATAGGTTGATTAGACGTTTCGGTGGAGATGTTCGAATGATCTACAACAACTTGAAAATCCAGTATACCCAAAAGATCAATGATTGGGGACCTTTTGATTATCATCGTGATTTTAACTTAACGTACCCAGTACAATTAATGCTGGATATATCTACCACACTTGGAAAACCGGATTGGTTTATTCTTCCAAGCACGCAAGTGGGAATAAGGGGCACATGGCGATCCTTGGATGAATTTTCGCCTAGATACCTTCCCAACCAAGCACTAGAATTTGCTGACTCCCCAATTATAAGCCCGGTAGGATTCGGCGATGGTAGCGAGTGGGAAATCATGACTTATATACATATCAACATCGGCAAATAAAAAGATTTAAAAATGAAAAATAAGAAATATATCAGCTTACAATCTATACTTTTTCTCTGCCTGGGTATTGTAGTTTTTTCCAGTTGTGAAAGAGAATTTTCGGATGAGGTGCAATTCGCCACCTTCCCTCCGAACGGAGATGTTTTCATAGATGCCTTTTCCCCAGGTTTGGATTATTTTCCTTTTGTGGGAGCGGGCGCGGACCCGGAAGCTTTTAGTGTGGATTCAGAGAACGTATTTGACGGGGATGCCTCCATGCGTTTTGATGTTCCTGCATTTGGAAACGGCTTCGTGGGTGCTGCGTTCAATACTACGGTTACCAGAGACCTTTCAGGTTTTGATGCGTTAACCTTTTATGCAAAGGCCTCCCAAGCGGCTTCCATTGACGCTATCGGATTTGGCATCTCAGCAGAGACTGCCAACAAGTTTCAAGTAACAGCCAATAATTTGGGGATAAGCACGCGATGGGAAAAATATGTGATTCCTATTCCTGATGCTTCCAAACTTACTGAGCAAACCGGACTGTTCTGGTTGGCCGAAGGTGCATCCTTTGAGGGTGACGAAGGCGGCTATGTTTTATGGTTTGATGAAATCAAGTTTGAAAAATTGGGCACCGTTGCCCAACCTAGACCAACCATTTTTGATGGACAGGAATTGGTAGAACAGGCCTTTACAGGTTCCAACATTCCAATTACTGGGCTTACCCAGACCTTCAATTTGGATAATGGAGTAAACCAAACGGTTGTTGCCGCACCTTCCTATTTCGATTTTTCATCTTCAGATGTTGGCGTAGCTGTGGTGAGCGAGTTGGGTGAAATCTCTATAGTGGGAGCAGGAACGTCCACCATATCCGCCTTGTTGGCCAATGTTAGGGCGGCAGGTTCGTTGGAGGTAACATCAAGTGGTAGCCTACAGGCTTCCCCTGACCCAATTCATCCAGCTGCCAACGTAAAGTCCATTTTCAGTGACGCTTATAGCGATGACACCAGCAGTAATTTTTCACCTGGTTTCGGTGGATCCACAACGGATACCAAAGTAACGTCAACGGACAATGGGAATGTATTGGTTTATTCCAATAACAACTTTACAGGAATAATTTTCGACAATACGGTAGACGCTTCAGGCCTCACTTTCTTGCATATTGATGTTTATGTGCAAGCTCCAGGTGTAGAAGTGGGAGTCCAAATTAGGGACAGTGGAGCCAATCAAATGATAGAAACGGATGTCAACACTGGATTGCCCATTGGAGACGATAGGGACCGTAGGTTTGACTTGACGGGATTGACCGCGGGTCAATGGACTTCATTCAACATTGCGCTGGACGGTGACATTGCCGATCAGAAGAACAATTTGGCAGCAATCATACTTACAGGAGGACCAAATTTCATATTTGATAATGTGTACTTCTTCACCGAATAACAAGGAGTTCAATAAAAAGAAAAAATAGGGTTATGAATATAAAGTTTAGAAACATAAAAACTATAAAATCAAGTTTTTCAAATTTTTTGGTGGTTTTTCTAGTGTGCTGTTTTTCAGGATGTACAACGGATGACACACAGACGGTGGTAACTTTTACCAACTTGGTGATGGAGGATAACTTTAATACCGAAGGAGCTCCCAATCCACAAATCTGGGGCTATGATATAGGAACAGGGGTCAATGGCTGGGGCAATCAAGAGCTTCAGTACTATACCAGTCGCCCTGAAAACGTAAAGGTAGACAACGGGCTCCTGCTTATAACAGCACGTCAAGAGGCTTTTGAAAACTCACAATATACGTCTGCCAGATTGTTAACCAAGGATCTTTTTGAACAACAATACGGTCGATTTGAAGCAAGGATTCGCCTGCCTTACGGTCAGGGAATTTGGCCAGCTTTCTGGATGTTGGGAGCGGATATCGATGATAATCCTTGGCCAGCTGCAGGAGAGATTGACATTATGGAGTACCGCGGACAAAATCCAACCGTACTTGTTGGCAGTGTTCATGGGCCTGGATATTCGGCTGGAGAGGCCATTTCCAAGGAATACATTTTGGAAAATGACCGATTTGACACTGGTTTCCATGTGTTTGGAATTGAGTGGGGTCCTGAGTACATCAACTTTTATGTGGATGATGTTCTCTACAATCAAATTACTCCAGAGGATGTTACTGGGACTTGGGTGTTCAACAAGCCTTTTTACATCCTAATGAATCTTGCCGTGGGAGGAACCTTTGTGGGTAGCCCTAATGCAGAAACTGTTTTCCCTCAAACCATGTTGGTGGATTATGTAAGGGTATACGAAGGAATAGAAGCTAACTAAACTAATTTATACTAAAATGAAACAATTGCTAAACAAGGCCAAAGTTTTATGCTTGATGATTTTGGCCGTATCCTATTTAGGATGTGAAGAAGACGATGAAGGAAATGTACTGCCGGAAGTGTTGGCTGGCTTTACCCAATTGACCACGGAAGGAACGGGGACAGTTTCCTTTATCAATACCTCTGAAAATGCAGATAATTACGAATGGGATTTTGGGGATGGAACAACCTCCACCGAGATAGATCCGATTAAAACATATGGAACGGGAACGTATACGGTGAGCCTTACAGCGTCCAATGCTGCTGGCGGTTCGGATACTTTTGAAGATGAACTGGTCATTTTAGTGCCGGAAGCTGTGGCTTTGCCCATAACCTTTGATGGGGCCAATGTGGTTTATGATGCTTCCACGTTCAACGGGGCTGCATTTGAAGTGGTGGATAATCCTGCGCCGGGAGGCAGCAACGATACCGCTTCCAAAGTTGGGGCCATAACCAACAGTGGAGCAGCGTTTGAAGGGTTCTTCTTTGATTTGGGCGCTCCAATTGACCTAAGTACTGATAAGACCATCCAAATGAACTTTTGGGCAGATGCAGCCATCGATGTCCTCCTTAAACTTGAAGAAGGAACAGGGGCGGCCACAGAAGTGACAGCCAGTCATGGAGGTAGTGGTTGGGAAATGTTGTCTTTCGACTTTACATCCGAGGACAGTTTCTCAAGATTTACCATGTTTGTGGACGGTCCTGGAACAACCGCAGGTACTTTTTATATTGACGACATAACACAGGTGGAAACCATGTCCGGAGGTGGTGGCAATGCGCCAACTACTTCCGCACCAGCACCACCTGTACGCGATGCAGCAGATGTCATCTCAATTTATGGTGGCTCCTATGCCAACATTGACGGAATTAACTATAATCCCGATTGGGGACAATCAGGTCTGGCGTTCGTAAATACCGAATACGACCCAGGGGATGGGAATTTTGCCTTGGCCTATCCAATGTTCAATTTCCAAGGAACTGATTTTTCCGGGAATGCACAAGACGCTTCGGCAATGGAATTCCTTCATGTTGATATTTGGGTGCCCGAAGGTACAGATAGACAGGTGAAGATAAGTCCCATCAACAGTGGAACAGGAGCTGGAGAGGTATTGGTGGTAGTGCCAGTGACTCCAGGTGCCTGGAACAGTGTGGATCTTCCCATTGGTGACTTCACGGGAATGACCTGGGACAGTGTAATCCAAATGAAGTTTGATGGCCAGTTCAATGGAGATGGCAGTGCCAACACGGATCCACACGATATTTATTTGGACAACATCTATTTCTATAGGGAAGCCAGTGGGGGAAGCAGTGCACCAACTACTTCCGCACCTGTCCCTCCAGCTAGGGATGCGGCGGATGTAATCTCCATCTTCGGTGAGAGCTATACCAATGTGACGGGAATCGATTATGATCCCAACTGGGGCCAATCCGGATTTGGCTTGGTGAACACAACCTTTGATCCAGGAGATGGGAACTTGGCCTTGGCCTACCCGACCTTCAACTATCAGGGAACCGACTTTTCAGGTAATGCTCAAGATGCATCAGCAATGGAGTTCCTGCATGTGGATATCTGGGTGCCCAGTGGAACCGACCGACAGGTGAAGATAAGTCCCATCAACAGTGGTACCGGAGCGGGTGAAGTATTGGTGGTGGTGCCGGTTACACCAGGTGCCTGGAACAGCGTGGACCTGCCTATTGGCGATTTCACGGGAATGACTTGGGACAGTGTGATCCAAATGAAGTTTGACGGTCAGTTCAATGGAGATGGCAGTGCCAACACGGATCCACACGACATTTACTTGGATAATATTTATTTCTACAAGGAGCCAAGCGGCGGTGGCGGAAGTGCTCCGACAACCTCTGCACCTGTTCCCCCGGCTAGGGACGCAGCGGATGTGATCTCCATCTTCGGTGAGACCTATACCAATGTGACAGGAATCGATTATGATCCCAACTGGGGCCAATCCGGATTTGGCTTGGTGAACACAACCTTTGATCCAGGGGACGGGAACTTGGCCTTGGCCTACCCGACCTTCAACTATCAGGGAACCGACTTTTCAGGTAATGCTCAAGATGCTTCGGCAATGGAGTTTGTTCATGTGGATATCTGGGTGCCCACTGGGACTGACCGACAAGTGAAGATAAGTCCTATCAACAGTGGAACGGGAGCTGGAGAGGTATTGGTGGTAGTGCCTGTGACTCCAGGCTCATGGAACAGCGTGGATCTGCCCATCGGCGATTTCACGGGAATGACCTGGGACAATGTGATCCAAATGAAGTTTGATGGTCAGTTCAATGGAGATGGAAGCGCAAACACGGATCCATTCGATATCTATGTTGACAATATTTATTTCTATAGAAACTAAACTGTTCTGTTTCTAGATGGATTGAAGGGCTGGGAATGTATTTCCCGGCCTATTCAACAACTAACAGAATAGGGTCTTTAATAACCAAACATAACACTTCATGTCTCAGCATAAGCAAGTAGTTAAAATGAACAAATCCTATACCGTGCTCATCAGTTTAATAGTAGCACTGGGAGGATTTCTTTTAGGCTTTGATAGTGCGGTAATATCAGGGGCCATCAAAGGCATAACCACCTATTTTGAAATGACAGATGCCATGTTGGGATTTGCTGTAGGCTGCGTCATTTTTGGTGCCATGGCAGGCAATTTGATGGCTGGACCCCTTGCGGATAGATTTGGAAGAAAGAAGGTGTTGATTGTGGTAGCAGCCTTATTTGCGATTTCAGCAACATGGTCTGCCCTGGCAACGGATTATACCGAGTTCATTATCGCTCGAATTATTGGAGGCGTTGGAATAGGCGGTGCTATTTTAATAGCCCCCATTTATATCGCGGAAATTGCGCCTCCCAAGCTACGGGGCAGTTTGGTTTCTTTTAACCAACTGAACATAGTCATTGGTATTTCAGTGGCCTACTTTTCCAATTACTTTTTAGTGAATTATGGGGATGAAAGCTGGCGTTGGATGCTTGGGGTTGAGGCCATTCCTGCAACCATATACTTTCTATCCTTGTTTACAGTACCGCAAAGTCCTAGATGGTTGATTTTGAAATTGAACAAGGTCAAATTGGCTCGCAAAATTCTACAAAAAATAGGAGGGGAGGAGTATGCAGAAATTACCGTGATGGAAATTCAAAGGGGATTGGAAAAAAAGGAGAAAAAAGGACGTTTGACAGATTTGTTCAAAAGCAAGTATGCCACCATCATGATCATCGCTCTTGGCATTGCCTTCTTCCAACAAATTACTGGGATCAATGCCATTTTTTACTATGCACCTACCATTTTTGAACAGGCAGGGGGCAGCACTGATTCCTCCTTTTTGCAGGCGATTGTCGTCGGCCTCACCAACCTGGTTTTTACCCTAGTAGCCATTTGGCTTATTGACAAATTGGGGCGAAAACCATTACTTTTAATAGGTTCGGGGGTGATGACCGTGGCATTGCTCATGGCAACCATGGCATTTAACAATGCCAGCTACGAGTTTAAGGAATCCTCTTTGAGAAAGGTGGATGACTACCAGATTTATGTTGCCTTAACAGAATTGGAGGGCAAAAGATATAGCAGTCAAAAGGTCTTGTTTGAAGAAGTTAGGGAGAAACTCACCACCCAACAATTTTTGGATTTTAAACGGAACCAAGTCACCAATTTCATCGACATCAATGCCACCTTGGTTCTAATAGCAATTTTACTGTACGTGGCAGCATTTGCAATTTCATTGGGGCCGGTAATGTGGACCTTGATATCGGAAATTTTTCCGAATAGAATTAAGGGAATTGCCATTTCGGTAGTAGGCTTTTTCAACTCCTTGGTTAGCTTTTCGGTAACCCAAATTTTCCCCTGGGAGTTGACCAACCTTGGTCCTACGTGGACTTTTGCAATTTATGCGATATTCTCCGCCATCGCATTCCTTTTTGTTCGTCGTTTTGTGATAGAAACAAAAGGAAAAACACTGGAGGAGGTGGAAGATTTGTTGATAAGGACATAACATATTGAATTTGATAATGATAAGTGAACCATCACTAAAAGAAACCAAAGCAGTTAATACCACAAAAATGGAACAGGTTCAAATAGGTAACGAGGGCTTTTTCAAGATTTCGGATAGCGATAAACTAAGGCCGTTCTTTATGAGCATTGTTAGTGATTCAGATCATTGGATGTTTATATCCAGCAATGGGGGACTTTCTGCTGGAAGAAAGAATACGGAGTATTCCCTGTTTCCATATTACACTGATGATAAGATTACAGAGTCTGCGGAGATTACTGGAAGCAAAACCATTGTTGTAGTGCATGCATCCGATGCTCCTGTAGTTTGGGAACCTTTTTCGGATCGGAATAAAGAGAAGTTTCATATCACCAGGAACTTATACAAGAGCGTATACGGTAACAAAATTCTGTTTGAAGAGGTTAACCATGATTTGGAACTGAAATTTAGTTATCAATGGAATTCCAGTGACCGGTATGGGTTTGTTCGGAAATCGTCTTTAGTCAACTTGAGCGACCAACAAATCAAAGTTTCTGTGCTGGATGGCGTCCAAAATCTAATTCCTTATGGGGTGGGTAGTGACCTTCAGAACAGGCAGAGTAATCTGGTGGATGCCTATAAACGAAGTGAATTAATTGAAAAACAAGGGGTTGGAATTTATGCCTTAAGCGCAATTATTGTGGACAGGGCGGAACCTAGTGAGGCCTTAAAGGCAAATATCGCTTGGTCCGTTGGTTTAAATGGTCCAAAGTATTTGCTTTCATCTCTTCAGCTCCATGATTTTAGAACAAAATATTCGGTACGGCAAGAAACAGATGTTAAGGCAGAAAAGGGAGCCTATTTGCTAAACTTCGACCTCTCGATGGGGCCAAAATCCAATAAAGATTGGATGATTGTACTGAATGTGAACCAGAATCATGGTTCCATAGCCAAAATTGTAGCTTCACTTGGAGATTCAGCTTCCCTTGTCAATAGTATAAACGCAGATATTGAGAATGGCACCAAACAGCTAATTGGGTTAACGGCGGCTTCAGATGGGCTGCAATACACATCGGATAGCTTACGGGACACCCGTCATTTTTCCAATACCCTCTTTAACATTATGCGAGGCGGTATTTTCGATGATGGCTATCGGATTGAGAAATGGGATTTCACGGATTACCTGTCCAAAGCCAATAAGGAAGTCTACCAAAACGCTGCAAATACCATTGCGGAATTGCCAGAAACATTTACCCTAGCTACACTTAAGAAAATAACTGAGCAAAGTACGGACAGGGATTTGGTTCGACTTTGTCTGGAATATATGCCCCTGAAGTTCAGTAGAAGACATGGAGATCCAAGTAGACCCTGGAACAGATTCTCCATTAACACAAGAAGCGAAGTGGATGGTTCCAAAATTCTGGATTACGAAGGAAACTGGCGTGATATTTTCCAAAATTGGGAGGCTCTTGCCCATTCTTATCCAGAATTTATTGAGAACATGATTCATAAATTCTTGAACGCCACCACCTTTGACGGATACAATCCTTATAGAATCACCAAGGGAGGGTTTGATTGGGAAATCGTGGAGCCGGATGACCCATGGTCCTATATTGGATACTGGGGGGATCATCAAATTATTTATTTGCTGAAATTCTTGGAGTTCATTCAAGATCATTACCCAGGCAAATTGGAGGGTTATTTTGATAAAGACCTGTTTGTTTATGCGAACGTGCCCTACAAAATCAAGAGTTTTGAGGAAATTGTAAATGACCCAAAGGATACCATTGAGTTTGATGACGAGCAGGATAAAAGCATTCGCCATAGAAGGACCCAACTCGGGGCTGATGGGGCTTTGCTGACTGCCAGCGACCTTAGCATACATCGAGCCAATTTCCTGGAAAAAATATTGGCAACGGTATTGTCCAAATTGTCCAACTTGGTTCCAGAAGGCGGGATATGGATGAATACCCAACGCCCAGAATGGAATGATGCGAACAACGCCCTTGTTGGTAATGGGGTGTCCATGGTTACCCTGTACTACTTGAGGAGGTTTCTAAAGTTCTTTGAAGAATTGTTGGATGGGTATGAAGTCACCGAAGTACCCGTATCGAATGAGGTGGGCGAGTTTTTTGAAAACATCCGTCAATGCCTGGATGGTCATCGCCATTTACTTTCTAAAAGTATAGAGGACAAGGAGCGATATCAAATTGTTGCGCAATTGGGTCAGGCTGGAAGCATGTTCCGATCAAACATCTATGAAAATTCTTTTTCTGGGGAACAGTCCCCGCTTTTGTTGGATGACCTAAAACATACCATATCAGTCGCCTTGGAATTTTTGGAACACTCCATCAGTGCCAACAAACGTCAAGATGGAATGTACCATGCCTATAACTTGATGACAATAAATGAAAATCAAACCGCTTCCATATCCTATTTGAGTGAAATGCTAGAGGGGCAGGTTGCAGTTTTAAGTTCGGGTTACCTAACAGCGGAACAAAACTTGGAAGTGTTGGATGGATTAAAAAAGAGCAAGCTGTTCCGACCGGATCAGTATAGCTATTTGCTGTACCCGAACAAGGAATTGCCTTCATTCATGGATAAAAATACTGTTCCCGAAAAGCAGGTCAAAACCTCAGAATTGCTTTCAGCATTGGTGCATGACGGCAACCTTACAATTATTGAAAAGGATGTCAATGGAGCGTATCATTTTAATGGCGATTTTAAAAACGCCACAGATTTGGAACGGGCACTTCTGGCCTTGTCCAATACTCCGTACGCCCATCTGGCCAACAAGGAATCTGGACTGCTACATCAAATTTTTGAAGAAGTATTCAACCATAAGGCATTTACTGGAAGATCAGGTACATTCTATGGATACGAGGGTCTGGGGTCCATCTATTGGCATATGGTGTCCAAATTGTTGTTGGCCGTTGTGGAATGTTCCGTGGAAGTCATAGGCAAAGGCTCGAACGAAATCGTAGTTGGTAAATTATTGGAACATTTCTATGAAATCAATGAAGGGATTGGGGTACACAAATCGCCAGAACTGTATGGCGCATTTCCCACTGACCCGTATTCCCACACTCCCGCGGGAAAAGGAGCCCAGCAGCCGGGGATGACAGGACAGGTAAAAGAGGACATCTTGAGCAGGTTTGGCGAATTGGGAGTTTTTGTAGCCGATGGAAGACTAAAGTTTGACCCCGTATTGCTTAGAAAGAGTGAATTTTTGGAGGCATCCACCAGCTTCCATTTTGTGGATGTAAATGAGCAACAAAGGAAAATACAGCTGGAAAAGAATTCCCTTTGCTTTACATATTGTCAGGTTCCCATCATTTATAACATTTCGGAAGAAGAAACCGTGGTTGTGCTGGATAAAAACAATAACAAAACCATGTTTGATTCCCTAAGCCTTGACTTGCAGCATAGTATAGAGCTGTTTAAAAGAAGCGATGAAATTCGGTACATCATTGTTAACCTAAAGGAAACGAGATTAAGATGAATGAAAAAATCGTATTATGAAGTCAGCAGTAAAAGTGTTTCTTGTATTTCTGGTCATTTTGGTGACACAGGCCTGCAAGGAGAAAAAAAATAGTACAGAAGATCATCAATCCAAAACACCACAAGAAGTGACAGCAAAAGATATTTTAGGCAATCCAAACTATTTGGCCATTTCTTATGGCGGATACCGCGCTATTTCCAGAGATGTACAACCTACCTTGGACGAACTCAAGGAAGACATGAGGCTGTTGTCGGCCATGGGCATTAAAGTTGTTCGCACCTATAACGTGCAGTTACAGCAAGCTTCCAACTTGCTCAAGGCCATTCGGGAAATGAAGGAAGAAGATCCCAACTTTGAAATGTATGTGATGCTTGGCGCATGGATAGATTGTAAAAACGCATGGACGGACAAGGAACCGGACCACCATGTGGAAAGCGAGCAGAATGAAGCAGAAATTGGTAGGGCAGTGGCATTGGCCAACGCTTATCCGGACATTGTAAAAATTATTGCTGTGGGCAATGAGGCCATGGTAAAATGGGCCACTAGTTATTATGTGCAACCCAGCGTGATATTAAAATGGGTGAACCATTTGCAAGGACTCAAGAAAGAAGGGAAGCTTCCCGAAAGTCTATGGATTACCAGCTCCGATGATTTTGCTTCTTGGGGTGGGGGAGACCCAGAGTACCATACCCAGGATTTGGAAGCCCTTATCAAGGCAGTGGACTACATTTCCATGCACACCTATGCGTACCACAATACGCACTACAATCCTGAATTCTGGGGTGTTCCTGAAGATGAGGAAAACCTGGTTGATATAGCTAAAATTGAAGGTGCCATGTTGAGGGCAAAATCATTTGCAATGTCGCAGTACGAAGCTGTCACCCAGCATATGAAAAGTTTGGGTGTGGATAAACCGGTTCATATTGGTGAAACAGGTTGGGCCACCGTTTCCAACGGACAATATGGGCCCAAAGGCTCAAAAGCCACAGACGAGTTTAAAGAGGCTTTGTACCATAAACATATGCGGGAATGGACCAACAAGGCTGGAATTTCCTGTTTCTATTTTGAGGCGTTCAATGAAAAATGGAAGGATGCCCATAACAAGCAAGGTTCAGAGAACCACTTTGGGCTCTTTACCCTGGAAGGTCAAGCTAAATATGCCCTTTGGGATTTAGTGGATCAAGGCGTATTTGATGGATTGACCCGCAATGGAAATCCAATAACCAAGACGTATAATGGAGATTTGGAAGCGCTTATGGCGGATGTACTGGTTCCCCCGTTGAAGAGAGAACAGGCTGTCTCCCAATAGGTTCAAATATCATAACCTGAGGTGAATAGGCCGTTTACTGGAATTTAAATGCTTAACTAAGGCGGTAATGGTAAAATCATACAAAACGAAACATCTGGAGGTTGAGGTCTATGAAACGTCCTCAGAAGGACATCAATTGTCCAGGACCTTAGCTGTGGACAAAGTAGAGGATGGAGCCATAATCAAACTTTTACCAGGGAAGCAATATCAAACCATAACTGGTTTTGGGGGGTCCTTTACCCAAGCTTCGGCCTATTTGCTCAATCAGTTGGGAGAAGAGAATCGTAAAAGGATCATTGACGCCTATTTTGGGCCAGACGGAGCGCAATATTCCCTGACCAGGACTCATATGAATTCCTGTGATTTTTCATTGCGCAATTACTCCTATGCACCCGTGGAAGGAGATGTAAAATTGGAGTATTTTACCATAGAAGAAGATAAGGCTGATATCATTCCAATGATCAAAGAAGCCATGGCGGTGTCTAGGGATGGATTTAAGATTATTTCTTCCCCTTGGTCAGCACCACCATGGATGAAAGACAATAAAGATTGGCGGGGAGGTAAACTCTTACCGGAATATTTCGATACTTGGGCGCTCTTTTATTCCAAATATGTGGATGCCTTTAAGGCCGAGGGCATCGATATTTGGGGTTTTACCGTGGAGAATGAACCCTTGGGCAATGGCAACAACTGGGAAAGTATGCACTTTTCACCCACTGAAATGACGCATTTTGTGCAGCATCATTTGGGGCCTAAATTGGAAGCAGAAGGTAAGAGCCATATTAAGATATTCGGGTACGACCAAAACAGGGAACATTTGAAGGATTGGGTAGATGGAATGTTCCAATCCAAAGAGAGCTCCAGATACTATGATGGCACGGCCATTCATTGGTATGCCAGTACCTTTGAAGTATTCCCCGAAGCCTTGCAGTATGCCCATCACAAGGCTCCAAACAAGCACCTGATTCAAACGGAGGCTTGCGTGGATGCCCAGACGCCCAAATGGAAGGACGATGCGTGGTATTGGTCTCAGGAAGCAACGGACTGGGGATGGAACTGGGCACCCGAAAAAGATAAACAGCTGCATCCCAAATATGTACCGGTCTTCAGATATGCCAGGGATATTATTGGATGTTTGAACAACTGGGTGGATGGCTGGATTGATTGGAACATGGTATTGGACAGGCAGGGCGGCCCCAATTGGTTCAAAAATTGGTGCGTGGCCCCGGTTATAGTAGATCTAGCCAAAGATGAGGTTTATTTCACTCCCTTGTATTACACCATGACCCACTTCAGCAGGTACATACGACCTGGTGCCATACGGATAGGATTTGAAAATTCCAATCGGGATTTACAGGTGACGGCAGTGAAGAACCCTAATGACAACATAGCTGTAGTTGTTTTCAACGAAAACCCGGAAGCTAAGACTTTTTTGTTGGATTTGTATGAACAATCAGTGCCGATGAAAATACGTGGTAAAGCCTTGCAAACCATCATTATTGCTAACGATTCTAACAAAGACCAAACCAACTAATACTAACTAAAACAACAATTATGTCAAACGTAAAAACCATCAAAACAGATAGGGTCCCCTTGGGGCAAAAAGCCGCTTTTGGAGCAGGGCATTTGGTTTTGAACTTATATCCCGGTGCCTTGGGATTCTTTATGTTCTTTTTATTGACCGCATTTGGCATGGATCCATTTTTGGCTGGACTTTTAGGGGGGTTACCTCGATTTTTTGATGCCATCACGGATCCAATTATGGGATTTATTTCGGACAACACAAGCTCAAAATGGGGTAGAAGAAGGCCTTACATCCTAGTTGGGGGCATCATAAGTGCCATCACTTTTGTGCTGCTTTGGCAACTTGATGAAAACAACTCCTCAAACTACAATTTTTGGTATTTCCTTATTATGTCCATGGTTTTTCTTATCGGAAATACCATGTTTGCCACCCCCTTGGTCGGGTTGGGTTACGAAATGACCTCTGATTATAACGAAAGGACACGTTTGATGGCATTTTCACAAACTGTGGGTTTGTTGGCTTGGGTTATTGTTCCTTGGTTTTGGGTGATCATTGCAGACCCGGATATTTTTAGCAATCAAGCCGAAGGGGTACGGACAATGGCCATTTATGTTGGAGCAGCATGTTTGCTACTTGGACTTTTGCCAGCAATTTTTTGTAGGGGTATAGATGCATCCCATATGGGAAACAGAAAAAAGTTAACCTTTACCTCAATATTTAGTAATTTGAAAGACTTGTTGGTCAGCATAAAAGAGGCTGTAAAGAATAGGCCTTTCATGAAACTATGTGGCGCTACCTTTTTAGTATTTAATGGGTATCAAATTGTAGCATCCTTTAGTTTTTTCATTTTTGTTTTTTACATATTTAATGGAAGCTATGAGGCCACCGCAACCTGGCCAGCTTGGTTTAGCTCCATCGGGGCATTGGTATCGGCCTTTTTGGTGATTCCCATTGTGTCGGCCATGGCAACCAAATGGGGTAAAAAGAAAGCTTTTATTATTTCAACGGCCCTGTCCATTGTTGGATATCTTTTGAAGTGGTGGGCGTTCACCCCAGATAATATTTGGCTGTCCTTTATTCCCATTCCATTAATGTCATTTGGTTTGGGAAGTTTGTTCACGTTGATGATGAGTATGACGGCGGACGTATGTGACCTGGATGAACTTAGAAATGGTATGCCTCGGAAAGAAGGTACATTTGGAGCCTTATACTGGTGGGTGGTGAAACTTGGTCAGGGTTTGGCGCTGGTTTTGGGAGGTTTGGTATTAAAGATCATTGGATTTGATGGAAATGCGGCCACCCAAACAGTAGAAACTTTGACCAAATTAAGAATTGCAGATATCATTATTCCCGTAGTTACAGCTGCTTTGGCCATTTGGGTAATGTGGAAATACAGCTTGTCCGAGGAAAGGGCAAAAGAAATTAAAGCACAACTGGAAGAAAGAAGAGGAGTTTTATAAGGCTTTGAAGGATTGATTAATAGAAAAAAACAATAAGATGTCAACGAAATTAGTAATTATATCAGTAGGGATTTTGCTTGTGCTCATTGCCATACTTGGCAATAGAAAAGGAAACTCGGATAAGGGGTTTCTCGGCAGCAAGCTGGTAATGTCCTTCGGAATCATTGGAGTTTTGATGGTTATGTACGGAAGCTACTCATCCGAACTTGTAAACTTTAATACGCAAATGGAGCAAGTTTCCATCGGCAACAAATTAAAGGTAAGTGGACCCGTTGATGCGGTAAAGGTGGTGTCGCCAATCGAGAAAGATTCTGTGGATTGTCGCATTTTAACCATGGGCGTCTACCCCGAAGGTCATACCAAGGATATTTGGGTTGTCATCAGGCCTACCGATGACCGATATTATCCGCAATCCGATCACACCAATACATCATACAAAAGAGATGGGGAATGGCAGGTTGTTACCCGATTTGGAGGGGATAAAGGGGAGGCATACGATTTGATCATATATGAAGCGGATGCAGCGGCTTCCTCATTTTTTAGTTCCACAATAGCCAATTGGAAGGAAGTGGATGAATATCCTGGCCTCCAATTGGAAGAAATGCCAACTGGAGCAAAAGAGGTGGAGCGGCTTGTGATTTACACCAGTAAAAACTGCAGGGGCGTTTTCTAATAACTGTTTAATTACGGTTAGAATTGGAATCTGAAGAAAAAAGGAAGAGCCCATCGGTTGAAAGGAAGCAAAACTAACTAAGGGATACAAAACAAAATCAAAGAACCACTATGTCATATAAAGCAGAACGATTTCTCAATCTAGCTTCATTGGATTATGCTGGGAAAAGTGAAAAAGAGCTAAAGCTATTGTGCAGGGAAGTTTTAAAGGAAGGTATGCACGGTCTTTGTTTTAGTCCCTATATGGAAAATCAGCAACCTGGGGACCAGATTTCCGAGGAGCAGATCCATCGCCGCATGAAGATAATTCAGCCGTATACCAAATGGATTAGATCCTTCTCTTGTACCGATGGGAATGAGGCCATACCAAGAATTGCCAAACAATATGGCATTAAGACCATGGTAGGGGCATGGTTGGGCGATAACCCGGAAATCAACGAAAAGGAAATAGCAGGGCTCATCAAATTGGCCAATGAAGGCTATGTGGATATTGCGGCCGTGGGTAACGAGGTAATGTATCGAGGAGACCTAACCGAAGAGCAATTATTGGACTTTATCTATTTGGTGAAAGATGCCATTCCCAACATAACGGTTGGTTATGTGGATGCCTATTATGAGTTTGTGGATCATCCTCGGATTACGGACGCCTGCGATATCATTCTAGCCAATTGCTACCCATTTTGGGAAGGCTGCGATTTGGATTATTCTTTGTTGTACATGAAAGATATGTATCAGCGGGCATTGAGAGCAGGGAATGGTAAAAAAGTGATTGTATCAGAAACCGGTTGGCCCAGCCAGGGAACCAATTTGGAGGGGGCATTTCCCTCCTTTGAAAATTTCATGAAGTATTTTATGAATACCCAAAAATGGTCCATGGAAGAAGATGTTGAAATATTTTATTTCTCTTCTTTTGATGAGTCATGGAAAGTAGGGGCCGAGGGAGATGTTGGAGCCTATTGGGGCTTATGGGACAAAGATGAAAACTTAAAATTCTAGTCGTTCCAAATCTGAACAAGGCTCGCTGGATCAATTTTTCAAAGAAGGATTCATAGCTGGCTGCCCTTACTATTGGATTTTTCTTACTTTTTCCATCTGCGCCAAAATTCCTTTTTCAAAGCTAAAGCTAGTTGAATTAGCGCAGTGAAGCTACATTGCCTAGGACTCTGATATTGTTTGACATGTAATATGTGTTAACGTACACATTTTTTCTTATATTGCATGCGAACCTTGACTTTGGAGCAAGAATTCTTGCACTAAATCAACCAAAAAAAGAAACGTATTCCAGAAGATAATTCATGGAAATTGGGAACAACAATAGCTCCACAGTTGTTATTGATGTCTCCATTAGTGCCTTCGGTCTAATTATTTCCGTCTTCTTTTATCAATTAATTAAATTTTAAATGGAAATAGGAAAAATGGGTTTTAGAATCCTTTTGGTTATTGTGTCAATTTCGGTGGCTTTACCGATTTCAGCACAAACCAAAACCAAAGCTTCAAAAACTGTCAAAGTGCTTTCCTTCAATGTCTTTGGCGGCAGAACCACAAAAGGGGATTTGAATTTTGAAGTTGTGGCCAAGGTAATTCGGGACGTGAACCCAGATTTGGTTGCCTTGCAGGAGGTGGATTATAATGTTAATCGATCTAGAAAGGTGGATTTGGCTACCGAATTGGGCTGGCGAACCAAGCTCATACCCATCTTTGCCCGCGCCATGTACTATGACGGAGGAGAATATGGGGAGGGAGTATTGTCAAGATATTCATTCTTGACAACCCGAAGCGTTCCGCTTCCGAACATTGAAGGACAGGAACCTCGCACAGCTCTGGAAGTGGTTGTTGAGCTGCCATCGAGGGATACCATAGCCTTTGTGGGCACCCATTTTGCACATGAAGGACCGGCCGGAAGGGAGCTTCAGGCCAAGGCATTGAATGAAGTTTTTACCAAAAATAAATACCCGACCATTTTGGCCGGTGATCTAAATGCAAGACCAGGAAGCAAAACCATAACAATTTTGGAAGAGTTTTGGGAACCTACCTATGACAGGGAAAACCCAGAGCCTACTTCTCCTTCGCATGATCCCAAATCAAAGATTGATTATATCATGTTTTACCCTAAAAATAAATGGAGGGTAGTGGACAAGGAAATTATTGTGGATACCTATGCTTCGGATCACTGTGCATATTTGGTGACCTTGGAGCTTTTGGATTGATTTGACCAAGTATTAAGGTTGGAATAGGTAGAAATAAACGCAAGAGAGAACAAAACAAGAAAATGATAGTAAAATCCATCAAAATAACAATATGTCTTATGGCATTGTTGGTTGGGTGTAAACCGAACCAAAATACAGTGGCTAAAAAGACCAACGTTGTGTTTATTTTGGTGGACGACCTAGGGTGGAGAGATCTGGGCTGTTATGGCAGTACATTTTACGAGACTCCCAACATTGACAAACTAGCCCAATCAAGTGCCGTATTTACCAACGCCTATGCTGCAAGTCCTGTCTGCTCCCCAACCCGGGCCGCGATTTTGACAGGTAAGCATCCCACTCGAGTTGGAATCACGGATTGGATTCCTGGGTTTGATCCCAAAAACAGGACACTTTTGGGCCCCAATGACATGCATCAATTGCCCTTGGAAGAAACAACCTGGGCAGAGGCCTTGAAGCAAGAAGGGTATCAGACCTTTTTTGCTGGAAAATGGCATTTAGGGGATGAAGGTTTTTTTCCCGAAGACCAGGGATTTGACATTAACAAAGGCGGGCACCATATGGGGCAACCTCCAGGGGGGTATTACTCACCCTATAAAAATCCCAAACTTTCCGATGGCCCGGAAGGCGAATACTTAACGGATAGATTGGTAGACGAATCCTTGGAATTCATGGAAGCCAATCAGGAGAATCCGTTTCTGCTATACCTATCCTTATATACCGTACACACGCCAATTCAAGCTAGTAAAAGACATTTGGAAAAGTTCAGGATAAAACGACGGTCCCTTGCCGATTCCATTCCCCATATTGCAAATGAAGGTCAAGGCTTTACTACCCAAGGCCAAACCAATGCGGAATATGCTTCCATGGTATATGCCATGGACGAAAATGTTGGAAGGATTTTGAACCGACTTGAAGAGCTTGACTTGATGGACAACACGCTACTGGTTTTCACCTCGGACAATGGAGGTCTGTCTACAGTGGCAAATGCTAATTGGGTAGCACCCACCGATGTTCTACCCTTGCGCGCTGGTAAAGGTTGGGCCTATGAAGGTGGCATCCGGATTCCGTTGATTATCAAAAAACCCGACACCGATAAGGGCTTGGTTATTGAAACCCCGGTGAATAGCATGGATCTGTACCCCACGGTCCTGAGTACGTTGAAATTAGAGGCAAGACCGGTGCAGCACCAGGACGGGATAGACTTAACTGGGTTATGGGAGAATGGAGCAGAAGAAGTTCATGATGTCCTTTTTTGGGATTTCCCGCACTATCACGGGAGTGCTTGGACTCCTGGATGCGCCCTTAGGAAAGGAGATTGGAAAGTGATTCAATTCTATGAGGAAAATAGAATGGAACTGTATAATTTGAAAGAGGATATTGGAGAGCAGAACGACTTGGCAGAGGTAAATCCTGAAAAGCTTGGAGAGCTACTGAATGAATTGGAAAAAATGAAAGCAAAATTGGGTGCGAAAGCCCCAATTGAAAACACAAATAATAAAACTAATAGCAAAATTGAACTTTGATGACCTTTTTTTGAGTACCTTATATGTGCACAAGTCAGGTCGTCAATAAAGCATCCTACAAAACAGAGGAAGACTTTAGAGAACAAACTTGAACAACCACAACTAACTAACTAACTTAACATGGCTTCACCTAACTTAAGTGCAGCTGCAAAAATTCATCGGATAACAGGCAATTCGAAACCAAAATCGGATACCTGTAACTTTGATGCTTCCAAGGAATGGAAATTGTTTTGTGATGGTAGCGAAGCTGCATTTGTAAAGATCTACAATCACTATTTCCACATGTTGTACAATCTTGGCCGGCAATTTTCTGGAGATACGGAGTTATTGAAGGATGTATTACAGGAAACCTTTATCAAGATTCGGGAAAAAAGGGGCAAACTTCATAAAGTAGTTTCTGCAAAGGCCTTTCTTATTAAATGTTACAGGAATAACATTCTATCCGAACAGAAAAAGCGGAAAAAGAATATGACCTTGAATTTTTCAGCGACACCCTATGCGTTCCATTTAACCCCTTCCCATGAGAGTGTCCTGATCAATAGACGCTTTAAGTCAGATCAAATAAAATTGATCCAGGATTCCCTCAACAAACTTACCCGAAGGCAAAGGGAGGCTATTTATTACCTTTATTATAATGGGCTTACTTATGACCAAATAAAGGATGTAATGGGTTTTTCCAGTGTAAGGGCGGCCCGAAACTTAATTTATAGATCCTTGACCGAGTTGAAAAAACAGGTTGAAATTTTGGGAGAACCCAAAAAAATAGGGTAAAAGCGTTGTTTAGCGCCATTTAATTCAAAATTCAAGCAACTTTTTTTATTTCCAATTAAAAACTGTAGTTGCTTAATAATCAATAGTTAACATTAAGGAAACCTATAAAATGACAACATAAGTCTTAAAATTTTGTAAAAAAGGCAATTTTTTTTGATGTCATTTAACCTTTTCTTAAGTCTTTATAATACAGGAGAACACCAAATGGATTATCACGAGTATGAACTTGAGGATTTTTTAGCCGATTCTGAATTTCGGGATTGGGTAACTAAACCCAATAGATCTTCACATTTTTTCTGGAAAAACTGGTTGGCTGCAAACCCTTCCAAAAGAGATACGGTATTAGCGGCCAAGGAGATTCTTCTTTCCCTTAGCTTTCATCTGGACAATGAGTTGGATGGTAAGGCAAGGGAGGAACTTCTTACGTCCATTTTGGGCAAAAGAAATCTTATTCCAAAAAGTAACGGGAGTAGTTTAATGTCCTTTGTTCTTCCCTTGGTGGCATGTGGATTACTGTTCTTTGGCTTGGTTATAGGAATGCGGATGTCCGCAACAACAGAGTTGGTACCAACCACCCAGTCCATCACCTATTTGGAAAAAGAAAACCTGAGGGGAAAAAAATCAAGAATTACCCTTCCCGATGGCACAACCGTATACCTTAATAATAATAGTAGGATCAAATATGCCTCCAGATTTGTCAATGAAAGACAAGTTTATTTGGAGGGTGAGGCCTACTTTGAGGTAGAAAAGGACCCAACCAAACCTTTTTTGGTTAAATCCAATGGATTGGTAACCAGGGCTTTGGGTACTGCTTTTAATGTGAAGGCACACAAGGGAAAGAAAGTGGAAGTTGGATTGGTGGAAGGTAAAATTTCCGTTGCTCCTGTGCTCGAGGACAAGAAAGTTGGAATCATTGACAGCCCGGGCGGAAAGGCCACTTTTACCTCAGAAGATGGGGAACTCAACTTTTCAGCCTATGCCGATATGGACTTTTATAAGTGGACCAAACGAACTTTGGTCTTTAAGGCCGCTGGTTTTGATGAAATTGAGGAGACCCTCGAAAACTGGTACGACGTGAACATTACTGTTCGAAATCTGAAGAGGCGTGTTACCTATACAGGTGAATTTCCAAGCGAAAGCCTGGAAAGTGTTTTGGCAAGGATAGCCTTCGTGGAAAAATTCTCATTTAGGATAGATGAGGAAGACGAAAGAGAGGTAACGATCTATTTTAAGTAGCGAAAAATGGAACTTAAACAATTTGAAATAATAACCACTAAAACTTAAACGTATGAAAATGAAAAGCTACCCGTAAAAAATAAGTTTGCTCCAAAGAAAATGGCACTTTCGATGGAGGCAAACTTATCATCAAAAGTTCAATTAAAGTATATCAACTAAACCGATGTAAAAGTATGAAATTTAAACTATCTAAAACAGTCGCTATGCTCTCTAGGATATTTATTTTGCAAATGGTGTTCTGCTATTTTGCAATGGCTAATGAGGGGTATACGCAAAGTATGAAGGACACCTACCTTGAGTGGAACTCAGACCGACAGGTGAAGGTATTGGATGTCTTTGAAGAAATCGAGAACCAATCTGCGTTCAAATTCAATTACGACGAGAATGATGTGAACAGGAGGACAAAGTTCCAAATTGCCCTGGGTACCCATTCCGTGTACGACTTGTTGGAGCAGATAAGTAAAGAAGCTTCCTTGAATTTTAGAAGGATGAACAGCACTATTGCTGTGACGCCAAGACTCGAAGAAGCTGCTCCCGAAATTATTGAAAAAGTCGTTCAACAAACCGTGACAGGAAACGTTACAGATGACACGGGAGCACCTTTACCTGGGGTAAACGTTGTGGAAAAGGGAACGTCAAACGGTACATCTACCGATTTTGATGGAAACTATACCATTTCGGTTTCAAGTGGTGCAGTACTAGTGTTTACTTCCTTAGGTTTCACGGCCCAAGAAGTCCCCGTTGGCGGACAATCAACTGTTAATGTGTCTATGAGCGAAGACGCAGAGCAATTGGGAGAAGTGGTGGTAACCGCTTTGGGTATCAAAAGGGAAGAAAAAACCCTGACCTATGCCCAACAAACCGTGGATGCCGATGAGATTACAAAAACAAGAGATGTTAACTTCCTTAATAGTATCAACGGTAAAACCGCTGGTGTGGAAATCAAGAAAAGTAGCTCAGGTGCAGGTGGATCCACCAAAATTGTACTTAGAGGTAACAAATCTTTGACCGGGGACAGTACCCCATTATTCGTAATTGATGGTATTCCTTTGGCGAACAACCGTGGCGGTCAGCCCGGTATGTGGGGTGGAACTGATTCCGGAGACGGTATTTCAGCCTTAAACCCAGATGATATTGCCAGTATCAGTATCCTTAGAGGAGCAAACGCCGCCCTACTTTATGGTAGTGCTGGTGCCAATGGGGTGGTATTGATCACCACCAAAGAAGGACAAGCTGGTAAAACAACAGTGTCGCTAAACTCTGGGGTGACGTTTGAAAGCGTTATTGAGTTACCAGACCTTCAATTTAGGTATGGAGCAATAGGAGAGGCCAAAGAAAGCTGGGATACCACTCCTGGAAATTATGCCAGTGGCTATGTGGATGACTTCTTCTCCACGGGAGCCAACTGGATCAACTCTCTTTCCGTAAGTGGAGGGAATGACAGAACAACAGCTTATTTCTCTTATTCCAATACTACGGCAACTGGGATAACTCCTGATAACACCTATTCTAGAAATAATGTGTCGTTTAAGCAGTCTACCAAGCTATTGAATGATAAATTGACCGTAAGTTCAAATATCATCCTGTCCATAGAAAATTCAGAAAACAGATTGCCTGCAGGATATTACCTTAACCCATTAACGGGTCTTTATTTCTTCCCAAGGAATCGTGATTTTGAAGATACTAGGGTCAACTACCAGATTTTTGATGAAAGTAGAAATCTAATGGCCCAAAACTGGTTTGTAAATGATCACCATCAGTCCAATCCCTATTGGATAATAAACAACCAACCAAGAGATCAGAACAACAGAAGGGTGATTGCCAATTTAACCTTGAACTATCAGTTGGCGGATGCACTTAACCTTCAGGTTAGGGGTAATTACGATTACGCCAATGTTACAAGGGAGCAAAAGCATGCTGCTACTTCCAACCCAACCAATGTGAACATCAATGGTACTTGGGATTATCACAAGTATGAAGATCGTTTGATCTATACCGATGCCATATTGACTTATGATTCTGATTTATCTGATGACTTTAGTCTAACAGCACTTGTGGGAGGTAGTTATACAGAAACTGATTATGGAGATGGTGTAAGGGTTACTCCAAGTAGTGGTAACGGACTCATTTATCCAAATGAATTTAATTTCCAGAATTTGGCCTTGACTCAGACGCCAGTTCGTTCCGTAACCAATGGAGTCATCAAGAAGCAAGGTCTGTTTGCCAATGCCACATTGGGATATAAAGAAATGCTATTCTTGGATTTGGGTGGAAGAAATGACTGGGCTTCGACCTTGGCACTTACAGGAAATGATTCCTACTTCTATCCGTCCGTAGGTTTAACTGCTATCGTTAGTGAAATGTTTGAAATGCCAGAGGCCATCAGTTTTGCAAAATTCAGGGTTTCACAAACCCAGGTGGCCAATGAGGTGCCTTTTAACAGGATCAATCCTCAAAACAGTATTTCCGATCCAGTTGGTAGTTTAACGCGTAATACGACCAAGCCGTTTACAGATGCTGAACCGGAAATCATTACAAGTACCGAGATTGGTGCAGATTGGCGTTTCTTCGGTAATAGATTGGGAATTGATTTCACCTATTACCATATTAAATCTGAAGACCAGTTTATTACAGTTCCTTTGGATGCATCAGATCCAGAGTCTGAAGGTAGATACACCCAGAAATTCATTAATGCTGGTGAAATTGTAAACAAAGGAATCGAGGTTTCGTTGAATGGTACTCCAATTCGAAATGACAACTTTGAGTGGAATACAGCTTTCAACATTACAAGGAACAGAAGTGAGATTGTGGATATAGGCCCAGATGACGAAAGAATCATTGATTTGGGATCATCTGAAGGCTATAGATCTAGATTGGTTGAAGGCGGACGATTCAACGATTTGTATGTGTTGAAATTCCGTAGGGATGACCAAGGAAGAATCCTATTCGATGATAATGGTAATCCTCTTAGAACCCAAGATTATGAATTGATTGGTAATCTGGATCCTGACTTTACCTTAGGTTGGAACAATACAGTATCCTTTGGAAGATGGAGCGCAAGTGCCTTGATCAACGCAGTATTTGGCGGGGAGGTATTTAGCCAAACCGAATCCATGTTGGATGGAGCAGGAGTATCAGAGCGTACGGCTGCTGCCAGAGATGCGGGAAGTGTTGCGGTTAATGGTGTTGTAGAATCTTCGGGTGCTGCAGTAACCAGTGTAGATCCAGAACAATGGTTCCGTTTCATCGGAGACCGTAATGGTGTAGGAGAAGCTTATGTGTATGACAGAACCAATATTAGATTGGCGCAATTGTCTTTGGCCTATGATATCAACTTGGCCAAATTGAACATGCCTTTCATACAATCAGCTTCCATTGCCTTCATCGGCAACAACCTATTCTTCTTTAAAAAAGATGCACCATTTGATCCGGAATTGGCCATGAGTACCAATAGAAACTCTGTTGGATTGGATAACTTCAATCTACCTTCTACAAGGAATTATGGACTGAACCTTAAAGTAACTTTTTAAAAAATGGATATGAAGAAGTATATATATGTATTATCAATGGTGTTGGCACTAGGTGCCTGTACCAGCGACTTTGAAGAGACCAATACCAATCCATACGAGATTTCTGATGAATCATTGAAACAGGATTTCAATAATATTGGTGCCTTCTTCCCGGGCTTGTTGTCAAACCTTTATGGAATTCAGATTGACCATAATTTGACCAATGATTCCTATGCCCGGCATTTGGCCACTCCAACACCGTTTGTGGGTGGGGTGAACAATACGACCTATTACTTGCGTTGGAACAGGTACTGGAGCGTACAGTACAACAACGTTATGGCCCCTGCCAACCAGGTAATTGACATTGCTTCGCAAGAAGAGGGTAATGAAGTGTTTATCGAATTGGCCAATTTGATCAAGGTTCTTTCCATGCACCGTTTAACAGTGTACCAAGGACCTATTGTTTACACGGAATTTGGTCTGGGAAAAACAGGGGAGTATGATAGCGAGCAAGTGCTCTACAATGCTTTCTTCTCTGACTTGGACCGTATAATTGGTGTCTTGAAAGCTAATACCGATTTTGGAGGGTTCAGCGCTTTTGATGCCAGTTACGGTGGGGACATTGCCGCTTGGGCAAAGATGGCAAACACCTTGAGGCTTCGTTTGGCTATCAGGATATCCAAAGTAGATCCAGCTAAGGCGCAAGCTGAGGGTGAAAAAGCTTTGGCAGATTCCGCAGGGCTAATTCTGACCAATGCAGAGAATTTCAATATC
The DNA here is from genome assembly GCF_965215805.1 of Flagellimonas sp. Classification (GTDB taxonomy): domain Bacteria; phylum Bacteroidota; class Bacteroidia; order Flavobacteriales; family Flavobacteriaceae; genus Flagellimonas. Next base: position 3,934,778 of record NZ_OZ244124.1, on the reverse strand, counting down.
TCCAACTATGGAAGAAAGTACCACCCAGCTGTAATCTGCTTTGAGTGGAACGATACCCGTATGAGCGCAAGTATGGAATCCATTTTGGGTGGATATGGAGACCCAAGGGTTAGTGCCTTTTTTGATGAGGCAACTGATCCCGCTGTTGTTGCCGATCACCCAGATTTCCCATATAAGGGAATCCGTAACGGTGCCACCTTGGGTGCCAAGGATGATCGTTTGAGTTATTCCACTATCGACCTTTCATTTAACGATCCTGCAGTAGTAACGGATCGTAAAATGATCAGCGCCGATGAAGTATATTTCCTAATGGCAGAAGCCGCATTGCGCGGTTGGGCTGGAGCAGGAGATGCTGGAGCAAACTATGAAATGGGTGTTCGTACTTCCTTTGAGCTCTGGGGAGTCGGCGGTGTTGATGATTATCTGGCAGACAATACCAGCATCCCATGGGATTATACAGATCCAAAGGCAGATGCAGGTGTTAATGCATTCACAAACAGAATCACTAACACTATTGCCTGGGATGAAGCTGCTGATAATGAAACCAAATTGGAGAAAATCATTACACAAAAGTGGATTGCTGCTTATACAGATTCCATGGAACCTTGGGTAGATCATCGTAGAACCGATTATCCTAAACTTCCGTTCAACTATCAGAATGATAGTAACTCGGATTGGGGGGTTATCGCAGACGATGACTTCTTAAGAAGAATGACATTTATAAACAGCGAGCGAACCAACAATCCAGATGGTGTCGCCGATGCAACCGCTAAGTTAGGTGGCCCCGATGAAATAGGAACGCGACTCTGGTGGGATACCGGAGGACCTAATTTCTAAAAAGGGGAGAAAAAAAACCTGTGGCGACCCCACAGGTTTTTTATTGTACTATCTTAAAAGGCGTAAACCAATCCAAAATCTATGAGTTCCCATTACAAAGCTTTGCTGCTGGTGTTCTGTATTGTTGCTTCATGCAAAAAAATAGATTCCAGCAAGTTGTTTTCCAAAATGCCCTCGAGCCATACAGGCATTAAATTTAAAAACCTGGTCACCGAAACGGATGAGTTCAACATTCTTACCTACGGTAATATTTACAATGGGGGAGGAGTGGCCGTTGGTGATATCAACAATGATGGGTTACAAGACCTATACTTTACAGGAAGTATGGTCGGAAGCCGTCTATATCTGAACAAAGGGGATTTTAAATTTGAGGAAATTGCCCAAAAAGCGGGTGTATTTGCTGAAGGGCTTTGGAACACGGGTACTTCAATGGCTGATGTGAATGGGGATGGTCTTTTGGATATTTATGTCTGCCGTTCAGCAGCCAAGAATAAGGAAAAAAGGAGAAACCTGCTCTTTATAAACAATGGGGATTTAACCTTTACTGAAAAAGGAGCGGAATATGGCCTGGACGACTTTGGGTATTCGACCCAGGGCAATTTTTTCGACTATGACAAAGACGGTGACATGGATGTCTTTGTGCTCAACCATTCCGTACAGCCGTACTCGAGCCTAAAAAATGCTTCCAATAAACTAAGGGAAAAGTCATATCCGGATTACGCGGATCGTTTGTACCGAAATGACAATGGAAAATTTGTGGATGTCAGCCAAGAGGCTGGAATCATGTCCAGTGTGTTGGGATTTGGATTAAGTGTTTCCGTCAGTGACATCAATGATGACACATGGCCGGATATTTATATTTCCAATGATTTTCACGAGCATGATTTTCTGTATTTGAACAATGGTGATGGAACTTTCACTGAAAGCCTAAAGGATTTTATAGGGCACACCTCGCATTTTTCCATGGGATCCGATATTTCGGACATCAATAACGATGGGAAACCGGATATTGTAACCTTGGATATGCTCCCAGAAGGGAATTTTAGACAAAAAATGGTCTCTGGCCCTGACAACTATGACAAGCACCAATTTCTTGTGGATTCTGATTTTCATCATCAGTATATGAGAAACATGCTGCATTTGAACCAAGGGAATTCCTTTGCGGAAATTGGGCAGTTGGCAGGAATACATGCTACCGATTGGAGTTGGGCACCACTCTTTGCCGATTTTGATAATGACGGTTACAAGGACTTATTCGTGACCAACGGGGTTAAACGGGACTACACCAATATGGATTTCATGAATTTTGCGGTTCAAAAGCGCTTGGAAGAAATGGATTCCGGAGTGGAAACCGCGATCAAGGATTTATTGGAAAATATTCCTTCCACCATCGAAGAAAATTACGCCTACCGAAACAAAGGGGATTTAACTTTTGGAAAAGTGACGGCAGATTGGGGCTTGGACGGGAAATCTCTTTCCAACGGTGCGGCCTACGTGGATCTGGACAATGATGGAGATTATGATTTGGTGGTCAACAATACAGATGATGAAGCTTTTATTTATCGCAATAACAGTGAGATTCTAGAGAACAACAACTACTTAAAAATACAGCTGCAAGGTAAGGAAGGGAATACCTTGGGGGTAGGAGCTAAAGTAATTATTAAATCAGATACTTTGCTATTGCACCAGGAGTTGTATCCTGCCAGGGGGTTTCAATCTTCCGTTGATCCTTCCCTAATATTTGGTTTGGGAAGCTTACAGAAGGTTGATGACCTAAAGGTCATATGGCCTGATGGAACGGTTACCACAAAAAGTAACATTGAAGCCAATCAAACGCTGCAGTTGGCGCAGACGGATGCGACTTTAGCAGAAGCAATGGAGGAAACCTCACAAACCCAGTATTTTTCAGATATAACTTCTGACAGTTTATTGGTTTTTAACCATATCGAAAACAAGTTTGTGGACTTCAAGAGGGAATCGCTTATTCCTCACCAACTTTCCACCCAAGGGCCCAAAATTGCCAAATCGGACATCAACAATGATGGACTTGAGGATATTTTTATAGGTGGGGCGAAAGGTAGTGTTGGAAAAGTGTTGGTTCAGCGTAGAACAGGGAATTTTACTGAACTTAACGCACCTACATTCAAAGATGATGAACAATCTGAAGATACTGCAGCATTATTTTTTGATGCAGACAACGATCAAGACATGGATCTCTATGTAGTTAGTGGAAGTCATGAGTTTGAAGAGGAAGCTCCTGAACTTCAGGACAGATTGTATATAAACAGCAACGGAAGCTTTACCAAAAAGACATCCGCCTTACCTAAAATGCTGACCAATGGATCCTGCGTGAGAGCATATGATTACGATCAGGACGGCGATCAAGATCTGTTTGTTGGTGGTAGATCGGTGCCAGGCCAATATCCCATGGCAGCCAGAAGTTATGTTTTGGAGAACGATGGGAATGGTAATTTCAAGGATAGCACAAACGAACTAAACAAGGATTTGTCCCATATCGGTATGGTAACAGATGCCTTATGGACTGATTTCAACGGAGACGGACTTAAAGATTTGATTTTAGTGGGTGAGTTTATGTCCATCCGCTTTTTTAGCAATGAGAATGGAAAATTAATAGAAGCAAACGATGCTGTTGACACCCAAAATTCCAAAGGCTGGTGGAACAGGATTGTTGAAGGGGATTTCGATAATGATGGTGATCAAGATTACATAATTGGCAACTTCGGATGGAATTCGCAATTAAAGGCTTCACCAGATGAACCTGTACAATTGTACGCCAAGGATTTTGATGATAATGGAGCTATCGACCCCATTTTGTGTTCCTACCTTATGGGTGAGAGCTATCCTGTGTTCTCCAAAGACGATTTGGTGGAACAACTGAATGGGCTTAAAGCCAAATACGTCAACTATTCCGACTACGCCACTCAAAAAATAACCGATATTTTTTCACCCGAGGAGTTAGAAGACGCCTACCTTTTGGAAGCCAACAATTTTTCTACCAGTTATATGGAAAATCTTGGGGAGGGCAGGTTCAAGCTGACACCACTCCCTATTCAAACTCAATTTTCACCCATCTATGCAATTCTGGCAAAGGATGTAAACAAAGACGGAAACCTAGACTTGGTTTTGGCAGGGAATTTCTACGGGACCAGGGTTAAATATGGCCGTTATGATGCCAACAATGGGCTTTTGTTGTTGGGCAATGGCCAAGGAGGCTTTCAAGCTGTCACGGATGTGGAAAGTGGCCTCAATGTAGCTGGCGAAGTCCGTGATTTGGTAATGATCAATGGCAATTCGGAAGCTCCTCTACTACTATTTGCAAGAAACAATCAACCTGTGCTGGTTTACAGAGCAACCGCTGATGACTAGCACTAAAACTGGAATTTTGAAAAAACTAACTGCACTTTTATGGATTGTCTCTCTGAGTACAATGGCACAAAACGCCAAAATCAGTGAAGAGGTAAGACAATTGGAAACATACGGATTTGGAGCACCCAACCCAGTTCCCATTTTAACGGAAAACCCTAAAATATTCCCTTACTTCAAATTTGAGGAATACGACCATACATCCCGAAAAAAAGGATGGAAAGTGGTGAAATTGGAAAACGAATACATTGAGGTCTATGTGCTACCGGAAATTGGGGGAAAGGTCTGGGGAGCCATTGAAAAGAGCACGGGCAATGAGTTTTTGTATCGGAATGAGGTGGTCAAGTTTCGGAACATTGCCATGAGAGGGCCATGGACTTCCGGAGGTATTGAGTTCAATTTTGGGATTATAGGACATCATCCTGGTACAGCAACTGCCGTGGATTATAAAACTGCGACCAACGAAGACGGCAGTGTAAGTTGTTTTGTAGGTAATATGGATTTGCCATCCGGAACGTATTGGCAGGTGGAAATTAAACTGGAAAAGGACAAGGCTTATTTTGAGACCAATGCCTCTTGGTACAATGGAACTTCCCTAAATCAATCTTATTACAACTGGATGACAGGTGCCGCACCTGCAACCAACGATTTGGAATTTTTTATTCCGGGCAATGGATATCTGGAGCACAATGGCACCTGGAAAAAATGGCCCATTGATGAGCAGGACAGAAATCTGGCCATGTACAAAAACAACGATTTTGGCCCCTCAAAATCCTATCACATAGTTGGCGATTACAAAAATTACTTTGGAGGCTATTATCATGACCGAAATGTTGGCTTTGGACATTTATCACCCTATGAGGAAATGCCTGGACAAAAATTATGGTTGTGGGCCCTGTCAAGATCGGGCGGTATTTGGGAAGACCTTCTGACGGATACCGATGGTCAGTATATTGAATTTCAGGCAGGCAGATTGTTCAATCAATATTTCCCAGGAGCCAAAAACCCAGTTTCCCAAGCCAACTTCGATCCCTATGTCATGGATACTTGGCAGGAACTCTGGTTTCCTATCAAAGAGATAGGCGGAATGGAAGCCGCTTCTGAATATGGAGTGTTAAACGTGGAACGGAATGAAGAGACGGCTACGTTAGGAATTAATGCGCTACAGGCATTTAAGGAACCCATTCAAATTTTTGTGAACAAGAAAGAGGTTTTTAGCGAGTCCCTAGAGATGCAACCCATGCAGATTTTCACCAAAACTTTTCCTTGTAAAGACACAGACACGTTGGATATTTACGTTGGTGCCGATAAATTGGAGTATACATCGGTTAGCAAAACCTTGCTCAAAAGGGATTTTGTTTACAAGCCTGAAATCAAACCTTCCAAGGTAGAGCAGTTGTATCATGAAGCTTCGGAAGCCATGAAGTATAGGGAATATGAATTGGCGGATGAAAAATTGGCCGAATTGTTTACTTTGGATAAAACGCATCCCAATGCCCTGATACTGGCCGCTGAATCAGCATATAGAAAAACGAGATATGATAAAGCCCTGGAATTTGCCAATACCGCTTTACAATTGGATACCTACAACCCTGAGGCCAATTATCTGGCGGGAATTTCCTATTGGGCTCAAAAGGACGCGCTTAACGCTTTGGAATCTTTTGGTTGGGCGGCGAGATCCATTCAATTTCGCTCGGTTTCCTTTGCCCAAATGGCAGAAATACACCTGTACAGGAACGATTTGGGTAAAGCCGAGAGTTATGCAAAAAAGGCTTTGGCATTCAATGCCTATAACCTAAATGCCAGACAGGTTTTATTGGTGGTGTATCGAAAGAACAACAAGGCCCAAGCGTTCCAAAAACAGCTCAATAAAGTATTTAAGATCAGTCCGATAAACCATTTTGCAGCTTTTGAAGAAATTCTTTTCCAAAAGGATGCTTCGGCTTCCATAACAGAAGGTATACAGAATGAGTTTCCCCAAGAAACCCTGCTGGATCTGGCACTGGAATACCTGAATTTGGGTCAGAAGCAGACAGCAGAACATTTATTGGATTTGAACGGTGCGGACATAAAATCAAGACTTTATTTGGCCTATGCTTCCAAAAATTCGGAAAAAAGTAAACAACTGCTTTCCGGATTGACAAGCCATTCTCCTGATTTTGTTTTTCCATATAGACGCGAGACCATACCAGTGTTGGAATGGGCCGTTTCTACCCATGATCATTGGAAGTTTAAATACTACTTGGCCCAAAACTATTTGGCAGTTGGACTAGAAGATAAGGCTATTGATTTATTGAAGCTATGCGGGAATCTGCCAGACAACGACACCTTCTACAGCTTTAGGGCCAAGATTATGGGCGATGCTCCTTACGGGGATTTGCACAAGGATTTTGAAAGGTCCCTTACTTTGAATAAAGACAATTGGAAACGTTGGGATGATTTCATTCTATTTTATTTGGACCATGATAAAAACGATGAGGCTACGGCGCTCGCCAAAAAGGGTTTCAAAAAATTTCCAAACAATTACAACATAGGATTGAGCTATGCCAAAGCGTTGGTGTCCACTGGAAATTATTCCAAAGCAATAGCAGCACTTGGAAGCTTGAATATTTTGCCTTTTGAACATGCATCCGAAAGCAAAAAAATCTATGATCAGGCGCACGTCTATAGGGCCAAACAGTTTATGGACAAAGAACAGTTCAGCAAGGCCATTCCTTTATTGGAAGCCTCAAAAGAATGGCCTGAAAACTTGGGAGTGGGTACTCCTTTTAATCCAGATACCCGTATGGCCGATTATCTTTTGGGTCTTTGTCACGAAAAGCTTCAAAATGCGGATAAGGCAAGTAGCTATTTTAAACAGGTTGCCGATTATCACAGCGATTCCAACCCGAATTTGGTTAGAAATAGTTTGTTCAAGCTAATGTCCTTGGAAAAGTTGGGTGAGGAAAACGATAGGGACGCCATATTGTCCCAAATCAAAAAGGAATCTGAAGACAGTCAAACTGCCGCCATGTTATCGGCAATATATGGTCAGGATGAGCAGCGTATTAATGAGTTAAATGGTAAACTAAAATGGGACAGCAGATTCTTGGAAATATTGAGCTATGTGGTGAAACAGCAGTAAATACCTCGCCCTAAATTAGCGGTAAAACCTATTTCTTAAACTTTGGAGAATTGTTCTGGAGCATTGTTTTTCCAGTCAATTCGCTCTATCAATGCCTTGCCAAGTTTCCTGCCGATACCACGCTGCTTTTTTATGTCAGAATTGGGCGGTAGGGGTTTGGTGTGCTTTATCCAAGCCAATCCTTCTTTCGTATGCTGTTCAAGCAAGTTTTCAGTGGCGGTATCTGTTTGTTCCAACAGAAATATCAATCCGTCCGCGGTTCTCTGGGGTTCTAATTGCTTAAGTGCTTTGTGCAATGTTTTGGAATCAAATTGATGGATCAAAGTTTGATACCCAAGGTTTTGGGACTTATCAATAATTCCTTCAATAACGGCTGAATACCTGCATAACTGTTGCTTTGGTAGGCAAACCATGAGTACATCCGTTTTTTGCTTTCTTAAAGCACAGGCGGTTTTGTTTGGAATATAGTTGTGATCCGTTGCAAGTTGCCGTAATTTCTTTTTGGTAAGTGAACTAATTTCATCACTGTTGTTCAGAGCCTTGGACACGGTAGAAATGGAAAATCCAGAAATTCTGGCCAAATCTTTTAAATTGGCCATGGGAGCAGTAATCTGCTTGTTGTGTACTGTTTTTTTGTTGGTTAAACCGTGCATGTTATTTACATTTTGTTCAATTCCTTTTGGAAATTTTGCATTCGTATTTTTAGGCCGACTCCCAATCCAATTCTGGATAGTTCTTTCTTAAAAACTCCTTGACTTCAAGAATATCTTCCTTGGCAGTAAGGTCAGGGACATGTTCTGAAAATGGAATCCCGATGGCAGAACCAGGGTGATCCTTCAGCATATTCAATAAGGCCGTGGGAAGTTCCTTTTCGTTTCTTTCTGGATGCACAGGGCAATTCTTGATATACGGATATATCATTGCCCCTTCAAACGTAAAGGCATTCATACTGACACGAAGTTTACCCGAAGCATCCCGATATCGCTCTACCTCGCTTTCCGAGGGTTTCTCAATAATGTCCAACAGATGCCCGTCATTATCCAGTTTGGCCAGGGCAAAGCGCGAAATACGTTCCATGGGAAATAACATGGCATCCCTATCATAGCCTATAAAAGCATTGGGACTATTGGTCTTTCTAAGCGCGGTCAATGCTTCTACCGAATAAAGGTTATCGCTGTTGCAAACCGTATAGGAAGTGTTGTTCAACTCTGGAAATTGCTCCAAAGCCTGAAAAACAGCATCTGCCGTACCAAAAGGTTTTACCCTTCCTTCCGGGATGTATTGGATGGCAAAAGAAATCTTGAGCCCACGGAATTCATTGCCCCTATCCTTGTTGCCATAAAATTCCCTGAACAGGTCACCTTGCTCCCCAATTACAATATAAATATGGGTGAATCCAGCCCGTTTGGCGTTGTATAGGACATAATCCATCATGGGTCTACCTTCATTGCCCACGGAAATAAGGCCCTTACTACGTTCGTTGGCTTGTTTAATGTCTTCGGCGCTAAGCCCTTTATCCGAAGAGACCTGTTTCTTCATTCTGGAAGATGCGCCCCCCGCCAAGACAATAAGATTTGAGTGTTCTTTCATTAATTACAATGTTTTGGTTTGAGGTTCTAAAATTCTTGCTCCTTCATCTACCTTTACAGCATATGCGTCCTTTGCCCCTGATTCCATCAGTGCTTTAATGACCTTGTCTTGTTCTCCGTCCCTGGCCAAGACCACAATACTGCCTCCTCTGCCCGAACCCACGATCTTGGCTCCCAGTGCGCCCGCACCCAACGCTCCCTCAATCATGGTATCAATGCGGGGAACAGTGATATTTAAATAATCCCTTAGGATATTATGATGCTGGCTCATAAGCTTCCCAATTTTAACCGGATCCAACTCTTGAAGTTGGAATTCTATCAAGGCCTGCTGCGTTACGTCATGGTTCAATATGGCTGCGTCCAAGTATATTTTTAGGTCATCCGGGACATAGTTTCTGTATTTGGGAAGATCATCCTTGGAAATTTTGCTAACGTCGAACGATGGTAATTTTTCCTTTACCTTGTTGATGGCGAGCAAAGCTTTTTCCTTTAGTTCCCCTAGGACACCTGTAGTATCCTTGGGAATTCCGGACTCGGCCACAATTAAGCCTGATAGTGGTTTGTGAAACACTTCATATTCCAACCGATCACCGGTTTCCAAATAAATAATACCTCCCAAGCCAATACTGAACTGATCCATTTTGCCTCCCGGTGCGCCGTGAAATGTCACCTCTGCCTCATAAGCAACCTGAGATATAAATTCTTTGGTTATAGGTACGTTGCAGCCAAAGGCATTTACCAGAAACAAGGCCCATGTAAGGATAAGGGCGCTGGAACTGGAAGTGCCCGCATTGATAGCTACGTTTCCAGAGATGGCTAGATCATAGCCGGAGTTGGGAACACAGCCATATTTTTTTAGGATTTTTAAGGTGGCCAATAAATGGTCTCCTTTGGAAACCTCCTTATCCTGAACATCGAATTCAAGGATACGTTGTTTTCCAATATCAGGCATGTTGATGACCAATTTATCCGTACTGTTCTTACAGGCTTCCAATCTTATATGCCGGTCAAAAGCACAGGCTATTACAGGGAGTCCCAAATAATCTTGGTGATCCCCAAACAAACATGTTCTTCCCGGTGCTATAGCAATGATTTTTTCCTTCATTTATTGCGGTTCAAATTCTGATTCTTCATAGTGCTACTTTTTGGTAAAAAATGGGACTTTCTCGATCAATTTTGGGGCAAGATAGAAAAAAATGTGTACGTTAACATCATTTTAGTGTTAAGGTACACAATACATCGGTTTCTTTTTTGGATATATTTGTGACAAGGATGAAAAAAAACACCACAATCAAGGATATTGCCAAGCTGGCTGGGGTCTCTATCGGCACGGTGGATCGTGTGTTGCACAATAGGGGAAGGGTTTCAAAAAAAGCCTTGGACAAGGTTAACGAAGCGCTTAAGGAATTGGAATACACCCCTAACCCCATTGCTCGGTCTTTAAGGAACAATGTGGTGTATACCATCCATATCCTTATCCCTGATGCCAAAAAGGATCCTTATTGGGAACCCTGTATGAAAGGGGTTTCTGAACTAATGGATGAATTTGCGGCTTTCGACCTAAATTTTTCCCTGCACACTTTTGATCCTTCCAATCCAAAATCTTTTTTAGGGGAAGGAAATAAAATCCTAGGAGAAGATCCTGATGCATTGCTATTTGTTCCCCTATTTGGTAAGGAAAGTACCCAGCTGCAAAAGGAGCTAAACGATAGAAATATTCTATCTACCACCTTCAATAGTCCCGTGTGGGATCATGTACATCATCATGTGGGTCAGGACTTATTTTTAAGTGGACGGGTTGGTGCCAAACTGGTGTCCAATCTTATTGACAATCCTGGTGAGATAGCTATTATTCATGTGGAAGAAGCGTACAACAATGCTACCCATATGCAGGAAAAGGAAAATGGCTTTAGATCCTTTTTTGAAGAGCAGCATACGGAATTTAAGATTTTGACGCTCATTCTAAGTTCCAAGGAAATTAGAAACGACTTTGAAACAATTGTCAAGAAACATCCCAATATTGAGGCCTATTTTGTAACCACGTCCAGAACCTATGAGGTGGCCAATGCAATACATAAATTGGGAATAAAAAAACCGGTAATTGGGTATGATCTTCTGCCCGAAAATGTGACTTGTTTGCACAATGATCAGGTTCAATTTTTAATACATCAAGCTCCTAGGCAACAGGCTTATTTGGGTCTTCGTAGCCTTGTGGAGAAACTTTTATTCAATAAGGAGTTGGCCAAGGTTGAGCTTTTACCCATTGATATTATAAATTCGGAAAACGTAAAAAGTTATCTGTAAGATAGGGAGCTCTTCATGTTAATTCCAAGATGCCAAAGGAGGAGGGCACATGAAAATCTGGATTCTCCACCAAAGGATCGATCCAAGTGAGCCAATTTAATCTTGCATTCTGCTTCCCTTCATCTGGCAAGGCTACACAATGACCTAGATAGATACCCGCACGTAGCGTATTGTTATGGATCAAACCTAGTTGATTCAAGGATTGTTTACTGATTCTGATGTCCACTTGATAATCGGTTGAACCAATATCTGCGGTAACAAAAATATGTCCGTCAGGCCAAGTCCATTGGTAGTCAAATACCCTATGGTAGGATGCTGAATAATCCAGAATTCTTGCCGAAGGATCAATTTCCAAACAATAATAGGTCTGTAATTGTGGGTCTGCGCTAAGGAAAATTTCAACACGATCGGACTGGGTGACGTCCATTTTTCCGTTACCCCCTTCGTATAAAAGAACATTGGCATCCTGCACTACGTACTTTAAGTACAGATATTCATCGTCATGAAGCGCCTTGAATAAGATTTCTGGATATTTTTCCTGTCCCCAGGGTTGATGAAAGGTGTGCAGTTTGTCTGCAGACTTCCATAAGTTGTTGTTAGGGAAAGCTGTTGACGGTTCGCCACTATTTATTTTTCTTATGGAATAAACCTTCGTTTGCTGCATGTTGCAAAGGTTACAAAATAAAATGGCACCTCACCCAATAAATAAGCTGGGGTCAGGACCTGTGTGAAAATCCTGCAAAGCGCTCATTTTTTTTATCTGAAAATTGCAGAAGTAGTGGTAATTTACCATCTTTGGTGGTAACGTTAACACAAATCATAAATCACTAATAATGAGGGTTTTATTATTTTTTGTTTTTTCAATTTTTCTAATTGGTTTTACCGCATGCCAACAGCAAGCAAAAATAGAAGTTGCTTCCACTTACGAGGAACCTGCAGATCCATCACCTGATACCACTTCGGATTGGTCCAAGGCACTACAAGGATTAAATGCCAGTTTTGCGTCCACTGGAATTCGTTTCGTGAAAAGTAAGATGCCCAATGTAGCACCTAAGAATGCCTGGGAGGCGACCGCATGGAGAGGAGAACGGGTATCTGCACAGTTGGTGCTCTGGTCCAACGATTCTATTTCCAATGTAAGGGCAAATGTGTCCGAATTTGAGTCTGGCTCAGGGGACAAACTTGGTGTTGAATCCACTAAAGCTCGTTTTGTGAAGTACGTGATCACGGATGAATTTGCAGATGGATGCGGCCATAGAAAACCAGAGGATTATGCGGCTTCCTTGGCTGCTGATGCCTTGGATACGGTTGCTTCTTATGCAGTAAAGGCTGGCGAAACACGACCCTTATGGTTGACCATTGACGTACCATCCGATGCGAAACCTGGACTTTATAAAAGTACATTGGCATTGGAGGTTGAAGGACAGAAAAATAAAGACTTTACGCTAGAGTTGACTGTGCAAGATCGGGTTTTACCCGAACCTGAAGAATGGAAGTTTCATTTGGATTTATGGCAAAACCCCTATGCGGTAGCTAGATACTTCGACGTTGAGGCATGGTCCGATGAACACTGGGAATTGGTGAAACCAGGGATGGAACGATTGGCAAATGCTGGGCAAAAAGTAATTACGGTTTCTTTGAACAAAAGACCTTGGGGCGGACAAACATTTGACCCTTTTGGAGCGATGATTGATTGGAGAAAAAAAGCGGACGGTACTTGGCATTATGACTATACTGTATTTGATAACTGGGTGCAGTTTATGATGGATTTAGGTATCAAACAACAGATCAACTGCTATTCCATGGTGCCTTGGGGCAATGAGATTTATTATTTTGATGAAAAGGAAAACAAGGAAATCAAAGTTAAGGCAGCTCCTGGAACAAAAATCTATGAAGAACTTTGGGCACCATTCCTGGAACAGTTCAAATCGCATCTCATGGAAAAGGGATGGTACGGTATTACCCGAATGGCCATGGATGAACGTGGGCCCGAAGAAATGCAGGCCATGCTGAAAATATTGGAAGAACATGCACCGGAACTTGGTTTTTCGCTAGCGGACAATCACAAAAGCTATAAGCTCTATCCAGACCAGATGAAGGATCTTTCCGTGGCTTTTGGTGCCACCGTGGATGCCGAAGATTTATCACTCCGTAAGCAAAGGGGATATATTAGCACACACTATGTTTGCTGTGCAGACAAATTCCCTAATGTGTTTACCTTTTCCGACCCATCAGAAGGGGTGTTTATAGGTTGGTATAGCATTGCTGCCGAATTTGATGGTTTCTTGCACTGGTCTTACAACAGTTGGGTGGAAAAACCACTACAGGATTCCCGCTTCAGGACTTGGCCAGCAGGTGATACGTACTTGGTTTATCCGGGCAATAGAAGTTCCATTCGTTTTGAGACCTTAAGGGAAGGCATTCAAGATGCTGAGAAAGTTCGGGTTTTAAGAGAGGATTTCAGCAGTAGAAATATGGAGCAAGAATTGGCGACTTTGAATACATTGGTCAATCAATTCAATATAACCGAGAAACCGGATCAATTGGAGCAAATGCTTCTCGACGCCAAGCAACAAATCAATATTTTGTCTGAGAAGTAATGGGTAATTCTAAATGTGTCCAGCAATTAATCCATAAACAATCTAGGGAGATATAGGGACAGATCTGGGAAAAGGGTTACCAAAGTTAAGATCAACAGACTAACCAATAAAAAGGGGAAGCCAGCTTTGCTCACTTTTCCAATGGAGACTTTTCCAATACTGGAGGATACAAAAAGACACACCCCTAAAGGAGGAGTGGTTAGACCGATCATGAGGTTGAGCAACGCTATCACGGCAAAATGAATTGGATCCACATCCACTGCAGTGGCAACTTTCAGCAGAATGGGAAATAGGATTAAGAGGGCGGCAATAGTTTCCATAAAGGTGCCTACAAAAATCAGCAAGAGATTGATCAGCAGTAGAACAACATATTTGTTCTCCGAAAAATTGATGATTTCCGAGGAGATCAATTGAGGGAGCTGTTCCGTAATAAGGATCCAACCAAAAAGATTGGCAAAACCGATGAGCACCATCAACGAAGCGGAAGTTTTCATGGAATCCAAGATTACGACCATGGTCGTTTTGAAGGTGAGTTTTTTGTACACTAAACTGCCCACCAAAAAAGCGTAGATTACCGCTATAATTGAAGCTTCTGTAGGGGTAAATACCCCACCAATAATTCCAAAAAGAATAATGAAGGTCATTAACAGCGACCAAAAAGTTTCAACAAATCCTTTCAATATTTGCTTGGCCGTACTCCGTTCCAATTTGGGATAATTTCTTTTTTTGGCGATGAAATAGGTGAGCACCATTAAGCTAAATCCCAATAGGAAACCTGGCAAGGCACCTGCCAAAAACAATTTCCCAACGGAAAGTCCGCTTAAGGTTGCGGCGATGATCATGGGAACACTGGGAGGTATGATTGGACCTACAGTAGAAGAGGACGCAGTGACGGCGGCAGAAAAGGCCGCATCATAACCTTCCTTTTTCATAGCAGGTATCATTACCGAACCAATACTGGCCGTATCGGAAATTGCTGTGCCTGAAATTCCGGCAAAAAGCATGGAAGCTCCGATATTACCAAGAGCAAGTCCACCTCGAACATGACCAATCAGATGGTTGCAGAAACCTATGATCTTTTCCGTCAATCCTCCATGGTTCATCAAATTTCCCGCAATTATGAACCCTGGTATGCTCAAAAGCACAAATACGTCGATGCCCGAATACATTTTCATGGGCATTACAATTAAGGGAATGCCTTTAAGCAATAGAAAAACCAAACAAGAAAGACCTAGACAAAAAGCAATGGGAAATCGCAACAAAAGACAGATGATAAAAACAGCAAGGAGAATCCAGATCATTTTTTATTTTTTGAAAAGGGAAATCAATTTAGTTATGGCATAATAGGAGATGGCCAACCCCATAATCGTAACCCCAATAAAGGCCACAGCCATTGGAAATCGTAAACTTGGCGATTTTTCAATCCAACCGTCCATTACAAACTGAAAGCTGTGATAGGTGAAAATCACGAAGAGAACCACAATCAGTATATAAATGGCCTTCATGATCAGCGACTTCAGTTTGGATGGGAGCTTTTCGTATAGGAAATCGAAATGGACATAATAACTTCCTCTCATGGCCAAACCTGAAGCGCAGCCAATGGCAAAAATGAAAAAGAGGCGAGCGGCTTCCTCCGTCCAAGAAGGAGCTTTGGCCATAAAAAAACGCGCATAGATTTGTATAAGTGTAGAGGCCACAAAGCCAAGCGTGCTCAGGAGCGTACCCCACTTCAACAATTTTCCAACCTGTCGTTGCAATGTTTTCATTGTTTTAAATCATTTCTTAGTTGGGTGTAGATTTCCTGCATTTCAGGAGATAGGGTATCGTAAATGGCATCTCCGCATTTGTCTATAAAGGCTTTGTTGTCCACTTCCACAAAGGTCATTCCCAGCGCTTCAAGTTCTTGTCGGGCGTTTTCCTCATATTCCATGAAGATCTTCTTTTCATAGGCCTGCATGTCCGCAGCTGCTTCAAGAAAAATCTCTTTGAGGTCATCTGGAAATTTTTGAAACTGCTTTTCCCCAATCAGCGGATATACCCAACTGACTACATGTCCCGTGAGGTTCAAATAATCCTGTACTTCATAAAAACCCGAAACCTTGATTTGGGCGAAAGGATTTTCCTGGGCTTCGATAGTACCCTGCTGTAACGAGGTAAATACTTCGGAAAACGCCATAGGGGTGGCTTTGGCCCCTAAAGCTTCCCATGCCTTTACAAAAGCGGGAACATTGGGTACCCTTATGATCAGACCGTTAAGGTCATCCGGATGCTTTATGGGTCGATTGGAAGTTAGGTGTCTCGTACCCATACGAAAATACCCCACAGGTCTCAGCCCTGCCTTG
Source organism: Flagellimonas sp. (assembly GCF_965215805.1). GTDB lineage: Bacteria > Bacteroidota > Bacteroidia > Flavobacteriales > Flavobacteriaceae > Flagellimonas. Next base: position 3,918,598 of record NZ_OZ244124.1, on the reverse strand, counting down.
GAAATCATTTCTTGTTCAATACGTTTCCCTAGAGGGCCGTTGACCAATTTGTCAACATCATTGGGATCTTGGAGCATGAAAGGCATTTCGCAGAAAACCATGACCTCTACCCAGCTGCTCAACATGGCGCTGGTAATGGTCATGTCAATTACCTCGGCCTGAATCATGCGAATGGCCTCCACTTCCTTTGCCAACTGTTCCGAATGGTAGTTTTGCAGCACAATCCTCCCGTTGGAACGTTCTTCCAGGATTTCCCCAAAATATTCGAAAGCTTTGTACCAAGTATGGTCTTCACCTACCAAGTGACTGGCTCTAAGCAAAAATTCAGGTTGATCTTTTTTAGGTGAACATCCAACCAGCAATAAAAGGAATGCCAATCCTAAAATTAGGCTGAGGTTTTTTTTCATTCGAAGAATGGGTTGTTTGTTTGGTTGGATTCCAATTTACAAAAAACAATGCGCTAATTTCCCATTCTTGACAATTATAAAAGTTGTTTGCGAAGTTGTTCCGATTATAACATGCCATTGGTTTTGTGTTTTATTTGGATTGGATGAACGGGATTCTTCCAAGGTGATGTTTTTAAATGTTGAAAATCAGCTTATTTTCGACCACAGCATTGCTAAGACCCACAGAATACTGCCTTAAGTTTTCGACGGATAGACTTTTTTGGGTTTCTTTGGTAGGAATTAAAACGAATCGGACTCAATCCTGAATTTTAGAACAACGTATGGGAGTATTGAATAAGTTTAGCTTAGAAAGTAAAGTTGCATTGGTAACAGGATGTAAACGAGGTATTGGAAAAGCCATGGCCTTGGGTCTGGCAGAAGCGGGAGCAGATATTATTGGGGTCAGCGCTACATTGGAGGCTTCTGGAAGCGATGTGGAAAGGGAGGTAAAGGCCATTGGAAGAAACTTTACGGCCTATAGCTGTGATTTTGGTAAACGGGATTCCCTTTACAACTTTATAAATAAGGTGAAATCGGATTTTCCTGTCATCGATATTCTCATAAACAATGCAGGAACCATAAAGCGTGCTCCTGTTGTGGAGCACTCTGATGCTTTTTGGGATGAAGTGATTGAAGTGAATCAGAATGCCCAGTTTATCCTGACACGGGAAATAGGAAAGGATATGGTAGCAAGAGGATCGGGTAAAATAGTGTTTACGGCTTCACTCTTGACTTTTCAGGGGGGGATTACCGTTCCTGGTTACGCGGCCAGCAAGGGAGCCATAGGCCAACTTACCATGGCATTTGCCAATGAATGGGCCAAACATGGGGTAAATGTAAATGCCATAGCACCAGGGTATATTAGCACGGATATTACGGAGGATCTTCGAGAAAATTCGGAAAGATCAAAAGCCATTATGGCTAGAATTCCAGCGGAACGATGGGGAAAACCAGATGATTTTGCTGGCCCCGTGGTATTTCTTTCGTCAGATGCGGCCGCTTATATGCATGGGAGCATTATTGTGGTGGACGGTGGATGGATGGGTAGATAAACGGAATGCACCAACATAAATATCTCAATCTTGCCCTAGTACTCTTACCTTGGGTTTATGTCCAATCGGGAAATTGCATGAGTTGGCAATAAAGCACATTTCGTTGGCCTTTTTATGCAGTTCTTCCACAAGTTCCAAATCCACGGATGCTGCAACAACGATTTCTGGATGCAGGGTCACTTCCTTAAACCTCCCACGACCATCCTTTTCCTCGGTCATGGTGCCTGTTGCCTCGTCTTGGTATTCCAACACCACAATTTTTTTTGTGCTGCATAAATGCAGGAACCAAAGCATATGACAGGAAGCAATTGAAGATAGAAAAACGTCCTCAGGGTTATATCTTGTTTTATCTCCTCTGAAACTTGGATCCGAAGACCCTTGGATCAGGTGGCTCTTTAATGGGGCACTTACTTCAAAATCCCGGCTGTACGAACGGTAATCTAACGTACCCACTCCTTGACTTCCTATCCATTTAAGATCTATTTGATACTTATGTTCCTTCATGATAAGTTATGTAAGCGAATCTTCTAAACTATAGGGATGAACCAATTTTACACTATTCAGTTGCTAAAGATACTACGATCAATTTTTTAAATATTGATCCAAAACGGTCATCCGTAAACGCAGAAGGGGCATCCGTCCATTGGGAGCCCTTTTTCATGAATGTGCGTATTATGTTTGTTCACGAATTAATGAACGATCATAGACATCTAGATTCAAACCTCCGAATAGTCAGATACAAAGTATTTTGAGAACACTTTTCAAGCGTTCCTTACCTAATTCTGGCAACTACGAGGTTTCCGTTGTGCTAAGGGGTGTTGAGGTTGAGCCCCTTGGCCGACGGTTTTGAATCACCATACAATATATCTACATTCACTTAACCTGCATGTTTGGACAAAGAGTCGAGACCCGGACTCTTTTCCTTTTTTGTGCCCATTCCCAGGCATCAACATTTTTCCAACAAATTTGTGTACAACTATTCCAATTCAATGGAAAGTGAAATGTAAGTTTCTGTACAAAAAACCTACTTTTGTAGAACAAATTTTAGGAGAGTTTTTGTTATGTCAGAACAGATAGAAAGATTAAAAACATTGATTATAGGCTCAGGGCCTGCTGGGTATACCGCGGCCATTTATGCTTCAAGAGCGGATTTGAAACCCGTAATGTATACGGGAATGGAGCCAGGAGGACAGTTAACTACTACCACAGAGGTGGATAACTTTCCAGGATACCCAGAAGGAGTTGATGGGCCTACCATGATGGTACAATTACAGCAGCAGGCGGAACGATTTGGTACTGAAGTACGGATTGGAATGGTGACTGCCGTTGAATTTAGTGATGAACCAGGAGGAATACATAAAGTCACTGTGGATGATAGCAAGCAAATTGAAGCTGAAACCGTTATCATTTCGACTGGAGCTACAGCGAAATACCTGAACATTCCCAGTGAACAACGCCTTAGAGGTGGAGGTGTATCGGCCTGTGCCGTTTGTGACGGGTTCTTTTATAAAGACCAGGAAGTGGCCATTGTTGGAGCGGGCGATACCGCAGCAGAAGAAGCCTCTTATTTGGCCAATATTTGTAAAAAGGTGACCATGTTGGTGCGTAAGGACTATATGAGAGCTTCCAAAGCCATGCAACATAGGGTAAATAGCCTGGACAATATCGAGATCAAATACAATACTGAGGTTGATGAGGTTTTGGGTGATCAGGTGGTTGAAGGACTTCGCATGGTGAACAACCAAACCGGTGAGAAAGAGGATATTGCGATTACAGGACTGTTTATAGCCATTGGGCACAAACCTAACACCGATATTTTCAAAGGTCAATTGGATATGGATGATACCGGATATATCATTACCGAAGGGAAGTCCACCAAGACCAACAAACCAGGTGTATTTGCAAGTGGAGATGTACAGGATAAGGAATATCGCCAAGCGGTTACCGCAGCCGGTACTGGTTGTATGGCAGCCCTTGATGCGGAACGTTATTTGGCCGCTGTGGAGAGCAAGGAGGCCGTAGTATCTTAGCTATTGATATCCCAAAAAGATTGTGATAATAAAAAAGGCACCGCTGGTTTGCGGTGCCTTTTTTAGTGGAGCGCTAATTCAATTAATCAATGCGCTTGTAGTTTTCTGAAAATGTGCGGTGACCTTCTTCATCAAAACTGATTTGACTATAGGTGTCATCGGTCATTTCAAGTTCAAACCTAAAAACGCGAAGTGTGTCCAGGGCTGACATCATAGAAGCGGAACCAAATTCCAATTTCTCTATAAGTGAATCTGCAGTTATTTTGTAGGTGCCATACCCAAACCAGTCCCTGGGATCCTGCGGCGCATGCCTGCTCCACATAACCTTTCCGTTGTAGTACATTTTTACCTGACGGTAGCCCTCAGCTGTAGGGACTGTATCAGAAACATTGATGCCATCATCGTAATTATAAAAGCTCTGTAGCTCCCAAGTTCCCTCTATTGAGTGCATCGCTTCTGGCTGCGGGGAAGCAAATTCTGTGGCAGATACCAGAAAAAACATCAACAGAGCCAATCCGAATATTTTTTTCATGGCATTGTGTTTAGTGTTAGAATTCCGTTTTCACATATAAGATATGATATTTTTAACAAATAGTCAATAAATACCCTTCAAAATTGATAATATGAAAATCCAGCTTTCGGCTATATCCATAGGTAATAGACGAAACTCCTTCTAGATGTTTGCCAGTACCAAAAAATTAGAACACCTTCTGCTCCGTCAAATAAAGAATGCCTTCGTCCTTTTCGTTTAAGAGACGTTTGGTTCTGAGATATCGATTGTGATTGAATTCATCAAAGTTCTCTGCATTCGGCTCCATGCTGCTAATGTGCACATCCCCAGCAGCATGAATGAACTCATTATTTCCGAGCCACATGCCTACATGGGTTGCTTTTTCCAAAGTGGAATCCGTGGCCTTTCTTCCAAAAAAGAGTAAATCTCCAGGTACGAGTTTGCTGAAATCTCCATCAACATCAACCAAAATCCCTTCATGAACTTGTTGGGAGGCATCTCTAGGGATGATCATTCCGTTCATAAAATATACGGTTTTGGTAAAGCCACTACAGTCTACCCCTTTGGCCGAGGTCCCTCCCCAGAGATATGGTACCCCAAGCATTTTTTTGGATGTGGCTACCAAGCCCTCATTGCTATAGGGGAGTTGTGTTTTCCATGTCTGGTAAGGCGCCGCTTCAGATTTGGAAACATAAGCCTGTTTTCCATCGGCGTAGTTCACTTCAAAAAAATCATCTTTTTCAGCGGTCAATTGCAGAATGTTCCCAAAAACCAAATCGGACACAACTTGGGAAGCCTTATCTGCTTTCCCAAAGGAATTTCCAAAGGTTTTGGTATAGATCAATTTATCAGAACCATGCCATTCATTAAATTGAGTTTTGTCCATTAAAGCAAGACCTCCACTGTCCACCCAGCCCAAATACTTGTCCGGCGTTTGTATACGGTACCAACTTCCTTCTTTTTGAAAAATTTTAATGGGAGTTCCCATAATTGCCTGGGTGACCATTTCAGCGGAATGGGCAGGTCGTCCCCTTAAGTTGGCAACTGAAACTTTGATGACACCGTGCACCTTACCTTCAAGTTCCTGGGACGGAAGAACCTCAGTACTATCTATATATTTAATTTGTTGTTTTTCCAGTTTTGTTTGCAAGGCGTCCAGTGCTTCGGGAATGTTCGTGACACCTTTGACAATGTAGCCATCATTGGTCGGTACGGCAGCTATTTCAAAGATGGCGACTCGTTTATCGGGCACGTGCGCCTCTTTTACCGAGTCAATAGCCATCTCAACCCCATTGTGTTTTGAAGACGAATCGGTCTTACAGGCCACAATAATCAGCGAAAGAACTATTAACAGGGACAATCTTTTTTTCCGAAGGAATGGATGCTTCATAAGTTCAGTTTAAATTATGGTTCAACGGATAGGTACAAGGTACACAATTGACACCACTCAATCCTCAAAGGATAAAAGTATGTAGACAATCCACTAATTTGTGTAAATCCTCTTTTTTATGATGGGCGCTTAGCACAATTCTGCTTACGATAGGCCCATTATCATCGGGGTAATTGAAATTGGTGAAAACAAAACCGTTTTGTTCCAAAAATTTAGCCAGTTCAGGGTTACAGAACTCAAATGAGGGATGTCCTTTGATATGAGTGAAGAGTTGCTTAAAATGGGCTATGCCCTCCATGTATTCAAGGTGTTCCATTAATATGGCCCTCTTTTTACTGTAGATATCCCCGGCATTTAAAAGCGTGCTCAAGAAGGCAGGAGACGCAGGACTTGCCCCGCCAAAAAAAGCGGTGTTCCTTAGCATATTCACAGCGTTTTTGTCGCTAAATATGGCCCCGGCCTGAATCCCCATACCTTTTCCCAGGGAAGCGCACACAATCAATTGGGCAGGTTTCAATTGCTTTAATATGCTGTAGCAGCCGCTCCCTTTTGCGCCTACAATACCCATTCCGTGCGAATCATCTCCCACCAAAATAATTTTATCCAAGGGTAATTGCCGTAAAAGTTCGAAATCTGGATACTGTCCTTTGGAAAAATCAATAGTATCAAAGAGGATAGCTGGGATGATGTCCTTATCCAAGTTCAGGATTTCAGTAAGCTTTGCATGAAATTCTTCAGAACTGGCTGTTTGAATGACATGATCTGTTGAAAGGGCAATGTGTGCATTGGGAACCGCAATGGCAGGATGTCCTTGTTTCACAAGGGTCTGCACCACCAATTGCGCAGCTAAATATCCGGAAGAAAGGGTAATACAGGATTCGCTGCCCACCATTTCGGCCAAATGGGTCTCCGCTTCTTCAAAGATTTTAAGTTGAATGTTGGATTTTCGGGAGGCTCCATAATTGGTGCCATACCTCCTTAGGTTTTTGATATACAGGTCTTGAAACTCCTTGTCCAATTGAAGGCCTAAGTAGCTTGTCCCTCCAAAATAGAGATATTCCTTGCCGTTTTTCTGAATCGTTCGCCCAGGGTAAGAATCAATGGTCATTGCCACTACTTTAGAGTTATGCCACTTCCAGCTGTGGTCGGGAATACGATTTCCCCATTGTTCTTAATGGTTACTCCATGGGCAATGTCCTCCTTAAGCAACATGGCTCCGTCCATGTCTACATAATCCAGTTGGGGAAGTAATTGCGCAATAGCGGAAATGCCTACGGAAGATTCTGTCATACAACCCACCATGATTTTAAGCCCCAGCCTCTTACCTTTCCCAATCATACGTAGGGCAGGGGTAAGCCCCCCACACTTGGTTAATTTTATATTGATGCCATCAAAGTACGCGCTACATTTTTCAACATCGCCTTCTTCGATACAACTTTCATCAGCTATAACGGGAAGTACACTTTCCTTTTTAACCCTTTCCATGCCTTTCCAGTCATCCGCTTTAAGGGGTTGTTCCAAAAATTCCACCCCTAAGTCTTTTAGCAAAGGGGCATTCGCTATGGTCTGCTCAGCGGTCCAGGCACAATTGGCGTCAATACGGAAAACACTATCGGTATGTTTGCGGAGTTCCCTCACAATGGCTACATCATCTGGAGTTCCCAGCTTTATTTTATAAACTGGCCACGGCTTTTCCTTCAATTTTTCGACCATTTTTGAAATCGTATCAATTCCAATGGTGTAGTTGGTGATGGGATATTTTGAAGGGTCAGTTTCCCAAATTTCATAAAGAGGTTTGTCCAATAATTTACCATGAAGATCGTGAGCTGCCAAATCCAATGCGCAAAGTGTGAAATTTTGCAATCCCAATTTTTTCAGATGGCTGTAGAAGCGCTCAGGGGTGTCAAACTCATAGGTCTCGATTTGGTTTTGGACTGCCGCTATCTCCGCCTTCATGCTTTCCACGGTGATGTTATAATAGGGATTGGAAGTGGATTCACCATATCCTGTTTTTCCCTTGTGTGACAAGCAAACAATCATGGTGTCTTGGGTTGCATAGGTTTCCCTTGATATGCCAAAAGGGTGCTGTAACTGCAACTCGTACTTCCTAATTTCAATGTGCATACGTGCCTCGGTTTTGAACGCACTAAGATAACCACAAGGGTTGTTGAAAAAGCAAAAACCCGTTGAAATTTCAACGGGTTTTCCAAGTTTTGGATGGTTTGGTTCAATTAGTATTTATGGACGCTACCGGAGACTGATTTTTTTGTGTGCACTTTGGCATCGCCTGTATAGGAAATGTCAGCACCGCTACTGGCATCTGCCGTAAGGGATTCAGAAACATTTATAGAGATTCCCGCACCACTGCTAGCATCTGCGTTACAGGTCTTGGCCAATAAATCCCTTCCCCTTATATCTGCGCCACTGCTTGCATCTGCATATAGCACATCTACTTTACCAGACACCTTAATGTCTGCGCCGCTGCTGGCATCTGCAGAAACTTCTACGGCTACAAGTTCAATATGAAGGTCAGATCCACTGCTTGCATCCAAATCCAATTTCTCGGATTCGATTACATTCTGTGCGATTAGGTCAGCACCACTGGAACTTTTAAGCCCTGTGATCTCTGGAAGTGAGACATAAACCTTTTTGGTTGCCCTTCCTATGTTCTCAATGGCATGGATTCTAAGTTTTCCATCCCTGATATCTGTACCGATAAGGTCAATGATGTTTTCATCAGCCTCAACCTCAATTTTGAAGTCTTGGTCTTGGGTTACAAATACATCCAGACCTTCGGAGGCGGACACAACGGTAAATTCCTCGGTCACCTTTCTGGTTTCCTCCACCACCTGTCCGTTACCTTTCTTGCCATTCCCAAAGTTGATGTCCATCACACAGGAGGAGGCAAAAAGTGCCAATAATACTGCGATTGCGATTCTAGCTAGTGTTGTCATGATTGTTGTTTTTATGCTCAGCTTGGCTGGGCATTTGTTATTAATTGATTGATTTTATGAAGTGTTCAAACGATACTGAAATGAATTCAGTATGAAATTCGTGTTTATGATTGTTATTTTGTACTAATATTTTCCCAACTGTTAAAAATGGTTGCTCAATTGTTTGATTGATCTCCTGTTTTGATTTCTATGCCGTCTTCATCAATCTTCATTTTAAATTGATCGTTGCGGTCTTTCACATTGATATCGATTCCGTTTTCGTCCAAAATGATCCGTCCACCTTCTTCCTCTTCATCAGATTCAATTTCTTCTGGGCAATCTTGGCATTTAAGCTCTCCATCTTCTCCCATAATCCATATATGGCCAATCATATTACTTCTGTAGTAATCCCTATCGTTTTTGATTCCGCGGCCCACATGTCCTCTGGTGGATTCATTAAACTGGATGATTTTCCCTTCGGGAATAAAAATCGTTGAGGTTACCTCCTGGTTTCTGGCCTTGTTGGAGGTTGCCGTGGTCAAATAATCGTCAAAGATTATTTCGTTTTCCTGCACCTCATACCCATAATTGATCTGTCTGGCTCTTTCCCTAGCAGCTGGTGTAGAACTTCCGTGGGAGTCCTTTCTGATATTTATGGATACTTGATCATCTTTGGACTTTCGAATTTTGAAGTTCACGTCGTCAGAAATCAAAATCCGCTTGTCATTTTCATCATAGGTAAAGCGCATGCGTCCAAAATGCACATCATCCATATTGAATTCCAATTCTGAATCTCTCATTTTGATGACCAGCGTATCCTCTGGATTTTCCACATACATTTGATCCTTGATGTTCACGCTGCCCACGTTGGCAAATTCCGCTGCCTGACGAACACCTAAGGCAAAAATGGTTCCTATGGATATCAACCAAAGTCCAAGCAAGGAGAATTTGGCTACGTTTCCAATGGATTTCAAGTTGTTCACCAAAATCTTCAATCCCAAATAGAGCAGGAAGAAAAACGGAATACCGATGGCGAAAAAGATAAGGATGGACATTAGCCACACCGGTGCTCCCGTGGTATTCACAATTTCATAGAAATCCACTCCGGGAATGTGCACGGCATTGGACATACCCACGGTAAACATGGCAATGAACAATCCTACCAGGCTGGACGCCCCTATAATGATCAGCAATATTCCAATGAACTTGCCAAAAATCTTGAACAGGAACATGATAATATCCCCGATGGTATCAAAAAAGGTCTTGGAGCTGCTCTTGACCTTGTTGCCTACCTTTTCGTAGTCAACGTTTTTTACCTTGTCTGCAACATCATCAAACCCCTCTTTTACTTTGCGTTCTATATTGCTGATGTTGATGGGCTCTCCCGACATATCCAGTTTTTGGGAGGTGGTGGCTGCTTCGGGAACCAAAATCCAAAGGAGGATATAGGCTACCAGTCCGAAACCACTGAAAATGGTCAAAAGGATAAAAAGCAATCTTACCCAAAGGGCATCAATGCCCAAGTAATGTTCCAGACCGGAACATACACCACCAATGTACTTTTGGTCAATGTCCCTGTACAGTTTTTTGGTTCTTCGGGTGCTTTGGGTATGGCTTTTCCTCGGTTCGTCCTCAAAAATGTCCTCATCCACCATATAATCCTCGGGCTGCCCCATAATATTGATGACTTCGTCCACTTCCTTTTGGGTGATGACTTGCCTTTCGTTTTCCATTTTTTCCAGGAAGAGTTCAGCGACCCTTGCTTCAATATCTGCAATGATCTCATCGCTTCCAGCCGTTCCGGAGAAGGAACGTTTTATGGATTCCAAATACCGCCTAAGCTTGTTGTACGCCTCGTCATCTATGTGGAAGAGGGTATTGGCTAGATTTATATTTACTGTCTTGTTCATTTTAGATTCTTATTTTGTGTTGGTTACCAGGTTAACTGCATTTCTTAGTTCATCCCAGGTACCGTTTAATTCGTTGAGAAACAATCGTCCTGTTTCGGTAAGGGCATAATATTTTCGGGGTGGGCCAGAGGTGGATTCTTCCCAACGGTAGTTGAGCAATCCAGCGTTTTTCAGCCTCGTTAACAGAGGGTATATGGTGCCCTCCACCACCAGCATCTTAGCGTCTTTTAAGGCTCCGAGTATTTCGGAGGCATACTTGTCCTTGTCATTTAAGATGGACAGAATGCAATACTCCAGAACCCCTTTGCGCATTTGTGCTTTTGTGTTTTCTATGTTCATAACTTCATGGTTCTAATTTTGCCGAACTAGGTTCGGGATCTGTTTAACTGTTCGTTTTTTGCTTCCGCCCAATCCCTCTTTGATGAGAAGAGGGAGCGGAAACGTTTTTTGATTGATTGACCCTTCGACTTTGCTCAGGGCAGATGTTTGATTGATGTTTTTTCGTTTTTTGATTGATGATTAAACTCCTAATATTTTGATTGATGTGATGTTACTTTATAAATTTTATGGTGATGGGATATTTAAAAGTCTCCCCGTCATTTGTCTTGATGGTGGCCAAGATGGTGTAAACCACATTGATCACAACTAGGGCCGCCTGAAGCAGCCCTGTGATACCCACCGGCCAAAAGAACCGACCGAACCGAAAATCGTCGCTATCAAAATGGATGTTCAAATTGTTCAGGTCATTTAACCGATGAAAGCCCAAGAAATTCCAGTCAAATAGATCAGGCAAAAACCCGATAAAAAATGGAATGCTTACCAATCCAACTATTATGGAATACAACAGCATACTAATTTGAAAATTAAGTGCCTGTTTACCATTGTAATCCACAAATGCATACTCCTTTTTATTGGCCGTCCACAAGATCAGTGGTAGAATAAAATTCCCAAAAGGAATAAAATACTTGGAAAAAGTGGACGCGTGTATGATCGCGGATAAATTTCGTTCGTGTTTGGTTAATGTTGTTGCCATTTTTAATTGATGATTTTGCAATTTTTCATTCTGAACTTGTTCCAGAATTTCAACTAGGTTGGTCCCAAATTTGGATGGGAGTCCGAAGCAAGTTCGGGTTGATGACAAGCATCACCTATTAGCTTACAATGCAAATATATGTCTAAAAGATGGTACTATGCAAAACAAAGTACTATAAATTAACATATATTTAACAAATAGAACTAACGATTAATTTGGTTATTTTTAACCGACCAAAACAGAAGTCATGGCTCTTAGTCCCAGTAAATTCAATACATTCACATTTTTTAAACTACCAGCCGCGTGGTGGTGCGGTGTACGCCTTACCTATATTGACGAGCAAAAGGCGGTAACCAGCGTAAAGCATAGATGGTTCAATCAGAATCCTTTTAGATCCATGTTTTGGGCCGTTCAGGGCATGGCTGCGGAGTTAAGTACGGGGGCTATGGTCATTCGTCAAATCCAGAAAAGTGGTAAAAACATTTCCATGTTGGTGGCCAACAACAAAGCTGCTTTTACAAAAAAGGCCACAGGAAGGATAACTTTTACCTGTGAGGATGGGCATTTAATTGAAGAGGCAGTTCAAAAAACTATTGATACAGGGCAGGGGCAGACCTTTTGGATGAAATCGGTGGGCGTAAATAAAGATGGGATAGAAGTCTCTACCTTCCATTTTGAGTGGACAGTCAAAATCAAATCTTAGCCGCCTTATACGCTTTTTCCGTTCTTATTGTTTGATTTAAGGGCTCGAAATAGGCCATAGTTGTCCCAAAAGCGTTGGTTTTGTGGGATAAAACGTTATTCGTCTAAACTATTTTCTTTGCACAGCTTTAAAAGCTACATTAGAGTAATCGAAAAACGGTCATGATTTTCACCTCATCTTTCTGTCTTGCCGAGCGGCTTGCATGTTACCATGGTAGTTGCTTTTTCAATAAAATGTCATGAAGGAAACTAGGACAATTCCAATAGCGTTTGCAATGTTCCTTTTCTTCGGAGGATGGGCTTTGGGGCAATCTTCCATTCAAGACAAAGACCACTACAATTGGTTAGATAAAACCACTGGTATTGAAAATACCAACCTACTGGAGGGAACTTTGACCGTAGAGAAATATGGGGCAGTTGATGGAACCCATAAATTCTATGCATCCAATGACTACCTAAAAGGATATATTGTTTTTGATGGAGAGACCTATTTCGATGTTGATATGAAATATGACCTCTATGAAGATGAACTTTTGCTCCCATTACGCAGTGATGCGCAAGTGCAGTTGTTGAAATTGGTCAAGGAGAGAATTTCTGAATTTGTTATCGACGGACGCAGATTCATTGCAGTTATCCATAAGGGGGAAGGTCAAGCCAAGGTGACTTCTTTTTATGAAGTGTTGACCGAAACACCTTTGTTTAAACTCTTGAAAAAACATAAAAAGGTTGGTTTTGCCAATTACAAAAAGAACCTAGTGCGCTATAAATTCGTTAGCAAGAATACCTATTACGTTAGCTATGGAGAGCACTTGACCGAAATCAAAAACAAAAAAGATATACTCCGAATTTTCCCCGAAGCCAGGAGTGCGTTGAACAAACAATCCTTTGACTATCTCAAAAAAAACAGCAGGGACGAGTATTTCATTAAGATGATAGATCTGATACACCAACAACTGTTACCCAACAAAAGCACATCAGTAGAATGAAATATATACTAAGTGCTTTATTGATCTTGGGATTTTATTGTGGATTTGCACAGGAAATTGACGAGCAATTAAGTTTGTCCTTTGACAACATATCCATGAAGGAGGCGGTAGTTCTACTTCAAGAAAGCACGGACTATACCTTTTATTATGTGGACGACTGGTTGGATACCCGTTCAATTTCCAAAAGTTATGCTGGAATGTCCATCAATGAAATTCTAAACGACCTTTTCGCCGATACCAACCTTAACTATCATATTATGGATGGCAAAAGGGTGGTGCTTACCAAGGGAAGTATTATTTATGATGCGCTTCCTGAAAACTTCTTTCCTAGTTCGGAGGAACAAACTACCGATTCAATGGTTGTGGAAAGCATTGATGCCAGGGATATTATGCCCATCCTACAAGGAACGGAGCAAGGAGGAACGCGACAAACGAGAGAAATTGTCAAAATTGGGAAGGAGGATAGAAACAACCCAAATCGATTTGCGACCCTTCAAGGGTATGCCATTAATTCGGTTACCCAACAGCCTATTCAGGGTTTAGCCCTAGTGGTCAAAGGAAGTGGTCAAGGTACAACCACTAATGCCCAAGGGTTTTACAGCATACGTTTGCCAGTGGGAAGACAGCAGATAGAGGTTAGTGCGTTGGGCTATAGAGGAGAGCTAAGAGAGTTGATTGTTTACGGTGATGGACAGTTGAGTTTTGATCTTACAGAGAGTTTCGAAGTATTGGACGAAGTGGTAGTGGAAGGGGATAGGAATAGGAATATTGAGGAAACTATTGGAGGTGTCCTGCAAATTGAAATCAAGGAAATAAAAAATATACCCTTGGTATTGGGGGAAAGGGACATCTTTAAAGTGGCCACCACTTTGCCCGGGGTCACCACTGCTGGGGAAGGAGCATCCGGATTCAATGTACGAGGGGGAAAAACCGACCAAAATCTCATCCTGTTGGATCATGCTGTCATTTATAACCCTTCCCATTTCTTTGGTCTTTTTTCGGCAATCAATCCATTTACCTCCAACAACGTGGATATCTATAAAGGGAACATCCCGGCTGAACATGGGGGAAGATTGTCCTCGGTATTTGACATTCACACCAAAGACGGAAACGACCAAAAATTCTCTGGGGAGGCTTCCATTGGTCCTGTGACCGGTAATCTAACCTTGGAAACACCGCTTATCAAGGACAAATCATCACTTTTAGTGGGGGGCAGGGCTACTTATTCCAATTGGATTTTACGCTCCCTTGAAGATGAGGACCTAAAAAACAGTGAAGCTTCATTTTTTGATGTGATTGCCAAATACAACTATAAGATCAATAAGAACAACGATATAAAAGTGATGGGGTATTATAGCAGGGATGCCTTTAATGTGACCAGGGATTCCTTGCAGACCTACAGCAATCGTTCGGTATCACTACAATGGAACCATAAGTTTAGTGACAAGAGCAAAGGAGATCTCATATTTACAAATAGCCAGTACAAGTTCGATATAAACTTTGACGCCAACTCGGTGGGTGATTTTGATTTGAAGTACGATATTGAAGAGACCTTGCTAAAGTTGAAAATGAAGTATTTATACAATGCTTCCCATAATTTTGACTATGGAATTTCCGGAAAACTCTACAATGTAAATCCAGGAAGTATTGAACCTTTGGCCAGAGAATCCATTGTTGATCCCGTTTTTTTACCCAAGGAAAAAGGCCTGGAGGCCGCCGTGTTCCTATCCGATGATTTCAAAATAAATGATAGGTTATCCATTAATGCCGGTTTACGGTATTCCTGGTATGCAGCTTTGGGGGAATCAGCGCAGCGAATCTATGCAGACGGCCAACCCAAAAGTGAGGAAACCCTTGTGGAGACCCAAACTTTTGACAATAATGAGGTAATCAAATCTTATGGTGGTTTGGAGGCCAGGTTGTCAACTCGATATTTTTTGACTCCAAGTCTTTCGGCCAAGGCCAGCTACAACAACACTTTCCAATATGTGCATACCTTGTCCAACAATACAACCGCTTCTCCAACGGATACTTGGAAACTATCGGACATCAATATAGAACCCCAACGAGCTGATCAATTTGCCTTGGGACTACATAAAAATATCAACGACAACGAGTACGAACTAAGTATTGAAAGCTATTATAAAAAGTTCTCCAACATATTGGATTATAAGACCGGAGCCAATCTTTTGCTGAACGAGACGGTGGAGACCAATGTCCTTCAGGGGGATGGCAAGTCCTATGGAGTTGAATTGCTGATAAAAAAGAACCAAGGCAAGGTAAATGGGTGGCTAGGTTATACCTATTCACGTTCCCTAATCAAATTTGATGGGAACTTGGAAGAAGAGCGAATAAATGGGGGGGAATATTTTTCTTCCAATTTTGATAAGCCCCATGATCTTAGTTTGGTGACCAACTATAAATTTAACCGGCGTTTTAGTCTTTCGGCCAATTTTGTGTATCAGACGGGAAGACCGGTGACCTATCCTGTTGGCAATTATGTGTACGAGGGCAAGGAATACACTTTTTATAGTGACCGAAACAAATTTAGGATTCCGGATTACTACAGATTGGATGTCAGTTTTAATATCGAAGGAAACCACAAAATCAAAAAGTTTGCCCATAGTTTTTGGAATATATCAGTGTACAATGTGTTGGGAAGGAACAACCCGTTTTCCGTATTCTTTGTAACTGAAGAAGGGCAAATCAAGGCTTATAAAAGCTCCATTTTTGCCATTCCAATACCAACCATCACCTATAATTTTAAGTTTTGACACAAGGAAAGATGACATATAAGGCCCAGTTTGGCACGCTAAGAATCACAATCTTGGTTCTTCTAGTAGTTGGCATTTATGGTTGTGTAGAATCTTTTGTGCCCGAAACTGAAACTTTTGAGGATGCTTTGGTCATTGAGGCGACTCTCACCAATGAGGTGAAACAACAGGAAATATTGTTGAATCGGGCATTTCGTTTGGAAGACTTGGTTCCAACACCAGAGGTCAATGCCAGTGTGACCGTGGTGGACGACCTTGATAACCAATACGAATTTCAAGAGGTAACCCCGGGAACCTATGGGTCAGTAACTGAATTTGGAATTGTTCCTGGTAGAACCTATCAGTTGACGGTAACCACCAGGGATGGGCGTACGTATGAATCGGATCCGGTTTTGGGGCTGGAACCTACCCCCATTAACAATTTAACGATATCCAGAACAACCAATGAAGGAACGGAGGGTATTGACATATCAGTGGAGTACGACAATACCCAGCTTTCAAAGTACTTGCGATACAAATTCGAAGAAACATATAAAATAGTTGCACCTTCTTGGAGTGGGCAAACCCTAAGGATCCTAGGGGGTGAACTTGTAGTTTGGCCAATAGAAGGTGATGTGGGGCGTACCTGTTACAATACCGATTTATCCAACGATATCATCTTGAACAGGCCTCAGGAGTCCAACTCAGGTGAGGTGCAAAGGTTTTCATTGCGATTTATCGATAGAGATAATTTCATCTTATCGCATCGCTATAGCATTTTGGTCAAACAAATGGTCATCTCCCAGGAATCGTACAGCTATCTGGAGACATTGGAAGAATCGACTGCTGAAGGCGATTTGTTTTCTCCAAGTCAGCCTGGATTTTTTAGCGGGAACGTCCGCTCAACAAGCAATACAAATGAAAAAGTGCTTGGATTCTTTCATGTGGCAACCGTAGCATCCCAAAGGATCTTTTTCAATTACAACGACTATTTTCCAGAAGAGGACTTACCGCCATATGTAGATGCCTGTTTGCCATTTATTGCTCCTTTGGTTACCCACGACGGGACTCCGGATATTTTTGATTTATTGGCCGAAGATTCGGTGCGCTACCATAGTACCGCTCCAAGCGGAGATATTGCCGTTGTTTCAACGGTTTGTGCAGATTGTTCTGTAATGTGGGAAACTACCGTACCTGAATTCTGGGAAGAATAACTAGTATGAATAAAAAGTATTTCATAAAAGAAATTTTTACACGCTCGATGGTAGTTATCATACTATTGATACCCAGCATCATCAATGGGCAGGCTATGATATCAAATAGCGACAATAAAAACTTGGTATCGGAAAATAACCACCAGGAAACGGTATACCTCCATCACAACAAATCCTTATTATTTGCTGGGGAACAGTTATACTATAAAGTATATGCCTTAAAATCTGAATCCAACACCCTTAGTACTTTTAGTAAAATGGCCTATGTGGAGTTGATTGGGGAGAATGGGGAATTAGTTTTCCGCCATAAGATTAGACTGAAGAATGGAGTGGGTCAGGGTGAGTTTTTTATTCCGGTAACTGTACCCTCAGGAAACTATAAACTTATAGGATATACCCAATGGATGAAAAATTTTGGATTGAACCACTTTTATAAAAGTGATATTGGCCTGATCAATCCATTCCAAAGCAATCAGGAGGCCATCGTGCAAAACAATCAGGATTCCATTCCACCGTCAACAAAGACAACTGAGCACACAGATCTACAGGAGAATTTGGAACCCAACCCATTCTTCTCTTTTGAATTGAGCAAAAAAGAATTCAGGACTCGGGAGCGGGGCTCATTGATTGTTAGGTCTCTACAGAAAGGAACACCCAAGGGGAGCTATTCAATTTCCATTCGCAAAGTGGATTCTCTGGGTGGGCCACAGCCGTCTTCAGCCCAGTTGTATGTAAAAAAACACAACTCCCAATCTGAATTGAAGCATAGTTCCCTAAACCCGAACTATTTACCGGAACTAAGGGGCGAATTAATCTCGGGAACAATCACCCCCAAGGATCCCAGTTTTGCAATGGAAGAAGAAGAGATGGCATTATCTATTCCAGGTAAGCAGTTTGTCCTTAAACTAACGCGGACCAATTCGGCGGGGGAATTCTATTTTAACCTAAACCAAGCGTACTTGAACAGCAAGGCCTATGTTCAAATTTTGGGCGAGAACAGGGACAAATACAATCTTCAAATCACTGAACAACCTGCTATAGATTATGGAGCGGTACAATTCAACAAGCTACAGATTTCACCAAAGATGACGGATTTGATTTTGAAGCGGAGTGTTCATAATCAGGTAGAAAATGCCTTTATCGAATTAAAGCAGGATACGATTATGCCCATTATTCAGACATTGCCCATTTATAGAACCTTCTCTAAAATATATGATTTGGATGACTATACCCGATTTTCAACTGTTAGGGAGACGGCATCTGAAGTCTTGGAGCATGTATGGGTGTCAAAGCAAAATGATGGGCAAGAAGTCCTCAAAGTTAGGAGTGGGGAAGATGACGTAGCCTCAAATCTTTTGCCGTTGGTACTGATGGATGGGCTGCTGATTCAAAACCATTCGGATGTCATTGATTTTGATGCTAAAAGAATTAAGAGAATCCATATTTCACGGGAAGATTGTGTGGTAAACTCCATTATTTATAATGGAATCATAGCCATGGAAACATTGGAAGGTAGCTTTCCAGGGGAATTCAGCAGGGATTACATCAAGGATGTGGAACTATTTGCTCCTCTGCCTATAAAAAAGTACTTCAACCAAAAATACCAGCAAGCCACAAGACCTAACACAGACCAAATCCCCGATTTTAGGGAACAGTTGTTATGGTTGCCCCAGGTGGTTTTGGAATCCGACACCCCTCCAATAGAATTTTACACTTCAGATGTGGTAGGTAACTATGAAGTGTCCTTCGAGGGGTTTACGGAACAGGGAAACCCGATTTCTTGGAAAGAAACCTTTGTGGTCAAATAAATTATCCTAAATAACCAATGGCATGATCAAAACCCTATACTTTGCACTTTCTTTATTATGCTGCACGATTTTGCAAGCCCAAAAAAGTGATAACTGGCCTCAACCTGCGGGACCCAACGGTAACTGGATGATAAAAACAGAGGGCAAAGTGCCCACCGAATTCAGTGTAACCACCGGGAAAAACATTCTGTGGACAGCAGAATTGCCGGAAGGTGGTCAAAGCGGTATTACCGTTTGGGAGGATAGTATTTTCTTGACAGTTATGAGCCCCATTTTTGAGGTGCGAGAGGGACAGCCCATAAAAGGAGCGAATATTTTGGCCTTATGTATAGGTGCCAAGGATGGGAAGATTCTTTGGGAAAGGGAGCTAAAAGGGAGTGCTCAAAGTGAATACATGTACGGATTTAGTGATTCTTCAACTCCCGGGCCCGTAACCGATGGAAAATATGTTTGGTTCTTCAATGCCAGTGGTAATCTAAGCTGCTTTGATTTTAAGGGTAACCTGATTTGGGAAAGAACTTGGAATCCGGTAGAGGAGTTGGACGGGGTACATTTTCCATTTAACAAGCAGTTTGAACCCTTTTTAACTGGGGACTTGGTGATAAATATGGAGACCTATTGGAAAAAAGATGAAGAGCGGGTTTACGGTTGGAACTACCTATATGGAATTGACAAGAAAACGGGTGAACAACGATGGATATCGGAAGATGGGCTTACGCATTATAATACCCCTGTTATGTCCACGACCATTGAAGGAAAACCTGCAGCTTTAGTTGGTAGGGGAGGGCACCACGATGTTCCAGAAACCCCTGTTGGATATTCCCTGATCGATTTGGAAAATGGAAATCGGATATGGAAATACGACGCAGATGAAGGACTTGCTTTGTACAATGCCACTTGGAATGAAGATTACGCAGTCTGGTATACGGAAAAGGAATGTGCGGTCCATTTGGTGGATTCCAAAACGGGGAAACTTCAACGAAAAGTGTCTTTGACTGCGAATGCTGACGTTAGATTGTATGATACTGCCCGAGGTTCTTATACACTCCAAGAAAGCGTGGATATCCAAAAGGGCTTGGGAATCAATGTGTTCCCGGCTTGGTTTACTAACATCATTGTGGAGGACAAACTTTATTTTCTTTGTTTCAAATCAGGGAACTATCGAAAGAACATAGGACCGGATTATACAATGGCCAGGGTAGATTTAAAGTCTGGGAAGGCCGAATATTTGCAGGTTCCAGTGCAAGTGGCATATAAAGGCGGAACCAAATCCTATATATGGAACCAAGAACTTACTACGGAAACCATTAATAGTAGAGGTTTGGATGTCTCCAATGACAAAAGATCCCGAAGGGATGGTTGGCACTGGAATTTCAATGGCAACCCCATCGTTGTCAATGGCAAGATTTATTTCACCACTATGTTGGGAGTGGTGTACTGCATAGATACAACAACAGATGTTTTTGATGAAAGTGCTTTGATAAGCTTAAATGATTTGGGTCCCAAGGGAAAGGCATGGTCCGTTAATACGCCTACATACGCAAACGGGAAACTCTACCATAGAACATTGAAGCAGCTCATTTGTATTGGGGAGAAATAATATTGGAACAGAAGTTTGGGCTGGCGTCCTCCATAGATCAAATTTCAAGGATGTTCTGGTCTAACTCCGTGAAATCTGATATTATGGGATGGTTCCAATGGCTATAATCTCCATTGACTGAATTGACGATTACGATTTTTTCCGCTTTTGCATTTTCAGCTGCAGCTATACCCGATGGGGAATCCTCAAATATAAGGGTCGAATTTGGATGGACTCCGATGGTCTGCATAGCCTTAATGAAAATTTCCGGGTTCGGCTTACTTTTAATTGTACCGTCGCTATAGACAATTTGGGAGAAATCAAAATATTTGCCAAGATTCAAATACTCAAAGTAAAACTCCAGATTATACAGATCGGAGGCTGTAGCAATAGTATAAGGTATTTCTTTATCCGCCAAGTATGCTATAAAGTTGACGGCTCCCGGTGCCAACTGCATCTTGGATTTTAAGCAAAGTGTTTGGTAAATATCCTCCTTTTCAACACTTAGTTTTTTAATGTCATCCAGAGTCAATTCTTTGGAAAAGAGATTGGTCAATATTTCTTGATTGTTTTTACCGTGAATTTTTTGATCTTTTTCTTTATCGCTTAACTTTAAGGAATGTTTGTCCAAAAAAACATCCCATGCCTGATTGTGAAGATGGGTGTCAAAAAATAATGTGCCATTAAAATCAAAAATCACCCCCTTAACCATAAAAACTGTTTTTAATATTCATTGATGTTACGGAAATTATTTAAATCGAATAAGTTTTGCCCAATAACAAGTATTGGTGTAACATAATCCAAAATTGAACAACTTATAACATATAGAAGAACAAATCTAGAAGTAAATTTTTCTAACAGACATTTAAATTCAAACCAAAGAGATGAACGCACACGAAATAGATTATGACATTTACGGGGAGGAAATGCAATATGTAGAGATAGAGCTTGACCCCCAAGAGGCCGTAGTAGCAGAGGCCGGAAGCTTTATGATGATGGACACCGACATTAAAATGGATACCATTTTTGGAGATGGGTCAGGTCAGGATTCTGGAGTATTGGGGAAACTGTTCTCTGCAGGAAAAAGGCTATTGACCGGTGAAAGTTTGTTTATGACGGCCTTTTTAAACATCGGACAAGGCAAGAAGAAGGTAAGTTTTGCATCTCCCTATCCAGGAAAAATTTTGCCTATAGACTTATCAGAAAAAGGAGGCAAATTCATTTGTCAAAAAGACGCCTTTTTATGCGCAGCCAAGGGGGTGTCCGTCGGAATTGAATTTTCCAAACGACTGGGGCGTGGCTTATTTGGCGGTGAAGGTTTTATCATGCAAAAGCTGGAAGGAGATGGATTGGCTTTTGTGCATGCAGGCGGAACCATGGCCAAAAAAGAACTGGCTCCCGGGGAGGTACTTAAAGTGGACACTGGATGTATAGTGGGCTTCTCCCACACCGTTGACTACAATATTGAGTTTGTGGGTGGTATTAAGAATACCGTATTTGGCGGCGAGGGACTTTTCTTTGCCACCTTACGCGGCCCTGGAACCGTCTATGTCCAATCCTTGCCCTTTAGCAGATTGGCCGGAAGAGTATTGGCTTCAATTCCCCGTGGAGGAAAAGACAAAGGGGAAGGAAGCATTTTAGGTGGTCTGGGTGACATTGTGATGGGGGATAATCGGTTCTAGACAGAAGACGCAAGACAAAAGACATTAGACAAGCGCAAAATAGTTTTATTTTAGTCCTTCAATAACTTTGAATGGATTTTTCAGAACTATTCGACTTCCTTACCCAACTTCAAAAAAACAACTCCAAAGAATGGATGGATGCCAACCGAAAGTGGTATAGAACTTTACGGAATGAATTCGTTGTTTGGTTGGACGATTTGGACTTGACGATGTCGCACCTACATGATGATTATTACCCCACCCCAGGTAAAAAAGGCATCAACCGAATCAACAACAACTTAATGTTCCACCCACATAAGCCCATTTATAAAGATCACTTTGGGGCAGGTTTGGACAAAGCACCCAATACAGCGGATTTTTACATAGAGGTTGGGGTAAAACAATGTTTGTTGGCAGGGGGATTTTGGCGACCAGACCCTAAAACCCTTCGTAGTATTCGCGATGGGATTGATTACAATGGGGAGGAGCTACAGGAGATTTTGGACAGACCAAGCTTTAAGGAGCTTTTTGGGAGTTTGTACGAGGATGAAAAATTGACCAATGCCCCCAAAGGATTTGCCAATGATCATCCACATATTGACCTTCTGCGAAACAAGACCTTTGCCGTGGTGCATGAGATGAAGAGGGAAGAAGTATTACGGGACGATTTTAAAGAGAAAATTAAAATAGTTTATTTGGAGATGCTTCCCTTTCGCCGATATTTGAACAATGCAGCATCCGTTTAATATAATAGCTTGCTTCCGTGCAACCCGCAACCCATAACCCGTAACCTATGAAAAATGGAACCGTAAGAAACGTAAGCAAAGAATTGCTCTCGGACAATTGGTATACCCTCAACAAGGTCACTTTTGAATATCATCGGGAAGATGGCGAATGGGAAACCCAGATTAGGGAAGCCTATGATCGCGGGAACGGGGCGGTAATTTTGTTGTATAACAAGGAAAAGAAATCGGTGGTATTGACGCGCCAATTTCGAATGCCTACTTATTTGAACGGCAATACCAATGGGATGATGATTGAAGCCTGTGCAGGTATTTTGGAAAAGGGCAATGCGGAACAGACCATACGAATGGAAGTCGAAGAAGAAACAGGCTACAAGATTGATACAATTGAAAAGGTATTTGAATCTTATATGTCCCCAGGTTCAGTCACGGAAATTCTTTACTTTTTTATTGGGCAATACCATGAGGAAATGAAAGTAGGTGAGGGTGGTGGCGCTGAAGATGAGACCGAGAACATTGAAGTGTTGGAAATGACATTTAAGCAGGCACTTGAAATGATGGGCACTGGTGAAATTCGGGATGCCAAGACCATTATGCTCTTGCAATATGCTCAAATACATAAGTTATTCGATTAGCAGTTTTACGACCAATAGGGCATGGATATCAAGAAAATTGCCTTGGGCGGGGGCTGTCACTGGTGCACCGAAGCTGTTTTTCAGTCCTTGTTGGGTGTGGAAAAGGTGGAACAAGGATTTGTTGCCCCAAAACTTGAATTAAATGCTTTTTCAGAAGCGGTGATTGTCTACTACAATCCAAAGCTGATTCCGTTGAAAGATTTGATAGCCATCCACCTACATACACATAAGAGTACAAGCGATCATTCCTTTCGAAAAAAATACCGATCTGCCATTTACGCTTTTACGGAAGAAGAAATAATCGAATCCAAAACCTTTTTGGAAGAGCTACAGCAGGATTTTGAAGAAAAATTAATAACGAAAGTGTTCCGTTTTGGAAACTTTAAACCCTCCGAAGTCCAGTTTCATGATTATTATTTTAACAACCCCAACAAACCTTTCTGCGAAACCTATATTTCTCCAAAACTGCAACTGCTAATGCAAAAATTCGGAGGATTGGTCAATCGAGAAAAAGTCAATACTTCTCATGAATTGACTTAAGGGTTTCAAAGATATACGTTCGGATGTCATGCGATGGTACCCTAAAATGGTTGTTCATAAAACTGAAAATGAATACTGATCCCGATTTGGTCTTGAGGTACCCACTAAGGTTGTAATGATTCCCAAAAGAACCGGACTTTGCAAAAATAAAGGGTTGTAGACCTGGATGTTTCCAAGCGTCCACGGTACCCGTGGCATCCCACGTAGGAAAAAGTTGGAACAAACGCTCTTCAGGGATTTCGTTGTGTAATTTTTTCAAAATATGCACCAGGGAATTGGGTGTAAAAAGATTGTAGCGGGATAGTCCGGAACCATCAACCCATCGCGGCTTGTGTGGTAAGTCGCTCAAATACTCGTCCAACATTGTATTGATAGCAGTTTTGGTGCTCAAGGTATCCGAGAGGGTAGAGGAGGCCAGCATTAGGATTTGCTCCGCTAAAAAATTGTCGCTTTTATGCATCATCCGTTTGTAAATGGAATCCATGGGAATTCCGTATAAAATTTCCTTGGGCCCTTGCGGAAATTCATCAACCAAAGCAACATCCTTTCCCAAAATGTCCTGTAATAATCGCTGGGTAATATCAATATCGATTATAAATGGAACTTCTATGGTGTCTGTGATCTTAGGATTCAGATAAAATTGATTCTGGAACTCTTCCCTTCGGAATTGTGTCTCTTTGGTTAGAACACTATCCGAAAACAATTCAGGAGATGCTTTAAATGTTGGAACATTGAACAAGGTCACCACATTTCCATATAGCGGAAGCGCACTTTTTTCTGGGGAGAAATAGGTATCAAAGTCTTCCCAAGCCCAACCTGGCCCATATCTATTCTCGGAAGCATTATACGGGTGCCAAAGAACGGTGTTGTGTTTCTGAATTAAGTCGATAGCGGTACTGTCCTTAAAATACGGGTGGAGCAAGCTGGGGTCTCCCGTTCCTTCAAAGTATAGAGTATCGTTTTGGGAGATGTACTTCAATGTTGGGACTTGCTGCGGTAAAAATTTAGTACCGGTATAAAGGGTTACAATTTTGGTATTACTGGCAGGAGTAAAATACCGATCGCCAAGGTGGTTGTAAACTTCCTTTTGCTTATCAATATTAAAAACAACCAAACTGTGGAAAGAACGGTTGAGCGGTGAAGATTCCAATTTGGATTCAAAACTGGCAAAGCGGGAAGAAGAGCAGCTGACAAGCAAGAAAAAGACTACGAAACTTTTGATTGCTAGATAGTTAACTCCTTGATTGTATGGACGGTACATTTTACGTTTTATCGATTTTAACACGAAATTATTTAATTTTTAACTCAGAGGTCATGCTTTGCTCCGTGTTTTTTTCATAATTTAGGTGGACAACCTTTTAATCCAAATCATAGTTATATGCCAAGAGCAATGTTAGATTACACCAAAACCGTCCTGCAAAAGGTTAGTTTTGATGCTAAGCTATTCGCTAAAGAACTCAAAAAAGCCGTTTCAAGGTTATTACCAAGTGAAATTGAAGAACTTAAAATCTGGTTGCAATATTTTATATTAGATAAACCAGAATTGCAACCGACGTTACTGTTGATAAAAGCGTAACAAGAAAGAGCCGTTTTATGTAAAACGGCTCTTTCTTTTATGACCACTTTCCAAAATTGTTTTGGCCATACATTCCTTATTTGGCCAAAGGACTTATAATCTTAACATCCTGAAAGGCAATGGCCCCTTTTACGATGCTGGAAATTACCTCTTTCAACGCCTCCGTTATTTGAATCTTCAATTCGCTTTTGTGGTAGATCAAACTTATTTCCCTGGCAGGTGATGGATTTTTGAACGGGCGCAATTGGTTAACTTTTTTTGAATCCAATTCCAAGGTATTCAAGTAGGGCAACAGTGTCATTCCCATCCCTTCGTCCGAAAGACTCACCAAGGTTTCAAAGCTTCCGCTTTCAATTTTAAAATGTTCCTCTTGATGGTTCTTGGGTGTTTTGCAAAGATTGATTACCCCGTCCCTAAAGCAATGGCCATCCTGTAGCAAGAGGATATCATTGACATCCAAATCCTCAGTTCCCAATTCTTTATGGCTTGCCAAACGGTGATTGCTAGGGACATAACCCACAAAAGGTTCGTAATACAACGGACGTTCCTTGATAAATTCAATTTCAAGGGGCGTGGCCGCTATTCCCGCATCCAAATGGCCATCCAATATATTCCGAATCAAAGCCTCCGTTGGTTGTTCCTTTATGATCAGGTTGACCTTGGGATATTTTTTAATAAAAGTATTCAGGAACATGGGAAGCAAAGTGGGCATTACCGTCGGTATGATCCCAATGGTATAATCCCCACCTATAAAGCCCTTGTCCTGATCAACAATATCCTTGATGCGCTCGGCTTCAGCCACAATGTTTTTGGCTTGGGCTACAATTTTTTGGCCTACATCGGTGATGGTTATGGGCTTTTTGCCCCGATCAAATATCAAAATATCCAACTCGTCCTCCAATTTCTGAACCTGCATGCTCAAAGTAGGTTGGGTAACATAACTCTTTTCGGCAGCAAGGGTGAAATTTTTGTGTTCGGCAACGGCCAGGACATATTGTAATTGGGTAATGGTCATTAATATAAATTTTAGATATAAATGTATAAAAAACCATCAGTAATATTTATAATATAAAATTAGAAAATAGGAGTTCCATCAAATTCAATTGGCAACCATAGTCCAGTATCTGTCTTTGGATTCAAAACCGTATATTTAATTGGTACCTAACCAGCCATTTACAGCATGACCGATTCAGATCTAAATCAACAGCAATGGGTAGATTTCCTGAAAGAAGTGACTTTCTTTTCAGAAGTTGGGAAGTCCTCGTTGCAACAGCTCTGCAAACATCTCCAAAAAGAACATTTTGATGCTGATGACCGCATTATCCACAAGGGCGATGTTGGTGATGCCATGTATGTTATTTATGAGGGCAAGGTAAAAGTGCATGACAAGGATCACCTATATATTACACTATCCCAATCTGAATGTTTTGGTGAGTATGCCCTTATTGATGATGAGCCTCGTTCTGCTTCGGTAACGGCAATGGAGGAAACCACCCTTCTTAAAATTGGGACCGCCCATTTTGTGGAATTAATTACCACGGATAGAGGATTTGCCCAAGGGATTTTGTCCGTTTTGATCAAAAGGCACAGGGAACTTGATATTATTCAAGAGCGGTTGACGGTGTCCAAAAGGGATTTGGAACTGGCCAATTCCAAGATGATGGGTTTGATCAATGGCGCTATGGATGCCATCATCATGTTTGATAGCAACTTTCGGATTTTGGTCGCCAATGCGTCTGCTAAGGAAATTCTGGAAAATGAGGATGTCATCCAGAGAAACATCCTGTTTTTTATGGACGAAGAAAGCGCGCATCTACTGGAAAAATTGGTATCAGAGGATTTGGATGGTGAAGGGAACGGTATGAACACCTATCTGCCCAAGGTGGTCAAGGTGATTGGTTCCAAGGAAACAGCAACCCTTAACGAAGGCACTATAAGTAGGTACGGTAACGAAAAAAAATCGTTCTACACCCTTATCCTTAGAAACATAGATGAGCGGTTACAGGCGGAAAACAAAATCAATTCCTTGAAGAACCAGACCCAGTATTTACAGGAAGAAATCAAGGAACTGACCAGTGGTTATGGCATCATAGCCAAGCATAGATCCATGAAAAAAGTACTTGACTTGATAGAACGGGTGGCACAAACGGGAGCCACTGTTTTGATTCAAGGTGAGACAGGAACAGGTAAAGAGTTGGTGGCCAGGGCCATCCACATGGCCAGTGATCGCCATGAAAAACCCTTGATAAGGATCAATTGCGGAGCCATCCCTGAAAACCTAATAGAAAGTGAACTTTTTGGTCATGAAAAAGGTGCGTTTACTGGAGCTACGGCAAGCAGAAAAGGGAGGTTCCTTTTAGCGGATAAGGGTACCATTTTTTTGGATGAGATAGGGGAGTTGCCACTTGCCCTCCAACCCAAACTGCTTAGAGTGATTCAAGAAGGTGAATTTGACCCAGTGGGGAGTTCGGATACGGTGAAGGTGGACGTACGGATTATAGCTGCAACCCATAGAGACTTGTTGCAATTCTCCAAGGAAGGGAAATTTAGGGAGGATTTGTTTTATCGGCTCAATGTGTTTCCCATTCAAATTCCAGCATTGCGGGATAGGGGGTCGGATGTCTGTTTGATTGCCAACCAGATCATGGGGCAATACAGTGGTAAGCTAAATAAAGAGATCAATCTACTTACCAAGGAAGAGGAGCAGCTTTTTCTCAATTATTCGTGGCCCGGAAATGTCAGGGAATTGCAGAATCTGGTTGAACGTGCCATTATAGTTTCTCAGAATGGGCAGGTAGATTGGGAGAGTATCATCCCAAATGCTTTGAAAGAGCAAGCCACGGAACTGAGCACCGAGGGGGACTACATTTTTACTTCGCAAGAATGGGTGACCATGGAAAAGGAAAATATTCTAAGGGCTTTACGGAAAACCAACTGGAAAATATCGGGCGAAAAGGGTGCTGCAGTTTTACTGGGATTGCCTCCAACCACATTAACTTCAAAAATTAAGGCTCTGGGGATAACAAGACCGGTGTAAATTCACGAGATTTCATAATTATTCTAACGACATTTCGCCAATTCACGAAATATCGCTACATACATCTTTTTAATAAATCATTGTAATTATTTGATAATAAGATTGTTATGATTTTTGGCACGCCAGATGCATCTTCTATGGCAAATGCGAAATAATTAATCTTAAAAACAAAAAAAATGATTACAACAGCAAACATTAAAAACGGAGTAAACGTAGATCAATTGGTAGAAACCATCAATCACGTTCAAGAAGATCCATCATTGGCCAAATTTGAGTTTAGGGCCAAAACCAATTGGATCGAGGGAGGTCACTGTGTGACCAGCATCAAAGATTACTATGGTGTAGGTAGCGAGCACACGGAGAGAAGCAAGGATTCTTTTACCATGGAAGCCGACCACGTAGAGGTACTTTTGGGTCAGGATAAAGCACCCAACCCTGCTGAAACCGTATTGCATGCTTTGGGATCCTGTCTTACAGGAGCCATGGTTTACCATGCCGCTGCCCAAGGAATTGATATTGAAGGTATGGAGTCCTCTTTAAATGGAGGTTGCGACCTTCACGGATTCTTGGGACTTGACCCTGAGGTTAGAAAAGGATTCAACGGAATTACCGTAAAATTCAAAGTGAAATCTGATGCTTCTGAAGAGCAACTACGAGCGCTTTCACAATTCTCGCCTGTGTTTGACATGCTTACCAACCCAACTCCGGTTTCTATCGAGTTTGAAAAGTAAGATTGAAATAAGCCGCCCAAACGGGCGGCTTATTCACTTTGCATAACCCAATAGCCTTCCTAGCCATCTGTCTCTCATGAAAGAACAACAATACATCATCGTAAATGGAAACCAAGCTGCAGCACATGTGGCTTATCGGATTAACGAGGTATGTGCCATTTATCCTATCACACCAGCTTCGGAAATGTCCGAATTGGCGGAAGCTTGGAGTGCGGATGAACAGGAGAATATTTTTGGAGGCGTTCCATCCATCATTGAAATGCAAAGCGAAGGTGGAGTAGCGGGTGCCATGCATGGGGCGTTACAAACTGGAGCACTTTCCACAACTTTCACGGCATCACAAGGGCTTCTGCTCATGATGCCCAATATGTACAAAATTGCGGGTGAACTGACACCCAATGTCATCCATGTGGCCACAAGATCAGTGGCTACACACGCCTTATCGGTTTTTGGAGATCACAGCGATATCATGGCAGTCCGTAATACGGGATATGCCTTTTTAGGGTCGGCATCTGTACAGGAAGCAATGGACTTTGCCTTGATTTCACAAGCTGCAACCTTGGCTTCAAGAATCCCTTTTGTTCACTTTTTTGATGGGTTTAGAACCTCCCATGAAACTTCCAGAATTGAAAAGGTCAATGATCATGTGATTCATGCCATGGTCAACAACGAACTTATCAAAGCTCATAAGAAAAGAGCGCTCAGCCCTAACAATCCATTTGTGAGGGGAACTTCTCAAGGGCCAGATGTTTTCTTTCAAAGTAAGGAAGCTGCCAATCCTTATTACAATGCTTGCCCACAAATCGTTCAGGATCAAATGGATGATTTTGCAAAACTTACCGGAAGACATTATCGCTTATTTGATTACGTGGGACATCCTAAGGCCGAACGAGTGGTTGTTGCCATGGCATCAGCAACGGAAACCTTGGAGGCAGTCATTGACCAACTTAATGGCCAAGGAGAAAAAATAGGATTGGTTAAGGTCCGTCTTTTCAGACCTTTTAGCACCAAACATTTGATTCAAAGCCTTCCTGATACTTGCAAGGCCATTGTTGTTCTCGATCGCACCAAGGAATCAGGTGCTACAGGGGAACCGCTGTATTTGGATGTACTTCAGTCCGTGGTTCAATCCTTTGGGACCAAGTTTAAGATACTTCCAAAAGTGGTGGGCGGACGTTATGGTCTTAGTTCCAAGGAATTTACACCATCCATGGTCAAAGCCATCTTCGATAACTTAAAACAAGAAGAACCAAAAAACAATTTCACGGTTGGAATAAAGGATGATGTTACCCAGACGAGTCTTCCGATTAACCAAGAATTGCAAATCCAGGGAAAGTATTATCAAGCTTTGTTTTATGAAACTAAGAGTGCGGATACGCAACGGCACTTTAATGCTGGAATAAGCTTGTTGGGGAGCTGTACAGATGCAAATGTTCAGGGATACACTGAATGTGATTATAAAAAATCCAGTTCCAGAAGTGTTTCCAATTTACGGATTTCAAAATATCGGATTAAAGCTCCCTATCTTATCCAGGATGCAGACTTTGTTGCCTGTGATTCGGTTCAATTTCTAAAGTCCGATAATGCCCTGAAGCGGATAGCACAAGAAGGAACCTTGCTTGTGAATTCCGAGCTTTCACCAGAGGCCTTTTGGGCCGATCTACCTTTCAAAATTCAACACCACATCCAACAAAAGAATGTTACCCTATATCTAGTTAACTTAAAAGCACTTCCAACCAACTTAATGGTAAATGGATATACGATTTCCGCGCTGCATGCGTGTCACTTTGCAATGAAAAAAGACTTTCCCAATAGCTTGTTTTCAACGGAATTGAAGGAGAGTATTGCCCTAGTGGATACCACTGAAATTACGACTGAGGAAGGTGCATTTTTACATGAAGATGAAGCGTTTGCCAAAACACTTTTAGGCAGCCTCTTGGCAGGACGCGGGAATGAGATTCCAACAAGTATGTTACCTGTGGATGGTACTTACGAAAGCGGAACATCAAACTATATAACTCGAAATTCCAAAGAAGGAATCCCTGTGTGGGATACTGACCTTTGTACACAATGTGGAGCCTGCAGCATGGCCTGTCCACAAGGGGCATTGCGGATAAAAGCTTATGAAGTTGACCATTTACAAGGTGCATCTGAAAAATTTAAATCCATTCCATTTTTGGAGGAATTGGAAGGGATGGATTTGCTTAACTACACCGTTCAGGTTAGTCCAGAACAATGTACCTCCTGTAATAATTGTGTGGATGCTTGTCCGGTAAAAGCTTTGGTGGTGAATGCCAACCCTTCCAAAACAGAAACTGAAAGAAAAAATTGGGAATTTTTCAGCAAGCTCCCAGAAATGGACCGTACGAAAATTGATGTGACCAAAGTTTCACAACAACAATTGCAAGAACCTTTGTTCAAATACCCTATGGGAGTGGATGGATGTGGGGAAGCCCCTTATCTGAAACTGTTGTCCCAGTTATTTGGAGATCGTATGTTGGTGGCGAACGCTACGGGAGCAAGTTCTATTTTTGGCGGAGCCTTGCCAACCACGCCATGGTCCAAAAATGCAGCGGGCAGGGGACCTGCCTGGTCCAACTCCTTGTTTGAGGACAACGCGGAATTTGGGTTGGGCTTTCGTTTGTCCTTGGACTATCAGGAAAAACAGGCCAAAAATTTACTATTTAAGTTGGGGGATGTCCTTGATTCCGAATTAGTGGATTCGATATTGGGCGCCTCCCAAAATACAGAGGCTGAAATCCTTCAGCAAAGACAACGGGTAGAGAAACTAAGAAAAGTATTATCTCCATTGGAACAATCCGAAGCAGGAGTACTTTTAGGTTTGCTGGACAGTTTGGTTAAACAAAGCGTTTGGATTGTTGGCGGGGACGGATGGGCGTATGATATTGGTTACGGCGGATTGGATCATGTGTTGGCTTCAGGCAAAAACGTAAACATTTTGGTCTTAGACAACGAGGTTTATTCCAATACGGGAGGGCAAATGTCCAAGGCAACCCCTTTTGGGGCTTCCGCCAAGTTTGCGGCAAAAGGTAAGCTCAAACAAAAGAAAGACCTGGGTATGTTGGCCATGGGGTACGAAGATGTATATGTAGCTTCCGTGGCAATTGGTGCAAATCAGGAACAGACTTTAAAAGCATTCTTGGAAGCGGAGCAACACGATGGTCCGTCAATAATTCTGGCGTACTGCCACAGCCCTGCCCACGGCATTGATATGCGCCACCCATCCCAATACCATAAAGCTGCAGTGGATTCCGGTCAATGGTTATTGTATAGAAACAACCCTAACAGAACAGCGGACGGATTAAATTCTTTGGAATTGGATTCTGACGAACCTTCCATGGCCATTTCTGATTATTTGAGGATGGAAGGGCGTTTTGACGTGCAATTTGAAATGCATCCAGCCCATGGGGAAAGTTTTATGGAAAAAGCTCAGCGGGCAGTAGATGAAAGATATCTAAATTATAGGGCGAAAGAGAGTAGGGAGCCTATGCTTATTTCTCATCCATTACCGTAGTGGATTGCCAGTTGCCTGGAGCTCCGGAAATGGCATAGATGCTGGCTTTGTTCTGAAAATACTGGACCACGGAGTCGTTCGGGTTTTTGGATAGGACCGCCTCAAAAGCTTCAGTGGCTTCTTCAAACTTTTGGTCAAAGAATAGTTTAACTCCTTTTTTATAGTCTTTGAGGGTCTCCAGCTTTAGGGAAATACTGGCAATACTGTCCCCATCTATACACTCGTAGATACCCATGGCCTTTTGCTTGCCTTTGACCTTTACTTTGCCCAGATATCTAAAATTAAAACCGCTGGAATCTTTCATGGACTTCAGACAACTTTCACTAATGATGATGTTGGCTCCATAGTGCTTGGTGACCCCCTCCACTCGGGCACCACTGTTTACCGTATCGGCAATTACAGCTGGGTCATTTCTTTTGGAATCCCCAATTATTCCCATGACCAAGGGGCCTGAATGCAATCCCATACCAACCGTAATGGGTCGGTATCCTTTTTCTTCCATTCTTCGCTTGTTGTATAGCGCCAGTGTCCGTTGCATTTCAATAGCCGCGTCCAAGGCATTCTCTGCACTTTCTGGAAAGAGGGCCATAATACCATCACCCAAATATTGGTTTACAAAGCCTTGGTTTTCCTTGATTATTGGTCCCATCCGCCCGACATATGCATTGACAAATTTGAAGTTTTGTTCAGGAGTCATGGTTTCCGCCAAAGGCGTGTAATCCCTAATATCGCTAAACAGCACGGTGACATTCTTTTCTATGTGGTCGCCGAGCTTTACATCCGTAATGGATTCTTTTCCAACGGAGTGTACAAATTCCATGGGTACAAATTTGGAGGTGGCACGATGGATGGTGTTCAGATTGATATGCGTTTTGATACGACTTAGCAGTTCATTTTTGGAAAACGGTTTGGTCAAGTAATCGTTGGCTCCCGCATCAAATCCTGTGACCAACTCATTAACCCGATTTTTGGCTGTCAGCAGAATAATGGGCAGTTCACTTGCTGGGATATCCTCCCTGATTTTCTTGCAGACCTCATATCCAGACATGCTTGGCATCATTACATCTAGAAGAACAAGGTTAAATGGAGTTTCGGATTCCATGGCTTTCAAAGCCTCTTTACCGGAACTTACTTCTACCACGGTATATCCGGCCACGGTCAAATGGTTCTCCAGAACACGTCGGTTCACAGGCTCATCATCCACCACAAGAATTCTGAGGGATTCCTTGTTGGAACCAGGCTGTATTGATTTTACATTCTCCTCGTCATTGTAACTGTTCAAGTTCTGAACAAAATCCAAGGTGGACTTGTTTTTCTTTTTTAGCTCCTTCCGTTTGGTTTTACTCAATGGTAGCGTAAATGTAAAAATGGAACCCTTGCCTTGTTCAGAGGTCGCTTCAATGGTGCCTCCGTGAAGTTCTACCAATTGTTTGGTAACCGAGAGACCCAGGCCAGTACCGCCATACTCCCTCTGGGTAGAACCATCACCTTGCTCAAAGGAGTTGAAAATGGTCTCTAGCTTGTTCTCGGGAATTCCAATTCCTGTATCGGAAACGATAATGGATAGCATCTCCTTTTTGGTTTCGGCCAGTAGGGTGATATATCCCTTTGGGGTAAACTTGATGGCATTGCCAATGAGATTGTGCAAGATTTGCTGTAATCGGTTTTCATCGGCATCAACTAAGGGAATTTCTTTGGGAATGGAATTAATGAGTTTTATTTTTTTGTCTTGGAGCAAGGGTTGGGAAAGCTGCAAAACAATATTGGAAACTCCATGGACATCCACGGGGCGCAAGGCAAGCTCCAAATCTTGGTTCTTAAGTTTGGAGAAATCCAAAATGTCGTTCACCAAATGGGACAATCTTCTGCCACTATTGGCAATCATATCCAGGTTATCCATGGCGGTTTTTGGAAGCTTTCCCGCAATCCCATCCTTTAAGGATTCCGTGAGTCCAATAATACCTACCAAAGGAGTGCGTAGCTCATGGGAGGTGTTGGCAAGGAACTCGTCCTTGAGCTTGTCAATTTTTTGAAGTTCAGATACACGTTGTTTTTCTATTTCGGTTCTTTTCCGCTCTTCTTCGATGACTCTTTTCTTTTCCTGGTCTGCCTGCTTAACGCGCTGCGCATGCTTGTAGCGGTTAAATACAAACAAGAGCACCAAGAAACCAGCAATGGAAACACCAATGATGATATTCCTTAGAGTGGTTTGCTGTTTGAGTTTCAGATCGTTGATTTCTGCGTCTTTTTCCAAAGCTGCGATGGCATCTTGCTTCTTCTCCGTATCAAATCGTACTTGTAATTCCTCTATTTGTTTGGATTTTTCAGTATTGAACAGACTGTCCTTGACCGTGACATATTTGTTTCTAAAATTCAAAGCGTTTTGATAGTCTCCCTTTTCCTCATATAGTTGGGACAGTAGGCCATAATTTTTCTGAAGCTGGGCCTTGGCCCCCATTTCTTCAGCGATCTGAACGGAAGTAAGCAGACTTTCCTCTGCGGTATTAAATCTTCGGAGCGCTATGTTGACCGCACCGATTTGCGTATGGCTTTCGGAAAGACCCATACGTTGTCCCAGTTTTTCCCGAAGTGCCAGCGCTCTATTGTGATACTCCAAGGACTTGTTGTATTCCTTCTGAAAGGCAAAGACCTTTCCCAAAGCTTCATAATCATAGGCCATGCCCCACTCACTGTTCGTCTCTTGATCCAGAGCCAAGGCTCGATTTAAGAACTCTAAGGCAAGGGGATATTCCTTGGACTGCATATGGGTATCCCCAATGTTGAAAAGACAGTTGGCCATTTCTGTTTTGTCCCCCAAATCTGTAAAGATGTCCAACGCTTCTTGGTAGGATTGCATGGCTTCGGCCTTTTTGCCTGTGTTCTTAAGGATTTCGCCAATGGCATTAAGAATGGTCGCTATGCTAAATGGGTCGTCATGTTCTTCATATATTTTTAAGATGTCATAGTATATTTCTAGGCTTTTCTCCGCGTTGCCCAAATCATCCAGAATCACGGCCTTTTGGTACAAGCCATTGGCCAAATCAAAAGGTTTATCCGTCCTATGTTTGTAATCAAGGTATTTATCTATGTAGTCCAAGGCAAGGTTATAGTCCCCGTTTTGTCTTGCCAATACAGCATATTGGTAATAGGCGAGGTAGACACCCCATTCTATACGTGCTTTGGTACTAATGGTGTGAAAACTGTCGATGTGTTTTTTGGCGAGTTCGGCGTTACCACGATTATTGATGTATTCCCAAGAAATGTTTTTTAAGATCCCGATGCGGGCAGAATCTGAGACGGCTGATGGATAGAGCCGTTGCAAGCTATCAATAACACTTTCTTGTCCCTGTAGTCCAATTGCTAGAAGGAACAATACCACGGTTATGGAACAGTACTTTTTAATGATTGTGGTTTAAAGGTTGATTAACAGCTACTTAAATTTAATGTTAAAACCAATAAGGTCAAAATCCGGAGTTTATTCTTGGACATTGGCACTTGGATACACCAGTTGAATCAGAGTGTTTCAATTCGTCCTTAAAATTCTACAATTGGGTATCGCCGATTGGTTTATGAAAAGGCACGGTGACAATTTTGTGGCATCAAATAACGAACAGTCATGAAAAGTCAACTGCTATTTTTTCTTTTTTTATGTAACCTGACCACTCTTTTGGGACAGACCACCATATCTGGTTTGGTTACCGATTCCAAAAATGAACCTATTGTAGGAGCCAATGTGTATTTGGAAGGTACTTACGATGGGGCATCTACAGGAGAAGATGGCTCCTTTAGTTTTGAAACCACCGAAACTGGAACCCAAACCTTGGTGATTTCCATGTTAACTTACGACCCGCATTATGAAGTTGGTGACGTGAGCTATTTTACGAATTTGAAAATTAGTCTGGCGGAATCCATAAATGCGTTGACAGGGGTAACGCTGACTGCAGGAACGTTTGAGGCTGGGGACAATTCCAAGGTGTCCGTGTTGAAACCATTGGATATTGTCACCACAGCAGGAGCCGCTGGGGATTTTGTAGCGGCTTTACAGACTTTACCGGGTACCACTACCGTCAATGAAGATGGTAGATTGTTTGTACGCGGGGGCGAAGCAGGAGAGACGCAGGTTTTTATAGACGGTCTTCGAGTGTTTCAACCCTTTAATGCCACAGCGAACAACATTCCCACCCGCGGCAGATTTTCCCCTTTTCTTTTTAAGGGAATTACCTTTAGTACGGGCGGATACTCCGCAGAGTATGGCCAAGCATTGTCCAGTGTGTTGTTGTTGAACACCACCGATGTTCCTGTCCAAGATAAAACGGATATATCCGTAATGTCTGTTGGTGGAGGAGTGGGACATACCAAAATTTGGGGAGATGAGTCCTTGAGCATCAACACCTCCTATATCAATCTTTCCCCTTACGAGGCCTTGATTCCTTCTGACCAAGGTGTTGAATGGAATAGCCCCTATGAATCCATTTCCGGGGAGGCAGTTTTTAGAAGCAAAGGGAATAAAAGTATGTTCAAACTGTATACTGGATTCAACCATGCCGATTTGGACATAGAACAAGAAGACATCAATTATGAAGATTTTGTCCGATTTGGGCTCACGAACAACAACCTATATTTCAATTCTTCCTATAAACACTACTTTGAAAACGATTGGAGCCTGACTACTGGGGCAGCTATTTCGTGGGATACCAATTCCATTGGATTGCAGGAAAACGCCATCGAAACCAAAGAAACGGCTTCACACGTAAAAGTAAAAGCCCACAAAAACTTTAGTAGTAGGTTCAATCTCAACATGGGATCAGAGTTCTTTGCCATGAATTATGATGAAACTTTCAGCACTCCAGAAAACACTACTTTCAATAATGAGTATCAAGAACGGTTATGGGCAGGCTTCACAGAAGCTGATATTTTTCTTAGCAATCAGTTTGCCATGAAATTG
This sequence comes from Flagellimonas sp., assembly GCF_965215805.1. Lineage (GTDB taxonomy): Bacteria > Bacteroidota > Bacteroidia > Flavobacteriales > Flavobacteriaceae > Flagellimonas. The sequence continues at coordinate 3,880,848 of NZ_OZ244124.1, read as the reverse complement.
GGGGCTAGGGTAGAGCATAGCTCCTTGTTAAATACCTTTGAGCTTATGCCAAGAGTTTCCTTAGCCTATAAGCCTGGAGACAAAGGTCAATTTTCTTTGGCATATGGGGATTTCTATCAAAACCCCCTTACCGAAGTGGTTAAGTTTGGCCAGCCACTTGGTTCCGAAAAAACCTCACATTATATCTTGAATTATCAAAGGGTAGGGGATGGAAAGACTTTTAGGGCAGAAGCGTATTACAAGGACTATGATAACCTGATAAAATATGATACGGAAATGCCGCAATTCAACTCAAGCTTTGATAATAGCGGAAGTGGTTATGCTACTGGGCTGGATGTATTTTGGAGGGATAACAAGAGCATAAGCCAATTGGATTATTGGATTTCCTATTCGTATTTAAATACCGAAAGGGACTATCGAAACTTTGAAGAGCGGGCTACGCCCAACTTTGCTCCTGAGCATAGTTTGTCAGTTGTAACCAAATATTTTATCACCAAGCTTCGGTCACAGGTTGGACTATCCTATTCCTATGGGTCGGGTAGGCCTTATAACAATCCGAACACGGCAGAATTTTTGGCCGAAAAGACGAAGTCTTTCAATAATCTAAGCTTCAATTGGGCCTACTTGATAGATCAACAAAAAATCCTATACTTTTCGGTAAATAATGTATTGGGATTCAAGAACATTAGTGATTATCAGTATGCCAATGCCCCGAACGTGGATGGTATTTTTGACAGGCGCGCCATTACTCCAGCAGCAGACCAATTTTTCTTTGTCGGTTTCTTTTGGACCATCAGCAGCGATGGCAAAAGCAACCAGTTGGATAATCTATAAATCTACCTTGGTTATTTCTGCATCTTGAGGTAATAGTCCGCCGAATGTTTTCCTGAACCATAGAACAAAAAGAAAATACAGACCAGCAAGGTAATGGTGGCCAATATCAGATTGTTCGTGTTCATTACACCCAAGAAATTGGTTAACACAGCCCCTAAGAGAATTGGGATTTGTGCCAAGGCAGCCCATCGGGTAAGTAAACCAACTACAATTAAAAATCCACCAACAAAATGGGCAGGGGCAATATAGTGCAATAAGATCATGCCACCCGGCATTTCCTGAAAGGGTCTCACCACCTCTGCCATTTGCTCATGATTGGTCATAAATTCAACGCCTTTCATAAAAAGAAAAACGCCTAAGGCTACTCTAATAAGATCTAAGGGGTAATAGGTATGGGCATTGGCCCATTTGTTCAATCTTTTAATGGTTCCCATGGCTCTATAATTTATGATGACATCTATAAGATACTCATTTTTAATGGGATGTGAAAATTAGCAGCGCCTTGAAAACGACCTATTTACTGGTTAGGTCCAATTCCATTTGAATGTCACTTCGCTGGTAGGGTGAAGAAGCGCCAACCATTTCGGTAAAGCCCAATTTTTGGTATAACTGTAAGGCGGGTTTAAGGATACGGTTGCTTTCCAGATATAGTTTTTTGCATCCAAGGACTTTGGCTTTATCTATAATGTGCAAACCCAACAATTTGCCAATGCCTTTGCCCTGTGCCTTTGGGGAAACACCCATTTTGGCTAGCTCAAAATCAAAGTCGTCCCGCGTACTGGGAATTAGCGCGCATACACCAACAGCTTCTCCATTTAACAGGGCAACCCCAATGTAACCGCCTTTGTCAAGAATATAAGCTTGGGGATTATTTAAGGAAACACGATCCATTTCCTCCATTTTAAAGTACTTAATGATCCACTCTTCATTAAGTGCCTTAAAAGCAGAGGTATAGACATCCGAAAACTCCACAATTTTAATGATTTCTTCCATATTCATTCCAAGGTGTAAACAATGCTTACATAAAATTACAGCGAAAAAATAGAATCAATCCCATTTGGAAATGCATATCAGCATAGAATATTTCGGTAATTCCCTCGTTATTAACCTGTTGAACGTTTAATTATCGTGTAAACCATGCATTTGAACGAGTAAATTGGTTTTTTATCGAGTTAATACGTAATATTACAATTAAGTTAATAGTAAAACTCTTACAAGTATCCCAAATCTTGCTATGAGACCAAACAAAAAACACGCACCTGGGCACCCCAGGATCTTTAACCTACAAACACCATTTGGCTATGGATGTAAAATTACCCCTATTCTCCAAAGGCAACTATTCATTTCCCCTTAATTGGATATTTCATTTGCTAATACCCTGTTTGCTTAGCGGCTCGCTTAGCGCTCAGGATGGCAACCCTTATGTGAGTTACGATGTACCATTTCAGAATTTGTTGAAGTTCAATCGCTTTTTGATTAACCCTACATTTTCAGCAGTTCGTGAAGATAAATCCTATGTAAACTTGTTTCATAGAAGTCAAGGAGCAGAGTTTAATGATAACAACCAAAACTACTTTTTAAGCTACAGCGGCCGAATCAACGATCGTGTTGGTTTGGGTGTTAGTCTGTATAACCAGCAGGAAGGAGTGATTTCCAATTTGGGGATTATGGCCAATTACTCCCATGGTATCCAGTTGGGCCAAAAGAGCAACCTGAGTTTTGGTGTCAATATCCCATATTATGTAAGTAGTTTTGATCCAGATCGAGCGGTTGCTTTGGATGATGATCCCATTCTCAATGATGCCACCCAGAACTCGATTATCTCATTTCAACCTGGATTAAATCTCTCTTTGGGGAAATTTGATTTTGGGGTATTTGCCCAAAATTTGGTGGATTATAACATCAGAACAGGTAAGTCTTTAAGCGAGTTCAACGAAAAGACCTTTTCAGGGCATATCCAATTTGCCCACAACTTTAGAAACGGTGCTGGAATTTTCGAGGACGGTCGCCTGTTGCCTTTGGCTAGAGCCAGATTTGAGGCAAACCAAGATCCAATTTTTGGTGGAGGACTGATTTTGGACCTTCCCAAATTGGGCTGGCTCCAAGGTGGATATGACCAATTGTATGGAGCTTCGGCAGGAACGGGTTTTAATCTGAATCGCAGACTTTCCTTTGGATATAATTTTGAAAAGAATCTCAATAGAAACCTGACGCATTTGGGGGTTACCCATGAAGTTTCCATTGCATTTTCCTTTGTTCCCACCATGTCTAGAAATGTGCTGCTGGCCGATTCACAACCAGAACAGAAACCCATTGAGGGAACTTTTGTAGCCGACATCAAGGAAAGCAAAAAGAAACGTAAGGACAAGTTGGACGCCAAAACTACTTTGCGCCCAACCAACAAGGAAGATTTAGCATTCTGGGAAGCACAGGTAAAGGAATTAAAGGAACAGCAAGCGGACAATTATGCCATCATAAATGAGCTGATCTTTAAGATGGACTCCCTGGAAAAGAACAGGCAACGTGATTTGGAAATGCGTTTTGAAATGGTCATGCGCATGGTAAAGCGACAGACAGATAACAAGAGGCCCGACATTGAGGCTATGGCCGAGACGCTCTATCTCGCGAAGAACACGGAATTGGATTCTCTGGCCAACACCATGGAAAGTACAACCCTTGCGGTAACTATTGAAAAACCCAAGGAAGTTGCAAAACCCAAAAGTACTTTTACTGGAGGCGCGTATAAACCCATTGAGAAATTTATAAGTCTGGATGGGGTAGGCAAAGGCCATTATATCGTTGCCAATGTGTTCAAGAATGAAAGCTATTTAAAGAGCTTCATGGCCGATCTTAAAAAACGGGGGTTGGATGCCAAATACTTCAAAAACCCGGATAACGGGCTTAATTATGTTTACTTGGCCAAGTACGAACAAGACGAAAAGGCCTATGCCGCTTATCAATCCCAAATGAAGGGAAAATATAAGGATGAGCTATGGATCATGCACGTGGACAACCCACGTTATTCCAATTGGGCGGATACCAAGTTTATGGACAACGAATAGGTCAATTGTTCGCCATATGATCTGCTATGGACTGACTTCCAGGATCTTGTCTTTCCGATAATTCGGCAACAATCTTTGGATGGTCTTGAGGTCGGGTTTGGGAAAGTTTATACGCAGCCTGAATATCGGTGATTTCAATCTGAAAAGCTACAATGCCCTTCACCTGGCGAAGTGTTTTTGGAGACAGGTCGTTCAAGGAGAGTGGGTTTTTTGAGCCCTTCTCATATTTGTCCACTAATTTATGTAGGGATGCCATGGTTTCGTCCTCGTTCAAGATCTTGACCTTTCCGTATACGTGAACCGCAATATAGTTCCAAGTGGGAACCTCTTCTTCCTGGTACCAAGAAGAAGACACATAAGCATGGGGCCCGTTAAAAATGCAAAGCACTTCGGTATCGGATTCAAAGGACTTCCATTGGGGATTAGCCTTGGAAATATGACTCACCAAAATGTCCTTACCTTCTTCTGTTCTATCCAGTTCCAATGGGATGTGTGTGGCCCATGGTTTTCCATCCAATTGGTTGACCAGGATTCCGAAGCTGTTATGATCCAAAAAATCCTTGATTTCCTCAAGGTTTTCGTTCTTATAGTAGTGGGGTATGTACATGAATTCGATTTAATGGTATACATGAAAGTAGTTGATAAAGTTACCCATTAAATCAGCATAAATAAGCGTAATTGTCAAACAAAAAAGTAGGAGCATTTACATGCCCCTACTTCATTGCTTCTATGGCCTACTGGCGATCGGCGGCTTGCACTGAACCGTCTGTACCACTGAGATCGGACCTAAAGGCCCAAAGCTCTTGAACGTCGGAATGTGTAGTATCCCCAAAAGCTTTTAAAAACTCCATAAAAGTACCTTCCCCGTGAACTTCTTCGTACCACTGAGGGAATTTATCCTCTTCGGACATCCAGGAGCTGCTGTCAAAAAAGTTTACCCAGGCCATATCCTGGCCATCCGTATTGTTGAGTTCATTAAAATAAACACCCCATTGCGAATCGGCATCTTTGGTCTTGAATACTTTGGTAACCTTATCCAAAAGGCCCATGAATTCACGGCCCTTAAAACGTTTGATATCCAACATGAAAACCGCCAAGTTTTTAAGCTTAAAATCCTTGGTAAAATTGGATCTGTCTGTATCAAACTTCCAATAGGTCACTGTAGCGTCCGAAAGGGCATGGGCTGCCACGTTTGCATTCCAGTCGTCATTGTGGCCATTTTCGTTACCTGGAGCATTATCCATGGAACTCCAGGGATTGGGTCCCATACTCCAGATATATTTGCCGAAGTTTTTGCCGCTCATTACAAAAAACACATTGGCTTGGTAGGCTCCTTCGGAATGGAACTTTTTGTTGTGTGCTGCCAATCCTGCTTCAAATTCGGAGATTTTTTCCGGGTTGGCGGTGAGCATGAGGTTGGTGAACATACCATACTCCTGAACTTCCTGTGCAGATACCATAAAAGGTACCAACAGGGCAATTAAAAATAATCTTTTCATTGTGTGTTGGTTTATATTAGTATTTATTCTTCTGCTTGTTCTGCCTCTTCCTCCGCTGCTTTGGCCGCAGCCGCAATTTCCTGTAGGCTGAGCACAATTTCTGTGGGATCCCAGTAACCATATTCCCGTACAATTTTTCCGTCCACAAAGCGATAGGTGAGGTGGACAGGAACACTGATTTCCTTACCATTGGCCGCTAAGGTACCCTGCCATTCCAACCAACAGTTGACCCAGGTTTCACCATCATCTGTCACTACCATTTCGTATTCTTGGCCTTCCGCCTTAAAACCTCTTTTGGCATAGTTGGCATCAGCCTGTTTATGGTAATCCATGGCTTCAGAGGGAGACATTGTTTTCATGCTGTTGTAATTGGTTTTGGATGAATCCGCAAACATACTAGTGTCATAGCTTTTGCTATCATAGTTGGACAATAGTTGTTTTACGGTGTCAATCTCAGCTGAGGATTGGGTATACCTGGCCGGTCCTTGGTTACAGGATACAAATAGGGCGATAACGCAGCCCAATGCAAATAGTTTTTTCATTGTTGTTGATTTTAGTTAATGAAAAAGCCCAGGGGAAATCCACTGGGCTTATTGAGTTTATTTTGGAGAATAAGCGAAATCCGGTCTCATTTTTCCAGAAATCTCTTCCATCTTGGTGACATATTTCATCACCTTTCCGAAAACAGCTTGAGCCTCTGGGCCAAGAAGTTCATCGTTCTCTGCGCTCCTTTGCTCGTAGGCAACCCCATCTTTGGCAGCGACAGCCACCATATAAAAGCTGCCCATGTTACCAAAAGCACTTCGGTAAACCCTATAATGTACCTTGGAGCCCTTTTCCTTAAACATATTTTTTACAGCTTTCATGCCTTCTTTCATCTTGCTCATCCCGGAAGGTGTGGTGTGCAGATAGAAAAATCTGCGGTAATCCTGCCCTTCAGGGGTTTGTGTCATACCATCGGGCATATAGGATAAACTGTGATCCAATACCAGAACATAATCGCCCAAGGCATTGCAGCATTTGTCCAATTCATCGAACAAATTGTCAAAAACTTCTTCTCCGATTTTATCGCTAAGTGAGTTGAATTTTTTGCTCGCCTTGGAAATATCCGCAAGGGAATCTATAGGCGTAACATAGAGGTAGCGGAAATCGTCTGTTTGGGTTGAAATCCATGATACACCCTGAATATTTTGGGCCTTGCAGTGATCCGTAAGTTCCTTGCTTGCTTTCTCGTACTCCATTACCATGGAAGGTTTAACCCGATCCTCATGGACCCAAAAGGCCTGGGTGGTTTTCTCCTGGGCAAGTAATAGCCCGGAAAATAAGAATGCGGCGGATGCCACAAACAGCTTTTTTTGTAGTGTTTTCATAAGGTTGAAATTAAATGTTGCTATTATGTTGAATTAGTCTCGAAGAATGAAAGGCTATAACTTGCACAATTTCAACCAGCATATGTCCACCTATACAATTGCAAGTAAGGGTCTGCTTATAAAGGGGAACGGAAGGAAAAAGGGGGAGGGTAAATGTTAAATTTCCAACCCTTTAATATACTAAAAAACTGGTAATGAAGGTCTTAAATAGACGAATAAATAGATATTATTCCGCGAAAAAAGCAAAACGGGGTGTTTTTCCTACGCTCTAAATACTAATTTATACCGAATGGGCTAAGGATTAATTTGAAATTAAAGCTGGATAGATAAAATCAACCAAAAGTGCTTCGGAATCTTTTTTTAATGTCCAATTGTTGTAGTTACCTGCGGTAATGACCACAATCAGCCCTGTATCGGAATCTATATAAATTCTTTGCCCTCCGTTGCCCACCGCAGCGGGAATCAAATGATCGTGTCCTGAACTTATGGTATTGGCCTTAAAAATCCAAAATTGGTATCCATAACCCACATTGTTGTTTCTCCCGAACCAAATATGGGGCTGAAAGGCGTTTTTAACCCAGGATTTGGACAGGAGTTGTTTCCCGTTCCATTGGCCTTGATTGGCATAAAGCATTCCAAACTTCATTAGATCCCTTGACTTAAGTCTAAGCCCAGAAGCTGCGGCAGGCAAATCAAGACCTGGAAATTGTGTCCACTCGGAACCGGTTATGCCGAGGGGTGTGAACAAATTCTCTTTGGCATATTCATGGATATTTTTGCCGGTAGCCCGCTCAATGATTGAAGCCAAAAGCTGCGTGGTTCCTCCATTGTATTCCCATTTTTCACCAGGGTTACTAAGTAAGGGTCTACTGAGTACAAATTCAATGGGATCTTCGCTGGAAGTCATCTGGATTTCGCTGTTTCTTGGATCGGTATAGGGAACATTTTCATTCCATTCCATGCCAGTGGTCATGGTCAACAGATGCTCTATGGTTATTTGGGAACGCAATCCAATCTTGTACTTCACATATTCCGGATAAAAGTCAAATATACTTTGGGAAAGACTATCAATTTTACCTTGCTTTAATGCTATTCCAACGCAGGTGGCGACAATACTTTTCGAGACGCTGCGCACATCGTGAAGGCTATCTTTGTGATGCTGGACTACTCCCAAACTATCTCCCCATAGTTCATCATGGCCTTTGAAATAGGCTTCATAAACCAATTTTTGATTCTTTAAAATTAACACGCTGTGAATATTGGGATAACTTCCGGATTTGATGGAATCCTCCATTTTATTTATTTGGATGGAGTCAAGACCAATTTGGGAGAGTGAAGCGGTTTCAAACTTGAAATCCTTGGCAACCGTAAGAGTGTCCTTTTGCTGTGGCGTCTTTTCTTGACAGGCCAAAAGAAATGAAAGTAACAAAAAGGAGCTCAGAAAAACAGAGAACTTGGGCGGTTTCATAGGAGGGTTGTCTTGGAGTTAGTTGTCCAAAAGACAATGGTTTATGGCAAGTGTTACAGTTGGAACCTTCCAAAATAAAAAATCCCAAGGCCAAAAGAGAGCTTTGTACCTTGGGATTTGCACCAACCAAAAAACTACTCAAACGTATAAGTGTCCTGTACCATTTGGGTTACCCTGAAGTACCCATAAGGGGCATTGCTGGAATCATCCAGGTTTATGCAGTTTCCGACAAGCGCAACTGGGGTTGCACTAAATGGATCACCTGCACTGTCAAATTGTTCAATAAGCAATTGCATATAGTTGTAATAATCCTCGGATACACCCAAAAGCTTAATGTCCACAATATCTCCAGGTTCAAACTCCCTAATGTTGTTGCTCTCGTCTTCTGTTTTTTCGTAATAGAAAGTAGCCTCGTTACCATCTATAAATTCATCCTTGATATCGAAAAGCTCAGGGAGCACATCGTTTCTACTTTGAAAGCGTAGGTAGTAATAGTTTTCTATGCCTTCGGGATCCTGAAAGGAAACATTGACTTCCAATACTTCATCGTCCTCACCATCCTCTTTGGATTGAAACACTTCGGAAATATCGGATACGGGGAACAAAGTTTCCGTTCCCGTATAGCGTTCTCCATTGTGTGTAATATTCAGCGTATATGAATTTTCAAGAATTGGAATAAAGTTGGTGGTAGTGTATGTACCGTCGTTTTGGTCTTCAAAATTGAAGATTGTCCCAGTATCGTTGTTGGTAACGGTTACCAGTGCCCCAGTTACCGGGGATGGCGTTTGATTGTCATAAAAGGTGGTCGAGTTACTCAATAGAATGGTTTGCTCGTTACCAGCAGTTCCTTTTTCCCAATCCAGGGATGCTTCTATGGTTAATCGGATGGGGCCTTCAGGGACATCCACTTCAATAACATCTGTGCAGGATGTCATTAACGTCGCCAAAGCGGTCAATACAATTATATAATAGGATTTCATGTTGTTAGAATTTAAAATTATAGGTTACGGAAGGCACTATGCCAAAGATGGCTGTACGGGTTGCTTCATTGGCCCCGGTCTCTACATTTTGACCAAAGGAGATGGAAGCCGCGTTCTTTCGGTTAAAAACATTGTAGATACCAAAGACCCACTCACCCTTCCAACGCTTATCCGGCCTTTTATTGGGTTTGTAAGTGGCCGAAACATCCAGTCGGTAATAATCGGGTAGTCTGTCCGCATTTCGTTGGGAATAATTGGCAATGGAAATACCTTCATAAATGTATTGCCCATTAGGGTAGGTTACGGGTCTACCGGTTTGGTAAATGGCATTGGCTCCAAAGCTCCATTTATCATTGAACCTGTAGGCTCCGGTAACCGAAATGTCATGCGTTCTGTCAAATGGGGTATTGTACCAGTCTCCATTGTTGATACCGGGCCCACCTGCATTACCGCCAAACGTTCTTTGTTCAGACTTGGAAAGCGTGTAAGAAATCCATCCGGTTAAATCCCCTTCATTTTTTCGCATTAGCAATTCCAGTCCATAGGCGCGGGATTCCCCATTCAAAATTTCAGTTTCTATGGTATTGTTTCCAATCAAGTCGGATCCATCTATGTAGTCTATTCTGTTGTCCACGGTTTTATAGTAGACCTCTGCTTCCAACGAGTACATCTTGTCCTTAAAATTTCGGAAGTATCCCAAAGCATATTGATCCGATAACTGTGGTTTGATGTACTTTCCACTAGGCGTCCACACGTCCAATGGAGTTACAGATGAGGTGTTGGACAGCAAGTGGATATACTGGGCTGCTCGGGAATATCCAAGCTTTACAGAGGAGTAATCATTTAGCTGATACGCCAAAGAAGCTCGGGGTTCCAAGTTGGAGAATGTTTTTATGCTTTCGCCCTTATCAAAGCTAATCTCATCAATAGGGTCGGTACGCTGATATATTTGCAGGGTGTTGTTATAGACCAAAGGTTGGTCATTGGCATAGAGAGACAATTTTTGTCCGCCCATTCGGTTAAAATGGCTAAACCTAACTCCATATTGGGCCGTTAACCTATCTGTAAGTTTATGTTCTGCATTAACGTAAGCGGCGCTTTCAAGTGCGGCTTTTTGCTCCAGTTGCAATTCATTTATCGCAGAATCAGGTCCTTTGGGTTTGATTTGTCCTGGATCAAATTCGTATTTGAGAGTACTTACCCCAAAATCCAATTTAAAGGCATCGTTGAAATAATACTTGAGATCGTACTTGGCATTGTAATTTTTGATGGAGGATATCCAGTCAAAGGAAAAATCGTCAATGGACAACTCATAGTCGTACTTACTATAGATAAGGGACAGGTTAGAGAAAAGGCGGTCGTTGAATATGTGGTTCCATCTTAGGTTACCTGAAGCATTGCCGTAGCTACTGCTAAATGAGCCTCCAAACTCAAAAACATCCCGTCCAAAATAACCAGAAAGAAACAACTTGTCATTTTTACTGAGATTGTAATTGGTTTTGAGGTTGAGGTCATAAAAACTCACACTATTTTGCTCCCCTGCCAGCTTTAAGAACAAATGGGCATAAGAACCACGGCCTGCGACGAGGAAAGAGCCCCTGTCGTTGAACATAGGTCCTTCAGCGGCCAATCTGCTGGAAATGGCCCCAATACCACCCGTGAGTGCAAAGTTCTTGCTGTTTCCATCTTTTTGGCGCACATCAAGAACGGACGATACCCTCCCACCAAATTTGGCTGGGATCCCTCCTTTATACAATTTAAGGTCTTTGACTGCATCCGCATTGAAAACCGAGAAAAAGCCCAGCATATGGGAGGTGTTATAGATAATGGCCTCGTCCAACAATACCAGGTTTTGGTCCACGGCACCACCTCTAACATGGAAACCGCTGGAACCTTCACCATTATTGGTAACCCCAGGTAAAATTTGCAAGGATTTAATAACATCCACCTCACCCAAAACAACGGGCATCTGCTTTACCGTTTTAATGTTGAGTTTGGATACGCTCATTTCAGGTTTTCTAAGTATGGCCCTTTCGGGTTCTTCGGCGGTTACCTCTACCTCGTCCAATTGAGTAGAGAATTCTTCAATTTCCATGTCCATTTTTAAATTCTGGTTCAGTTGGATGGGCATGGAAATTTCTTTGTACCCCATATGGGAGAACACCAAGGTGTAGTCTCCAGCTGGGGCGGTTAAGGAATAGAAGCCATATTCATTGGTAATGGCACCAATGGTGGTTCCTTCCAGAAAAATGGAAGTACCAAACAGGGTCTCCCCATTGATTTTGTCAGTTACATTCCCACTAATGGTAAAATTTTGCTGTGCTTGGATGGTGAGACCGCCCAATAAAAGACATAGTCCGGTCCATAACCAGGGCAGCCTAAGCCTTCCGGTTTTTTGTTTCATGTTTTTTGATTTAATGAATTATGTAAATCCCTTTTTAGGATTTGTTTGCCTTAAGGACAGGGGTGGATAGGAAAGGGTTGCATCAAGGAAATGTTAAATGTTGGATTTTTTGACTTTACAATTCTTTTAGTTGGGTATATGTTTGATTTTAAATTGATTAAAGCGTTTTCTTGTGGTATTTTTTTATCCCCTAGATTTTTAAAACAAAAAAGGCCCCAATGTTGGGACCTTTACTAATTAGATTTTCGGTAAGATTAATTGCATTTTGGTGGAAGGTATCTATGCGTATTGGAGCCCACCCCATAAAAGGCTCCATTGGCCATCAGAATTATCTGCTCAACGATGGAACCATTGGGCATTCTTGATTTAACGGCTCCTTTATAAACAGTATACATATGGACTCCTGTCACTTCATGATACTTTTCATATTTGTCAACGTATCGACATGAAAATGGTGTTTCTTTCCAATTGGATCTAACAGCTTCCTTTTTAGCTAATGCCAAAATTGATTTAGAATAACTGTTGATTACACCAGAGGTAGGGCCGTAGTTGTTTTCGCCACTATTGCAAAAAGGTTTCCAGCTATTTTCTGTAATGGTGACCTTAATTGGGCCAGATTCTGCAAGTAATACTTCCAGCGGAAATTTCTCCTCACCTTCACCCGCTTCTGTATTTATCACATTGTAATTGACAATGTATTTTTTAAACTCTACGATGTGTTCCCCATAACTGGGATTTTGGGCAAAAATTCCTTCAAAACCTTCTCTATAGGCATCTTGGGCATCGCCGTTAGGGTCGAAACCTTTTTCCCGATAACTTGTAGCGTTGGTGACTATTTCAACATCTTCCGGCTTTGTACATCTCAAAAGATCTTGACCCACCTCCTCACCGTCAAAGAAAATTCGGGTTCTGATGGCAGAACCTATCTCCCCAGCAGGAGGGTAACCCGTTAGGGCCAAATGTTTCATAGGGGCTTTGTTCTTGTCCATGATTACGCGTACCCAAAATCCTTGACCCAATTCCAAAGAAGTAGCCAATGGAACAACAGGATTACTTTCCTTACCTTCCTCCTTTCCATTTTTGAAAATAGGCCCATGGGTAGAGATTACAATTTTGCCCAAATTGTCTTTCACAAAAGGATCTAAATTTTCCTTTTCCAACCGTTCTTGGGCACGTTGGTCCATGGCTTGTTCCAATTCTTCCCTGGTTTTGGTGTTGCTAAAGAGTATTATGGCCACAGGTTTTTGGTCTTGAATGACCGCCATCTGATAATATGGAATGTTCCCGGCTGCATCTTTATGGGGAAGAATGGCACCTTGGCCTAATCCTTCTATATCAAAAGCGGTCGCTTCAGGATTGTCTTCCGTTGCTTTTTGTACCATGTGCCCCTCCAAATTTCCTAGAGGACCGTTTAGTTTTATGGACTGTTTGTTTGTGAACTTTTCAAATTCCATAGAACCAAATTCTACGGTTTCCCAAACCCCAGTTGTGGTATAGGTTCCTACCGCAATAAATGCAGCATCAGCTTTCTTGCCTTCAATAAGATCTTTGACTTCTTGTACTTCACTTTCCAATTTGGATTTGTCACAAGAAGGATCTCGTGTTTCAATCTTTGGTATCCACTGTTCTTCCACACGCTTGACAACCCCTTTCATGTCAGCAATCGAAAGCGGTTCAGCGTTAGGGTCGGGTTTCCTTATTCTGTCCAAATCCTTTCTGGCAAGTTTAAAATATGATTCCGTGTTTTTACAGCCTGCTTCTCCTGTTCCGGGTACGCTGGGCAAGGAAGGGGAACCTGCACTTGTTGGATTTCCTGTGGTTGGCGTTTTAACTGCTGGTACTGAGGTTTTCCCTGTTTTGGGAAGCTTCCCCGTTTTTTTGGTGTTGCTAACGGCCTTCTTAGCCTTCCGTTCTTCAGTTTTAATCTTATTGGATACTTTTTTACCCAATTTTCCCAATTGAGCCTGGGCATTTGGGATGCTTCCTGCACCTAGGAAAAGCATAAATAGAACGAATGATAGTTTTTTCATTGGATGGATGATTTTGATTAAGGAGGAATATTAGGTGTAAATTTTTGGATAAGACCCTCGCATTTGACGGATAAGGTATTTGAGTTTACGAAACCCCCTTTTGAATGGACAGAACAGATTTTGGATAGATGAATTTGGTGTTCGTATGGGTGACAATGTCGTTCAGCTAAGAATCAAATGAATACCCAAAAAGTTTGGTTAAATTCAAGCCCAATAACACAAAAACTTTCCAATGAAGCGACTTTTGCCGTTACTAGTAATGACCATTCTGCTTGTATCATGTGCTGAGCAATCCAAGATTCCTGTGTATGCTTGGCTTGGGGGACCTGGAGATGCGACCGACTCGGAAATTACAGCCGAGTTCAAAGATCTTAAAGCCAAAGGGATTGACGGACTTATGTACAATGGGGGGCATGATCCAGCTACCTACAAAAGAGTGGGGAAGCTGGCCAAAGCTGAGGGAATGGAATTCCACACTTGGATTCCTACCATGGTACAAGGCAAAAATCCCAAGTTGAAGAAGGAATGGTATGCCATAAACGGGAACGGGGAATCAGCTTTTGATAAACCAGCCTATGTATCACACTATACCTTTTTATGTCCCAACAAAGAAGGGGTCTACAACTTTTTGGCCGATTTATACGGAAGTGTAGCTGAAGTAAAGGAAGTTGATGGAATTCATTTGGATTATATCCGGTTTCCCGATGTGATTTTGGCCCGCGGCTTGTGGGACAAATATGGATTGGTCATGGACCGAGAATATCCAGAATATGATTACTGTTATTGTGATAAATGCGTGGCGGATTTCAAGGAAAAGTCAGGTATTGATATCAAGGAAGTGGAAGATCCATCCCAAGTAACCGAGTGGGTCCAATTTAGATATGATTTAATCACCAGTATGGTCAATAGACTTACAGAAGTGGTGCATTCCAAGGACAAAAAAATCAATGCAGCGGTATTTCCAGGACCGTCCATTTCCAAAAAACTGGTACGGCAAGAGTGGAACAAGTGGAATCTGGACGCCATTTATCCCATGAATTACAATGATTTCTATTTGGAAGGTCCGGAATGGGTTGGTGAAATGACCAAGGAGGAAGTAGCTGCCGCAAAAAATGGAGCTCCAGTGTACAGTGGTCTCTTTATTTGTCCAAACCCTGAAAAGAAGGGCAGCGAAAAAGACCCGGAAAACCACGGATTGCTTCCGGAAGAAATTGGAACGGCCATAGCTACTTCAATGCAAAATGGTGCAGCGGGGATATGCCTTTTTACCCCGCGGAGAATGACAGATGCCCATTGGGAGGTTTTTGAAGAAGCCATCCATAAAGATTATAGCCAACGTTAGTTTTCATATTTTCAATTGGTATGCCCGATAGTTTGCTGAGCTATCGGGTTTTTTTATCCCCACTTACAATCCATCCGCTGATTCATACAATTCAGTCATTCTTTTTGTGCTTTAAAAGGACTTAGCTCCAATTTTGGGGTGTAAATCATAAAAACGAAAAGTGATGAAATCAGCAATCTTAAGCTTTGGAATGATACTCTGTATGCTTTCCATTGGCTCTGCACAGTCCACTGCCACATTAAAGGTGCAGATACAAGATATTGAAAGTGATGAGGGCATGCTTCGGGTTGGACTATACGACTCGGCCCAAAATTGGTTGGAAAAAACCTTCAAAAGCAAAAGCAGCACTATTGTGAATGGCAAATGTGAGGTTGTTTTCGAAGATGTTCCCTATGGAGAGTATGCTATTTCCGTGTATCATGATGAAAACAACAATGGAAAAATGGATAAATACCTCGGTTTTTATCCGAAGGAAAATTATGCCTGTAGTAATCAGGCTCCAGCTAAATATGGCCCTCCAGAGTGGAAAGATGCCAAGTTCACCATCAGTCAAAAAACGAATCAGCAACTTATAAAACTTTAAAACCATGAAAAAGATTATCGTATTACTTGTCATTTGTGTAACTGGTGTGGCCACCGCCCAGGATCAGTACACCAATGGGATGCAAAAAGCATTTCAACTTTGGGGTGAACAAAAACCCACTGAAGCCTCCAATCTTTTTGAACGGATTGCCATGGCGGAACAGGACAATTGGATTCCCCATTATTATGTGGCCCATGTCAATACCATCCACTCATTTGGAGAAAGGAATTTTGAAAAACTATCGAAGCAGTTGGAAAAAGCAAAGGAATTTTTGGATTTGGCAAAGGCCATTTCCCCAGAAAATCCAGAGTTGATGGTTTTGGAGGCCTTGATCAATACGGCTTGGATTGCCTATGATGGAGCTACATATGGGATGACGCTTTCTGGAAAGAACTTTCAATTATATGAGCAAGCCTTGGCCATGGCTCCACAAAACCCGCGTGTGGTACTGTCCAAAGCAGAATGGGATATGGGTAGTGCCAAATATTTTGGCAAAGATGTAACCCCCTATTGTAAAGACGTGGAAAAGTCCTTGGAACTTTTTGCTAATTTTAGCAATGATACGCCTTTCTATCCTTCTTGGGGTAAGGATCGGGCAGAGGTTGTTCTTAATCAATGTGGTGAATGAAAATATCATTAAAATATATTGGCAAACTATTGGCCACGGCCATATTGATCGGGTTGATCATCGCTGGAATATTTATTGGCCTTCGGGCGCTTTCGGGAGGGTCGGTATCTTTTGATATTGACCTTTTACGTGAGATTGGATACTACATATTCTACTCCATAGTCTTGAGCTTGCTTAATGGGGTATACTATGATTATCTGAACCACAAAGTGGTATGGAAACGCTATGCCAAATACCGCCTGGCTATAGGTGCACTTGGTGGGGTTGTCCTGACCATGATCGGAATTTTCTGGATCAGAATCGTAATCAATATTGGTTTTGAAGGAGAGGACTGGGAGGTTTTTATTGCGGGTGAAAGGGCTATTTATTATGTCGTAGCCCTATTGATCACGATTGTTATTTCTGTCTTTTTCCACGCTTTTTACTTCTACAGGAATTGGCAGGAAAAAAGGGTCAAAGAGCAGAAAATCATAGCTGGAACGGCTTCTGCGCGCTTCGATGCGCTAAAAAATCAGTTGGATCCGCATTTTCTGTTCAACAGCTTAAATGTGTTGACCAGCCTAATTGAGGAAGATCCTGCACAAGCCCAAAAGTTTACCACATCGCTTTCCAAAGTATATCGATATGTTTTGGAGCAAAAGAACAAGGATTTGGTGACGGTGGACGAGGAACTCAACTTTGCCCGTACCTATGTTAGATTGCTTAAGATGCGGTTTGAAGACAGCATAGTTTTTGATATTCCGGAGAAGAGCAGCATACCAGAGGCCAAAATTGTTCCCTTGTCCTTGCAGTTATTATTGGAAAATGCGGTGAAGCACAATGTGGTCACCGCGGCCAAGCCCTTGCATATCAAAGTTGAAGAAAAAGCAGGGAACTTGGTTGTCAGCAATAATCTCCAGGAAAAACAGGTCGTTAAAAAAAGTAGTGGGGTAGGACTTCAGAATATTAAACAGCGCTACAGCATTTTGACGGATAGAGGGGTGGAAATTGGTAAAACCAAATCAAAATTCAGTGTTGCCATACCCATGCTCACCCAAAACATTAGCGTAAAAGAAACGCAACAGAGTTATATAGCCGAGAAACGCTATATAAAAGCAAAAGAACGTGTGAAGGCTATCAAGGACTTCTATTCCAACCTTACGGCTTATTGCATTGTTATACCCTTCCTGTGGTGGCTCAATTTCAGGACAACGGATTTTTTATGGGCTTTTTTCCCAACACTGGGCTGGGGTTTTGGACTCTTAATGCACGGAATGGAAGCTTTTGGAACAAACCCGCTTTGGGGCAAGCGCTGGGAAGAACGAAAGATTAGGGAACTCATGGAGAAAGAGGATTTTTAAGCTAAAGACTAAAGACTAAGGACTAAAGACTAACGTCCTGATTCTTGAATCTAGCGTCTCACATCTCACCTCTCACGTCTCATGTCTCATGTCCAATCCCAACAACAACTCATCCTGCTAAATTAACAATTGACTCCTTCTCTTTTTTTACCCTAGTTGTTTGTTCCGAATTTTGAAGTATAAATCAAAACAAGTTGAACATCAATACAAAACAAATGGAAAATTATAGAGACTTTAAATACGAGAGAGCCAAGGAACGAGTCAAAGAACTAAAAGGTTTTTACAGCAGTTTAATCAGCTACTGTATTGTGATTCCAATCTTGGCGTATGTCAATTACCACACAACCAGTTTTCCCTGGGTAATCTTTCCAGCTTTAGGTTGGGGGATAGGCCTTATCGCTCAGTGGATGAATGCCAGCGGATACCATCCTATATTGGGAAAAAACTGGGAAGAGCGAAAAATTAAGGAGTATATGAACAGCAACGAATTCTAATGAATCCTTATCTTTAAAAACCTTGCTAAACACTAGACAACATGGACAATTTCAATAAAGAGAACAAGTATATCAGGGCAAAGGAACGGGTGGATGAGCTTAAAAAATTCTACGGTAACTTGGGGTCTTATGTTGTAGTTGTCTCTTTTCTTGCCCTCGTTAATTACCTAACCATCGGTTTTGGATATATGTGGTTTTTATGGGTAGCATTCGGTTGGGGGATTGGTGTTTTCTTTCACGCACTCAAAACCTTTAACCTTAATCCCTTTTTTGGAAGAAAATGGGAAGAGCGAAAAATAAAACAGTTGATGGAAGATGAGGAAAGTAAAAATAAATGGAGATAGTCATGGAACAATTTGATCAAGAAAAATATAAAAGAGCCAAAAAGAAGATTGAGGAACTCAAGGGGTTTTACATTCATTTGGCCGTTTACGTCATCATTAACACCTTTATTTTGGTGAATATCTATATGCACACGGACGACTTTTGGCAATGGCCACACTTTGTAACCCTATTCGGTTGGGGAATCGGCCTGGGATTCCATGCTTCCAAAGTTTTTGGTTTCAATCTATTGTTTGGTAAGGATTGGGAGGAAAAACAGATTCAAAAATATATAGAGGAGGACGAAAAAGAAATGGACAAATACCGCTAATGGAACCAGAAGTTGCAAAATATGAGAAGGCCCAGAAAAAGGCGAGGAAAATCAGGGGGTTTTATACCCATGTTTTTGTGTTCCTACTGGTCAACGCCATATTATGGATTGTAAAGGCAGATACCAGTCGTATGATCATTGAGGCAACCGGTATTCAGGAAGTGGGCTTTGCCAATTATCTGCACTGGCAATTTTGGACCATTACCTTGAGTTGGGCCGCAATTATACTTATTCAAGGTCTAACCTTGTTCGGTAGACCATTGATTGCGAAATGGGAGCGCCGAAAAATGCAAGAGTTTATGAACAAAGAAAACAATGGTTTCCACGAACACTAACTGACAATGGCTATAATGAACGTAATTATTATTGAGGATGAAAAACCGGCTGCAAGAAGATTAAGCCGTCTACTTTCGGATTTGGATGTGCATGTCTCCATGATGCTCCATTCGGTGGAAGAATCCATTGAGTGGTTTCAGAACAATCCCCATCCCGATTTGATTTTTTTGGACATCCAACTTTCGGATGGTTTGTCCTTTGAAATTTTTGAAATTGTGGAGGTTAAAAGTGCCATCATTTTCACCACTGCTTATGACGAATATGCACTCCAAGCTTTCAAGTTGAACAGCATAGATTATTTGTTAAAACCAATTGATGATGAGGAGCTGGAAAGTGCCATAAAAAAGTATCAAAATTTTAAGCCTGGAAACCAGAAAATTTCGGTGGATTTCAACGACATAAAAAAGCTCTTGGTAAACCCTCTGGAAAGAGAGTACAAAAAAAGGTTCACGGTAAAAGTTGGACAACATCTGAAGATCATTAATGCCGATGAGGTGGAATGCTTCTACAGTGAAAACAAAGGAACCTACGCGGCCACATCCGAGGGAAGAAATTACTTATTGGATACCACTTTGGAAAATTTGGAAGATGAGCTTTCGCCTCAAATGTTTTTTAGGGTAAGCCGAAAGTTTTATGTGAATGTAAATCACGTTAATGATATCATTTCTTACACCAATTCCAGGCTCCAAATCAAGCTAAATCGGTATAATGAGCAAGAAATTATAGTGAGCAGAGAGCGCGTAAAAGACTTCAAGTTATGGTTAGAATAAAGGTTTGTATAAATCTGATTTTCAAAAATATATAACCTCTTAAAAATCACTATAAATTTTCTTTATAGTGCGTTTTTGGCCTTCAAATAGGCTAACTCTCCTCAATTCTGTTGTCATCAAAGGCGGAAGGAAGTAATTTAGGAATCAATTTAATGAAAATTGGTAAAAGAACCGCTCCTCCAGGTAACATAAAAATGGCCAAAGAAGGCACACTTTTAAAAACATCCAACAGCTGATTCTGAACTTTTTTCTTTTCGTCAGGACTTAATTCCTTAACCGCAGATTTGGATAATAGGGTAACCAATTCCTTGCTTTCGGCAAGTTCTTTTTTTAATCTTTTGCTATTTCTCAGAATTAATTTACTGACGTTTTTGGACATTCCGTCATAGAATTGTGAGGCCAAATTTTTGTCGTTTAAATAGGGAACTTTGTCCCTGTTTTTTTCAAAGAAATCCTTCACATTTTCCAAGGCCAATTTCACCTCAATTTCGGTCTTTTCCAAGTCGGTTCCCAAACCAAAAATATAGTCGGATTCTGTGTAGTTCAATGTCTGGTCTTCCCAGATGGTCAAGCAGGCCATATCCAAAAAATATTGGCGCTCTTCAGGAGTAAAATTGGAGCGCAATAAATCCCTATATGTACCATCAAAATTTGCATTGTTTAGATCCACATAGGTTAGTGAAGAGGCCAAAAGTTGCATCAATTTGGCATCCTTTTCATCCGTTTCCTTGGAATTTAAGGTTTGGTATGCAATGTTCATGATCACATACTCCAATTTTTGGGCATGCTCCATAATTGGGGAATATCCTTTGAGGTAAACCCTAAAAATGAGAATATCAACATAAAGAAGTGAGTTGGTCAAACTGTTCCCAAGAGCCCTGTTAAATGCATTTCCCCCCAAATAGATTCTGGAATCCAACAATTTTTCAAGCTGGTTTTCCGTGTGTCCTCCTGCCAAAATCTTGTTTAGAAATGAAATTTTTCCAACTTCAAGTGATTGGTAATAGGCAAAAACGGTGTTCACAAAGAGGTCAAACTCCACCTCTCCTTTCTCCAACCTGAACGTATAGCAGAGCGCGGTCAGCAGGTTGATTTTTGCTATTTCATCTTCCGTGAGCTCATGCTGGACGGGAATAAAATCAGAAATCCCAAGATGGATGCCATAGATAAAACCGTTCTTTTTCAGTTCCAGGTACAAACTTTCAAAGTCTGGGAAGTGTAGGCGCTCTTTTTGGACTAGATGTCCAAACTTATTGATCCATCCGGAAGCAGAAGGGTTCATTGGGCAAAGATTTACGGTTCAAAATAAAGGAAATTATAGCACTTAGGATAAACCAATTTTTGTTTTGCAACAAATTTGACACCTGAGGTAAAAACTTTTGGTGGCGTATGCTCTGGTTTTACTGGGGATCCAGTGTCCAATGATAAAGGTCATATTCCTTGAAGTATTCCAACCCTAGTTTTGACGAAAATTAAAATCAAAGAACATGGGAAAAAAAGGAATTTTTGTTTTGGCAATACTAATGGCCATGATAACCAATGTATGGGCGCAGAATGCACCAAGCAGTGATGATACCAGCAAGTGGCAGTTTCGTTTAAGGGGAATTGTTGTGACTCCCGATGAGAGTGCGGATATTGAGACTATTGGTGGGGATGCTTCCATATCCACAGCCGTCGTTCCAGAATTTGATATCTCTTATTTTTTTAATGAAAATTGGTCTTTGGAATTGATTTTGGCCACTACCAAACACGATGTGGAAGCTGTTGGAACAGCTGCCGGTGATTTGGATTTGGGACACGTATGGTTGCTTCCCCCAACTTTGACTGGACAATACCACTTTACAGGAGGGGATTTTGTTCCTTATGTGGGGGCAGGTTTAAACCTTACATTGTTCTATGGTGTTGATGAAGGCCCTGTCGCTGATGATGTGGATTATGACACCAGCATTGGATATGCCTTGCAAGGCGGATTTGACTATATGCTCAACGATAAATGGTTCTTGAACCTGGATGTGAAGAAGCTCTTCCTAAATACCGATGCAACCGTGAATGCTACCACCGCTCTGGGTGCCACCGTAGGTGCCGATGTGGATATCAACCCCTGGATTATTGGATTTGGAGTTGGGGTAAAATTATAAGAACCAGTATTGGTTTTTAGGTTTATTTTGATGGTGGGAACGGCTTGCTTTAGCAAGCCGTTCCTTTTTTAGGTTAGTTAATACCTTCAACATATTTAATGGGCCTGACTTCTACTCGCCAAATACCCTCTTCAAACCTTGGGTCTTGTTTGGCGATGGACACAGCTTCTTCCATGTCTTTGGCAAGCAGGTGGTAATAGCCTGAAATAATTTCCTTGGTCTCGTTATAGGGACCGTCTATAATCTGCCCATTTTGGTAGGATAGCATGGTGCCTTCCATCTCCAAAGGTTGAGCCGATTTCACCCGACCTTCCTCTGTGAGCCGTTGCAGATATCCCCCCACTTTTTCAATGTGCTGTTGCATTTGTTCTGGGGACAAATTGGCCTTTGGCGATTCCTCACTTCGGATAAGCAATAAAAATTCTCTCATGATTTTCTTGTTTTTGGATTAAAATTCAACCCTAGGACAATTGGGAAGGTAAGTTAGGGACAAGCTCCTGAATTTTTTTTGATAAAAGTTCCTTATCTCTTGGATTTGGAGTTAGTTCTTTAGCATTTTGATAGGCCTCCAGCGCTTTGTCCCATTCCTGATTTCGCTTATAAAGTTCACCCAAGGTAAAGGGGTACATATAGTACTGCCCTATATCTGATTGGGAAGCCAGCTCTTTCAATACTTCAATGGCTTTGGTGGCTCCCTCAACTTCGGAAAGGACAACAGCTCGGTTTAGTGCCACAATGGGAGATTGTTCCAAAGAGAGCAGTTGGTCATATAGATCCAAAATGTCATTCCATTTGGTTTGCCCATACGTGGGAGCCGCACAATGATGGGCAGAAATGGTAGCTAAAAGGGCATATTTTGAAACCTTGTGACTTTGGGTCACCTCTTCCAAATATTGCATGCCGATTTGAATGGATTCGGTATCCCATAAGCTCCTGTCCTGTTCCTTCAAATCCAACACTCTACCATCAGTTGAAACTCGGGCATTGAACCTTGAAACATTAAAGTACATTAACGCCAAAAGTGAATGAATGTCTGTTTTTTGTTGGATGCTTTTGCTTTCCAGCAGTAGTTTGGCCAAGCGAATTGCTTCTAAACAAAGGTCGAATCGGATAACCTCATTTTTACTGGAAGGAAAATACCCTTCATTAAACAAGAGATAAATCGTTTTTAAAACAGCTTCCAGTCGTTGGTTTATTACTTCCTCGTTAAAAAGTTCCAAACTTACCTGGCGCAATTGTTTTCTGCCTCTAACCAAACGCTTGTTTATGGTTTCGGTATTGGAGAAAAAAGCATGGGCAATTTCTTGGATACTAAAACCTGAGAGAATCTTTAAAACAAGGGCTATTTGGGAATTTTCAGAAATGGAAGGGTGGCAACAGCAAAACATCATTCGCAGTTGGCTGTCCGCTATAAGTTCTTCAGAAAAGGGCAACCCATCCTCCAAACTTGGTTTTAAGCTGTTTTTGGATGCATAATCCCTTTGGTACTTGCCCCGTTTGATGGCATTGAGTGATAGGTTTTTAGCGGTAGTATACAGCCAAGCTCTGGGATTGTCCGGAATACCGTTCATTTCCCAGTGGGAGGTGGCCTTTAACATGGTTTCTTGCACAATATCTTCTGTCGTCTCCACATGATGGTTTCCTAAATATCTGGAAATTACGGCAACAAGCTTCCCATATTCGGTTCTGAAAAAATGGGAGGCTAGGGCGCTACTGGAATTTTCCAAAGACTCATCCATGGCTCGAATAACTTTTGGCCTAAGTTACTTCAGAATAAGCCGAAATCCATGAACCTGTAATCCTTCTTGAACAAAATCCAATTTGGGATAGCGAACAAAACCCAGTTTTCGATACATCTTTCGAGCAGGTTTCATGTAGGCTGTGGAATGGATCAGCATCAGCGTATTTCCGTGTGCTTTGGCCTTATCTATACAGGCCATACTCAACGCTTTGCCCACACCCAGACCCCTGGCCGAGGAAGTAACTGCCAACAACCGAAACCCCGAGGCATTTTTCATTTGTGTGGCAGTACCTCCGGAGCCGTAGTGTTGCATATCCCCAAAATAAAGGACGCCGCCTAAAATTTTTTGGGAATGGGATACGGCCACCAACAGTTCTGTATTCGGTTTTTTGGTAAAGTCACCTATGTTGGCGAGGGTATGGTAATATGCAGGTTGGTCTTCCTGCTTGGGAAAGCCGTCTAGACCTGAATAGACCTCTACCATGAGGTTCCCGATTTGTTGAAACTCGGAAGGTAGGGCATTGCGTATGATAAAAGGGCTGTCTTTTTTGTGCTCTTCAAAACGGATGGTATAGCGTTCGGAAAAACTACTTTCTTTAAGATTTTGTTCCAAAGTGTCCAGTTTTTTTAAAAGGGCATCGTCTACAACTTCTTGAAGTACTTCTTGAATTCTGTTCCATTCTTTTTCAAACTTTGGGAGTAGTCTTTTGCCTTTTTTTGAAAGTCGTATCAAGGTCTTTCGCTGATCCAGTACATCTTTTTGATACTCCAAATAACCCTGCTCATTCATTTTTCTAGTGGTCTTGATCATAGCAGGGTGGGAGAACCCCAAGGTTTGGGCCATTTCCGTTATAGTAAGGGTGCCGTGTTGTTTCAGCAATAAAAAAATAACATGCCAGTTGGGTTCCAACGGCAAGTTCAAGCTGGAATAATGATCCACGGTGCTGGCCACAATGCTTTCATTAAGTCTTTTTATACGGGCGGTGAACCCCAGATGTTTGAGTTCTTGTAAAAAATCACGTTCCATGTTAATTATGTAACCAGTTACGCAAATATATAAAATATATGTAACCAGTTACTTAAAATACGATACGAAAAGCAAAATAGCTGGAATACTTTTTTTGGTTCTAGGGGTTTTGTCATAGCTGCTTTTTTAACTTACTTACCGCCAAGCCGTTGGAGATAGTCATGAAACTCCCATTTTAATTATCACAACTATTGGATTGGATTCTGACATCGATAAAACAGTGTGATTTGCATCCTACAAAGGTTTCAAGAGCAATTTGTTGTCCCTAATACCTCTTTTAAGATTTTCACAAAGCAGGAGCGATTTGTCAATTCGGGTTTGGGAATTCTTATAGCCGGATATCATATAGATAAGACTTCTTTTTTTGCCATCAGTGAAGCTCTCAAAAACAGTTTCCGCATCCATGTCGGTTGATAACACAGCCTCCAACTCTTCTGGCATTTCCACACCGTATTTGGACGTATCTTCAAAAAACTGCATCTGAAAGTAATCACCTGGGTAAACGCCCAAGTTTTTTTGATTCCCCTTGTTGAACATCACAAAATAAGCACCTATACGTTTCTGCAGAGCGGCATAATAAACTGCTTCTTTATTTTCAAAGAACGCTTTTACCTTAACCCTTTTGTGGCCGGCCTCCAAAAATGGAGCGACAACTTCCGTCGGAACCCTTACACTATGTGTACTTTCCAAGCTTACCTCAAATACTGGACTTTCCATATATGCTTAGGTTGAAGGGATAAATATGCTGTTAAACACAGGAGATGATTCAGCCATCAATATTCCTAATATGAACCTTTAACGGATTTAAAAATACTGATCTTTTAATTACAGCGTTATTTTGATAAAGCCTGATGTCTCCCTAAGGCACTAAAAAAGTTAATTTATGCTGGTTCAACAGCCGTCACATTATATTGATTTTCTAGTGTATTGCAAAAAGAGAAAATCTTTCTGCAAGGGGTACCACCGTTTAAAAAAACTGTGGTACGATGGCAAAATTGGTTATAACGAATATGTACGTTCCTTAGGTAAAATCCGAAGGTCGGCCATAGAACTTGAGCTGGATTATTTTGACATCCTGTACATGCGCGGCTAAACCGCATTTACTCCACTAATTTACTGATGACCTGAGTTTCACTATGCAGGGTCTTATGAACGGGACACTTGTCCGCGATTTGCATAATTCGTGCTTTTTGCTTCTCATCCAAATCCCCTGTGAACTTGATTTCCCTGTGAAAGGTATCTATTTTGGCACTATCCTGTTCACAATTCTCACAATCCTGTGCATGGGTTTTACTATAAGAAGTATGAACTTCCACATTATCCACGGGCCAGCCTTTTCTTTTGGAGTACATCTGAATGGTCATAACCGTACAGGCAGATAAACCGGCCGAAACCAATTCATAGGGTGAAGGCCCAAAATCGTTGCCCCCAAAACTTTCAGGTTCATCCGCAACCATATAGTGCCTGCCCACTTTCATTTGAGTGGTAAATCCATCTTCCGCATCCAAACTAGCCGCCACTTGATGCTTGGTTTTCAATTTTGGTTCTTGGTTTTCCACGGGACCCACATATCGCGTTGCCCACCCCGCAATTACATTTCCAGCATAAATGGAATCCTCTTTTTTGGAGAGGAGGTGATCTGCACCGTCCAAGGAAACAAAACTTTTTGGATGATGGGCGGCAATATAGATTTCTTCGGCGTTTTTGATTCCCACCGTATCGTCCTGCGGGGAATGCATGATCAAAAGTGGTTTGCGAAGGGTCTTGGCGGTTTCGGGCAAGGATTTGGTTTCCAAATCGTCCAAAAATTGTTTTTTAATCGTGAAATCCCTTCCACTTAAATTAACTACCGCTTTTCCTGTTGCCAGAATCTCATCCACTCCGCTCTGCAAAAGATGTTTGACATGTACCGGATTGGAAGGGGCACCAATTGTGGCAACCGCTTTGATGGATGGAATTTGCGCTGCGGCAAAAATGGATGCAGCACCACCCAGAGAATGTCCAATGATTAGGGTAGGGGCATCATAATTGTTGTGCAAAAATTCAGCAGCAGCTACAAGATCACCTACATTACCTGAGAAGTTGGTATCGGCAAAATCCCCATCGCTTTCCCCAAGTCCTGTGAAATCAAAACGCAAGACCCCAAATCCGTGGGAGGTGAGTGCTTTTCCTATGTTTTTTACCGCCAATAAGTTTTTGTTGCAAGTAAAACAATGTGCAAAAATGGCATAGCTGTGGGGATGTTGGTCAGCGGGTAGCTCTAACCGACCTACCAAAGTTTGACCATCTGAATTTTTAAAGTTGATTTTTTGAAGACCCATTTGTTCCAAATAAAAGTTAAACTTCTGGTTCAGAACAAATGGGCAATCAATAGGGATTAGTTGGTGGCCCCTTTCTTCTTGAACACTCCCTTTAAGTCGGGATTATAAAAGATTCCTATCTGTACACGATCAAAGACCGCATTGGCAAACTGATTTCGTAGATAACCCACTTGCACACTGCTGTTACTGGTCACATGAATTCCCAGAGCTCCATACAAACGGTTTTGTCCAAAAAGGTCATCCTGTAAATTGATGAACAACTCATCATAAAAATTTAGGAAGAAGGTATCCGTCAAGGGTAGTGTCATTTGAATCCTATACCGTCCACGATGCTGGGTATCTGTCCGATCTCCAAAATCCAAAAACCGTTGCTCGAGTCGATAACGGTGCTCAAATAGAAACTCCCAGACTTTGTTTTTCAAAATGAACTGTTGGAAAATACGATGCTCCTTGTTGTTGGTTTCGTTGGGAAACTCCTCAAAAGTACCATCAGTGGTAATATAGCCATAGCCCAATGTGGCAATAGCGTTCTTATCTATATGATAATTGAGTCCCGTACGCAGCAGCATTTGGTTAAAGTTGGAGGCCGTTTCATAGAATCGGAACTGGGCCTCTGTATGAATACTGAACCGTTCCGCAATTTTGTTGGTTCCGAAATACATGTACCAAGCACCCCATTCATCTTCTCCGGCTTGTTGGGCACTAAGTTGGGATGCAAACCCTATTGTCATTAAGCTAAATACAATTTTCTTGATCATACTATTTTAATCTAGTTCAAAAACTTGCGTTTCCTTAAAAGGGGACAAATTTAAGGCTTCTATAGATTCTTGGTAAGGTTTCCAATCATTTGTAAAAAACGAATTGGTCTTATCTATAGCTTCCTTCAGTTCCTCATGGGCAAATTGCACCAATTTCTTTTCCGTTTCGGTAATACCGGATTTTCTTGTACCAACATAAAAACTGGCCGTATTTAAGCGCTGCATCACTGTAATTTCCGGATTTCTTGTAATCCCTTGCCTTTTGTCCTCCTTACCCAGATAAAGAGCAACAACCGAATCTATTTTTTTGACCATGTCCCCAGATGCTTTGATTTGGTCCTTGTATTTTTCCTTATCCAGTTCCTTCATTTCTTTTTCGAACTTTTGGACCAGATTTTTGTTCTGCACCAATTGCTTTACCGCATCGGCAGCGGTTTGGGTGTAGCCTTCCAATTTTTTGCCCATGTCATAAACTTCTTGGATTCCCTCCAAGGATGTTTTGATTCGAGGGTCTGTTTTTACGATAACACGAGTGGAGTCCGTATGACCGCCATATTGGATTTTCACCTTGTAGGTACCAGGTTTAACAGATATACCTCCGTTTTCCTTCTTGCTTTTGCTGATTTTCCTTGCAGGGGTGTCCGGCCCTTTTTCATCCAATCCCCAGTATACCCTATGAAATCCTGCTTTTTTAGGTGTTTTATGGGATAAAGTCCTGATCAATCTATCCCCATCATAAATTTTGATGAAAATGGAATCTTTTTTTGGCTTTTCGTCCTTTTCGGCTTCATCTACCGTTGACTTTTCATCCTCTTTTTTATCTGATTTGGACTCCTGTTTCTTTCCTTCCTTCAGATAATAGGTCAACATGGCCCCTTGCTTTCTGTTTTCACCATTATAGATGGCATCCCCGCCAAATCTGCTTCCCGTGGCTTGTTGATACGCTGCCAAATAGGCATCAGGAGATTCAAAAAGACTTACCTCCTTTTGAAGAAGGGAAGGGTTTTGGGCCAAGGCCCTTAATGGGCGGATATCATCCAAGACCCAAGCTGCCCGTCCAAAGGTCCCAATGACCAAATCCTGCTCCCTGGGATGAATTACTAAATCTTTAGTAGATACCGTCGGGAATCCTTCTGTCCATTTTTGCCATTTCCCGCCTGCATTGAAGGAGATGTAAAGTCCGTCATCAGTGCCTAAAAAGAGTAGGTTTGGATTTTCCTTGTCCTCCACAATGGATAGCACATAACTTTCCACATCATTCCCGTCCACGATGCGTGTCCAGGTTCTTCCATAATCCTTGGTGCGATAAGCATAAGGTGTGTAATTGAACCTTCGGTAGTCATTGGCCACCAATAAGGCTTCGCCTCTATGGGTTTTCGATGCCTTAATCTGTGGAATCCAGCTGCCCTTGGGTAATCCTTTAATGTTTTGGGTTACCTCTGTCCAGCTTTCCCCTCCATTTTGGGTAATGTGCACGCGTCCGTCATCTGTACCCACCCAAAGCATGTTTTGCTCCACTGGCGAAGGTTCTATAACGAGAATGGTACAATAATTTTCCGCTCCGGTGGCATCCATGGTTAATCCCCCACTTTCACTTTGCTTTTGCTTTTCCTTGTCGTTGGTGGTCAAGTCGGGTGATATGACTTCCCAGGTCAATCCTTTGTTTGTGGATTTATGTACAAACTGACTTCCAAAATAAACGGTGCTGTTGTTAAATGGATCCTGTCCTATACCTGCATTCCAGTTAAACCGAAGTTTTGTGGTGGCATCGGGAGGGGTAGGGCGAACAATATAATTGTTCCCCGTTTTCCAATCGTATCGGGAAACAAACCCTTGCTGACTCATTGCATAACCAAATTGGTTATTGTCCAAATCGGGAACCACATCAAAACCATCCCCAAAAGCTATTTCTTGCCAGTAATCGTTTCGTATCCCTTGATGACGCCAAGCATAGGCTGGTCCTCGCCAAGAACCATTGTCCTGCATGCCCCCATATACATTGTAGGGGTACTCATTATCCACGCTGATATGATAGAATTGGGCCAAGGGTAGGTTACCCACAAAACGCCAAGTTTTGCCACCATCTTTGGTGATGTTCATACCTCCATCATTTCCATCAATCATGAATTGACCATTTTCGGGATGGATCCACCATGCATGGTGATCTGGATGCACCCCATTATCAACTTGATAAGCGGGCATCAGTTGCTTGAAATTCTTTCCACCATCTTCTGAAACATTCACGTAGGTAAAAATGGAATACACCCGATTCTCATTTTCTGGGTCTACATAGATTTCAGAATAGTAGAACGGACGATTGCCAATATCATTCTTATCATTGATTTTCTTCCATTTGGCACCACCGTCCTCGGACTTATAGAGCGCATTTTTCTTAGCTTCTACCAAGGCGTATACCACATTGGGTTTGTTTTTGGCAATGGCTATTCCAATTCTTCCCAATTCCCCTTTGGGCAGCCCGTCTTTTTCCATCACTTTTTTCCAGTTAACACCGCCATCATGGGTTATATGTAGACCACTTCCTTCTCCACCGGACTTAAAGAACCAGGGGTCACGTTTGTGTTCCCATAAGGCCACTATAAGTTTATTGGGATTGGAAGGATCCATGACCATATCCGCTACCCCCGTTTTGTTGTTTACAAATAGGATTTTACTCCAAGTTTTTCCTCCGTCCATGGTTTTAAAGACGCCGCGTTCGGGATGTTCGCCCCACGGGGATCCAATGGCTCCTACGTAAACCACATCCGGATTGGTAGGGTCTATAATGATTCTGTGAATGTGCCTTGTTTTTTCCAATCCCATGGATGTCCATGTTTTACCGCCATCCAATGATTTGTAGATACCATAGCCTCCGTTAAGACTGTTTCTTGGGTTTCCCTCCCCAGTTCCTGCCCAAATTACAGAGGGATTGGACTGTTGAATCGCCACGGCCCCAATAGAACCTGTAACCTCCTTTTCAAAAATGGGCTTCCATCTAATTCCTCCTGAGGTGGATTTCCAGAGTCCACCAGAAGCGGTGCCCACATACATGATGTCAGGATTGGAGTGTACCACATCAATGGCGGTGACCCGACCGCTCATCCCAGCTGGGCCAATGTTTCTGGGTTTCATGTCCTGTACCAAATCCATATTGAATTCTTGGCCAAAGACCACTGTGGACGCGCAAAGTGTCATCAGAAAAAGTAACTTTTTTATCATTTTAGGTAATTTGTCGTTTTTAGATTAATGATTAGCTGAATTTTTAGTTTTTAGAGGCGCTCTCGGCAATTTTTTCAAGTTTAAGGGCAATCATTTCTTGGGATAACCACTTACCTTGACGAATAACTCCTGAGATATCTTTCAGAGCCGATAAGTTATCCAACGGATTGGATTCCAGAACAACAAGGTCCGCGGCCAGACCTTCCTTAACTTCTCCAAATTCATGTTCCAATCCAAAAAATTGGGCTGGGTTAATGGTCCCTGATTGAATGATTTCCAAAGGAGTCATCCCTGCTTTTACCATACCCTCAATTTCATGGTGGATGGAAAATCCTGGAACATTGAAAAGTTGAGGGGCATCTGAACCCAATAAAATGCCTTGACCACCATCTTGTAAAGCCTTTAATAATTGTCTTCTAATAGCAATAAAATCTTCCCACTGGGCTTCATCAAAACCAGAATCCGGTCCTGTGGAGTTCAATTTGATTTTTTTCCAGTTCTCCAAGGTGGAGACGGGCATATATTTCATTTCCGGTTGTGCCAGAAGTGTTTCCGCAGAAATAGGGGCAAACCATCGTTCAAACAGACTTTGGGTGGGTACGATCCAGACCTTATGCTCTTTGGAAAGTACGACCAGTTCATCAATTAGCGAAACATCTGCCAACGGAGTAAAATTATAGCCGAAGAATCCATTGGCCGTAGGGTCAACATTTTCAGAAGTAGGTACAAGTCCTTCCAAATACCCATCAATATGGTCAATGGAGGAGAAATTGCTTTCCAAGGCATGACGGATGCCCACATCCACAGGAACATGGCCTGCAAAGGTAATGCCTACTTCATTGGCGGTTTTGACCAGCGCATCAAATACATTGCGTTGAATACCTGGATGGATTTTTAAAAAATCGTACCCATCTTTTTGATAGGCGGTTACTTTGATAATGGCCTCTTCTTCTGAAGTAACCGAATTACCGTTAAGGGAAGGACTGGAAGTAAAAATTCGAGGTCCCAGAATCTCCCCTTTTTTAACTTGTTCCCGCAATTCCAGATGATTGGGTGCTCCCAGCATGCCACGTATCGTAGTGATGCCATTGGACAAGTACAGGAATAGGGTTTCTTCCAATCGTTCTTGTGAAGTGGATGGCGGGGGAATGTGTGCGTGCATTTCAGCAAGGCCGGGAAGCACAAACTTCCCTGAGCCATTAATATGCTCATTAAAATTTCCTGGGTGCTGTTCTTCTGAAAGAATGTGTCTTATTATCCCAGAATCTATAACAATGTGCTGATGGGCCATAATGGTTCCTTCGCGAACATCAATTACATTGACATCGCTAAGTAATAGGTCGCCGGTAATTGTTTTCTCTTGAGCCCGATTGCATGCCGATAGGGCAATCATGACCAAGAGGAGTGCTGTTTTTTTCATCGCGGTGTTGTTTAGGCCCCTAGAATGAGGCGGTTAGTTGTGCCCTATATGGCAGCCACAGCCTGGGTGTGTGAAGCTTTGGGCTTCTTCATGCCAGGGGAAAGCAGCATTGTATTTGTTGTTCTCCCACCAAAACTGACTTCGGTTTAGCTCCGTATTTCCAATTTCATCCATGGTTTCCGTATCAAAGAGACGACCATTGACCATGGTGTATTTCACTGATTCCGTGTTTCGGATGTCCTCTAGCGGATTTTTGTCCAAAACAATCAAATCCGCAAGTTTTCCCACTTTTAGGGAACCTATGTCATTTCCTGCACCGATGTATCTGGCCCCATTGATGGTTGCTGCCCGCAGCGCTTGCATATTGGTCAATCCACCTTGATGCAATAGCCAAAGCTCCCAATGGGCACCAAGACCCTGCAATTGACCGTGGGCACCCAAATTGACCTTGACGCCTTCATTGGCCAGGGCCGTAGCAGTCTTGGAAACCAGAATATGGCCATTTTCATATTCCTCATCAGGAATCATGGTTCGGTACCTAGATCGAGCATCTACCAGACCTCTTGGGGTATATTTCAAGAGTTTTTCATTTTCCCATATTTTGTCTTTCTGATAGAAATAATACTCTCCATTCATCCCTCCATAGTTGACCACAAGGGTAGGGGTATACCCTGAACCACTGGTTTTCCAAAGTTCCACCACATCTTTATAAACCGGGGCAACTGGGATATTGTGCTCTATTCCAGTATGGCCATCCATGATCATGGTCATGTTGTGGTAGAAAGTAGAGCCACCTTCAGGCACTACGTTGATGCCCAATTCCCGTGCGGCTTGCATTACCTGTTGCCGCTGGTCCCTTCTGGGTTGGTTATAACTTTTAACGGACTTGGCCCCAAAGGCCTTGGTTCTTCGGATGGCGGAACGGGCATCTTCAAGATTGTTGATCACGGCCTTAAAATCTCCGTCGGCGCCATATAAGATGATACCTGTGGAATACAAGCGCGGTCCTACCATATTCCCGTTTTTAATCAGTTCGGACATGGCAAAAATAGACTCTGTATTAGCCGAGGGATCATGGGAAGTAGTTACTCCAAAGGCCAAATTTGCATACAGCTGCCAATGTTTTTGCGTGGTCAGTCCATATCGAAAACCGCCAATATGGGCATGGGCATCCACAATTCCAGGCATGATGGTCTTTCCAGTGGCATCGAATACCTTGGTATTTGCCGGCACATTAATTTCATCTGATTTGCCCAAATATTCAATTTTATTTTCGTTGATGACGATGGTGCCATTTTCAATGATTTCATCTCCTTCCATCGTCAAGATTCGAGCATTGGTAAAAGCGATTCTACCTGAAGGTTTATGGGTTTTGGCAACCAAACCGATTTTGGTTCCTATACTATCCATTTTAACGGCCTTCTCAGGTGACCCAGGTAAAAAGGTATAGCGGTCCTTGATGTCGTTCGCGAAATACTCTTCGCCCAAGGTCCAAAAGATTCTTTTACTGTCATTGGACCAATGCAAATTGATGCCCGCATCCTTGGAAATTTGTGAAACTGGAACAGATTTGGAGTTGTTGTCCAAATCAATTGCTTTTCCATTGAGCACCAAAGGAGCTATATAAGCTTTATGCAGGTTGGTAAAAGCTATCCATTTATTATCAGGGCTTGGCACCAGACGGTTGGCGTATTTGGATTTGACATGTGTTTTTTTGTCCTTGCCATTAATGTCTACCGATTTAAGCTCCTTGGTCAGGCTTCCAAAATACATTCCCCCGGTTTGGTAGAAAATGCGTTTTCCATCTTTGCTGAAGGTCGGATATTCACCCTCATTGACCACCCAATTGTGGTTGGAACCATCTACATTGATGGTGTAGATCCCTGTTTTTTTGGCAAAGCTTCGTCCTTGGTCGTTGTTGCCAGGCTCTTTTCGATATGTGATTTTACGTCCATCCAAGCTAAACGAAGGGGTACGGTAAATGCCTTTTTCCGAACTGAGTCTTACGGGCGTTCCTCCAGAGGAGGATATCTTGTATATCGCTCCCAGATTTTCATCATTCCAGGTAACATAGGCTATGGTCTTTCCATCTGGAGCAAAGGTGGGTTCAAACTCAAAATCCGTTCCCTTGGTCAAGCGTTTGGGTTTCCCGTTGGGCAGTTTCTTGGTCCAGAGGTGCCCAAGGGCATTAAAAACCAATGTTTTTTGGTCAGGGGAGGTCACCGCATGGCGAATCACTTTGGCGGTGAACTGGTCAGGAGCAACTGGCGAATCCACCCTAAGGGTTTCCGCAATCTTTATGTTGGCGTCCACACTAAATGGGATATTGACCACCTCTTGGGTCTCAATATTGATTCTATGGATTTTTCCTTTGTTCCAAAAAACAATTTCTTGGTTATTGGGCATCCAATTGAAGTTGGGGTATACTCCAAAAATGGCCCAGGCCTCTTGTTGGTCTTTGTTCAATGAATCCAAAATAGGCCATTCCTCTCCAGTTTGAAGATCATGCAGATATAGTACACTTTTGGTGCGTACACGTTTTACAAAAGCAAGCAGCTTGCCATCTGGGGACACTTGGGGTCTGGCTGCACCGCCAGGGCCTCCGGTTACCGTAACGGTATTTCCAGTTTCAAAATCATAGCGCTTTATTACATAGATCTGTTTGTTGGGATCTTTGTTGTATTGAAAGAATCCTCCTGGGTAAACATCCTCACTGTAGTATAGGTATTTGCCATCTCGGGAAATACAGGGTTCATTGACATCCTGTTGATCGTTTTTACGCTTGGTAAGTTGTAGCCCTGTTCCTCCAGTGATGTGATATTGCCAGATTTCACCAGCACCGAGGGAACGTTGGGAAGTAAAATGCTTACGCGCCACCAGATAATGACCACTGGGCATCCAATATGAATTGTTCAGCAATCTGAAATCTTCTTTGGTGACCTGCTTGGCGTTAGAGCCATCAGTATCCATCACCCAGATGTTGTCACCGCCTCCTGCATCGCTGGTAAAGGAAATTTTGGAGCCATCTGGACTAAATCTCGGTTGTACTTCAAACGGGATTCCGCCTCTTAAAAGTTTAGCTTTCCCACCAGAAATCGGTATGGAATAGATATCACCCAATAAATCAAAAACAATCTGGGAGCCATCAGGGCTCACATCCAAATTCATCCAGGTACCTTCGTCCGTAGAAAACTGGTGATCTTGGAAATTGAAGTCCCCTGTAGGATTGGAAACATCCCATTTGGAGTCATCTTTTTTGTCTTTTTCTTGGGCATACAGGCTTACTGATGCTAGGAACACCAGTGCAACGTAGAAGTATTTCATTATA
This sequence comes from Flagellimonas sp., assembly GCF_965215805.1. Taxonomy (GTDB): domain Bacteria; phylum Bacteroidota; class Bacteroidia; order Flavobacteriales; family Flavobacteriaceae; genus Flagellimonas. Next base: position 3,845,107 of record NZ_OZ244124.1, on the reverse strand, counting down.
GGTTCAATTAGTCAGCTAAAGATACCAAAAACGAAGAGTGGTTTTCTTAAAGCCTTGTTAATGGCATTGCAACCGGGTTTTTGATACCAAAACCCCGGTTTATCCTCACTTATCGTTGGACAATCCAGAGGAATATTAGGAATTCCGAAGTAATTTGCTCAATTTTAATTGGTTGCTATTGAAACCCTGTTCCCCTAAAGCGGTAATTAACCTTTAAATCCGATTCCAATGAAAAAATTAATCATCCTTGGGATGTTGCTAGTGGGAACAACTGTATTTACTCAAGAACCTCTAGACACTGAAAATCTGTTTGTACGGGTTTTTGATATGCAGGGAACTAAAATAGCGAAAGGTTTTGTGGTGTCCTGGTCTCCAAATGGGTTGGTGCTTTTGAAGGGAAAAAAGACCACGGAAATCCCCTTCAACAATATTGAAAAGATAAAATTGAAAAGGGCCGGGGGGCATAATGTGGGTATGGGAGCTCTTTTTGGTGCCGCGACCGGAGCAGTTTTTGGTCTAGCCCTTGGCGAGGAAGAGGGATTCTTTGTGACTTCCACTTCAGAAAATATGGTAGGTTTCTCCATTGTAGGAGCTTTTTTGGGTTCCGTTATTGGTGGTGTTTCCACAGTTGCCAAGAAGAACAGAACAATTGTAATCGATGGGGATATCAAGAATTGGGAACAGTTGGTAAATCAATAGCGTAGTTATACCTGAGATAACTTAAGGGGAAGATGTATACAAGACTTAAAGCTTGGATTTTTGGCTATATTTATAGCGAATGGATAGAAAAGCCCCTTGGTATTATCTTACTTTGCTGATTCTGGCTGGAGAAGCGGTTTTTATCCTTCCCTTTGTACTCCCTCGGATTTTTAGAAGTACCGTTCTGGATGTTTTTCAATTGGACAATACCCAACTAGGTCTATGCTTTTCGGTTTATGGGATTGTAGCCCTGATTTCTTACCTGTTTGGGGGTCCTTTGGCCGATAAATATCCTCCTCGAAAATTAATTGCCATTGCTTTATGGATGACCGCTTTGGGAGGTCTGTTTTTTGTGACGTATCCGAGCTTTAAGCAATTGCAAGTCTTGTATGGTTATTGGGGTTTTACCACCATTTTCTTGTTTTGGGCACCCATGATCAAAGCAACGCGGGTGTGGGGCGGGGATACTGCGCAGGGAAAGGCGTTTGGACTCTTGGACGGGGGACGCGGACTCACGGGAGCCCTATTTGGTTTGTTGGGCGTGCTCATCTTCTCATTTTTTTTGGGTGAAGAAGTGGAAACCAGCGCCCTTTTGGAACGGAGAGAAGCTTTTCAATATATTGTATATACCTCCAGTGTGATCATAGCTATTATAGGAGTCTTGGTTTGGGTTTTTCTAAAATCCGGAATGGACGAGCGGGAAATTCTTGTTGACCGTATTTCCAAAAAGGAAATTGGGGAGGTACTGCGAATTCCCTCGGTCTGGTTACTGATGATTATTATTCTTTGTGCCTATGTAGGCTATAAGATTACGGATATTATATCGCAATATGCCAACGAGGTAATGTTGTACAACGAGGTAAAAGCGGCCCAAACTGGAACCTTTTTCCAGTTTTTAAGGCCCACAATTGGGGTTTTGGTGGGACTGTTGGTAGACCGATTTAGAATCACCCTGTGGTTGGTGTATAGCTTTGGAGCCTGCATTCTGGGTGGGATCCTGTTTGGTTCAGGAATTATTGGACCTTCAGCCACGGCCTTGTTTTTTATGTCCGTAGTGATTGTGGCGGCAGGAATCTACGCTGCAAGGGCGCTTTACTTTGGCGTGATGCAGAAAGGCAAAATCCCATTGATGTTAACAGGGACAGCAGTAGGGCTCATTTCTTTGATAGGATATACCCCCGATATCTTTGCCGGGCCAGCGTACGGAATCTTGCTTGATGCGCATAAAGGAGAAGAACTTGGGCATCAAAATGTGTTTTGGATGCTCACAGGGTTTTCCCTAGTTGGTGGTGCAGCGGCCATTATCTATCACAGACTGTATGGAAAAGGGGATTAGGCTTTGAAGGCTGTTTATGGTTAAATGGGGATGGCAATCCCAATACCTGTTCTTAGGCCCGACCAACCTGTTTTAACAGCACTTCCGCCATTGTCTTCAATATAAAAATCCTTGTTGTCATTCAAGGTTAATTTGTTTCCTAGGACGGCATCAAAACCTATGGAAGCTCTCAAACGGATTACGGAAATGGGATATTCATAGATCAGACCAACTCCCACCCCATAATCAATGGAATGTACGCCTATTTCCTCCTCAGTAACCGCACCCAAAGTTTCATTATAGCTTTGGATATCCAGGGTGGAATAGGTACCAAATCCTTTCAAACTTAAAGACAGTGCATTGTTCCTATCGTTTCGTAGCAGACTTACGTGGTATATACCGCCTAGGGTATAGCCGTTTAAAGGCTGGGTCAGGCGAATCACTCCAGAAAAATCTGAGTAGGAGATTTTGCCCCCTGTACTATTGTAACTGGCAAAAATGGAAGTGTTGATTGCATTTATTTTATAACCTACGGTAAAGCCCACATGAGCGGGAAAATCGTCGTTCACTCTTAAATCAACCTGTGGAATGTCCTGAACGAATTCCTGCTGGAAACTCTGAAGATTACTATGGGAAAATGTATTGTAATTGATTTCGGCAAAAATACTTCCGCTTTGGGCTATAGCATTATGTGAAAAAAGTAGTAGGGTTAGAAATTTGAATATTGATTTCATGGCAATGGGTTAGTTAAAGTAATCTTGTAGGTAAAGCCCCTGATTGGAAATCAGTTTCTCGTTTAAATAGTGATAATACCGTGTTCTAAAATCCACAAAAACCTTAAGCTGCTTCTCAACTCCACTTGTCCGTGAATACAGATATGCAATGTCATTGCTGGAATCATCGGGGTCACGCCTAAACATACAGAGCTTGTCAGAAACAGGATCATATTTGATGTCATCTATCCCAGTAAGTTGTGGAATTATCTGGGAGGTATCAGCAACATAATCGTAGATAACGGGATTACTATCTATATGGCTTAATACAACGATATTTTGATTGGGGACAAAGTAAACCCCATGAACGGACACATTGCCTATAAGGTTGAGTGCAAGTACCTCATTAAAGGCATTGCCGTCCCATCGGTAAACGGCATTATTGTTAACGAAGGTCTCGCCGTCATCTGCAATATGAAACTTGTACTCAATGTTGGATTGATATAACAAGTTTCGAGTAGCAGCATCAAAAATGTATACGGATTCCCGGCTTAACTTTTCCACAATGATGAAGCCATTTCTATAATAGGTGTGGATGTTGTAGGTATCTAAAGTATAGTCAGAAGCATTCCATGAACTTAAAATTTCAAGCGTGTTCACATCAATCAAATAAGTGGAATCCTTTAAATCCAGAATCAAGTTGTTCGAAATTGGATCTACGGTCAAGTTGGCAAAGCTGTCGGTAATGGTAAAATAGTTTCTGGAGGTAACAATCTCCAAAGTTTCGGGATCCAATTCGTGAATTATCACATCCCTGGGGGCGTTATGGGTTGTGCCACCATCAAGCACAACCGTGAAAATCGAATTGCGTTGAGTACTCAAGACGTAATTTTCACCGTGGCTTGCCTCAAAAGTCTCCCCGAAATGCATTTCTCCAGAAACAAAATGGAGGTAGGTAAAGTCATTTTCCCTTTGCAAATTCAAGGAATGGACTTCAGTTTGCCCAAAGACAGGGTCATCATCCACAATGAGTTCACCTCCTCGGTTGCTCAAATCAACAAAGGTGTTGTTGGGCCTCATGTTGTAGGTGTAAAAATCAAAATTGCCGTATAAGGGATGTTCCGTCCATAGGACTCTATATTGGGAATCATTGATGACTTGTCCCCTTAAGCTTGGGTAATCCAGCGAAATACCGATACGGTTGCCCGTGGATTCGGCATATCTATTACTTAGCATTATCTCATATTCCAATTCAAGATCAGTGCTGAGGGTATCATTGAATTCCCCGGCCAAAATATCCTCAGGGGTAAGCTCAATTTGACGAAGTATTCGGTTGTCCTCTGGATCATAAACCAAAAGAACAGCCTCGTCAAAATTTTGTTGCCCAATATCTTCCCATCGTATCCAAATGGTACCGTCGCTGACATCGACATTGGTAAGTGTTACAGGGTCTGGACTTGACTTGTCTACTGTAAACGTATAGGAAATGGAACCTTCCAGTCTTTCCAGGTCATTTAAATCGGCCAAACTTCCAGTTCCGGAAGAGTATTGATAGCGAACCCTTAACGTATGCTCTCCTTCCGAGAGGGCATCCGTGTTGACTACGAACGAACCAGTACGGTCTTGAGTTCCCAATATACCTTGGCCATCAATGTCCACATTAATGCTGTACAGCCTATGCCTAGGGTCACTGTTGAAACTATAGGAAACTGTTCTTGGTGCACTCAGGCTTATGCCATTCTCAAAAGGTTCAACGGTGATGAGGGCGTTGGAACCTTGATCTTCCAAATCGGCAAAAAAGTCTTCCGAAAATTGAAAAGAACAGCTGCTGAAAAATAAAAGGAATAGTGATAAGAGTAGGAGGTTGATCTTTGATTTGGTCATCTATAACAATAAAGGTTGATGGTCGGCAAGATATAGCGTTGGGATCTTGCACCTAATTTTATGCGATTAAATATCAGGGATATTGGATAAACGAACAAATTTTGGAACAGAATTCTCTGACAAAACTTAAAGAACTATCTAGCACTTCTGGATTTAATGTTTTTTTTGCATCCATCAATGATTTCCACAATCCGCTTTTGTCGGGTTTCTTCCCTTTTGGCTTGGTTTAACCAATAGAGGTAACTCTTTTTTTGCGATCGGGTAAAACTTTGAAAGTTGGAAAATGCCTTTTTGTTTCGATTGAAAGCTTTTTGTAAATCGGGAGGAACTACGCAGTTTTCCACATCATCCAAAGCAATCCAAGAGCCATTTTCCTTCGCTATTTGAATGGACGCCAAACCACTTTGGTGCATTTGGTCATTGGCCATCAATTCTTCTATATGATCCTTGTTGACCTTGCTCCACACACTTTTGGGTTTTCTGGGGCAAAAGTACTGCCTGCGTTTACCATCCCCCAGACTTTTTACGGTGCTGTCAATCCATCCATAGCATAAAGCAACCCGTACGGCTTCTTCCCACCGCATGCTTTCCATGTGATGATCTACCTTATACAGAATCAGATAAATCCCAGCAGAGGAATTATGATGATCATGTAGCCATTTCCGCCACTCGGTATCATTTTTAAAATAATGTTCCGGAATTTCCTTCATTTAAATTTGTTCAGTCTCTACATAGAAGTTCTCATCAAAGACCAAGGTAGCGCCTTTCAATTTTTCCGTTTTCCATTCCGCATTTGGATAAATCCACTGCTCCTTACCATCAACAAAAAGGCGAATGGGCATGTCAAAATCCTGTACAATGTCCACATATCTATAGCGCAGCGTATCACCCTCTTTTTTGTATTCCAATATGGGAATCATGGCAGTTCTTAGATATTGGTTGAAAAAAGCGGACAAGTCTTTTTTGGTTTTCTTGCTGATATAATTTTCTATTTGCTCTGTGGTAACGGTTTGATGATAGAATTCTTCATTCAATCCCCTTAAAACTGCTCTCCAGAGCTTATCATCTTCTAATAGTTGCCGTAAGGTGTGCAACATGTTTGCTCCCTTATAGTACATGTCTCCAGAGCCTGATTTATTTACATTATAGGGGCCAATGATGGGTCTATCGTTTCTGATGTTTTTTCGAGTTCCAATCACATACTCCGCGGAGGCTTTGGTGCCGTAATGGTAGTCCAAATAGAGATTTTCCGAATAAGCGGTAAAAGCCTCATGAATCCACATATCGGCAATATCCTTGTAGGTGATATTGTTGGCAAACCACTCATGTCCACCTTCATGGATGATGATAAAATCAAATTTTAATCCCCAGCCAGAACCGGAAAGGTCGCGACCCAGGTACCCATTTTGATATTTGTTACCATAGGTTACAGAACTTTGGTGTTCCATACCCAAATAAGGTACCTCCACCAGCTTAAAACTGTCTTCATAAAAAGGATAGGGACCAAACCAATGTTCAAAGGCTTCCAACATCATGGAAGTTTGTTTGAATTGCTCCTTGGCCTTGTCCAAATTATCCCGAAGCACATAATAATCCACATCCAAAGGGCCCTTTTCACCTTCGTATTTTTCCCCAAAATGGACATAATCCCCAATGTTCACATTTACGCAGTAGTTGTTAATGGGATTGGAAACAAACCAGGTAAAATTTTTGGTGGTATCACCCTCACTGGTGTCAATCAGTCTGCCATTGGAAACATTCATCAAGTTCTTGGGAACATCCACGCTGATACGCATGCTATCCACCTCATCATACATGTGGTCTTTATTCGGCCACCAGACACTGGCACCCAGGCCCTGACATGATGTGGCGGCAAAGGGTAGATTATTATTGTCCCTACTCCATGAAAACCCTCCATCCCAAGGTGCACGGACGGCTTTTCTAGGTTCCCCGGAATAGACCACCTTAAGTTCATTGTAATCCCCTTTGCTTTGCTTCTTTTTTAGTTTGATAAAGTGGGCAGGGCCTATGGAGGTAAACTCCAAGGGTTGATTGTCCTGGGTCACCTCATCAATTCGTAAAGGTTGTTGCAGGTCAATTTGGATGACATCTGCTTCTTTGAGAACCTTGTATCTAATTCGATTGAAGCCTGAAATATATTCTGCTTCCGGGTCTACATTAAGGTTTAAGTCGTAATAACTCACATCCCACCATTCCCGTTCCGGGGTAATACTTCCCCTTAGCGTGTCCAGTTGGGTGAACATTTGGGCGGATACGCCTGTCATTATCCCCAAAAGCATTAGGCTTAAAACAATCTTCCTTTTCATTAAAATTCTATTTTCCAATCAGTTCAATAAAGGTTCCATCTGGATCCTGTACCAATATAAATCTTCTCCCATCAGGAATGAGGGTTGGTTTCTGGCTCAGGAATGGAATGTTGTTGTCTTCCAGTCTCTGGGTTACGTCATCCAAGGATTTATAAAATATGGTGATGTATCGCATTCCATTCCGATCTTGAATATGCTTTTCCTCTTCATTTTTTTCGTTGCCAAAGGACATCAATTTGTATTCTGCTGCATTGGGATCGTCATAAAGCTTTAAGACTTTGACATCAAAGGCTTTTCCTCCGGTCAATCCTGTTTTTTTGCTCAGAGGGCCATCAACACTGAACTCCCCTAGTTCTTTCATTCCTATAATGTTGGTATAGAAGTCTAAGGACGCTTCTAAATCCGTTACCACCACTCCAATGGAAATATAGGGTTTGTCGAATTCAGTTTGGGCCATGGCAGTATTTAGACAAATGAAGGATAGCAGTCCTAGAAAGAAGGATAATTTCATAGGTTGGGATTTTAAAAATGAGTTGTGAATGTAACAAAAGCTATGGAATTTTCTAAATATTGGTCTGGTGAATATGATGATCCTAACGGATAAAGGTAACCCTGGTGATTTTTCCATCTTCCACTTCATAAATTGCTGCTGCACTAAAACTGGATTTGGTGCCTGTAATATACTCTTCGTCAATCACCTTGTTTCCGATAACCATACGGTTTTTGATTTCGCAGTGCAGATTGGGAGTGGATTTGAAAAACTCTTCGTACCGAGCTTTCATTTTTGTTTTCCCTTTCATAAATGACTCGTTTGGAAAGTTGAAGAGTTCAATATCATCCGCATAGGTTGCCATAAAGCCATCTATATCCCTTGCGTTATAGGCATCCAATTGCGATTGGACCACGGCCTCGGTATCATTGGTTTCCCGATCTGGAAATATAAACCGCATGGAGGCGATGAACCCATTTTTAACCTCATAAAGAGCCACTTGATGCCCTTTTCTCCCATCTACCAGGGTGATTTCCTCATCTATCACAGTATTTCCTATTCTGATGCGCTTGACTACTTCCACCTTGGCCTCTTTGGTGTTTTGGTAGAAACGATCGTAGCTATCGGTCATTTTCTGACGTCCCACATACATGGGTTTGTTTGGAAATCGCTCCACCACAACATCCTCACTATAATTGGAGACAAATCCAAATAAATCTCGATCATTGAAGGTTTGCACCTGCCGGTCAATGACGCTTATCGGAGAGACTTCAGCAACAAAGGCCAAACGATTACCACTTGGATTGATGGCCATTCGGGTAATGTTGTTGATTTCATCAAGCTCAAAATCCATAACCGTTTGCCATTCCGTGTTGGAACCAATATTGAATTTAAGAATAGATTTTCCCACTCCGGTCAACAAGGTTTCCCCATTTAACCAACAAACATCCTCACTTTGTTTTGGAATATCTGCTAGTTTCTTGGTAAGCCCGCTAGTGGGGTCCAACGAGCGAATTTCCCACGGGGTATTTACTTTGCTTACATAACTGACCAAGTTGGTGTCGGGAATTTTATGAAAAGAGCGACCAACATTTCGGGCTATGGTTTTCCGAGTGCCTTCTTTTAGGTTGTTGACCACTAAGTCCATGCGATTGTCAACCAGAACAGAAGTGACCAAGACATTTTCATTGAACCAGACATGGTAACCCACTTTTTGATTGGGCAAGATGGGCTTTGATTCCCCTGTTTTTAAATCATATTCGTACAGCAATTGTAAACCATTCAAATCCAGCCGAATGGAAGAAACTGCAGCTTTGTTCGGAATTTTTAAAGGAGAATATTCACTTCCCGTTGGTGTATTGCTTACCCATTCCGATGTGCTTCCGCCTTCTATGTTGAATTTCTTGATATCGGTTTGATCAGCTCGGGTTGCCGAAAATAGGATGGTATGATCATCCATAAAAGAAGGTTGGTTGTCATAGCCGTGATTGTTTGAAATGTTTTTGGGATTGGATAGTACGGGATTTCCATCTTTCAAGCTTAAATCAAAAAGATACACTTCCGTATTGGCCTGCGAAAACAGACTTTGAAAGGAGGTAAGGAGTAAAATTATGGGGATAAATCTTAAAGTCATGAGTCTACAAGTTGATGGAGCAAATCACGGACACGTTTGGTGTTTTCCACATAGTACTTGGCCTGCGTTTTTTTGAGCCCCACTTTAACGGTCACGGCAGAATCCGGTAATTCTTGGAACATGAATTCATCTGTCCAATCATCTCCAATGGCAAAAACAAAGTCGTAATCATCTTCTCCCAGCATGCGTACAGAAGCTCGTCCCTTGTTCACGTTACTGCTTTTAACCTCCATTACCTTGTTGCCATTGAGCACGCTAATATCGTCGTTCCCAATAAGGCTGGTAAGCACGGTGTTGAGTTCTGTGGCTCTTTTTTCACCAAAATCGGGGTCTGTATTTCGGTAGTGCCAAGCCATGGAGTAGTTCTTTTCTTCAATAAAGGACCCTGGTGTTCGATCCACAAAGGACTCTAATACCGGTTTTATTTTTTCCATCCATTCCCCCTTAACGTTTTCCAACATTCTGAAGGGTTCACCTTCGGTGGAAATCCACACCCCATGTTCCACGATCATATTGTATTTTTTGTCCAGGAACCACTTGGTAAACGTTTGTTTGTCCCTTCCGCTGATCAAAAACAGCGTGGTGTTCTTGTCGTTGTGCAATTGATCCAGCAGTTTGTATAATTCAGCATCAGGGGTCGCTTTTTGGGGATCCTTATGGAATCCGGTTAGCGTTCCATCATAGTCCAAGAACAGCAATCGCTTCTTTGAACTGGCATATTGCTTGCTGATTTGATTTAGGATGGAATTGGACATTTTTTGGGAAACAAAGGTATCGTCCCCCTCACTTTTTTGATTGAGGGCATTCATAAATTCATTGGCCCATACCTCTACATTGTATCGTTCCAATCTGTTTTGAAGGAACATATTACGCGCCATTTGTTCCTCTTTGGGCATGGTAATGGCTTGTTTTAGGGTATCTGCCTGTTGTTCAAAATTGTTGGGGTTGATGAGGAGAGCTTCGTTCATTTCGTAGGCGGATCCCGCCATTTCACTTAAGATCAAAACCCCTGTTTTGTCTATTCGGGTGGCGATATACTCTTTGGCCACCAGATTCATCCCATCCCTCAAAGGTGTTAACCAGGCAATATCACTACTGGTATATAGATCGATAAGGTTTTCAAAGGGCATGGAACGGTAGAAGTACCAAATGGGTGTCCAGTTGACCGTGGAAAGCTCGCCATTGATGCGGCCCACCAGTTCATCAATTTCCTTTTTTAAGACCTGATATTGCGGTACGTTAGATCGCGAAGGCACGGCCAAAATAATCAATCGGACCTTTTCTTTGTATTCTGGATATTTGTTGAGGAAGTACTCAAACGCATTGATACGTTTGGCAATACCTTTACTGTAATCCAACCGATCTATTGAGATAATGAGTTTGGTGTCGGGTGCTGAAGCTTTGTGGTCATCCAATCTTATCTGAAAATCGGATCGCTTTTCCAAAGTGTTTTTTCCGTGTGCAATGGCGGCATCCCTAAATTTCTTATAATCTATTCCCATGGGAAAGGAATCCACTTTAATGACCCTGTGGTCTTGATAAACGTCATTAAAACTTACCTCAAGCCCTAAAAGTCTGCGCACGGAGCTTAAAAAATGCCGTTCATAATCATAGGTATGGAACCCAATCAGGTCAGAACCTAACAAGCCCTCTAGGACCTCTTCCCGCCAAGGCATGGTTCTGAAAATCTCATAAGATGGGAATGGAATGTGCAAAAAGAATCCAATGGATGTATTGGGCCTTTTCTCACGTACCATTTGGGGCACCAACATCAGTTGGTAATCGTGAACCCAGATGGTATCATCCTCATTGGATTGTTCTATGATGGCATCCGCAAATTTTTGGTTCACGGATTTATATACATTCCAGAAATCGAGCTCAAATTCCGTGTATTCCAAAAAATAATGAAACAAGGGCCATATAGTCCTATTGCTAAATCCAAAGTAAAACCCATCAATTTCTTTGGCAGTAAGGTTGACCTTGGCACAGCCATGCTTGGCAAGGGCTGAATCAATCTCCGATTCAAGGTCCGCAGGTGTATCCTCCTCTGTAAGTCCAGACCATCCAATCCATAGACTTTCACCCCCACTGTGTACGGATTTCATTCCTGTGGCCAAGCCTCCAACACTTGGGGTAGCGGTGAGTCCACCATCACTTATTTGCAATTGTACTGGTAGTCTATTGGAAATAATTATAGTTTTACTCATGAATGGTGATTTTAGGATCAAAATGTAATAAAATTCCTATTTTTTCGATTTAATAGAAGGTAAAAAAACCATTATTTAACCAACAGAAATTTAAATCCTGACTATGGATAACCTAAATTACGGAATAATTGGTAACTGTAGAAGTGCCGCATTGATTTCCGATACCGGCTCCCTTGATTGGTGCTGCCTGCCCCAATTTGATTCCACTTCAGTCTTTGCCAAACTCCTGGATAACAAGAATGGCGGGAGTTTTGAAATCAAGACCAAATACAATTACGAAATACATCAAGAGTACTATAGAAACACGGCAATATTGGTCACCCGCTATTCCGATGGGGAAAATACCTTTGAGGTTCATGATTTTATGCCGAGGTACCATAAACTGACAGGTAAATACAATGCTCCACCAGAAATTGTTAGGTATATCAAACACGTTTCCGGAACTCCAAGGTTTAGTGTGCACTACGATCCCAGATTGGAATATGCACAAGGAAATACCACCAACCATGTAAAGGCAAACTTCATTGTGAGCCTGACCAACAAACAAAAATTTGACACCCTTTTTCTATATACCTCGTTCAACAAGAACAGGGTAATGGACGGAGACGAGATTGTGCTGAAGGAAGATGGATATTTCCTCATTTGCTACAATGAAAAAATCCTGAAACCGACCACGGAGAAAATGTCCTTGGAATTGGAACGCACCAAAATTTATTGGCTGGACTGGGTGGATAGGACCCCGACCTACAAGCAGTTCAATGACGAAATTATGCGTAGTGCCATAACGCTAAAAATGTTGACCTATGATAAAACAGGAGCCGTATTGGCCGCCGCCACTACCTCCTTGCCCGAAACCATTGGGGAGGTAAGGAATTGGGATTATAGGTTTTGTTGGATCAGGGATGCCTCCATGGTGATCAAGGTGGTATCTGAATTGGGACACAAGAACTCGGCCAAAAGATATTTACAGTTTATTATTGATTTAATGCCTGACAAGGATGAAAAACTCCAGATCATGTACGGAATCAACAAGCAAAAAACGCTTACTGAGAAGAGCCTAGATCATTTGGAAGGATACAAAGGTTCCAAACCTGTGCGCATTGGAAATGCTGCTTACAAGCAAAAGCAGAATGACATTTATGGCATTCTAATGGATGTGATCTATGAGCAGTTGGTCAAGTTTAGCAACGACATGGAGAATGGGGAGGAGCTTTGGAGCATTACCAAGGGAATTGTTTGGATTGTTAGCAAGCACTGGCGCGAACCGGATAAAGGAATCTGGGAATTCCGGGGAGAGGATAGGCACTTTACTTTCTCCAAAGTACTGTGTTGGGTGGCCTTGGATAGGGCGATCAAGGTGGCGCGAATTTTTGGAAAATCCAGAAAAATTGAAAAGTGGACCGCACTTGAACAAGAAATAAAGGAGGATATACACGAACATGCTTGGAACCCTGATAGAAATGCCTTTGTACAATCCTATGGTTCCAGTGATTTGGATGCCTCTGTTCTGCTCATGGAGTCTTACGGATTCATTCATGCCAGAGACCCAAAATTTGTGAGTACCGTACGGGCCATTGAGGAGGATTTGAGCAATGACGGTTTACTGTATCGCTATAAAAATGAAGATGATTTTGGATTACCGTCGTCATCCTTTACCATTTGTACTTTTTGGTTCATCAATAGTTTGTTCAAAATAGGGGAGGAGGAAAAGGCCTTGGCCCATTTTGAGCGCTTGTTGAGTTACAGCAACCACCTCGGTTTGTTTAGTGAGGATATTGATTTCAAGACCAAACGTTTATTGGGGAACTTCCCGCAAGCTTATTCCCATTTGGCCTTAATTGAATGCGCCATAAATTTCTCCAGAAAAAAGAGTGAGGAGAAAATCTTGGAATCCATTAGCTGAGCTGTTTAGCCAATAGTTTTTCAGCTACTGATTTAATCTTTTCCAACATTTGGGAGAGGTGTTCCATTGTGGTGAACGGGTTCATCAAGGTTGTTCTTAGATAATGGATTCCGCGTAACTTGGTTTGTACCAAATAGAATTCCCCATCTTCCAAAAGCAGTTGTCTTATGGATTGATTAAGTGTGTTCAGCTCTTCCAAGCTTAAGGATGAATCCACATACCTGAAACAAAGAATATTGGATTGGGGTTCAAAAGCGAGTTCAAAGTGATCATCTTTCTTTAGCAACTGTTCAAAATCCATGGCTAGATCATACAGTGTAGTTACATTTTGGTCAAAAGCTTCTTCCCCGTACATTTTTAGCATGATGTACCAGTGAAGACTCATCATGGATTTGGTGCATTCAAAAGTTCTTTTACCACCGTTGTACCAGTCTTCTTCGTCCGTGTGGGTAAGTAAGTAATCTGCTTTTTGTGTAAAGGTGGTATGTGAATGCTTTCCTTCCTTGAAAATCAAGGCGGTGGTAATGGTGGGCATCATCATCATTTTATGTCCGTCAATAACCACAGAATCCGAAAGTTGGATTCCGGACAGCAGGTGTTTGTATTTCTTGGAGAATATGGCGGCTCCGCCGTGGGCACCATCCACATGAAACCATAAGTTGTGTTTTTCAGCAAAATGCCCAATGGCTTCCAAATCGTCATAAATTCCAGTTGCCGTGGAGGGAGCACTTCCTACTATGGCAAACACCTCAACACCTTTTTTCTTTGCTTCGTGGTAATAAGGCTCTAATTTTTCAATATTAATGCTGTAGGAATCCGTTACGGGAACTTTGATTATGCCAGCTTCGCCCAGCCCCATGATTTTAGCTGCCCTGTCCACGCAGTAATGGGCTTCCTCACTAACCATGATGCCCAATTTATGGGTGTGTCCATTGTTCCAAACATCGCTGTCCACCATAGCCTTTCTTGCCGATAATAGGGCTGTAAGATTGGCTAGGGTACCGCCAGATGTCAGGATGCCACGCGAGTTTTTGTCATAACCGATTCGTTCACCCAATAAATCACACACAATACGTTCCATGGCCGTTGGGGCCATTCCCATCTCGTACACCGCCATGCCATTGTTCAATATAGAACCAATCATTCCTGTAAGCGCTCCCATGGGCGCTGGTGCAGCTACTTGATGCCCCACATATTTAGGGTTGTGGGTATGGGTGGTGCGTTGCAGGATCTGGGGAAAGAAATCGGAAAGGTTTCCTTGCTCCAAAAAATCCTTCCATAACCCTAGCTCGTCTTCAGGATTTTTCCAACTTATGGTCTTTTGGGAAGACCCGGATAAAGTCCTCTCCAGGTGATTGGCCAAAAGGTCAATAAGGGTATGTCCTTGATTTCTAAAACTTTCAGAATTGTAGACGGTATTCAGCAATTTTTCATCCATGGAATAAAGGTATGCGGATTGCCAAAAGTGTCAAAATAAACCATAAAAAAACCGCCCCAGATGGGGCGGTTCCAAATTGAGCTTTGTTTCAGCATCATTTGAATTAGTCAAAGGTATACCCATTATCCGCTGCAACCTTGTCCGCAACCAGGGTGCGGAGTGCCACGACATTGGGTTGATTTGTATATTTCGTAAAACGTTTGAGTCCCATGAGCATCATACGTTGTTCGTCGCCTTCAGCAAAAGAAACTATCGCTTCCTTTCCTTTTTGATTGATAATATCCACAGCGCGGTACAAATATAACTTGCTCATTGCAATTTGCGCAGCCTGGGAATCTTCTCCAAATCTTTTGGCGTTTTTCTCCGTGCGTAAGATAGTGGATTCTGCCAAATAAATCTGAATCAAAATATCCGCAGCCGACATCAACAACATTTGGTGTTCTTCCAACGCTGCCCCGTACTTTTGGACTGCGCTTCCAGCAATCATAAGAAACACTTTTTTCAAGCGGGTCACCAAATCCTTTTCTTCAGAAAAAAGTTCGGAGAAATCAGGAGTATCAAAGGATGGGATGCCCATCAATTCTTCACCAACGGCGGTGGCTGGTCCCAATAAGTCCACATGACCTTTCATGGCTTTTTTAACCAACATGCCCACAGCCAACATTCTGTTGATTTCATTAGTTCCTTCGTAGATTCTGGAAATTCTTGCATCTCTCCAAGCAGATTCCATAGGAGTATCTGCGCTAAAGCCCATTCCACCAAATATTTGGATGCCTTCATCCGTAGTGTGCTGTACGTGTTCTGAAACCGCCACTTTTAGGATGGAGCACTCAATGGCATATTCCTCAACACCTTTGAGCTCTGCTTCTTGGTGACTATTACCATCAGCTTCACGCAAAGCGATTCTATCCTGGATGTTTTTGGCCGCTCTATAACAGGCTGATTCATCCGCATAAACGTTGGTGGCCATGTCAGCAACCTTGGCCTTGATGGCACCGAAGTTCATAATCGGGGTTTTAAACTGAATACGCTCGTTGGCATATTTTACTGCTTCTGTGGTCACCCGACGTTGTGCTTCCAAACAGGCAGCAGCTAACTTGATTCGGCCAACATTTAAGGCATTCATGGCTATTTTGAACCCATTTCCTCTTTCGGAAAGCATGTTTTCAACGGGAACCTTGGTTTCGTTGAAAAACACCTGCCGGGTAGAGGAGGAGTGAATCCCAAGCTTTTTTTCCTCATCTCCAAGGGTGATTCCATTTTCTGGATCGTTTTCTACAATGAATCCAGTGATATTTTTATCATCCTCAATTCTGGCAAAAACAATAAATACGTTGCAGAATCCAGCATTGGAAATCCACATTTTTTGTCCGGTGATGTTATAAAACTTTCCATCTTCGGACAAAACGGCCTTGGTCTTACCAGAATTGGCATCCGAGCCCGCCCCAGGTTCTGTTAAACAGTATGCGCCAAACCATTCACCCGTTGCCAATTTGGGGACGTATTTTTGCTTTTGTTCCTCAGTTCCATATAGGGTTATGGGCATGGTACCAATGCCTGTATGCGCCCCAAATGCTGTGCTAAAGGAACCCGTTGCTCCAGAAATATAATCACACACCAACATGGTGGAGACAAATCCCATTCCCATACCGCCGTAAGCTTCTGGAACAGCGATGCTCAACAAGCCCAATTCACCAGCATTACGCATGGTTTCTTCGGTATAGGCATAGTCTTTCTGCTCAAAACGTTCCCAGTGGCCCCAGAGTTCACGATCTACGAACTCTTTGGTGCTTTCCCGCATCATTTTTTGCTCTTCGTTGAGGTCCTCAAGGGTAAATACGTCTTCGCATTTGGTTTCCTTGACCAAGAATTGAC
This sequence comes from Flagellimonas sp., assembly GCF_965215805.1. Lineage (GTDB taxonomy): Bacteria > Bacteroidota > Bacteroidia > Flavobacteriales > Flavobacteriaceae > Flagellimonas. Next base: position 3,828,623 of record NZ_OZ244124.1, on the reverse strand, counting down.
CACCTCGTAGAATGTCTTTATTTATAGTTTCCATTATAGCTATTTTTTAATGCTCGATTTTTAATTTTCAATGCTTCTCAGATTCTCCTGCGAGGTCTTCACAATTTTAGTGAGAATCTTTATTATTTCATCAATACCTTTTAACTGTTCACTACAATTTACTTGCCCAAGTTTGGAACGATTCAAAAGTTTTAACCAAATATTGGGTTTCCCTCGCCTCTTTGGAAGCAAATGCCATTTTATGGATAAAATCCCTTTTTGATTCCGCAGCAGTGGCCTCATTCACATTTGCTCCAATACTAGTACCACTTCTCAACAGTTGTTTTGAAAGAACGAATTCTTTGTTTTGTTTTAAATCCTTAAACAATTCAATTATCGAAAGTGAAAACTCGAATGTCTTTCTTAAGATAACATTGTCTTCCTTCACCTCATTCAACATTCAAACTTCAAAATCCAGAATCATTTTAGTTAAGGAACTCATATATCCCTGCTGCGCCTTGTCCAGTACCCACACACATGGTCACCATACCGTATTTTCCTTTCATCTCGCGCTTTCGCATTTCATCAAAAAGTTGAACCGATAACTTGGCCCCTGTACAACCCAGAGGATGTCCTAGAGCAATGGCTCCGCCATTTACATTCACGATTTCCTGATTTAAATCCAGCTCGCGCATAACCGCAAGAGATTGGGAAGCAAAGGCCTCATTCAACTCAATCAATTCTACATCATCCTGTTTTAAGCCAGCTTGTTTTAGCGCTTTTGGAATGGCCTTGACCGGACCAATTCCCATAATTCTGGGTTCCACTCCCGCTGCGGCATAATTGACCAAGCGGGCAATAGGTTCCAGATTCAGTTCCTTTACCATTTCCTCACTCATCACCATCACAAAAGCCGCTCCATCACTCATTTGGGAGGAATTCCCTGCGGTAACACTGCCGCCAGCCGCAAAAACAGGGCGTAACTTGTTCAGGGTGGGAATGTTGGTTCCTTTCCGCGGCCCTTCATCCTTACTTACCGTGTAGGACTTGGTTTCCTTTTTTCCCGCTTCATTGACAAAGGTGTGTTCAACCTCTATAGGAACAATTTGATCCTGAAAACGATTTTCTTCCTGGGCCTTAAGCGCTTTCATGTGGGAACTATAGGCAAATACATCCTGATCTTCCCTAGATATTTTGAATTGATTGGCCACCGCTTCGGCCGTTAATCCCATACCCCAATAATAATCTTCATTTCCTTCCTTTGCTGTAGTGTAGTCAGGAGTAGGTTTGTATCCGCCCATGGGAATATAACTCATGCTTTCAGAACCTCCGGCAATGATGCAGTCCGCCATTCCAGACTGGATTTTGGCTGTGGCAATCCCAATGGTTTCCAACCCGGATGCGCAATATCTGTTGACCGTAACCCCGGGCACATCGTCAATGTTCAATCCCATCAAGGAAATCAAACGGGCCATATTCAAACCTTGCTCCGCTTCGGGCATAGCATTTCCTACAATTACGTCATCTATTCGTTTTTTATCCAGATTGGGCAGCTCTTTCATCATGTGTTCAATGGTTTCCGCAGCCAGTTCATCAGGTCTTTTAAACCTAAACAAACCCCTCGGAGCCTTTCCTACTGCCGTTCTGTATGCTTTAACTATGTATGCTGTTTTCATTTTATTCTAGATGTTAGAATTTAGATGTGAGATTTTAGACCTCTCACTGGGTAAATTTTTTAATTAATGAATAATTAATTTTTTGCACTTCAATTAAGCCATCTAAAATGGGCTTTAATTCTACCTCTGGAATCAAACCAAGTCTTTGGGATAAAACCAATTGAGAAAACAACTCATTGGATGAACCACTTGCAATCCCTAGGAAATTCTTAAACTCTCCATCTGTGTTTCGTCCTGCACCTTCAGCAATGTTTGAAGGAATTGAAACTGCACTCCTTCTAATTTGGCTCGTCAGCCCATAAATTTCCTCCTTTGGGAACTTTGAACTAAGCCGATAAATATCCTCAACAATGTCCATCGCCTTTTTCCAAATTATCAATTCCTGAAAATTATGCATAGTCTAGTATCTCAAGTCTAACTTCTCATATCTATTCGCAATTAATTGCGAAGCGGTTTCCCTGTTTTCAACATATGCTGTATACGTTCCAAGGTCTTTCTTTCGGTACAAAGCGATAGGAATGCTTCCCGTTCCAAGTCCAAAAGGTATTGTTCGGTGACGTAACTGGCCTCGGACAAATCCCCACCGGCCATTACATAGGCCAACTTATCTGCAATTTTCTTGTCATGTTCGGAGATATAGTGTCCTGCTTCCATGGAATCCGTTCCAACCAAGAACATACCCAAAGCCTGTTTTCCAAGTACCTTAACATCCTTGCGTTTTACAGGTTGTGTATATCCAGCCTCTGCCATTAGCTTGGCATAAGCCTTGGCTGTAGCTATTTGTCGGTCTTTATTGACAACCACTACATCTTTTCCTTTTTGCATGATTCCCAAATCGTAGGCTTCATAAGCCGAAGTGGATACTTTGGCCATTCCTATAGTGAGGAAATACTCCTGTAACACGTTCAGTTCCACATCGTTTTTACGAAAAGTATCCGAAGCACGCAGAGCCATTTCCTTGGAACCACCTCCGCCTGGGATGACCCCAACACCAAACTCTACCAATCCAATATAGGTCTCCGCCGCGGCAACAATTTTATCCGCGTGCAAGGAAAGCTCGCATCCACCACCCAAACACATTCCATGAGGGGCAGAAATAGTCGGAATTGAGGAATATCGCATCCGCATCATGGTATCCTGGAAGTACTTGATGGCCATATTCAGTTCATCATACTCTTGCTCCACGGCCATCATAAAAATCATTCCAATATTGGCTCCAACCGAGAAATTGGCAGCTTGGTTTCCTACTACCAGACCTTGGAAATCCTTTTCTGCCAAATCAACCGCTTTGTTGAGCCCAGCCAAAACATCCCCACCAATAGTATTCATCTTGGATTGGAATTCGATATTCAAAATGCCATCTCCCAAATCTTCGATGACCACCCCACTGTTCTTAAATACCTCATTGGATTTTCTGATGTTATCCAGAATAATAAAGGCATCCTGACCGGGTACTTTGGCCATTGATTTTTTAGGAATATTATAGAAATAGGTAGCACCATCCTTTACAGAGTAAAATGAGGAAGTACCAGCCTCTTTCATTGCAGAAACCCAAGCTGCGGCTTCCAAACCTTCTGCTTTGATAAACTCAAGCCCTTTTTCCAATCCTACCGCATCCCAAATCTGGAAAGGTCCATGTTCCCATCCAAATCCGGCCTTCATGGCATCGTCTATTTTATAAAGCTCCTCCGATATTTCAGGAATTCGATGCGAAACATAGGCAAACAAGGCCCCAAAACTCTTTCTGTAAAATTCCCCGGCTTTATCTTTACCCGAAGTAAGTACCGAAAAACGATCTACTACCTTATCAATGGTCTTGGTCAACTCCAGGGTAGCGAACTTGGCACTTTTCTTGGCCCGATAATCCATCGTATCCAAATCCAATGTCAGGATTTCACTTTTCCCTTTATCGTCCTTTACTTTTTTATAGAAGCCCTGTCCCGTCTTGCTCCCCAACCATTTGTTGTCCACCATGGTGTTGATGAAATCTGGAAGCTGGAACAACTCGAGACGTTCGTCCTCTTTGCAATTTTCATGGATACCATTGGCCACGTGTACCAAGGTGTCCAAACCAACCACATCCACGGTTCGGAAAGTTGCGGATTTAGGTCGACCTATGACAGGACCTGTAAGTTTATCAACTTCTTCCACGGTCATGCCCAAATCCTTAACCGCATGGAAGAGACTTTGAATGCTAAAAATCCCAATCCGATTCCCAATAAAAGCAGGGGTGTCCTTGGCTACTACGGAGGTTTTCCCGAGGAATTGCTCTCCATATCCATTGAGGAAATTCAATACTTCCTTAGAGGTTTTTGGTCCGGGAATGATCTCAAATAGTTTAAGGTATCTAGCCGGATTGAAAAAGTGGGTCCCACAAAAATGTTTTTGGAAATCCTCACTTCTTCCCTCACTCATAAACTTGATGGGAATACCCGAGGTGTTGGAAGTGATTAAAGTGCCTGGCGTTCTGTGTTTTTCGAGATTTTCAAACACCCGTTTTTTAATGTCGAGGCGTTCCACCACCACTTCAATGATCCAATCCACATCTGCAACCTTGGCAATATCATCTTCCAAATTTCCAGTGGCGATTCTACTAGCAAATTTTTGATGATAAATGGGGGAGGGTTTGGATTTTAGGGCAGCTGCCAAGGAATCGTTCACGAGTCTATTGCGCACCACCTTATCTTCCAAGCTGAGACCCTTGGCTTTTTCCTTCTCGTTAAGTTCTCGGGGAACAATATCCAATAATAGTACTTCGACCCCGATATTGGCAAAGTGACAGGCTATGCCACTGCCCATGATGCCGGAACCGATTACGGCAACTTTATTGATATGCCTTTTCATGTAAGCGTTGGAATTAATTTGTTGACTTTATATATATTTTTTTATCTACGATAAGCTTGTTGATCACTGCCGCGGTCTTAAAAAAGCTGGCCAAATCCTCCTCGGAAACATGTTGTTTGACCACCTCGTTGAACCGAAGCACCACATCCTTGGAATCTTTTCGTTTGTCCAGCCCCAAAGCCGTAAGGTGAATCAAAACACCCCGCCCGTCCTTGGGATTGGGTTTCCGTTGAATGTAACCCCGTTCCTCTATATTCTTCAAAATTCTGGATAGGCTAGTGGCCTCCATGCCCATTTTGGGTCCCAAAGCGGTACTTGGGGTACCTTTTTTGGGGTCTATGCTCAGCAGGGTAAAACCTATGGCCATGGTAAGCCCATAGTTCTTGGCTTCCTCATTGTACATCTTGCTAACTGCTTGCCAAGTGGCCCTTAAAGCATAATCAATGGTCAAATCTTTCATGGAACAGGATTGGTGTGACCAAATATACAAAAATTTATTATGCATGCATAATAAATATCGGAAATTGAAATTAAAAAAGCCCGACTTATATCGGGCCAATTATTTTGGTTGGTATTGAACCTTAATTAGTATCCATAAATACTATTGTACAGGTCTAGATATTTTTCCTTGACAATTTTCCGGCGGAGTTTCATGGTCGGGGTCAGGTGCCCGTCATCCACGCTCCAAACATCCGGGGTGAGCCTAAACTGTTTTACTTTTTCCCATTTGGCAAAGTCCTCATTGGCCAAATCTATTTCTTCCTGGAAACGGGATATGACTTTGTCATTTATTGTAATATCCGAGTTGGCGCCCACAGTAATCTCATGGCGTTTGGCCCATTCGTGCAAGAATTCAAAATTGGGTTGGATGAGGGCAGCCGGCATTTTCTCGCCTTCACCCACAACCATAATCTGTTCTATAAATCGGGATTGCTTAAAGCGGTTTTCCAATAATTGTGGAGCTACATACTTTCCACCAGAGGTCTTGAACATTTCTTTCTTACGGTCTGTAATTCGTAAAAAGCCATCGGCATCCACCTCTCCAATATCTCCGGTATGAAAGTAACCATCCTTTAAAACTTCGGCGGTTTTTTCAGGGTCTTTGTAATAGCCTTGCATCACCTGTGGTCCCTTGATGCAGATTTCGCCATCATCTGCAATTTTTACTTCTGTTCTTGCAATAGGTCTACCAACGGTTCCAATTTTAAAACCGCTTTCCCGCATATCGTTTACGGAAACCACGGGAGAAGTCTCAGTTAAACCATATCCTTCCATGACCCCCATTTCGGCAGCGTTGAAAATTCGTGCCAGACGGGGTTGCAAGGCTGCACTACCTGAGGCTATCAATTTTAGGTTACCGCCAAGCCCTTCCTTCCACTTGCTAAAAATAAGTTTACGCGCCAATGCCAATTTCTTTTCGTACCACCAACCGTTTTGTCCGTAGGGTTCGTACTTGAGACCCACTTCAACTGCCCAAAAGAAAAGTTTCCTTTTAATACCAGTAAGTGCCGCTCCTTTGGCTATGATCTTGTCATATACCTTTTCCAACAAACGAGGTACGGCCGTCATTACATGTGGTTCCGTTTCCTTGAGGTTGTCACTTATGGTTTCCAAGGACTCCGCATAATGTATGGCTACACCTCTATATTGGTACAGATAGATAAGCATTCGCTCATAAACATGGCAGAGGGGCAAAAAACTCAGAGAACGGGTTTCGCCGTCCACAATGGGGAAACGCTTTGAACTTTCAATGGCGTTGCTTACCAGATTATCATGGGATAGCATTACACCTTTGGGCCTTCCCGTGGTACCTGATGTATAAATCAAGGTGGCCAGGTCATTGGGTGTTACCTGCGCTTTCAACTTTTCCACTTCGTCCTGATTGGATGTGTCCGCTCCCAAATCCAAAACTTCTTTCCAGTTTTTGCAATTGCCCAATTCGCCAAAGGAGTACACATCCTTTAAATTCTTGATTTTGGAAGACACCTCGAGCACCTTTTCCAAAACCTCGCCGCAGGAAACAAAACAGTATTTTGCCTCGGAGTGGTTCAGTACATATTCATAATCTGCCGCTGAGATGGTAGGGTAAATAGGCACATTCTGTGCACCGATTTGCAATACCCCAATATCCATAATATTCCATTCCGTTCTGTTGGTCATGGAAATCACGGCAATTTTGTCGTTTGGTTGCACCCCCAATCTCAATAAAGCTCGGCTAACGGCGTTGGCCTGATCTATATAGGCCTGGGTGGAGGTGGGCACCCACGTTCCGTTGTATTTGGTAACCAGCGAATTTTCAAGGGGGAATTTTTCCAATTGGTAATATGGAAAATCAAATAATCTGGTAACTGTTTGCATAGTAAGTTTCTGTAAAGTAATTGCAAAATAGGAAATAGGACCCAGATTAAGAAATGGTATTCTTACTATAAGGAGGGAAAAATTTAAAATTTGACAATGAGGTTTCGGTTAGGTCGATGGAATCTCTTCCAGAGAATAATACACCTTAAGTCCATTTTTTTTGGCCACCTCAACGTCCTGATCAGCACCCTTGGATTCCCCTGGGATTCGGAGGATGGCATCACATTTAAGTAGCATACGATGCGCTGCTGGATACTGAATTTCCTGCCATATTTTATCTCCCGGTTCTTTTGCTCCAGCCAATTTAAGAAGGGGCAAGGCCAACCATTCTCCAATAATGGGCATGTGTCCCATTCGGAACAGCGGCAAGGCCATTGCTTCCAAACGTTCCAAGTTTTTTTTCATTAGGATTGGGTCGTTGTTGGTGCCACTTCTATAGGGGCCGGCTATCAATATCATCATAATAAGGCATTTTAGATATTGATAAAGTAAGCTCGAAATGTTATGATGGCAAATAAAGTAGTTTAAGAAATGGGATGGCTAAGGGTTGTTGCGAATCATGCTTAAGAATTCCGGGGTAATACCCAAATAGGATGCAATCTGTTTTTGGTTGAGTTTATTTGAAATTTCAGGATACCTGGTCTTGAAAATTTCATACTTTTCCTTGGCTGGGAGAGAAAGGTTTTCCATACTTCTTCGCTGTTCCCGTATGTACGCATTTTGCATTAGGATTCTAAAGAAGCGTTCCAACTTTGGAATCTGAACAAGAAGTTTCTCATAATCCAATTTGGACAGTCGGAAGACGGATGAAGGGACAAGTGCCTCAATGTTAACCGCGCTCTTTTGCTCTTTAACAAATGCAAACATATCCGTGATCCACCAATCCGCGGTGGCAAACATGACCGTATGTTCCTTCCCGTCCTCGGCTAATGAGTAGGCCCGCAACATACCTTTGCTAACAAAGTAAATGGCGTCACAAAAAGCTGCTTGTTCCAATAAGGTCTCCTGTTTTTGAAGCTGCACATGATGAAGATGGGATACAAATGTTTTACGCTCTTCAGGTGTCAGCTGAATGTGCTTCTCCAAGTTGGCTAGAATACCCCTAAATTCCTTCATTGGGTAGGATTAAGGTGTAGTTTCATGCCTTCGTGCGAATCGGTAAACCCCAAGGTCCTATAGAATTCCAAGGCATCCGGGCGTTTTTTGTCTGTAGTGAGCTGCACTACATGTGCTCCTCTTTCTTTGGCCCGCTCAATGGCCCATTGGAACAATTTTTTACCGATTCCCTTACCGCGATATTCATGGTGCACCCGAACAGCCTCTATTTGGGCTCGAATCCCACCTTGATAAGTCAAATATTGAATAAAACTTAGCTGCATGGTGCCAATGACGTTGCCAGAATTGTCCTCGGTTACTATCAATTCCTGATTTGGATCTTGATTGATGTTCTTGAAAGCCTCTAGGTACTTTTCAGGAAGGGGTTTCCGAAAATTCTCCCGTAGTTTGCCCAATTTATCATTCGCCAGCATTTCAACTATTGCAGGGATGTCCTTAAGAGTAGCTTGGCGGATATTGTTTGGCACAATTATGTTGTTTTTAACTGTTTGACACGAATTTCACTAATTACGTTTTTGCTATGTAAGTGGTTCAAGGGTTTGACACGAATGTCACGAATTTACGCGAATCTTGTGAAGTTTATGAATTAGGATAAACATAGAACCGCTGTGCTGAACAGCTACCCGTTTAACAATCCAATAATCTAACTTAATCCAGAGCTAGCTATTTTCCTCCACCCATTCCCTAGCATTGATAAACGCTTGTAGCCAGGGCGAGACCTCATCATTCCTATCCTTCGGATAATGTGCCCAGTTCCATGGAAAAGTGGAACGCTCAATATGGGGCATAGTTACCAAGTGTCTACCTGTTTTGTCACATAACATTGCGGTATTGAAATCACTCCCGTTGGGGTTGGCCGGATAGCCTTCATAACCGTATTTGGCCACAATATCGTATTGGTCTTCGGAATGCGGGAGGCTGAACTTTCCTTCGCCATGGGAAATCCATACCCCTAATGTAGATCCCGCCATGGAGCCCAACATCACCGAATTGTTCTCTTGAATTTTGACCGAAGTAAAATTACTTTCGTGCTTACCGGAATCATTGTAGGTCAATCGCCCATGTGTTTCGTGTTCGGGATTGATCAAATCCAACTCCATGAACAATTGACAACCATTGCAGATTCCTATGGATAGGGTGTCCGGTCTGGCAAAGAAGTCGTTGATGACCTTATTGGCCTTCTCATTGTATTTGATGGCACCTGCCCATCCCTTGGCACTACCGAGCACGTCAGAATTGGAAAAACCACCTACGGCACCCAAAAACTGAATGTCTTCCAAGGTTTCCCTACCAGATATCAAATCGGTCATGTGCACATCCTTAACATCAAATCCAGCCAAGAATAGGGCGTTGGCCATTTCGCGTTCGGAGTTGCTTCCTTTTTCGCGGAGGATGGCGGCTTTGGGCTTCTTACCTCTCGACTGCGCTCGAGGTGACAACCTGCCATCAAAATTTTCAGGGAAATTATAGATCAAAGACTGATTTTTGTAGTTGTCATAGCGGTCTTTGGCCAGATTGCTGGCAGTCTGTTTAGCGTCAAGTAGGTATGAAGTGTTGAACCAAGTGTCCCTTAACGATGGAATGTTCAGGCCTATTTCTATGCCATGGTTTTTGATGGTCAGTTCTTCTTTTGATGAAACCGAACCAATTTTGATTGCCTCAATCCCAGCATTTCTAAGCACTTCTTCCGCTGAATTATCCTTAACTTGGAAAACAATTCCAGCATTTTCGGCGAAAAGCAAGTTGATGGTATCTTCCTCACCAACTTCGGTGAGATCCAGTTGTGCTCCAAGAGCCAAATCAGCAAAACACATTTCCAAAAGAGTAGTGATCAATCCGCCAGAAGCTACATCATGACCAGCAAGAATTTTATCGTCTTTAATCAATGATTGGAGGGTGTTGAACACCAATTTCACATAGGCCGAATCTTGTACGGAAGGAGCTTCGTCACCTATTTCATTCAGGATTTGGGCGAATGAGGAACCTCCTAGTTTGTATCCATCCTTTGATAAGTTGATGTAGTAAATATCCCCGCCATCTTTTTGCAAGACAGGTTCAACTATTTTATTGATGTCATTACAATTTGCAGCCGCAGAAATGATTACCGTGCCGGGCGAAAGCACATCTCCATCCTTATACTTTTGCTTCATGGATAGGGAATCCTTCCCCGTGGGGACATTTATTCCCAGTGCAATGGAGAAATCGGAAACGGCTTTAACAGCCTCGTATAAACGGGCATCCTCACCTTCGTTTTTGCAAGGCCACATCCAATTGGCAGATAAGGAAACCGACTTAAGCCCATCCTTCAAAGGTGCCCATATGATATTGGTCAAAGCTTCTGTGATACTATTGCGGCTACCGGCAACAGGGTCTACCAAGCCAGAAATTGGCGAGTGTCCAATACTGGTGGCAAGTCCTTCCTTACTTTTGAAATCCAATGCCATCACCCCGCAATTGTTTAAGGGTAACTGCAGCGGGCCCGCACATTGTTGTTTGGCCACTCGACCTCCAACACAGCGATCTACTTTATTGGTCAGCCAGTCTTTACAGGCCACAGCTTCCAACTGAAGTAGCTGTTCAAGATAATCGTGAAAATGTTCAAGGGAGTAATTGAGTTTGGCGTATTCGCGAAGCACGGTACTGTCTTCCATTATGGTTTTTGGAGAACTTCCAAACATGTCGGAAAGCTCCAAATCCATTGGTTTATCTCCAGATTTATCGGATACAAATGTGAAGCGATGATCTCCTGTCACCTCACCCACGTCGTACATTGGGGAGCGCTCACGAGCCGCAATCCGATTCAATAAATCCAAGTCTTTTTTTCCAATAACCAATCCCATTCTTTCCTGGGACTCATTCCCAATAAGTTCCTTGGCCGATAGGGTAGGGTCGCCCACTGGAAGTTTATCGGTATTGATGGTACCTCCGGTTTCCTCAACCAATTCTGACAAACAGTTAAGATGTCCACCGGCACCATGGTCATGTATGGAAACGATGGGGTTATCATGACTCTCCACCATCCCTCGAATGGCGTTGGAGGCCCTTTTTTGCATTTCGGGATTGGAACGTTGTACCGCATTCAGTTCAATGGCCGAACTAAATTCCCCGGTATCTGCACTGGATACTGCGGCACCTCCCATTCCTATGCGATAATTGTCTCCACCAAGAATGACTATTCTGTCTTCCTTTTGGGGTTGATCTTTAAGGGCTTGCTCTTTTTTTCCGTATCCAATTCCCCCCGCCAGCATAATGACCTTGTCAAAGCCTAATTTTCGAGCTTCTTCCTGATGTTCGAAGGTAAGTACTGAACCGGCAATTAGGGGTTGACCAAATTTGTTCCCAAAATCGGAGGCGCCGTTGGAAGCTTTGATCAATATATCCATAGGAGTCTGGTACAACCAGTCGCGTTCCACCATACCCTTTTCCCACGGGCGATTTTCTTCCAATCGGGAGTAGGAGGTCATGTACACCGCAGTTCCTGCCAAAGGAAGCGAGCCTTTTCCGCCTGCCAAACGATCTCTGATTTCCCCTCCAGAACCTGTGGCTGCCCCGTTAAAGGGCTCTACCGTGGTTGGAAAGTTGTGGGTTTCGGCTTTTAAGGATAGAACTGAGTCGAACTCCGATTCTTCATAATAGTCGGGCTTGTCGGCTGTTTTGGGTGCAAATTGCACCGCTTTTGGCCCATCAATAAAAGCCACATTGTCCTTGTAGGCTGAAACAATTTCATTCGGATTTTCCTCCGAAGTCTTCTTGATCATTTTAAACAAGGACAATGGCTTTTCTTCCCCATCTATAACAAATGTTCCATTGAAAATTTTATGTCGGCAATGTTCAGAATTCACCTGACTGAAACCAAATACCTCCGAATCCGTCAACTTTCTCCCTATGCGTTCTGCCAGCTCTTCCAAATAGGAGACTTCATCATCACTCAATGCCAGACCTTCCTGCTGGTTATAGCTGGCAATATCATCAATTTCCAAAATGGGTTCGGGAACAATATCAATGGTAAAAATATCCTGGTTTAGTCCCTGGTACTTTTGAAAAAGCATGGGGTCATAGTCCTGATGTCCCTCTTCCGTTGCATAAAACTCTTCAATCCTTTGGATGCCCTCAATGCCCATATTCTGGGTTATCTCCGTGGCATTGGTACTCCAGGGGGTGATCATTGCGGCCCGAGGTCCAATAAAAAAGGCGTCAAGAGACGCCAGAGGTTTTTTTGTTGCTCCCGAAACAAGTTCGGGACAGGCGAACAACCACGTAAGTTTCTGAATGTCTTTTGGTGCGATTTCTTGAGCAGTCTGGACGGCAAAAACCTTTGTTGCCATGTCCCCAAAGAAATGAATCATATCAGCCTAATTGTTGAACAGATTAAGAAAGTGCAAATTTACGCTTTTCTATGTGATTCCATGTCCAGGAGCAAAACAGTTTTCAACCTGAGTTGTTAATAGCTGCTTGGAAGAATTTCGAAGCCTAAACAAACATTCCTCCAGATGCCTCAATCCGCTGACCATTGATCCATTTGGCCTCATCTGTACATAAAAAAGCGACCAAACCACCAATGTCATGACTTTCACCAACTCTGCCAAGGGCGGTTAAGTTGGCAATGTGGTCCATTACCTGTGGCATTTCCTCGAAGCGCTCCTTGTTGAAATCGGTGTTGATTGCTCCAGGAGCCACGGTATTTGCTTTAATTTTACGAGGTCCCAACTCTTTGGCCAGATATCTGGTAAAGACTTCCACGGCTCCTTTCATTGCCGCGTAGGCCGAATATCCAGGAAAAGAAAAACGAGCAAGCCCGCTTGATATATTTACAATTCCACCCCCATCATTTAATATGGGCAAAAGTGTCTGGGTTAAAAAATACACCCCTTTAAAGTGGACATTAAACAACTGATCGAAATTTTCCTCAGTGGTTTCGGCAACGTATGCGTTATACCCGAACCCGGCATTGTTGATCAGAAAATCGATGGTATCCGAATCAAATTCCTTTTTTAGTGTTCGTTCCAGTAGGGTTTTAAAAGATTGAAATGAAACTTTTGTGGTGTCCAACTGCAAGGCAACCCCTTGTCTACCAATCGCCTCTATCTCCCCAATGGTGGTTTCGGCAGCTGTTTTGTTTGAATGGTAGGTGATGACTACATCCAAGCCTTTTTTGGCAAGTTCGATGGCCATGTCCCTACCCAACCCTCGACTTCCGCCTGTGATCAATGCAATTTTTGTACTCATGTTTTATGTTTTTAGTTATGAATACTGCAAAGTTCAACAGGGTTGACTTGATTATCTTGTGATGGTCAATCCAATAATTGCAAAAATCAAACAATTTCTATTTTTCGAGACTTTAAGGGAGAGAGGTCGGTGTGTTTTTTGAAGAAGTTGGAAAAATGGGCCGTTTCTTCAAATCCGAGCGCGAATGCAATCTCGGCTATGTTCCAATTACTGTGTCTTACGAGTATTTTGGCTTCTTTGATAACCCGTTCCGCAATTAAGTGGGAGGTGCTTTTCTGCTCAACTTCCTGTAATGCCCGGTTTAAGTGGTTTGTATGGATACTGAGCTGATTGGCAAAATCAGACGGGGAACGAAGATTCATGCGCTGCCCCGTACTTTCTATAGGGAACTGTCTTTCCAATAATTCGGTAAACAGGGAGGTAATTCTTTCCGAGGCGTTGGAATGGATATTGGCAATGGTATGGGCGGGCTGCAGTTTCATAGCCTCGTGAATGAGTTCAAAAACTAGGTTTCTCAAGATATCATACTTGAAGGCGTAATCTGAATTCAGCTCTTTGAACATGCGCTGAAATAAGGGCGTAAACCTATCAATATCCCGATGGGTCAACTGCACCACGGGAATCCCTCCAGGCTGAAAAACAGGGTAGTTTAAAAGTGTGCCAAATTGATGAAAAAAGGTTGCGGTGAATACGCAAAAATACCCTGTTAGCTGCTCATCTATTTGTTCCCAATTGTACGGTATTTGCGGGTTGGAGAATACCAGCACATGTTCATCAACCGGCACAACCTTATCAGCGTAGTGCACCTTACTTCTGCCGGAGACCAAGCTTATTTTGAAGTAATCCCTACGGTTAAAGGGCATGGGTTTGGGTTTGGGCCCTGCAAATTCGTCCAACTTAAATACATTGAAGTGACCTATCCCAGTTTTGAGATCCTCTGGAATGCTATTTTGACTGGAACTATAAAACTCCTCAATGGAAACACGTTTGGCCATGTTTCAAAGTTACATAAATCAAATAAATTAGATTGTTGGATTGTTGGATTGTTGGATTGTTGGATTGCTTCGAGCTGGGAATTTGGGATTTCAAGTTTGGAATTTGAAAATCGAATGGATTGTTTGATTGTTAATTGAACATTGTTTACTGTTTCTTGAGCAACGCCATATAGAAACCATCATATCCATGTTCTGATGCATAGATATTTTGCTCTTTGACCAGGGTAAACTCTTGCCCAGATTCGGAATCCAAGAACTTTTGCACTTGCTCTGTGTTTTCTTGTGGGAGAATAGAACAGGTGGCATATACCATTTGACCACCTTTTTTGAGCATTTTGCTGTAGTTCTGAAGAATATCCTGTTGCACGCCCATAATGCGGTCAATAAATTCAGGTTCCAACTTCCATTTGGAGTCTGGATTACGACGGATTACGCCCAATCCAGAGCAAGGAGCATCCAGTAAAAGTCGGTCTGCACTATTGCGTAGTTTTTTGATGACCTTGGTTGAATCAATAACCCTTGTTTCCACATTATGGACCCCATTGCGGCGCGCTCGAATCTTCAGTTTTTTGAGTTTGCTTTCATAGATGTCCAGCGCTATTAACTGTCCTTTGTTCTGCATTTGAGCAGCCAAATGCAAGGTCTTTCCTCCTGCACCCGCACAGGCATCCACCACACGTTGTCCTGGTTTCACCTCCAAAAAAGGTGCTACCAGTTGGGAAGAGGCATCCTGCACTTCAAACAAGCCATCCTTAAAGGATTCCGTGGTGAAAACATTTTTCCTTTCCTTGAGTTTTAGGGCATCGGGATAGCCCTTGATAGGTTCAGTTTCAATTTCATGCTGTTCCAACGCAATTTGAAGCTGCTCCTTTTTTATTTTCAAGGTGTTGGTTCGAAGAATGACCTCGGCTTGCTTGTTCAACGCAGCGATTTCCTTTGTCCAAAGTTCATTTCCCAATGACTTTTCACCAAGCTCATCCATCCAATCTGGTACGGATTCTTTTATTTTTCTGATTTTGGACAGTTCATCAAACCTACCCTTGATTCGACGCTCGGGAGTACCTTCCAACTGCTTCCAATCCGGGATTCGGATGCCTCTCAAAACGCACCATACGGCAAACAAACGAAACAAATGTTCCCTAGAGTAGGGTTCGTGCACTTCCGATATTTCAGTATAAAGGCGTTTCCAACGCACAATGTCGTAAGTGGTTTCGGCAATAAAGCCGCGATCTCGTGAACCCCATCGCTTATCATACCGCAGTACTTTCTCAATAACCTTATCGGCATATTCATTTTCGTTGAAGATTATGTTCAACGCATCAATTACGGCAAAGACCAAGTTTCGGTGTAATCGCATCCCAAAAATTAAGAAATGCAAAGGTATGGTTTCTAATAAGATTCCAATTACATTTGGGCAAACACATCTGCATGAAAAACTTCCAATTGCTTGTCTTATTGATTTTGATTGCTGCCTGTTCCAAAAAGGAAAGACCAAAGCGCTTTTCTGCTGTTCAGATAAAGACCGTTATTGAAGATTCGGTAAGCATACGTGCCATTGAATTTTTGGATAGCAAAACTTTGGCATTTGCGGGGAGTGGCGGTGTGTATGGAACTGTGGATGTTAATACCCATACAGTACGTTCCAATATTCAAGTCTATGATAGCCTTTATCCTGGATTCAGGGCTGTGGGAAAGACGACCTCGGATTTTTTTATGCTTTCTGCTGGAAATCCTGCATTACTTTACAAAACTGGAGATACGGGAACAATGGAATTGGTATATAAAGAAGAAGGCGAAGGTGTTTTTTATGATTCCATGAGATTTTGGAATGATAGGGAAGGTATGGCCGTTGGTGATAGTATGAATGGGTGTTTGTCCATCATCATTACGCGGGATGGAGGTAATACCTGGACTAAATCGCCTTGTTCACAATTGCCCGATGCCGAAGAAGGGGAAGGGGCATTTGCAGCCAGCAACACCAATATTGTTATTGTGGGAAACAATGCTTGGATTGCGACAACCGCCGGTGCGGTCTATAAATCAACGGATAAGGGTAAAACATGGTCAAAAACCGCGACTCCCATTGTTAAAGAAAAACCTACCGAAGGAATTTATTCCATTGATTTTTATGATGAAAACGTGGGGTTTGCTATAGGAGGGGACTATACGCAACCTGAATCCAACAAAGCCAATAAGGTTGTTACCCAAGATGGGGGTGTTACTTGGCAATTGATTGCCGATGGGGAGGAACCCAACTATAAAAGTTGTGTACAGTATGTGCCCAATTCGAATGGCGAAGGATTGGTAGCGGTTGGGTTTACAGGGATTTCCTATTCCCAAGATTCAGGACAGCATTGGAAACGGCTCAGCGATGAAGGCTTTTATTCCCTTCGTTTTTTGAATGATACGGTTGCTTATGCCTCAGGAAAAAATCGCATTGCCAAATTGGTATTTCAATAAAAAAGCGACGAGAATATCGCCGCTCTTTTCTAACTACTAACCAAACCAACTTAAACGTTGACCACCACATAATGGCGACCTGATTTTTTATACCAGATACCTCTGGATTTATATAGTTTTCTTCCGTTTACCACAACCACGGTTCGGGTTCTGGGAAGTCTTTTCACTCTGATTCCAACAGGGGCAGCACAAACCACATACCTTTTTCCACGGGCTTTGTACCACACGCCATCCGCGAAATAGAAATTGGTCTTTTTGTGCACCACTACTCGTGGTTTTTTAATGGTAGTAACCACGGTTCCGTGTTTGGGATATACGCGAACCACCGTTCTTTGGGCACTAACGGCCATTGTTCCCAAAAGGGCCACGACAACTAGGATTGTTTTTAAAGCTTTCATAATGTAGATTTTTATGGTTTCTGCTTCTTTGACTATGGAAATGGGAGATGGTTTAATTAAAAAAGGAGCCAATTGGCTCCTTTTTGTGTAGTTTATCGAAAAGGGGAATTACCCACCACCTCTACGTTTTCGCATTTGCTGTAGCAGTCGCTTTTTAAAATCTTCTTCGGCCTTCAGCAGTAGCAAGGTCTTTTTAGGCGAAATCACGGTTTTTATCTCGGAGATGAACTCCAGTTGGGCTTCATGCTTTTCTTTTTGCACATCCAAAAACTTGGTCAATAGGGAAGAAGACTCCGCATTGGATAAATCCTGGATAAATGCTATTTGGGAGCGAAGTTCCATACGTTCGGTTCTGCGAATACGCTCCAAAGTTTCTTCATATTCATTATAAATGGGCCAGAAGGATTGTGCCTCTTGGCTAGTGAGATTCAAACGCTCCGTAATAAATGCCACTTTTAGGGTTTTGATGCGCTCACGGGCAGGACCCTGGGCATAAAACCATGAGGTCCCCATGGCAAAACTGAAAATTAGTATGAGTATTTTTTTAGTCATAATCATTGTAGTCTAGGTTTAAATCCTCAATGTCCTCCACATTTTCATCCAGGTATTCCAAAATTTGCTCCTCGCCCAAATGCTGGTCCAACATATCGGATAATTCAATTTGCTCCAACGAAACCACCTCGGCAATTTCATAGGAAGAAAGATTGAAGTCGGTAGTATCAAAATAGGCTTCCAACTCAGAATTTGCCAAATCATCAAAGGTTATGGTATCGGTATTCTTCCCATTGAGTCCAAAGAACAACAGCAATACTGCGGCAACTCCAGCTATGCTGTAGTATACTTTCTTATAAGATTTAAGTTGAACAACTTTAACCTCTTTAGGTTCCAGTTGTGCCATTACTTTTGGGGTAAGGTCTTCAAGGTAGGTCTCGGGCACAGCAAAACCGTCCGACTTAGGAATTATGGAATTTTCCTCTAGGGAATCCTCCTCTTGGATCCTGTCCATAAGTCGGTCATGAAAGTTATCGAAATAACCTTCCGGAGTTTTGAATTTATTTTTTTTATCCTTTCCCATCTTTTTTGTTTGACCCCCAAACCTTAAAAAGGTTTAATCTGCTTTAAGATACGTTTCAATTTTCTTTACCGCCAAATGGTAAGAGGTTTTTAGAGCACCTACCGAGGTTTCAAGCACTTCTGATATTTCTTCGTACTTCATTTCCTGAAAATATTTCATGGTAAAAACCAATTTTTGCTTATCAGGAAGTGTTGCCAAAGCTTTCTGGAGCTTTAATTGGATCTCATCCCCTTCAAAATAAACATCGGATTGAAGGTTTTCTACCATTGCCGTTTTCAACTCTTCATCACTGATACCCGCCTTCCTGGATTTTTGTTTTAAAAAAGTCAAGGATTCGTTGGTTGCTATACGGTACATCCATGAATACAGCTTACTGTCCCCTTTAAAGCCGTCTATGTTTCGATACACTTTGATAAAGGTATTCTGCAGCACGTCATCAGCATCATCATGATTTAGGACAATCCTTCGGATATGCCAATACAAGCGTTCCTTATAGGTGTTGACCAACACTTCAAAGGCTTTAGCTTGACTATCCTTATGTTTTAGCTCAGCGACTAAGGTTTCCTCAGCGATCAATTTTTTGTTGATTTGATGCTATGACTATGGTAAAGGTAAAAGGTTTAAATTTTTTCTTTCAGTCTTGGGTGCCAGATGCCAGATGCCAGATGTCAGATGTCAGATGCTTGGATTTTTGGATTGTTAGAGCTTGAGCTTGGGTTTTGAATTTTGGATCCTTGGAATTTGGGATTTGGAGTTTTGATTGTCAGAGGTCAGATGTCAGAGGTCAGATGTCAGAGGTCAGATGTCAGATGTCAGATGTCAGGTGTCGAGTGCTGGGTGTTGGATGTCAGATGTTCGATTTTGGATTCTTAGATTTTTGGAATTTGGAATTTGGAATTTGGAATTTTGAACTTGAACTTACCCAAGCGTCTGCATTTCCACTAGCTTTTTGTAACCTTTTTGGGATTTCATCAACTCTTCATGGGTGCCTTGCTCCACAATTTTTCCTTTGCTGAGGACTACTATGGAATCTGCATTTTGGATGGTGGACAGACGGTGCGCAATAACAATGGAGGTTCGATTTTGCATCATTTTTTCCAGTGCATCCTGAACGAGCTTCTCGCTCTCCGTGTCCAAAGCGGAAGTGGCCTCGTCCAAAATCATGATGGGAGGGTTTTTCAACACGGCCCTTGCTATGGACAACCGTTGTTTTTGGCCTCCACTCAATTTATTTCCGCTATCCCCGATATTGGTATCGTAGCCATTGGGAAGTTCCATGATAAATTCATGGGCATTGGCCACTTTGGCAGCTTCCATAATTTCTTCTTCCGTAGCGCCCTCTTTGCCCAGACCAATATTGTTTTTAACGGTATCGTTGAACAAGATAGAATCCTGCGTCACCAATCCCATAAGTCCACGAAGGGATTTTTTGGAAATGTCTTTGATATTGGTTCCGTCAATGTTGATTTCACCCTCGTTCACATCGTAAAAACGCGTGACCAAATTGGCGATGGTACTTTTCCCACTTCCGGATTGGCCAACCAAGGCCACGGTATGCCCTTTTTTGACCTCCAGATTGAAGTTTTCCAGCACATAATCATCTTCATACTTAAAGGAAACTTCCTTGAGGAATATGCTCTTGGAAAAATCTGTTTTTTCTATGGCATTTTGACCGTCTGCGATTGGATTTTCAGATTCCAAAACTTCCAACACCCGTTCTGCGGCGGCATTTCCCTTTCTAACTCCGTAGGAAGCCTTGCTAATGGCCTTTGCGGGGGTTAGAATATTATATGCCAGTCCCATGTAGGCTATAAAAGAGGAGGGATCCAGGGTTTTGTCCACCAAGACCATCTTACCTCCAAACCATAGTAATACTCCAATAACCAATATGCCTAAAAATTCACCTGTGGGCGAGGCTAGGTTTTGCCTGTTCAATAGGGAGTTGGAAAATCTAAAAAAGCGGTTTGTAGATTTTTTGAAGGTATTGAAAAATCGAGATTCAGAGTTAAAGGCCTTGATGACCCGTAAACCACCCAAAGTTTCCTCCACAATGGACAAAAACTCGCCTTGTTCTTTCTGTACTTTATCCGATTTTCGCTTTAGCGACTTTCCAATTCGGGAAATGATCATGCCCGCGATAGGGATGAAAATGAACACAAAAATGGTGAGTTTGGCACTAATACCGAACATGATCAAAATGGTAAACAAAATGGTCAAAGGCTCCCTTACAATCAACTCCAAAATGGATAGAAAAGAGTGCTGAATTTCCAAAACATCCGAAGTGATTCTGGCTATAACATCCCCTTTGCGTTTTTCCGAAAAATAGGAAATGGGCAAATCCACAATTTTCTGGTACATTTTGTTCCGAATGTCCTTTAGTACCCCATTCCTAAGAAAGGTGATAAAGAACATGGCCAGGTAATTGAAGGCGTTCTTCAAAAGAAATAACACCAACACCAGTCCAATGACCAAAATAAGTCCTTTCATATCATCATCCCCAGAATAAGCGGTGACCCGATAGTTGATGTAATCCTGGAGATAATCCTTTAACCCGCCCATACCCGTATAAACTGGCTCAACCAAAACCTTATCGTTGGGCTTGAATAACACATCCAGCATGGGAATCAAGGCCGCAAAGGAAAGCGCACTAAAAAGCGCATAAAGGATATTAAAGAAAATATTGAGAAAACCGTATTTGCGATAGGGAACCGCAAAACGGAGAATCTTTTTAAAATAATTCATTCACTACAAGTTCAATTCGGAAACGATGCCCTCCAGTTTGGCATCCAACTGCGAATTTACGGATTTATAATCCGCGGCATTCTGTAATGTGGCGTTGGTGCTCATGTAAAACTTCACCTTGGGCTCTGTTCCGCTAGGTCTTGCGGCAATTCGTGTGCCATCTTCGGTTTCGTAGATCAAAACATTCGATTTTGGCAGGTCAATGGCCTTTTCCTCCCCAGTTTGTACATTTTTGGCAGTTGAAGTATTATAATCCTCAATCCAAACCACTTTGGAACCTTGAACGGAATCCACGGGATTCTCTTTAAAATCAATCAGCATTTGCTTGATTTCCTCAGCGCCGCTGATTCCTTTTTTGGTCAGGGAAATCAGTTTCTCCTTATAAAAACCAAAACTTACGTAGCAGTTGATCAGTTCTTCATAAAAAGAGCTGCCACTGGCTTTGGCATCTGAAGCTATTTCGCAAGCCAGTAGGGTAGAGGTAACGGCGTCCTTATCCCGAACAAAATCGCCTACCATATACCCAAAACTTTCCTCTCCTCCGCCTATAAATTGGGAATCCGGGAAGTCCTTGATCATTTTGCCAATCCACTTAAATCCGGTCAGGGAAGTCTTGCATTCCACCCCATAGGCTTTTGCCATTTGCTGCATCATGGGTGTGGATACAATGGTAGAAGCTACAAACTCATTGCCCTGCAATCCTTTGTCCTTGAACTTGTCCAACAAAAACTTGGTCATCATGATCATGGTCTGGTTACCATTGAGCAATTCAATTTTACCTTTCAAGTTTCTAACGGCTATCCCTAGGCGATCACTATCAGGGTCGGTACCCACTACCATATCGGCTCCAATGGCTTCTGCCTTTTCAATGGCCATGGCCAAAGCGGCAGGTTCTTCCGGATTTGGAGACTCCACAGTAGGGAATGCCCCATCAGGTTTGGCCTGTTCTTCTATGATGGTGACGTTGTTGTAGCCTGCTCTTTTCAACACCTCGGGAATAGCGGTAATGGAAGTGCCGTGCAAGGAGGTGAACACAATTTTGAAGTCATCCTTTCCCTTGGCGCCAAAACTGCCTTTGCTTACCGAAGCTTCAAAGAAAGCCTCATCCACCTCTTTATCTATAAGTTGAATAAGCCCGCCATCCGCCTCAAACTTTATATCCTCAAAAGAAAGCGAATCTATTTCAGCTATAATTTCACCATCCTGTGGTGGTACAATTTGACCTCCATCTGCCCAGTACACTTTGTACCCATTGTATTCAGGCGGATTGTGGGATGCAGTCAGAACAATTCCCGCTTGACAGCCCAAATGTCTTACCGCAAAAGAAAGTTCTGGCGTTGTTCGCAATTCGGAGAACAAATAAACTTGGATTCCATTCGCAGCAAAAACCTCAGATACTGTTTTAGACAAAGTGTCCGAATTGTGACGGCAATCATAGGCAATAACCACTTTGATATCGGTGTTGCCATGAACTTTTTTTAAATAATTGCTGAGTCCCTGGGTATTTTTGCCCAAAGTGTATTTGTTGATTCGGTTGGTTCCAACCCCCATGACTCCTCGCATTCCCCCGGTTCCAAATTCCAAATCCTTGTAAAAACGTTCCTTTAATTCTTCGGTATCGTTTTCTATAAGGTGTTGAACTTCTTTTTTGGTGTCTGCGTCAAAAAAATCGGTAAGCCAAGTCTTGGCGTTTGCGGTGATGGAATCCATGAAATAATGTAATTTTCTTCGTGTTAAAAGTACAAAGAATATGAAATTGGCCTCGGTTAAATGTTAATTTTCTTGGAGATGGTATATCGGGTATCATTTTTTCTTGAGCGAACCATTATTTCACCCAAAAAGCCAGCTAAAAATAACTGGGTTCCGATAACCATGGCCACTAAGGCAATATAAAACTGGGGTCGGTCGGTTATTAAGCGGCCAGTAGGGTTTAAAAAGAGTTTGTCTATTCCCAGATAGATGGAAAAACCAAATCCCACCAAAAACATAATTACACCCAATGCGCCAAAAAGATGCATGGGTTGACGGCCAAATTTGGAGACAAACCAAATGGTAATCAAATCCAAAAATCCATTTACAAAACGTTCCGCGCCAAATTTGGTGCTCCCATATTTTCTGGCCTGATGCTGCACCACCTTTTCGGTAATATTGGAAAAACCGGCATTTTTCGCAAGTACAGGGATGTACCGATGCATTTCTCCAGAAACTTCGATGTTTTTGACCACATTTTTGTTGAAGGCCTTGAGTCCGCAGTTAAAATCATGGAGTTTGACCCCTGATGTCCTTCTTGCCGCCCAATTGAACAGCTTGGATGGGATGTTCTTGGTGATTATGGAATCGTAGCGTTTCTTTTTCCAGCCAGAGACAATATGATAGTTGTCTTGCTTGATGAGGTTATACAGTTCGGGGATTTCTTCGGGATTGTCCTGTAAATCCGCATCCATGGTAATGACAACCTCTCCTTTGGCGGCTTCAAAACCGGCATGCAGGGCCTGAGACTTTCCGTAGTTCTTTAAAAATCGAATCCCCTTAACGTTTTCATTTTTTTCTGAAAGCTCTTGTATGGTTTTCCAAGAATCATCCACACTGCCATCGTCAATAAAAATAACCTCGTACAAAAAACGATTGGATTGCATAACCTGTACAATCCAATCATGGAGTTCTGTAAGTGATTCTTGCTCGTTAAGTAAAGGGATTACAATGGAAATCTGCATTGTTTCTTTCTGGAATTCCCTTCAAAAGTAGCATTTTTTGTGTTAGTAGGCAGGTTTGTCCTTTTTCACTATAAGACCTGTTATAAGGCTCACAATAAATCCAAAAATTACCGACAAGAGCATGAACACCGCCATAATGACCCAGAAGAACTTTTTCTGGATTTCAATGCTTTGGTCAACTTGTTCGGCAGTTAAATTTGGATTTTGTTCCATGGCTTGTTGCCGACCTAATTCATAGGCCTGTTCCATAAAATTTGGTTCGATAACATTGGAAAAAATAAGAAAATAGATAATGCCCAAAATAAAACTGACCACGGCAACTCCAGGACCTATCTTTATGGCTTGAACCAAGCTTATAAAACCTCCATTGGCCTTTTTAAACTGTAAAATTGCAAGGACAACAAAGACGGCAAGGATAAGATATTGGACGGCCTGAATTGCAAAACTTCTTTCGTGGTGCATATCTGCCAAATAAAGCATTAGGGAAAAGATAATTCCCGCTGCTCCCGCCAAAGCACCATAATTCCGTGAGTAGGTACCCACTTTAGGTTGATTTTCTTCCATTTTAAAAGATTATTTTAGATTGATAGCTGTCTGTTAGTGACCTTTGTTAAGGTTTTGTTACAGTTAAAGGTAGATTTTTTCTTTTTTAATGTTTTTGGGTTGGGATTCTAAAAGAAATCATTAAATTTGCAGCTCGAAAATTCTGAGAATAAGTTTTTAAGGCGATGAGAAAAGGTATACACCCAGAAAATTATAGATTGGTAGCTTTTAAAGATATGTCCAATGACGATGTATTCATAACAAAGTCTACTGCTGATGCCAAAGAAACCATTACCGTGGACGGTGTTGAGTATCCTTTGGTAAAATTGGAAATCTCCAGAACTTCACATCCGTATTATACTGGTAAAACCAAATTGGTGGACACCGCTGGTAGAATTGACAAGTTCAAGAACAAGTACAAGAAATTCAACAAAGAAGAAAAGGCTGAGTAGTCAACTTCTTAATAAATAGATAAGGCGCCCTTGATTTTTAATCAGGGGCGTTTTTTATTTTTACAGTTAGAAACAACCAGCATGAATTATATCCTGGCCGATGGCCCCAGAAGGACCGCACTACTTCCCTTTACATTTACCAGACCCGTTGCAGAAATACGAATTGGCATATTGACCATTACGGAAAAATGGGAACGAAGACTCAAAACCAAGCTAAGTTTTAAGACAGAGGAATATCTGTCCGAGAAGTATCCCATGGTTTCCGCAAAGGAAAACGTGGTCATAGATGGAGCCATCGTACCCGACCAAGGTCTGTCTGAAATGGTAAGTGCCCTTTCAGCAAATGAGGCGATTCAATATGGGGACAAGGTTGTGGCCTATCACACCACAAATCCTAATTCGGAGCCGGATTTTTCCATTTACAAAATGAAAACGTATAAGGGAGAACTTATCACAGTAGATTTTACTTGGGATATTTTTTCCAAAAATGGGGAGGCTCTCCAGGCCGATTATGATTTCATCACCGAGGGAAGGAAAAGTGCCCCAATTTCGGATACCAATAAACTCATAAATCCAGAAAATATCTTTTTGGAAGAAGGAGCAAGTGTGGAACACAGTATCCTAAATGCTTCCAATGGCCCTATTTACATTGGAGCCAATGCTGAAGTATGGGAAGGTGCGCTGATTCGTGGTGGTTTGGCACTTTGCGAAAAAGCTGTGGTAAAAATGGGAGCAAAGATTTATGGACCCACTACAGTTGGCCCCCATGGAAAGGTGTGCGGTGAAATCAGCAACTCTGTAATTTTTGGTTACTCCAGTAAAGGTCATGAAGGGTATTTAGGGAATGCTGTTTTAGGGGAATGGTGCAACATTGGAGCGGATTCCAACAACTCCAACCTTAAGAACAACTATGCCAAAGTTCGGATGTGGAATTATGAGACACAAAAGTTTGACCATACAGGACTTCAGTTTTGTGGCTTGATGATGGGAGACCACAGCAAGACTGCCATCAATACTATGTTCAATACTGGAACCGTAATCGGAGTAAATTCCAATATTTATGTGCCTGGGTTTCCAAGGAATTTCATTCCAAGTTTTAGTTGGGGAGGAGCTTCAGGTTTCTCTACTTATATGCCTAAAAGGGCATTTGAAGCGGCTAAGGTCATGATGGCCAGAAGAGGAAGGGAATTTGACGATGTGGAAGCCCGTATTTTGGAGCATGTCTTTGAACTGACCAAAAAATGGCGGAATTACTGATTCAATCCAATTTGTCTCTGATATTTTAGGTTCTTTATTTTGTGGTGCTACCGGATTGAGGAATGAGTCGGGCCTTCAGATTGGGATCTTCCATGTCTTTATCCAACGGAAACATGGGTCTATTGATTCGTTGATAGCCCAAGCGCTCCAAATCTTGATCTACTCCTCCAGGAGTAAGAGCCATAATCCAATCCCCTCTCATATTGTAAAGTTCAGGTACCAAATACCCAATTTTCACGACTAGGATATCGGAGCTTCTAGGATTCAATCCCAAATTGGTAAAGTCACTTTCCCTGTGGTAAGGCTTCCTTTTTTTGGTAACGATTACTGAAATACTTCCCACTTTCACTACCACTTCCGTTTCGGCATGCCTATCCCCATGCTTGATCGCCTCTATAGTTCCCGAGAGTTCAATGGGAGGTGAAAAACGGCTGTCCACCTGGGCTCCCGCCAAAGCCGATATTTTTTCTCCCACACCCAATTCCACTGCTTTTTGCACCAAATCTGGGCCAGGAATGGAAGCATAAATCAAACTCGGGCCATTGGGGGAAGAAAATTCCGATCTAGCCAATAACTCTCTCAAGGTCCATGTAACATCACCGGCGCCACCAGCG
This sequence comes from Flagellimonas sp., assembly GCF_965215805.1. Classification (GTDB taxonomy): domain Bacteria; phylum Bacteroidota; class Bacteroidia; order Flavobacteriales; family Flavobacteriaceae; genus Flagellimonas. The sequence goes on along the minus strand of NZ_OZ244124.1, from coordinate 3,802,174 downwards.
GTTGGGTTGTCTCCCATATCACTGATGATAAAGGGTTTTTCCTTGCTGGACAGTGCTTTTTTTAAGCTTTCTTCCAAAGTTGTGGTCGGTGCCACAAACTCAAAGGCATTTCTAGCCTCCCAAAAACTACTGGCCAGTTGTTCAGCACCTTGGGTTACTTTGTCCCTGTCGTCCCCAGTTACCATGACCACGGCGTGATTTCTAGGTTCGTCCGCCCATGCATATCCTACCCATATAGCGGCATCCACAATACCTTCCTGACCAGCGATTGGGGCAACCTTGGCGTAGAGACTTTTTCCTGGTTCAACACGGGTACTTGTCATTTCCCCTGGTAAAAGTATAGGAACTGGAATCCAAGCTTTATAGGCAGGCTTTCCTTGATTGCTTTCCAATCTATCCAGAAGATTCACTACCGCCCTTTTTTTGGATTCCATGGCATCTTCGTGGGGTGCCATGCGATAGCAGGTAATTAAATCGGTTTGTTCTGCAAGCCTTTGTGAAACATTGCCATGCAGATCCATGCAAGTGGATATTAGTGTTTCGTATCCTACCACTTCCCTAATACGGGCAATTAAGTCCCCTTCGGGGTCATCCAAACCTTCAACACTCATAGCCCCGTGAATATCAAAAAAGAGCCCGTCATAAGGGGCATTTTTCTTAAGCATTTCCAAAGTTTTACCCACCAAGGATTCATAGGTTTCCTTGGTTACGATACCGCCTGGCAACGCGTGACCTTTTAGGGTTGGAAACCAATGGGCACGTTTTCTGGAGAGCGAATCTTTGGACATAAATGGATATAGGGAAAAGACATCATCTCCGGTTTTGGCATGGAAAGCATCCTCCAATGTGACTGCAGGAGAGAAGGTACTGGATTCAATAGCAATTCCTGCGATGGCTATTTTGGGGAGCGTATCTGTTGCTGTCTTCTTATCAGAGGATTTGGTGTTACAACCCACAAGTAAAAGAAGCAGGGACAGGGTAAGGACAATCTTGTGCATGTTCAAAAGTTATCTGTTGATTAGAATTTTGCAGCTAGGTCCACGAAGTTAATGGAAAAAGAATGAAATTTTATGAAGGACAGGAACAGATAAAGGGGGTAACTTTTGCTTACTTTGTTAAAATGCCTTAAACCGAATTCAAAATGAAACCATTTACAAACCTTATCATAGCCAGTTTTCTTTTGATAAGCTGTATTCCCGAAAAAAAGCATGAGGAAGATATTGTCGCAACAGTTGAAGAAGAGAAAGAAGCCATCAAATCCACATTGATATCCATGTGGGATGCCATTGAAAAAGGCGATGTTGAGCGCTATGCAACCTATGTGCATCCAGATTTTACCCAATTTGGGGAAACGGATTCAATCCTCAGAGTGGGTAAGGAGACAGAAGTTAGGGGAGTTGCAGCTTGGGTAAAGGAATCAGAAGGGATACATACCGAAATGGACGAACCTCTTGTAACTGTTAAGGGAAATGTGGCTTGGATTACCTATTATTGGAGGGATAAGGGTATTACCAATGGTGAACCCTTTGCTTCCCGTGGTAAGTCCACCCGAATTTTTGTGAAAGAAAATGGGAATTGGCTATGCATACATGGCCATTATACCCTGCTATAATTATTCCGAAACCTTTTGAAGCTGCGCGACCAACTGTTTGGCAAGCAATCTATATCCTTTAGCGTTTGGGTGAAGGCCATCGGTAAATAAGGACTCGTTTAAAGTTCCGTTCTCTAATAATACCGGGCTTCCTATATCGGCATATGCAATGTTTTCCAATTGGGCCAATTCGGCAATTTTCAGGTTAATTTCCCTGACCCGAGTTTCTTTTCCCGTTCTTGGCAGTATCCCAATAAGATGTAGCTGACTTTTGGGTTGACGGATTTTTATGGCCTGAATCAAATTTTGTAAACCTGAAATAATCTCAGAATCCGTATTGAGGTGGAGATTGTTGGTACCAATCATAAGGATAATGCTTTCGGCCTCAAATCCATCCAACTCACCATGCTGTACCCGCCATAACACATTTTCAATGCGATCCCATCCGTATCCAAAATTCCGAACACCAAGCGGCATCATGACCTCATCCCAGGAATCCGCTCCGTTGGCAATACTGGACTTTGGTTCCCCGCCCCAAAAATTGATGATGGAATCCCCGAACAGACAGATTTTGGTTGGGTTTTGCTGGTTGCCTTCAAGAATGGCTTGGTGTCTGTTTTCCCATTGATACACCGCTATATCCCTACTTTGTGTTTTGGGGATGGTGGTGGAAATTTCCCCTTTGGGTTCATTCAGAATTTCACGAATCATTTGTTCATAAGCATCGGCGTACTGTAGCATCCCATAATCATTGGGATGAATGATATCCACAAAAGAATCAAACCCTAGGCCGATAGAGTCCTTCGCCAACAAGAAAACATCCGTATACCCCTCAGATTTTAACTGATTAAATGCGTTCTCGAGGTCTTCATTTAGAGGTATGTATCGGTCTTTGTTTTCTTGGTTGGTAAAATCATCGGCGTAACCCACATGTGCTGTCAGAATTATTGGGGTATGGGGTTTTGACTCCTTGAGTCTTTTTACGGCATTCAATACCAGTAGTTGGGTATTATCGCGGTTTGGACTCAGGTTGGGAAGACAATCCAGGATATATAGTTTGGCGTCAATTTCGGTCATTAAATCAATGAGTTCGGGTTCCATTCTGCCATTCCCAGAAAAGCCAAGATTGATTATGGATCTATCCAGTCTACGTTCCAATATATTGGTCCATGCCATTCCGGGTCGGGAGGCGCATGCTCCTTGGCAAATGGATGTACCATAGGCTACAATGGGCTTCTCTTTTCTTATGGGAAGCGGATTCAAAAAGGAACCATCCTCTATTCCGATTTCCAAACTTTCTATTTCATTGTAAAGTGGCAAAAAGAGCTGATATTCCCTACCGTATTGATAGTAGGTCTCCGTATCCGAATCAATGGTGAAGGTATAGTTACTTTCCTTATCCAAGGAATAGAACCCCCAATGGCGTATCCAGTCTCCGTGAGGTGTTTTACCGTACAAATCCAATCCACTGACCCCTGTGGCCGGCATATGGGGTAAGGATAGGCCTCCTTTGAGCGTGTATTTTACCCGGATGTTTTTGGCGTTGCTCCAAAACCTGATGGATAGGCCAGCCGCTTGCTTCGATAAGTTCCAAACCGCTTTTCTAACGTTTTGTTCTGCACGGGCAGGAAGTCTGTGAAACTGGGATTCCACCTCATTGGACCAAGCTTGGCCTGAAATCACCGGGAACTCATGCTCAGCCGGATTCCACCATTTGATGTCTGTCTTTTCTTGAGCGGAAATTGGTGAAAGAAATAAGATGAATGCAAAGAGCCAAAAGTTCTTCATGAGTGCAATTTTGGTGGGTTTTTATGCGGTCAACTAAAATAGTCCAAGTTTTGCGTATTATGCAATACAGTTCTGCTGGGATTTTGTTATGGGAATCACTTATTCGTTTTAAAGGCCATTCAAAATTGGAATACATTCAGAACAACCTAAGTCCCAACGAATCACTATCTTTGCAGCCCAAAATTTAAGAAGGGTCAATGCGCAAAAAAGTTGCTTTTTATACCTTGGGTTGCAAGCTTAATTTCTCCGAAACCTCTACCATAGCCAGAAGTTTTGAAAAGGTGGACTTTGACCGTGTGGACTTTGATGAGAAGGCCGATATTTATGTGATCAACACCTGCTCTGTCACAGAAAATGCGGACAAACGCTTTAAGACCATTGTAAAACAAACCCAAAAAAGTAATCCGGAGGCCTTTGTTGCCGCTGTGGGATGCTATGCGCAATTGAAACCGGAGCAATTGGCTGCGGTTGACGGAGTGGATTTGGTTTTGGGTGCAACGGAAAAGTTTAAGATTACCGATTACCTTAACGACCTTACCAAAAATGAGCACGGAGAAGTGCATTCCTGTGAGATTGAAGATGCTGATTTTTATGTGGGTAGTTACGCCATTGGGGATAGGACCCGCGCATTTTTAAAGGTTCAGGATGGCTGTGACTACAAGTGCACCTATTGTACTATCCCATTGGCAAGAGGGATCTCGCGAAGTGATACTTTGGACAATGTGTTATCCAATGCTGCTGAAATTGCCTCCAAGGGCATCAAGGAAATTGTGCTGACGGGTGTAAACATAGGCGATTACGGAAAGGGAGAATTTGGCAACAAAAAGCATGAACATACTTTCTTTGAGTTGGTGAAAGCGTTGGACGAAGTAGATGGCATTCACCGCCTTCGTATTTCCTCCATCGAACCCAATCTCTTGAAGAACGAAACCATCGATTTTGTATCAAAGAGCAATTCCTTTGTCCCTCACTTTCATATACCATTGCAAAGTGGGAGTGATGAGATTCTTAAAAAGATGCGCCGTCGTTACTTATCCAATCTATATGTGGATAGGGTGCAACGAATAAAACAAGTAATGCCCCATGCTTGTATTGGAGTGGATGTGATTGTTGGTTTTCCAGGAGAAACAGAGGAACACTTCTTGGAAACCTACCACTTCCTGAATGAATTGGATATTTCCTATTTGCACGTTTTCACCTATTCCGAAAGGGATAATACCCTTGCCGCTGAAATGGGGAATGTTGTTCCCAAAAATGTTAGGGCCAAGCGAAGCAAAATGCTTCGAGGGCTTTCTGCCAAAAAACGCCGGGCGTTTTATGAAAGTCAATTGGGGAGCACCCGAACAGTCTTGTTTGAGGGCGAGAACAAATCAGGGTACATACATGGATTCACGGAAAATTATGTGAAGGTAAAAGCGCCTTGGAATCCCGAATTGGTAAATACGCTACATCAAGTGAAACTGACCCAGATTGATGAAGATGGTTTGGTTAGGTTTGAGTTTGTTCCTGAAAAGATTTTGGCATAAAAAAACCTCTCATAATGAGAGGTCTTCAACTCGTTTTGTTTTTCTTGGGTTAGATGCGGATTCCTACGGGAAGCATCTCTTTGTACTGTCTGTTCTTTCTTAAGAAACCTGCAATGTGCGGACTTGTGGGTACCACTCTGAGGTTTTTCTCTTGAATTTCATGCAAAACGGCCTTAATGAATGTTTCTTTAAAACCTTCTTGAGTAATTTCCTCAGGAATGACCAATTTGGTCAAAAATACTTTGCGTTCTTGTGAGGAGTACTCAATTTTAGCCAAATGGCCATCAACCCTAGTTTCAAATTGGCGCAAGAAACTATTGTCATTAATTTCCATTTCTGTCATATAGTATTGTTTTAAAAATTGACACAGCACATTACCAAAGCGGTAATTTAAAATCGTCCCTTTTGGTTAATTGTTCAAAAATGAGCGGGGCCTATTGCAAAAGGGACACAAAATTAGTCAAAAATTTGTTAATTTCCTAGCCCAATTGATATTAGGGAAAAATGCCCCGTTCCAAAATCCACTTGTATCTGATGCCTGGTATGGCAGCTAATCCTTCTATTTTTGATGGGATTAAATTACCTCCGGAAACCTTCGCCCTGCATAGGCTGGAATGGTTTGTTCCGGAAAAGGGAATGTCCCTAGCGGATTATGCTAAAAAAATGGTGGCTCAAGTTCAACATGAAAGTCCCGTTTTACTGGGAGTTTCCTTCGGAGGACTATTGGTTCAGGAAATGGCCCAGCATATCAAGGTAAGGAAGGCCATAGTGGTCTCTGCGGTAAAACATCAGCATGAATTGCCAAAAAAAATGCTGTTTGCAAAGTATACCAAGGTACATAAACTATTACCAACTGGACTGGTCAACAATGTGGAACTATTGGCTAGATATGCGTTTGGGGAACGAGCTACCAAACGGCTGGATCTTTATGAAACCTATTTGTCCGTTAGGGATAAACGGTATATAGATTGGGCAATAGACAATATTGTCAATTGGAATCCACCCGCTTCCGTTCCCAATCTTGTCCATATCCATGGAGATAAAGATGCCGTATTTCCCATTGAAAAAATCAAGGATTGCATCACTGTCAAAAATGGAACACATACCATGATAATACATAGGGCAAGATGGTTTAATGAGCACCTTCCCGCAATTATTTTAGAAGAAGGAAGTTCTATATAGTATCTTTAACCAAACAAATGAGGTAATCTATGAAGCATGTTAAGAACGTACTGGCCGTAATTGGACTAGTGGTTGTGGTAGGAAGTTTGATTTTTGCGGTACAGTCCAAACCTGGGGATTTTGTTCAAGCTAATTCTGGAGAACAAAGCGCTGAAAACGACAAAAATGTAGCCGATGGATATCGAATCAGTGCCATCGAAATTCCAGAAGACTTGAATTTTGCAGGGGAAGCAGTTCCGTTGGATGACCCCGAGGTTTTGGAACGTGTAGACCGTGAGTTTTTGGTGAACACCTATTGGCAATCCAATGCTTTATTGTTGATGAAAAGGGCGAATAAGTATTTCCCCATCATAGAACCCATTTTGGCCAAAAATGGAATTCCTGACGATTTTAAATATTTGGCGGTTGCGGAAAGTGCACTGATAGATGTAGCCTCACCCAAAGGAGCGGCAGGCATGTGGCATTTTATGAGAGCCACAGGCAGGGAATATGGATTGGAGGTCAATGCCAATGTGGATGAACGGTATCATATTGAGAAATCTACCCAAGCGGCTTGTGAGTATATCAACAAATGGAAAAAGCGCTTTGGTACCTGGACCTTGACAGCAGCCTCATACAATGCTGGTCCTGCAGGGGTGCAGAAGTATATGAATATCCAAAAAGTGGAAAATTACTATGATCTTCTGTTGGGGCAGGAGACTGGACGCTACGTGTTCCGAATTTTGGCCCTCAAGGAGATTCTTTCCAATCCTGACAAGTATGGTTTTGATGTGGGGGAGGAAGATTTTTATAATACAGTACCGACATTTTCCGTGCAGGTAGATACGGCCGTGACCAGCTGGGCAGACTTTGCCAAGCTTTACGAAATCAATTACAAAATCCTAAAAAGGCATAACCCTTGGTTGCGTGAACCTCATCTGAATAATGCTTCACGTAAAAAATATGTCATTGAGATTCCGAATAAGGGGTATTACCGAAATGTTAGTACAGGGGAATAAATGTTTACGCTTTATAACCAAGTACTAAATTCGAAAACGTATAATTCGTGCACACTTTTCTGGTAGTATTTGCAAAGTAGGTAATTATCGGTATTAAGATTATCAAGCCGAGATAGCTTTATAGTCGCCATGACTTTTTGACTTATTACCTTTCCTGCCATTTTGTATTTTATTATGTACTTTCTACGTATTCTTCTTGAGTAAAAACCAAGTTGAATCGTCCATTGGAAAATTGTTATCTCGATGATATTGAAATCCATAGTCCACCAATTCTAAGTTTGGATATAAATCCATGATTTCGCCTGCAAAATCACGCTTGAAAAGTCTCTTCGAATATCCTCGATAATTGACTTCAATAGGTTTTGGATTATAGTATTCTTTCACTAAAATGTACTTACTCGAGCAATCGTACAATTTTGCGTAGACTTCACGTAATTTACTTGGATTTATGTGAATTAAAACACCAGATGTAAATGTTAAATCGAATTGTCCTAAATCTTTTGAAGTAAAATCCAATATTGAACCCTCAAATACATTAATATCTGAAATATTCTTCAATTCTTGAATTGCTTTTGTATTTATTTCAACTCCATTTAATTTGCATTTTGGCAATAAATTTCTCAACGCAATTAAGTTTTGTCCAATATTGGTTCCAAATTCGATAATTGAGGTTAAGTCCTTTGTCCTTGATAAAATGCTTGAAAATACGGCAGTTCTATATGCTATGCTTTTAGGGTTACTATTCCTGTCAACGTATTGATTGCCAAAGTCTCCTGTCCAAAAATCTTCTTGTTCTGTTTTCAAATTCAAACTTATCTTTTATTAAATTGGTTTTTAGTTCTCCCCCTTTTTTATTGGTTTCTAATCTCGAATTTTAGTTTTATCAGTTAGGAGCAATCATGAATTGTCGAAACAAGTACTTTTTCAATTCCTCCTTAGCTTGCTCACAGTGTTCAGGAGATATTTTGTTTTAGCATTGACGAGTGAACTTACAGGTTTTTTAGTTGGAATGCCCTGCTAAATTGACGGATTGCCCTTTAGAATTGATGGATTATCCTTTTGAATTGACGAATCGGCGAATCACTTAGCTCGGATTCTTGAGGAAAGTATACCAAGAAAATGGAAAGAAGAATTTTGTAATGTAGTTTTGAAATCTCCGATTTCATGATCCAAATTTCAAAAAATATATGGCTTGAAATTTTCACATTTGGGAATTGTAAAATTATCGCATTATATGCGCTTCATCTGTTGCTGCATCATTTTGATCTGCTCCGTAAGCATATTGTTTTTGTCCAATTTCTTGGCTTCTTGCAACAGCTGTGTGGCTTCCCGCTTTCTGCGCTTTTGCATGGAAATCCCGGCAAGACTTAACTTGGCCATGGCCACATCATAATCCATGGTCAAACCCAGTTTTAGTGCTTTTTTAAAGTACTTCTCTGCCTGGGTCAAGTTCTTTTGGGAATAAATAATACCGTGCAGGTAGTTATAATAACCTTGTTGCTTCTTGATCAAAGCTGCCTCTGGATTCTTGATTTTACCCAACCATTTTTGGGTGCCTTCCATGTCTTGTTTTCGCATCCGAAGAAAAGCCATAAGGATGAACTCATTTCTGAAATACAGAAAAATAAACACCAATGAAAGTAGAATCAGGGAAATACCGTTACCAATATATCCCTCGGCAAACTGGTACCCTGAGTAGCCTACTATTAAGGCGGCAATGACTAATTTTATATTTTTATGGAACATATTTTGTTCGGATTTTAAGTCGGTTTCAAGAGGAGGCAAAAGTACTAAAAACTAATTTAAATATTTTCTTTTTCCACTTGCCAAAGTAAAAACTCTTCGTATATTTGCGCCCAGAATTTTTAGGGTAGTTTTATCTCCCAGCAACAAAATCCATTAAAAGAGTTCCGAAATGAAAAGAACGTATCAGCCGTCAAAGAGGAAGAGAAGAAACAAACATGGTTTTAGAGAACGCATGGCGACTGCCAATGGTAGAAAAGTTCTTGCTAGAAGAAGAGCGAAGGGAAGAAAGAAATTATCTGTTTCATCAGAACCACGTCATAAGAAATAATGACTGTAAATAACTTTTTAATAAAGGTGCTACTTTTTCAAGATTAGCACCTTTTTTTTGACCTAATTTTGAAAAATTTGATAACGAGTAACCCTATTTAGAATGCCCAAAAGAAAAGACCTTAAATCGATTTTGATTATTGGTTCTGGCCCTATCATTATTGGCCAGGCATGTGAATTTGATTATTCCGGTTCCCAATCCTTACGATCGCTTCGCGAAGATGGTATAGAAACCATCTTGATCAATAGCAATCCTGCTACGATCATGACGGACCCAGCCATGGCGGATCACGTCTACCTGAAACCCTTGAACACCAAATCAATTATTGAGATTTTAAAAAACCACCCCAATATTGATGCGGTTTTGCCCACCATGGGAGGACAAACGGCCCTGAATCTATGTATTGAGGCGGATGAGAAGGGTATTTGGGAAGATTTTGGAGTGGAGATTATAGGTGTGGATATAGACGCCATCAATATCACAGAAGATCGCGAGAAGTTTAGGGAATTAATGCTCAAAATTGGGATTGGGATGCCACCCCAGGCTGCCGCAACCTCTTTTCTTAAAGGAAAGGAAATAGCCCAAGAATTTGGCTTTCCCTTGGTGATTAGGGCATCATTTACTTTGGGTGGAGCAGGGGCGTCCATTGTGTACGACCCGGAAAATTTTGATAAACAACTAAGTCATGCACTTGAGGTATCGCCCATCCACGAGGTGATGATAGACAAGGCCTTGATGGGGTGGAAGGAATACGAATTGGAGTTGCTTCGGGATAAAAATGACAATGTCGTCATCATTTGTACCATTGAAAATATGGATCCCATGGGTATTCACACAGGAGACTCCATTACTGTGGCGCCCGCAATGACCTTATCTGATCGGACATTCCAACGTATGCGTGATATGGCTATTCATATGATGCGCAGCATTGGAGATTTTGCAGGTGGATGTAACGTTCAATTTGCGGTGAGCCCGGATGAAAAGGAAGATATTATAGCCATTGAGATCAACCCTAGGGTATCCCGTTCTTCGGCATTGGCATCAAAGGCTACTGGATATCCTATTGCGAAAATTGCCACCAAACTGGCCATCGGCTATAGTTTGGATGAATTGGACAATCAAATAACCAAGTCCACTTCGGCATTGTTTGAGCCCACCTTGGACTACGTTATCGTAAAAATTCCAAGATGGAACTTTGACAAATTTGAAGGTTCTGATCGTACTTTGGGGCTTCAGATGAAGTCCGTAGGGGAGGTCATGGGTATTGGTAGATCATTTCAAGAAGCCTTGCACAAAGCCACACAATCACTTGAAATCAAGCGAAATGGTCTTGGCGCAGATGGTAAAGGTTATAAAGACTACGACAAAATTATCCAAAAACTAAAAGTGCCCAGTTGGGATAGGGTCTTCGTACTTTATGATGCCATCCAATTGGGGATTCCGTTGAAGACCATCCATGATATCACCAAGATAGATATGTGGTTCCTTAAGCAGTACGAGGAACTTCATTACCTGGAAATGGAGATTTCAAAATATACGGTGGAGAGCCTTCCCAAATCCCTCTTGTTGGAGGCCAAACAAAAAGGTTTTGCGGATCGCCAGATAGCCCATATGTTGGATTGCTACGAGAGTGAAGTCCATAAAAAGAGGATGGCCTTAAAGATCAATAGGGTCTATAAACTGGTGGATACCTGTGCGGCGGAATTCAAGGCCATGACCCCATATTACTACTCCACCTTTGAGGAAGAAATTGAGACCGCAGATGGCACCCGTTTTGTGGCCAACGATAGCGAGGTCACCGATAGAAGAAAGATTGTAGTCTTAGGTTCCGGGCCCAATAGGATAGGGCAAGGGATAGAATTTGACTACTGCTGTGTGCACGGGGTTTTGGCGGCGGCCGAATGTGATTATGAAACCATCATGATCAACTGTAACCCAGAGACCGTATCAACGGACTTTGATACCGCGGACAAGCTTTATTTCGAACCTGTTTTCTGGGAACATATCTATGATATTATTCTTCATGAAAAGCCAGAGGGAGTTATTGTGCAGCTTGGTGGACAAACGGCCTTGAAGCTGGCTGAAAAGTTGGATCGTTATGGAATTAACATCATCGGGACCAGTTTTAAATCCTTGGATTTGGCAGAGGACAGGGGAAGCTTTTCTACTTTATTGAAGGAAAATGACATCCCTTACCCACGATTTGGAGTTGCGGAAACAGCCGATGAAGCCTTGGAACTTGCAGATGAATTGAACTTCCCACTTTTGGTACGTCCGTCTTATGTTCTGGGTGGACAGGGAATGAAGATTGTGATCAATAAGGAAGAGTTGGAAGCGCATGTGGTGGATTTGCTTCGCAGCATCCCCAACAACAAACTTTTATTGGATCATTATTTGGATGGGGCCATTGAGGCGGAAGCAGATGCCATTTGTGATGGGGAGGAAGTATACATCATCGGTATCATGGAGCATATAGAGCCCTGTGGAATCCACTCTGGGGATTCCAATGCTACCTTGCCTCCTTTTAATCTTGGCGAATTTGTCATGCAACAAATAAAGGATCACACCAAGAAGATAGCTTTGGCCCTAAAAACGGTGGGACTGATCAATATCCAATTTGCCATCAAGGACGATATCGTGTACATCATTGAAGCAAATCCGAGGGCATCCCGTACAGTTCCATTTATAGCTAAAGCTTATGGAGAACCATATGTGAACTATGCCACCAAGGTAATGTTGGGGGAAAATAAGGTCAAAGACTTTGATTTCAAACCCCATTTGGACGGCTATGCGATCAAACAACCCGTGTTTTCGTTCAACAAGTTCCCGAATGTGAATAAGAATCTGGGTCCAGAGATGAAAAGTACAGGAGAGAGCATCCTCTTTATAGATAGTCTAAAAGACGATGATTTCTACAACCTGTACTCTCGAAGAAAGATGTACCTCAGCAAATAGAGATTCAGCTAATTCGCGGTATCCACATGCCCATGGTGGCCGCAAAAGTCCCCAAAGCTGTTATAAGAGTCAGGATTATCATGCCAATGGACATGGCAATCTTGGCTCCTTGGGACTTGTTCTTCTGTGCCAAAAAGTAAAGTTCCAACACCGCCAAAGGAAGTAGATATTGGGCAAAACCTAGGAAAACAAGGAACGGCCCGCGGAAGGTTTCAGGGTCAAATCCTACAGGTTTTCCATGAACGAATAGCCAAAACATCAAGCCTATTCTAAAGAACCATACCCCAGCCATGGTTAGGAATAATCTTAGAGCCCATTTTCGATGCACCGTAAAGTTTCGCTTCATGGCTGTTCTTAGAGCCATTAGGGCAAAGGTTAAGATAAGTACCCCGTTTAGGCTTACGCTTATATCCCCAACCAAACCACTGATGGTACCCTTGGTGACAACCATGTAAATTCCACTTAAACTGATTAAAAAGGCAGCCCCAATGTAAAATCGTCCATTCCAACGATGAAAGCGAGGAAAATAACTCCTGAGTTTTGGAATGAACTGCATGGGGCCGCCGACCATTACGATGATGGCAAAAAGCAAGTGTATGGCCACAGCCGTATTGCCCATGGTCTCTCCTTCCACGTAACCGTGAGGTAAAACCCTGTTCCAACGCATAAAATCTCCGTCCATGGCCGCTCCCCCGTAGAACAAGGCTACGTAAAAGGCAAATATCCACTGGCCTAACACAGCGACGGTAAACCAAACTTCAATGGATTTATCCAATAATTTTTTAGGCCATATTTTGGTTGGCCTACCAGCGGTAAGCACATCTGTTTTGATTGACATAATTATTCGTTTTGTTGATTAATACATTGATGAAACTAGCTGTTCTGCATGGCAGAATCAGAAAACCCCTTCGCAATTAACCATCCCATAAAGACAATCATAAAAATGCCATTCTGGGAATAAAAATGGAAGCTGATATCCAAATCAAAGATGTTGACCCAAGAGGCCATAAATACCAGGGTAATGGCTATCATGCCCCATAACGCCAATAATTTGGGAACCAATTTGGTTCGAAATAGAAAATAGTAAAATACAAAGGCGGCCATGGCATAGGTAATTAACGCCATGAAATGCGACCAGAAGTAATCCTCAATTTTTAGCAAACCAAGGGTCCGAAGTATGTCCAGATTGGTGGCTCCAGGCTTCACAAATTCTCCACTTAACGAAATCAGCGATAAATGACTGATGTTGCTATAGATTATGATGCCCAAATTAATCACCCAAAGTCCAAAAAATGCAAGGGCAAGCCCCGAGCTATATTCTTTGATTTTGGGAAAAAGATAAATGGAGATTAAAAGCCATAAGGCACTGGCAGTAATGTCCAGCACCATTCCAAAGCGCATTCCCAATGCATTTTGATGAATGTACTCCAGAAAATTAAGATCTTCACCCATAGACGTTGATAGCCCTCTAAGACTTAATGAGGGTATGCCCACGGCCATGATCAGGAGCAACAAGACCCCCACAATTCTACCTGTTTTTTGATTTGTTTTCATGATTGTTCGTTTTTTTGCTGTCTTCCAACAGCAGGTTGATGAATAAACTTTAGTGCTTGTAGATTTTTCGTTTGGTTTGCTCAAATTGGTTCAAATGCCCCATTTGGCTAAACCCTTTGTTTAGATTGTCAGATAAGAGTCCAAGTGCATATGCCGTTTGCTGATAGGCAAGCTCCACTTTCTTTTGCGTATGATACCTATGTAGTGCATAACTGCCAAGAATCAAAGCGATGAGCCCTATACCCAGGAACCGAAAAAGACGTTTGGTTCCTACTTTTTGTGATTTCATGATTGTTCGTTTTTTTACCTGTCCGTGTACCTATGGTACATAAACCAACAGGCGGATTGATGAATGGTCTACAGGATTTGCGGTATTTATACCGGGTAAACCCTGAATTTTAAAAAGGGCTTGATGAAAGCCTTAAATAAATACCCCCCCATGGAATAACCAAGGTATCAATGATTACGGCGGTAACGCACACCCAAAAGAAGGATTCTGCATTGGGGGTGATTGTCCCTGCATGTTTCATGGGAAGGTATACCGTCAATGCCCAAATGGATTTATAAGCCAATTGCAGGAGGATCAACGGTAGCATCTTTAAAGGGTATCTTATGCCAATCCCCATAAGTGTGGCATAAGCAGCCCAAAAACTAAAGGACACTCCTGTAATATAGTCCAGGGGCTCGGGAGGAAAGAGCAAATAGTCCCAAGCTTCAAAAGCCAGTCCTATAAAAGTGAGAAAATAAAGAGCACGCATGAGCCAAATGCGCCATTTCGGCGGATATGGAACACCCTCTTGGTCATATGTGGTGGTATGTGATTTCATAACTGTTCGTTTTTTGATTGATGGACCCTTCGACTATGCTCAGGGCAGATTGATGATTGATGAATAATAAAAGCTGATTGTTCGTTTTTTGATGGTATTTAGTTGTTCTTTTCCTCCATAAAATTTAGTTGGTTAATTTTTCCATTTAGATGCACACTGCCTGTTGAGGTGTTGCTGTAATTCAATTGCTCATAGGAAAGTTCAAGTTTTCCTGAGCTTTTATCTCTGAACTTCAAGTCCAGATTAGCTCCTGACAGGATTCCGACCGACTCAACTGATACTTCAGAACTAAACTTAAGCCCATGAAATTCTGGGTTCGAAATACGAAGGACAATACTGTCTTTCTTTTTCAAGGGTGAGGCCACACTGATGTCCAAAGTATCGTCAACTATTAGGGTGCGAATGGAATCGATAATATAATCAGGGGCACTTATCTGAATTGCCGCTGTATCTTGTTGTTCCATAAGAATTTTCAATCTCCCATTTACTTTGACTACCGTAAAACGGGCGAGCTGCCTATTTTGCGTTTGCATTTTTACAGGTTTGATAAGGGCTTTCCCCTCCTTCACATAGCTATGCACGGATAACTGAAAAATGAACGAAAATAGCAGGATAGCAATCAGCGCTCCCCATAAAATAAGACTACTTTTCTTCATTTTTGTGTTGGTTGTAAGCGTTGTTCAATTCTTCAATTCCAATGTCCAATAGACTCATTTGCTTGAATAGACTGGGAAGGTTTTGTTCCAAAAACTCCTTGCGCCTAATTTCCAATACAGTGGTAAATCCATTGTCGGATACGAAGTATCCAATACCTCTTTTGTTATAGATAACCTCCAAATCCTGTAGGTGGTTAAAGGCCCTTATGGCCGTATTGGGGTTAACCTCCACCATCATAGCCACCTCCCTTACGGAAGGGATTCTGCTTCCTTCTTGCCATTGTTTGCTCAATATGTTTTCATAAAAGAAATCCACTATTTGTAAATAAATGGGTTTACTGTTGTCAAAATCCATCCTACACCTCCTTTTCCCTCATTTTAAAATAAGCTGCCACAAGCATTAACGGCCCAAATATGAAGCCGTAGAACCATCGTCCAACAATGGAAAAATCCATCCCGGCCTTGTTGAATGCCATTGAACCTAGCCCGTCTTCGTCAAAAACACCAAGTCTATGGTTGAACATGGCATACAATAGAAAATTGAAAAGAAAGAAGCCCAGAACTACAATTCCAACAGCCAATAAGGTTTTCCCGATCTTGTTTCTGGTAAAACTAAGCGCGCCCACCATGGCCACAGGTTGAACAAATATATAGGTGCCAACAATAGTTAAATAGGATTCTGAGAATAGGGTCAGCAGGCTAAAGTTGGCTCCAAAAAGAACGATTCCCGCGGCCATGGCCACCGTGCCAACCAGCAGGGCCAAAACAGATAATACCAAGGTATAGATCAGGGTAACCGTTAGCCATTTGGCTGCTAGTCGTTCTAGAGTGGAAACAGGAAGGGCCAGATATAATGCGTTGGTTTTTGGGTTTCCAAACTCGCGAAACAATGCAAAGGTGAACAGTATTCCCATTGGAATATAGATGATTCCGAAAATTCCATAAAACTCTTCCAAATCTAATTTTTGGTCCCACACCATGTTCAACAAGCAGAATATGAAAACCAAGATAATGGCTACCAAAAAACCGGTCAGAAATGTACCTCTTAGCAAGACCAAGTCCCGCTTTATGAACTGCAATACCCGCTGAAAACTAAACCTCTGCTCCATGATCGTTGTTTTGCATGATTTGATTTATTCTCACGGGCTCGTTCAATACCCCATTAAAAAGAAGTTCCAGGTCCACTTCAGTTTCTTCCTTATCCATTCTGGCATGTACGGAGCGTCCGCCAAATGCCCCCTCAGAGTAAATGAGTCCAGTTTGCTCCGTGCTGGATGCTCTGCCAAACCATAGCATTTTGGTCACCTGATCCAGGGATTGGTCAAAAATGAGCTGGGCATTGTCCAAGATGATTACATGGTTGATGAGGCTATGAAGGTCTCGAACTTGATGTGTTGAAATCACTATGCATTTTCCTGAATCAACACTAGCTGCCATTACCTTTCTAAACTGACTCTTGGACGGAATGTCCAAGCCATTGGTAGGTTCATCCATGAGCAATAATTGCGTGTTAACCGCTATACCAAATGCTATCAGTACTTTCTTTTTTTGTCCAAAAGAAAGGTTGGAAATGATTTGTTGCGGTTTTAAATGGAATTCCTCCAAAAGATGGTAAAACTGTTCCTTGGAAAAATTGGGATAGAAAACCGAGTTGATGTGTTCAAATGCCTTTATAGCGATGCGGGGCAATTCAAATTCCTCGGGTATCAAAAAAATGTCCTGTAAAGTCTGTGGTTCCCTTTGTTGGGTGGACAGTCCGTTAAAAGTGCAACTACCGGATTTTGGAAACAACAACCCACCCATGATCTTGATCAAGGTGCTTTTCCCTTCCCCGTTCTTACCAAACAAGCCATAAATGTTGCCTGGCTTAAGTTCCAGATTAATGGACTTAAGTACCGAAGGACTGGTTGGATAATTGAAATAAAGCTTGTTTGTCGCTAACATTTATAGTGTATTAGATAACTAGAACACTACAAAGGTAAAATATTTTTTTAATTCTCCAAATTTTTTTTGAAAAGTAGGAGAGCGCTAACGGCTTGTATACCAGTTGATCATACAAAAAAAGAGCCGTGGGTTACGGCTCTTATGGTATTAGTTATTTTGAAGAGACAAATTCTGACAAGCGGTCAAACACGGAGCCCCAACCATTGTAGAAGCCCATTTCTTCTTGTTGTTTGCAATACTCCTCTGTCTCATGCACACAATTAAAGGTAAAATGGGTTTTATCACCATCAGCCTTAAAAATGGATTGGATTTCCACACCTTCCGTCATGGGTTTGAAATTGGCAGAGGAAACGATTCTTTCCTTTGGAACAATATCCACGTAGACACCATCGGCTATAAATTCACTACCGTCTGGCATGGTCATGGCGTATTTCCATTGGCCTCCTACAGTAAAATCATGTTCCAATACTTTGGTTTCCATTCCCTTGGGTCCCCACCATTGGGCAATGTGTTCTGGTTGAGTCCAGGCTTCCCAAACAAGATCAAGGGGAGCGTCAAAGGTTCGTTCAAGGGTTAGGGTTCTGTTTTTTGGATTATTCATGCTTGTTGTTTTTGTTTTGTAATTGATTCAAATAGTTTTCAAAAGAGTCCAGTTTCTCTTCCCAGAGATTTCGGTATTGGTCAATCCATAAAAATGCGGGGATTAGGTTTTTAGGTTGAATAAGACAGTGCCGTTCACGTCCTTTTTGACTGAACATGATGATACCGCATTCCTCCAAAATCTTTAGGTGTTTGGAAATGGCAGGTCTGCTCACTTCAAATTGCTCCGCCACTTCATTTACGGTCAAAGCCTGTTCCGACAACAACTTTATGATGTCTCGCCGAACGGGATCTGCAATGGCTTGGAATACATCTCTTCTCATTTATAAGTAACCGTTTGGTTACAAATATATATGTAATCATTCGGTTACGCAAATTTGAAAAGTAATTTTTGACTAATCCCGCTTTTCTTGTTGGTTAAGGGAAAGATTTTTAGACAGTTTGTGCATCATCAATGCAATTCTGTCCGCTTGGGTATCTTCCTTTTTTGCAGCATAGATCCAGTCCAAGTAGGCTTTTTGCTGACCTTGGGTTAGGGATTGAAACGTGGATAGGAGGGATGCCGGCTCTTGACGAAAACACTCCATGATATCTTCGGGAATTTGCATAGGATCCTCATCCAGATACAAAACCACCTGGACGTAATCCCCTGGCCATTTGTCAATTCTTTTTCGGATGGCTGCCTTTACGGGCAAAAACATATGGCCATCATTGAGTGGCATAATATGGTATTGTTGAATGGGAAATCCATCTATGCTTCCCTTTACCTTGATCCACCCAAACCCATTGGATTTACCCTTGATTTTTCCTGGGATGCTCGCATAAGTCCATCCACCTTTGCCTGGGGTTTTTTGAAGAAGGAATTCGCCTTTTATTATGAGTTCTTTCATTTTTATTTGTTAGCAGACCTCCTTGCATTTTTAAAGTACAAGTTGATAGAACCCATCAATTCGAGTTTTCCAAAGGAAAGTATCGAGAATGAGGGAATTGACCAATGGGTCCTTTGTTCTCGATACAATTTTTTCGACTGTAACTCGAAAAAATCACTCGAACTGACGAGTTTCAATCAAAATGTACAATTGGTCAGCATTAATAACTGGCATACATTTGATAGTGCAAAACACCTTGTTCCGGTTGGGAAGTATCAGCTTCTTCCATCAGGCTAAAGTAGTTGGAAAAGGCCTGACTTTCCTGAACCTTGACCATAACTTCCCGCGCCGCATCCATACTTTCCCATAGAATGGTGTCGATGAAGTTCCGATCAGATTGAACCAAGAGTTCCCTTCGGATGAATCCGTTTTGCTTTTCCAAGAAATCTGTTTGCAAAGCTTTGGAGGCTTCCAACAGTTGTTGCTCCGTGATGCCCTCTTTGATGGTGAATGGGGCCCACTCCAAAATTTGATGATTGTTCATTTTTTGCGTTGTTTTTCATTTAACAACAAAATTAAATCTGGAGAGTGTCAAGGGTATGTCAGTAGGGTTCAGGAATATTTTTCACCCCTTTGCTTATAGTGGTCCTGTAGGTTGAAAGTAATGGCTTTCCCAGATTTTATATCCGTAGGTTTTAATTCCAAAATCCTGTCCAGTCTAAAATCCCTATAATCTTCCCTGAACCTACAATAGGCCACCATAACCCATCTGTTTTCTGTAAAATATAGACCGAGAGGGTCTACCTTACGTTGGGTCGTAATACCTTGCGGGCTGCGGTAGGTAATATCTATGACCTCAAAAGAAGTGATGGCTTTCTGCACCTCTGCCAAATAGGATGAGTTTTCTTCTGTATTGAATTGTCGGGCGGGACTTATTCTGCTTTCCAGCAGGGCAACCTTGTCCTTTTCTGAGGTACGGAGTACCGCCTTGATTTTGGTTAGTGCAGAGCGATAGTTCTTTACCAAGGAAGTCTCCATATTCTGCAGCACAAACTTTTCGGCGGTTACCAGTGCATTGGCTTCGTCCTCTTCAAAAGATACTGGGGGCAGTCGGTATCCATCAACCATAAAATATCCAATGCCTGCTTCGGAACCAATGGGTACTCCAGCTTCCTGTAAGGTTTTTACATCCCTGTACACGGTCCTTAGACTAATGTCGAATTCGTCCGCAATCTCTTGTGCGGTTAGGGTGCTTTTGGACTGTAACTTGATTAATATAGAAGTAATACGGGTAAGCCTGTTCATAATTTTGATGATGATTATAACTACAGTAATGGGGATACAATTTACATTAAAAGCGGCATGGGTTGGCTTCCAAGCCGCTTAAAATTTGCAAAATTCCACCTGCGGTGCTAAGCAATTATTTTGGAACTGGCATATGTGTGCTTATGGCAATACGATTCCAAACATTGATGGTGGCAATGGCCATAATGATTTGTGAAAAATAATGCGGATCAAAGAACTTCATGGCCTTTTGATAGGTTTCAGGAGTTAGTCCTTTTTCATGAATCTTGGTCACCTCCTCCGTCATTTGCAAGATTACTTTTTCCTCTTCGGAGAAAACATCAATATCCTGCCACGCATTCAAAAGGAACAAGCGCTCTTGGGTTTCCCCAAGCTTTAATGCTTCTTTGGTATGCATATCAATACAAAAAGCACATCCGTTGATTTGGGATGCCCTTACTTTGATCAGTTTATAATGTGATTTTTTTAGTTCGGATTGTGCCAAATATCCTTCCAGGCCAAAGACGGCTTGATACGCCTTGGGTTCTGTTTCCCCAACTTGAATTCTCGTTTCCATGTTCGTTGTTTTTTGAATTTGGAACGAAGGTATTGCAGGGAAAATCCAAATAACTTAAACGGGTTTAAGAACGTCTTTTAGCTCGGATTTCGCTCACGTATTCTGGAGTGAGCCCTAAAAAAGAAGCAATTAAGTATTGGGGAACCCGCTGGGCAAAATCAGGAAACTGTTCCGTAAAATGAAAGTAAATGTCCTCCTTGGAATAGTCCTGTAGGTACCTCATTTTATTCAAGGAAGCCCCATAGCCAATTTGGTAGATGACCCTAAAGTACTTTTCCATTTGTGGAAATCGTTCCAGCAGTATGTCGTACTGGTCTCGGCTTATGGACAAAAACGTAGTCTTTTCCACCGCTTGTATGGCATAATTGGAACTGGACCTGTTGCCAAACGAAAGGAAATCCGTTAACCACCAATTTTCTATTCCAAACTGGATGGTACGTTCCACTCCTTTCTCCGTTGGAAAAAACATGTTTAGGCAACCCTGCAACACAAAATGGGTATGGGTGCACGGGGAATTGGCTTCCATGATCATTTCCTTTTTACGGACAGTACGAAGCTCAAAAAAACGCATAATTTCCTCAAACTCTACAGTGGAAACAGCTGCATATTGATTGATATGGTCAAAAAATTGTTTGGACATTGGTCACTGGCTACACCATTTAATCCTCCCATTCCGTATGGAAAATACCCTCTTTGTCCAGTCGCTCATAGGTGTGGGAACCAAAATAATCCCTCTGCGCTTGAATCAGATTCAAGGGTAATCTACCACTGGTGTAAGCATCAAAATAAGTCAAGGCATTGGACAGGCCAGGTAATGGAATTCCATTGGACGCCCCATAGGCCACAAGTTCCCTTGCGGCACCCACTGTTTCCTTTACTTTATCCACAAATGAAGGAGACAGGAGCAGGTTTTGAAGATTGTTGTCCGCTTGAAATGCACTGGTAATATCAGCCAACAATTCGGCGCGGATGATACATCCTGCTCGCCAGATTTTGGCAATTTCTCCCAATTGCAATTCATAGCCGTACTCCTTGGATGCATCTGCCAGTTGGTGCATACCTTGGGCATAGGTCATGATAAAGGAGAAATAAAGAGCCTGTTCAGCCTTGCTTACCAAGGAATCTTTTACAACCGATGTCAATTCGGGTTTGTCATAAAGATCATCTGCCTTTACACGTTCGTCTTTTAAGGCGGATATCTCCCGCATGCTCACAGCTATATCAATAGTAGGCACTGGGATTCCCAAATCCATGGCATTCTGTGAGGTCCATTTACCTGTACCTTTTTGCTTGGCTTTATCCAGGATTTTATCCACCAAATCGCCGTCTCCCAGCTCATCTTTCTGTTTGAAAATTTCAGAGGTAATTTCTACCAAAAAGGATTGTAACCTTCCTGCGTTCCAAATTGCGAAGGTTTTATGCAGTTCCCCGTTGCTTAATCCTCCAGCTTTTTTCAAAAGATCGTAAATCTCCGAAGTCAGCTGCATGAGACCATATTCAATGCCGTTGTGCACCATCTTTACATAGTTTCCTGCAGATTTTGGTCCCAAATAGGCCACACAAGGTTCGCCCTTATACTTGGCTGAAACTGCTTCAAAAACGGGTTTTACGTATTGATATGCCTCCCTTGAACCTCCAGGCATAATACTTGGGCCTTTTCTGGCACCCTTGGCTCCACCCGAAACCCCGGCTCCAAAGAAATTGATGCCTTTTTCCTGCAAGTAGGCTTCGCGACGGTCGGTATCGGTAAAAAAGGAGTTCCCACCATCTATGATGATATCCCCCTTGTCCAAATGAGGTAAGAGCCCATCAATTACAATATCCACAACTTTCCCGGCAGGTACCAACAACATGATTTTTCTTGGGGTGCTTAGGGCGCCGACAAAAGTGGCAACATCGGAGGTGGCGTTGACTTTTGAGGTATCTCCACCCTCCGAAATAAGTGCGCTGACCTTTTCCTCATCCAAATCGTTCCCAAAGGCAGTAAATCCTTTGTCCGCTACATTAAGGATAAAATTCCTTCCCATCACCCCGAGGCCTACAAGGCCAAAATCATAAGTATCTGCCATTTTTCTTTCTTTTTGTTAGTGTTTTGTTAGGAGAGCGATAAGTAAGCTATCCGTTGAATCGTGAACCTAAAATAAACGTTATATTCGTCATGCTCAAAAATAAAATGGGAACGTAAAACATTTTTATGGTTTCGTGATTTCCATGTCATTTTTTTTAAGATTCAAAAGATTAACTTTCAGATGTAATTATGAAAAAGACGGACAACCAAATTCTTGTCATTTTTGGTGCCTCGGGCGACTTGACGGCCAGAAAGTTGATACCAGCACTCTTTAATTTATATGTAGCCAGACAATTACCTGAAAACTTTGTGGTTTTGGGAGCCAGCCGAAGTGATCTAACGGATGAGGCATTTCGGGATAAAGTGGTTTTTAACAGCCCTTATTTGAAGGAAAAAATTGAAGACCTTAAGGAGAACTACATTAGGGGCTTTGCGGACAAGTTGTTTTATGAAGATTTAGGGGGTGCCTACGACACGGATTATCAGGGTTTAAGGGCGAGGGTGGAGAACCTAAAAAAGGAACATAATACCTCAGGCAACATTATCTACTACCTGTCCACGCCACCTACCTTGTACGAAACCATAGCGCAACGTTTGGCAGATGCTGGGATGAGCACCCAAAATAATGGCTGGAAAAGATTGATTGTGGAGAAGCCATTTGGCTATAGTTTGGAGACAGCCAGAGAATTAAATGCTGGACTTCACCGATTTTTTACGGAACCGCAGATTTATAGGATTGATCATTACCTTGGGAAGGAAACAGTGCAAAATCTATTGGTCACCCGATTCTCCAACAGCATTTTTGAACCACTCTGGAACAGAAATTATATCCACCATGTTGAAATTACCAATGCTGAAAGTGTTGGGGTCGAGAAAAGAGGTGGATATTATGATAAATCAGGGGCACTTCGGGACATGTTCCAGAATCACCTGTTGCAAATTGTATCCTTGGTGGTCATGGAACCCCCCATTGGTGATCAACCGGAGGAAATCAGAAATGAAAAGGTGAAAGCCCTAAAATCATTGCGAATTATGACCGATGAAAAAACGCTGTGGGATAATACCATTAGGGCACAGTATGTGGCATCTGAGGTAAAAGGGGAGAAGGTTAAAGGATATCGCGAAGAAGATGGTGTGGATTCCAATTCCACTACGGAAACCTATGCTGCCATCAAATTTTTTGTGGACAACTGGCGATGGGAAGGTGTTCCCTTCTACGTGCGAACGGCTAAACGGATGCCGACCAAGGTTACCGAGGTGGTTATTCACTTCAAGACCCCTCACCACCAGATTTTTAAGGATTCTGGAGTTAATAGCAAAGACAACAAACTGATTATCCGTATTCAACCGGATGAAGGTATTTTGATGAAGTTTGGAGTAAAGGTACCTGGGCAAGGGTTTAAGGTAGAACGAGCCAATTTGGACTTTTACTACTCGAGTTTGGCCCAAACCTATGTCATGGAGGCCTATGAGCGTCTTCTTTTGGACGCTATGCAAGGCGATGCGACTTTGTATGCCAGAGCGGATGAAGTGGAAGCGGCATGGGAGTTTGTAGATCCTATTTTGAATTATTGGAAAAATGGAAAAGATGTCCGCATGTATGGTTATGCAGCGGGGGTTTGGGGCCCTGAAAATGCGGATGAACTTTTAGACGATTTGGGCTCTTGGCGGAATCCAGGGGAAAGCTTGGCGGAGGATCCAGGTTATTGTGTGATATGCTAGGTTCAGTTATCAGTTATCAGTAACCAGTAATCAGTTGTCAGTTCGAGCGCAGTCGAGAACAAACTATATAGGAAGATAAAAATGGAACTAAAAATATTTAAAGACAAACAGGAAGTAGCTGAACAGTTCTCTGCTTATTTTGAGAATTTGGTCAAGGATAAAGCTGAGTTCCATGTGGCACTTTCAGGAGGTAGCACGCCCAAAATTGTTTTTGATATTCTAGCTGAAAAGTTTGGAGACAATATAGATTGGAGCAAGATTCATTTTTATTGGGGGGATGAACGTTGCGTTCCACCAACTGATGATCAAAGCAATTACAAAATGACTTTGGAGCATCTATTTTCAAAGATCAATGTGCCCCAAGAAAATATACATCGCGTTTTAGGGGAAAATGACCCAAATCCAGAAGCTATGCGTTATGCCAACCTCCTTGAAATCAATTTGGATAGGGTACAAGGGGTTCCCCAATTCGATTTGGTCATTCTGGGGATGGGAGATGATGGGCATACGGCTTCCATTTTTCCTCATGAGATAGACCTTTGGGAAGCGGCGGACCATTGCGTGGTGGCAACCCATCCCGAATCAGGTCAAAAAAGGGTTTCTATCAATGGGAAAGTGATCAATACAGCCAAGGAGGTAGCTTTTTTGGTCACAGGACAATCAAAAGCTGAAAAGGTGCAGACCATCATTGGACAATACGAAGGATTTAAAGATTACCCAGCGGCACTGGTAAATCCAGTTTCAGGAAATTTGAGCTGGTTTATGGACCGGGAAGCAGCTTCTTTACTTAGTTAACTTCCAGCTTTACATTTTCCCCATCCAACAAGTGAAAGTATTCTTTGGCCACAAACTTTTTGGAGCTGTATTTGGTATCCCGATCGTAGGCTGAAGTCTTTCGTTCCATACTTCGTGCAAAACGCCGTAATCCTTGATTGTCCTCAACAATCAATCCCGGAACGGGAATGTTCTTGCCCTCCCCATTTTTGGCAACCATGGTGAAATAAGAGGAATTGCAGTGCTTGGTTTCCCCGGTTTGTACATTTTCCGACTCAACGCGAACGCCTACCACCATAGAGGTCCGTCCGGT
Source organism: Flagellimonas sp. (assembly GCF_965215805.1). Lineage (GTDB taxonomy): Bacteria > Bacteroidota > Bacteroidia > Flavobacteriales > Flavobacteriaceae > Flagellimonas. Next base: position 3,776,872 of record NZ_OZ244124.1, on the reverse strand, counting down.
ATAATTGATGGCCGCTTTCAGGGTTACCAACTCCCCAACCTCAATCGGATTCAAAAAATTAACCCGATTCACAGAAGCAGTGACACAATAGGCTTGCGAATGTTTGGAGGCGCAGGCAAATGCAATTTGGTCCATTAAATTTAAAATATGTCCCCCATGAACCTTTCCACCAAAATTGGAGTGGGAGGGTAGCATGAGCTCAGTGATGGACACTTTGGATTCCTTAGCGGTTTTGAATTTTTTCATGACAATTTCTAAAAGGTGGATAAGGTTTAGAGCTCCAATTGAGGTTCTTCGTAATCGTCTTCTTGGGCCCTTTTTAAAATGGGCTCGGGAATGGATTTTTTGGCTTTGGCACCCATTTTTTTCAATCTTTCTATGCTGGTGACAATATTGCCCCTGCCTTCTACCAATTTGTTCATAGCTCCACGATACTCGTTTTTGGCTTCATCCATTTTCTTGCCCACCTTGGTCAAATCGGTAACAAAACCTTCAAATTTGTCATAAAGGGCACCAGCTTGCCTTGCAATTTCAATGGCGTTTTTTTGCTGCTTCTCATTGCTCCACATGGTATCTATGGTTCTTAGGGTAGCCAACAGGGTTGAAGGGGTAACGATTACAATATTCTGTTCAAATGCCTTTACATATATTGAACTATCCTGGTTGATGGCCACGGCAAAAGCGGGCTCAATGGGAACAAAGAGCAACACAAAATCGGGACTTTCCATTTCATAGAGATCCTCGTATTTTTTGGAGGAAAGCTGCTCCACGTGTTTTCGTAAGGAGTTGATATGGTCTTTCAGATGTTTCTCTTTGGTTTCTTCGTCAGCATTGGTGTAGCGCTCATAATCTGTAAGTGAAACCTTGGAATCCACAACCATTTTTTTACCATCAGGCAAGTTGATGATTACATCGGGCAACACTCGGGAACCGTCTTCACGGGTAAAACTTTGCTGCACACTATATTCCCGATCCTTCTCCAATCCTGATTTTTCCAACACCCGCTCCAGCACCAATTCCCCCCAGTTCCCCTGCATTTTGCTATCACCTTTTAAGGCTTTGGTCAGATTTTCTGCTTCCTGGGTAATTTTTAAATTCTGGTTTTGAAGGTTGAGCAATTGTTCTTTTAATGCGGAATGTATGCTGATGTTCTCCTTTTGCGTGGCCTCAACCTTTTTTTCAAAGAGTTGGATTTTTTCCTGAAGCGGGCTTAATATCTGTTTGATGTTCTTTTGGTTCTGCTCAGTGAATTTGGTACTCTTTTCATCCAGAATTTTATTGGCCAAGTTTTCAAATTCCTTGGTAAATTTTTCCTGAAGCTTTTCAACCTCCTCTTTTTGTTCCGTATTGATGCGTTGCAGGTTTTCCAAATCGGCTTGGTAACGAACTATTTGGTTGCTCTGCTGCTCTTTTTCATTTTGCAATTGCTTTTTTTCCTCATCAGTGGCCAATAATTTATCATTCAACGTCCGAATGGATGAATTCAACTGCTGTTCCCGCTCCCCCCATACATCTTCGTTGGATTTGGTTTTCAATTTTTGGATGTAGATGCCCAAAAACAGTCCAAGCCCAGCCATCAGCAGCCCTACGATGATATAAATCAATGCTTCGTTCATAAATTGTAAATCTAAGGATAAAGATAAAGGATTCCCTCATGTGGGAAAATGGGAAATAACATTACTTTTTCACCTTAAATGAACCGCTACTCGAATCAAACTTTACCATATCCGAAGGAAAAAGTTGCTCAAAATGTTTTTGCTGGATCAATTCCGATGGAGTGCCAAAAGGATTGCTCTTGCCGTCCAAAATCAGGATTTTATCACATAGTTGAATGGCCAAATCTATTTCATGGGTGGTAAATACGATGGTCTTTTTGCTTTGATGGGCCAATTGTTGCAGCATTTTAAGAATTTGCACCTTATGGTACAGATCTAAATGGGTAGTGGGCTCATCCAACAGCACTACTGGCGTGTTTTGTGCAGCGGCCCTTGCAATAAGTACCCTTTGCAATTGTCCATCGCTGAGTTCATGACATTTTCGAAATTTCAATTCCTCCAACAGAAAGGCTTTAAGGTTGGTTTGGACGTGTCTTTTATCCTCCAAGGTCAAAGTTCCAATCCAATTGGTGTACGGTTGTCTTCCCAACGCGATTAACTCCTGCACCCTCAAATTTTTGGAAGCAGGTGGTTCGGTAAGAACCACACTCAACGTCTTGGCGAGCTCGTCGGTGTCAAAATTCTCCAAGTTTTTTCCAGAAATTTGGATTGCTCCCTCCAATTTAGGCTGCAAATTCCCAAGTGTTCTGATCAGGGTGGATTTCCCAATACCATTGACGCCAACAATGGCACAAAGCTCACCTTCTGACAATTGCAAATCGATGTACTGACAAACCGTCCGATCCTTATAGCCCACGGCTAAGTCCTTCACGCTGATATTTAGGTGGTCGGGTTTTTGCATCAAAACAACATTTTACGTTTTCGTACCAACAACCAAATGACCACTGGAGCCCCAACAAGAGATGTAATGGCATTGATGGGCAGAATATTGGCAGAGTTGGGCAGTTGGGCCAATACATCACATAACAGCATAAGAATGGCACCATACAAGAACACTGCAGGAATTAGAATACGATGTTCCATAGTATCAAATATTTGACGGGTCAAATGCGGTACTGCTAGCCCCACAAAGGCTATAGGCCCGGCAAAGGCAGTAACACCACCAGCCAATATTCCAGTTGCGATGATAATGGTCAACCTTGATCTTTTTAAGGAAACCCCCAAACTTTGAGCATAGTTCTCGCCTAATAAAAAAGCATTCAACCGTTTGATGGAAAAAACGGCCAAAAGGGTTCCCAAGCCTACAATAGCACCTAGTAATGTTACCTGTTGGGAGGATAAATTTCCCACACTGCCAAATGACCAAAAAACAAACCGCTGTAAATTCTCGGCACTAGTGAAATAAGCCAAAACACTCACAATAGCCGCAGTAATGCTTCCAAACATCAAACCGATGATCAAGAGGGCCATGGTGTCCTTAATACGATTGGCAACAAGTAATACCACGAGGAGAACCAAAAAACTGCCCAGACTGGCAGCAATAACCACGGAAATATCATTAAGAAAGGGCATGGCCGCGAATCCGGCTATGAGCGAAGTTCCCATCAACAGTAATGCAGCTCCCAAACTGGCTCCAGAACTGATACCCAACACAAATGGGCCTGCCAAGGGATTCCGAAATAAGGTCTGCATGAGCAAGCCACTTAAAGCAAGCCCGCCGCCAACCAAAACGGAGGTAAAAGCCTTTGGCATTCTATAATTCCACAGGATGTAATTCCATGATTCCACTTCGGCGCTTCCTCCAAAAATGAGATTGAGCACGGCTTCAAATGGAATCAAGACGGAACCTGAGCTTATGTTAAGCAAAAAGGCCAAAAGAAGTGCCAGGGTTATCAGAGTAAATGCTATGGAATATGACCGGTTCGAACTCATTTAGTGCAAGGGCATAAAAAAGTGAGGTTCGTAATCCTGGAGTAATCCAGGATGCAGGAGGCAGATGAGATCCTTAAGTACCAAATCTGGTCGCTGAGGAGCCAACTCATAAAAAAGTAACCCGCCTGTTTCTCCCTTTTTGACAGCATTGGAAAATACACTTTTGCGGGAAAAAGCTTCAAACTGTTGGTAATGGGAGTTGGCCTGTAACAATTCTTGGTATGACGCATGCAAGGATGGATTGAACCAAAAATCGGCCTGTGAACCTGTGGCAAGAACAACTTCCAAGCTCAAGCCAATGCTACCACTTTCTGACGTTTCTGCCCATAGATAGTCCGCATTGGCATCCTGAAGAAATTGGGCCATCCAACTGTTTCCTCCTGCCACATACCAAACATCTTTATACAATCCCCCCGTAAGAACGGTTGGCTTCTCCTTGGCTTGTAGAGCCAGTATCTTTGCCTTCTCGTAATCCGCTTCAATGGAATTAAAAATGCGCTCTGCCTCGGTCTCTTTATTAAAGAAGGGTGCAAAAAATTTGATCCATTCTGCTTTGCCCAATGGGGTTGCCTCTGTCCAGTCACCATTGTATACCAACGGAATGCCTGATTTTTGAATGGTTTCGTAAGCTTTGTTGGTATCATTGATTCCAAAACCCACAATCACTTCAGGGTTTAGTTCCAAAGTAATTTCCGTATTGATGTTTTCATTGCTGCCCAGTTCCCTTATTTGTCCTTGGTCAATTCGCTTTCGGGTACTTGGTGAGCTTATCAAATCCGTATTGGGAAAACCTACAACCGCTCCAAGCTGCCCCAAGGCTTCCAGCGACGGGATGTGGGTGGTGGAAGTTACTACCATTCGCTCCACGGGGGTGGCTACAATGGCGTCATAGGCATCTGCGGGGAGGGTAATGGAAGCTAGTTTTTCTTTAGGAACCAAAGCATAGGTAAAAGAAGTTTTTGAGCCTGGCCATGCCGAGGAAACCTCAATGACTGTGATATCTCCTTCTGATTGGATGGTAAAACCCGTGGCGTGTTTTATTCCAGATGCCTGCACATGTTGTTCAACTTTGGGTGCCTTCCTTTTTTCGGCACATCCGTTAACCAAAAACAGTAGGAGTAGCGCAAAAGACGCTTTGTATAAACGATGGGATCCCATGCCGTCAAAAGTAAGATTATTTAACTTTTTCAAAAAAAGATTAAACAGAATGATTACTTTCGCCCTGAATTTTGGTTCCTGCGAGTAGGTTACCCGTAGGATTAAAAGGGAATCCGGTGTAAATCCGGAACTGTTCCCGCAACTGTAAGTTTATGCCAAGCATTTCGCTGAGCGAAGTCGAAGTGTTGATTTGGCACCTCATTAAAGGGATGTTGTTTTCTTCAAAGCCACTGTTCTAAGGGATGGGAAGGCAAAACAGCGTTAGACAAGTCAGGAGACCTGCCAAGTTCAAACAAACATTGTTAAACTTTCGGGATAAAGGTTTACGTATGGGACAGCATACTATTCTCCCGTTTATTCACTTAAACGAAATGAAAAAAAGAAATTTATGGATTTGTACCGCTATTTTGGCGGGCCAGGGGCTTGCTGCGCAGGATATTCAGCAAGATTCCCTGCAGCTTACCCAACTGAATGAGGTTGTGGTGAGCGATTCGCGTTTTGCCCTAAAACGGGAAAACTCGGGTAAAACTGTGATTAAGATTTCCGCTGAGGAATTGGAACGCAACCAAGGAAGAACGGTGGCAGAACTGATCAATACCAAAAGTGGGATTGAGATTACGGGCAGCCGCGGTAGGGATGGCTCCGTTTTTGGAGTGTTTGCCCGTGGTGGTCGTGGGCGACAAGCATTGGTAATTATAGATGGGGTACGGGTATCCGATCCTTCTTCCTTTTCCCAGGAATATGACCTTCGACTGTTATCTACCGCCAATATTGAATCCATTGAGATCATTAAAGGGGCGGCGAGTACCCTGTATGGTACCAATGCAGCAACAGCCGTCATCAACATTACTACCAAAAAAGGTGCTGAACGACCTATTTCCGGAAGTTTTAGATCTAGTATCGGTACCAACCAGACAGCGGATGATACCAATGGAAATTTGGGCAGTATGACGAATGGTGCTTCGGTTAGTGGGCAACTGAAGAAGTTCAGTTATGGCGTGGATTTTTCCAACCGCTATTCCAGTGGCCTTTCCGCGGCGGTTACTCCAGAAAACGAAGAGGATAATACCTCCCATTTTGCTACCAATATAAAATTGGGGTATGAGTTTTCGGAAAATTTTGAGTTGTCGGTTTATGGAAACCAAACCAAATTCACCACTGATTTTGATGCTGATCGCATGGAAGCGCCCAATAGTTCAAGGGTAGAACAGGAAAGAGTTGGACTGGCATCCGTAATCAACTATGGCAGTGGCTCAATTCATGTGAATTCGGCCTATTCCACCTACGATTCCTTTAATGTCAGCACTTTTGGCGAAAGTACTTCTGAAGCTGACAATTGGGTCTTGGATGCCTATAATAAATATGTCATTGACGAAAAATGGCATACCATTTTGGGAGTCAATTATATCAAGGACAAGGCTGTGTTCTCTTCCGAAGCCGATTTTTCCATTTTGGATCCGTATGCCAATGTGGTTTACGTTTCGGATTTTGGTTTTAACCTGAATACAGGAGCCCGTTTGAATACCCATTCCGAGTATGGCAACCACTTTGTGTATAATATCAACCCAAGCTATGCTTTTCAAACCCAAAATGGGTATGTGAAATTGCTGGGGTCGTATGCCACATCGTATATCACCCCCAATCTGATTCAATTGTTTGGGGATTTTGGAGCCAATCCAGACTTGGAACCCGAAGAGAACAGGACTATGGAAGGAGGAGTAGAGTATTTTGTGAATGACAAACTACGCTTAAGTACGCTTTACTTTAATCGAAACGAAAAAAACACCATAGGATTTGACCAGAATTTCACCAGCATCAATGTTGCTGATGAGATTGATGCCAGTGGGGTGGAGGTAGAACTTTCTTGGCATCCTTCAAATCTATTTTCGCTGGACGCTAATTACACCTTCACCGAGCGCAAGGGTGATGCGGCTATCCGAATACCCAAACACAAGGTAAACTTGGCCGCAGGCTACCAAATCTGTGAAACAACCAATGTGTCCTTTACCTATGCATATACGGGGGAGCGATTTGACACCGACTTCAGTACATTTTCCAACGTTTCCTTGGAGGCATTTTCATTGGTAGGATTATATGTGGAACACCAATTGATCCCAGAACGATTAAAGGTGTTCCTGAATGGTTCCAACCTTTTAAATGAGGACTTTGTAGAAGTCATTGGATTTACCACAAGAGGTAGGAACATCAGTGCTGGATTTCATTTGAATCTATAATCCATATCTTGTAAGCATGCTCAAAGTTTGTTCATTTTTACCCGCGGTTACCCAGATGCTATACGACATGGGTTTGAACGAACATTTGTATGGAGTAACCTTTGAATGCCCGGAACGGGCATTGAAGGAAAAGCAACCCGTGGTTCGGTGCATTTTGGAAGGCAAGAATTTGTCCAGCAAAGAGATTGACACACTTTTCTCAGCGAGTAAGCATCAGGGGAAAGATTTGTACTATGTGGACGAGCCGGTATTGGAAAAAATTGCACCGGACATCATTTTTACCCAAGACATGTGCGATATATGTCAAATAGATACGGCCTGTACTGCAGCAGCCGTTGCTAAATTGGACAAGCAGCCTGAGCTGATATCCATCAGCCCCGAATCTTTGGAAGATGTCTTTACCTCTGCGATAACCATTGCCAAGGCATTGGGGAAAGAGGAGGTTGCTTATACCTATTTAAATGGCTTAAACAAGCGGATTGATGTTGTGGTGGATGCCCTAAGAGCATCAAAAGCATTACCCAAACGTATAATGTTGATGGAGTGGTTGGATCCCATTTTTAACTGTGGGCATTGGATTCCCCATCAAATTGGATATGCGGGTGGGATTGATATGCTCTCCAATCCATCTGGGGACAGTGTTGTTACGCCTTGGGATAAGATTTTGAAATATGACCCAGAAATTTTGGTGGTGGCGCCCTGCGGATTTACCGTAAAACGTACCTTGGAAGAGATGCATATTTTGACCACTAAAAAAGGTTGGAACGATTTAAAAGCGGTGCGAGAAAACAAAGTCTTCGTTGCAGATTTTGATATGTTCACCCAATCCTCCGCCAACACCTTGGTCAATGGGATTGAATTACTGGCTGGGGTGTTTCATCCTGAGGCTATCCAAGTACCTAAGCACTTGACAACAAAGTTTATGCATCTTGATTTGCAACCCGTATAAAAAAGGGAAATATGAAAAATAAAAAAGCGGCTTTTAAGCCGCTTTTGTTTTATCTGTTAAGGTGTAATGGTTTATCCAAAAACATATTGTCTCTTAATGGAGTCTCTATCCTAGATCCGGTGAAGGCTTTGGCGGGCATTTGCGCGGAGTAGGATTTTTTTCCGGTCATTCCTGTGATCTCCTCAATGGCCCTGGCAAGCAAGGGCTCAGTGGGATCGCCAAGTACGCCCAAATTTGCCAAATCTTCCTCCAAAAAGATATCAGGTGGCAATCCATCGATGTAATCGAAAAAGCCATCCGCATTTTCATTTCTCCCAACCAAAGGTTGAATTCCCCAGCTATTGTCAGGATTGATTTGGTTCTCCCGATCGCTACTATAGATATAGGCGTTGTCAACATCATCCACCAAGGTAATTGAAAACTCGTTTTTACCTCTTGTTGTTTCTCCAATGTGGACAACATCCACATAAGGCGCCAAACCGTTCATCACCAATTCACTTGCCGAGGCAGAGCTATTCGTGGCAAGCACATAGACCGTACTCAAGTTTAACGTATTGATCGGTGTGGAACCTGTGGTGCTGGCGAAATAGTCCTCCAACTGCTCGTGGCTTAACTGTCCTTGGATTTTGCTGTTCCAGCGTTGTCTTATGTATAAATCGTTGGTGTTGGTGCCGTAAATCATACTGGCCAAAAGGCGGGAGGTGTTTACAGAACCCCCAGGGTTATATCGCATGTCCAAAACCAATTCTGTGGCTCCATCAGCGACAAACTGCCCAAAAGCGGCATTGAGTTCCTCATTAAAGTTGCTTAAAAACCGGTTGTACATCAAATAGGCAATTTTCGTTCCGTTGATGTCCAGGGTTTCAGCAACCAAAATAGGATCTTCCACTTGGTTGGCAATCTTGGTCAATTCTATTTCGGTGTCGTTGTCTGTGATTTGGGTTCCATTGATATCTGCCATGCCCAATGTATAGGTGTCATTGTCACCGAACAACAAACTCACATAATTATCCGAGGTAAGTGCTGTACCGTCAACGCGGGTAAAAATGTCGCCTCTTTTGATTTCTGTTGTTGAGGCGTTGGAATTGGGAACAATGTACTGCACATAGCCGAAAAGGCCATTGCCTTCCGAGAAACGGACAAGACCGAATTCCAATCCATTACTTTTGGAAACACCTGAAAGGTTGTTGACCAATTCCTCATAATCCTCATTCAAGAAACTGAATCTATCTTCGGAGAAAAGTAAAGTGTTAAAGTAAAAATCCGAAGGATTTGGATGTTGTTGCAGAAATTCAGTGAATTCCTGGTCGTTGGCGAAGCGGTCATCCGCAAGATCATCCACATCTGCTTGCCAAAAATACCAAAGGTTTAAGGCATTCCACATAAATGCTTGGGCGTCTAGATCTTCACTGGTGGGGTTGTTTGGGTCGTTTGGATTGTCAATTCCGTTGTCATCACTTTTACAACTGACAAGTAACAAACCAAGCCCAACAAATAAATACAGGAGTTTTTTCATAGCTAATTTTGGTAAAATTCATCAATTATCATTCCACAAGATCATTGAGGCATATAGAATTTGTAGAATTATTTCATAATTTCTTACAGCAAATTTTACCCCAAAATAGCCACTTGTGAGCAGATTACAAATTTTTTGTAACAAATTTCGATATGTGTCGTCGTGATAATGTAAGCAAATAGGAAAGCTTGCAACAACTATCAAAACCTAATGAAACAAGCTGAATTTTTAAACGTGGTCATGCCCTTTAAGGACAAGCTGTACCGATTGGCAAAGCGCCTATTGGTTTCCAAGGAGGAAGCGGAGGACGCCACACAGGAAATTTTGCTAAAACTCTGGTCAAAGAACGAGTCGATGGGAGAGTACAAAAACGTAGAGGCTTTTGCGATGACGATGACCAAGAATTTTTGTTTGGACCGATTAAAATCCAAACAGGCCAGCAATTTAAAGTTGGTGCACAGTAACTATCAGGACGAAAAGACCTCCCTGCAAAAACAATTGGAAGCAGAGGACAGCGTTCGTTGGATGGAACGCATCATGGAAGAATTGCCGGAACAGCAAAAAATGGTATTGCAGCTACGGGATGTGGAGCAATACGAATTTGAGGAAATATGCGAACTCTTGGACATGAAACCCACAGCAGTCCGCGTGACCCTCTCAAGAGCAAGAAAAGCAGTACGACAAGAATTGATTAAAAAACATAACTATGGAATTGGATAACATAGAAAAATTATTGGAAAAGTACTTTGAAGCTACCACCACGGTGGCCGAGGAGCAGACCTTGCAGGCTTATTTTTCCCAAAAGGAAGTTGCTTCACATTTGGAGCAATATAAGTCCATGTTCAACTATTTTTCCATAGCCAAGGAAGAGCGGTACACCAAGCAGGTTCCACTAAAACCTAGAAGAAATTACTACAAGTGGCTATCCGTTGCGGCAGTGGTTGTTTTAACCTTTGGTATCTATTTTGGTAATGAATACCAAGAAAGAAAACAGGCAGAATACGCCTATAATGAAACAAAAAAGGCTTTTGAGCTCCTAGCGGAGAATTTTGGAAAAGGCACAGAAAAAGTAGCCTACTTACAGGAGTTTGAAGTCGCAAAACAAAAAATTTACAACAACGATTAAAACAAAAACGATGAAGCGCAATATTTTAATTTTAATGATGGCCGTAATGCCTTTGACCAGTTTTTCACAATCCCTGTTTGACCGATTTGAGGATTTGGACGAGGTGACCTCTGTGGTGGTCAATAAAAGCATGTTCAATTTGCTGGCCAAGATAGATGTTGAGGTTGACGATCCCGAGGCTCAGGATTTTATGGACATCGCCAGCAGTCTTAAAAGTTTGAAGGTGTTTACTACGGATAATGAGGAGATTGGGGCCGATATGAAATCTTCGGTGCAGAAGTATCTAAAGTCCTCAACCATGGAAGAGTTGATGCGGGTGAAGGACAAGGATGCCAATGTAAAGTTCTATATCAAACAAGGGAAGGATGATGACCATGTAAGCGAACTGCTGATGTTTGTGACCGGATTGAAGGAGATCGAAGCCGATGGCAGAAAGTTTGAAACGGTACTACTTTCCTTGACAGGGGATATCGATTTGAATAAAATCAATTCCTTGACAAACAAGATGAACTTGCCCAAAGAGTTGAACAAAGCAGGGAAAAAAGAATAGCATACAGTAAACAGTGTACAGCAATCCGCATCAATTGGCAGTTTTTAAGCTATTCGCTGATTGCTGTAAGCTGTCAACTGTAAAACATCAATCATAAAAAACAACAGTCATGAAAAAACTAAGTATATTATTAGTGGCATTAGTATTGCCATATCTGGGCATTTCCCAGTCCATCTTTGATAAATTTGAAGATTCGGAACGTATAGGAACGGTTACCATTAACAAGGGAATGTTGAGCATTGCCGCCAAAATAATGGCACACGATGAGGACGAGGATACCCAAGAGTTCATTGAAATTGCCAAGAGTATCAATAACATCAAGGTTTTTATGTCTGAGGATACAGATGCCTCGGAAGATATGTCGGCAACGATGAAGCAATACGTAAGATCTTCCAAATTGGAAGAGCTTATGAAAGTGAAGGATGGAGATACCCATGTTAATTTCTATATCAGAAATGGAAAAGATGAGGATCATGTAGCTGAATTGCTGATGTTTGTGACAGGTATTGAAGACAAACATGGCCGTAAACATGGACGTAATTTTGAAACGGTCCTATTGACCATGACTGGGGACATAGATTTGGCCAAGGTGGGCTCCTTGAGCAAAAAAATGAAATTGCACAAAGGGCTTCGTAAACTTGATCGGCATTAGAACCAAGTATTAAGCTTTTTAATTCAGTCAAAAAAAGTACAAATGAAAAATTTTATTAAAAGTATGGTGGTTGCAGGGACGATGTTACTGGCTTCCTGTTCGTCCCAGCAAAGTTTGCAGGAGTATTATGTGGACAATTCGGAGAATCCCAATTTTATTGCCATTGATGTACCTGCTAGCATTTTGAAAATGGATGGGGTGGATCTGACCGAAACCCAAAGTGAGGCCATAGAATCCCTGCGTAAGTTCAACCTGCTGGCCTTTAAAAAAACAGCTGATAATGTAGCGGAGTATAAGGCGGAAAAAGTAAAGGTCAAGGAGATTTTGAAAGGAGATAAGTTTGTGGAGTTGATGAAGATCAATTCGCAATATGGTAAAGGAGTCATCAAATACATTGGCGATGAGGATGCCATTGATGAGGTGATTATTTATGGTGACAGCAAAGACAAAGGGTTTGCTTTGGTGCGTGTTTTGGGCAAGGATATGAACCCAGCCCATATTGTACAACTAATGCAGGCCATCCAAAAATCAAATTACGACGGAGCTGGGCTTGGTGAGATAGGGGAGTTCTTAAAAGGATAGCATAAACATCAATCAGAAAATGGAATCCCGATAGCTTTGCTATCGGGATTTTTGTTTATATATTTTCTTACATTTATGACCACCTTCTCGTCTGCATACCCCGTCATATTTGGTAATCAAGAACTATTAGAAATGAAAAAAATGTTTGGGGTAGTACTCATAATAGGAGTGTATTTTTACAATGGTTGCTCGCACAAGGATGAGTTGGCAACAACTGTGATTGAATTGAATGGCAGAATCAATGAGGAATTAAGATATCAACTAGGGAGCCAACCAACAGAAGGAAGTTATAGCATTACCCAGCAGCCTGAATCATATAAAACCAGTGAGATAGTTGTAGATGATGTTTCAGGTAAACTCAATTATCTTTTTATTCCAGCAGACAATTTTAGCGGTAGAGAAACTGTAGAAATAATCTTGAAAACTTCTATAGGGGATGACAACTTTAAAAGCTTAATGATAGTACTGAAAATTAGCATTCAATAACAAATTAAATTTAGTGACCTTCTTCCTATCTTAGTGTCTCACACATGGAACACTAACAAAATCAATTGAATCTTATGGAAAAAGCACAAGAATGGATGAACTATGGCTTGGAATTGGCCAAAGAGTTTGGTCCCAAGTTGATCACCGCAATCCTCATTTATATTGTTGGTTCGTGGGTTATCAAAAAAATAATTTCGGCCACAAGAAAAGTCATGGCCAAAAGCAAATACGAGGAGTCCCTCCAAAAGTTCTTGTTGAATTTGATTTCCTGGTCGCTCAAGGTATTCCTGATCATCTTGGTCATTTCACGATTGGGGGTTGATGTAACCACCTTTGCCGCCGTGATTGCCGCTGCTGGTTTGGCTGTTGGTCTAGCTCTACAGGGATCGCTGTCCAATTTTGCCGGTGGGGTATTGCTAATGGTTTTTAAACCCTACCGAATAGGTGATCTAATTGAGGCCCAAGGGGAGCTCGGGGTGGTCAAGGAGATTGAAATTTTCACTACCAAACTCATTACACCTGAAAATAAACTGGCCATCGTACCCAATGGAGCTATGGCCAATGGTAATATTGTCAATTATACTGCCGAAGGAAAAATTCGGGTGGACACTGTTGTGGGAGTTGGCTACGGAGAGGATATCAAAAAGACTAAGGAGGTGCTCTTGAACGTGCTAACTTCCAATCCGCAAGTGCTTAGAGACCCCAAGCCCTCTGTTAATGTGATGGAACTGGCAGATAGTTCTGTGAATTTTGCTGTTCGGCCCTACTGCAAACCAGAAGATTATTGGGATGTCTATTTCTCTACTTATGAGAATTGTAAGTTGGCCTTGGACGAGGCTGGAATTGAAATTCCATACCCACATCAAGTGGAAATCCATAAGGAGGGATAAAGGCTATTTCAAAACCTTTGCCTCGAATTTACTTAAAGTAGGTCTCGACTGCCTGCCTGTCGGCAGACACGGCGCTCGACCTGACAGAAGGATTAAACCCCAGTATAATTTGCTGGGGTTATTTTTTTAAGCTCACTTTTGATTTCAGCCGAAACCTCCAATGTATCTATAAAATCTGCAATGGATTTTTGGGTGATTTTCTCATTCGTTCGGGTAAGTCCCTTTAAGGCTTCATAGGGATTTGGATAGCCTTCGCGCCTTAAAATGGTCTGAATGGCCTCTGCAACCACCGCCCAATTGTCCTCCAAATCCTGCTCAAACTTATCGGCATTCAAAACCAGTTTATTCAAACCTTTTAAGGTTGATTGAAAAGCTACTTGGGTATGCGCAAAGGGCACACCCACATTTCTAAGCACGGTACTGTCCGTAAGGTCCCGCTGGAGTCGGGAAACAGGAAGTTTTGCGGATAAATGTTCAAAAATAGCATTGGCGATGCCCAGGTTCCCCTCGGAATTTTCAAAATCTATAGGGTTTACCTTATGAGGCATGGCAGATGACCCCACTTCCCCTTTTTTGATTTTTTGTTTGAAATAATCCATGGAGATATAAGTCCAAACATCCCGGTTGAGATCAATGTAAATGGTATTGATGCGCTTTAGACAATCGAACAAGGCCGCCATATGGTCGTAGTGCTCAATTTGCGTAGTAGGAAAGGAGTGGTGAAGTCCTAATTTTTCTTGCACGAACTGTTGTCCAAAAGCCTTCCAATCTGTATTGGGATAGGCTACTTTGTGTGCGTTGTAATTCCCCGTGGCACCCCCAAACTTGGCCGCGCTTGGAATATCATTCAATAAATTGAACTGTTCCTTCAATCGTTCCACAAAAACATCGATTTCCTTGCCCAAACGGGTGGGGGAAGCCGGTTGTCCATGAGTTCTGGCCAACATGGGGATTTCTGCCCATTCGGCTGCCAAAGCCTTTAACTTTTCAAATACTTCAAAATACAGGGGCACATAAACCTCATTCATGGCCTCCTTTATGGAAAGGGGAATAGCTGTATTGTTGATGTCCTGGGATGTCAATCCAAAATGGATGAACTCCTTATATTTTTCCAAGCCCAACGCATCAAACTTTTGTTTGATGAAATATTCAACCGCTTTTACATCATGGTTGGTGGTTTTCTCAATTTCCTTAATCGATAATGCATCTTCGGCAGAAAAATCTTGATGGATTTTTTGTAAATCGGAAAACTTGGAAGTATCAAAATCCGCTAATTGGGGCAAGGGAATTTCACAAAGGGCAATAAAATATTCAATTTCAACCCGAACCCGATACTTGATCAAGGCCTCTTCTGAAAAATAGGCGCCCAAGGCTTCAGTTTTATTGCGGTATCTGCCATCTATGGGTGAAATGGCGTTGAGTGGATTCAATGACATGGTTTGGTTTTAGAAAGGAGCAAAGATACTTAAACTCTTAGAGTTTAGTGGCCTAAAACGGTGAGCTTGTCCAAGGTTTTTTTCGCTCTGTTTTTGTAACCCGCGGTACCTTGGGCAATGGTATCTTCCAATATCATCTTAAGTTCAGGGTGAACCCAATCAAATTTGGTTCCTAGATAGAAAAGACTGCTCATGGCAAATACCTTGGCTGCAACTTTGTGTTCCCCAATAAACCAATCAAAACAGACGGTCATTATTTTCTCCAAATGTTCAGAAGACATGTTTTTGACAAAGGTTTCATCCTTTTTTTTGAAATAAGCTTCGCACAAGAGTTCACAGACATGCGCCATGGGACGAATACCCGATTCATTGGTAAGCTTGGACAGTCCACTAGTGAACTCATCCAAGTAGGGTAAAAGATAAACCAGTTTTTTGCGCATTAAATGGTCAAAAACCCAACTGGCGTTAAAGGAGTCCGTTTTGTCCTGGTCAAAGACCTCTTGCAATAGGTCTCCAGTGCGGTTGGGAAGAACAACCAGCTCGGCAACCAAACCATCAATGCTTTTTTTGGACAATCTTCCGGAATTCAGCGCAGTATGTAATTCTTTTGCGGTCAATGAGCAGGTTTTTAGGGGATTAACTTGGCAACCAAGGCTGGAACCCCTTCAGCAGCTGTCGTGGGCATCACCGTCAAATTGTCAAACTCTCTGGGATTTACACTGGGTTTGGGGTCTATAAAATAAATGGGAGTGTCCTTGGCCACATAGTTGATAAGACTGGCAGCGGGATATACTTGCATGGACGTTCCAATGACAATCAAGATATCTGCCTGAATCGTAATTTCCACTGCTGTTTGCAACATAGGGACCATTTCACCAAACCAAACAATATGGGGGCGCAATTGATTTCCATTATCGTCCAAATCCCCTAAAACCAAATCTTTTTTCCAGTCCAAGACGTAATTTTCATCCGCTGTACTCCGCACTTTAAAAAGTTCACCATGTAAATGTACCACATGGGAACTTCCAGCTTGCTCATGAAGATTATCCACATTCTGGGTTACAATACTCACATCAAACTGCGTTTCCAATGTAGCTAAGGCCGTATGGCCTGCATTGGGGGAAACTTCTAAAAGTTGTCTTCGCCTCTGGTTATAAAATTCGAGAACCAATTCGGGGTCGCTATAAAAACCTTGGGGAGAAGCAACTTCCATAACGTCATGGCCCTCCCACAAACCATTGGAATCCCTAAAGGTCTTCAGTCCACTTTCGGCGCTCATTCCAGCTCCGGTCAGCACTACAATTTTTTGTTTTTTGCCCATATCGCCCTAAAAATATGAAATTCATTTTTCGCTATCTTGTCCTGCATGTTTGACAACGATTTGTTGACCTATTTGGAAACCTATCTTACCGAGGATAGAAAGCAGCGGTTTTTAGAGGTGTTGAAGCACCGAACGAAGTATTTAACCGTAGCCATCGAAGATGTATTCCAGTTGCACAATACCAGTGCTGTAATTAGAAGTTGTGATGCTTTTGGAATCCAAGAAGTGCATGTGGTGGAAGACCGATTTGGCCAACGATTGGACAAAAACATTGCTATGGGAGCCGAACAGTGGGTAGACGTTTATCGATACCAAACAACTTCGGATTGTATTTCGGAACTCAAGGGTCAGGGATATCGAGTCATTGCCACAACCCCCCATCACGGTTCAAGTTTCTTACACGATTTTGAATTGAACCACAAAACCGCCCTTTTTTTCGGAACCGAAAAAGAAGGTTTGAGTGAGGAAGTCATGCAAAAAGCAGATGGTTTCCTTAAAATTCCCATGGTTGGTTTTTCCGAAAGTTTGAACATTTCGGTTTCTGCAGCCATCATTATCCAAGAACTGACGCAACAGCTCAGAAATTCTACACTTGATTGGCAACTTTCAGACATTGAAATTTTGGACAAACGACTGGATTGGGCCAAAAAATCCATTAAGAATGTGGAAGGAATCATCGGGAGGTATCAAGGCAAATAAAGTTTTTTGTATTTTGTAGGGTAACCAAATTAAAATCAACATGACCACATTACTCTACATTCTAGGGGGAATTGTCCTTCTCATCATTATTTTGGCCTTAATTGCGCCGAAGAGCTACAACGTTTCAAGATCTATTGAAATTGACCAACCCAGAGCCGTTGTCTTTGACAATCTAAGGTATTTGAAAAATCATGACGAATGGTCGCCATGGGGTAAAAAGGATCCCAACATGGAAAAGAAATTTACTGGGACCGACGGACAAGTTGGAGCTACCAGCTATTGGAACGGAAACAAGGACGTTGGAGAGGGAGAGCAAGAAATCAAAAAAATTGTGGACGGGGAGCGCATTGAATCCGAGCTACGATTTTTGAAACCATGGAAATCCACCTCAGATGCGTATTTGGTAACAGAAGATGGATCCAACGGCGGAACCAAGGTTACTTGGGGATTTTCGGGAAAAAACAAATTTCCCTTTAGCATTATGATGCTGTTCATGAATATGGACAAAGCTGTGGGCGGTGATTTTGAGGATGGTTTGTCCAGTTTAAAAGGCCTTTTAGAGAAATAAAGTCATGGAGCAAAATATAGTTGGTTGGTTTGAGATCCCGGTTACCAACATGGATCGGGCCAAGGCATTTTACGACCAAGTTTTTCAAATTGACATTCAAGTACAGGATTTTGGCGGAACCCTTATGGGTTGGTTTCCATGGGCTGAAGGAAAGCCTGGTGCCAACGGGTCCCTTATTCAGCATGAAAGTTATAAACCAAGCAGCACAGATGGGGTGTTGATTTACTTTTCAAGCGCCGATGTACAACATGAATTGGATAGGGTAGAAGCTGCTGGAGGTAAAATACAACGAGGCAAAACCCAAATTAGCCCTGAAGTGGGTTATATGGGGGTATTTGTGGACTCTGAGGGCAACAGGGTTGCCTTGCATTCCAGAAACTGATTACTCGGCCAGTTCCAGCAAGGCAATGTCAAATTCATTGTCCAAGAGTACTTTTCCCTTGGCTACTGTTACTTCGGTTTCGGAGTAGGTATCGTATAATTTAGTGCCGTCACCAAAAAAACCTTTGACCCAAAGGGATTTTTTCCCCTTGGGTAGATCCAAACCAACGACAACCTTGTCTTTGTAATCCCCGTCCATGTATGTTCTGGAGAACACGTAGGGTTTCTTTGCCAATCTTTTGTGTTTTCCGGCACCAATGGAAGGATGGTTTCTTCTAAACTGACCCAACTTTTGCCAGTGCTTGTGAATTTTTTGAATTTCCGGCATGCTGTCCAGTTCTTGCCAATTCATAAAGGAGCGGAGGGTGGCATCCCCTTCAGTTCCTTCCACAATTAAGTTACGGGAGGTTTCGTCCCCGTAATATACCTGAGAGGCTCCAGGGGTCAACAAGAGCACGTTGGCCGAATAGATGGGTTTCTTGCGCTCTTTATCAAACGGACTACCATCATCATGTGATGTAAGATAGTTAAGCACGCTTTTGCCCTTTAATTTGGTGTTGAGCAGTTTGCTGTACTTTTTGAAAGTGGTTTCATAATCTTTATGCGCATCCGACTTCAAATCAAAATTGATGAGACTTTTGAATCCATAGTCAAAAAAGTCCACCTTTTTATCTCCAAAATCAAATTCGCGACCTCCAGAAATCCCATAGTTGTAGACCTCACCCACCATGTAAAAGGGATTGTCATCCAACACTTGATCGGGATGTTTTTTCTTCCAAGTTTCAAAGGCATAGGAGGCCTCTTTATACAAATCTGACCAGGCATTTTCATTGACGTGTTTCACGGTGTCCACACGAAAGCCATCCACCCCGAAGTCGTTGATGTAATCTGTCAACCATTTAATAATATAAAATCGGGGAGCCCGTGGGTATCCCGTACGTTCAAAAAAGAGTTGAAGCTCGTCCAATTCCTGACTTAAACGCCCTTCGTCCTTCCATTTGGCCAAAAGTGCATCTGGGAGTTCTACCGCTTCATTCGACTCCGTCAAGATATCGGGTAGGTTTTCCACCAAGGTACAGGCTGTGGTATTTTCATAGGTAGTGAATTCACATTTAGGCCCTGTCCTCACCCATTCCTCTGGCCAAACGGGGTCTAAGTCCGTTATTGGGCCAGTATGGTTCAAGACTACATCCAACAACACACGAATGCCCTTGGAGTGTGCTGTTTTTACCAATTTCTCCAAGTCTTTTCGGGTGCCAAAATTGGGGTCTATGGCGGTCCAATCCTTGGCCCAGTAGCCATGGTATCCATAAGTATTGCCAGTTCCTTCGTTGGTTGAGCCATGAATTTGTTCCACTATCGGGGTGAACCAAATGGCGTTAATGCCCAGGTCTGAAAAATATCCTTCTTCAATTTTCTGTGTAATGCCTTGGATGTCACCTCCTTCAAACCCCCTAAGAACAGCTGTTTCCTTGGTTTGATCAAATTGCACTCCTTTTTCGGGATTGCCAATATTGAATCGGTCTGTTAGCAGGAAATATACATTGGCCCCTTCCCAAACAAAGGGCACATCCTTTTTTTGGGCTAGCTCTACGGCTACTTGAGTATCTATTTTCTCTGGCTTTTTGGTCTGTTTACATGCGGACAGAAAGGACAAAACAGTCATGATAGCAAGTAGTTTTTTCATCTTTTGGGATTTTAGCTAAAGCTATAAAATGCATGCGGAAATATAAAATTTATTTAATCCGTATAAACATGAAATAGTAAGGAAAGTCCCGACGTAAGTTACCTCCTGTTAAGCACCCTGTACTCCTCATAGCAGCTAGAAATGGCATCAAGGATTTGAAGGTCGTTGGCAGTATTAATGAATGATCTTGAGTAATTGCAATTGTTGAGGATGTCCTCAATGTCCACTTTTTCCAATTGCAGGAGTTCTGTCAGGGTTTCGCGGTCAAACTTGGAAGCCAAAAGATCGCGGATGTCATCATCTTGTTTCATCTGTTGGAGCTTGCGCATCTGTTTGGGTTTTTTTCCAAATAGATTTCGAAGTAAATCCGCTGGATTCAGGATGGCGCCCAAGACCTTGGTAACCGCACTTGGACTCTTGTTTCCACCCTCATAACTTTTCTGCAAACCGGAAATGCTGTACTGGTATGCATTGTTTATGGGTAGATTCTTTACATCAATCTCTAGATAGCCTGTAAGTTGGTAAGGCCTAACAATGACCTCTTCCAAAGCATAGGCCAATTCCGTAAGCGCAACCTCAGTACCTTCAAACTTGAACATATCACCGGTAACCCTAACTTTTTCGGATTTAAATCCCAAAAAAGTAAAATAAAGGGTGTCATTTACCGCTGCAGGAATAGTAAACCTTCCTTCCTGATCCGTAATGGTACCTACCACCTTGTTCAGATTGATTACGTGCACGCTTACCATGGGAAAGCCACTTTGGGCATTGACCACAGTGGCATTCAACTCGCCTTCCACAGCAGAATCTTCAGTATCCTGGGAAAAACCAATAAAAGAAACTAGAAAGAAAAATGTAAGTAGAACTCTTTTCATGCAATTTGTGTAGCCATAAAAGTACTAAACAAAGAAAAATAAATAGGAGTTCACCACGATTTAATATAGAATTAACTAATAAAAACCAGGTCTTCTTTTGCCGCCTCTTTTCCCGGAACCACCTCTGCGGCCTCCTCTAAAGGACTTGTTGTCACCTCCTTTGCGGTGACCTCGTTTTCTGTCCCGTTTTCTACCGCCCCTGCCAGAACTTGGTGGGTTTTTGGAAATTTCAACATTAATGAAACGTCCTTTAACCTTAAATTCGGTAAAAGTCTGCAGCACGAAATCCGAAAGTTGGGCTTCTGTATTGAAGAAAGAAAAGCTGTCCTTGGTATCAACATTGAAAATGTCATCTTTCTCCAGATTCAAGGTATCCCGCAAGAAGTCCTTGAGCGACATCCAGTCATAGCCATCGCGCTCACCCACATTGATGAAGTATCGCACCGAACCATCGCTTGGCTTGTTGCCTTTGGATTCCCCTTTCTCGCCTCTATCCCTTCGGCCTTCATCTGAATTTAGGTCTCGGGTTTTGCTATAATAGTTGTAGAAACGGGTAAATTCCACAGAAACAATTTTCTTGACCAATTCCTCCCGATCCAAACCATCCAACACATCATTGATGGCAGGGAGGTAATTGTCAATTTCAGGATTGATTTCAGTTTCCTTGATTCTATTGGCTAGATGATATAGCTGGATTTCGCAGATTTCAATCCCTGTTGGAATCTTTTTTGAAATAAAATCCTGCTTGATTTTCTTCTCAATGGCCTTGATTTTCCTCAATTCCGAACGGGTAACAATGACCATGGAGATTCCTGATTTCCCTGCTCTACCTGTACGTCCACTTCGGTGGGTGTAGGTTTCAATTTCATCAGGAAGCTGGTAGTTGATCACATGGGTCACATCATCCACATCAATTCCCCTGGCGGCTACATCCGTAGCCACCAACATTTGCACCTGCTTCTTCCGAAACGCATTCATCACCAAATCCCTTTGGTTCTGACTCAGGTCTCCGTGTAGCGCCCCAGCATTGTATCCATCCTCAATCAACTTTTCGGCCACGCGTTGGGTATCTCGTTTTGTTCTACAGAATACCACAGAGAAAATTCCTGGATTGGCATCGGCCAAACGTTTTAGAGCGGCATAACGATCTCGTCCACCTACCGTATAATATTCATGCTGAACCGTGGTTGCCCCAGCATTTTTGGCTCCTACCGTGATTTCATGCGGTTTGTGCATGAATTTTTTGGCAATGGAAGCCACTTCTTTGGGCATAGTTGCCGAAAAAAGCCAGGTGAATTTTTCTTCTGGTGTATTGGAAAGTATATCCTTGATATCCTCGTAAAAGCCCATGTTGAGCATCTCATCGGCCTCATCAAGAACGCAATAATCAATTTTGGAGATATTGACCATTCCGCGACCGATCATATCTTTCATACGCCCTGGAGTAGCAACTACAATTTGCGCACCTCTTTTAATCTGTCTGGCCTGTTCGGTGATACTTGCACCCCCGTAAATGGCTACTGTATTTAGACCTTTAACGTATTTGGAGTACAATTTGAGCTCGTTGGTAATTTGCAAACATAGCTCACGCGTTGGCGAAAGGATAAGACCTTGGGTGGTTCTGCTATCAGCCTGTATTTTTTGAATCATGGGAAAACCGAATGCAGCCGTTTTACCTGTTCCTGTCTGGGCCAGGGCGACCAAGTCGGTTTCTTCCTGTAATAGAACTGGGATTGATTTTTCCTGTACTTCGGAGGGAGTCTCAAATCCAAGATCGGAAATAGCATCCAATAGGGGTTTGTCCAACCCCAAGGCTTCAAATTTTGTCATAGTGGTGTAAACCTTAAATCGCAAATATGTTATGTTGCATAGAGCGATTTTCGAATACCCATTTTAAGCCCCTCGCAACACCATGCCCATACCGGCGGCGTTAATAAAGGCGCAAAGGTACACCAATTAAATAAGGTGGAAACTATAAATCCCTGTTTTTGAAAAAGGAAGCCAATTTTCGGATGGCTTTCCCCCGGTGGCTTATAGCGTTTTTGGTGGCATCCGATAGTTCTCCAAAGGTGGTATCATAGCCGTCAGGTCTAAATATGGGGTCGTAACCAAAACCATTTGTTCCTTGTGCTGCCTGTACGATGCTTCCATTCACAATCCCATCAAACACAAAACTCTCCCCATTAAAATTTAAATGAACCACGGTTTTAAAATGCGCGGTTCTTTGGTCATTGTCTTTTAGTTCGCTCAACACTTTGGCCATATTATCCTTGGCATTTTTTTGCGCCCCTGCATAGCGGGCGGAATATACCCCAGGCGCTCCGCCCAAGGCATCAATCAGAAGCCCAGTATCGTCTGAAAAACATGGGAGGCCATATTTTTTGGTGACAAAGTCGGCCTTCAATTTGGCATTGGCCTCCAAGGTTTTACCAGTTTCGGGAATTTCTTCGGTACAACCAATATCATCCAAGGAAAGTAATTCAATTTCAGAGGGTAACAACTGTTGGACTTCCCTTAGCTTATGGGTGTTATGGGTGGCAAAAACTAGTTTCAAGGCGAGTTTTTTTCTTTGATTATTTTGGAAAAAGTATCAAGAACAAAGGTTTTACCAGGGAATTCTTGGCTTAGATACTATTTTATCAGTTTCTAACTCAAAAAATAACTCAAACTTCCGAATTCATGATAAAATCCACAATGGGTTAAAAGTAGTAATTTCGAACTTTGTATTAACCCATTTACTCATGAAGATTCTTCCACCTTTGGTCATGGTGATTTTTGGTTTTTTGATGTACTTATTGAATCGGTTCTTACCTGTTGGCCATTTTGACTTTTTTGGTAGGAGGGAGTTGTCCAATGTTCTGTTTGTGATAGCCCTTTTGGTCTTTTTCCTAGCCGTTTTCCAGTTTGTTGGGGCCAAGACTTCCACCAACCCCATAAATTTGACCAAAACCACTCGATTGGTTACCAAGGGAATTTTCAAGTATTCCAGAAATCCCATGTACTTGGGAATGCTTCTCCTGCTCCTGGGTTATGGACTTAGGCTTGGAAATGCCTTCAACACCCTTTTGGCTGCAGGATTTGTGTACTATATGAATCATTTTCAGATTGCAAAGGAGGAACAGGCCCTTACCCAACTTTTTGGTAAGGAATATCGAAATTATTGCAAGGCCACCCGACGCTGGTTCTAGCCCATCTGTTGGATTATTTAGTCATTTTGAAACATTTTGTGGGTGTTTTTTGATATATCCGCAATTGTGGAGCGTTTTTGGGAGCTTGGAATTTCACGGATGGAATTTATGATTAATTTTATGCCTTAATTTTTTGAAGAAATTCATGGTAGAAGTGGGACGCAAGTATGTTTTTGATTTTGACAGCACCCTGACCCGGGTGGAAGCTTTGGATGTTTTGGCGGAAATGACGCTACAGGGCAAGTCCAACAAAGATGAAATTATCCAAGAAATTCAAGATATCACCAACTTGGGTATCGATGGGGATATTTCCTTCACCGAATCGTTGGAGCGAAGGATTCAACTGCTGAATGCCCATAAAAATGATTTGGATGGTTTGGTAGGAGAGCTTCGCCAGAAAATATCAAAATCCATTGCATCCAATAAAGAATTCTTTGAAAAATACTCAGACGATATCTATGTGATTTCCTGTGGGTTCAAGGAATTTATTGATCCCATTGTTGAAGAATACAACATTCCTTCGGAACGTGTGTACGCCAATACCTTTACCTTTGATGCAGAAGGACATATTGTCGGATTTGATGAGGACAACGTACTGGCCTCGCATAATGGAAAGATAGAATGTCTAAAACGTTTGGACTTGGAAGGCGAGGTACAAGTCATTGGGGACGGCTATAGCGACTATGTTATGCGCGAAGCTGGAATTGCCGACAAGTTTTTTGCCTATACTGAAAATGTGCATCGTGAGAAAGCTGCCAGCAATGCCGATCATGTTGCTCCTAACCTAGATGAATTCCTGTACGTGAACGATTTACCAAGAAATTTATCCTATCCCAAAAACAGAATCAAGATTTTGTTGTTGGAAAATGTGCATCCTGATGCTTTTGAGAACCTTTCTGAAGACGGTTTTTCCGTGGAACTGGTAAAGCACAGCTTATCGGAAGACGAACTGATAGAACGGATCAAAGGAGTCCACGTGTTGGGAATTCGTTCCAAAACACAGGTTACCCAGAAGGTGTTGGATGCTGCCAATAAGTTGTTGGTAGTTGGTGCATTCTGCATTGGAACTACCCAAATTGACTTAGAGCACGCCAAACAGAAAGGGGTAGTGGTTTTCAACGCGCCTTATAGCAATACAAGGTCTGTGGTGGAATTGGCCATAGGTCAGATTGTAATGCTCAAACGAAACATTTTTACCCGCAGCACCGAAATCCATAAGGGGGAATGGAACAAAACCGCCATCAACTCTAGGGAGGTCCGTGGTAAAAACTTAGGGATTGTTGGTTACGGGAATATTGGAAAGCAATTGTCTGTACTGGCAGAAGCCATGGGCATGCGGGTATATTATTATGATGTTGCGGATAGATTGGCCTTAGGGAATGCCACAAAATGTAGTACCCTTGAAGATTTACTTGGTGTCTCTGATGTGGTTACCCTTCATGTGGATGACAACAAAGCCAATAAAAACTTTATTGGAGAAAGAGAACTCAACCAAATGCGTGACGGAGCTATCCTGATTAACCTTTCAAGGGGTTTTGTAGTGGATATTGAAGCTCTTGCAGCTGCCCTAAAAACAGGGAAATTGGGCGGTGCCGCTGTAGATGTGTATCCATCGGAACCGAGAAGCAACGGCAAGTTTGAAACAGCCTTGCAAGGATTGCCCAATGTGATTCTTACGCCCCATATTGGCGGAAGTACCGAAGAGGCCCAGAGGGATATTGCGGATTTTGTGCCTAATAAGATTATGGATTATATCAACTCCGGGAATACCGTTGACGCGGTAAACTTTCCAAATATCAGATTGCCCAAACAGACCAATGCCCACAGGTTCCTTCATATTCACAAGAATGTTCCTGGTATTATGGCGAAGATCAGTAAAGTGTTGGCCGAATATGAGATGAACATTACGGGACAATACCTGTCCACGGACGACAAAGTGGGCTATGTGATTACCGATTTGGATAAGGAGTACAACAAAGAAGTGGTTAAGGCCCTTAAGAATGTGGAAAACACCATTAAGTTTAGGGTTCTTTATTAATCAACCAGTTTTACTTTTCCTGAATAGGGGATTTCACATGCTTTAATACCCGTTTCACAACATTTTTCTTTCTGTCCTTATTTTTCCATCTAAATTGTGGGTAAATACTTACGGTTATTTTACCTAAATGAGGATAGGAAAGTTCGAAATATTCAAAAAAGGCTTTAGGGCCTACTACCTATTGGTTATCTCCATTGTATTCCTTACGATTGTTATTCAGTCCATGACCCAATACACTTTGAGCAGGCAGCGATCTACGGCCCTCATCGTAAACTTGGCCGGCAGACAGCGGATGCTGAGTCAGAAAGTGCTCAATGAACTATATTCCTGCAGGTATCACAATTGCGATTATGCGGAGATGAAATTGGCCCTGACCAAGCTGTATCAGATGAACGGGTTTTTACAAAACGGTAATCCAACTTTGAATATTGAGCCACTTGATGATGAGGAAATACAGGCTCAGTTCAATCGGTTGGAGACCCATGTGCAATGGTTATATCATGAGTTGAAGAATTTCAAGAATTTTGATGAAATCTCCTTCAATGATGTGCGCTATCGGGTGGATCGATTTACCGGGATTATGGACGGAATTGTGACTTTGTTTCAAAATAAATCCGAAAAGGACATCAAGACCATGATGATCATAGAATTGGAGCTGGCCATTTTTTCCATAGTCATCATATTTTTCGAGATTTTCTTTATTGTTAATCCCATTATTAGTCGGATAATGGACCAAAAAAAGAAACTATCGGAAATCGCTTGGCACCAATCCCAAGTGTTCAATTCCCACATGAAGAACATCTCGGACCTTCAATATGTCTTGGAGGTGGAGAAGGATCCTGCCAGACAGAAGGAGATTTATGGATTTATCGGCGAGGAACTTGATGAGCTAAAGAAAGTATCGCAACGTATGCTGAAATCCTTGAAAAAGACAACCAAAGAGGCCAAACCACATCATCTAATCATCCAAAAAGTGGAAGACTTTTTGGCAAAATACAATTTAATGTCCTCTGAAAAGGAATTCATTGGTGATGATAAGGCTCATTACGCAAAATAGTGAAACCTCTATAGAGTTGTTCCACCAAAAACAAGCGTACCATTTGGTGGGAAAAGGTCATTTTGGATAAGCTCAGTTTTTCTTGGCTTCTTGAATATACGGCATCACTAAAGCCATAAGGCCCGCCGATAACAAGTACCAAATTCTTAAGTCCGCTGTTCATTTTCTTTTGAAGGAATTTGGAAAATTCCATGGAGCTATAGTGCTTACCATTTTCATCCAATAGAACAAGATGGTCTGAAGAATGGATTTGGGACAAAACCAATTCCCCTTCCTTTTCTTTTTGTTGTGACTCGGAAAGGTTTTTGGTGTTCTTTACATCCGGAAGCATCTTAAACTGAAACTTGATATAGTGCCCCAAGCGCTTCTCATAGATGTTGATGAGTGTGGAAAGCTCCGCACTGTCGGTTTTACCAATGGCGATTAAAGTGATTTGCATGCCCAAAATTAATTTTTTAGGACAAACCAGGACAATGGATCTTGGATGTAATGGAAATCTTGGATTTAAACCTTGTTTCAATCCATTTTAAAGAGCGGAATCTACTTTTACGGAATCCATTGCTTATCCCTAAGCATCGCAGCAAAAACAATTTTTAGGTTTGTAATAACCTCTTTTGTGTAAGGAGTGTTTAATACGTTCTTTTAGAAGCAAAGTATACTTCTCACTTTTCGTATATCCAAAGTTGCTGATGCTAATAGATGTATCAAGTGACTGCACATAATGCCACCACTTTTGCGGAACAAATAGGACATCCCCTGGCTCCAGGATGGCAACTTGAAGTTCTGCATCTTCAAATTTTGGAAACCTCTTTGGGTCAAAGTTATTGAGGTCTATCTGACTTGCCACTGCATCCGCAATATGCTTACTGCTCGGGTACATGTTCCTGTTAAATTTGGGAGAGGAAATAATGAACATTTTTTTGCCCATAATTTGGGCATACATATTATTGGCAGTATCAAAGTGAAACCCTGAAATGGTTCCTTTAGGTCCTATCCAACCCGTTACATAATTCGAAACAGTATTTTTTTCAAACAGCGAAAAATCAATGTCCTCAGTTAGATGGGGGAAAAATTTAAAGATATCTACGGTGGTCAAATAATCCTTCATTACCTCCTTGTTGGTTTCCGAGCTTTTTAAAGCTTGTAGATAATCCTTAAAAGACCCTTGTCTATATCGATTGTCGTCCTGAATAAAATTTGCGGCTAAAAGAAGTACTTGGTTATCACCTTCCAAATTCATTAAAAAATCGAGATTCCATTTTTTTTTGGCTCCCCAATCTTTGGCAAAACCTTTTAAAAGAACAGGTCTTCTTTTTGTAAAGTAATTCTTCCTGAATTCCTGAGCATTGATTGAACTTACTTCTTCTACCGAACTGCTCTTTGCTACAACATCATTGACAATATCCATCTTGGTTTAGGTTTGATTCGACATCCTATTAAAATTAGAAATAATCCACTTTTGCCTTATAAAACCTTACTGTTATTCTTACTAACTGCCTAAATACTCGATGAATTACATAACCAACCTATTTTGAGGGAGTTATACTCCCAACAAAAGCAGTTGTGCACTAACCGACAAACCAGATAAAATGCACTGCAAGAATTCCATTTTTTTAAAAGAATTGTGAGTAATGTTTTTACTATTTTCGTTGAAACCCCGTATGCATGATTACCCAAGATCAATTTGAGAAGGAAGTAGCTTTAATTATTGCCAATGCCCTTAGGGAAGATGTGGGAGATGGCGACCATAGTTCATTGGCTTGTATTCCAGGTTCTGCTCAGGGCAAAGCCAAACTTTTGGTGAAGGATGAGGGCATTTTGGCGGGGGTGGAGTTTGCCAAACAAGTATTTCAATATGTGGATCCCGAGATGAAAACGGAAGTCCTGATTCCGGATGGGATGCCTGTGAAATACGGAGATATAGCCTTCTATGTTTCGGGAAGTTCCCAAAACATTTTAAAGGCGGAGCGTTTAGTGCTTAACGCCATGCAGCGCATGAGTGCCATCGCCACTAAAACCAACTTTTTTGTAACATTATTGGAAGGAACACAGACTAAGATATTGGATACCCGAAAAACCACACCAGGAATTCGGGCATTGGAAAAATGGGCGGTTAAGATTGGGGGAGGTGAAAACCATAGGTTTGCATTGTATGACATGATCATGCTCAAGGACAATCATATCGATTTTGCTGGAGGAATTACAAAAGCCATCGAAAAAACACAGCAATATTTGAAGGAATCCAAGCGAGAACTAAAAATTATAGTAGAGGCCAGAAACCTTGGGGAAGTCGAAGAAATTTTGCAATCCAACGGGGTTTACAGAATACTCTTGGACAATTTTGATTATTCGGACACCCAAAAAGCGGTGGCTCTAATAGGAGATCAATGCCTTACAGAATCCTCGGGAGGCATCAACGAGCAGACCATTCGCAAATATGCGGAATGTGGGGTGGATTATATCTCCTCAGGGGCCTTGACCCATTCCGTGCACAATTTGGATTTGAGTTTAAAAGCAGTTTAATGTCATTGGCTATAGAAGAACGGTTAGAGAAGATTCCAGTGGTAAACTGGTTGGTGCGATTGCTCAAAAGCATTAAGCTAAGGGCGTTCGAGGGCTTGTCCTTTTATGATTTGACTGAAATGTACCTCTTGGGAATTGTTAAGGGTACACTATCGGCCAGAGCCAGTTCCATTGCTTTTAGCCTTTTTATGGCACTTTTTCCGCTCTTGATTTTTTTAGTGACCTTGTTGCCCTTTATAATTCCGTATGCCAGTGTGGGAAACGAGAATTTTGATGCCCAATTCCTCATTTTCCTGGAATCTTTTTGCCCTCCGCTACCAGTGATTATTTTGGTGACATCTATCAACAGATCAAAGATCAAAAAAGGGGAGGCTTGCTTTCCTCGACATTTCTGCTGTCCATTTTTTTGGTGGCCAATGGGGTCAATTCCATTTTCGGGGGTTTTGAGAACTCCTATCACGTAGAGCTGACACGCAATTTTTTTCGCCAGTATGCCTATGCGCTAATGGTGGGATTGATTCTATCCATACTTCTGATTGTTGGAGCCGTAGCATTTGTCTATTTTGAGTTCTACATTGTGGAGTACACCAGTGAATATTTGGGTAAAACATTGGGTTATGATGTGGAGAAGGGTGATACAGTTGGCATTCAGATATCCAAAATCTTGTTTTTTATGATTTTGTCTTATCTCACTACAGCAATTCTCTATTATTTTGGTACTGCGGAAGGAAGAAAGGCCCGATTTTTTTCTGCAGGTGCGCTGATGACCACGCTCTTGTTTGTGCTTACATCCTATTTGTTTGGGGTATATGTGGAAAAATTTGCCCGCTACAACGAGCTGTATGGCGCATTGGGAGGTCTCTTGATTTTAATGGTTTTTATATGGTTGAATTCGAATATCCTATTACTGGGATTTGAATTGAATGCCACCCTGAATTCTTTGAAGAAAAAACATGAATTACAACAGAAGGAATAGTGCAATTCTTGTGATGTTTTGTCTAATGGTAGGTGCCATGGCGCAAGCACAAAGTGTTTTTGGTAAATGGCGAACTGTGGATGACCAAACGGGAGTGGCCAAGGGTATAGTGGAAGTGTATGAAAAGAATGGATTACTTCAGGCCAAAATCCTTCAAACCTTGGAAAAAGGGAGGGAGAACGCCCTTTGTATAAAATGCAAAGGTGACCTCAAGGATAAACCCGTTAAAGGGATGCATATCATGCGAAACTTTAAGCCAAATTCCAAAGGGGAATTTAGGGGAGAAGGTCTATTGGATCCTGAAAGCGGGTCTACATATCGGGGAAAGGTATGGTTGGATCCAGAAGATAAAAATAAACTAAAGGTCAGGGGTTATCTGGCATTTTTCTACCGCACCCAAACCTGGCATAGAATAACTGACGAATAAGGGTATGCAGTATTTTTTGGATGTTGTGCTTCCAATTCCCTTGGAAAGACTTTTTACCTATAAAATCACTTCGGAGGAGGCCGCTTTTCTGAAACCTGGTATGCGGGTAGCTGTTCCCTTTGGGAAGTCCAAGATTTACACAGCACTGGCTTACAACATCCACCAAGATGAACCACAGGCCTATGAGGCCAAGGAGATCTATCAGATTTTGGACGAAGTTCCTTTGGTAAACACCTATCAACTTCAGCATTGGGAATGGATTGCCAAGTACTATATGTGCACTTTGGGAGAAGTTTTACGAAGTGCCTTGCCCAGTGCTTTTTTGTTGGAAAGTGAAACCCTGATTTTGCCCAACAAGGAGGCAGAGGTGGACGAAATGGGGCTAAAGGATGATGAATTTCTCATTTTTGAAGCCCTGCAGCATCAATCAGCCTTAAAAATTGGAGAGATCAGTGGTATTGTGGATAAAAAGAACGTTCTCCCCCTCGTCAATAGGTTGGTGCAAAAAGGAGTGGTGCTGCAAAAAGAAGAACTGTATGAACAGTACAGACCCAAGCTGGTACAATATGTAAAGTTGGCTGAGGAATATCAGGCTGAGGATAAATTGGAGCAACTGCTTCAGGAATTGACCAGGGCTCCAAAACAAAGTCAAGTGGTACTTTCATTGTTCCAATTGCAGGCGGTGAACAAAAAGCCCATTAAAGTTACCGATTTGGAACGGGAGAGTGCAGCTTCCAAAGCTGTAATCAAAGCTTTGATTGATAAATCCGTACTGGAAGAATTCCATATCCGAACGGATCGGGTGCAACAGCAGCAGGAATCTTCCTCGGTGGATGCGATAATGCTTAACCCACATCAACAAGAAGCCCTGGAAACCATTAAATCGGGTTTTTCAGAAAGCAAACCTGTATTGTTGCACGGAGTTACGTCGGCGGGAAAAACCGAGGTCTATTTCAAATTAATACAAGATGTATTGGATCAAGGGAAACAGGTTTTGTATTTACTTCCAGAGATTGCTTTGACCTCCCAGCTCATAAATAGACTACGACATTATTTTGGGTCCAAGGTTTCTGTATATCATTCCAAATACAGCATCCATGAAAGGGTAGAGGTATGGAACAATGTGCTGAAGAATGCCGAGAAGGCACAAATAGTCATTGGTGCCCGCTCATCCCTATTTTTGCCCTATTCCAATTTGGGTTTGGTAGTTGTGGATGAAGAACATGAAAGTTCTTTTAAGCAATTTGATCCGGCTCCTAGATATCATGCCCGGGATGCCGCCATGGTCTTGGCAGCTTATCATAAGGCCCATTGTGTGTTAGGGTCTGCTACTCCCAGTATTGAAAGCATGGCCAATGCGAAAAAGGGCAAGTACGGTTATGCCGCTATTGCTTACCGTTACGGAAATGTGCTAATGCCGGATATAAATTTGGTGGACATCAAGGAGGCCACCCGTAAAAAACGGATGAAAGGCCATTTTTCAGAAAGCCTGTTCAATGCCATAATGGAAGCCTTGGAGGAAGGAGAGCAGGTAATCCTGTTCCAGAACAGAAGAGGATATGCTCCTATTGTGGAGTGTACTACTTGTGGACACGCGGCTCAATGTCCCAATTGCGATGTGAGTTTGACCTACCATCAGCACAGGAACCAACTCAGATGTCATTATTGTGGATATCACATGGCTTTGCAACACGCGTGTTTGGCCTGTGGGAGTCATACCTTGGATAAAAAGGGATTTGGGACGGAGCAGATCCAGCAGGAGCTGAAGGAATTGTTTCCTGAAGCCTCGGTAGGTAGAATGGATTTGGATACCACTAGAGGAAAGTATGCCTACGAAAAAATCATCACTGCATTTGAACAACAGGAAATGGACATTTTGGTCGGAACCCAGATGGTGACCAAGGGATTGGACTTTAGAAATGTGAGCCTGGTGGGTATTATGAATGCGGACACTTTATTAAACTTCCCCGATTACAGGGCGCATGAACGAAGCTTTCAATTGTTGACCCAGGTAGCGGGTAGGGCAGGAAGAACTCAAAAGCGCGGCAAGGTTTTGATTCAGACTTATAATCCATACCACCAAATTTTACAGCAGGTGACCACCAATGATTATGATAAAATGTTTGCCGAACAACACTATGAGCGGGAACAGTTTAAATATCCACCTTTGGTGCGCATTATCAAGCTAACTCTGAAAGACAAGGATTACAATAAGCTCAACGACGCCTCGGAATGGTTTGCACAATCGTTGCGAAATGTATTGGGGCAACAGGTGCTGGGTCCGGAGTATCCTCCAGTGGCTAGAATCCGACGGGATTATTTAAAGAACATTTTGGTGAAGATGCCCAGAAATCTCTCCGTGGTCCAAATAAAAAATAGCATTAAAAGAATTGAAAAATCTTTTAATGCTATTTCTAAGTATAAAAGTGTGAGACTGGTCTACAATGTGGACCACATATAACTTTTCTATACGTTGGCCAGCGCTTCGGCCAGCTCTGTCTTTTTGTTTCTGCTCAACGGAATCTGTCTACCCCCTACCTCTACATTTTTACTGTTGAACTTTTCAATCTTTTCTAGATTGACAATATAAGACTTATGGATACGAAGGAACTTTTCCGCAGGAAGCTGCTTTTCAAAAGCCTTCATGGTGGATAGGATTACGATATTGGCTTCATCCGTTACCAATTTGATGTAATCACCCAAGGCTTCTATCCATTTAATATCGTTTAGGATAACCTTACGTTTTTTAAGGTTACTTTTTACAAAGATGTGTTCTTCATCCTCATCAACCCGGTTCATTTGCTCATATTTGGCAACCGCTCTTTTTACAGAGGATTCAAATCGGGCTAGGGTAATGGGTTTATGAAGATAATCGGTTACATCATAATCGAATGCTTTAAGGGCATAATCAGGTTTTCCAGTAATCAAAATAACCTGTGGTGGGT
Source organism: Flagellimonas sp. (assembly GCF_965215805.1). Classification (GTDB taxonomy): domain Bacteria; phylum Bacteroidota; class Bacteroidia; order Flavobacteriales; family Flavobacteriaceae; genus Flagellimonas. The sequence goes on along the minus strand of NZ_OZ244124.1, from coordinate 3,743,120 downwards.
TCTCTAGGGCCTCTAAAAGGTCAAACCCACTGATGATCGGCATTTCAACATCTAAAAAGATAAGATCAATGTCGTGGTTCTTTAACCCATTTTTGGCTTCAATAGCATTGCTATACTCGGCTACAAGGGCAAGATGTGGGTGATTGTTGACCAATTTTGCAACGGCCATCCGCTGCATGGAGGAGTCGTCTACAATTATACTTTTTAATTTCATAGAATGGGGTGATTTGTAGGGTTTTAAATCATCGGCAAATTACACAAAAAGGATGTTTAACTGCAACAAAAGATGTAAACATGGTCTATTTTGTTGTGTACATTACCATATACGTTACGAAGGTTTAGTTGGTTCATTATTGTTAATAACTCTTGACTCTTAAACGAAGAAATTTACCTTTTCTTGCGGAGGTGAGCTTTTATTACTAATTTTGCGCTCCTTTAAAATAATAATATATGAACCATTACGAAACTGTTTTCATTTTGAATCCCGTTCTATCTGAGACCCAGATAGAGGAAACAGTCAAGAAATTTGAGGATTTCTTGATTAAGAATGGTGGCAAAATGGTCTCCAAGGAAAACTGGGGACTTAAGAAATTGGCCTATCCCATTCAGCACAAAAAAAGTGGCTTTTACCACTTGTTTGAATTTACCGTTCCAGGTGAAGCAATTGCTCCCTACGAATTGGAATTTAGAAGAGATGAACGTATTATGCGTTTTTTGACCGTTAAATTGGACAAGCATGCTATTGCTTGGGCAGAAAAAAGAAGAACCAAATTAAAAGCAAACGCATAGGGCTATGGCATCTATAGAACAACAAGCAAAATCAAAGAAAGATGGGGAAATCAGGTATTTGACCCCATTGAACATTGAGACCAACAAGCAAAAGAAATACTGTAGGTTCAAAAAGTCAGGTATCAAGTACATTGATTACAAAGACCCGGATTTCTTGATGAAATTGGTAAACGAGCAAGGTAAATTGCTTCCTAGAAGACTTACCGGAACCTCTTTGAAATACCAAAGAAAAGTGGCACAAGCTGTAAAAAGAGCCCGTCACCTAGCCTTAATGCCATATGTTGGCGATATGTTGAAATAAAAAATACTGAAGAATGGAACTTATTCTAAAAGAAGATATACAGGATTTGGGTTTTAAGGACGATATCGTTAAGGTAAAGAACGGTTACGGAAGAAATTACCTTATTCCTCAAGGGTTGGCCGCTTTGGCTACCCCTTCTGCCAAAAAGGTATTGGAAGAAAACCTTAGGCAAAGAGCCCATAAAGAAAAGAAGATTGTTGACGAGGCCACTAAATTGGCCGACGCCTTAAAGCAATTGGAAATCCGTATCCCTGCCAAAGTGGGTGCTGGTGACAAATTGTTTGGTTCCGTTAGCAATATCGATTTGGCAGCCGCATTGGATAAAGCTGGTCATCAGATCGAAAGAAAGTTTATCAATATCAAAGGAGGAACCATCAAAAGAGTTGGGCCTTACAATGCCCAGATCAGATTGCACAGAGAGGTAATCGTTGATTTCCCTTTTGAAGTTATTGCTGAAGCCAAGTAAGGATTTCCTTAACATTCAGTTAATAAGTTATGAAGAGCTATGCATGCATAGCTCTTTTTTTTGTCTATGTTTGTAGGTACTCAAAAAACTAACTCATCTATGAAGAAAAATTTACTGTTGGGGATACTGTTACTAATGGTATCCACCTCGGCTTTTTCACAAGTCACCACATCCAACATCAGAGGAACTGTTGTTGATGATCAGAACGCCCCCCTTTTAGGGGCGAATGTGGTAGCGGTGCACACACCTACAGGTACGCGCTACGGAGCTATTACCAACGAGGAGGGAAGGTATAACCTTCTTAACTTAAGGGTTGGGGGGCCTTACGAGGTAACCATTTCCTATGTTGGATTTAAAACCAATGTGCAAAGCGATATTTTCCTATCGCTGGGTAAGACTTACAACCACAATATGGCATTGGCATCAGATAGCCAAGCGTTGGAGGAGGTTGTTGTTGTGTCCGATCAAACGGGGACTTTTGGCAGCGACCGTACCGGGGCAGAAACCAGTGTTGGCAGACGTGAATTGACCCGATTGCCCACCATTTCAAGGTCAACCAATGACTTTACCCGTCTAGAGCCTACCGCAAGTGCAGGTTCCTTTGGGGGAAGAAACGACCAATTCAACAATTTCTCCTTGGATGGGGCTATTTTCAATAACCCTTTTGGATTGGATGCCGCACAACCTGGAGGACAAACGGATGCAAATCCTATTTCCATTGACGCCATTGACCAAATTCAGGTTACCACTGCGCCTTACGACGTAACCCAATCCGGATTTACAGGGGCTTCCGTAAATGCGGTGACCAAAAGCGGTACCAATGAATTCTATGGAACGGTTTATGGATTTTATAGAAATGAAAGCTTAACTGGAGGAAAAGTAGCTGGGGATGACGTGTTTAAAGCTGACCTTAGTCAATCCCAATACGGTATAAGTATTGGCGGTCCAATCGTTAAGAATAAGCTGTTCTTCTTTGCCAACTTTGAAAAAGACGACCGTACAGATTTGGGATCCAACGGTTTTGTTCCCAATAGAGGTAGGGGTGGTATCAACGAATCCAGGGTTTTGGCCTCGGATTTTGAATTGGTATCCAATATTCTAAGTCAAGTTTCCATCGGGGATGGACAATTCTATAACCCAGGAAGGTTTGAAGGTTTCAATTTTGATCAGGAATCGACCAAGGGGATCTTCAAATTGGATTGGAACATAAACGACAATAACCGATTGGCCATCATTTACAATTTCTTGGACGCTTCCAAGGAAAAGCCGGCCCACCCAACTGCTTTGGGCTTTAGAGGACCAAACCTATCCACTTTGCAGTTTGAAAATGCTGGATATGAGATCAACAACAGAATTCAATCGGTACAAATTGAATTAAACTCTACGCTTTCTGATGAGGCCATCAACAAGTTGCAAGTAGGCTATACCCATTTTGACGATTTCAGGAATCCGAAATCAACTCCAGCACCGACCATCACATTGCTGGATGAAAATGGGGCATCAAATTACATCATTGCAGGACATGAGCCTTTCTCCATCAACAATAGATTGGACCAGAAGGTTTTTCAATTAACAAATAACCTCAACTTTTTTAAGGGAGACCATACGTTCACCGTTGGGTTCTCTTTTGAGAAGTTCCAATTTGACAACTCCTTTAACTTAGGGGTTTATGGTGCTCAAGGAGTGTTTTTCCCAACAGGTTCCATAGCCGATTTTAGAGGTTTGGATGCTGCAGGGGAAGCTGCGTTGGTCAATGTTTATCAAGGTCAGTTCAATGCGGCTATAGCCGCCAACAATGCCTTAAATGCCGCAGGAGAAGGAAATGCAGGAGGTTGGGCATTGGCGGAAACCAACGTAGGTCAAATGGCTTTTTACGCACAGGATGAGTGGAATGCCACTGAAAATTTCAAGCTTACCTATGGCCTACGAGTGGATAGACCGCTTTACTTTGACTCTGCAGAAAAAGCCCAAGACGTTATTGATAGGGCACCAGCAGTGGTTCCGAATATTCCTTATGTAAATCCCAATAATGGGGAAACGGTATTGATAGACAACACCAATTTACCCACCAATGATTGGCTGATTTCTCCCCGTGTTGGATTCAATTGGGACGTGAATAATGATGGGAATTTGCAGATTAGAGGTGGTTCTGGGATTTTTACTGGCCGCTTCCCATTTGTGTGGTTGGGCAACCAGATAGCCAACCCCAATGTATTTTTCCTAACTGCAGTAGACCCCGATTTCCAATGGCCACAAGTGTTCCGAACCAGTTTGGGTGCGGACAAGCGCTTGAACAATGGCTGGATTTTGACTGCTGATTTCTCCTATTCAAAGGACATCAACGGGCCTCACGTTCAAAACTGGGGACTGACTTCTCCTTCAGAGACCTTACAAGGAGTGGATAACAGAGCCGTGTATGCCGCAACGGATTTGATTAACAATGCTTATGTATTCTCCAATTCCGATGAAGGAAGAATTTGGAATGCGGTGTTCAAGGGACAAAAAACATGGGATAACGGCCTTTATGCCAGCTTGGCTTATAGCTACTTGAATTCAAAGGATGTGAATTCCATTGAAGCTGAGATTACCAGTGATGCCTTTGCCGCCAACGCCATAGTCAATGATGCCAATGCAGATGTGTTGTCCTATTCAAGATATGGGGATACCCACCGTTTTGTGGGGGTTATTTCCAAAGTGTTTAAGACAGGAACTACCATTTCCACATTTTTTGAATACGCTCAGGGAGGTCGTTTCAATTATATCTATGGAGGTGACATCAATAGGGATGGATCAAGTATCAATGATCTGTTATACATCCCAACCTCTGCGGAAGTCAACCAAATGAATTTTGCTGAAGCTGGGGATGCAGCTGCATTTGAAGCCTTTATTCAACAAGATGACTATTTGAGTGAAAACCGAGGCTCTTATGCAGAGCGCTACGGTGCTTTGGCACCTTGGAGAGGGCGTTGGGACTTGAAAATTCTGCAGGATATTAAGATTGCAAGCAAGAATACCATCCAGTTGAGTTTGGATGTGTTGAATGTTGGCAACTTGATCAGTTCTGAGTGGGGTGTTGTTGAAATCCCGACCAACCAGCAGGTGTTGGGTGTAACCATTGATGACAACAATAATCCAACTTATAGTTTCGATGAGAGTTTGACAGAAACCTTTAGTTCGGATACTAGCTTGTTGTCCAGATGGCAAGCCCAGTTTGGAGTACGGTACATCTTCAACTAAAAGAACATAATTTATAAGCTAAAAAGGCTGCGCAACTGCGTGGCCTTTTTTACTTTTGCCGAATTAAAGGAATCTGATTCAATGAAGTACGCAAGATTGACGCAACAACAATTGGAAGAGTTGCATCCTGAGTTTATCAACTTTTTGGCTACCCAGTCCATAACAGCGGAAGAGTGGGCAAGTATCAAGAAAGAAAAACCCCAGGTTGCAGAGGAGGAAATAGATGTTTTTAGTGATTTGGTTTGGGAAGGAGTGCTGTCCAAGGTAGAGTATCTTGAAAACATTTCGGAAATGCATATGCACTTGTTCCATCTAACGGACAAGGAGATGAAGCTCTTCTCTGTAAAAGTGCTCAATCCCGAAATTGATTTACGGACAGAGGAAGGTTTTGGCTGGTTTAAGCGCAATTTCCAATCCGATTTTGTAGAGTACCTTACCGCGTCCAAAGCCTATTCCGACGACAAGAACAAGGACAAATTTGATTTGATCCAACAAGGAGCTGCCATAACCAAAGGAGAGCTGTACCAATGGTTTGAGCAGATTATGGAGTAGCTTTGGCTGGATTGTTAGATGTTTGGATTTTTGGAATTTGGTTGTTTGATGCTGGAGACTCGATGTTCAATTCTAAATTTTTAATGTTGAATGCTGAGGTTTTACCAATTGCTTTCGAGCCAATTTGCGTAATTCGTGTTGGCCCAAGTAATGAATGGGCTGTAAACTTGCTTGATGTGAGATGCTAGATGTCTGGCATTTGAGGTGAATTCGTGAAATTCGAGTCAAACTTACAAAGATGATCTTGTGATTTGTTAGATGTCGGATGCTGGGTGCCAGATGTACCATGCATAGTTTTCAGTTCTTAGATTTTAATGTTGAATGCTGAGGTTCTATATCAATGACTTTCGAGTAAATTCGTGCAATTAGTGTCAAGCCATCCGAATCCCTGGACACAAACTTTACTCATCGTCAAAGTAGGGGACAAGGGCATCAAAATCCTGAATATTAATACCGAATTCACTTAAACTTTTTTTAATTGTTGATAGTTCATCCTCGTCCTTTAATGCAGAGATTTTGATAAAGGTAATATGGAGAAAGTCCCAAGTATCAGTCCATCCTGGGTTGGTATCGGTCCCGTCAAAATTGGAAACTACGATATAGACATACCCATTGGTAAACCAGAAAACATCGTATTTTCTATCTATTTCTGCCAATCCGCCAGGGATTGCTAGAAAGGTTGATAAGTTTACATTTTGAATATGCTCTAAAGTGAACAGCATAATATGACTTTGCAAAGTTTTTTGATTTAACTCAGGAGCTATAAATAAAGCAGTGTATTCATTAAAATATGCATTGTCAAAAGCCAAAGTAATCCTTTGCACATTGGCATTCCCATCTTCCCCTTGGCAATCCAACGCGTTCCACTGACCATCACTGTTCACATCCTCATCTTCATCATTGAACCAATCACCATCCAGATCCCAGCAATTGATACCGTTAACACCGTTTAGTCCATCCTGCCCCAAACAGTCCAACCCGTTCCATTCATCATCTTGGTTGACATCTTCATCTAGGTCATTTATGCCATTTAAGTTCAAGTCCCAACAATGGTAACCGTTTTCTCCTTGCTCACCTGCTGGGCCTACGGCCCCATCTTCACCATAACAGGAAAACAACAAAAGAGTAACTGCGGAATGAAACAAAAGCCAAATTCTATGTGGTCTCATAATATTCACTTTTAGTTCCTTAACATACCACAAGAAGGAAGTTTTGTGAATTGTAAATTGATGGATACCCTTTTTGAGTTGACGTACGCGGTTTTTCTAGAAAAGAATATTGGAGTTAGTTAGTTTTCGAACCAATTTGTGCAATTCGTGTCGGCCCAAGTAATGAATGGGTTGTAAACTTGCTTGATGTGAGATGCTAGATGTCTGGCATTTGTGGTGAATTTGTGAAATTCGTGTCAAACTTACAAAGATGATCTCGTGATTTGTTAGAAGTCGGATGCGCGATGCCAAATGCACCATGCATAGTTTTTAATTCTTAGTTTTTAATGTTGAATGTTTAAATCCCTTATTCAAAATTTTTGATTTAAAGGGTGAAACAAACATTTGAACATTGATTGTACAGTTCAACCTTCCTCAAAATAATTGTCATATTGATAATTGTTCATTGAATGGCAAAGCCCTTATATTTGCACGAGAATTACCAGTTTTCATGCCACAAAAACCATCCATTCCCAAGGGAACGCGCGATTTTTCACCAACTGAAGTTGCCAAACGTAGCTACATCATCCAAACCATCAAAAAACATTTTGAGGTGTATGGGTTCCAACCCATAGAAACCCCATCCTTTGAAAATTCCGAAACCCTAATGGGCAAATATGGCGATGAAGGGGATAGGCTTATCTTCAAGATTTTGAACTCTGGCGACTTTATCTCCAAAGTGGACGATATTACCTATAGTTCCAAGAATTCGGCTTCGCTGACGCCGAAAATTACAGAGAAAGCGCTCAGGTATGACCTTACGGTACCCTTTGCCCGTTATGTGGTCATGCATCAAAATGAAATCGATTTCCCGTTTAAGCGGTATCAAATCCAACCGGTTTGGCGTGCCGATAGGCCCCAGAAGGGACGTTTTCGTGAGTTTTATCAGTGTGATGCCGATGTAGTCGGGGCCAAGTCTCTGCTTCAAGAAGTGGAGTTTGTTCAACTATATGATGCAGTCTTTACAGATTTGGGATTGAAAGGTACCACCATCAAAATCAACAATAGAAAAGTATTGTCTGGTATAGCTGAAGTCATTGGAGCCAAACATTTGCTTATTGACTTTACGGTGGCCTTGGACAAATTGGACAAGATAGGAGAGGAGGGCGTAAAAAAGGAAATGTTGGCCAAGGGAATTTCAGAAAGTGCCATTGAAAAAGCAAGTCCCTTGTTTGCCATGTCTGGCTCCAATATGGAGCAATTGGAGCAACTGAAATCATTGTTGGTGGAATCTGAAATAGGTATGGCAGGGGTTGCGGAACTGGATGAAATCACCAGAAATGTTGAGGCACTTGGATTACAATCTGCCCAACTTCAACTGGATGTGACATTGGCACGTGGACTGAACTACTATACGGGTGCCATTTTTGAAGTCAGTGCTCCTGAAGGTGTAAAAATGGGCTCTATTGGTGGAGGTGGACGTTATGATGACCTCACGGGAATTTTTGGGCTAAAAGACATTAGCGGTGTGGGTATTTCTTTCGGATTGGACCGTATTTATTTGGTTTTGGAAGAATTGAATCTGTTCCCAAGCAGTGTAAGCAAATCGGTTGATGTACTCTGTGTAAACTTTGGAGAGCAGGAGAGCATGGCGGCCCTTACATTGGTGAATGGGATGAGGTCCAAGGGTATCAAGGCCGAAGTGTACCCGACGAATACCAAAATGCAAAAGCAGATGAAATATGCCAATAGCAGGAATATTCCATATGTGGTTTTGATTGGCGCACAAGAACTGGAACAGGGACAGTTTGTGGTTAAGGATATGGCCCAAGGTACGCAGGAGACCTACTCTTTGGATAACCCAGGAGAGTTTATTGAACGCTTATAGCCTTCTGGATATTTCTTTAATCACTGTTGAATAATAGCTGGTATCGTTGGGAACAAAACCGTCCATTTGGTTGAGTTCAACTTTTGACGTAAACGTTTCCAAATCCATAAAATCCAAAGCGTCTACCTCGCTTTCTTGTTTGACGAGCTGGGACAAGGGAACTTCCAATTCGCAAAGAAAAGTATGATGAAATTCTCTGTCCACTAGGGTTTTGCTATGTTGATGGACGGATAGGAAATAACCTATTTTCTCCAAATCTCCAACTTTAACCATTAGACCGATTTCCTCCTTTACTTCCCGTATCGCAGCTTCAATCACATCTTCCCCAGCGCCAATGTGGCCAGCTACCGAAACATCCCAAAGTCCTGGGAAAGTATTTTTATTTGCTGCCCTTTTTTGAAATAGCACTTTTCCATTTGAAGTATATAACCAAACATGAACAGTGGGGTGGAAATACCCCTTAAGATGCGCTTCGGACTTTAAACAGGTCTGACCCGTTAGGTTCCCGTTTTCATCCAGGATGTCTATCAACTCATCCATGAATCACTTCATTAGTGTCATTCCTGCGTAGGCAGGAATCCATTGGTTAATAATAAAAGATTCTCGTTTTCGCGGGAATGACAACTTAGTCAAAGTAACTAAAGGTCTCTCCTTCTTTAATGTTAAGGAGTGTCTCGTAAATCAGTCTGATGACGTTTTCGACATCATCTTTGTGCACCATTTCCACGGTGGTATGCATATACCTAAGTGGCAATGAAATTAGGGCTGATGCCACCCCACCGTTACTGTAGGCAAATGCATCTGTATCGGTTCCCGTATAACGGGAAGAAGCCAATCGTTGGAATGGAATTTTCTTGGCTTCCGCGGTTTCTATGATGCGCTCCCGTAGCTTATTTTGCACAGCAGGAGCATAGGAAATCACGGGGCCGGAACCAATTGCAGTTTCTCCTTCCTTCTTTTTGTCAATCATTGGAGTTGTGGTATCGTGGCATACATCTGTTACAATGGCCACATCGGGTTTAATGGTCTGGGTGATCATTTCCGCACCACGCAGTCCAATTTCTTCCTGTACCGAGTTGGTGATATACAATCCGAACGGAAGCTTCACCTTGTTTTCATGAAGCAATCTGGCAACCTCTGCGATCATAAAGCCCCCAGCACGATTATCAATGGCACGACAAACAAATTTGTTTTTGTTCAACACTTGGAATTCATCCGGATAGGTAATGACACAGCCCACATGAACCCCCATTTTTTCAACCTCCTCTTTGTCTTTGGCCCCTATATCAATACATATGTTATCCAACTTGGGCGGTTCCTCCTTGGCTCGGTTACGGGTATGGATGGCGGGCCAGCCAAATACACCTTTCACAATCCCTTTTTTGGTATGGATGTTCACCCATTTTGAGGGCGCAATTTGGTGGTCGCTCCCGCCATTTCTGATGACATAGAGCAATCCATTGTCCGTGATATAATTCACATACCAAGAAATTTCATCGGAATGCCCCTCAATCACCACCTTGTACTTGGCATCTGGATTTATTACCGCTACCGCCGTGCCATAGGTGTCCGTAATAAATTCGTCCACGTAGGGTTTTAGGTAGTCCATCCATATTTTTTGACCTTCCCATTCATAACCTGTAGGGGAGGCATTATTCAGGTATTTCTCGAAGAATTTAAGTGATTTAGCAGTGATAATTTTTGATGATGCCATGTATGTAGTTTAGTCCACAAACTTAATAATATTCACTTTTATTTAATAGCCATTTCCTTGCTTTATCCTTAATTTTGGCAGGACTTTTGTCTTATTTTAGAATGATGCGTTTCTACACAAGTATCGTTTTTCTGCTGCTATGCGCCTTAGGTTTTACCCAAGAAACCGAAAAGGATTCCCTCACTGATTACTATGTTCGGTTTGAAGGGGACTCCATTTTACATAGTTCCATAGCACTGGACGAGGTATATCTTTTTGGTAGGCTGGAATTTGCCAACCGAAAGGAAAAGCTTCGGTATTATATCTTGAGAAGAAAGACCTTAAAGGTGTATCCCTATGCGAAATTGGCAGCAGAGCGTTTGGTAGAGTTGAACGATAGCCTGGCCAACATCAAAAAGAAAAGGCATCGAAAGAAGTACACCAAAAAAGTTCAAAAATATATTGAGGGAGAGTTTTCCGCGGAACTTAAAAAACTAACCCGAACCGAAGGTCAGATTTTGGTCAAACTCATTTATCGCCAAACCGGGAAAACCGCTTTTGATTTGGTGAAGGAACTCCGAAACGGATGGCGGGCTTTTTGGTACAACACTACCGCGAAGGCTTTCAAAATAAGTATTAAGGAAGAATTCCATCCAGAGCAAATCCATGAAGACTACCTCATTGAGGACATTTTACAACGCGCTTTTGCCTCCAAGCGATTGGAACGGCAAAAATCGGTTTTGGATTACGATTATGCCCAATTGAGCAACAAGTGGAAAAATAGCAAGACCACAAAGGATTAATCCTTTGCTTTTTTTCCGAACAAAGCTTCCATAAAAATTTTGATGGTGTAAAACCCTAGGCCAATGGCAACTACAGCCAATACCAAACCCACGATCAACACAGGCCAATAGGCAGGATGCCCCTCGTTTTTAAAAGCTTGGTAAATAGTAAATGGGGCCAGAAACATAACGGCTACCGTATAGCCTATGAATTTGAGGCCTTTTGCCAATAATTTTTTATCGGTATGCATAGGAACTAAAGTAGCAAGTTTAGCCTATATTTAAAGGACATTTTCTAAAAAAATAATATGGAAATCCTTGTTTTGGCCCTAGTGGTCGTTTTTATCATTGTGGCGACCATCAAGTTTAAAATGCACCCCGTTTTTTCCCTGACCTTGGCCGCGGTGGTTTCTGGTTTTCTCTTGGGACTCTCTCCTCAAAATATTATGGAAACGATGGGCAATGGATTTGGGAAAACCTTATCAGGAATTGGTCTGGTCATTGCGTTTGGAACCGTAATTGGGATTTATCTTGAAAAAACAGGGAGTACCAAGGTTTTGGCCAATTCTATTTTAAAATTGATTGGACTTAAAAAATCGCCATTGGCCATTAACCTGGCCGGATACATTATTTCCATACCTGTTTTTTGCGATTCGGGTTTTATCATATTGTCTTCTTTGAACAAGGCGCTGAGCAAAAAGTCAGGGATTCCTATTATGGTCTTTGCAGTAGCCTTGGCAACAGGCCTTTACGCAGCCCATGTGTTTGTACCACCAACGCCGGGTCCTTTGGCCGCAGCCGCTATTTTGGATGCCGATTTGGGTACCGTTCTGTTGTTGGGTCTTGTAGTTTCCATACCTGTTTCCTTGATGGGGTATTTCTGGGCTCGATTTATGGGTAGAAAATTACAACAAGAAGTAGGGGAGGAAGAAAGCGACGTCAAAGAGGAATTGGAATCCAACATTAAACCCCTTAACGCATTTTTGCCGTTAGTAGTTCCTATAGTTCTGATTGCATTAAAATCCGTTGCCAATTACCCCACTTTTCCCTTAGGGAAGTCAACCCTTTTCTTTGTTTTTGATTTTCTTGGAAGTCCCATTATAGCTTTATTGATTGGGGTTTTATTGGCCTTTATGATGGCACGTAAAATTCCAACCGAGCAACAAAAACAGTGGGTTCCTGAGGCGTTTAGACAAGCGGGTGCCATTGTTTTGATAACTGGTGCTGGGGGAGCATTTGGAGCTATTCTGCGCACTTTGGATATGGCCGAAATATTCAACCTGACCCAAAGTTCTGGATTAGGGGGTTTACTAATTTCATTTGCGATCGCCGCTGTTCTGAAAACGGCCCAAGGCTCTTCCACTGTGGCCATTATCACCACTTCTGCTATTGTAGCACCCTTGTTGGACACCTTTGGATTACTGTCCATAACCGATAAAGCGTTGGCCGTTTTGGCCGTTGGAGCAGGAGCTATGACTGTTTCCCATGTAAACGACAGCTATTTTTGGGTGGTTTCCCAATTTTCCAACATGAATGTGAAAACAGCTTTGCGGGGACACACTTTGGCCACCCTGTTTCAGGGCTTGGTGGGGCTTGGTGTAATAGTGTTACTGTATACTTTTTTATGATTATGGTATGGTGATGCTCTGCTTATATTCCTCAACAACGGCAAAATAACCCAAAAGAAATTCGTTGGGAATATTCACGTTATCAAAAAAATCAATGTTATCCAATTCGGTTACATCAAATATGTTTCCACGCAAAGTAGCTGTTGGGGTTTCAAAAACCCCTAAATCGTCTTCGGTCTGTTCTATAAGCAAATTCATGTAGTTGTAAAATGCCTGATCAGCGCCAAGAACGCTTACCGTGATTTCCTGTCCAGGTTCGAATTTTTCATCATAGAAATATGAAAAACTAAATTGTTGACCTTGAAAAAACTGGTCGTCCAAAGTAATGAAGTTCCCAAAACCCAAATCAACCACATAGAAATTATTTCTATTGGGATCATCGGTAATGGTGATGATTATTTCCGTTTCGTCATCATCGAATAAGGTATTGGAACCGATACGCAGGTCGTCAATTGGCACTGAACTGGCATAGGTTGTTGATCCGTAGTAGAGTTTGTCTTCCCATTCAAGTTGTAACAACAGTTCTTCCGATGCTTTAAGATTTTCCGCTGAACGCGTGCCTTTGTAAATCCCGGAGCCGGGATTGTCATAGTCAACAAGAACCCCACCTGCCAGAGTAATCTGCTTTAAATTTGTCACGGGAATTTCACCAAAAAAAGCATCGGTTAATCCGACCTCCACCTCAATGTCCACAATATTGGAAGTGGGATCCACCCGAACCAAGGCATCAACAATTAATCTGGGTTCTTCCGAAGGAACCTCCACGTCTATCACCTCCTCACAAGAAAGCAACGCAATTAAAAAGACGCAAAAGGCTATGCTCCTCATTGAAATCGATATTAAACAAAGATTATTTATTCTATAGTAATTGTGCGTTTATATTCCTGAACTACCGCAAAATAGCCTAAGGGAAATACGTCGGGTTGTCCTACATTATCAAACAGATCAATATTATCTAGGTCGGTAACATCAAAGATGTTGCCCCTAGCAGTGGCCACGGGAGTTTCAAAAACCCCTTGATTGTCTGTAGTTTGTTCCACCAATAGGTCCATATAGTTGAAAAATTCACGGTCGGCCCCCATGATGCTTACAGTCACTTCATCGCCAGGATTCAATGTTCGTTCCGGGAAAAAGGAGAAACTAAACTGCTCCCCATTAAAGAATTTGTCTTCAAGGGCTAAAAACTCTCCCTCACCATAGTCCAGTACATAAAAGTTGTCCGCTGTGCCATCATCGGTGATGGTAACCTCGAGTTCAATGTCATCATCATCAAATAGGGTCTCATCACCCTGTTGGAGGTCGTCCATGGGTGCGGAGAGTGCATAAAACGTTCGGGCAAAATAACGACGCCCTTCATGTTCCAACTGTAGTAAAAGTTCCCCACCTTCAAAAAAACGCGTAGGTACTGGATCTGGGTCTTGGTACTCTCCAGAGCCTGGAGCTGTTTCTTCCAATACAATGAAGTTTCCTCCACCCGCAGTGGGTAAGCTGAGATTTATAATGGTTATATCTCTAAGCCCTGTGAGCGGAATACTTCCAAAAAAGGAACTCGTCAATGACACTTTGACCACTGGCATATGGAAGGAATCATTGGGATCCAATCTGATCAGGGCCTCAACGATTAATCTGGGTTCTTCCGCAGGAACATCCACTTCAATCACATCTTCGCATGAAAACAGCAAGAAGAGAAAAAATAGGTATGGGGATATCTTTTTCATAAGCTGTTTTAAAACTTAAAATTATAGGTTATTGCTGGAACAATTCCAAAAATAGAGGTTCGAATGGCCTCATTTCTACCAGTATCCTGGTTCTGTCTAAAATTGATGGAGGCGGCATTCAATCTATTGTATACATTGTAAACACTGAAAACCCATTCAGATTTTAGCTTTTTATTTCTCGCGGGTCTAGGCTTTAAAGTGACCGATAAATCCAATCGATGGTAATCCGGCAGCCTTTCCTCATTTCTTAAACCATAATACGGGATGACCAGACCTTGGAATTCAAATTGACCAATGGGGTAGTTGGTTGGTTGTCCAGTTTGATAGATGAAATTGGCATTGAAATTCCAACGTTCATTCAAATCAAAGCTACCATAAAGGGCAAGGTCATGCGTTTTGTCATAAGGTGTGCTGTACCATTGGCCTAAATTAATACCAGTCTCCATATTGGACCTTCCGTTATCAAAAGTGGGTTCCCGGCCAGGGGTTCGTTGTTCCGACCTGGAAAGGGTGTATGCTAACCAACCCTTCAATCGACCATCATTCTTGCGAAGCAACAATTCCAAACCATAGGCGCGTGCCTCCCCATTGAGGATAACTTGTTCTATGGCATTATTGGCTATGAGATTGGCGCCGTCTATGTAATCAATTCTGTTTTGGATGTCTTTGTAATAAGCTTCCACCTCAAGGGAATATGCTCCACCATCAATGTTTCTAAAATAGCCCACCGCATATTGATCTAAAAACTGTGGTTCAATAAAGGGGCCACTAGGCGTCCAAACATCCAAGGGGGTGGGAGAGCTGGTGTTGGAAAGCAAATGTAAGTATTGGGCTAGCTTGGTGTAACTGGCCTTGATAGAGCTTTGTCCCTTAAAATTATAGGACATGGAAATCCTGGGTTCCAATTTCCCGAATTTTTTCAATGTTCCCCCTCTCCCGGGCCGCAGGGTATCCCTGGGAATGGCCTCCTGATAGGTTAAAGTAAAAGGATCAAAAACAACGGGCTGATTGTTTTCATATTGATAGAATTCATCTTGCCCCAACCTGTTGAACTGACTTACCCTAAGCCCGTATTCCATGCTTAACCTATCCGATATTTTATTTTCTATATCCAGATAAATGGCATTTTCATTAGCGTATTTTTTTGTCAATTGTTCCTCTACAATCCCAGAATCAGGGCTGTTAGGCTTTATCTTTCCTGGATTGAACACGTAATAGGTGTTGTGGATCCCATAGTTCACCTGAATTTTATCGCTGACATAGTTTTTGAGGTCATACTTTAGGTTGAAATTCTGAATACCTGAATCCCATTCAAATCCCACAAAATCCAATTCCAGACCATAGAAATAATCCGAATAAATTAGGGACAAATTGGAAAACAATTTATCAGAGAACAGGTGGTTCCATCTAAAATTCCCCACAGCATTCCCGTAGGTGTTTACAAAACTATCGTTGATGCTAAACAAATCCCTACCAAAGTATCCAGATAAGAAGATGCTGTTCCGCTCATTGATTTTATGGTTGAATTTGGTATTTAAGTCATAGAAATAGGCTTTGTTGTCCACATCAAACAAGGGGAGGAACAGATGCGCATAGGAAGCTCTTCCCCCGGCCAAAAAGGCAGTTCGGTCTTCTATGATGGGGCCTTCCACCAACAATCTACTGGCCACTGCGCCAATACCTCCGTTCACCTTAAGTTCCTTACTGTTACCTTCTTTTTGAAAAATTTCCAATACCGATGACACCCTGCCACCATACCTGGCAGGAATTCCACCTTTGAACAATTTTACGTCTTTGATGGCATCTGGATTAAAAACCGAAAAGAACCCAAAGAGGTGGGAAGAATTAAAAATTGTGGCTTCATCCAATAAGATCAAATTCTGATCGGCAGCACCCCCACGAACATTAAACCCGGACGAAGCTTCTCCGGCATTGGTGACCCCCGGAAGCAGCACCAAAGATTTAATGACATCTGCCTCACCTAGGACAACTGGTATTTGCTTGATGGTTTGTACGGCCAGCGTATTGACACTCATTTGGGGTTTCCGTATATCCAAGCGCCCGGCATTGTCCGTTACCACCACTTCATCCAACTCCTCTACAGCTTCAGCAAGATTAAAATCCCTTTTAATATTGGAGCGCAAACTTATGGTCTCTCTAATATCCTGGTATCCCAAATAGCTAACAACCACCTCATAGTCGCCCTCGGGCAAGGTTATGGAAAAAAAGCCGTACTCATTGGTGGCGACCCCCGTGTTTATACTTGGGAAGGCAATGGTGACCCCAATCAAGGTTTCGTTACTTTTTTCTTCTGAAACTGTACCACTCAGTGTGTACGTCTTTTGAACCTGTGCCCAACTGGAATGTAAAGAGATGAGCAGTAAGGAAACCAGTAATCGTTGAAGCATGCAAGAGATTTTCCTACAATTTATAGAATATGGTTGATTTATAAAAAAAGTATTACTACTACTATTGAATGGTTAACAGTTGGGTGTCGAATTCACTTAGGGCAAAATACCCCAAAGCAAAGTTTTCTGGGTTGGTAACATTGGCAAGATTACCTCTTGCCGTTGCCGGAACCGTGAAAGGTCCGCCGCTGCCATTGTCCTCACCAGACTGCTGAAGCACCTGCTGAGCATAATTGGCAAATTGTGGGTCTGCTCCAAAAATGGTAATGGTCAGTAATCTGCCCGGGTTTATGTTATCATAGAAATAAGAGAAGGTTAGTTGTTCGCCGTCAAAAAAAGTGTCTTCAATAACCAGAAAATTTCCAAACCCAAATGCGAGTAAATATTGGTTTTGTTCTCCAGGAAAATCGGTAATGGTTACTTTAACCTCGGTTTCTTCCTCTTCATTGAACAAAAATCCATCGCCTTGCTCCAGATTATCAATAGTGGTGGTCTTTACCAATTCCTCTGTGGCCGTGTACACTTGGTCATTGTAGATTACTTCCAAGGTGTATTCCCTTCCAAACTGCAATTGGGGTATTCCTGTGCCAAACACCCCTTGTTCGGTTTCTGTCAAAGGATATAAAAGGCCTGTAAAATTATCCCTGATGGAGACTTGGGCATTGGTTGCAGGAGGGGTGCCATCTACCAAAAAAGGTGCCGTAAGGGTAAGCCTTACCTCTCCTATAGTAATGGGGTCGCCATTGTTCTCATGATATCCGAGCAGTGCGTCAATCACCAATAGGGGTTCAGAGGTTGGAAGCTCTGGATTGATAACATCCTCGCATGCAAGCAAAAGGATACAGCCAATAAAAAGTGGGAGATGAATCCTCAAACCAAGATAATTGTGGGACATTGGTCTAAAATAGACAAATATCCTTTCGGTATCTTTTGGTTAACAGTTTGTTTTTCGGAAAATTCTCTAATTCAGCTTGGCTAAAATGGTATTCAATGTCTGGCTCGGTCTCATGGCTTTTGAAGCCATATCCGCATCAGGAAGGTAGTAACCACCTATTTCCATATTAGTACCCTGGGCATCAATCAACTCTTGTGCAATTTTTGCCTCATTGCTGTTGAGCTCCGCTGATATGCTGCCAAAAATGGCCTTCAGTTCTGCGTCTTCATTTTGCTCCGCCAGCTGTTCTGCCCAATAAAGGCATAGGTAAAAATGACTTCCGCGGGTATCAAGCTCGTTTACCTTACGGGAAGGGGATTTATCATTGTCCAAAAACTTTTCTGTGGCCTTGTCCAAAGTATCTGCCAGTACTGTAGCCTTTTTGTTTTGATTTTTCTCTCCGTAGAATTCCAAGGAAACACCTAAAGCCAAGAATTCTCCAAGGGAATCCCATCGCAGGTGACCTTCTTCCAAAAACTGCTCCACATGTTTGGGTGCAGAGCCTCCGGCACCTGTTTCAAAGAGACCTCCACCATTCATCAAGGGAACTATGGATAACATCTTGGCACTGGTGCCCACCTCCAAAATTGGGAACAGGTCCGTTAGATAATCACGAAGTACATTTCCAGAGACGGAAATGGTATCCTTACCCTCCTTTACGCGTTGCAAAGTGAATTTTGTTGCCTCAACAGGGGAGAGGATGTGGATTTCCAAACCACTGGTATCATGGCCTTTGAGATACTCATTGACTTTGGTGATCAACTCGGCATCATGAGCCCTATCCTTGTCCAGCCAAAATACGGCAGGGGTATTGGTTGCCCTTGCCCTGGAAACCGCAAGTTTTACCCAATCTTGTACAGGAGCATCCTTTACTTGACACATTCTCCAAATGTCACCTTCCTCCACAGCATGCCCTATAAGCGTACTATTGTCAGTATTACTTACTACACGAACGGTTCCTGCTGTCGGAATCTCAAAAGTCTTATCATGGGAGCCGTATTCCTCGGCCTTTTGGGCCATTAGACCCACATTGGGAACAGTACCCATGGTGGTGGGGTCAAAGGCTCCGTTTTCTTTACAAAAATCAATAGTGGCCTGATAAACACCTGCGTAGCTGCTATCAGGAATAACAGCCTTGGTGTCTTGCAGCTCGCCATTCTTGTTCCACATTTTTCCAGAAGTTCTGATCATGGCAGGCATGGAAGCGTCGATGATCACATCACTTGGGACATGCAGGTTGGTTATTCCCTTATCAGAATTTACCATGGCCAAATCAGGCCCATTTGCTATGCTTTTGGCAATGGCCTGTTCAATTTCTTCGCGTTTGGCAGCTGGAAGTTCCTGTAGTTTATCCAACAAGGTTTCCAAACCGTTATTGGCATTTATGCCCAATTCCTCAAATGTGTCCTTGTACTCGGTAAACAAATTGGAGAAATAAGCTTCCAAAGCATGCCCAAAAATAATGGGATCGGAAACTTTCATCATGGTGGCCTTGAAATGAAGGGAGAGTAACAGGTTTTCTTCCTTGGCATTGGCTATTTCATTTGTAAGGAAATCTACCAAAGCTTTTTTGCTCATCACCGTGGCATCTATAACCTCGCCTTTTTGAAGAACTACTTTCTCCTTTAAGACGGTTGCATTACCACTGGCATCAACCAACTCAATCCGAATATCATCGGCACTGGACAAGGTCAATGACTTTTCATTGTTTCGGAAGTCTCCATGATCCATAGTTGCCACATGGGTCTTGGAGTCAGCGGACCAAGCTCCCATGGTGTGCGGATTTTTCTTGGCGTAGTTTTTAATGGCTTTTGGGGCTCGCCTGTCTGAGTTACCCTCACGAAGTACAGGATTTACAGCACTTCCCTTTACTTTATCGTATCGGTCTTTGATGGCTTTTTCGGCATCATTTTGAGGTTCATCCGGGTAGTCAGGTAAGTTGTATCCCTTTTGTTGCAATTCTTCTATAGCCTCCTTCAATTGAGGAATGGAAGCACTGATATTGGGCAATTTTATGATGTTGGCTTCAGGGGTTTTGGCCAAATCCCCCAAGATTTTCAAGTCGTCCGAAATCTGCTGATCCTCGTTCAAAAATTCCGGAAATACCGCTGCAATCCGACCGGCCAAGGAAATATCCTTGGTTTCAATTTCAATGTTTGCAGTATTTGTAAAGGCTTTTACAATGGGTAAAAATGACTGTGTTGCCAAGGCTGGAGCTTCATCAGTCTTCGTATAAAAAATCTTAGCCATCTAGGTGTTTTTATTTGAGCGGTGCAAATATACAATTTATGGCTGTTGGTATACTAAGTGATTTGACGAAAAGTGTGATTTTGGAGGGATTAAAAAACAAAAGCCATATCTATGTCGAAACATTGATATGGCTTTCTGAAAGGAGCTAAAAGATTTTATTCTGCGTTGCCGCAAAATTGCAACCATTGATTGCATCCGTTGCTCCCTTGACGTTTACTCAACACTATGCCTTTAATTTTGCAACTAAACAACATCTTGTAAAGTGTCCTAATAGTTTCCTAAACCCTATCAAAACGAAAAATTGCTCTCTCGCCCGCACATAGGATTTCTCATTTCTATTTAGGCTACACCGAGGCGCTACCTCCTTCGAAATTCCTTTTGTGATCAGTAGTGTTACCAATTCAAAGGGAAACATCAGTTTTTAAAGAACGTCAACTTTAAAATCAAACACGAGCTCGATTGCTCTCCTTCGTATTTGTTTGACTAAATTAGAATAAACTGTCAGATATCCAAATTTTGTAAGCAATTAAAAATCAACAATGTATGAACGATGGTTATTAACAATTGTTCATAAAAAAAGCACCCAAATTGGGTGCTTGATGTTTTACTAAGGAAAGTGGGTTTATCCCCGAACTTCCTTGATACGTGCCTTTTTACCGGTAAGCCCTCTAAAATAGAAGATTCTAGATCTACGAACCTTACCTTTTTTGTTCACCTCAACGCGTTGAAGTGCAGGCATGTTGATTGGGAAAATTCTTTCCACTCCTACAGTTCCAGACATTTTTCTGATAGTAAAGGTCTCTGTTGCTCCAGATCCCCTTCTCTGAATTACCACTCCTTTAAAGAACTGGGTACGTGTTTTTTCGCCTTCCTTAATTTCGTAGTATACCGTGATGGTATCACCAGCTGAAAATTTTGGAAAGTCTTTTTTTGGAACAAATTCGTCTTCAACAAATTTTATTAAGGATTCCATGATATGCTTTTTTTATGTTTTACAATATCAACTTTCACGAGTTTCGTCAGAGGTTAATTTTGCGATTGCAAAAGTAATGCAATATTTAGAATTGACAAGGGCTTTTTTCTTTTTACAGCTGATTCTTTTCTTAAGCCGATTTTCGGACATGTCCAATCACATAAACCAACAGGCCTATACCAAATAGGATGTAGGGGAGTGGCCCAATAATAGCAAATATCTTTGTCCAAGACAAAACGGAATCTGCACCTCGCTGACCCGCAAAAAGGGTTCCAGAGAAATTGAGGATGCTAAAAACCAAGGTTAGTATACTTCCAACAAGCATAAGCAGGGTACCTGCGTTTTTTTGCTTGGTCACCAGAACAATGCATCCTACAATTACGGCCAATTGGGCAAGGGTACCCAATATGGAGCCCAAAGCGAAAAAAAGAGTATAAGAATCGTCCATATTATTTTAATAAATCAGGTCGTTTTTTTGTAGTGCGTTCCATAGCCTGCTCCTCCCTCCATTTTTCTATCTTGGGAAAATCCCCGCTTAGCAATATTTCTGGAACTTCCTGTCCTTTATAGTTGGAAGGTCTGGTATACACGGGGGGCGCCAGTAGGTTGTCCTGGAAGGTATCGGTCAAGGCTGAGGTTTCATCATTCAGCACCCCGGGCAATAGTCGTATCACGGCATCGCAAAGTACCGCGGCGGCCAATTCTCCTCCAGACAGTACATAGTCACCTATGGATATTTCACGGCTAACAAACATATCTCTGACCCGTTGATCCACGCCTTTATAATGTCCACATAGAATGATTACATTTTGTTTTAGGGAAAGTTCGTTGGCAATCCCTTGATTCAAAGTGTCCCCATCAGGTGTCATATAAATGACTTCATCGTACTCCCTTTCAGCTTTGAGTTGGGAGATGCACTTGTCAATGGGCTCAATCATGAGTACCATTCCGGCGCCACCCCCAAATTGATAGTCATCCACCTGCTTGTAATTTCCCGTAGTATAATCCCTAAGATTATGGAAATGGACTTCCACCAAACCTTTTTCCTTGGCCCTGTTAAGAATGGAGGCGTTGAATGGACTCTGCATTAACTCCGGTAAGACCGTTATAATATCTATCCGCATGGGCACAAAAATAAAGAAGTATTGTGGATACCCTATTGTGGGTTCTTCCAAAAATAATGCAGGTAAGCCTCATCCTTTTCCCAACCCAATCGTTCATATAGTTTTTGGGCTGGATTATCTGTGGCTGTTTCCAAAGCGAGTCCCTTGCCATTTTTCAGTTGGCAAAAATCCTTGGCATGATTCAAGAGTTGTTCGCCTACACCTTTTTTTCTAGCTTTAGGAGCAACAAATAAATCGTTCAAAATGTAAAACTGCTGCATGGACACGGAAGAAAAGGTGGCGTACAATTGGGTAAAACCCACTGGAATTTCATTTTCCAAGGCAAGGAAAATAACGTTTTCCCCTTTTCTAAAACGTTCCAAAAGAAAATCTTTTGCTGCCTCTACATCCGATTCCTGTCCATAAAAAACACGATAGGCGTCAAATAGAGGAGCGATAAGGTCAACATCCAAGACTGTAGCTTGTTTGATCATCCCTTAGAACCTTAAAAGTGGACTTTGTTACTTTTTGTTTTTGTTCAGTTCGTCCTGAAGTTGTCGGCTAATTTTCTGCTCGCGTTCCAATGCACGACGTCTGTGCTCTTCAAATTCCTTTTCAAGATCGGCCAGTGCCTCCTTGGCCTGACTGGTTAGAACATTGCTATTCCTGAACCTGTAAATAAATAGGAGCAAGAATAGGAGCAAGCCAACTATAATTCCCCAAAGAATAAGTTTGTAGGTGCCTTTGCTAACCTGTGCTCCAAAAAAGGACATGCTATCTTTCTCTGAAGTAACCGTTTTTAGACTGTTCGAAGTTTCTTGCAGCCTTGCGTTTAGATCCTCTATTTCCGATTTGTTATTGGTAATGGTGGCAGATAGGTCTTTTATGGACTTGTTGGCGGTGTTTATGGAATCAAATATGTTTTCTTTGATTCGATTCAAATCCACAAGGCGAATTACCTCATACCGAATACCATTGGCCCTATAGTTACCGGATTTTTTTTCCAATCGTTGGAATTGGCCCACCAAAGACGGATCTTCCTCATCCTGATTGCTTTGTTGCGCAGATAAGGTCAATAAAGGGGTTAGTAAAGCTAGGGCGAATAAATATCGTAATCTTCTCATGGTCAATGTTCTTTAAATTTAGATTAAGGGTAGGGCGAAATTACACCAATAAACTAAAATTCAAAAGAAAATCGCCCATGGGAGCACCTACCAACCCCAAAATTGTTTAATAATAGGTATAGCGTCTAACTTTGGCAATGTACTTTGCCAATCTGATCACCTGATGGGAGTATCCGTACTCGTTATCATACCATATATATAATACCACACTTTTCCCATCTGCGGATACCAGGGTGGCCTGACTATCATAGATGGATGGGGCAGAGGCACCAACAATATCAGAAGACACCAGTTCATTGCTCAGGGAATATTTGATCTGTTCCACCAAATCCCCTTCCAGTGCGTACTTTTTCAAAATGGTGTTCAAGCTTTCCTTGGAGGTCTTATTCTTGACTTCGAGATGAAGAATGGCCAAGGAACCATTGGGTACCGGAACACGAATGGCGTTGGAAGTCAGTTTGCCTTTTAAGGAAGGTAAGGCTTTGGCAACAGCAGCTCCAGCTCCGGTTTCTGTTATGACCATATTTAGGGCGGCAGCACGACCCCTACGATACTTTTTGTGCATATTATCCACCAAGTTCTGGTCGTTGGTATAAGCATGTATGGTCTCCAAATGTCCTTTTTTGATGCCAAGGGAATCCTCTATGACCTTTAGGACAGGAGTAATGGCGTTGGTGGTACAAGATGCTGCGGAATAAATTTTAGTTTTTTCAGGATCAAACTCGGAATGGTTCACCCCATGCACAATGTTGGGAACCTCTTTTCCTGGGGCAGTAAGCAACACTCGGCTGGCTCCTTTGGCTTCCAAGTGTCTGGAAAGTGCCTCCTTATCCCTAAATGCTCCTGTGTTGTCTATGATCAAAGCATTGAAGATTCCGTGCTTGGTATAGTCAATGGATTCTGGTTTGTCCGCACTGATAAACTTGACCGTGGTTCCATTAACAATCAGGGCCTCATTCGCTGCATCCACATCCACGGTTCCCATAAATTGTCCATGCACAGAGTCTGTTTTCAACAGGGCTGCACGTTTTTCCAAAATTTCGTGGGACAATTCACCTCGTACTACAACAGCTCTTAATCTTAATTGGCTACCTCTTCCGGTTTTTGCCATAAGCTCTCTTGCTACCAATCTACCAATTCGGCCAAACCCATAAAGTACTACATCTTTGGGCTTGATTTCCTTGGAAGCCTGCGCATCCTTGAGTTTCTCCAGCACAAATGCCTTTACATTGAGGTGCGTATTATCTTCGGAATGGTATTCATAGGTCAATTTTCCAATGTCCAGTTTGGCTGGGGGAAGGTTGATATCGTTAATGGCTCGAAGAATTTCCACGGAATCAAAAATGGAAATGGGTTTTTGGACAAATTCACCCGCATACTCGTGCAGATTGATGATGTCACTCACATTTTTGTCTATGATTTGATTTTTGAAAAGCACCACTTCAATGGCCTTGTCATACCAAAGATCACTGATGATCTTGATGAATTCGGTGGTGGCTTTTCTACGATCGGCTTGGAATGCAAGCTCCTTTTCGTAAGACTTGATATCTCCCATAGGATTTAGTTGCTTGAGTTTTAAGTTTGCGGCAAAATTATATATTTCAAACGTTTTCGTAAAGGGTTTTGACAATAAAAAAGCACCCTGAAAGGGTGCTTTTTCAAGTCTTCAAAGAATAGCGATTATTGCAAAATTAATCGCTCTTTTTCACCTTTTTCGTTGATCATAGTGAAGCTTGTTCGACCATATCTTGAGATTTCCCCAAAATGCTCACGCGCATCATCTATGTTGGTGATATCATTGTCATCCACGGCAATGATTACCTTATTTTTCAAGTCATACCTTCCATAGCCTTCCGGTACATCAATAATCTTGACACCTTTTTTGACTCCGAAGGTCTTTTTGTCTTCATCGGAAAGGTTCTTGACCATAAACCCGGTTGTTGGCAAAATGACGGTTTGCTGTTTTTTCAAGGTAACCTTCTTGGTCAATTTATTGCCATCCCTATCCACAACAACATCAACGGTGTCCCCTGGTCTTTTGGAGGATAAATATCCAGTTAGTTCAGAAAATTTACGAACTAGAATATTATCAACTTGTTTAATGATATCACCTTCTTGCAAACCAGCTTCTTCGGCACCGGAATCCTCAGAAACTTGGGAGATATATACTCCTTCAATTTCATCCAAGCCCAATTCAATTGCAGCTTGCGAATTAACGTTAGCCGCAGAAATTCCCAAAAGACCGCGTTGTACATTTCCAAACTCCATAATATCCTCTACCACTTTCTTTGCAATATTGCTTGGTACGGCAAAGGCATAGCCCACATAAGATCCTGTTTGGGAAGTAATAGCGGTATTAATGCCAATAAGGTCACCATTGGTATTTACTAAAGCGCCTCCGCTATTTCCTGGATTTACCGCAGCATCTGTTTGAATAAAACTTTGGTTTCTTCCCAAGGAACGGGCCTTGGCACTAACAATACCTGCTGTAACTGTAGAGGTTAAACTAAACGGGTTACCTACGGCAAGCACCCATTCCCCAACGCGGGAATTGTCCGAGTCTCCAAAGGCTAAATAGGGTAGTGGGCGATCTACATCAATCTTCAACAAAGCAATATCGGTATTGGAATCCGCACCAATAACCTCGGCTTCATAGGTTTTTTTATTGTTTAAGGTCACCTCCAATTGGGTGGCATTGGCAATTACATGATTATTGGTAACGATAAAACCATCAGGCGAAATAATAACCCCTGAACCTGTTCCTATTTGTGGGGTCTGTTGGCGTTCAAATCCGTAAAAGAAATCGGATAAACTATTTGACCCTTTATTGGTGCTCAAATTTTTCACGTGTACCACGGCGTTGACCGTCTTTTCAGCCGCTATGGTGAAATCCACTTCGTTAATACCGGCACCTTTGGCCGAGGTGGATAGGCTACTGGTACTTAGTATTGGGGTATTTTGATCTGCTTGCACCCATTTATAGTTGTCTTCTTCAAAAAATAATTTATATGCTCCCAAGGTAATGGCTCCTGCAAAGAGGCCTACTAGGAATAAACCGGCTATTCTTTTCATAATTCAGTAAAAATTTAACATTTAGCTTCAACAAAATTAAATGAATCCTATAATGGCTTTGTCGGTTTAACTCGCTTTTAACTACAAAAAAATCCTTAAAGAATACCCTATATTTGTTCCTTTGCAGAGAAGTATGCAACTGGATTTTTACAAATACCAAGGAACCGGGAACGATTTTGTTGTAATCGACAACCGCCAGGATGTTTTTCCCGAAAATAATACCAAAATCATTTCGCAATTGTGTGACCGCAGATTTGGTGTGGGTGCGGATGGGCTTATTTTGCTTGAAAATGACGATGCGTCCGATTTTTATATGAATTATTACAACTCGGATGGGAGTCAAAGCATGTGCGGGAATGGAGGTAGATGTGCGGTTGCGTTTGCCCAGTTTCTAGGGATAATTGATGAACAAACCACTTTCAAGGCCATTGATGGACTTCATACGGCGACCATAAAAGGAGATATAGTCACCCTAAAAATGCACGATGTGGAAGAGGTGCGCCAAAAGGATGCCTATAGCTTTTTGGATACCGGTTCACCCCACCATGTTCAACTGGTTCATGAGCTCGAAAAATTCAATGTAACCAAAGAAGGGGCCAAGCTAAGGTACGGGCTCTATGGCAAGGCAGGGAGCAATATCAACTTTGTGGAACAAGCCGATGCGAACACCTTTGGGGTTAGGACATATGAGAGGGGGGTGGAAGACGAGACGCTTTCCTGTGGTACAGGGGTTACTGCTGTGGCCATTGCTATGCACAAAACGGGGAAAACCGAATCCAACGAAGTGAACATAAAAACCCCAGGTGGAGACTTGACCATAAGTTTTGACCAGCAAAATGGTTTGTATACAGACGTCTACCTCCAGGGGCCTGCCCAAATGGTATTTAATGGCAAAGTATCATGGTGAAGTTGGACGGCAAACATATTTATTTGAGAGCTTTGGAACCCAAAGATTTGGATTTCCTGTACCAATTGGAAAATGACACCTCCATCTGGGAAATCAGTGGTACGCTAAAGCCCTATTCCAAAAAAGTGCTCCGATTATATCTGGACAATGCCCACAGAGACATTTTTGAAGTAAAACAATTACGCTTATGCATCTGCACATTGGATGACCAATGTGTGGGCTTGATCGATTTGTTTGATTTTGACCCAAAGAATAAACGGGCAGGCATGGGAATTGTAATTGCCAAACCTGAGGATCGGAATAAGGGTTGGGGAGCAGAAGCAATCGAAATCCTTTGCAATTACGCTTTTACCACGCTGGACCTTCACCAGCTTTATGCCAATATTTTGGAGGAAAACAAACCCAGTATCCATTTGTTCGAAAAGTTGGGATTTGACCAAATTGGGGTTAAAAAAGAGTGGGTAAGGACCAGCAACGGGTTCAAGAACGAACTAATGTTCCAAAAAATCAATAGTAATGCATCTTAAGAGAGTGCTCTGGGCCGCGGCCATCCTAGGTCTGATTGTTTGTGGTTTTATTGCGTACCAAATTTACAGCGCCATTTTCAGTCCCAATACCCAATTCAATAATGAGGAGGCTTTCGTATATATTGCTTCTGATGCCAATTTATCGGACGTTAGAAAAAGTTTGGAACCCTTGGTCAAGGATTGGTCCAGTTTTGAGGCAGTTGCAGACCGAAAAGGGTATTCTTCCAACATCAAAGGAGGAAAATATGTCATTAAAAATGGGATGAGCAACAATGACATGATCAATACCCTAAGAAGCCAAAACATTCCTGTAAGAGTATCATTCAACAATCAAGAATCTGCGGCAGCTTTGGCGGGAAGAGTTGCTGAACAAATAGAAGCGGATAGCTTATCCTTATTGAAAGCTTTTAATGACGCCCAGTTTTTGGGAGAAGCAGGTTTTGATGAAGATACCAAATTGGCCATGTACCTACCCAATACCTATGAATTCTTTTGGAATACCAGTGGTGATGGTTTTCGGGATAGAATGTATAAGGAATACAAAAGATTTTGGACGGAAGACCGATTGGAGAAAGCCAAAAAGCAAAATCTAACCGCTGCACAGGCCATCTCCTTGGCAGCCATAGTGCAGAAAGAGACCGTAAAATCTGATGAGCGTCCAAGAGTAGCTGGTGTTTACCTAAATCGAATTAAAAAGGGCATTTTGCTCCAAGCGGATCCAACCGTGATTTTTGCCATCAAAAAAGAGACGGGGAATTACGATACCATTATAAAAAGAGTCCTGTATCGGGATTTGGAGATTGATTCCCCTTATAATACCTACAAAAATGCTGGAGTTCCTCCAGGTCCGATCACCATGCCGGACATAACTTCCATAGAAGCCGTTTTGAATCCTGAAAAACACGATTATCTCTATTTTGTGGCTGATGTATCCAATTTTGGCTATCATATGTTTGCCGAAACACTTGCGCAACACAACCGAAATAAGGTGCAATACATCCGTTGGCTAAATCAGCAAAATGTCCGCAGATAATACCGCTTACCGTTAATTTTCAGCCTTTTAACGTTATTTGGGCCACAATTAAGAAATTCTTATGAGCTTTATTATTGTTAAAATAAAGTCTCCCCCTATATTTGCCGGCCAAATTTAATTTCATAGCAAATGTGCTTTGAATCATTAAATATGTGAATTATGAAAAGATGGATTGGTTTTATACTGCATCTTGCCATGGTTGTGATTTTAACGAGTTTTGTCTCGTATACCACTCCTAAAAAAGTG
Source organism: Flagellimonas sp. (assembly GCF_965215805.1). Lineage (GTDB taxonomy): Bacteria > Bacteroidota > Bacteroidia > Flavobacteriales > Flavobacteriaceae > Flagellimonas. The sequence continues at coordinate 3,714,341 of NZ_OZ244124.1, read as the reverse complement.
GACTACAAGATTCCGGATTCGTTGAAAACAAGAATCAATGTGGAGACCATAGTGCTCGAGGAGCCTTTGGAAATCCAGGAAGACGACCTAGTGACCCCTCCTTTTTTGGGGAATGCCTATAATGGTTTTAAAGAAGCTTTGGCATTTAAGGAGTCGCAAGGAAGATATGACGTTATCAATACCTTGGGGTATCTTGGAAAGTATCAGTTTGGAGTAGGAACACTTAAATTATTGGGTGTCTACGATTCCATAGATTTTCTGAATAACCCTGAATTGCAAGAAAAGGTTTTTGAAACAAATGTTGCGAGGAACAAATGGATACTTAGACGGTACATAAAATTGTACAACGGGAAACGAATCCGAGGTACGGTTATCACCGAATCCGGTATTTTGGCAGCAGCTCATTTGGCTGGAGCCGGAAATGTAAAAAAATACCTGAGATCCTATGGAAAGAACGATGTTGCGGATGCTTATGGAAGTAACATTTCGTATTACATGAGAAAATTCTCAGGATTTGACATCTGTTCCATTGAGCAAAAAAGAAATGCGAAAATTTAATTAAGTTTTTTTAAGTAAGTAATATGGCCCAAGGTTTGTCCTTGGGCTTTTTTTATGCCTGAATAATAAAGATAGTGGGTCGTTTGTTCAGGTCTATTTCTATTTCACTCCATTCATGGACGCTTTTGGTCTGTATAAATTCGGTAGGCAGGGTAATGTCCGCGGCTATACAGAGTCTGGTTTGCTTTTGCAGGGTTTTGGTAAGCTCAAGCAGTAATTTTCCATTGCGGTACGGAGTCTCCATAAAGATTTGGGATTGGCCAGTATCCCTAGACAAGCGTTCCAATTGTTTTAGTTTGGATTTTCTTTCGGGGGTATCAATGGGCAAATATCCATTAAATGCAAAGTTCTGTCCATTCATTCCACTGCTCATCATGGCCATTAAAATGGAAGAGGGTCCCACCAGAGGAACTACCTGAATGCGTCTTTCATGGGCCACTTTGATTACCGCAGCACCGGGGTCGGCAATACCGGGGCAACCCGCCTCGGACAAAATTCCAATGTTGTGACCACTGATACAGGGGTCCAAATACGATGGAATTACAGCAGGATCCGTGTATTTATTCAGTGTTTCTATATGCAAACTGGGTTGCGGTTTGCTAGGGCTCACTTTCTTGATAAAGCGTCTGGCTGTCTTTTCGTTTTCTACCACATAGTGGTTAATGTTTTCGATGGTGCGCTTGATGGAAATGGGCAGAACCTCCAAAGGGGCATTGTCTCCCAAAGTGGTGGGAATCAAATAGACTTTACCTAAAACCAGACCAGGTTTGCTTTCTTCCATCCGATCAACTCAATTTTTGGGCGATGACCTCACAAGCCATATCAACCATTTGATATACATTTTCAAATCCATCAGGTCCACCATAGTAAGGGTCAGGAACTTCATTGAAACCCAAATCCACTTCGTCCAAAAGCAACTTTACTTTCTTTTCATCTTCCCTGCTATTGGCAAGTCGTAAAACGTTGGAAAAATTACTTAAATCCATGACATAAATTACATCGAACTCCTGAAAATCATTTGCAGAAAATTTGCGACATTTTTGATGGCTGATATCAATTCCGTGCTTTAGTGCCACAGTCATGGACCGCTTGTCGGGGGCATTACCTACAGGATATCCGGCAGTCCCGGCGGAGTCGACAAATATTGAACCCTCGTCAATTTTGGAACGCAATACACCTTCGGCCAGTGGTGACCTGCAAATGTTGCCCAAGCAGACCATCAACACCTTGGTTTTCATTAAGCTAAAGGATTAGGAAAATTTCTTGTTCAGGTCTTCGATATACTTTCTGAACTGCTTATCGGTTTCGGCCAGATTATCTACTGTTTTGCACGCGTGCAATACTGTGGCATGATCTCGCTTTCCTATTTGGGAGCCAATGCTGGCCAATGAGGCCTTGGTAAACTTTTTGGCAAAGAACATGGCCAATTGTCTGGCTTGTACAATATGGCGTTTTCTGGTTTTGGATTGAAGTGTTGCCACATCCATTTCAAAATAATCCGACACCACTTTTTGGATGTAATCGATGGAAACCTCCCGTTTGGTGTTCTTGACAAACTTCTCAACTACCTGTTGGGCCAACTCCAAAGTCACCTCACGTTTGTTGAAGGAGGACTGTGCAATCAACGAAATAATGGCTCCTTCCAATTCCCGAATGTTGGTTTTGATGTTCTTGGCTACATGATCAATGATATCCTCCGGCATTTCAACCCCATCTCTATACAGCTTGTTCTTTAAGATGGATACCCGGGTCTCATAATCCGGACTCTGCAGTTCGGCAGAAAGTCCCCATTTGAATCGGGACAACAAACGCTGCTCTATATCCTGCATGTCCACAGGAGCTTTGTCCGATGTTAAGATGACCTGCTTGCCATTTTGGTGCAGGTGGTTGAAAATATGGAAGAACACATCCTGCGTACCGGATTTTCCAGAAAGGAACTGCACATCATCAATAATCAGCACATCTATTAATTGATAGAAGTGGATGAAATCGTTTCGGGTGTTCTTTTTTACGGATTCAATATATTGTTGTGTAAATTTTTCCGCGGAAATATAGAGTACGGTCTTTTCTGGATATTTATCCTTGATTTCCACTCCAATGGCATGTGCCAAGTGGGTCTTTCCCAATCCAACCCCACCAAAAACCAATAGGGGGTTAAAGGAAGTTCCACCAGGTTTGTTGGCCACTGCCATACCCGCTGATCGAGCCAAGCGATTGGAATCTCCTTCCAGAAAATTCTCAAAATTGTAATTGGGGTTGAGCTGCGACTCAATCTTGATATTGCGAATACCGGGAATCACAAAGGGATTCTTCAGCTCAGGACTTTTGGAGGTAATGGGCACATCCAATTCCTGGGGCCCCACAGCAGTTCGGTTTGAGCTTGGGATTTGTTCCGTAAACGGTTCCTTGTTACCGTACTTATTTTCCATTTTAATAATGTAGATAAGTTTGGCATTGTTTCCGAGCTCCTTGGTCAAGGCAACTTTCAAAAGCTTTACATAATGCTCTTCCAACCATTCATAGAAAAATTTACTGGGAACTTGAATGCTCAGGGCGCTATCTGTTAACTTGATAGGCTTAATAGGTTCAAACCATGTTTTGAATGCCTGCGGTTGGATATTATCCTGGATAAAAGCCAAACAATTGTTCCACACGGAATTTGCAGTAACACTCATAAAAGTTTTTCCTTAGTTTAATGGTTAGCTTTAAAGCTCTAGGTCAAAGCATCAAAGGGTTTCAGGATGCTCGTTGGATGCGACAAATATGTGAACAAAACTTTGAAAAAAAAAATGATTTTACCATTGAATATTCTGTTTTTTTTTCGCATGTTTCCTTAATGTAAACCGAGCCTCTAAATATATAATTTTTCAGTTAAAATATGCGGATAAATTCATTTTCTTTTCGCGTTCGTTATGCAGAAACGGACCAGATGGGTATTGTTCACCATGCAAGCTATGTTCCCTATTTGGAGATGGGCAGAATAGAGTGGTTAAGGGCCATGGGCATCTCCTATAGGGCCATGGAGGAAAATGGAATCATACTTCCTGTAATTTCCCTACAGATCAACTATAAAAAATCTGCACTCTATGATGATATGCTTACCGTGGAAACCCGGCTAAAGCAACTACCCATGGTCCGAATTGAATTTGAATACGCGATATACAATGAAAAACGTGAGTTGCTGGCCGAGGCCAGCACGGTATTGGCATTCATGGATCAAAGCAAAAACAGGCCCATAAAATGTCCAGACTTCATTATGGAAAAATTGAAAGCTTAGTCCAGTACGTTCACTTTGATTTGATGCAGTTGCTGAAAGGTTCCAAGAACATCTTCAGCTTCTTTTTTTCGGACTGCAACCACCAAGACACAATCCATTTCCATTTTTTGGGAAATGATTTCCAGATTTCTCTGTTTTATGGTTCGCATGACCACATCCATTTGCGGGTAGTCGAACCTAAGTTGAAAATGCAGTTTCACAATCTTTTCAATAATTGTTGCATTTTCAAGGGTCATTTGTGCTGCAGTACGATAGGCCTGAATTAGGCCGCCAACCCCCAATTTGGTTCCCCCAAAAATTCGGACTATTGCTACCAACACATTAGTGACCCCAAAAGATTGGATTTGTCCATAAATGGGCATTCCGGCCGAGTTATTGGGCTCTCCGTCATCATTGGCCCTGTATGTGATCTGATCGGCGCCAAGTTGCCAAGCATAACATACATGGTTGGCCGTAGGATACTTTTTTCTCAAAGCTTCCACAATGGGTTTGACTTCTTCTTCCGTGGAAATCGGAAAGGCAAACCCAAAGAATTTACTTTTTCTGTCCTTATATAGGATTTCAGGTGTAGGATTCTCCAGAGTTCTGTAACTGTCCACTTCCATCAGAACAAGGCTACTAAAACAATACTTAGAACGGCCAAGGCTATGCCTCCCCAATTTTTACTACTCAATCGTTCCTGGAACATCAAAATGCCAAGTAAAGTGCAAAGCATGACCACGGCCACATTGTTAATGGTAAAAATGGCAGCGCTGCTAAAATTCTCGTTCTGTAAAGCTCTAAGCAAAAAGAAAATGGAAAAATAATTGGGCACTCCGAGTATTATACCGCCCAATACATTTCTGTAATTAATTTTGATCGTATCCTGGGTAGCCTTGTATCCGATAAAGACAAAGCCCGAAAGTGCAGCAAAACCAAAGACCATAGCTGAAAAAATAGCAACCTCCTTGGAATCCAGATGCCGTTCTTCAAAATATTTCATACTGGCATCTATGATTCCAGACCCCAAGAACACCAATAGGGGCAAGACCAAGGCCTTTTTGGAAATTACCAACGAATTTTCCTTAATGGAGGTGAAATAGACTGCAGCTAAGGCCAATAATATCCCAAGGCCTTGAAAAAGAGAGAGCTTTTCATTGTATAGGATCATCCCTATGACCACAGGAATAACCAAGGACATTTTGGTGGCCACGGATGCCACGGTGACCCCTGCTACCTGAGATGCCCTCGCCATCAGATTAAAAATGAGAATAAAAAAGACGCCCATACCCATTGCTCCCACAAACCAAGACGATTGCGTTATTGAAGAAACATTGATCGTTCCATCATAAAGGAAGAGACCTACAGTACAAGCCACCACATAATTGACCACAATGGCGTAGGGAGTCTGTACCTTATACGTGTCAAATAATTTGAACACGACAAATATGGTAGTAGTACAAAGAATGCTAAATAGTAGATCTAACATTAAAGGTGTTGTTTTAGTTGGGTGATATCTTCTGAGCCTACTTGCAAATTCCAAACTTGGATACCCAAAGAGGCCGCAGTATCTGTGTTTTCCTTGGTATCATCCACAAAAAGTGTTTCCTCTGGGATAAGATTATTGGCTTGTAGTACAAACTCGAAAATTTCAGCATCTGGTTTGCGCATGCCCATTTCATAGGAGAGGTAGAAAACCTCAAAGGATCCTTCAAACCGATCAAACTTTTCCTTTCCCAGCCGTTCTCTTACAAACTCGATGTGAAGGTCATTGGTATTGCTCAAAAGGAACAAACGATATTGTTTTTCCTTGGCCAGGTTTTCCACAAAATCTAGTCGGCTATCTGGAAAATCCTTTAGGATGGCGTTCCAGGCATTGATTAAATAGTCCTCGGGAGCAGCTGGAAAATGCAAAGTAACTTGCTTCAAAAAGGACGGGGAATCCATCTCTCCCTTTTCATAGGAGTTAAATAGGCTTTCCAAATCTGGAGTAAGTTCCCTGAAACCATATTTTGCCATGGCCCTTGCTGTGGCGGGTTTATCCAAATCGATAAAAATGTCTCCAAAATCGAGAATAATGTTTTTAATCATGCTGCAGTATTGAAAGGGTGTCGGAAATTATTTTTTTGGAATGGAGAAGCTTCCCAGATATAACTGGCGCTAAAGTTCCGGAATCAAATGTGGAGGTTCCTTTAAAAATACGGGCCTCATCCCAAAGCTCCTCATCAATGAAAGTCTGGAGCGTTTTTGTTCCTCCTTCAACTAATAGGCTTGATACGGAATGTTTGTGCAGTAAATTGCAAATTTGGTTTGCAACAGGTTTGGTGAAATCCAGTAGCTCATAGGTGATTCCGTCTAAGTACTCGGAGCTGTCCTTTTCGGCCGTCAATACTAAAGTATGCACGCTTTGGTCCAGCACGTGAAAATGTGGTGGGATCTTCAGCGATCGATCCACGATTACCCGAATCGGATTTTTGCCTTCCCAGGTTCTCACATTTAGTTTCGGATTGTCTTCCAAAACGGTCTGTGTACCCACCAAAATGGCCTGTTCTTCAGCTCTCCATTGATGAACCAACTGTTTGGAGTAGGTATTGCTGATCCAAAAGGGTTCGGGATTGTCTTTTCTCTTGACTTTATCTGGCGCAATAAACCCATCCTGCGTTTCCGCCCATTTTAAAATGATGTAGGGTCTTTTTTTCTCCTGATAGGTCAAAAACCGTTTGTGGTGTTCCCTGCATTCAGCTTCCAAAACACCAACAGTTACCTCGCATCCTGCCATCCGTAACTTGTCAATTCCTTTACCCGCAACCTTATCATGGGGGTCTTGCAAACCAATGACCACCTTTGGTATTTCCGATTCAATAATTAAGTCAGCGCAAGGTGGGGTTTTTCCGAAGTGCGAGCAGGGTTCCAAAGTAACATAAATCGTGGATTGCTTTAGTAGTTCCTTGTCTTGGACAGCGTTAATGGCATTCACTTCGGCGTGAGGTCCTCCATAAGGACTCGTGTAGCCTTCCCCAATGATTTTGTGATTGTGAACAAGTACACTTCCTACCATAGGATTGGGTGCTGTGGTTCCTAGACCTTTTTTGCCCAATTCCATGCATCGCAACAGGTATTTTTCGTGTATATTCACCGGACAAAAATAGAATAATAAAACACAATATGGGCGAGGTCATAATTCGCGAAATCCAACCAAAGGACAATGCCGCGGTAGCAGGTGTAGTTCGCCAAGTTTTGGTGGATTTGGGAGTGCCCAAAGTGGGTACCGCTTATGCCGATAAAGCATTGGATGATATGTATGGAGCTTATGACGTTCCAAAGGCTACCTATTTTGTTGCTGAAGAGGGAGGCCGCATTATTGGATGCGCAGGAGTGGCCCAATTGGAAAACTTTGATGGCAATGTCTGTGAGCTGCAGAAAATGTACTTTCTGGAAGAAGCTAGGGGAAAAGGCTTGGGTGCCAAGATGATCGACACTTGCTTGGCAAAAGCAAAGGAATTTGGTTTTGAAGCTTGCTATCTGGAAACCATGCCTTACATGAAAGCCGCCCAGAAACTCTATCAAAAAAACGGGTTCCAATATATTGATGCCCCTATGGGCAATACAGGGCACTATTCTTGTCCCGTTTGGATGCTTAAAGAAATATAGGGTGCTGCTGAAGGAGATCAAGAACATTTTTCACAAAGAATTGGATCCAATTTACGCTACTGAGGAAGTGGACTCCTTTTTTCACCTATGTGTAGAACATTATTTGCAATTGGGGCGATTCGTTTTGGTTCTTCAACCTGATTTGGTGTTGACAAAGGAGGAGGAAACGCCATTGTTTGAGGCCTTAAGTAAACTGAAATTGGAGGAACCCTTGCAGTATATTTTGGGAACTGCCCATTTCATGGATTTGGATTTTAAGGTCAATGAACATGTATTAATTCCCAGACCGGAGACCGAAGAATTGGTGGAGTGGGTAATATTGGATTGTCAGGTCGAGCGCAGTCGAGACCTAAGGATATTGGACATTGGAACCGGAAGCGGATGCATTGCCATCGCCTTGGCCAAAAAGTTTCCTGACGCCAATGTTTATGCCTTGGATGTATCTGAACAAGCAATTGGGGTAGCCAAGGAAAACGCTAAATTAAATGGAGTTGATGTTACTTTCATTCATCAAGATATCCTTGACCCTGATTTTGAACTTGAACTTGAATTTGATGTGATTGTATCCAATCCACCCTATGTAAGGGAGTTGGAAAAAGAAGGGATAAAGGACAATGTGAAAAAGTACGAACCGCATGTGGCCTTGTTTGTCCAGGATGAAGACCCTTTACTTTTTTACAAGGCGATTACGCAATTTGCCATTTCACATCTTAAGAAGAAAGGAAAGCTCTATTTTGAAATCAACCAATATTTGGGCAAGGAGACCCAAGCCCTTTTAGAAGCGCATAATTTTTTGGAAATTGAACTTCGAAAGGACATTTTCGGGAATGACAGAATGCTTAAAGGCCAACTAAATTAATATGGAGAGTGTTGCTGTTTTTTGTGGAAGTAGCGAGGGGAATGACCCTAGGACGATTGAAGCTGCCTACCAGTTGGGAGAAGTTTTGGCTTCGCAACAAATCCAATTGGTGTATGGCGGCGCTAAAGTTGGGCTGATGGGTCAGGTGGCTGACGGAGCTTTGGGCAAAAATGGGAAAGTAATCGGGGTAATACCGGATTTTCTGAAACGCAGGGAGGTGTTTCATCCACATATTTCAGAATTGATCGTTGTGGAAACCATGCACCAAAGGAAATTGAAAATGCATGAACTTTCTGATGGGTTTATGGCACTTCCAGGGGGTTATGGTACCTTGGAAGAACTTTTTGAAATCATTACTTGGGGACAGTTGGGATTGCACCAAAAACCCATAGGGGTGCTAAATTGTGATGGTTTTTTTGATTCCATGCTGCAATTTTTGGATACCATGGTCACCCAAGGATTTTTAAAGCAAGAAAATAGGGAGATGTTATTGGTGGATGCCAGTGCGGCAGGACTTCTGGAGCAAATGAGGAGCTATACACCATTGATCACTCCCAAATGGATTGAAAAAGAACAAACGTAAATGAACATCCAAGAAAAAATAACGGCACTTAGGGAAGAACTCCGTGGGCACAACTACAATTATTATGTATTGGACAAGCCCACGATTTCAGATTACGAGTTTGATATCAAACTTAAGGAACTCCAAGAACTGGAAGAGGCCCATCCCGAGTTCCATGACCCTACATCCCCAACTCTCAGGGTAGGTGGAGAGGTGACCAAGAATTTTGAGACCATCAAGCATGAACATCGCATGTATTCCCTGGACAATTCCTATTCCAAAGAGGATTTGGAAGACTGGGAAAAGCGCATCCAACGCATTTTGGGGGATGTAGATGTGGAGTTTACCTGTGAGTTGAAGTATGATGGGGCCTCCATCAGTCTGACTTATGAAGACGGACAATTGGTACGGGCGGTTACCAGGGGTGATGGATTTCAGGGCGATGATGTGACCACCAATATCAAGACCATCAAATCCGTTCCCTTGCAGCTTAAGGGGGACTATCCTCCCAAATTTGACATCCGTGGGGAGATTATCCTAACCCTTGAGGGCTTCGCCCAGATGAACAAGGAACGAATAGCAGCTGGGGAAGAACCTTATATGAATCCCAGGAATACGGCCTCCGGAAGTCTTAAACTTCAGGACAGTGCTTTGGTGGCCCAACGTCCGCTGGAGTGTTTGCTATACAGTATTGTTGGCAACAATCTGTCCATAACAACCCAATATGAGGTACTGGAAAAAGCCCGTGCATGGGGGTTTAAGGTGCCCACAGTTGCCAAATTGTGCAAAACCACGGAAGAGGTGATGCAGTTTGTGGAGCATTGGGATGAGAAACGGCAGGATTTGCCATATGAAACTGACGGTGTGGTCATTAAAGTGAACAATCTACGCCATCAAGAAGAGTTAGGTTATACCGCAAAAGCCCCACGCTGGGCCATGGCCTACAAGTTCAAGGCGGAACAGGTCTCTACCGTACTCAATGAAATCACCTATCAGGTTGGACGTACAGGTGCTATAACCCCAGTGGCCAACCTGGAACCGGTTTTGTTGGCCGGAACCACGGTAAAAAGGGCATCCCTGCACAATGCAGATCAGATTGAAAAATTGGACATTCGTGAAGGGGATACGGTATTTGTGGAAAAGGGAGGGGAGATCATTCCGAAAATTATAGCGGTAGACCTAACCCAACGGCCTGCTGGTTTGGTTCCAACCCAGTATATTCAAAATTGTCCGGAGTGCAATACTCCCTTGATTCGCAAGGAGGGGGAAGCGCAACACTTTTGTCCCAATGATACCGGTTGTCCTCCGCAAATCACAGGAAGAATCCAACATTTTATTTCCCGTAAGGCCATGGATATTGAAGGTTTGGGAGGTGAGACCGTGGAACTCCTCTTTAAAGAAGGCTTGATAGCCAATTATGCCGACCTCTATGTCTTGACCAAGGAACAAATAATGCCGCTGGAGCGCATGGCCGAAAAATCTGCAGAGAACTTGGTGAATGGGGTAGCGGCTTCCAAAAGTATTCCATTTGAAAGGGTGTTGTTTGGCTTGGGAATCAGGTATGTAGGGGAGACTGTGGCCAAAAAATTGGCCAAGGCCTATAAAAACATCGATGCTTTGATAGCTGCTTCTGAAGAAGAATTAGTGGCTGTTGATGAGATTGGCGGACGAATAGCGGAAAGTGTGGTCCAGTTTTTTGGGAATCCCGAAAATGTGGGAATTGTGGACAGGCTTAAATCCTACGGATTACAATTCTCACTATCCGAAGAGCAGCTCGAAAATCAATCCGAAAAATTAAAGGGACAGACCTTTGTTGTCTCGGGAGTGTTCGAGTCCATAGGTCGTACCGAGCTTAAAAAACTCATTGAGGATAACGGAGGGAAAGTGGCTTCGTCCATTTCTTCCAAAACCAGTTTTTTGGTTGCTGGCGCCAATATGGGGCCCAGCAAAAAGACCAAGGCCGAGAACTTGGGAGTACCCATCATTTCCGAGCAGGAGTTTATGGCCAAACTGGAGGGATGATGACCAACACCATAAGCGTTGCAGGCATTTTTTATAGGCAGTTTCGTTTTTCTGATTCGACATCACTATACCATTAATTGATTTTATCCCATAATGGCAATTCCATCACCCTCAAATGGGTTTTACCGTTGTCAGTTTTTTCCGTAAATTGAAGCAATGGAAGAGACCTATGAAATTGTCACTGCAATTATGGCAACCTTTGCCGCTTTGTACGTGCTTTTGGAAGTATTCTTGAACGTCAATGGTATTGATGACGACACTTCCAACATCCTCTTGCTGGAAGCATCCCAGAAGAAACTCTTTTTTATTCCGTTTGCCTTGGGCGCCATTCTGGGACACCTGTTTTTAGGAACTGCTAACGCAGATTTTGAAATGTCCAGCTCGCTTTATCCTGTAATCATTCTCTTCGCACTTGCCATTGCTACTTACATTTTTGCCCGGTTTGTGGAATTTGAAAAACCCATTTGGTTTTTGAGCCTCTTGCTTGTTTTAGGGTTAATCTATGGCCACCTGTTTTGGTCTATGAACTATGTCACATGAAGCCATTATCAGAAAAAAATAAAAATGCATTAAAGATCATTAAAATTGTGGTTGCCGCGCTTTTAGGAATTATGGTGGTGATAGACATTGTTCTGGTGAGCTTGGAAGATCGGGGTTTCCCTACTTTTAGTGAAGTGATCAAGAATGACCGTACCTCACTTATATGGTTGAATTTCTTGTTGGGTGGCTTGGTAGCCAAAGTGTTTTATAACAGAAAGGTAACAACCAAGGAACATGAAATTTCCGGTTTCTTTACCTTTTTGGCCATGTTGGTGTTGCTATTCTTCTTGGGAAAACTGTTTACCATCCAAATAGAAACCCCCTATCATTTGCTTATCATGGTTTGTGGCGGTATCTTGGCTTATCGAGCTTGGCCACAATATCTGAAGGATGAAGACACCCCTTGATTTCCAGCAATTTAAAGAGTCACTTAGCGAATTGCAACCTCCAAAAAATTGGCCCCTGGCCCTACAGTCTCTTTGGTACGATGCCAAGGGGGATTGGGAATCTTCGCATAACATTGCCCAAGATTTGCACACATCAATGGGAAGTTGGATTCATGCTTATCTACATCGCAAGGAAGGAGATGGATGGAATGCAGGCTATTGGTATCGACAAGCTGGGCGCCCATTTCCTGGGCATAGTCTGGAGGAGGAATTGCAGGAATTGGTGGAATTTGCGCTCCGCTAGACTATTAAGACAAAACCGTCAGTTCGAGTGTCCCGAATAAAATTCGGGATGTATCGAGAATGACGTATTACCACTTTTTTACTTTCTGCTGTCAGACCGTTTTTAACATGTTTCTCGAGAGGGGTTGGGGGTGTGTTTTTCTTCTCGGCTACCGCTAGATTGCATCTAGTGGTTGAGTATGCAAGAATAGAAAGGTATGTTAAGAAGAACAAAGCCTTAATTTTTAACACATCCCTGATTTCAGCATACTGAAATCCTTCCCTTCTCAAGAAGGGAGCGCATTGTTCCCCTCTCGAGAGGGGCGGGGGTGTGTTTTCTTCCCTTTTCCCCATAATAATAAAAATCCATCAACCCAAAACCCCTATCCGTCAATTGAAAATGGGTCTCTGTCAATTGACACTTAAACAAAAGATGTTGATTCTTCAAGTTTGTTGGGTAAACTATAAAAACCCAAAAAATGAAATTGCAGAATCTTTTTTTAATGCTATTGGCCACAGCTATTTTGTTCTCCTGTAAAAAAGACGATGGCGCCGAACCCGCCAACGAAGCTCCGCAGATCACCACCTCCTCCGTAGATACACCGGAAGACACTGAAGCTGGAACCACATTTGCTACTATAGCGGCAACAGATCCGGAAGGAGATGAATTCTTCTTTTCCTTAGATGCTTCCGAGACCATGTTCCAAATTACGGCAGACGGAGGGTTACAACTTAAGACCGGACAACAATTTGATCTTGCCACAACTACGCAGCACACGGTAAACGTAACCGTAACGGATGAACATGCAGCAGAATCGGAGTCGGCTGTGACCATTAATGTAACCGAAGGAGAAGGGGAGACTAACCAGGCCCCCGCAGTAAACAATGAAGTTTTGGAATTTGAGGTTTCAGAAAATATCTCAGACGATGAAACTATTGGAACCGTTGATGCAAGCGACCCAGAGGGACAAACTTTGGAGTATGATGTAGTTTCTCAAATAGAACTTATTGAGATTTCGGATTCAGGTGAACTGTCCTTGGTTGCAGGAGAGGAATTTGACTACGAAACCGCCACCTCGCATACCGTTAGGGTAAGAGTGTCCGATGGGGAGAACATTGTGGATACTGATTTCACCATTATGGTAACAAATGTGATTGAAACGCTATTTGAAGACCCTGGGTCGTTTATCACCACATGGAATACTGAAGGAGCGAACGACACAATAAGTTTTGGAGATGTCCAGGATGGGTTTTACCTCTGCGATATTGATTGGGGTGATGGTTCGCAGGAAACTTATGAAGGAACTACTCCTCCAAGCCATGTTTACGCAGCTGAAGGCACCTATAGTATTGCCATTAAGTATGGATTTTCCCAACTTTTAATGGATAACAATGAATCTGCGCATAAACTAATAAGTATAGATCAATGGGGAGACATCCAATGGCAAAATTTTGAAAATGCCTTTGAAGGTTGTGTTAATATGGAATACAATGCAACCGATGCTCCTGATCTCTCCCAAGTAACCAGCCTTTGGGCCATGTTCTATGGATGCTCTTCCTTTAATGGAGATTTGAACAATTGGGTCGTGGGTACCATAACCAACATGGGGTATATGTTTAGTGGAGCCTCTTCTTTTAACGGTGACGTAGGTAACTGGGGTGTAGAAAATGTTACAGACATGTCTTACATGTTTAGTGGTGCGCAAAAGTTTAATCAAAATCTGGGTGGATGGGACTTAAGTGAGCTAGTTGCACCAGGTATGATATCCGTGTTTGACAATTCAGGAATGACAAAAGAAAGTTATGATGCTACTTTGAAAGGTTGGGCAGACAATCCCAATACTCCTGATAATATTACCCTAGGTGCAGATGGGATTCCATATTGTACAAGTTTTGTGGAGAGGCAAAAATTAATTAACGACAAGGGTTGGACCATCGATGACAATGGTTTGCATACAGACTGTATATAGTGGTTTAGCTAAGAGCTAAATAAAAACACCAGAATCTCAACTTCCGGTGTTTTTTTCATTCAATAAAGCAGATTTCCCTTGCTACCGCTAGATTGCATCTAGTGGTTGGGTAAACAAGAAAAAGATATGATTGGAACAAAGGCCACAACTACTTTTGCGGTTGTGGCTTTTTTAGTGCCATAAGCTTAAAACTGGCCTTGGTAAGGCTGTGTTGTTCTCGATACATCCCGAATTTCATTCGGGACACTCGAACTGACAAAAAGCTAGATGTTAAACAGAAATACTCACCCCATTCCCGGAAACATTCTTATCCGAATCAAAATAGAAGTCAATACGGCCCAAATTAAGTCCGTAAGCCCCAACTTGGTTTACCAAAACAGAGTCGCCATTTAAATTGGTGCGTACTTCTGGTTTATCCAAAAAGGTATGGGTATGCCCGCCTATGATCAAATTAGTGTGGTGGGTGTTCTGTGCAAGCCTAACATCTGAGGGTCGTTGGGGATTCTCATAGTCGTACCCCAAATGTGAAAGGCAAACAATCAAATCGCAGCTTTCTTCTTCCTTGAGTTTCCGTTCTAGATCCAGGGCAATTTCATAGGGATCTAAATAAACAGTTTCCTTGTACAAGCGTTTGGTCACTAGCCCGTCCAAGGAAATGCCCAATCCGTAGACCCCAATTTTAATACCATCCAGTTGGTATATGTTATAGGGCTTCACAAAGCCATCCAGTACGGTATTGGAAAAATCGTAGTTGGCGGAAAGCAAATCAAATGTACCATTCGGGATTTGGGCCAACAGCCCGTCCACCCCATTGTCAAAATCGTGGTTGCCAATGGTGGCGGCATCGTACTTGAGCTTGCTCATCAACTTAAATTCCAGCTCTCCTCCATAGAAATTAAAGTAAGGGGTGCCTTGAAAAATATCTCCGGCATCAAAAAGGAGTGTATTGGGATTTTCATTTCGGATTTGTTCTACCAAAGTGGCCCTACGGGCAACGCCACCCAAATTAGGGTACCGACTATCCGTGCTCGGGAAAGGGTCAATATGGCTGTGCACATCATTGGTATGCAAAATGGTGATGTGTTTTCTGCCCAATGCCGAACAGGATTGGAGTCCAAACCCGCCCAGTCCAACCAAGGTGGAGGCAGCTGCCGTCTGACTTAGAAAATCTCGTCTTTTCATCTAGTTTAATTGAATAAATCGGTCATCCACTTGGGCGGTCACGGTATCTACCTTTTTCAAATGGTCAATAATGGCGTTTCTTACCAAATAACCCGTATCATGTACAGAGACCATATCGCTGAAAAAACCAATGCTGGGCCCACCCTGCACCAAATAGTCCGAGGTGGCCACATGGTAGTTTTTGTTTTCGTCAAAAGGGCTTCCATTAATGTTCACGGATTCCAAATGCCCTGTTTTGTCCAAGGTAATTTGCATACCCGCAATGGCATGTATGCGGGAGGAATTGATCAAAAAACTGATTAGTTTTCGCATAGCAGTACCATCCAGTTCCACTACCGAGATATAGTTTTCAAAGGGCATGACTTCAAAAGCATGTCTGGCACTTACGTTCCCTGCCGAAATTATGGAGCGGATACCCCCGCGGTTCATGATAACAAAGTCCAATTCCTTTCCCGTTTGTTTTTGGAATAGGGGAGCGGTCTCCTCCAAAAGTACGTCAGCCATAAAATTACCCATGGAGGTATTTCGGGGGCCATCATCCAAATTAATGTCTTCAGGAGCAAAGGCCAAGGTACTGTCCAACACCTCGTTTATTCGGGTTCTATAGGGGGTTACAAAGGATGCAATGGAATCTACCGGAGCAAGAATACTGTCTATAGGTACTTGTTTTCCGTCAATTTTTGAAAGCTGTGGTTTTCCCTGATTACAGGAAACCAAAACACAAATTGTTAAGAATAAAACAATTTGTTTGATTTTTAAAACACTCACTGGCGTATCTTTGTTTTAAGGAGTCAAGGTAGATTAATTACCTTTGTAAAAATGCATAAAAATAATGTTTTTAAAAGGGCTCCAGGATAAATTTAAAGTTAAATCGGGACAAAAATACCTGCAGGATGAAATGCAGAAGCCCGCTACCATTGTGGAGCGGAGCAAGGGCATAAGTAGTATTGGCTGCATTGTGGATGTGGACAATTTTGGAAATGCAGAGGTGTTTTATGAGTTGATAGACGAGTACGAACTTAGACCGAATGCTATTAAGATCATCGGCTATAAAAGGGAGTACGATAAAAACTCGCCCTATGCCATTCAAATTTTTTCCGATAAGGATTTAGGTTGGAAAGGCGAAATTGAAAACGGGTATGTGCTGGAGTTTTTGGGCAGGGAATACGATCTGTTGCTCAACTATTACCAAGAGGATAATTTAATGATGAAACTCCTCTCCGTGAAAACCCAAGCCCGACTCAAGGTTGGATTTGGAACCTTAGATCCCAAGATCAACGATTTGATTTTAAATACGTCCTTAAACGATTTTGACTTGTTCAAAAGTGAATTAAAGAAATATTTAAAGGTTTTAAAAGAATTGTAATGGAGCAATTATTGGGCACGGGAGTGGCGTTGGTTACCCCGTTCAAAGAAGATTTTTCAGTGGATACCGCTGCCTTGGAGCGTGTAGTGGAACATTGTATTCAGGGAGGCATTGATTATCTGGTGGCCTTGGGCACCACGGCGGAATCGGCTACATTGTCCAAATCCGAAAAGCAGTTGGTTGCTGATGTGGTTGTTCGTGTCAACGCAGGAAGGTTGCCATTGGTACTAGGTGTGGGCGGAAACAACACTGCTGCAGTTGTAGAGGAACTCAGAACTTTGGACCTTTCGGAATTCACGGCCATATTATCTGTATCGCCCTACTACAATAGGCCGACTCAAGAAGGGATATACCAGCATTTCAAGGCCATTGGTGCGGCATCTCCAATACCTATAGTAATGTACAATGTACCTGCAAGGACAGGTAGTAATTTGTTACCGGAAACCACGGTGAGGTTGGCAAAGGACGTTCCCAATATTGTGGCCATCAAAGAAGCCTGTGGGGATATGGTCCAGATTGACCAGATCATTAAGGAAAAACCAGATAACTTTTTGGTCATTTCTGGAGACGATTTCACGGCTTTGCCCACCGTTTTGGCTGGAGGCTCTGGAGTAATTTCGGTTTTGGGCCAAGGGTTGCCAGCAGGTTTCTCTAAAATGATTGAGCAGGGGCTGCAAGGTAAATCAGATGAGGCCTATGAATTGCACCATGCACTTTTGCCCGCCATGCAACTTATTTTTGAAGAAGGCAATCCAGCTGGAATCAAGAGTATTTTTGAGTCGTTGGGACTTTGTTCTGCCGTAGTACGTTTGCCACTGGTTGAAGCTTCCCTTGGCTTAAAAAACAGAATTGCGGCCTATCTGAAGTCGCACAATAAGGTGTATGCATAAGCTGCGTTAAAACTTAGCCAAAACCTTGGCAGGAAGCTGCACGGACACTTATTTTTGGAAGTGGATTTCTATTTTTTAAATCCATTGATTATCACTAATTTTGCAAAATGTTTTTGAAAATGAGGTCGATTCTTCCTTTACTCTTTGCCGTAATTTTATTTTCATCCTGTAGCGAGTACCAGAAAGTGCTTAAAAATGAGGATGTAAAGGCTAAATATGATTTGGCCCAGAAGTACTATGACGAAGGGGATTTTAAAAGGGCAAAAAGATTGTTTGAGCAGATTGCTCCCCGATATGTGGGCAAACCACAAGGAGAGCGGGTGATGTTCTTTTTTGCAGACTCCTATTTCAAAACCAAAGATTATTACCTATCAGGATACCAGTTTGAGCGATTCATAAAATCATATCCTAGAAGTGATAAGATTCAGGAAGCCTCCTTTTTAGGGGCAAAGAGTTATTATGAACTGTCTCCAGCCTATTCGCTAGATCAAACGGATACTGATAAGGCCTTAGCAAAACTACAGACCTTTATCAACACCTATCCAGAATCGGAATTTTTTGAAGAGGCGAATGCCATGGCCAAGGAGTTAACCTCCAAAAAGGAAAGAAAGCAAATTGAGATAGCCAAGCAGTTCAACAAGTTGGGGAAATTCAACTATCCCATCTTAATTTCGGCCATCACCGCCCTGGATAATTTCATTTCCGATAACCCAGGTTCCGTTTACAGGGAAGAAGCACTCTATTATAGAATAGAGGCGGCCACCAATTTGGCGGTAAACAGTACAGAGAACAAAAAGCAGGAACGTCTGGAAGATGCGTTGTCAGCGTATAACAATTTGTTCAGGTATTTTCCTGAGACCCGATTTAAAAAGAAAGCGGACGAACTGTCCCAGAAAATACAGAAAGAGTTGAGTGTGTACTCCAGCTCCAAATAACATTTTAAACTATCCGTAAATGCAAGATTTGAAAAACACCAAAGCTCCCGTTTCTACCGTGACCCACAACAGGAACGAATTTGATGAGAAAACGGACAACATTTATGAGGCCATTTCCATCGCATCCAAGCGAGCCATCCAAATCAATTCTGAAATAAAGAAGGAATTGTTGGAAAAGTTGGAAGAATTCGCCACCTACAGCGATAGCTTGGAAGAAGTCTTTGAAAACAAAGAGCAGATAGAAGTTTCCAAGTTTTACGAAAAGCTTCCAAAACCCCATGCGTTGGCGGTAATGGAATGGTTGGAAGACAAAATCTACTACAGAAACACAGAGAAAGACGCCTAAGAAATGCTTAGCGGTAAAAACATTCTTTTGGGCGTTACCGGGGGAATTGCCGCATACAAGACCACATTTCTTGTTAGGTTACTTATAAAAGCTGGTGCCAAGGTCAAAGTTGTTATGACCCAGAGTGCCGGCTCTTTTGTTTCCCCCCTTACCTTGTCCACCCTCTCCAAGAATCCTGTGCTGATGGATTTTGTAAACGAGGAGGACGGAAGTTTATCTTGGAACAATCATGTGGAATTGGGCCTATGGGCAGATCTTATGATCATTGCTCCTGCTACCGCCAATACGCTGTCCAAAATGTCCCAAGGCATTTGTGACAATCTGCTGTTGGCGACCTATCTTTCAGCCAAGTGTCCGGTCTTTTTTGCTCCGGCCATGGATTTGGACATGTACAAACACCCGTCTACAACAACCTCTTTGGAGAAACTGACTTCCTTCGGAAACACTATGATTCCAGCCGAATCAGGCGAATTGGCCAGTGGACTACATGGTGAAGGACGAATGGCGGAACCAGAAAATATCCTCGCGTTTGTCCAAAATGAATTATCACAGGGTTTGCCCCTCAGCGGCAAGAAAGTTTTGATAACTGCTGGCCCAACCCATGAGCCCTTGGATCCTGTTCGTTTTTTGGGCAATCGTTCCTCTGGAACCATGGGTTTTGAATTGGCGAAAAAGGCGGCAAATTTGGGAGCAAAAGTCATTTTGGTTTCTGGACCTACAAGCCTAACAGCGGATCAGGATTCCATTCAGTTGATTCGGATTACTTCGGCTCAGGAAATGTACGATGCCTGTCATGAACATTTTGGGGATGTGGATGTAGCAATTGCCGCTGCCGCAGTGGCGGACTACAGACCCAAGCATGTGGCCCAGGAAAAAATGAAAAAGAAAGATGGAGACCTCCAAATTGAACTGGAACGAAACCCAGACATCCTTTTATCACTAGGTGAGCGCAAGGACAAACAGTTTTTGGTGGGCTTTGCCCTGGAAACGGAAAACGAGCTTGAAAATGCCAAAGGCAAGTTGAAGCGCAAAAATTTGGATGCCATCGTATTGAACTCGCTTAAGGACGATGGCGCTGGTTTTGGAGGTAGCACCAATAAAATTACCTTTATCGATAAGAATTCCGGGATTAAAACGTTTGGATTGAAGACGAAGCCCGAAGTTGCTTCGGACATTTGGGAAGAAATTATCTCCAGAATCCATGCATAGGATCATTATACTTGTTTTTTTGTTTTCAATTGCACAAATCTCGTTTGCGCAAGAACTCAATTGTACCATAACAGTCAATTCTGATCAAGTGAGTCAGACCAACCAGCAGATATTTAGGACGTTGGAACGTTCACTCAACGATTTTGTGAACAAAAACAAGTGGACCAATCGGGTGTATCGGGAGAATGAACGTGTTAATGCCAGGATGTTCATTACGGTAACGCAATATGAATCGGACCGATTTGAGGCCAACATCCAAATTCAATCTTCCCGCCCGGTATTCAATACATCCTATGAAAGTCCCATCTTCAATTATAAGGATGATGCCTTCAACTTCCAATACCAGGAATTTCAGCCTTTGGTATTCAACGAGAACGTCTTTGATTCCAACTTAATAGGCGTTATTACCTATTATGTGTATGTGATTTTAGGCTTGGATGCTGATACCTTTTCCTTGGAAGGTGGGGATGAAATGTTTCGAAAGGCACAGAATATTGTAACGCAGGCACAAGGCTCAAATTTCTCGGGTTGGAACCAAGAAACTGGGGAGCGTTCCCGATTTGAGCTGGTGGACAATTTGATGAGCAATTCCTTTAGGGAATATCGGATTGCCATGTACAACTACCATAGAAAGGGGTTGGATATCTTGGGGGACAACAATAGTACGGGCAAACAGGTAATTGCTGGAAGCATGCGTTTGTTTGAGACCTTGATCAAGCGCCGACCCAATGCTTTTTTGATCCAGACTTTTTTTGATGCCAAGTCAGAGGAAATTAGAAATATCTTCTCCGATGGCCCCAAGGTGGACATTGTAAAACTCAAGGAAACCTTGAATCGGGTGGCGCCATTTTATTCCAATACCTGGAACGAAATAAATTACTAGTCCATTTCTCCAAAGAGCTATATCTTTACGGGGAAAATCCGCTAAGTTGCTAACAAATCTTTCCATTCAGAACTATGCTTTGATTGATGATGTGAACGTGCAGTTTGCTGCTGGATTCACTACCATTACGGGCGAGACTGGAGCTGGAAAATCCATATTATTGGGTGGACTTTCTTTGGTGTTGGGAAAGCGGGCAGATTTAACCTCTCTAAAAAACCAGACCCAGAAGTGCATTATTGAGGCTGAGTTTGATATATCCAAATACAAGCTCGAAGATTTTTTCCAGTCCCATGACTTGGATTACGAGCATGATACCATTTTACGCCGTGAAATTTTACCCAGCGGAAAATCCCGTGCTTTTGTAAATGATTCGCCAGTTACTTTGGATATCCTTAAAGGATTGGGAGAACGTTTGGTGGATGTTCATTCACAGCATCAAACCCTGCGCTTGACCGAAAATGATTTCCAACTTAAGGTAGTGGACGCCCTGGCAGGAAACCAAGACAACCTGCATACCTATAAAGCCCATTTGGAGACTTATAGAAAGGTGTCCAAGGAATTAAGGGAACTTCAGGAATTTCAAGCCAACTCCAATAAAGAACACGATTACAACAGTTTTTTGTTGAAAGAACTGGAAGCCGCATCGCTTAAAGAAGGAGTGCAAGAGGCATTGGAGATGGAATATGAGCAGTTGAACAATGTGGAGCAAATCATGGAGCAGTTGTCTCAAGGACATCAATTGCTTAATGACGAGCAATTGGGCTTATTGGGGAGAATGGCCGATTTAAAACGCAGCTTTCAACATTTAGCAGATTTTGGGGATACCTATGCCAAGCTCAACGAACGGGTGCAATCCATTTTTATTGAAATGGATGATGTGGCAGGAGAACTGGAAGTTTTGAAGGATGGGGTAGAGGCCAATCCTGAGCGATTGGAGGCCGTAAACGGTCAGCTTCAACTATTATATGACCTTCAAAAAAAGCATCAGGTAAATTCCGTTGCAGAACTACTTGCCATAAAAGAGGATTTAAGCACAAAGGTGGATGCCGTAGAAAATATTGAGTCCAATATCTTGGAAAAAGAACAAGAACTACAGCTGGTAGCAATGAAAGCGGACACTTGGGCGGCAAAAATTACTGAAGCCAGAAATAAGGCCATCCCCAAACTAA
The DNA here is from genome assembly GCF_965215805.1 of Flagellimonas sp. Lineage (GTDB taxonomy): Bacteria > Bacteroidota > Bacteroidia > Flavobacteriales > Flavobacteriaceae > Flagellimonas. Next base: position 3,692,275 of record NZ_OZ244124.1, on the reverse strand, counting down.
AACACACTCTTCAGGAAAACCTGTACGCCTTGGGAATGCCTTCAGCTACCTTTAAAATAGAGGTGCATCCTTCGGATGCCTTCAAATCCAACGGAAAAGATGATTTGATATTCCTGTTCTCCGCCAACAAGGGTTCAGCATATGGGGAGTTAAAGAAAGTGGCTTCGGGAGGTGAATTGTCTAGAATCATGCTCACGATAAAGTCCCTGCTGGCGCAATTTGAACAATTGCCCACTATGATGTTTGACGAGATAGACACTGGTGTTTCAGGGGAAATATCCAATCGAATGGGGGAGATTATGAAACAGATGAGCCAAACCATGCAAGTTTTTTCCATTACCCACTTGCCCCAGGTTGCATCCAAAGGGAGTCATCAATTTAAGGTTTTTAAAGAGGAGAGTGCATCTGGCACCAGTACCCGAATGAAGCGGTTGAACGAGGAAGAACGGGTAACAGAGCTGGCAGAAATGTTAGGTGGGAAAGCGCTTTCCGATTCCGCTTTGGCACATGCCAAGCAATTATTGCAATAGGAAATGCCCACGGTTGTGGAACTTCAATAAGAGCGGATAAAAATCAATTAGAATAAATATCTTTGCCGCTAAACCAAACAATACAATAAGAATGGCATACAATCTTTTAAAAGGTAAGCGAGGAATCATTTTTGGAGCCTTGGATGAAAACTCCATAGCTTGGAAGACTGCAGAGCGCGTTCATGAGGAAGGTGGAACCTTTGTACTGACCAATGCGCCCATCGCTATGCGAATGGGGCAAATCAAAGAACTTGCTGCAAAGACCAATTCGGAAATTATTCCGGCGGATGCCACAAGTGAGGAGGATTTGCAAAATTTGGTAAGCCAATCCATGGAAATCTTGGGAGGTAAATTGGATTTTGTGCTGCACTCCATAGGAATGTCTGTCAACGTACGTAAAGGACGTGCCTATACGGATGAAAAATACGATTTCACTACCAAGGGTTGGGACGTTTCCGCTCTTTCGTTCCATAAGGTAATGCAGACCTTGTTTAAGGCTGATGCCATGAATGAATGGGGGAGTATTGTAGCCTTGACTTATATGGCGGCCCAGCGTACATTCCCGGATTATAATGATATGGCGGACAATAAAGCCTATTTGGAATCTGTGGCCAGAAGCTTTGGCTATTTCTTCGGAAAAGAGAAGAAGGTGAGGGTCAACACCATATCCCAATCCCCAACCCCAACAACTGCCGGGCAGGGTGTAAAGGGCTTTGGTGGATTTATCAACTATGCCGAAAAAATGTCGCCACTGGGCAACGCATCAGCAGCGGATTGTGCAGATTATACCATCAGTCTGTTTTCCGATTTAACCCGAAAAGTGACCATGCAGAACCTGTTCCATGATGGTGGTTTCTCCAATACTGGGGTTAGCCAAGAAGTCATTGATGAGTTCAGCGAATAATATTATAATAAGATAGCGGAGGCCATCCTTGTTTGGGATGGCTTTTGTGTTTAAGGATGAACCCATATTTCTCCATAATAGTCCCGGTTTACAATAGACCTGATGAGGTACACGAACTGCTGCAAAGTTTGCAACAGCAAGAATTCACGGATGACTTTGAGGTGGTTATCGTGGAGGACGGTTCTACGGAAAGGTCAGATGATATTGTAGAGGGATTCAATGAAAATCTGAACATTTCCTATTATTTCAAACCAAATTCAGGCCCTGGGGATTCCCGAAATTTTGGAATGCAAAAGGCTAAAGGGAATTACTTTATCATTTTGGATTCCGATTGCATCTTGCCTCCCCGATATCTGGTTGAGGTTGAAAAAGAGCTCAAAGCCAATTTTGTTGATTGCTTCGGAGGGCCAGATGCGGCACACGAATCGTTTACCACAGTTCAGAAAGCCATTAACTATGTAATGACCTCAATATTTACCACAGGTGGAATCCGGGGAGGAAAGAAATCAGTTGGTAAATTCCAGCCACGAAGTTTTAATATGGGAATTTCCAAAACGACATTTGAAAAGACAGGAGGGTTTGGGAGAATCCACCCCGGGGAAGATCCAGACCTCACCTTTCGTATTTGGAAGGCCGGTTTCGATTCCAGATTGTTTCCCAAAGCCTTTGTCTACCACAAACGCCGGATTGACTGGAACAAATTCTATATTCAAGTGAATAAATTTGGAAGTGTACGACCCATTTTGAACAAATGGCATCCTGGCACCGCTAAACTGACCTATTGGTTCCCCAGTTTTTTTATGTTGGGACTGATTACTTCAATCGTGCTGCTCATTGCAAAAATTTACCTGCCCCTGCTGCTGTATGGTGTTTATTTTGCCCTCTTGTTTGTAGGCGCCGCAGTCCAAAACAAGAATCTTGTTGTTGCTTTTTATGCCATTTTTGCGGCACTTACCCAATTCACGGGATATGGTTTGGGTTTCCTTAAATCCACAATCTTGCTTAATTTTAGTAAGAAGGAACCAGAGGAGCTGTTTCCAAAATTGTTCTTCAAAAGGAAATCATAGTGGTCAAAAAATTCTTGCAAGGCCTAAATAGAAGAAAAGTAAAAGTGTTTTTCATCTTTTTACTATGTTCTTTCCTTGCTTGGTTTTTAAGCAATCTATCCGAGTCCTATGAATCCAGGGTCAATTTGGATTTGAATTATAGGAACTTGCCAGACACCTTGCTACTGGGGAACAATGCCGTTAACACCATGGAAGCCAAACTTCGGACCAGTGGATTTCAGTTCCTGTATTACAAGTTTTGGAACAAAAGGGTCAATGTTAATTTGGGAGAGGTCCAATATCGGAACGGAAGATATATGCTTTCGGAAGATGCACTTAAAAAGCAAATTGAGCGGCAATTGTCCCAGAACATTTCGCTATTGGATTTGGATAGAAGACAGCTAACGGTAGACCTATACCAGGTAAACTCGAAGGAGGTGCCCGTTGTGGCCCAACTGGACGTTCAGTTTGCACAAAACTTTATTTTGGATGGGGAACCTATCATCAAACCTGCAACAATCATTGTAAAAGGCCCCAAAAAAGAGATTGATACCATAAAACATATTTTCACATCCAAATTGGAATTGGCCCAAGTATCCGCTGACTTTTCTGAAGATGTACTTTTGATATTTCCTAGAAACTTGGTCAACAGTATTTTTTCTACCAATAGGGTGGAAGTGTCCGGTACTGTCATGAAATTTTCCGAAGAAGTTTTTGAGGTGCCTGTAAAGGTGGTCAATCTTCCCGAAGGGTATCAAATCAAAACCTTCCCCAACTCAGTTTCTGTGCTCTGCAAGGCAACTGTGGAGCGTCTAAAATCCCTTTCCGCGGCAGATATTAAGGTCATTGCGGATTATCGACAACTGAGAAATTCCGATAGCAACGAATTGTTTTTGGAAATTCAGGAAACCCCTGAAAAAGTATATGATCTAAGGCCCTTGGTCAACAAGGTTAATTTTGTATTGGAACAGCAATGAGGATTGTAGGGCTAACAGGAGGCATTGGGAGTGGTAAAAGCACGGTGGCTGAAATGTTTAGAGCGCTGGGAATTTCGGTCTATGATTCGGATGTGGAAGCCAGAAATCTAATGTCCAGTTCTGCGCAAGTAAAGGAGGCTATCGTGGAATTGCTGGGAGAGGCGTCCTATGAAGACGGAGTTTTGAACAGAGCTTTTGTGGCTTCCAAAGTATTTACCCAGCCAGAACTTTTGAAAGCACTGAATGGGATAGTCCACCCAGCAGTACGAGAACATTTTGCTCACTGGGTTACGGAACAGGAGGGCCCATATGTAATCCAAGAAACTGCTTTGATTTTTGAAAATGGGATGCAAGATCAATACGATCACATCATTTTGGTGACGGCTCCCTATGAAATTAGATTGGAACGTGTAATTCGAAGGGACCAAGCTAAAAAAGAACAGGTTTTGGATCGTATGCGCAACCAACTGGAAGATGATAAAAAGGAAGATTTATCACATTTCATAATCGATAATTTGGATTTGGAAAATACGCGCCAACAGGTGATAAAACTTCATGAAACACTTGCTAATCAAGCAAATTGAAGCATCATTTTAACATTTTTGTTAAGGTTAGGTTAAACGATAAAAGGCCTAAATGTTAAATTTCTAATTTTACCCCAATGAACAAGAAGTTATTTGTTCTTCTCGTCATTCTTATGAGCTTGTCCCTTATCGGGATAATTTTTGTTCAAGTTTACTGGATAAGAACTTCGATAAATGACAAGGAGGAGCAATTCTCAAGAACGGTCACCGATATACTGGATAGAGTAGCGAGTAGGGTGGAGAAAAGGGAGATGAAGGATTATTCAGATCGTTTGGCTTCCTTGGTAGATAGTGTTGGGCAACCGAAAACCACACAGTTCAGAAATTTTTTGTTTGTTGACAGGGATTTAAATTCTGATGAGATACTCTTCTATTCCCATGGGATTTTGGAAGAGGATTACAATATATCATCAACGTTCTTTGATAATAATTTACAGGGGGATGTGGATTCCACAACCATTACCAATTTCACCAGTAAACGGACGAAGGCCGTGTTTAGGGAGGAATATGGTTTGGACGGGAAAAGTTATAGCCTAACGCCCATTCAACGAGCTGAAAAAATTGGCGGACTTTCCAGTATTGAAAAATTGGCAATGGAGGATGTGTTCATGGAATACGCCAAAAGCCAACCTATTCATAAACGGGTAAGTACCCAAGAGTTGGAACTATTGTTAAGCCAGGAATTAGGAGATAGAAACATCGATATCGATTATGAATACGGAGTTTATAGTCAAGGTTATCCCACCAAGGTAAGGTCCAAAAAGTTCAAGTTTTCGGAATCGAAAATGTACAAGGCCCGGATTTTCAAGGACAGTGAAGGGCAGACCAGTTTTTCATTGCTGCTGACATTTCCGTCCATGAACAAGTTTTTGTTCCAGTCCATTATGGGAATGGCACTCTTATCACTGATTTTCACCTTGGTGATTATGGTGGCCTATTCCAGTGCCATTTATCAATTGATAAAGCAGAAGCAGATTTCAGAGATTAAGACCGACTTTATCAATAACATGACCCATGAGTTCAAAACTCCCATAGCGACCATTAATTTGGCGGTGGAGGCCATTCGAAATCCGAAATCTATCGAGGACAAGGACAAAGTACTGAGGTATCTGGGAATGATCAAGGATGAAAACAAACGGATGCACGCCCAGGTTGAAAATGTACTTCGGATATCCAAACTGGAGAAAAATCAGCTGGACATCAGTAAAGATCGGGTAGATGTTCATGAGATTGTGGAGGATGCCATAACCCATATAGAATTGATTGTTGCAGATAGAGGCGGGTATGTACATGCACATTTGGATGCGGAACGATCGGAAATTCTGGCAAATGACACGCATTTTACCAATGTTATTGTCAACATGTTGGACAATGCCGTCAAATATTCACCAGAATCTCCCAAAATTGATGTATATACAGAGTTGGCAAAGAACAACATCATAATTAAAATACAAGACCAAGGGGCTGGAATGAGCAAGGCGGTCCTCAAAAAAGTGTTTGAGAAGTTTTACCGGGAGCATACCGGCGACATACACAATGTAAAAGGTCACGGTTTAGGTTTGGCCTATGTTAAACGAATAATAGAAGATCATCAGGGTGAGGTTTATGCAGAAAGTGAAAAAGGAAAAGGAAGTACTTTCTACATAAAACTACCCTTAATTTAGAAAATATGGAGACAGAGAAAAAGAAAATTCTTTTAGTGGAGGATGACCCCAATTTTGGGATTGTGCTCAAGGATTATTTGTCCATGAACGACTTTGATGTTGTGCTGGCCAAAAATGGAATGGAAGGGTTTGAGAAGTTCAAAAAGGACAATTATGACGTGTGCATCCTCGATGTCATGATGCCTTATAAGGATGGATTCACCCTAGCTCGTGAAATACGGGAAAAGAATGAAAACGTTCCAATCATTTTCCTCACGGCCAAGACCATGAAAGAAGATGTACTAAAAGGATATAAGGCTGGAGCCGATGATTATTTGAACAAGCCGTTCGATTCTGAAGTGTTATTGATGAAACTTAAAGCAATACTTCAAAGAAAGGCTTCAAGCACATTGGCAGACAGTAAGCAATTTGAATTTCAAATTGGTAATTTCCATCTAAATTCAAAGCTTCGATTCCTCACTTATTTGGAAGAAGAACCTATTAAATTGTCTCCTAAGGAAAATGAACTGTTGCGTTTGCTTGCATTGCATGAAAATGACCTAATGCCTAGGGAATTGGCATTGACTAAAATCTGGAGGGACGATAATTATTTCACTTCCCGAAGTATGGACGTATACATCGCCAAACTAAGGAAATATTTGAAGCGTGATGATGTAGTCGAAATTCTGAATATTCACGGAGAAGGATTTAGATTGGTGGTCAAAGCGGAAAACCAGTAGAAAACACACCATATATAATCAGCCACCCAATAGGGTGGTTTTTTTATGACAAAAAGTTGCTACTTAAGCTGTTGAATAACCTGATTCGTAATTTCGTTAGGTTGTAAGGCGATGGATACCGTGATGGCATCCTCGGGGGGCTCCAAGGTATCAAACTGGGATTGAAGTAGGGTAGAGGTCATAAAGTGCCCCTTGCGGTTCTCCAACCTCGATTTTATTAATTCAAAGGAACCTTCCAAAAATACAAATGCCAGTTTTTGGTTCATTCCTTGCCTCAACAAATCCCTATAAGTTTGTTTTAATGCAGAGCATGCGATAACAGCTCCCGTCTTTTGGTGTTCTTTGGCCAATTCGTTTAATCGGATCAACCAACCTTGACGGTCGTGATCGTTCAAGGGTTGTCCCGCCGACATTTTTTTAACGTTGGCTTCTGGATGGTAGTCATCACCGTCAAAAAACGGGATTCCCAATTGTTTGGAAAGCATGGTTCCAATGGTTGACTTACCCGTTCCAGATACTCCCATGACGATCAATACGGTTATCTTACTCACTTTGTATTCTTTTTAATTCAATGTTGATTTTCTTTGAGACTTCCTTGATATCCGTATCAAAATCCACCCATAGAATGTTCTCATTTTTGCGTAACCAGGTAAGCTGTCTTTTGGCAAATCTCCTGGTATTTTTTTTGATTTCAGAGATGGCAAAATCCAAATCGATCTTGCCATCAAAATACTCAAAAAGTTCTCGGTACCCAACAGTTTGAAGTGCGTTTAGCTGCTTATGGGGGTACAGGTTTTTTGCTTCTTCCAACAATCCCTGATCCATCATAATGTCAACACGCGAGTTGATACGATTGTATATGATTTCACGATCTGCGTAAATCCCAACATACAAGGTTTGAAAGGGCCGAATATCATTCTTTTGTTTTAGAAAGGAGGAGTAGGGTTTACCGGAAGCGATACAAACTTCCAAGGCACGGATGAGCCGATGCGGATTGTCCAAATCCACCATTTGATAGTATTTCGAGTCTTTGGATTCCAGTTCAGATTGCAAGGCCTCCAATCCTTCCGTTTCCAATTTTTTATTTAAGAGGCCTCTGATGGAAGGGTCTACCTTTGGGAATTCATCCAAACCTTGGACAACTGCATCCACATAAAGACCGCTTCCACCTACCATAACCACAATATCCTTGGATTGAAAAAGTGCTTCAAGCTTTGCTAGCGCATCACGTTCAAAATCGCCCACAGAATAAGGTTCTTCAATGCTTTTATGCTGAATAAAGTGGTGTGGAACAGTATTGAGTTCGGCTTTGGAAGGTACCGCGGTACCTATTCGTATCTCCTTGAAAAACTGACGTGAATCCGCTGAAAGGATTTCGGTGTTAAAATGTTGGGCAAGATGTATACCCAGGGCCGTCTTTCCAATTGCGGTAGGCCCCACTACGGCAATTAAGGTCTTGGAAATCATAATGGTTCGCCACAATTATAGCAGTGGGTGGCATCATCCCTATGCCCTTCAGCTGAACAGCTTGGACAGGCCTGGGTATTGGTATGTACCACACTGGCAGCGGTTTGTCCCTTTTTATGTCTAGAGAATTCAACAGTAACAATCCCTGTGGGTACGGCAATGATTCCGTAACCCAAAATCATGATGACGGTGGCCAAAAACTGCCCCAAGTTGGTCTGTGGGGCAATGTCGCCATAACCCACGGTAGTCAGGGTTACTATAGTCCAGTATATACTTCTGGGAATGCTGGTAAATCCAGCTTCGTCGCTTTCTATTAGGTACATTACGGTTCCCATGATTACGGAAAGGATGAGCACCACGTAAATAAAAACGGCAATCTTGGCCCTGCTCGCTTTTAATGCGGCCTTTAACTGGGAGGCCTCGCCCATAAATTTCACCAACTTCAGAATCCTAAAAATCCGAAGCAGCCTAAAAGCTCTTACAGCCAATAGCACCTGCGATCCGGCTAAAATATAGGAAAGGTACAGTGGAATGGTGGAGACAAAATCGATAATACCGTAAAAACTGAAAACATACTTCCAAGGCTTTTTTATGCTAACAAGTCTTGCGATGTACTCCAGAGTAAAAAAGATAGTGACCACCCATTCCAGTGTAAGCAGAATTTTATGGTAGTGCATGTCTATTTCCTTCACACTTTCCAGCATGACCAAAACAACACTGAGCACAATTAAAATGATCAGAACTAAGTCGAAAAGTTTGCCCAACGGGGTATCCGCTTCATAAATAATCTCATGAAGCGTGTTTTTCCAACCCGAATGTACTTTATGTGCTTTCAAGCGGTAGGGGTTAACTCCAAAACCTTGAGCCTACTGTTTTTTCTTAGGTACGATTCTACAATAAAGGTAGTATTCTCGTCACTGGTCATAGGGGTTATAATGGATTCTAAGATATGAATATTATTTATTTGATGGTTGAGCTCCACATATCCAAAGCCTTTTAAAATACCCTCTTTGATCAAGATAAAACTGCGTTCTCCCACTTCCCTACCTTTGTCCAAAATAGCAATGTTCTTGTCCGATAGGCTGTATTTTTGGAATGCCGAACTGGCTTTTTGATTGTAAACTGGAGTATTTTCAATATCCGTGCAGCTTTGGGCGCATCCATTTTGACGGTGTTTGCATTCAACATCCAGCCCAAGTGAAGAGGGGCAAAGTTCAAACTCAGCACTGATTTTAGCCAGAAAATTTTTGGCTGAAACCACTCCGCTAAATCCGAGGTTTTGCTTTTTCCGAAATTTGTTTTTTACAATTTCAACCTCAATATGTGGGGTGCCGTTTTGATGGAAATTAATGACATGTGAAAACAACTTTTTTTTGGTAATGCTGTTATGCCTAGGGTTGTTGTTTCGCAATTCCTGATACTCTTTGAGAATGGCCACCAACTCGCTGCCAGTTCTTTCAAAGGAGACTTTTTTGGTTTCTTTCTGGAGTTTACGGGCCAGCTGCCCTACATTGGTAAAGTGCTGGTTGACCCTTTTCTTGGCATTTTTGGTCTTTCCCAGAAAAATGATTTCCCCCTCTTTATCGTGCATGTAGTACACTCCAGTTTCCGATGGTAGATCGGATACAATATCCAGTTGGGTAGGCGAGAGTTCTCCTTCGGTTTCTTTACGGATCACCTCTTTGACAATGGACTTGCTTGAATCCTTGTCCAGTAACATTTTAAACAATTTAAGGGTAGCTATGGCATCGCCATTGGCTCTATGCCTATCGCTCATGGGAATCCCAAGCGATCTTACCAATTTGCCCAAACTGTGGGATTCTGCCTCGGGCAACAGTTTTTTGGAAAGATCAACCGTACAAAGGGTCTTTCGTTGAAAATCATATCCCAATCTTCTGAATTCGGTACGCAAGATTCTATAGTCAAACTGGGCATTATGTGCCACCAGAATGGCTCCTTCCGTGATTTCCACTATGCGTTTGGCCACCTCATGGAATTTTGGAGCGGTACGCAGCATTTTGTTGTTGATACCGGTAAGTTTGGTAACAAAAGGCTGTATTTCCCTTTCTGGATTGACAAGGCTCATGAATTTATCCACTACTTGATGTCCATCATATTTGTGGATGGCGATTTCCATGATTCCCTCTTCGTTGTATTTACCTCCGGTGCTTTCTATATCGAGTACGGCGTACATGAATATGGTTGGAAAAAAGGGATTAGTTATAATTCCGTGCCCCAAAGATACTACTTCCTATGCGCACCATGGTACTACCTTCCTCTAAGGCAATGGAATAATCCCCGCTCATACCCATGGAGAGTACAGAAATGCTGGGTAATTGACCTTGCACCTTATCATATATAGATTTCAATTGGGCAAATTCCTTTCGTATCTGGCTCTGATCATCAGTAAAGGTAGCCATACCCATTAGCCCCTTGATTTGGACATGCTCTAGTTGGGCAAAGGTCTCTGAGGATATAATTTCATGTAGCTCCTGTTCATCCAAACCAAATTTGGTGGACTCTTCAGCAATATGCATCTGTAAAAGACAAGGGATGACCCTATTGTGCTTTTTAGCTTGTTTATCAATCTCCACCAGCAGCCGCAAACTATCCACCCCATGAATCATTGAAACGAAATCGGCCATATGCTTTACCTTATTCCGTTGAACATGACCGATCATATGCCATTCAATATCCTTGGGAAGTTGCTCCCACTTTTGGGCCATTTCCTGGATTTTGTTTTCTCCAAAAACCCGCTGGCCAGCCTCGTAGGCCTCCAGTATGGTCTCAATAGGTTTGGTTTTGGAAACCGCGACAAGGGTGACCTCCTTTGGCAAGGAATCATTGATGTTTTTAAGGTTCTCTTTAATTGACATGCTGCTTAAAATTCGTAAATAGCCAACCCACTACGGAGTTTGGGTTCAATATAGGTGCTCTTGGGGGGCATTACCAGACCTGCATCCGCAATGGCCTTGATTTCATCAATGCTAGTAGGCACCAAACTGAAGCCTACCGCAAAATTTCCACTGTCAATGGCGTCTTTCATTTGAATGACGTTGTGCTTGCCATACCCATAGGAAATACGTTTATCATTCCTTAAATCATGAATACCCAGGATAGGTTCCAAAATAGTCTTGTATAGAATTTGGGTATCCAGTTCGCTAAGGGCATCGGTAAACTTATAGACTTTTTTGCGCAAATAGAGGGAATAGAACTCCCCATCCAAGTACATACTGAAATGATGTTTTTGGGTAGGCTTATATAACCCATCGTCTTTCTTTTCAATCCTAAAAAGTTCATCTAACTGAATCAAAAATTCCTCCTTGGAATGACCATTTAGGTCCTTTACCATACGGTTGAACTCGTAGATCTTTATTTCAGTTTCAGGAATGAGATAGGCCATAAAATAGTTGTAGGCCTCGTTTCCCGAATGCCCGTCATTTTTGGCTTTTTTCTTCTCGGCCAACAGATGGGAGGAGGCGCTTCTATGGTGCCCATCCGCAATGTAAAGCGCATCCATGTCATCAAAGGCATTTTGAAGCTGCTTTATAGCTTCAGAATCCTCAATTTTCCAAAGCTGATGATTATACTTGTCCGTAGTGGTAAAATTGTATACAGGAGTTTTGGAAGCTTCGGTTCTCAAAATTGCACTGATCGTGCAATTATCGGCATAGGTCATCAACACCGGTTCTGCATTGAATCCAACGGTATCCAAATAATCAGCAAACAGTTTTTCCCTTCGCTGAATGGTATCTTCGTGTTTTCGGATAAGGTCGTTCTGATAGTCCAAGACGCTGCAAGCACAGAAAAACCCCAAGGTCTTAAAACTACCCTTGGATATCTGATACAGGTAAAAACAGGCTTCTTCATCCTTAAGGAAAATGTTATCCTCTAAAAACTCCAAATACCGATTGTGAACCAACCTAAACCGTTCTTTTCCTGAAATGTTTTTATGGAACTTAAATCCAGGATTGAGAATATGTAAAAAAGAAAAGGGATTGTACTTTAAAACCGATTTACGCTCGTCCTTTGAATATTCCTCATAGGACCGAGTGGCCACAAATGAAGCTTTATCCTCAGCAGGACGAATGGCTTTAAAAGGTTTAATGATGGCCATGTCTAGCTAAATTGTTTCGCAACTTTTTCCGCCTTTCTGGACTCGGAGTAATCATAGAATCCTTCCCCGGACTTTACGCCAAGCTTACCGGCCATAACCATGTTGACCAGAAGGGGGCATGGGGCATATTTCGGGTTTTTGAACCCGTCGTACATGACCTTCAAAATGGATAGACACACGTCGAGCCCAATAAAGTCTGCCAATTGCAATGGTCCCATGGGGTGGGCCATACCCAATTTCATTACGGTGTCTATTTCCTGTACGCCTGCCACTCCATTGTAAAGCGTTTCAATAGCCTCGTTGATCATGGGCATCAAAATGCGATTGGCCACAAAACCAGGATAATCGTTGACCTCTGTGGGTGTTTTGCCCAATTTTGAAGAGAGATCCATAATGGTTTGGGTGACTTCATCCGAAGTACTGTAACCACGGATGATTTCCACCAATTTCATAATGGGCACTGGATTCATGAAATGCATCCCAATGACCTTCTCTGGTCTATGGGTAGCTGCAGCAATCTGGGTTATGGAAATGGAGGAGGTATTGGTGGCCAACAGGGTTTTAGCATCACAGATTTCATCCAGTTCTTTAAAAATGCCCAGTTTAATGTCCAGATTTTCCGTAGCTGCTTCAACCACCAAATCCACTTGGGCCACGCCTTCCTTCAACACGGTAAAGGTTGTAATGTTTTCCAAGGTGTTTTTCTTATCCTCTGCGGAAATTTTCTCCTTGGCAATCATACGATCCAGGTTTTTGGCAATGTTTGCCAAACCTTTGTCCAAGGATGATTGGGCGATATCAATAAGGTTGACCTGAAATCCGTTTTGGGCAAAAACATGGGCAATTCCATTTCCCATGGTTCCAGCTCCAATTACAGCTATAGTTTTCATAAGGTAGTTTGCTTTAAACTTGAGCGAATCACTTTTAGAAGGATTCAATAATTTGTAAGGCCACGCGCAGGGCTTTGGTTCCTTGTTCCAAGGTCACAATGGGTTCTGTATCTGTGTTGATGGCATCTGCAAAGGTTTCCAACTCGTCCAAAATGGCATTATTGGCTTGAATGTCGGGGTTTTCAAAATAGATTTGCTTCTTTTCTCCCTCTGCATTTTGCAAGATCATGTCAAAATCCCCGGGTTGTTCCGGTGCGTCTTTCATCTTCACCACTTCCACCTTCTTCTCCAAGAAATCCACCGAGATGTAGGCATCCCGTTGGAAAAACCTTGATTTCCTCATATTCTTCAGGGAAATTCTACTGGAGGTAAGGTTGGCCACGCAACCGTTCTCAAATTCGATACGCGCATTGGCAATGTCAGGAGATTTACTAATGACGGAAACCCCACTGGCGTTGATTTGTTTCACTTGGGAATTTACCACACTTAAAATGGCATCGATGTCGTGAATCATGAGATCCAAGACCACGGGAACATCCGTTCCCCTTGGGTTAAATTCGGCCAAACGATGTGTTTCGATGAACATGGGGGTGTCAATCTTATCCTTGACCGCCAAAAAAGCTGGATTGAATCGCTCCACATGCCCCACCTGTCCTTTTACCTTGTGTTGATTCACTAGTCCGAGCAGTTGTTCGGCTTCATCCAAGGTGTTGGTAATCGGTTTTTCAATAAAGATATGCCGCCCTTTTTCAATGGCTTTTTTGGCACAATCAAAATGGGAAAGAGTAGGGGTTACAATGTCCACCACATCAACCAAATCAATTAATTCATTGATGTTTTCAATGTAGGAGTAACCAAATTCGGCCGCTACTTTTTTAGCATTGATTTCATCGGGATCATAAAAGCCAACAAGTTCGTATTTCTCCGATTCGTTTAAGAGCCTTAGGTGGATTTTACCCAAATGTCCGGCACCAAGGACGCCTACTTTTAGCATACCCATTGTTTTTGTCAAAAATAAGGATATGGCACCACTCTTCCATGAAAATTAGCTGGCAACCCGCTATTAATTTTCAAGGGAACTTTTTAAATTCGTGGGCCAGACCAACACCATGAAAGATACACACAAACATAAGGGTATGCGCAACCAATTGGCCGATGTACTGGTTGCCAAGGGAATAGCGGACAAGAACGTATTGGATGCTATCAGGACCATTCCCAGACATCTTTTTTTGGATAGTGGGTTTGAGGATCATGCCTATCAGGACAAGGCCTTTCCCATTGGGGCGGAACAGACCATTTCCCAGCCCTACACCGTTGCTTTCCAAACAGAGCTTTTGCAGATAAAGCCCAACGACAGAATTTTGGAAATTGGTACGGGAAGTGGATATCAGACAGCTGTTTTGTTGCACCTAAAGGCCAAAGTTTATACGATTGAGCGACAACAAGAACTATTTAAAAAGACCAAGTTGTTCTTCACCAAAATGAACTATAGACCCAAAAAAGTGGTTTTTGGTGATGGCTACAAGGGTTTACCGGAAGAAGCCCCCTTTAATGGTATCATTGTCACAGCTGGAGCGCCAAAAGTACCCAAGGCCCTAATGTCCCAATTGAAAGTAGGAGGAAAGTTGGTGATTCCTGTGGGTGTGGACAGTCAGACCATGACCTTGTTCACGCGAAAATCTGAAAAGGAATTTGAAAAACAGGAGTTGGGAGCCTTTAGGTTTGTGCCGTTGCTAGAAAACAAAAATTGATTTCCTTAACGGTTAAAGTTCTTTTTGATTCGGGATAAATCACGTTTGTTGTCCCTGTCTTTTATCGTTTCCCTTTTGTCGTAAAGTTTTTTACCCTTGGCTAGGCCAATATTTACTTTGGCAAGCCCTTTCTCATTTATAAACAGGTTGATCGGAATTATGGTAAGTCCAGAAGTGGTTACCTCCCTGCGCAGTTTTTTTAGTTCTCTTTTGTTGAGTAAAAGTTTGCGTTCCGCTTTGGGTTTGTGATTGTAATACCCTCCATGACTATACTCATCCACTTGCATATTGATCACAAAAAGCTCCCCACGCTCGTTGAACTCGCAAAAACTCTGGGATAGCGAAGCCTTGCCCAATCGGATGGATTTTATCTCGGTCCCACCTAAAACTATTCCAGCCGTGTAGGTGTCCAAAATTTCGTAATCGAATCTGGCGCGCTTGTTTTTTATGTTAATGTTTTTCTGCATTGGGACAAAAATAGAAACTCTTTGTAATGTTGTATTGAATTTTACGATTATCTATGAAACCGATTTTTATGAAACCTGTTTTTTTTGGATTGATTTTGGTACTTACCCTGTCCTGTAAACAACAATCCAAAACCCAACTGACAGCCCAAGAAATTGTGGACAAATCCATTGAAGTCAGTGGTGGACTTTTGTACAAGACCCATGCAAGCTCATTCAAGTTTAGAGGTAGAAAATACAGTTCGCAGATAGATAATGGCAAGAAGGTTTTGGAACGCATCACCTATTTGGATTCAGTAACTATCAAGGATGTTAAGACCAATTCCGATTTGAAACGCTATTTCAATGATTCCTTGGTGTCCTTACCTGATACCTTGGCTTTCAAATATGCAAATTCTGTAAACTCGGTACACTATTTTGCGCGATTGCCCTATGGTTTGAACGACAGGGCCGTAAATAAGGAGCTTTTGGGAACCGAAACCATTAAAGGAGTGCCCTATTTCAAATTAAAGGTAACCTTTGAGCAAGAAGGGGGCGGGAAGGATTTTGATGACACCTACATCTATTGGTTTAACACTGAAACTTTTAAGGCAGATTATTTGGCTTACGACTATCACACCGATGGAGGGGGACAGCGTTTTAGGGAGGCATATAATGAAAGATTCGTAGAAGGAATACGCTTTGTGGATTACAATAATTTCAAACCCAAAAAAAAGGGAACGGCTCTATTGGAAATTGGCAAAATGTTTGAAGAAGGTGGCTTGGAGCTCCTGTCCAAAATTGAACTTACGGATATTGAAGTGACTCCCTGATCAGTCTATTTGTAAACGAAGGTCAGTGGCTTCCCCGTCAATGATCCGGATAATAAAAAGACTACTGTTGTCCGTGTCATCCATTGATTGATATTTATCAATCCCCAACATTTTATTGACAAAATCCGGGGTGGTGTTGCTGTGTCCCACCACCAGCACACTCAATCGCTCGTTGGAACTCTTAAAGGCCTCGATATCCAGGGAGGTAGGATCATAATACTTTATGGGAATGTTCTTTTTTACAGAAGTAGGAGCTGCAGTCATGGAAGTGCGCTCATAATTGGTGGAATATACCGCATCCAAATCAATGGGATCAAACACCTCGGCCCATCTAATAGCTCGGTTTAAACCATCCTGATTCAATTCAGGGTCTTTATTTTCAGGGTCGGTTCTGTCTTTTTCGGCATGTCTGATAAAATAAAATGTGGAAATCACGGGATCTTCTGTAATTTCCATATCTTTAGTTGTCTCGTTGCATCCCACAACTGCAATAGAACAAAATGCAATGGCGATAATAAGCTTGGTCATTCGCATAAATACTGATCTAAGTTTCCCTGAATTTTACACTTGTTGTGTTTAAAAGTAACGTTTAAATTTTAGTTTATCGTATGCTCAAACATTTGGCATGGCTTTTATTGCTACTTCCTGTGTCGATTCTTAGATCACAGGAACGCACCTTGCCTGCTGATTTTCGGCAGCATAACCTGAGCCAGTTCAATGCCAGCCTATTGAACCCAACTTTTGCATTGGATTGGAATAGACCCAATGCCATGTCCATATGGACGCGATGGCAATGGCAGACGGTTGACGGTGACCCAACTACCATTTTTACGAATTACACCCAACTCATAAACTCCAATGCAGCGGCTGGGGTTGGATTTTTACAACACAATACAGGTACATTTTTGAATACAGGTTTGAACCTGAACTATGTCCATGCTTTCCCTTTGGAAAATGATATTAAGATATTTGTGGGGGCCAACGTTTTTGGTTTTAGGGAAAAACTTGCGGATGACCGTTTTATTCCCAACCCAGATATTGAATTACCTGAACTGGAAACCACAAACGACTTTATCCTGGCGTTTTCCCCAGCGGTCCGATTACAAGTAAACCAGTTCAACCTGGGTTTGTCCATAGAAAATGCCATAGATGTTAATTTTTCTGAGAGCGGTGCAGGTAGGGGAGATGGAGGAACGGTGGTACTGGGAACCATCAGTAACGATTTTCCGATTTCGTTGTTCAACGGACTGGGCCCTAGTTTTGTGCGGCCAATGATTTATTTAAAAACTATCCCGGATGAGGATACCCAGTTTGGAATCAATGGATTGCTTTCCACCTCAAGATTTTGGGTTCAAGCGGGCTATAATGGTTTTTATGGTATCTCTGGAGGAGTAGGGGTAACTTTTGCAAATCAATTTTCCATTGGAGGCCTCATAGAAAAGGGAACAGATAATACCCTAAGGGATGAGAAATCCACATTTGAATTAATCCTCTCATATCATGGAGCCGCTTCGGACAACCGGAAAAAAGTGGTGGACTTTGATTGGGAAAAAGATGATGAGCTAGCCCGCTTACGTATGCAGCAGGAGGAAGAGCTACAACAAGAATTGGAGAATCAAAAACAGGAAGAGGAGAAGAGGATACAAGAGGAAGAAAACAGAAAACTCCAGGAGGAAGAAAGAAAACAGCTTGAAGAGGAAGCCAGAAAACAGCAGGAAGAAGAAAATCGTTTGGCAGCGGAACAAGAACGCCAGGAACGGGAAAGCGCGGTTGTTGAAGAACAGAAAAAACAGGATTCCATTGCTGCCGCTGCATTGGACAGGGCCAGATTATTGGCTGAACAGAGACGGAAGGACAGCATAGCCAAAGTTCAAAATGAAAAGGTAGAATTGCAAGGCAATGAAAAATATGAGGAGGTGGCCAGTGCTGATGGTCTTGAACCTGGATTTTACCTGATTGCCAATGTCTTCGGAACCAAGAAATATCATGATGCTTTCATGGCCAAACTTACCAAGGACGGATTGAACCCTAAATCCTTTTATAGAGCTTTGAACAAGTATAGGTACGTGTATTTGGGTCGGTACAACACTATGAACGAGGCCCGCAGGGCGCGAGACAGTAAGTTGGATGGAAAATATCCGGATAAAACCTGGATTTTTAGAGTACGGGCAAAATAAGAAACCAATTCTTTATTTCTTGATCTCTCGCTGCACCAATTGCTCCAAATACGCAATGGTATTGACCAAGTATTTGCGATCTCTGGTCATTGTGGACATGGTAATAGCACCTTGAAGCATAGTAAACAATTGCTTCGCAAATTGAAGTGGGGGAACTGGTATATGGATTTCACCATTTTTAGAGCCATTTTCCAAGACCAATGCAATCTTCCCTTCAATTTCTTTAATGGTTTCCTTAACGGCAGCAGCCAATAAATGGTTGTTGTGTTGTGCGTCTACTCCAACATTTAATATGGGGCATCCGCCCATGGGCAAGGTATACACATCGTATTGCCTATAAAATCGCAATAGCGAATGAATTTTATCCATGGCTCTTCCTTCCACCGCCAGTTTATCGTCAATAATGGCCAACAAATGGTTGCGGTTATATTCAAAGGCCGACATGGCAAGGGATTCCTTATTTTCAAAATTTCCGTAAATGGCCCCTTTGGTAAGTCCTGTTGCTTCGGTAAGATCGCTCATGCTGGTTCCCACATAACCAAACTTGTTAAATATGGGCGCAACTGTCTCTATAATATAAGCTGTGGTTCGTTCGGCTTTGGTAGACATTTTGGGTTTAGTTGGTCGTAGCTAATATATAAAAATATACTGTTGGGTATCAACATGCTGAAATTTTTAACATCAGGCCCAGACGCGTTGTAAAAAGCGAATAAAGTTTTGGTTCATAATATTTTCAATGGCCCCGGTATTGTATCCACGTTGTGATAAGAGCCCGGGAACTTGCTGTAAATCTGCTATAGTGTCCAAGTCCGCGGGAGATTGTTCCTTGCCAAAAGCCCCGTCCAAATCGGTACCTATTCCTACGTGATCTGCATTGCCCGCGAGTTGGCAGATATGATCTATGTTGTCAATCATCTGTTCAAGGGCTACCCCCATACTTTTGGGATCCGACTTACCACGAACCCAATTGGGAACCATCATCCAAGCATCCAGTGGTATCCCAATAACTGCCTTGCGCTGTATCAATTCCTTAATTTGATCATCTGAAAATTGCCGATTGTGCTCTACCAATTCCCTGCAATTACTGTGGCTGGCCCATACTGGACCATTGTGGTATTTCATGGTTTCCCAAAAACTTTCATCACATAAATGCGTGGCATCCAAAATAAGGTTTAGCTCCTCTATTTTTTTTAATAAGGTTTTCCCCTTTATCCCAATACCTCCCACAGAATCCGTTCCATGGGCATACACCCCTGGACCGTAATGTGCAGGTCCTATGGCCCTAAGCCCTGATGCATGGGCTTGTTCCAGGTAATCCATGTCCACGATGGAATCTGCACCTTCCAAACTAAGTATATAGCCAATAGGTTTATGGCCTTTGGTCTTTTGCCATTGTTCCAAGTGGGTATTTAAACTGGGAAGATTTGAAATTTGAACCATTTCCCCTTCCTTTTCCATAGCTCGATACCAAGCCAACTGCCCTTGGGTCTGGGCCCACGCTTGCTGTTGCGAATTCCAACCGGGAAGTGGATTGTTACGGTCTGAAAAGCGGGCTATCTGCGTAGCCACACAGAGCCCTACATTGCCTTTGCGCATTGCATCCAAAGAAACTGTGTTCTTCTCGCGATCTGGTTTATCTGTCATCCCTTTTTCCAGTTCACGAATCTCGGAAACAGGAAGTCGAAGATCTCGATTCCATTCCAGGGCATTCATGGCTAGATCCAAGTGTGCGTCAAAAATCAGCATGAAAATGTGTTGAAATAAATATTGAAATACATCTTTTCAAAAAGCACGCCATCAGCTTTTTAGCTGAAACATGGCTTCTATTTCCACAGGAATATTCTCAGGAAGCATCATGCCAACAGCGCTTCGAACGCCTATCCCACTTTCAGTTCCGAAAACATCGGCCATAAGCTCACTGAACCCATTGATCACATAGGGTTGTTTTCCAAAATCTGGAGTACAATTGACCATTCCCAGTACCTTGACCACACGCGCTATGCGATCTAAGCTTCCAAAATGCGTGTTGATGGTGGATAACATGGTAAGGCCAACCTGTCTTGCTGCCAGCTTGGCGGCGTCCTTGTCCAAGTCATCACCGGCTCGCCCTTTCATTAGGGAACCATCCAGGTTTACAGGACCTTGGCCAGATACATACAGAAAGTTGTCAACGACCAAAATAGGTCTATAGACCCCAGCTGGGGGAGGTGCAGGCGGCAGTACAAGGCCTAGTTCTTTTATACGTTCCGAAGGTGATGTGCTCATAGTATTTAGATTATCATATTCATTGCCAGGACACCCAACAGTCCCATGATGCCTACTAGGGTTTCCATTACGGTCCAGGTGGACAAGGTTTCCTTTACAGAAAGGTTGAAGTATTCTTTAAACATCCAAAATCCTGTATCGTTGACGTGGGACAGCATTAAACTTCCGGAACCGATGGCCAAAACCATGAGTTCGGCACTTACATTGGCGCTGGAAGCCAAAGGTAATACAATACCCGCAGCTGTTAGTCCAGCGACGGTGGCAGAACCCACGCTAACCCGAATGGCAGTTGCAATCAACCAGGCCAAAACCAGGGGAGAAACGGCTGAACCTTCCAAACTGGAAGCGATGTATTCGCTAACCTTGCTATCTATTAAAACCTCCTTAAGCGCACCCGCTCCTGCGATAATCAATAAAATCATGGTAATGGTGGAAACGGATGTGGAAATAGATTGCATCACCGTTTTCATGTCCTTACCTCTTGCAATTCCAAGGGTGTATATGGCCATGAGTACTGAAATGAGAAGGGCAATCACAGGATTACCAAGAAACATCATGATATCTCTCAGGACTCCTTCGGGCAGCAGATTTTCCGCCGCAATGGCAAGGCCTATTAAAATGATGGGCAAAAGTGCAGTCAAAATACTGATGGCTGTGGAGGGCAACTTCTCTTCAGGGATTAAAACAGGATTGTAAAATTCTTTGAGGGGCTTGGCCTCTACTTTTTTAATGGTTCTAGCGAACAAAGGCCCAGCCACCAAAATGGCAGGAATCGCTATGATAATACCATACATCAAAGTTTTTCCAATGTCTGCGTTGAACATGGCCGCTATAGCTGTTGGTGCAGGGTGGGGCGGAAGATACCCATGAGTTACGGAAAGTGAAGTCAGCATAGGAAGACCCACATAAAGAAGCGGTAAACCCGTGGAGATGGCAATGGTAAAAACCAAAGGGATCAAAATCACAAAGCCCACGGAATAGAACATGGGAATTCCCACGATAAAACCGGTAACTACCATGGCCCATTGGACATTTTTAACCCCAAAGACATCCACTAACCTGGTGGTGATCCGTTGGGCTGCACCGCTATCGGCAACCAATTTGCCCAGCATGGCCCCAAGACCCAAAATAAGCACAAGAAAGCCCAGCGTATTGCCTATTCCACGCTGTATGGATTGGACAATATCCGGAAGCTGCATCCCTTGGAAAATTCCAACGAAAAGACAAACAACGATGAAAGCCAAAAAGGCATTCAATTTAAATCGGGCTATTAAGACAAACAGGATTAAAATGCCGAGAACGGCTATTACAATTGGCATGGCTGGATTTTATAAAAGCCCCTAAAATAAAGATTTGCAATGAAATATTGCGTTCAGATGTGTGCTATTTTGTGATTATATGGTGTAAATTGAAGAAAATCAAAAAGCCCCAACTTCATTAAAAATTGGGGCTTGATTTATAGTGAAGCGAGCTTAGTTTACCAGCTCACTCTGGTTTCTGAAAACTAATTTATCATCAAACGAATCCAATAAAACAATGCTCTCGGCTTTAATTTTACCTGCTAACAGTTCTTTGGATAAATTATTCAAGACCTCTTTTTGGATCAACCGTTTAACGGGCCTTGCTCCAAATTGGGGATCATACCCTTTAATGGCCAAATAATCAATGGCCTCCTCCGTGGCATCCAAAGTAATGTGCTGTTTGGATACCATTTTTTTGAGCTGTTCCAATTGAAGACGAACAATTTCCTTGATATTGGCTTTATCCAACGGAGTGAACATAATAATGTCATCAATCCTATTTAAAAACTCAGGGCGTATGGTTTTGCGAAGCAATCCCATTACTTCCATTCTGGCTGCTTCGGCTGCATTGTCCAGATCCGTTGCATCCTCAAATTTTTCCTGGATGATGGGACTTCCCATATTACTGGTCATAATTATGATCGCATTTTTGAAATCGGCCACGCGACCTTTATTGTCCGTAAGTCTACCCTCATCCAATACCTGCAATAGAATGTTGAAGGTGTCAGGGTGTGCCTTTTCAATTTCATCCAAAAGCACAACGGAATAAGGTTTTCTCCGAACGGCCTCGGTCAACTGACCTCCTTCGTCATAGCCCACGTATCCAGGAGGTGCTCCTACCAATCTGCTTACTGCATGCCGCTCCTGGTATTCACTCATATCAATACGCGTAATGGCATTTTCGTCATCAAAGAGATAGGCGGCCAAGGTTTTGGCCAATTCCGTTTTACCTACTCCCGTACTTCCCAAAAAGAGGAAGGAACCAATGGGTTTTTTGGCATCCTGCAAGCCGGCCCGACTTCTTCGGATGGCATCGGAAACGGCTGTTATGGCCTCTTCTTGGCCAACCACACGTTTGTGGAGTACGTCCTCCAGTTGCAACAGTTTTTCCCGCTCGCTCTGCAGCATTTTGGTCACGGGAATCCCTGTCCATTTGGCAACCACCTCCGCAATATCTTCGTTGGTCACTTCTTCCTTGATCAAGGTGCCAGCCGTTTGTTGGGCCGCCAGTTCATCCTGTAGCTTTTGGAGATTTTCTTGGGATTCCTTGATTTTGCCATAGCGTAGCTCGGCAACCTTGCCATAATCCCCATTACGCTCAGCTCTTTCTGCTTCCAGCTTATAGTTTTCAATATCATGTTTTGTCTTTTGGATATTGTCCACCACACTTTTCTCACTTTCCCATTGCGCAAAGATTTCATTGCGCTCTTCCTTCAAATTGGCCAGTTCCAGATTCAAGGATTGCAACTTGGCCTTATCGTTTTCCCGTTTAATGGCCTCAATCTCAATTTCCAGCTGCATTATTTTTCGGTCCAGCACATCCAGTTCTTCGGGTTTGGAATTGATTTCCATTCTGAGTTTAGATGCTGCTTCATCCATAAGGTCAATGGCCTTGTCCGGTAAAAAGCGATTGGTGATGTAACGCTGTGACAGTTCTACAGCAGAGATGACTGCCTCATCCTTGATACGCACCTTGTGATGGGTCTCGTATTTTTCCTTGATTCCCCTTAAAATGGAGATGGCACTTTCAGTGTCGGGCTCATCAATGACCACTTTTTGGAACCTACGCTCCAGAGCCTTGTCCTTTTCAAAATACTTTTGGTATTCATCAAGGGTAGTGGCCCCAATGGCTCTCAATTCTCCACGCGCCAAGGCTGGTTTTAGAATGTTGGCCGCGTCCATGGCGCCTTGTCCACCTCCAGCTCCAACCAAGGTGTGAATTTCATCAATGAACAACACTATGTCACCATCCGACGAAGTAACTTCCTTAATCACGGCTTTTAAGCGCTCCTCAAACTCTCCTTTAAATTTTGCCCCTGCAATCAAGGCACCCATATCCAAGGAATAGATAATCTTGTCTTTCAAGTTTTCCGGAATGTCACCCTGAACAATTCTATGTGCCAATCCTTCTGCTATTGCGGTTTTACCAACACCGGGTTCCCCCACAAGCATGGGGTTGTTCTTGGTTCTACGGGAAAGAATTTGCAATACGCGTCGAATTTCCTCATCACGTCCAATTACGGGATCTAACTTGCCGTTATCTGCCAGTTGGTTGAGGTTTTTGGCATATTTATCCAAAGAATTATAGGTGTCCTCAGCACTTTGGGAGGTAACTTTTCCTCCTTTTCGCAATTCTTGGATGGCAGCATTTAAGTCTTTTTCGCTTACCCCTTGATCTTTGAGTATTTGGGCAATTTTGCTCTTGGATTTGAAAATGGCCAGGAGCAAATGCTCAATGGATACAAATTCATCGCCCATCTTTTTGGCAACAATATTGGCTTCATTCAAAGATTTGCCAGCGTTTTGGGAGAGCATAATGTCACCTCCTGAAACTTTGGAGAAGCTCTCCAATTCTTTGTCCAAGATTTGGGTGAGCAAGGCAGTGTTCACGTTCAATTTTTTTAGAATGAACGGCAACACGTTTTCATCAACCAGACCAATGGCCTTGAAAAGATGTTCGTTTTCTATTTGTTGATGCCCCATTTCCTGTGCCAGCTGCTGGGCCTGTTGAAGGGCTTCCTGTGATTTTATCGTAAAGTTGTTAAAGTTCATCTCAATCGTTTTGTATAGGGATTGTCAACAACCCTACCATTTGCCCCAGACAGTCAAAATGTCGCTAAAAGCCCAAAAACACAGGACATTTCGTCAGTTTGTAAGCTTTTTGCCCAAGCTCGACATAACATATAAATTTGCAGTATGGGATTATTCGGTAACGTATTCGGGAAAAAGGAAGAAAAGGAAAAGGCAACAACAAAAGTTCCATGGATTCCATTGGAATCTATGGAGCAATTGGAAGAGATTGCAGAAAAATCCAAAACCCGGACACAGATTATATTTAAGCATTCCACCACTTGTGGGATTAGCCGAATGGTTTTGAATATGTTTACAGGAAGCTATAATCTGGGTGATGAAAATGACATCTACTTTTTGGATTTGCACGCGCACAGGGGAGTGTCCAATGCGGTGGAAAGTAAATTTCAGGTAAGACATCAATCCCCGCAACTACTCGTCATAAAAAACGGGAAAGCTAGTTTCCATACCTCACATGGGGCAATAGCGGATACGGATTTAAAGGAAGTGGTTTAGGAGGGAATGAAATAAATACGAGCGCCCGTTTTCTGGGCGCTCGCACTTACTTTATCTAGTATCTAACATACAATATCTAGTCATTGAACTGATTGTCCGCCACAAACTGGTTTTGGGCAATAATGGACTTCAGTCTGGCTTTTAAATCCTCCCCAGCATCGTAGACCATTTGCTCATTGGTTGGGAAGGGTACCGCTCTTACGTTCAGCAGGTTTATCAAGTCTGTATCCAAAGCCCTTTTATCACCTCTGTAGTTGGCATATATGTGCTCAAAAACAAATTCGCTGGCTAGGGGATAGGAGTTGATTTCCTGCCCGTTGGCCAAATTGGTGAAACTCACCTTGGCTCCAATTTGGGCAGCTTTAAACTGGGTAAACTGATAGAAATTACATCGCACCGTTCTAAACTTATCCACCTTGATTCGGTTGCCCAAACTATCCTTTACGGCATTACCCTCATCATCCAACAAATATTCAAACCCATCTTTGATTTGTTTTTCTTTGATGATCTGCTTCTCATTGATCTGCTCTGGAGAAATATTGATTTCCCTGAAATTCAGATTAAGCGCATAATCATAGTTCACATCTTCCAAGGGATTGGTATGGAACTCTGTCCAGAAATTATTGATGCCGTAGGCATTGAAATCCAGTAGTTCGGTTTCCAATCGCTCTGGGATGATCTGTTCGGTCTCGTTCCCGATATCAACGCGAACATACTCCAAACCTTTGTTGTAAGCCTCGTCCATTTTGGCAATGGTTTCCTTATATCCAGGATTAATATCCTGCAAATATTTCAATTCGCTATAAACGGACCTATACTCAAACTTCTCCCTTGCATTCGTCAACATATTGTTGGCATTGCTGTACAAATATTCGGAAAGATTGGTCTTGGTAGCCAAAATTCTAGAATCGTAATTCTGGAAATTGAATCGGGCGTCCCTACCTTCTTCGTAAATCGAAAGTGGCATTAAAGGTCTTATCCGTTGTTGGATTTCCTTCAAACGCAGGTATTTGTTATAAATGTTTTCCAAGTTGGCCGGATTGCCATCCTGTTGCAAAAAGGCAATCTGCTCCAGCTCTCGCTGTGTATGCTTGGCAAACGCATCTTCCAACAACACCACATAGGGTTGATGTCCTTTTTTGGTCTTGTTTTCCGCTAGATTCTTGATGGCTTTGTTCATGGCAGAAACATAGTTTCCGCTATTCAAAGCTTCCTGGGTCTTTTTAACGCCTCCGCAGGCAACAAGTAGTACCAGTGTACCAAAGAGTAGTATTTTCTTCATGGCTTTTTGATTTTATTGGTTATGGTTGGTTTTTCAACAGCCGTGCCAAAAACCTTCAAATTATTAACGAAAAAGGTTTAACGGTAGTATAAAATCGATGAAATGCACAAAATGAGCCTGATTTTGACTCTCAAACCAGCAGCGGAACATTGTTAATTGTCGTTTGATAAAATTGATTTTTGGCACATTTTTTTTCAGTTCCGTTAGCTTTTCTATTCGTACTTTTAGCACTTCTAAATTCACAGGCAAAAATGGAAAGAGATCACCGAATTTTTGAACTCATTGAAGACGAAAAAGAAAGACAGTTGGAAGGCTTGGAGCTGATTGCTTCCGAGAATTTTGTAAGCCCACAGGTTATGGAGGCGGCAGGTTCCGTGTTGACCAATAAATATGCGGAAGGCTACCCAGGAAAACGCTATTATGGAGGTTGTGAGGTAGTGGACCAAATTGAGCAATTGGCCATTGATCGGGCCAAGGAATTGTTTGGTGCGTCCTATGCCAACGTACAACCACACTCGGGCTCCCAGGCCAACGCTTCGGTGTACCATGCCTGTCTTCAACCCGGTGATACCATTTTAGGCTTTGATCTTTCCCATGGTGGGCATTTGACCCACGGTTCCCCTGTGAATTTCTCCGGGAAACTTTACAATCCTGTTTTCTATGGGGTAGAAGAAGAAACAGGGATGCTCGACTATGATAAAATCCAAGAGGTTGCCGATAAGGAAAAACCCAAACTGATTATAGCGGGTGCGTCTGCCTATTCGCGAGACATGGATTTTAAACGGTTTAGGGAAATAGCCGACAGTGTTGATGCCCTTTTGGTAGCAGATATCTCGCACCCAGCGGGCTTGATTGCCAAGGGTATTATGAACGATCCCATTCCGCATTGCCATATTGTGACCACCACCACCCATAAAACACTGCGAGGGCCAAGAGGGGGACTGATCTTAATGGGAGAGAACTTTGAAAACCCGTTCGGTATCCGATTAAAGAACGGAAACTTGAGAAAAATGTCGGGACTTTTGGATTTGGCCGTTTTCCCAGGAAACCAAGGTGGACCTTTGGAGCATACCATTGCGGCCAAGGCCGTAGCCTTTGGAGAAGCCCTAACGGATGACTTCTTGCATTACATCATCCAAGTAAAGAAAAATGCGGAGGCCATGGCCAAGGCATTTGTGGCCAGGGATTACAAAGTAATCTCCGGGGGCACGGACAACCATATGATGCTCATCGACCTAAGGAACAAGAACATAACAGGGAAAGATGCGGAAAAAGCCCTGGAGCTAGCCGCCATCACTGCCAACAAGAACATGGTGCCCTTTGATGATCAATCGCCCTTTATCACTTCTGGAATACGGTTTGGAACTTCTGCTGTAACCACCCGTGGACTCAAAGAAGCTGACATGGAAACCATTGTGGGTTATATAGATGAGGTGCTTATGGATGCTACAAACGAGAAGAGCATAGCAGGCATTAAGCAAAAGGTGCATGACCTTATGCATTCAAGACCGTTGTTCAGTGCTTAAACTGGACAAGGTGTTTCTTTACAGCCCTTACTGGTAGAAAGTAGTTTTAGTCCAAGAGGAAAAAATCTTCTTTCTTCATGGTTTTGCTTTCCAAGCAGTAGACCATCACGTCGTGTTGCGGGTCATCTTCAAAGTACAGCCCCCAGTGGTCAAAATAGCTTTGTTCCCAGTTTTCCAACGAACCTCCCTTCTGGGAAGCATCTTCAAAAACGGATACAAAAATTTCATAGGGCATTTCCGTCAGGCCTTTTGTGAAATACACAAAATGTTCGCTGGCCTTATTGATAATGGCCCCCAATTGGTCCGGGATGCTGTAATCTTGGATTCTAGTTATAATAACGGAGGTGTCCTTAAAGTGGATAGACAGCTCGGCGATGTCTATGTTTCCGTCATTCAAATTGCTCAACTGCTCAAAGGCAGTGTCAAAAGAGGATTTTCCATTTTCGGTGCAGGAAAATCCACCCCAATTACCAGTGCTGAAATGGTGCAAACCTTCGGTAAGACCAAAGTTGCAAGAAACATCTAAAATTAATTCGGTCCTCTCAATTGCTCTTTCATATTGACATTTTACCGTCAATTCCGCGAAAAAATCTTTTTCAAGAACCCGAATGAATTCGTCCAGTCCTTCTGCAGCAACAAATGTCCTGATACCAGTTAGGGGGAAAATTAGATTGGATCTTTTTTGGTATGGCATTTCGTTTCTTCATCGTGTTCCCTATCAAAGTTAAAACGAAACTTTATCATTCGGTTGGAGGAAATCCTTAAAAATTCTGGGGATTTCCTTCAATTTACCCCCTTTTTTAGGGATTTTTTGGGAAAAAAGAAAAAATGGCCTTCTGGAAATCACCTGACGGCGATGACAAACCAATTATATGAACCCACGGTTTTTGGCTGCCAAAATCAAGGCAAGATCGTTCTCGTTCTCGGTACCAAAAAGGGTTTTCATATGCCTTTTTCGGTTTTCTATGGAAGAAGGAGACAAACGGATATGTTGTTCCAAATCCTTGTTCTTGGTTCCAATGGACAAATGGTAGAGAATCTTCTTGTCCTTTTCATCCAGATCAATATCGTTCTTCAACTTTTTACGAATGGCCGCCAAGGCTTTGGAGGAATAATAAGGAGGATTCAATGTTACCGTTTTCACGGCATCTTCCAAAGTTTGGGGGTCGATGTCGTTTTTGATCAAGTAGCCATCCGGGTCCACGGATTTAAGTATGCTGTTGATTCTAAAATTATCGCTAAAGGAGGACATGAATATGATCTTGGTCTCTGGGACCAAGCGCCGGGCCAACTTACCCAGATCTTCACCCGTATGGGGTTGATCTTCATTGGGAGGATACAATTGTACGTCCAGAAACAGGATGTCGTATTTAAAGGAGTCCACGGATTCCTCGATCATACGTTTGCCCAGTTCATAGGAATTGGCCGTATCCACAATTATGGAATATCCTTCAAAAACAATGCGCTCCAAGATATACTTGTACCCCAGCATCGTCATCTCATGGTCATCAATGGTTAAAATTCGTAGTGTTTTCATACGTTCCGTATTTAAGATTTAGGCATTTTGCATTTGCATTTGTCCCTCCATATCTGAAGGGTTTTGCGATCCAATATACTTGGCGGGCATCTGGACCGTAATGGTGGTCCCGTTTCCTTTTCCACTATCCACATGCAGGGTTCCGTTCATTTTTTCTGCTCTGGAGGTCAGGTTTCGAAGACCAATACCGTTCCTGCCCTTGTTCACATCAAAGCCAACACCATCATCCTGTATGGTCAGGGCAAGCATACCATCTGACAGCTTAAAGGCAACGAGGGCTTGTTTACATTGGGCATGTTTGACGCTGTTTTTAAGGGATTCCTGCACAATTCTATAGCTGTTGATTTTGATATCGCCATCCAGCGCATCCCATTCCACATCGTCGTCATAAGTAAAGGAACATTCAATTCCAGAGGAAGCTTCAATGGTCTCCACCAGCTCTTCCAAGGAAACGATAAAGTTATAAAATTTTTCGTACGAAGCTTTGTTCATTTCGTGGGATATGGTTCGGATTTCTTCCTCCACTTCCCGTAGTTTTTCAATCATTTGCGCCCGCTGCTCCACGGCAGATTCGTCGTTCTGTTCGTTAAGCGCTCCCATGAACATGCTAATGCTAAGCAGATCGCCCAGCACGCTATCGTGCAGCTCTTCGGATACGCGTTTCTTCTCCAGTTTTTTGCCTTCTTCAAACTTGCCCCGTTGTGAGAGCATTAGGTTATAGATCTCTTTGTTGGCCTCTTGTTGCTTCTGCTCAAATTTAAGCTTGTTGTTACTGGCCCGTTGGGTAAAAATGATGTAGAGCGCGATGGCGGACAACAGCAGGCCAATGGCCACCAAGGTCCAGATAAGTTTGCCACGGGTAAGGGCCTCGTTTCTTTGGATTACCTCGTCCGTTTCCAAACGGATACGGGCGAATTTGTCTCTTTTGGTGCGTTCCTCTTCCTTTATTTTTTCATTGAGATCATAGTATTTGTTCGAATGTGCAACTGCATTTTTGCTATCTAAACCAGTTAGTAGTCTCAATAGTTCTAGATTTTGATCATTATTAGAAGTCTCTTTGGCCAGCAGTAAAGCCTCATTGGCTACATGGACTGCCTGAGCTGTGTCTCCCAGAAAAGCAAAAATTTCAGCATGATATTGTTTAGCTCGAGCTTGGTCCATTGAAAAACCAATGCTATCATTTATACCAATTGCCTCATCAATTAATTCATGTGCCAATTCAACATTTTTTTTGCCCTTAAAAATGGAATAAGACATACTGGTCATTGCTCTTGCAAACAGCACAGGCTTTTCCGCTCTAATATTGGGATTTTCCACCAATTCTGAGTATTCCATTTCTGCCTTTTCATATTGTGAATTCTCTAAGAAAACAAAAGCTATGTTGTTTTTGTTTTGCCACTCTAGGGCAATTTTGTCTGAAGAATCCAGCTTTTGAATTAGTTCTCCAGCCCTCTTGTAGTACTCAAGAGATTTTTCATGGTTATTCATACCAAGAGCTATTACCCCTAAAAGATTGTTACAATTATAAATTCTCCAGTGATCTCCTAATTCTTCGAATATAATTAGTGACTCGGTGGTGCTAATCTCAGCGCCAAGGTAGTCTTTAAAATAATCTTGGATATCTCCCATGCTGTACAACATTCGTCCTCTAAGAGATAGCGATGTGGAATCAATTGGTAAACGGTCAAAACTTCGGTAGGCACTTTGGTAATGATAGTAAGCACTATCCATAACGCCATAGGATTTAAGGAAGGAGGCTAAATCCCAATGCGATTCCCCTTCGGCTTTATAAAGTTTACCTCGAGCTGCAAGCTTTAAAACCCGCTGATTCATTTGTCGGAAACCCAACGAATCTTCCAAACGTTTGTAGGCCAAGGAAATTCGAGAGAGATGATCCAGTCGGATGGTATCATTGGCAATTCCAAAGGCCAAATCTGCAGATTGACTTAAAAAACCTTTGCGTGTTTCCAAGGGCAGATGCGTACTATCCCGTGAAGCATCAATCCAAGTGTTGATTTGTTCAGACTCTTTGGAAACGGGAACAACCGTAGCTTGCTTTCCGCAAGCGCATAGCAAAATTAGAACCAGTATTATGTACTTGTTTTTCAAGGTATTGTGCTAAAATGGGGGTAAAGTTTTGTTTTCTTTTACTACAAGGTATAAAAAAAGCCCCAGACCGTAACGGAAATGAGGCTTTGTACTAAGATGGCAATTACTTACAATTGACGGTCGTCATCAATTGCATGAATCAAACCAGAAAATCTATTATTATTGATTAGGCTACGGATATTCTGCCGTTCCAACTTCAATATTTTATTGTCAAAAGTAACCATAGGCTCCGAAACAGCTTCATCTTGGATGTCAGAGTTTTGGAAACATGCAAAAAAACTAAATACACCTATAATTAAGGAGATTTTGATGTAATGTTGTTTCATGAGCTTTGGGTTAAATGTTGTTTACTGGCGATCGTCGTCATTCTTATCTGACCCTGTGCTTGAGTCCTGATCTTCCAAGCTTTCCATTAGGGCTTCGGTTTCACTTACATTGTCTGCTTCACAAGAAAACAATCCCATTGTCAATACTACTACGGCAAAAATACTTACAACCTTTCTCATCATCTTTCTTAATTTTTGGTTAGAAAATTTGGTTTATGCAGCCAAGTTATCTTAGTGATTCAGAAAGAAAGCGGGTGTCCCAAATGTTTTAGTAAATGGACCTACTATGTTAGAATTTTGCAGAAATGTGTAAGAATTACACTAATTATAAGTGTTAATTGCCGTTTTGGAGAGCATTTCCTTTAGGGTGTCCACTTTTTCCCTGTATGTCTTGGAGAAGGGGAGCTCGTCCTGGTTCTCTGTCCGTAGGGTGCAGATAGACTTTCCGTAATTGATACGGCGTACATAGCGGCTATTGATAATATAACTTTGGTGGATACGGACAAAGCTCTCTGGCAGCTGCTCCTCAAAGGACTTGAGGGTTTTAAAGGCGCTTATCACATGGCCATTGCGCATAAAAAAGTCCGTGGAATTGTTATCGGATTTTAGGTATAGGATATCGGTGGTGTCCAAGTACCTATAATCATTATAGGTCTTAAGGCAGAGCGTGGCGGGAACATTTTGTTGAGGGAAACTCTTGCGCAGCCTTAAAATGGTCTTGCGCACATCAAACTCGTTGTGCGGCAAGACCCAATAATCAAAGAAACCACTTTTAATAGCGTTGTATGCAAATTTTTTGGAGGAGGAGTAGCCTATGATAATGGGGAGGCTGCTCAAGAACTGGTTCAGTTCCGATACCATATGAAAATAACCCATGCCCTCGTCCTGAAGATTGATCAGAACCACATCAGGGGCAAATTTTAGAATGGTATTTAAACCGTTTTCGGGATTGGCGGCGGTACCTACACAGCTAAAGTCTCCATATTCTCTCAAGTACACTTGTAATTGGAGCTTGGAAGCAGCATTGGAATCGATAATGGTATAGGTATAATCCATATGTAAAACCCTGGCTGCAAGTTAATAACGTCTCAAAAAAACTCGTTGCATTTTTCCCTTAAAAAAACTGGGGGATTCCCGCAAAAACAGGGTTTTTCGAGGGTTTTTATCATAAAAATTCCAAAAAACTCAATTTTCAGGAACAAATTCGTACGCTCCAATATCTGGATTTGGCAACCTGTCCACACCTCGGATGTCCATGGAAATGGAAGGGAGAATATCCGGGTCTGCTGCATCTATGGCAAACGAATTGGCACCTATATGAAATTGGTTATCAAAAGGTAAGAAAAAATCCGCGTCACTATCAAAAATTACATCAATATAACGATCTGCGTCCCCAAAGTTATATAGCGGGTCATTTTCAAAACTACTGTCCGAGCTGTTAAACTGCAGTAGGCAGTTTCTAAAGCTGAAATTAAAGGCCGCCGCGGCATCCGCCACCAAACTAAACTCCACGGGCATGCTCCCGCCAACAATACAGTTGATGAAATCCGCCTGTTCCAAGTCTGTGCTTGTGGATCCCTCAAAATTATCCAGGGCCAGGGCAGTGCCCGTTCTAAATCCGTTGCCCCAATAGTTGGCCAAGGTGCAATGGGTAAATTGGTATCTGCCACCCAAATGTCCCAGAAAGCTGTAGCCGCCCGCGCCACCCAAAACGGTATTTTCTGCCAGAATACGAGCCGAGGTGGCCCAAAGATTATGGTTAAGGCTGTTATAAATCTGGCAGTTGCGAAGGGTCAGGGTAGGGGTGTCCCAAGGTGCTTCGCCTTCCGCTCTTAGCCCCAAGGTGGCATTTTTGAGCGTGAGATGTTCCAAATGATTGTTGGTACTCCCCGATCTCAACCAGATGGTGCCCCATTGGCCTGGTTCTTCAGCGTAGGCGGGCTCTAAACGGTCGCCCTCAAAAATGACCTCGTTCTCCAAAAGTTCTAGGTCCTCGCTAAGGCTGCCATTTACGTGCAGGGAAGCACCACCTTCAACGATCAAGCCCGAATTGTTATGGAAATGCACTCGCGCACCTGCTTGTACATTCAAAGTATTGCCATCAGGGACGGCGGCATAGCCATAGATTACGTAAGGTTTCTCATTGGTGAAGAGCAATTGTTCGGGTTCCAGATAAAAACCTTCCACCTGTATCTCGTTCCCATCGGCATCCTGGCCTACCACCAGGGTTTCCTTGGTACCATCGGATTGCGTGGCGGGATAGAGGAAGACCGCATCCTTGACCAGGGTGACCAAGGGTACGTTTTGGGTATTGGGGCCAGTGCCAAACAAAAGATTTTCTGTGTACAAAAATTCGGTTTGGTTGGTGGGTGCCACATCATAGGTGGTTTCAATAAAGACAAAAAGACTGTCCTTGGCCAAAAGGGGAATGTCCGTGAATTCCTTTCCTGCCAAGCCATCCACGTTGAGTCGATAGCTGCTGTTTTGTCCCGTCTCCAAACCAATAAAGGGAATCAATATATCCCTGACCCCCTTGTTATATACCTTTAAGGTATAGGTGGCGCTCCCAATGTTGGTGAAAATGGTATCCAAGAAAACGGTATCCTTGGAAAAGGACAGATTGCCAGAGCTGGGTTCGTAGTCAAAATCCTTACGGCAGGAGGCGGCAAGGATGATGAGGACCATGCCTGCGCAGATTGCCATAGATTTGAGATACCAGCGGTTCACGTTCCCTTGAATAGTTTTTGGATGGTTTCCGGGACGCGTTTGGGTCGTAAGCTATGGGCGTCCAAAAGGCACCATTCCGTAATAGCCTTAACTATAAGTTGCCCTGTTTTATTGTGAAGAATCTCCACTATCCGGATTGAGAGTGGGCCTTGGGTTTTCTGTATATAGGTTTTTATTAGGAGCTCGTCTCCCAATAGGGCAGAACGTTGGTAGGAGATATTGTGATTTTTGACCACCCAAATCATGTCCTTGCGTATATCTGGATTCGTGGCGGCTTCCCAATGCTTTTTGGAAATATTCTGAACCCATTCCACGTAGCGCACGTTATTAACATGCTGGTTGTTGTCCAGGTCCTGTTCCTGTACGGTCAGGACTTCGGAATAGGACTGCATCAGTCCTTTTTTCGGATTTGGACCTCAAAGAGTTTGTCCCAATTTTTTCCAGTTACGAAGAAGGTGCCCCGTTCCTGGTGGTAGGCCACCCCGTTGAGCACGGAATTGCCTTCGTCCCAATTGGCGCCCTTCCTTATTTTGTTCTTGAGCCCCCCAAAGTTGATGACCCCTTCTATGGCGCCCGAGGTGGCGTCAATGATCATCATGCTTTCCTTTTGGTACACGTTGGCATAGATTTTCCCGTTCACGAATTCCAGCTCATTGGCCTTGTTAAAGATGGATTTGTTGGTCACGGTTTCTATATAGCCCATTTCCTCCAGGGTTTCTGGATCCAAGAACCATATTTTTTCGGTGCCATCGCTTTTGTAGATTTTGGTGCCATCATTGCAGAGTCCCCAACCCTCACGGCTTTTGCCATAACTGAAATCCTTTTTTTTCTCCAGGGTATTGGGGTCGTATACATAACCCATTCGTTTTTGCCAAGTGAGGTGGTACAGCTGATTATTGAGCAAGGTGATGCCCTCCCCAAAAACATCGGCATCCATATCAATTTTTTCCAAAACCTCCCCAGTTTCAAAATTTACCTTACGCACCGTTGAGAATCCTTTTTTTCCTGTACTCTCGTATAAAATCCCATTGTGAAATTCCAATCCTTGGGTATACGCCGTTTGGTCGTGCGGGTAGGTATTAAGGATTTCGTAGGTGTAGATTTCCGGAGAAGATTCGGCCAAAAGCCTGATCTTTTTTTCAATGGCGATGGACTGATCTCCAAAGCTGATGTTTGCCACCAAGGTTTTGTTGCCCAATGTACCCGCATCCAGTTTTATTTTACCATTGGAAACAGGCAAGGTTTTCCCATCCAAAGAATATTCAATGTTGGAAATCTCAATTTCCTTTTTGTTTTTAACGGAAACACCCACCTCTTGCCCTTGCTGGAATTTGTTGCCATTGCCTTCCATTTGTATGGCAAAGAATTTGGTAGGATCGGCCTCGCCGCATCCGAGGAAAAAGAGCAGGAAACCAAATATGGAAAGTAGCTTGACCATGGTGCTAATCGCTTTTTTCATTGTGTTCAGACTTGGTTATCGAAATTAAGGATAAATGGGATTGCAGCAAATTTAAAATGGTCGTATATTTGCATTTGGCAAGTCCTACACGACCAGCTCCTGCAAAATCCCCCAGGGCGGGAACGCAGCAAGGGTATGTGGTTGTAGCGGTGCGATGTAGGTAGCTTGCCTTTTTTTGTGCCCTAAATTCTCCTGATCATGTATCTTTCCAACCCAATTTCAAACAGCAAACATGGATAAAAAAGTTGTACTGATCACCGGCGGTTCCTCGGGAATAGGAAAATCTGTGGGCACTTATCTAACCGAGAAAGGATACAAGGTCTATGGCACTACCAGGAATCCAGACAAATACCCTGATTTTTCTGCTTTTGAGCTTATCCGTTTGGATGTGAAACTTCCAGAAAGCGTCCATGAAGCAGTAAGTGAGGTTATTTCCAAAGCAGGGAGGCTGGATGTGCTTATCAACAACGCTGGGGTTGGCATTACAGGTCCCATTGAGGAAACTCCCCATGAGGAGATTCTGAATGTATTTGACACCAATTTGCATGGCCCAATACATATGATGAAGGCCGTTTTGCCCCAAATGCGCAAACAAGGTGGGGGACTGATCATCAACACTACTTCCATTGCTGGGTATATGGGACTGCCCTTTAGAGGATATTATTCGGCGACCAAGGGCGCTTTAAATCTGATAACCGAAGCCTTGCGGATGGAAACCAAGAAATTTGGGATATCCATCACCAATTTGGCTCCAGGTGATTTTGCCACCAATATTGCCGCGGGACGTTATCATGCTCCTGTGATGAAGGGTTCGGCCTACGAAGAGGATTACCAGCGCAGTTTGGATTTGATGAACGAGCATGTGGATGCGGGTGGGGATCCCCTGCAGGTAGCGAAGAAGGTCCATCAGATTATTCTAAAGAAAAAAAACAAGGTGCACTATCCAGTTGGAGAATTTACGCAAAGGCTTTCGTTGGTGCTGAAAAGAATTCTTCCGAGCCGAGTTTATGAGAAGCTTTTGCTCAACCATTACAAGTTGTAAAAACACGATGGCATGTTTTTTGATTTCATTGTAAACATGAAACCAAAGAACATTACAACCATCATTTTATTGGCAGCATCCACTTTTCTTTTTCAAGGCTGCGACGAGATTTACGAGTGCGTTTTCAACATCAATCCAGAACTTCATGATAGACCTTTGGAAATCGGTTTTGTTGGGGAACGGTACTACGACGAGGTAACTGCGGAGATCAGTAACGAGGTCAACGACAACGATTATATTTACGATTTTGTGGTCTATGGCGATCTTCCGCCAGGTATTTCCTATGACTTTAGACGTAGGTCCGTGGAGCTTTTTGGGCGACCAGAAGAGCGTGGTACTTATAGATTTACTGTGGAACTCTTTGTGGAATCCTACGATTATTATGGCTACGATGGTAGTCCAACTTGCTCGGATTCAACTACAAGACAGTTCACAATTCAGGTAGTGGAATAGTGGTCTCCTAACATTTATTTTATCCCATTTGTGAAGCCGTGCCTTCTTAATGTTGTAAATTCGCAACGAATTCTATTACAACATAAAAACAGCTTAAGAAGGATGAAATTTTTTATAGACACGGCCAACTTGGACCAAATTGCAGAAGCAGAGCAATTGGGTGTTTTGGATGGGGTTACCACCAACCCTTCGCTTATGGCCAAGGAAGGTATTACCGGAACTGAAAATATATTAAAACACTATGTGGACATCTGCAACATTGTGGATGGGGATGTTTCCGCAGAAGTGGTATCCACAGACTTTGACAACATGGTCAAAGAAGGGGAGGAGCTTGCCAAACTCCATGATCAAATTGTGGTAAAAGTACCTATGATCAAGGATGGGGTAAAAGCCCTGAAATATTTTTCAGATAACGGAATCCGAACCAACTGCACCTTGGTATTTTCTCCTGGACAAGCTTTATTGGCTGCCAAGGCTGGAGCTACTTATGTGTCTCCTTTTTTGGGAAGGTTGGACGACATTTCCACGGATGGTCTTAACCTGATCGCGGAAATACGTCAGATCTATGACAACTACGGATTTGAAACACAAATCTTGGCAGCATCCATTAGACATACCATGCACGTGATCGATTGTGCCAAGATTGGAGCGGATGTAATGACCGGCCCACTTTCATCCATTACAGGATTGTTGAAACACCCGTTGACGGATATAGGTTTGGAGAAATTCTTGGCGGACTACCGTAAAGGAAATTCCTAAACAAAAAGAAAATTGATTTTGGAAAAGCCCTGAATGAATTTACATTTGGGGCTTTTTTAGATTGGCGAAGGCATCCACAATCATATTGTCTTCTGTGATTACACATTTATAAAGATCGTCCAAGATCATGGTCGTCTGGATCTCTTCAAAGTCGGCGGCATGGAATTGGTTGGCTTTATCCAGATTGTGCTCTTCCAATAAGTTTTGCCATTGGGTGTAGCCCGTTTTTACATTGATGCCCACAAAGCGGTACTCCGGATGCTTCTTCTGATACTTTGCCACATATTTAACGACATTCTTTAGATGCTTTTTTTGCGATCCTGTCCAGAAGTAAAAAATGGTCTTCCCATCTTTTGCTATTTCCTTGATGGATACAGGCTCGTTATTTACATCAACAATGGCGACATCGGGAACCTCCTTGTTGGGCTGTAATTTTTGGATACCATCGTAGAGGTCGTCTATCTCCTGTTTGTGTTCATCGCTGGAGGAGAGTTTGCGGAACTTATCAATAAATATTTGACACTCTTGACTGGCCGAATGCTCTCGTAGCAGATAATCCATGGCAATATTCCGGAACAACAAGTTTCTAAGTTCATTGTCATCGACCAAACTATCCACTAAACTTAGTTTGTGCTTGTTGTAGTGCAATCTGCCCATTGCCGGTTTTTCCATTATGCCACAATCCTTCATACAGGACATATAGGCAAGGTTACCGAAATGATACTTGATATAATCAAAATAGGGTCTGAAATATGCTAGCTCCCGATCATTCAGATTTACTGTTTTGCGGTATGCGTAAAAACTATCAGGTAAATTGGGAAACTCCTCTTTTCCAGTTTTCTTCTTATGGTAAAACGGATAGGCTTCCCTGTGGGTATAGCTTTGGAAGTTAACGGAGGCCTTGGCAAGGTTAATGGCCTTTTCGGATAATTTGTTTTCTGCAACAAGCTCGTTCAAATGCTCCAGTTTCGCTGCCTGAAGTGAGTCCATTTTTGACCTGAACTCTTCCGGGGGTAGGTGATATAACCCGTATACT
This sequence comes from Flagellimonas sp., assembly GCF_965215805.1. GTDB lineage: Bacteria > Bacteroidota > Bacteroidia > Flavobacteriales > Flavobacteriaceae > Flagellimonas. The sequence goes on along the minus strand of NZ_OZ244124.1, from coordinate 3,653,045 downwards.
TCATACTCTTCCTTTTCATGGGCCAAGAACATCTCAATCAAAAAATTGTTGATTTCACTTCCTTCACCAGAAAATACCAAGGACTCATCAAACTCCATGGTGTTCAATCGAATGAGGATGCTATCGCCTTCCTGTAAGTATAGATATTGAAGTTCTGGATTGTGGTCAAAATGGTAGAGTCCTTCCTCTATACCCTGAAGTTTAAAGGAGAAGCGATTTCCGGTGTCCAATTTAGCAGAATCGATATAGGTGTCGCTTCTGTAGAGAACAACATACTCGCTGGTAGGATTCACTATTTCCCCTCCAAAAAAGACCGTAGGACATTCTCCTGATTTGTCAGTACACGCCAAAATCGAGAAAAGGGAGAGGCCGAGTAAAAATCTAATCATACAATGGAAACAATCACATTTGACCAACAAAATTAAGTATAGCAGAACCCATAGCTTGTTAATGGCTAGTTAAATGTTGTAAAAGCTTGTTTTTGTGTAGTTTAATAATCACGTTTTAAATTGGAAATACGAATAGGTTTTAGCTACTTTTGCAGCAAAATTTATCGTTGCATGTTATCAGTATCAAATCTATCGGTACAATTTGGAAAAAGGGTGTTGTTTGATGAGGTCAACGTGACCTTTACCCATGGAAATTGTTATGGTATTATTGGCGCCAATGGGGCGGGGAAATCCACCTTTCTAAGGATTTTGTCCGGGCAGAACGAACCCACTTCAGGGAGTGTGAGCCTAGAGCCCGGAAAGCGAATGTCCATCTTGGAACAGGATCACAATGCCTATGATGAATTTCCTGTTTTGGAATCGGTGGTGATGGGAAATAAGCCCCTTTTCAAAATCAAGAAGGAGATAGATGCCCTATATGCGGATTATTCGGATGAGAATGCCGAAAAGATTGGGGAGCTTCAGGTACAGTTTGAAGAAATGAACGGATGGAATGCCGATAGTGATGCTGCGGCTCTTTTGTCCAACTTGGGAATTACGGAAGAACTGCATTATACCAACATGGCCGATATGGATTCCAAGCTCAAGGTTCGGGTGCTTTTGGCACAGGCGCTCTTTGGCAACCCGGATGTGTTGATCATGGATGAGCCCACCAACGATTTGGACTATGAGACCATTAATTGGTTGGAGAACTTTTTGGCCAATTACGACAATACGGTCATTGTGGTGTCTCACGACCGTCACTTTTTGGATGCGGTTTGTACCAGTATTGCCGATATCGATTTTGGAAAAATCAACCTTTTCTCGGGAAATTATACATTTTGGTATCAAAGTAGCCAGTTGGCGGCCAGACAACGCGCCCAACAGAACAAAAAAGCGGAGGAAAAGGCCAAGGAACTCCAAGAATTTATCCAGCGATTCAGTGCCAACGTGGCCAAGAGCAAGCAAGCAACCTCCCGTAAAAAAATGTTGGACAAGCTGAAAATTGAAGATATCAAACCATCCAGCAGAAGATACCCTGCCATTATTTTTGACAGGGAGCGTGAAGCTGGAGATCAGATTTTGAATGTGGAAAAACTATCCGCTACTTCAGAGGATGGGGATTTGCTATTCCAGGATGTCAACATTAATCTGGCCAAAGGGGACAAGGTGGCCATTATCTCCAGGGATTCTAGAGCTACAACGGCTTTTTATGATATCATCAATGGTGTGCGAAAGGCAGACGGTGGATCCTACCAGTGGGGAGTTACTACCACCCAGTCCTATTTGCCGGCGGACAACGCTTCCTTCTTTAACGAAGACATTAATTTGGTGGATTGGCTGCGCCAATGGGCAAAGACCGAAGAAGAGCGCGAGGAGGTTTACATCCGTGGATTTTTGGGTAAAATGTTGTTCAGTGGGGAAGAGGCCTTAAAAAAGTGTACAGTTCTATCTGGAGGTGAAAAGGTACGTTGTATGCTGAGCCGTATGATGATGCTTAGAGCCAACGTTTTGTTGTTGGATGAACCTACAAACCACTTGGATTTGGAAAGTATCACTGCCTTTAACAATTCACTGAAAAACTTTAAAGGCACGGTACTTCTGACCACGCATGATCATGAATTTGTGCATACGGTAGCCACTAGGATTATAGAAATCACCCCCAAGGGAACCATTGACCGTTATTTGAGCTTTGACGATTATATGTCCGATAAATCCATTAAGGCACAGCGGGATAAAATGTATGCCCTGGAAACGGTCTGATCAAGCGTTAAAGTATTTGCTGTTCCAAATAGCCGGGTTGAAGTTCTTCCCCAAAGCGAAGCCGTAAAAAATGACCACGGCTGCTATCCATTTGAACATAAAAAAGAAGATAATCCAGAACTCTGCGGTGGAATTGTTTTTGGAGAACAAGCCATCGGGTACCAAAAGAGTTACAAGATAGCTCAACAACAGGGTAAACAGCACCAGATTGACCATGCCCTTAAAGGGCCAGACCAACCATTTTCTTAGTGGGTGAAGGTCATTGCCCCATTGGTGCACCAAATAAAAGTAATTGTTGCCCATGGGAACAAAGAGTAGGGGGTCGTCCTTGTCCTTAAGCTTGAACAATTTGGAAGGAGCCATTATTTTATACCCGCCCAGCTGGATTTGATGCTGTGCCTCCAATTTTTTGATTTGGTTCAGGGCTTCCTGCGGCAACTCGCCTTTGAAGTATTGACTGTCCAAAAACCGAAGGCGATAGTCAATACAGATTTTTTTGATGTGCACCAGATGGTATATTCGGTCCGTGTCCAACAGATCAAAATGGAATGGGTTAGAGCTGGTTTTCTCTTTGGATTTTAATTGGTTTTTAATCCGGTTGTCTTCTTTTTGAACCTTGGCTAGGTAATTTCTGATTTCTTGCAGCAGGGCATCCCCAGAACTATCTTTATTCCGAAGCTTGTTTAGTTTTTGCTGGATGTTGGTGGAAGGCAAAATCATCTTTTTTTCACTGCAATTCCTTCAAAGTTAGTGATTTGAAAAAAGGAAGGGAAAAAAGGAATAAAATCGTTAATGTTAACATTTTGTTAAATATCCCCTCATCCCTTTATTTAAAGCAAGAATTGGTCAAAATAATGTATCTTATCGAAGTTTTTGGTATTTGAACGTAAAAGCATACGATTTTTTACCTTCAGATAGAAAGCCCCAAAGATTACTATAAGTTTATGAAAGCCCCCTTTTCCAAAATCCTACTTGGCCTGTGTCTTGTCTCTTCGACATGGGTATCCGCTCAAGAAACTGTTGTGGATAACAAGGAAACCATAGGGGAAAACCACCAATCTGAACAACATAAGATTCTTTTTGCTGCCGTTAAGGCCACGGAAATGGATGCCATATTGGACAATGCAGGACCTTTTACTGTTTTTGCCCCATCCGATGCCGCCTTTGAGCGCTTTTCAAAAGGCAGAATAGAAGAATTGATGAACTCACAGGACAAGAGCGCATTAAAATCGCTTTTGGGCTATCATATTGTTGCAGGGCACCTAACCGCTTCCCGAATTCTAAGAGCCATGTGCAAGGGGAATGGCAAAGCCAGTTTTACCACCATTCAGGGAAAAAAGCTGGTAGCCCATTTGGATGGATATGACATTGTTTTAACCGATCCTGTGGGCAACACGGCTAGGATAACCACAGCGGATGTGAGCCAAGGCAACAGGGTGATCCATGAAATAGACAGTGTTATTGTTCCAACCCACGCTTGGGGATCTTTACCTTAATTCCGCGCCCAATTCCTTCTGGTAGCGCGTCATCACCTTGGACATGATTTTGTCAATCTGCTTATCTGTTAAGGTCTTCTTTTCATCCAAAAGGGTAAAGCTTACCGCATAGGACTTTTTCCCTTCCGGAAGTTTTTTGCCTAAATAAACATCAAACAAATTGACATTTTTAAGGAGTTTCTTTTCCGTACTCCATGCCAGGTCGTAGACCTGTTGGAATGAAATCTTTTCGTCTAACAACAAAGCCAAATCCCTTGAGACTTCAGGGTACTTTGGAATTTCTTGGAAAACCACATTTTGCGTGCTGATCAAACCAAGAATGGCATCCCAGTCCAAATCGGCATAGAAGACCTCTTGCTTGATGTCAAATGCCTTCAAGATACTTTTGGAAACCAATCCGAAAGAGGCAATCTGTTTGCCACCACAACTATAGCTCAAACCTTCGCTGAGTACTTTTTCGTTAGTGGGGGCGGATTTGATGTCCTTTAAGCCCAAACGCTCAAAAATGGAAGTCAGGGTTCCCTTCAAATAGAAAAAATCGGTGGTTCTGGAACCAACGGCCCAGCTGTTTCTATTTCTTTCACCAGTAACAAAAAGAGATAGATGTTGATTTTCCTCATTTTTATCCGCAACTTTATGATAGGTCTTCCCAAACTCAAAAAGCTGTAAATCGTTTTTCTGTCGGTTAATATTGTAGGCGATGGTTTGTAGACCGGAAGACAACATTTGGGTTCTTAACACGGATAAATCCGCACTTAATGGATTCAGCATGCCTACCGAGTTTGTATCTGATGCCAAACGTTGTTCGGTTTCAGAAGCCACCAAACTGTTGGTCATGGTTTCGTAGAAACCCTGGGCAGCCAACATATTGGCTACGACATCTTGAATTCTGTGATTTTCAAATTTGGAGGTTTGGGCTATGGATGCTGTTAACTTCTCCTTGTAATCGATATTATTGTAACCGTATACTCTTAGAATTTCTTCAATTACATCAACTTCACGCTCTACGTCCACCCTATAGTTGGGAATGGTAAGTCCCAGTCCTGACTCGGTAACGTTGTTTACCTTGATTTCCAAGGAAGACAATATGGACTTGATGGTGTCTCTTGGAATTTCCTGACCGATCAAAGAGTTGATTTTATCAAAGGTGAGGAACACATGTCTTTCCTGAACCTTTTTTGGGTACAGATCAACCACTTCGGAACTAATGTCCCCGCCAGCAATTTCTTTGATCAAAAGGGCGGCTCTTTTAAGGGCATATTCAGTCATGTTGATGTCAATTCCCCGTTCAAATCGGAAAGACGCATCGGTATTTAGGCCATGGCGCTTTGCCGACTTTCTAATGGAAACTGGATCAAAATAGGCACTTTCCAAAAAGATTGCAGAAGTATGCTCGGTAACCCCCGAATTGACTCCCCCAAAAACACCGGCAATACACATAGGATTGTCGCTATCGCAGATCATAAGGTCGTCTTGGTGAAGTTCCCGTTCCACATCATCCAATGTGATGAACTTGGTTCCTGCAGGTAAAGTCTTTACTTCAATTTTACTGCCTTTAATTTTGGCTGCGTCAAAGGCATGTAAGGGTTGACCCAATTCATGCAACACGTAGTTGGTCACATCAACTACATTGTTTATGGGCGATAGACCGATAGCCTTTAATCTGTTCTTTAACCAATCTGGTGATTCTTGGACAATAAGATTGCTGATTGTCACACCGCAATAGCGGGGTGCCAAATCACTATCCATAACCTCGACATCAATTTTGAGCGAGCGATTGTCAATTAAAAAATTACTGGTGGAAGGGGTTAAAAGCCCTTTTTGTATTTCCTGTTGTTCAAGTCCAGCTTTAAGGTCACGGGCCACCCCAAAATGGCTCATGGCATCAGCTCTGTTGGGTGTCAAACCAATTTCAAAGACTTCATCATTTTCAATATCGAATACTTCTGCGCAAGGGGTTCCAGGCTGCAAAGCTTCGCTAAGAACCATAATGCCATCGTGACTCTCACCTAATCCCAGTTCATCTTCCGCACAGATCATCCCATGGCTTTCCTCTCCTCTAATCTTCCCTTTTTTGATTTGCCAAGATTCACCTTCTTTGGTGTATAAAGTGGTGCCTATGGTGGCCACTGGAACTTTTTGTCCAGCTGCTACGTTGGGTGCACCGCAAACAATTTTCAGGGGAGTTTCTGTACCAACATCCACAGTTGTTACTTTAAGCCGATCGGCATTGGGGTGTTTTTCACAGGTGAGGACATGGCCAACAACCACTCCGTTCAAGCCTCCTTTAACAGATTCAAAGTTTGAGATACCTTCCACCTCAAGACCCAAATCCGTAAGCAATTCCCCGGTTTTTGCCGCTTCCCAATCAATCTGCAAAAACTGCTTCAACCAGTTATAAGAAATCTTCATACCCCAATTTTAAAGTGGACAAAGATAAAAAATAGGGAAAGACATTCCATGCAAATGAAGATAGGATTTAGTCCATGGGTGTAAGATTTGAAAGGGAATTGCGATATTTAGTACAAATTCTGTTAGGTATGGGAAAAGTTAGGTTGGTTGTCCTAAGTATATTTTTATTGTTGTTGTCTTGCGAGGGCAGGGAAATACCCCTTAATCTTGGTGATTGGTGGGGAGCCATGGATGTTTCGGAAACCGAGACCCTACCTTTTAATTTTTCCATTTCCAAAGATGAGGATGGTTCTTACATCATGGAAATGTACAATGCCGAAGAGGTGGTGGTTGTAGATGAATTTGAGATGAAGGATGGCGTAATCCGAATTCAAATGCCCATTTTTGAAGGATACATTGAAGGAACCTACAGCGAAAACAGTATTCAGGGAAGTTTTATCAAGGAAAGTCTAAATAGGGTAGTTCCCTTCCATGCTGCGTATGGAAAGCGCGATCGTTTTGAGGTTACCGAAGATCCTGCCATGGATGTTTCGGGGGTGTGGGAAACCTATTTTAATTTTGGGCAGGACAACCAATATCCTGGTAAAGGCATATTTAAGCAAACAGGAAGTAAGGTCACAGGAACCTTTAGAACGCATTCCGGGGATTACCGATATTTGGAAGGGGCCATTAATGGCACTACGGTAAAACTTTCTGCTTTTGACGGTGCCCATGTATTTCTATTTACTGCCGAAGTAGTGGATAGTACTATGCAGGGAACCTTTTATTCGGGCAACCATTTTGTCTCTCCGTTCCAAGGTAAACGCAACGATACGTTTGAGCTAACAGATGCAGACGAATTGACTTTTTTGAAGGAAGGCTATGACCGGTTTGATTTTTCCTTTGAAGATGTGGAAGGTAACATGGTGAGCTTAGCCGATGAACGCTTCAACAATAAACCTGTATTGGTGCAAATTATGGGGACTTGGTGTCCCAATTGCTTGGATGAAACCCGTTTTTATGTCGATTTTTTGAAGAATAATCCAAACTTGGATATAGAATTTGTGGCATTGGCTTTTGAGTATGCAAAGACCAAGGAAAAGGCCTTTGAAGGCATAGCCAGATTAAGGGAAAGAGCAGGAGTTGACTATCCCATATTATTGGCCCAATATGGTACATCGAGCAAGCAAAAGGCAAATGAAAAATTACCGATGCTCAATCATGTGATATCCTATCCAACTACCATTTACATTGATAAACAAGGTAATGTGAAAAAGATACACACGGGGTTTAATGGCCCAGCCACGGGAGAAAAATATGAGCTATTCAAAAAGGATTTTTCCGAAACCATTCAAGAGTTGACGGAAGTAAAGGAAGTTGCAGCTAAATGATGGTAGATTTCCCTAAATCGATATTTTCATCGTTCATGTTGAAATCATCCCCGCTATCCACAATGTTTTCGGCCACAAAATCTCCTACCTGATTGGTCCCATATTGACTCTTGGAATCCAAGTCGGGTGTTACAACGCCCTTTTTTAGGGATTTATCTACGGCTTCCCTGACAGCCATGGCTTCCTCAAAAAGACTAAAGTGCTCCAACAACATTGCAGCAGATAAAATAGAAGCAATTGGATTGGCAATATCCTGCCCCTTGGCTTGCGGATACGATCCATGAATGGGCTCAAACAGGGCGCTGTCATCTCCTACAGAAGCTGAGGCCAACAGTCCAATGGAACCACCAATTACACTACCTTCATCAGAAATAATGTCTCCAAACATATTTTCCGTTAGAATCACATCGAACTGACTGGGATTAAGAATAATCTGCATGGCAGCATTGTCCACGAACATGTACTCCAATTGCACATCGGGATAGCTTTCGCCAATTTTGGTCACCACCTTTCGCCACAGACGCGAAGATTCCAATACATTGGCCTTATCGACCAGGGTGAGCTTATTACGCCTATTTTTGGCCGCCTTAAACGCCAAATGGGCTATCCTACTGATTTCCTTTTCAGAATATTCGCATAAATCCGAGGCAACGGTTCCCTCTTCATTTAGATGTTTTTGGCCAAAATAAATACCACCTGTCAATTCCCTGTAAATGGTAAAATCAGTTCCTTCAATGACTTCTTGTTTCAAAGGGGAATTTTGAATCAGGGATGGAAAAACCTTAACAGGTCTAATGTTGGCAAATAGCCCGAGCTCTTTTCTTAGCTTCAACAGTCCCTGTTCTGGGCGCACCTTGGCGTTCGGATCATTGTCATATTTGGGATCGCCTATAGCACCGAACAAAACGGCATCGGCATCTTTGCAAAGATTCAGGGTAGTATCTGGCAGCGGGCTTCCTTTTCTGTCAATGGCAATGGCCCCCACCGCAGCTTCCCTGTAAATGAATTGATGATTGAAAGTTTCCTCAACAGCTTGAAGGCATTTAACCGCTTGGGCCAAAACTTCAGGTCCAATACCATCTCCGGGCAACAAAGCAATATTCAAGTTCATGCAATGGTATTTTGTGTCAATGGGAACTAGGCCATGCTTTGGATGGAAATTCCACTAGTGTCAATGATCTCATGAATATCTTCATCCATGATTTCCTTTTTGCGATCAGCGAACTTTAGGAAATTCTCATAGACAACGTCCAGTTGCAATTTGGTGAGTTCGTACCCCACATTTTTAGCTCTATAGGCCAATGCGGCTCGACCACTTCTAGCTGTTAGAACAATAGAAGATTCGCTTACACCCACATCTTTTGGGTCGATGATTTCATAAGTTTCCCTTTGTTTAATAACCCCGTCTTGGTGAATTCCAGAGCTATGGGCAAAAGCATTGGAACCCACAATGGCTTTGTTGGGTTGTACCGGCATGCCCATTTTTTGGGAAACCATTTGGCTCGTATCCAAAAGCAGTTGGCTATTGATATCGGTATCCAAGTTGAGATACGGATGCTGTCTTAAAATCATCACCACTTCTTCCAAAGAGGTATTACCTGCCCGTTCCCCGATACCGTTGATGGTACATTCAATCTGACGTGCCCCATTGATTACACCTGCAATGGAATTGGCCGTGGCCAATCCTAAATCGTTATGGCAGTGACAAGACAAAATGGCTTTATCAATTCCCTTGACATTTTCCTTGAGGTACTTCATTTTGGCACCGTACTCCTCTGGCAAGCAGTAACCTGTGGTGTCCGGAATGTTCAATACCGTAGCCCCAGCTTTTATGACCGCTTCGCAGACTTGGGCCAAATATTCGTTGTCGGTTCTACCGGCATCCTCTGCATAGAATTCCACGTCCTCCACAAAGGATTTGGCATAAGAAACAGCTTCTACGGCTCGTTCTATGATTTTTTCACGGGTGGAATTAAATTTAAACTGGATATGGGAATCCGAGGTTCCAATCCCTGTATGAATTCTGGGGCGCTTAGCTATTTTTATGGCTTCCGCGGCCACTTCAATATCTTTTTTAACCGCTCGCGTTAGGCCACAGACGGTTGCATTTTTCACCAACTTGGCAATTTCATGAACCGAATTAAAATCACCCGGACTTGAAATAGGAAAGCCTGCCTCAATAATGTCCACTCCCAACTCATCCAATCGCTCTGCAATGACCAACTTTTGTTTTGTATCCAATTTGCAACCCGGGACTTGTTCTCCATCCCTAAGGGTTGTGTCAAAAATTTGTACCTTATCTTTACCCATTATCTAAGCCAGTTTTTGCTAATATACACGAAGATAATTCAGTGCATGGCAAGAACCGTAAATTGCTAAAATCCATTACAACGTTAAATTGTATTTCAGTAAGTTTAATTACCTGAATTACAAATGTTTAAAGCATAATTTTTACGATGACAAATACCCATAAGGATGCCTTGTTTGTGTTGATCGAGTCACTTTCCAAATCCGAAAAGCGACAGTTTAAGTTGTATGTGGGTCGACTTGGGGTGAATACGGATGCGAAGTTTTTGGCGCTGTTCAATTTGTTGGACAAAATGAAAAGCTATGATGAGAAGCAGATTTTGGACAGCGGGATCGTAAAAAAGGCACAACTTTCAAATTTGAAAGCCCACCTATACAAACAGATCTTGGTGAGCTTGCGATTGAACCCTGTAAACCAGAACATTAGGGTGCAAATTAGGGAGCAATTGGATTTTGCCACCATTCTGTATCAAAAAGGCTTGTACAAACAGAGTTTGAAAATTTTGGACAAGGCCAAGAATTTGGCCATGGAGCACGAGGAGAAAAATGTGGCCTATGAGATTGTGGAGCTGGAGAAAATAATTGAAACCCAGTATATTACCCGTAGTATTCCGGATAGGGCCAATGAGCTTGCAGAACAAGCCAAAGAGTTATCTGAACACAATGTGATGACCAGTAAACTCTCTAACCTTTCCCTGCAACTCTATGGAATGATGTTAAAGGTGGGCTATGTAAGGAATGATGAGGATTTGCAGAAAGTCCGTAGCTATTTTGAGGCGCAATTGCCTTCCTATGATATAGAACAGTTGGGATTTCGTGAAAAGCTTTGGCTGTACAAAGCACATCTTTGGTATAGTTTATTGACACAGGACTTTTTATCCTCCTATAAATATGCCAGCAAATGGGTGGATCTCTTTTATGAGAACAAGGAAATGATTTCCTTAAACCCTGTGTTTTTCCTAAAAGGAAACCATTATCTTTTGGAGTCTCTCTTCTTTGTCAAATACGCGTCCCAGTTCAGGGGAACCCTGGAAAGATTGGAGGCTCAGGTAAACCATTCAGGGTTTCCGAGCAATGATAATATTGCCTCACTCGCCTTTCTATACATCAACTCCAATAAGTTAAACCTCCATTTTCTGGAAGGAACCTTTGAAAAGGGGCTGTATTTGGTTAATATTATTGAGTACGGCATAAAAAAACATCGACCCCGTATAGATGAGCACCATATAATGCTGCTCTACTATAAAATTGCCTGCCTGTATTTTGGCACTGGTGATCATAAAAACTGCATTGTTTACCTCAAAAAAATCATTTCCAACAAGAATCTAAAAATGCGGGAAGATTTGATGTGCTTCGCCAGGGTTTTAAGCTTGGTGGCACATTATGAGGCAGGTATGGATTATCATTTGGAGGTGCAATTGAAGAGTACCTACAAGTTCTTGCTTAAAATGAACGATCTACATGCGGTTCAAAAGGAAATGATCAAGTTTCTACGAAATCTCGGGGAAATCTACCCCAGTGATTTAAAAAATGAGTTCCAAAAATTATATAAAGAGCTCAAACGGTATGAAAACCACCCCTACGAGAAGCGGGCCTTCCTGTACTTGGATATTTTGTCGTGGCTGGAAAGTCATTTACAGAACAAACCTGTTGGCCAGGTCATTCGAGAGAAGGCGTTGGCCATTACCCGTTAATGCACGCATTCCAAATGGGATCATCCGGTGGCGGAGCCAGTAATTTGATGTTTTCTTTTTTTACCGGATGCTCCAATTCCAAACTTCTGGCATGCAGGTGAATCCCGCCATTTTTATTACTACGGGCCGCACCATATTTTAAATCCCCTTTGATGTGACAGCCCATGGCCGCCAATTGTGCCCGAATCTGATGGTGCCTTCCTGTTTTAAGGTCAATTTCAAGCAGGGAATAAGAGTTAAGCTGCTTGAGCAATCGGTATCCCAAAATGGCTTTTTTGCTTTGGGGGACTTCTTTTGGATACGCATAAGATTTGTTCTGTTTGGGATTTCGTACTAGCCAATGTACCAACTCTGCTGATGTTTGTTTCGGAGCTTCTTTAACGACTGCCCAATAGGTCTTTTTGGTTTTTCCTTCGGAAAATAACTTGTTGAGTCGGGGCAGGGCTTTTGAGGTTTTGGCAAATAGTACAATTCCAGTGGTGGGCCTATCCAAACGGTGAACGACACCCAAAAACACATTCCCAGGTTTATTGTATTTGTCCTTGAGATACATTTTGACCACTTCACTTAAGGGAATATCCCCAGTTTTATCTCCTTGGACAATATCACCAGCTCGTTTATTGACCACGATAAGGTGGTTATCCTCATAGATAACCTGAAGATTTGACGCGTTTGATTTATGGATTTCTGGATTTTTCGAGAACTCAGATTTCACCTTAACGTGGATTTAAATTTGGATGTCATTTTGATTAAGGAACTCAATTTTGTCAAAAGTAATTCCAATTCATCGTTCTTGATAAAATTTAAGTCCATTGAAACCAACAATTGCGATTCCATTTCGTACATGGAACCAATGGCGATTTCTAAAAACCTGCTAAATTCCTTGTTGGATTTTCTCGAACACCCCTCGGCTATGTTGCTAGGTACCGATACTGAGGCCCTTCTTAACTGGGATGACAAGCCAAATTTTTCCGATTCAGGAAAGTTCAATGTGGTCTTGTATACATCCATACAAAAAGACCTGCTTAATTTCCATATTTCCAAATCCTTAAATCTATGCATTCTACAGTATTTTGAAGCTCTAGACTTTGAGGTTGGATGGAATTTTGACTTCCAATGCGCCAAAAATCCAAGAATCCAAGAAGCTTAATTAATAATTGAAAATTGAAAGTTGGTCAGTACTGTTCGCTCTCGTTAGGGAAATCCTTACTTTTCACGTCATCCACATATTGGGAAATGGCATTTCCCATGTCTTCATAAAGGTTCATATAACGCCTTAAAAACCGAGGGTTGAACTCATGGGTCATCCCGAGTAGATCGTGGACAACAAGCACCTGGCCGTCAACGCCTCCGCCAGCACCAATACCAATAATTGGAATGGAAACACTTTCTGCTACTTCTTGGGCCAATTTGGCTGGAATCTTTTCCAAAACAATACCAAAACATCCAATTTCCTCCAGCAGCTTGGCATCTTCCTTTAATTTTTTGGCCTCTTGTTCTTCCTTGGCCCTTACGGTATAGGTTCCGAATTTATAGATGGACTGTGGGGTAAGTCCCAGATGCCCCATAACTGGGATACCTGCCTCCAAAATCCTTCCAATGGATCCTTGTATTTCGGCACCACCTTCAACCTTTACGGCATGTGCACCACTTTCCTTCATAATGCGTATAGCAGAGCGCAGCGCTTCTTTGGAATCACCTTGATAACTCCCAAAGGGAATATCCACGACCACCAATGCGCGCTTGGCAGCTCGAACCACTGAACTGGCATGGTAAATCATTTGGTCCAGGGTAATGGGCAAGGTGGTTTCATGACCAGCAATTACATTACTGGCAGAATCGCCCACCAAAATGACATCTACCTGGGCGGCATCAACAATTTTGGCCATGGAATAATCATAGGAGGTGAGCATGGAAATCTTCTCCCCGTCCTGTTTCATTTCTATTAAGGATTTCACCGTGACCCGCTTGTATTCTTTTTTTGCGACTGACATTCCGTTCGATTTTAGGAGCTAAATGTAAGCAGATTTGTTTAAATTGGACTGCAATCAAAAAACGTAAAACCATGAAAACACTATTTACCCTTGTACTATCCGTAGTTGTAGTCATCAATCTTTCTGCCCAAGGCCCAAATGCGTCTAGTTATGATGATAAAGAAGATGTCAAAAAGGTCATTGAATCTTTTTTTGATGGATTCCACAAACAGGATTCCGCAGCCATGAAAAGCTTGGTAGCCGATGATGTGGTATTGCAAACCACGGGGCGTAACAAAGAGGGAAAGACCCTGTTTAGAACGGAGAAATTTGACAAATTGATAAGCTCCATCACCAGCATCCCGGATAGTATTTCCTTTGAAGAGAAATTGACCTCGTTTTCCATTCAAGTAGATCGGACCATGGCCAATGCCTGGGTGGGCTACGAATTCTGGCTAAACGATAAATTCAGCCATTGCGGAATCAACTCTTTTCAGTTGGTCAACTTTGATGGGGAATGGAAAATCATCTACCTCATTGATACCCGCGGGAGGGCAGGGTGCTTGGAGGAATAAGGAGCGTCTAGCTTAGCTTAGCTTAGTTTAGCATTCAGTTTATTTGGTAAACCAGTGACTTAATGTCACCAATAAGCCGATTTACGTCATCGGTATCAGTTCCATTGTAGACACCCCGTATCTGTTTATTTTGATCTACCAGCACAAAGTTTGGGGTGTGGATAAAATCTTGGAGTCCGCCATCTCCATAATCGACCGTGGCAAAATAGCTTTTACGTGCCAGGTCATAAATATGTTTTTTGTCGCCAGTGGCAATGTTCCATTTCGATTTAAACACGCCATTTCTACGGGCATATTCTTTTAATACAGGAACACTGTCCATTTCAGGAGTTACCGACATGGATAGCAGCATCACATCATCCTCATTCAAAAATTCCTGCTGCAATTTTTGCATATTGTTGGACATAATAGGGCATATGCTGGGACAGCGGGTGAAAAAGAAATCGGTTACATATACTTTGTCCTTATAGTTGTTTTGGGTAATAATTTCTCCATCTTGATTGACAAGACTAAAGTCCGTAACCGTATGCAGCACTTTGGTGTTTTGGAGTTCTACATCTACCAACTCAGGGTTAAAATCCTGCGGACCAAAAATTGGCAGTTCCTTTTTCTGATTGGGAAACAGGTAAACAACCATCAGGGTACCAACAGCGATAACTGCTATTGGCACCTTGGATTGGTTGAGCCATTTAGAAAATTTCATAGGCTTTTGTTATAGGGTGGAGTTTTCAATTTGTATATCTGAATGGGCCCAGGCTTGATCAAATTCTTGTTTGATTTTGGCCGCTTCTTCCATTTTACCTTGTGCCTTTAAGCTATTGTGCAAGCCCATTAGGGACCAACCGTTTTGCCTTAAGACTTTCAAATCCTCGCGATAGACTTTCTCTGCCTCAGCATATTTTTTGGCAGCCATTAGAGCGGCTCCTAAATTCTGACGGGTGGGAATATGCCAAGCGGCTGGCTCGGTATAGGTCAATCCATCTTCAAATTTCACTGCGTTTTCCAAATGTGAAATGGCTTTGGTAATATCGCCATTTAAAGCTGCAAGTTCCCCAGCTACCACTTCATAGGCAATGTTTGCAGAGTTGATGGATGGATTATGTGCTGTGGCCACCAAATCTTCCAGAGCAGGATCATTTTTGAGAGCGGCAATTGCATCCAGTTCCTCTTTGGCTTCCTTGCTGTTTCCTTTACGGACAAATGCCATTCCACGGGCATAGTGGCGGATAAGGTTGAGATGTTTGATTTCCGGATTGGGAGCTGGAATGGTTAATATTTCATTCCATTTGCCAAATCGTGTATAGGCGAGTAATGGGGTAGAGGCAAAGTCCTGCAAAAAGGGAAGATTGATCAACTCTCCTGTTGGAACTTTCTCTGCAGTTTTTTTGGCCGCGTCAATGGCAATTTCACTATCCCCCAATAAGCTGGCTGCGGACCAAAGAAAATGAATGTTGTGAGGATAATAACCCAATGGATACAAACCTTGGGAATAGCATTGGGAAATATAATCCTCATCGGCCAAAATAGCGGCTTGGTTGGACTTTACTGCATCCAAATAACGCCCAACACGAATGTAAATATGGGATGGCATATGTACAATATGACCTGCGGCTGGCATGAGTGCTCCCAACCTATCAGCGCTGGCCACCGCCAAATCAGGTTTTGGCAATTCCACCATATGAATATAATAATGGTGGGCACCAGGATTATCGGGATTTATTTCTATTGCTTTTTCCAAGGCGGCCTTGGCTTCCGGAATGTTGGGCGATGGATTCCCATTATCGTCCCAATAGTTCCAAGGTACGGTGTTCATGACCGAGGCGGCATATAGTACCTGAACTTCGGCATCTTCTGGAAATTGCTGCTGCACTTTGGCCATTTCATGCATATAGGCCATGTTGAGTTCGGCTACATCCTTGGATAAATCCTCACTGTATCTGGCCGTTAAGGCATTGATGAGAGCTTTTTCTTTCTCAGTGGCGTTGGCCGCAAATTTTTTTGCCTTGGCAAGAGCCTCATTGGTTTTTATTTTTCGTTCTTCAGGGGGCAGGGGGTCATTGATGTTCGGTCCCAAGGCATATGCCTGGCCCCAGTAGGTCATCGCCGATGTTGGATCTAATCGTGATGCCTCCATGAAGGATCGGTGCGCTTCGGCATGATTAAAGGCATAGGTTAATCTCAATCCCTGGTTGAAAAAGGTTTGTGCGCGTTCATTTTGTGTAGTGATTTTGTAACTCAGTTCCCCAAGATTTTCAAAGAGAGGGGAAATCTGCTGTGTACTGTCAATTCCGTCTAGCAAAAATGTAGTAGGAGTACACTTAATAAAGGCAAAGGAAGCTTTTTGATAATTTTTCGATGTTCCCAAAGAACCATTTTTGGACCAAAAGTGGACCATTGTGAGCAATCCCAGCGCAATTACGACGAGACTTAATTTAGTTTTCATAGTGTTAGTTGTTATTGTTAAAAAGCATGTATTCGAAACTTACATTTCCAAATTCAAATTGGTATTGGCCATTATTTTTGGATGCAACCCAAGGGAAGAACTGACAGTCATTTTAGATAATTAAAAAATAACTGTAAAGGGTTGATTTGTAATAAAATACAAGGTACTAAAAAAACGAGATGGCCACACTGCAACTGTGTAAATTGCACTTCCTGAAGTATAATGGGTAAGTTTTGTTGGAAAACTCTCTGTTGCCCATTCCTATTTGGACTTGTTTTTTCTTGTCCTTCCCTTGCGTTTTTTCAAAAAATTAAAGGAGGTGGAAACGGTATGCGCCTTTAACCCATTGGAACGGGAATAAAAGAAATACCGAAACGAAAAATTATGCAAACCTTTGTTCTTACGTGAAGCTGGCCAATGTCGCCACCCCAAGCCCACGGTAATGGAATTAATACCCGATAGATCGTAGTCTGAGGTGTAAAATTCTTCAGAAGTGTCATGTTCTCCCTTTGGAGCAAAAAACCTGGATTCTTTTTGCGTATAGTATCTAAGGCTAGGGAGCAACGTCCATTTAGGACTTAGCTTAATGGCAGTTTCATTGTCCAAGGTAAGTCCAAGTATCCCAAAATCATCGGTATACAGCCCCACTTTATTTTTTAAGATTACACCTCCTGTGGTAAACCGATTCCATCGAAGGGAAACCGCCAGCTTTCGCCTTTCGTCCGGAAACTGTTCGACTCCTCTTGAATTGTCCGAAAAGAAAATCCTGTGGAAGGGTGTTGCCAATAGTCCTTTTTGTAAACTGAGGACTGAAAATATGCCAATAGTATTTCTTTGATCCAGTACTTGGGTAAATCCGAGGTTAAGATTGTAGGAATCCCGTCGGTACTCATCATACCATTCCTGAAACCTAAGCTCCACAGGGTAAATCAAAAATTGGGGCTCCGACAAAAATCCGTCATCGAGTCTTCCCCATCGCAAATCGTCATTAAAAATCTGGAGTTCCGCCGAATATGTTTGCATATCATTTTGGGAAGTTTTGGTCATACCCAAATGCTTTCCAATCGAAAAGTAATCCGATTCTATGGAGCCGCTTAGTCCAAAACTTAAGGTCATTTTGCTCTTTTCCAGATAGCGGGTATAGTGAAGACTGGTATAGCTGCGAGCATCCAAGCGCGAAGCGGAAGACTTAATTCGGTCTATATTATCTGTGGAAGCTGAGGAAATAATGTCGGCACCAAGCTGAAAATTAATTCCATTTTTACCCAGTTTCTTTTTGAGGTTGAAAGAAGGCCCGTATACCGTCAAGCGCTCTGTTCCCTCTCCACCAGTTACGGCAGAGTTGTCGCCATTTTGAAGGTAGTGGTTATACAACAGTTCCACTTCTGTCTCCTTGACCTTAAATTCGGATTTGCTCCTATTCTGTGCTTTCGCCATCAATAGGGAAAATGCAAGGCTACCAACAAGTAAAGTGCGTTTGTTCATCCTTTAACCCTAATTGCAACCGCAGCCCCCACTGCCTTTTTTGCCTTCAGCAGTTACGGAACCTTCCCTGATGGCATGAGCGTAATGTTGAAATTTATTGGCACTGAACCCGGTCATGGACATTTCAGGGTCGTTAATATATTGCCTTTCATAGGGTTTTAAGGCCGTGGAACAGGATTCCAAGCTTATCAGTAGCAGGCACAAGGCGAAAATCTTAGGCAGGAATTGGTTCATATTGTAATTGCTTGGTAAAAAACACCTTGTTTTGGTCATCCACAATAATGCCGTGGGTTTGGGGTAGTTGATTCAAAAAGGAAAGCCCTTGGTCAACGCCCATGGCATAAACCGCCGTCGCCAGGGCATCTGAAAGCTCTGCACTAGGGGAAAAGATAGAAACACTTTTGACTCCTGTTACAGGAAGACCGGTTTTAGGATTGATATTATGGGAATAGCGGACCCCTTTGTACATAAAATGTTGTTCATAGTCCCCGGAAGTGGCCAAGGAAGCATTGTTCAGTGGAATATGAAAAAGAATTTGATCTCTGTCATCTGGATTGGCAATGCCAATCTTCCAGGCTTGTCCGTTCTCGTCGGTACCAAAAGCTGTCAAATCGCCACTGGCATCAATATAGCCCCCTGGCAACTGGTGACCTTTCCAAATTTCCTTGACCCTATCCGCCGCATATCCTTTTCCAATGGCTGCCACGCTGAGGTGCATGTTTTCTTGTTTCAAACGGACAGCATTGGAGTCTTCATCCAGCTGGATTTTGTTATAACCCACTCGATTTTTGACCCTTTGAACATCCTTTTTACCAGGTAAGGTGAACTCGGCATTCCGAAACCGATACAATTTTTTTAATGGCCCCACGGAGATATCGAAATACCCTTGGGAGAGTCTAGAAATTTGTTGGCAACGCTTCAACAGTTCCATGACCTCTGGATTTACGTGAACAGGTGTTTCGTATGCCTTTGTGTTGATATTGGAAATAATGGAATCTCCTTTAAACTCCGACAACAAATCCTCGATGCGTTGGATTTCCTTGACCCCTTCTTCCAATAATCGATGGGCCTTGACTTCATCATCAAGTACCACGCCCAGCTCAAAAGAACAGCCCATTAATTTTTGTTGTCTCTTGTAGCGTTGCATACCTATGGGTTGAGGTTTGATGACAGTTGGGCAATAAAATCGGAACAACTTTGGTCCAGATACTCCAAGGTTTGGGTTTCCTTGGTGTCGGTTTTTTCTAGAATGAGGGTGGGAAAAATGCCTTGAAAGTTATACTTCTCCGCCATTTCGGCATTGTATTGCTGGGTGGCTTCGTCCAATTGCTTTCGTTGCGGAAAATCGATGCGTTCAATGTGAATACTGTGTTTTTCTGCATAGGTGATAAAAGCAGTATTGCTCAATACATTTTTTTCTAGCCGAATACAGTTCACGCACCAATCCGATCCTTCAAACAGGATAAGACGATACCCACTTTCCACTTCCCTGTTCGGGCTGAAAGCAAGCAATAGAAAAACAAGCGCAACAAGTCCGAACGAAAAAAATCTTGAGGTTGCCATGAATTAAGGTTGAATTACTTATCGAATTAATTTTGGTTTAACAATCACTTAAAAAGACGCCAACAGCCAGTCCTCCTTCCGAAGTCTCCTTATACTTGGTATTCATATCTTTTGCGGTTTCCCACATGGTACTGATCACTTTGTCCAAAGGCACTTTGGCATCCTTAGGGTCGGTTTCCAAAGCCAACTCCGCAGCATTGATGGCCTTGATTGCCCCCATAGAATTCCTTTCTATGCACGGAACCTGTACCAGCCCACCTATGGGATCACATGTAAGCCCTAGATGGTGCTCCATCGCAATCTCGGCTGCAACCAAAACTTGTTCAGGGGTGCCCCCCAATAGTTCGGTCAGAGCACCTGCTGCCATTGCCGAGGATACCCCAATTTCAGCTTGACACCCTCCCATGGCCGCGGATATGGTCGCACCTTTTTTAAATATACTGCCAATCTCACCCGCCACCAACAAAAACTTTTTAATGTGCTCAAAATTCGCCGAATGGTTTTCTATGACCATGTGGTACATCAAAACCGAGGGTATGACCCCCGCGCTGCCATTGGTGGGTGCTGTGACCACCCTACCCAAGGAGGCATTGACTTCGTTTACACTTAAGGCGAAACAACTCACCCATTTCAAAATTTGGCGAAACTTAACCCTGGTTTTTCGGATGACTTCCAACCATTCTTGTGGGTTGGAATAGGGGAGTTCACCTTTCAATTTTTGATGCATTTCAAAAGCCCTTCGCCTTACATTGAGACCTCCAGGAAGCGTGCCTTGGGTATGGCACCCCAAATACATGCATTCCAGCATGGTATGCCAAATACGCTGTAATTCAGCATCTATTTCCTTAGCTGACCTTAGGGAGAGTTCATTTTCAAGTACTACTTCCGAGATGGATGCTTTTTTTGAATCGCAATAGGACAAGAGTTCATCCCCTGTTTTAATAGGACAGGGAAATGCTTTGAACGTAGCTTTGTTTTCTTTGGAATGTCCGAGGTCTTCTTTGACCACAAAACCCCCTCCTATGGAATAATAGGTTTCTGAATGGCTCTGCCCTTTGTGGAGCTTTGCTTCAAACCGCATCCCATTGGCATGAAACGGTAGAAACTCTTTTTTAAAAACAATATCGTCCGAAAAGGAAAAAGATATTTCGCGCTCACTTCCAAGTGCCAGCTTACCGGAAGTTTTGATGGATTCAATAGTACTGTCGATACTGTCCGTAGGTACTGTTTCGGGATCACTGCCCAAGAGCCCCATGATTACGGCAATGTCTGTTGCATGCCCCTTGCCAGTCAAGGATAACGACCCATAGAGATAGACTTTTATCTCGGAAACAGCATCAAAAATCTCTTGTTCCCTAAGCTCTTGAATCCAGCGTTCAGCAGCCCTCCAAGGCCCAAGTGTATGGGAGCTGGATGGACCCACACCGATTTTAAGCATGTCAAAAACGCTAATGCATTCCACAGGCAAATTATTTTTCCCAAATATAAGAAGAGCGCAAGCACAAATTATAGGGTGGGGAGTTAGTTATTTTCTGAATCAGTAATCAATTATCAGTTTGCCAAACATCAAACATCAAACATCAAACACCAAACACCAAACACCAATCACCAAGCACCAAACACCAAACACCAAACACCAATCACCAATCACCAAGCACCAATCACCCAAGCCCCAGCTCCAAACCCTAAACCCTAAACCCTAAACTCCTCAACTACTAATTTTCATCCAACTATGTCTGACACCTTGTCATATTCCAATGCATGGCATGATCATTGTCACTTCAAGAGCGAGACAAAAATGAATTTTCAACAGATATAACTTTAAATAAAATGAGCAAAATTATAGGTATAGACTTGGGTACGACCAACTCCTGCGTCTCTGTAATGGAGGGTAATGAGCCTGTGGTAATCCCCAATGCAGAGGGGAAAAGAACCACGCCGTCTGTCATCGCATTCGTGGAAGGCGGAGAGATCAAGGTTGGAGACCCGGCCAAGCGTCAGGCTGTTACCAATCCTCATAAAACAATTTACTCTATCAAGCGGTTTATGGGGAATAAGTTCTCAGAATCCAAAAAAGAGGCTGACAGAGTACCGTATAAAGTACAAAAAGGTGACAACGATACCCCAAGGGTAGATATTGACGGTCGTTTGTACACGCCACAGGAACTTTCAGCGATGATCCTTCAGAAAATGAAGAAAACTGCTGAGGATTATTTGGGACAGGATGTGACCAGGGCGGTGATCACCGTGCCGGCATACTTTAATGACTCCCAACGTCAGGCCACCAAAGAAGCTGGAGAAATTGCCGGTTTAACCGTGGAGCGAATCATCAATGAGCCAACTGCGGCTTCATTGGCTTACGGACTTGATAAAAAAGATACTGATCAAAAGATTGTAGTGTTCGATTTTGGTGGTGGTACGCACGATGTTTCCATCTTGGAATTGGGTGATGGTGTTTTTGAAGTATTGGCTACAGATGGAGACACCCACTTGGGAGGTGATGACGTGGACCAAAAAATCATTGACTGGTTGGCCGAAGAGTTCAAAAGCGACGAAGGACTTGATTTGAGGGAAGATGCCATGGCGCTACAGCGTTTACGCGAGGCTGCGGAGAAGGCAAAGATTGAATTGTCGTCTTCTGCCCAAACCGAAATCAACTTGCCTTATGTAACAGCTACAGCTTCTGGTCCAAAACACTTGGTAAGAACCTTGAGCCGAGCCAAGTTTGAGCAGTTGATCGGGGATTTGGTGAAGCGTACCATAGAGCCATGCGAGGCCGCACTAAAGAGTGCTGGACTTTCCAAAAGCGACATAGATGAGATTATTTTGGTAGGGGGATCTACAAGAATTCCTGCCGTGCAGGAAGCCGTGGAGAAGTTCTTCGGGAAAAAACCTTCCAAAGGGGTTAACCCGGATGAGGTTGTGGCCGTAGGTGCTGCAATCCAAGGAGGTGTATTGACAGGAGATGTGAAAGATGTACTTCTTTTGGATGTTACCCCACTTTCTTTGGGTATCGAAACCATGGGAAGCGTGTTTACTAAATTGATTGAGGCAAACACCACAATCCCAACCAAAAAATCACAGGTATTCTCTACAGCGGCAGATAATCAACCTTCGGTTGAGATTCATGTATTGCAAGGAGAGCGCCCCATGGCAGCGGATAACAAAACCATTGGTAGATTCCATTTGGATGGGATTCCACCCGCACCAAGAGGTACACCTCAAATTGAAGTGACCTTTGATATCGATGCGAACGGAATCATCAAGGTTTCCGCAACGGACAAGGCCACAAACAAAACGCAGGATATCCGAATTGAAGCTTCTTCAGGTTTGACCGAGGAGGAAATCGAAAAGATGAAAGCTGAGGCAGAAGCCAATGCTGAAGCCGATAAAGCTGCCAAAGAAAAAGCGGATAAGTTGAACGAGGCTGATGGAATGATTTTCCAAACAGAAAAGCAATTGAAGGAGTTTGGAGATAAACTTTCGGATGATAAGAAAAAGCCAATCGAGGAGGCTTTGGAAGAGCTGAAGAAAGCGTATGAAACCAAAGATGTAGTGGTTATTGAACCAGCTTTGGAGAAAATCAATGAAGCTTGGAAAGTGGCATCTGAAGAGATGTACAAGGCCCAGGCCGAAGCTGCACAAGCCAATGGTGCTGCAGATGCTGCAGCTGGCGGTGATGCCGGTGCAGGAGATTCAGCAGAAGGCGATAACGTTGAAGACGTAGACTTCGAAGAAGTCAAGTAGCCTGTCCTGAGCAAGGACGAAGGATAGACTTCGAAAAAGTAAAATAAGATATTAAATGTCCAAAGTATAAAAGCCCGCTAAAAGCGGGCTTTTTTTTGTTTGCAAGGATATCAAGCTAAGCTGCATTCAGTTGTCGGACTTCCATCTCTTGCAGTTTCTTTAGTGCTTCAGATTTGGAGTTCACATTAAGTTTTACATAGATGTTCTGAATGTGAAAGTTCACGGCACTGGGAGTTACGCAAAGCCTGTCGGCAATCATTTTGTAAGTATACCCATGGGTGAGCAACTCAATAATTTGATTCTCCTTTTTTGAAAAGCTCTCGAACGTTCTGACCTGGAAGGAATGAATGATTTTCTTGGCCACCTCGTGCTCCAAGGCCACTCCATATTGGTGCAATTCCGTAATCGCATTGAGCAATCGATTTTTGGCCAGAGGCTTGGTCAAAAAGCCATCAGCTCCCTTTCTAAAGGCTTCTTTTATCACTTCGAAGTCACATTTCCCACTTATCATCAAGACCTTGGAGGAGATATTTTGTTTCTTGAAATATGGAATGCCATCAATTCCGGAAATACCGGTCAAAATAACTTCGGAAACCACAATGTCCGGTCTTGTTCTAACAGCATTTGGAATAAATTGATTTACGGAAGTGTAAATCGCTACCAGTTCATATAATATCGAATCGGTAAAATACTGTTGGTAGAGGGGGTGTAGTTTTTCGTCATTATCAATAATTACAATTTTTAATGTTTCAGTTTTCATGGTTACTAGATTTGATTATCTGATTTTGTCATATACATCATCGTTTACCTTAAATTCAGGTAAAACACGTCCTGTCCGCACATCCAGTCAGCGAGAACATGGTAAACCAGAGTGTTCCAGATATAAAGCAGAACCTAACAGGTTTTACCAATGTCCAAGAGTGGACATGCTGATAACAATCCCAAAGGGATTAAATCAATAGTAGTCTAGAAAAAATAAAGGGTGCTAGAAAAGTGCCTTTGTTTGGTCTGGGGGATTTGTTCTGGCACTAAGATTAGTAGCTTTTTTCATGAGTATAAGATTTGGGTTAATATGTTATTTCAAAAATTAAATTAAGTTTTTTATTCCTTCAAAAGAACATTTTGTAGTTTTTTTCGTTCAAATGCACTTTTCGCTTACCTCGAATTTCATGAGGTATAAGCGCATTCAGAACTGTATAAAACAAAATAGGATGCCCATTTCGAGCATCCTATTCTTACTAAATTGGTCCGGATGAAATAACACAACCCGCTTCTATGATAATTTTTGGTTCCCCCTGTTTAATTTACCATAGTTCAATAATGTTCTATAATTGACAAAATCAGATAATCTTCAGGTAGTGGACCAACTTTTGTCGCACTGTTAATCTTCAAAGGACGTTCCAGTGTACGAATTTGCCGAGTCCGCATTTAATGCAGCGTTGAGATTGTTATCATTGTAGGCCACCACCGTATTGTCCATAGGTTGTCTTCTGTAGGCAATGGTTACCTGCTCAATGGTGTGGTTTTGGCCCCTATTGGATACTACGTAGCTTTCTCCTTTTTCAACATCCAATTGTATGGCATAATCATCCCTGCTGCTGTTGATGTGGCTTCCCAAGTTTACCGAAGGAGTCAGTTTGTTATGGGTCACTTGAGTGGCATAGAGGTCCAAGCCTCCAAATCCATCACGTCCTTCAGAAGCAAAGAACAAGAGCGTACCGTTATAAATATTTGGATATAGCTCATCCTCTTTGGTGTTTACCTTGGGACCTAGGTTTTTGGATACCCCTAGGCTTCCATCAGAGTTGATGTCAGCAACATAGATGTCATATTTCCCATAGCTTCCCTTCATATTGGAGGCAAAGAATAGACGTTTACCATCATCAGAAACCGTAGGATGTTTGGCAGAGGCATATTTGGGGCACACAGCTATTTTGGTAATGTTGCTCCATTTGCCATTGATTTTTTCAGCGCGATAAACCTCATGGATAAGTTCCTTCTTGGAAAATAATCCGTACAATGGCTTTTGTTCACTGGTTTTACTGAAGTATGCCGTTTTACCATCTTGGGTTACCGACATGGAGGGAATATAACCTTCCAATGTGGACACATGGCCATTACTATTGCCTTTGGAAGCTTCGATAATCCCAATGCTATTTTCAAATTTCATGGGATTTTGCGCAGTTACCTGCATTAAGCAGAATATAGCGGTAACAAGAATGGATTGATGGGTTAATGAACGTGTCATGATGTACAGATTTGGGGGTTAATACATCACAAATTTGGAGAAAGATTTTTAAGAATTACCTATTAATTTTTCATAGTTTTTGAATTATGTCGATTAAAAACTGCATTTCATCGAATATTTTTTAATTCATTAACAGTATAAAATCCTCAAAAAGGTCAGTTGACGATGTTTTGTGCATTTTAACCGATTGATTGCACAAACCTAATCGTGTGTCTTGGAGGAACTTGACACCAGTTTGTTGATTTCGCGAAGTTCTTGCTCTGTTAGATGGCGCCATTTTCCCACCGGAACATCCAAGCTCACATTCATGATTCTAACCCGTTTCAATTTTTTAACCCTGTAATCCAAATGCTCGCACATTCTGCGTATCTGTCGGTTAAGACCTTGGGTCAAAATTATTTTGAACTGGTGTGAACCCAATTTTTCCACTTCACATTTTCGGGTCATGGTGCCCAATATGGGGATACCATTGCGCATGCGGCGAATAAAGTCTGATGTAATAGGTTTGTTGACGGTGACGATATATTCTTTTTCATGGTTGTTTCTAGCCCTTAAAATTTTATTCACGATGTCTCCATCATTGGTCATGAATATGAGTCCTTCACTAGGTTTGTCCAAACGGCCGATAGGGAAAATCCTTTTGGGGTAGTTGATAAAGTCGATGATGTTGTCTTTTTCAACCCTTGTATCCGTAGTGCAGACAATGCCCACGGGTTTGTGAAAGGCCAGGTACACAGGTTTATCCTTAGGCTCGGAAATCAACTCCCCGTCCACTCGTACTTCATCTGTAGGTTTGATTTTTGTGCCCATTTCCGGTACTTTTCCGTTGATGGTCACCCTACCTTGGTCAATCAACTTATCCGCTGCCCGCCTGGAACAATACCCAACCTCACTCAAGTACTTATTGATTCTTGTCTCCTTCATAGATTTTCTTTTTCCCTTCAAGAAATTTTATAAATAATTGGATTAAATGCTTTGGAGGCCACGATGACGGCATCTCCAATGCCAAGATTTTTTACTTCGGATTCCTGGGCTATGATTTTGACCACTTCATTCTGGATTAAAACGGTAACAATATAAACCACTTCATTTTTCTCGATGCGGAGTACTTCACCTTTAAATTTGAATTTGCCACTTAGATTTTGGTTTATAAAGATTTCGGATGGACTCCCTTGGCGAATCACCTTTCCTTCCTCCAAAACCACAACCCAATCCGATAATCGATGGATTTCCCCAATGTCATGACTGATCAGCAAGGTGGTCAGTTTGTATTTACGGTGCACTTGGAGTAGATACTCTTGCAATTTGAGCCGAATTTTTAGATCGAGGGCCGAAAGTGGTTCATCCAACAAAAGAATTTTGGGTTGCTGAACCAGGGCTCTGGCCAAAGCCACTCGCTGTTGCTGCCCTCCTGATAAGGTATTTGGCTTTCTGTCTTTAATGTTTCCAAGTTCAATGATTTGGATCAGTTCCTGGACAATTCCAGAATCCTTGTCCTTGGGTTGGGCGAATTCCAAGTTCTGCAGCACGCTCATATTTGGAAACAGGGCATAGTCCTGAAACACGTATCCAATCTCTCGATCTTGCGGTTTTAGACGGATTTTTTTTGATGTATCCAACCAAACACTGTTGTCCACCTCAATTTTGCCAGTTTCTGGCTGCATTAAACCCGAAAGGATTTTCAAGGTGGTCGTCTTGCCTGCTCCAGAAGGGCCATAAAGGGTGATCAATTGACCCCGCGGAACCTGTAAATCCAGGTCTAGGAGCATAGGACCTTCAGGGCCATCCAATGGTTTTTGTATTTGGATGTTTATCATTTCCAAAACTTTTTAAGATGTCCCCCATTGATCAAATACACGGTTAGCAGAATACCAAAGGTGATGGCAAACAAGATCAAGGAATAAAAATTGGCATTGGCGTAGTTCAAAGCTTCAACCTCATCGTAAATGGCAATGGAAGAAACCTTCGTCTTTCCGGGAATGTTGCCCCCAATCATCAAGACCACCCCAAATTCTCCAACGGTATGTGCAAAGGAAAGCACTATACCCGTTAGCAGTGAAGGTTTGATATTGGGCAAAAGAACATTCAGCAAGGTTCGAAACTTGGATTTGCCCATGAGGTAGGACGCTTCCCGAAGGGAATCTGGAATTCCAGAAAACCCGGATTGAATGGGATGCACCATAAAAGGTAAACTATACAGTAAAGATGCCACTACAAGCCCAGGAAATGAAAATACCAATTGAATTCCAAAGGCTTCATTGAGCCAGCCTCCAAAAATGGTATTGGGGCTAAAAGCAATCAAGAAGTAAAATCCCAAAACTGTAGGCGGAAGAACCAACGGCATGCTCACCAAGGTTTGAACAATGGGCTTGATTCGGGCTTTGGAATACGCCAGCCAATAGGAGAGGGGTATGGAAACCAACAACAAGACCACCGTGGTGACCAGGGCCAATTTAAAAGTCAATATCAGTGGTTCCCAACTCATAGTTTGGCCAACATTATTTCGTTCAGTTTGATGAGTGCGGTGGCTGGAGCGCTGTTCTTCAGTTTCAGCTGGTCTATTGCTTTGGAACTGATAATGGAAGTGATTTCACCCATAGGGCTTTCCAAGACCACCTTTCCCAGCAAAGCTCCCTTATCTATGTTTTTGATGGTTCCAGGTATTTGGTTCTGCAAACTGATATGAAATGATTCACCCACCCCAATGACGACCTCAGTTTCCTTGAACAAGACATTGATTGCTTCGCCTTTTTTAAGATAATCTGCGGATTCCGGTGTTTCCACCACAATGGCTTTGATACGGATCTTCGAATGTACTTCAACAGTTACCAGAGACAGATGTCCACTAACCTCTATATCCACAATGGTCCCAGGTAAACTATTCATATATCGAATATCCGTATTTCTTCAAAATTTCTTGGGCTTCTTCGGTAAAAATAAATTCCAAAAACGAGAGCGAAGCTTGGTCTTGACCTGTTTGATTCCCCAGCATCACAATGCCCTGTTGAATAGGTGCGTAGCTATCCGTGTCCAATTCTATCCAATGACCCTGCTGGGATAAAGGTGTACCGATTAAAGTAGATTTGGCCGTAAATCCCATTTGGGCAGCCCCAGTGGTCATAAACTGATTGGTCTGTGAAATGTTCTCACCATATACGAGCTTGTCCCTGACCAAATCCATCAACCCATGTTGCTCCAATACTTCCATGGCTGCCCTACCATAAGGGGCCGTTTTGGGATTTGCCAAAGCGATATGCGCAATACTGTCGTTTTTGAGAAATTCCAACTTAGGGACAAGTTCTTTGTTGGTTGTAAACAAAACCAGCTTCCCGAGTGCATAAATTTTTGGTGCCGCTTTGGTATGTCCTTTTTGATGAAGCATTTGGGGATATTTCAAATCCGCGGATAGAAATACATCAAAGGGTGCTCCTTCCATGATTTGGGCGGTGAGTTTTCCTGAGGAACCCACCACCAAATCACAGGCTGTTCCTGTATGCTCCGTATATCTTGCGGCGATTTCCTGAATGGAATACTGCATGTTGGACGAAACCGCGATGGTCAGTTTTTTGGATGTGTTGCTGGAATTGCACCCTAATCCTAGGATGAAGAGAAATGCCGTAACTATTAAAGTATAAACTTTGTTCATAATCCATCTAAAGGTACTATAGCCTGAACAATGAATCTCTTAATAGGCTACAAAAATGAAAAGTAATGCATCTATGGGTAGCGATAGTGTCCTATAATCTTGAAATCGAACAGGCAATCTTCCAAAACCTGCCCACGCCCAATATTATGAACGATAAGATATCGGTGCCCTTCACGGGATTTTTTATGGGACACAATTCCGATATGGGTAGTTCCCCCGCCCAGATTCCAACATACCACATCCCCAGGCAAATAGTCCGAAGCTTGATTGGAAATAGTTAGGGAGGCTCCCTGACGTTTAAAATAGGTCATCAGATTTGGAACCCTCCGATGATCAATGTTGGTATCTGTGGATTGCAACCCCCAAATTTTGGGATACTCCTGAAAATGTGCTTTCATATCCTGATGTACCCTTTCTTGGAGGTCGATGCCAATTTTGCGATAGGCCCTAATAATGACATCCGTGCAAACCCCCTTATCACTTGGCACATCCCCATTGGGATAAGCTATGGAAAAATAACCAGGGTCATAGGTAACCTGTTGTTCGGTGAGTTCCAAAGCAGCATCGGCCAATTCTAAGGTCTGCGTGTCTATTTGGGAAAAAGAAAATTGACAGACGAACAGGGCAAAGAGAAACTTTAAAACCTTCATTGAGTGTTATTCGTTAAAAGAAACCTTACTAAAGGCAGAAGGTATATGAAAATCCGCTTTGGGGGAGTCGGGGATGGTTTTGGTATACCAATTCACCTTTTTGCCTCCATGAAAATCCGCTCGGAAAACACCCATGTAACATTCATTTTGGATGCCAAAGGATTCGAGCTCTTTTCTTGAAATACTGCCTTCCACAATATAGCCCCCTTCAATATCTTTAGTAGCCAGGGTAAGGGTTTTAAAGTCCCAGCCATGATCAATATTCCTTGGAAAACTTGCCTTAAAATCAAGTACTTCACCCTTTGGGGTCATTTCGGCTCCATAATATTCTGTCAACTCTTTATCCGAAGAGAAAAACAATTCCACCCTGTCCGCAGGAAGCAAGGAACGTTCGTTTACATATGTGATTTTGGTAGGGGTGGCATCCATGGTCTTGAAGTAAAAATAGAAGTGCTCAGGAGTGACCACATAATCAAAATGGGTTTGGTCTTTGCCTTTAAGCTTCCATGGATCCGACAGTCCAAACAGGTAATGGTGTTTATCCCAGTCTTCCAGTTGGGCATCCACCAAAATCTCAGCATCACCCGTGATTGATTGAATAAAGGACACTTCTTCCTCCCTATAGGGCGAGCCATCTTCCCGTAAAACATCATGGAACCAAAGTTCCGGTTCCGCAGTGTATTCCTTTTGCCATGAATCCCAAGGATAAATGGTTTGGGATTTCCCAGAAACAAAACCCCAGCTGTAGGACGCTACCTTATGCTTTTTGAATATAGGGAGTATGTCCTGAAAAGTAGAATTTACAGATCGGGCCATGTATTCGGTACAGAATAGAGGCCGGTTGGCAGTGGACAAGCGTTCCACCATTTGGGCCGTGGCCTCGGCATTGGCATAGCAATGAAAATTGATGACATCAGAGTTTTCAAAGGCGAATTTGTCAATATCACTCATGTCATCCAATTCTTTATTGACCGAGGTCCAAACATCAATGCTAAGGGGTTGGGAGGGATTTACTTCCCTTGCCCATTTATATACCTTTTTCAAAAGGCTTAATGAGTGTATCTCCTTGTTTTCGGGTTCCAATTCCCCATAGCTATTGCTATTGGGGTTACCTGGTTCGTTGTATAAATCCCAGATAAGCACGCGCTGGTCATCATTAAAATGATTAAGCACACCCTTAACATAATGTTCCAATTTTTTATGCTGGGTTGAATCTACCAAAACCTCATGTCCAGGACTTTGGACCCATCCAGAGTTATGCACATGGGGATTGGGTTCGTGCTGTTTGCCCAATTTTGGATTCGGGTCCCAAACATCGTCCAGCAAAACAAACATGGTTTTAATTTTATGGGTGTCCGCAATGTCAAGATATTTTTCCGCACGATTTATTAAGCCCAGGGAATCCTGTTCCCATAACAGGTCGTGCAAAAACACGCGCATGGTATTGAAACCCATATCATGGGCCCAGGAAAGTTCTTTGTCAATTTTCAACGTGTCAAAAGTATCTTCCTGCCACATTTCCAATTGATTAATGGCCGAAGATGGGACAAAATTAGCACCGACCAACCAAGTTTGATTCTCATACCAAGCGTTGATTCGTTCTTCTGTCCATCGCTGCACAGTGGTATCGTTTGTTATTTCCAGCCTCTTTTGTTTTTCCTTACATGAGAGGCCTAGGCCAAATAGTATCGTAATGAGCAGAAGTGCCAACGGCCCCCGACTTGAAATTTTGGTTTCCTTGTTTTTTGAGGTCATTTTTCAAAAGGTAATTAGTGCGTTTTTACTTAGTTTTAGTTTGTGTGTTCCAATACAAAGTCTACCAAAGGACTATCCTCCCGCCCCAATTCATGTACCATTTGGTAGTGGTTAAGATGCTTGTATGCTTTGTATTCCATATCTGCTACTGACTTGTTCTCTTCATAAAGGCTGTTGGATTGCTCAATAAAAAATTCCGTTTCATTAGTACCGACACTTAATGAAACTGGGCACTTTACAACGGACAGATCCTTGTTGATTATGCTATAATTCTCCACATCATGATCATTCAGTTGAAGCACCTCATTGAGGTAACTGTTTTTTATGGGGTCTAAATCAAAGATACCACTGAGGCTACATATGGCACGGATGCTAGATCTTAAGGTCTCATTCATTAAATAGGTCATTAGCGCCAAATGCCCGCCAGCGGAATGTCCTGAAAGAACAAGTTTATTGGGATTTCCATTATATCGAACAATCTGTTCCCTAATCCAGATTAACGCATTGCTGACATCCAGTAAGACGGTTTCCATATTCACTGAAGGAATGAGCCTATAATTGATTACGCAGACAGTGAAATTATTTTTGACAAAGGGCTCTGCTACAAATTGATAACTCCTTTTATCCAACGCTCGCCAGTAACCTCCATGTATGAACACCAAAACAGGGGCATTTTCCACATTGGATGGGAAGATATCCATGGCTTGCAACACATCCAAGCCATATTTTTGATCCAAATGACAGCTATAGGATTTCTTGACTCTTAAGGATTCCCTTTCGTTGATATCCAAATATTTTTGATAATCCGGATGCCGTAAGCGAAGGTTGAATTGATTGGTTTTAACCATGACTGATTTTAGGAAAGGAGCGTTCTCTTGTTGTTATGACCCTTGCTTATTCATACACTTCGCTAATCTGCACTACAGGCTGTATGTTCGTATAGTTTGGAATGTCACCAACAATTTTATCGGCATTGGGGCCAAACGAATTTTGATAGGCTGACAGTTGGTCAAAATACAAATATCCGATGGCCAAGTATGGGATGGGCTCATCAGGGGTCCTGCCGCTAATCCCCTTGTCTATGGTAAACAACTTTAGGGAATCTCCCAGTAAGTTCGCTACCATGGGCATATGTTTATTGGAATAATAATCCATGTCAAAGGTTTTGCCATCTCCATTGGGGTACAGGATGGTTACTTTGGTCATGCCCTTCTTGATTTTGGAGGTTTCCTCGGGCGGGGTCCCTTGGCAACTGGCAAAAAATAGAACCATGCAGAGCATAAGAGGCAGAATTTTGTTTTTCATTTTGTTGGTATTTAATGGCTTGCCTTAAAGGTAGCATTTTTATTGGGGGATTGGGAGCTAGTTATTGGATAGACCAACCAACCTAATTACATCTAAATCGTAATTTGTGTCTCTGCCATGCTGCTCAACCGCTAAAAACAGCTTTACTTTTTGTATTGTAGGTTCGACCATTTGGATTCAATGGATTTTCAAGTTTTAGGTTGACTAAGTTTCTGGCTCTATTGGAATTTAGTAAGTTTGTTTTGTTCCTGAGTATAGGAGCATATATTCCCTTGGGTTAAGACCAATCTTTTGGATTCGGAAATAAATCAATCGGATTGGAATTTACGGAATTCAACAGTCAACTATATAAAAACAATTCAAATGAAATTAAAAACTCCAAATTTATTTGCTTCAATGCTACTCTTGGCAATTGTTGTAACATCTTGCAAGCAGCAAAAAAAGGAAAACACGGAAGCCGCAGAAGAAGTAGCGGTGGAGGTTGAACAGACCAAGATTACCCTTGAAAAACTGGATGGGTCCCCTGCATATGCCGATGCAGTATTGCAGTTGGATGAACCCAGTAATACCAGCATAGCTGAAGGTGGGGAGGTGAATTTCTCCTTTACAGTGAACAATTATGAGCTTGGAGCGCAGACAGAAGGTCCCAATGCGGAACGCTTGGCAAATTCAGGTAAGGGACAGCACATCCACTTTATTTTGAACAACCAGCCCTATTCTGCACATTATGAACCTGCATTTGCCAAAGAGGTTCCCAGCGGAGTTCACCATTTGGTTGCATTTTTAAGCCGTTCGTACCATGAGTCGGTAAAGAATGAAAACTCCGTAGTGGTTAAAAAACTGGAGATAGGACCAAATGCCACGGATTCACTTGGCTTGGATATGGAAGCTCCTACACTGATATATAGTCGCCCCAAGGGAACTTACAAAGGAAAGGATACGGAAAATCTTTTGCTGGACTTTTTTGTGTTGAACACTACGCTTTCAGAAGACGGCAATAAAGTAAAAGCTACGGTAAACGGAGAAGAGTTTATGATTACGGAATGGGCTCCCCATGTGGTCAAAGGACTACCTATGGGCGAAGTAACCATTGAATTGGAGTTGGTGGATAGTGAAGGGAATCTAATTCCTGGACCGTTCAACACTGTGACGCGAACAGTGACCTTGGCGGAATAGAAATATCTTGGATAGTACGTAAATTATCAAAAGGTCTTTTCCAGAATCTGGGAGAGGCCTTTTTTCTTTTGTTGTGGCCCATCATAAAAAAATAGACATCATATTTTGTACTTTAGAAGAAGAAAAACGATTATGAAAAAAATACTTTGTTACCTCATTTGCTTTTTACTTTTCTTACACTCTTCAATAGCCCAAGACCGAATCACTGGTGAGGCCTTTGCCACCCGTTCCGTGGTGTTGGGTCAGAACGGCATGGTGGCCACTAGCCATCCTTTGGCCACCCAGATTGGACTAGACATCCTCAAGGATGGCGGTAACGCCATAGACGCAGCCATTGCTGCAAATGCCGCTCTAGGACTGATGGAGCCTACAGGATGTGGGATAGGAGGAGATTTGTTTGCAATTGTTTGGGATGGGAAAACAAAAAAGCTCTACGGGTTAAACGCTAGCGGACGTTCACCCCAAAAACTCACTCTGGAATATTTTGAAAAAAAGGGCATGAAGAAAATCCCATCACACGGACCGCTTCCTGTTAGTGTACCTGGAGCAGTGGACGGTTGGTTTGAATTGCACCGGAAGTTTGGGTCAAAACCCATGACCGAAATCCTTGCGCCAGCCATCGATTATGCAGAAAAAGGCTTTCCATTGACTGAACTTATCGCGTGGTACATGCAACGCACCATTCCTTATTTTGAATCGAAGGGGTTTCCGAATATAGAGGATACATACAAATCCCAAAACGGTGGAAAATTGCCCAACGAAGGGGAAATCTATAAAAACCCCTACTTGGCCAATACCTATCGTAAAATTGCTGAGGGAGGAAGGGATGCCTATTACAAAGGGGATATTGCCAAAACTATCGGAAAGTTCATAAAAGACCAAGGAGGTTTTCTGTCAGCTAAAGATTTGGCGGCGCACAAGTCAGAATGGGTAGAACCGGTATCCATTAATTACAGGGGGTACGATGTCTGGGAGCTTCCACCGAATGGCCAGGGAATTGCTGCGCTTCAAATGCTACAAATATTAAAGGGTTATGACTTTTCCAATATCAAATTTGGAAGTACGGAACACCTCCATCTCTTTACGGAAGCCAAAAAACTGGCCTTTGAGGACCGAGCTAAATATTATGCAGATATGGATTTTTTTGATGTCCCTGTTGAAGAATTGTTGTCTGAAGATTATGCTAAGTCAAGAAGGGAACAAATAGGTAAGCGCGCTAGCACGTATTCGGCTGGGGAAATCTCCGCAGGTGAGACCATTTATATGACTGTAGCGGACGATGAAGGCACCATGATTTCATTGATTCAAAGTAATTACCGTGGGATGGGTTCTGGAATGGCGCCGCCCAAATTGGGTTTTATGCTCCAGGATCGGGGTGAGTTGTTCAGTCTTAAACGGGGTCAGGCAAATACCTATGAATCGGGAAAACGACCCTTCCATACCATAATCCCTGCCTTTGTGACTAAAGATGATAAACCTTACCTCAGTTTTGGTGTAATGGGAGGAGATTTCCAGCCTATGGGCCACACACAAATTGTTATGAACCTGATTGATTTTGGAATGAACATCCAGGAGGCCGGTGATGCCCCAAGATGGGACCACACGGGTGGAGCAAGCCCTATGGGAGCAACCACTAAGAATACAGGGATGATACGAACAGAATCCGGGATACCGTATTCCACCATTCGAGGTTTAATGGACAAAGGCCATAAAATGGGCACCGCTCGAGGCATCTATGGGGGCTACCAAGCCATTCTTTGGGATGACGAAAACAAAGTCTATCACGGAGCTTCCGAAAGCCGTAAAGACGGGCAGGCAGCTGGGTATTAAGCAAACTTTAGAGTTTAATTCTCCCAAATAGGTATCCTATTTCAGAATATAGGAACCGTAGCTTACGGTTGATATTTCTGCCGCTTATAAAATAAATGCAACCGAGTTGCATTTATTTTCTTTTTCATATATTTTTACGACTGAGTTGCATTTACATGGATTGTTGACACTTGTGTTGTGCAATGCTTAAACTTCGTAAAATGAAAAAGGACAATAAACTGCCTGTAACCGTACTTAGTGGCTTTTTGGGTGCAGGGAAGACCACCTTGCTAAACCATGTTTTACATAACAAAGAAGGGATGAAAGTCGCTGTCATTGTTAACGACATGAGTGAAGTGAATGTGGATGCGGAATTGGTGAAGAGTGAAAACACCCTTTCACGTACGGAGGAGAAATTGGTGGAAATGAGCAACGGCTGCATTTGCTGTACCCTTAGGGAGGATTTGATGGTAGAGGTGGAGCGTCTGGCCAAGGAAAACCGATTTGACTACCTCCTTATTGAAAGTACTGGAATAAGTGAGCCCATCCCCGTAGCCCAGACTTTTTCTTTTGTTGATGAGGAGAACAACATTGACCTTTCCCGATTTAGCTATGTGGATACCATGGTAACCGTGGTGGACGCCTTCAATTTTTTCAAGGATTTTGGGAGTCCCGAAACCCTTATGGACCGAAGTCTTACTGATATTGATGGGGATTATAGAACCATTGTCAACTTGTTGACCGACCAAATTGAATTTGCCAACGTGATCATACTGAATAAAACCGATTTGGTTTCAGAAGCGCAGTTGGGTCTTTTAACAGCTACCATTCACAAACTAAATCCCTCTGCACAGATTATCGAGTCCCAGTTTGGCAAGATCAGCCCACGGGAGATACTGCATACTGGACTTTTCAATTTTGAGGAAGCGGAACAAAGCGCAGGTTGGATTGAGGAACTAAACAAAGATGAACATACCCCTGAAACCGAAGAGTACGGTATAGGTTCGTTTGTGTTTCGAAGCAAAAGACCATTTGACCCGGAACGTTTCTGGCATTTTGCCCAACATGTATTCCCAAATACCATTATCCGCAGTAAAGGTTTGTTTTGGCTCGCTTCCAGACCCTCCCAAGCCTTGATTTGGGGTCAGGCAGGAGGATCTCTGAGAACGGATAGTGCAGGAGTCTGGTGGAGCAGCATGTCTTTTCAACAAAGGTCCCAATACATGGCGTTTTTGGAAAATCAAGAGCACATCGAGTCTGGATGGGACAAAACCTTTGGTGATCGAAAGAATGAAATTGTATTTATAGGTCAGGATATGGATGAAGCACATATTAGGGCTGAGCTTGATGCTTGTTTAGCTACGGACAAAGAGCTAGAGTCCCAAAAGTGGATTCAGGGATATCAGGATGAGTGGCCTGTGCAGCGAGCTTATGCATTGAATTGACGCTAATATGAATCGAACAGGTTTTCTAAAAAATATTTTTGGTTTTGGTCTGCTCTCCCTCCTGGGTTGTAAAATTGATAACGACCAAAAAGAATCCGCGGCAGGACTGGATGAGGGTAAGTTAATGGCCGCTTACGCCCACGAATCTTTAAAAGATTTGCGTAAAGAACTTGTAGCGGCTTGGCATCGTTCAGAAGCTATGACAATGACCAATGTAAAACAGATGCCTCCAGAGTATTTTACTTTTAAGTATACGGATGAGGCCATGACTTTTGCTGAGCAATGGCGACACTGCGTTATTTATACCTGTGGGCAGTTGGCTGGCCGAGCGGGGTTAAAAAATCCCTATGAGGGGATAAAATTACCAGTACAAATGCCCAAGGATGATGTTATCAATGAATTGAAGAACATGTATGCGTTTGTACGAAAATCCATTGCCGAAATGTCTGATGACAAGCTTACGGCCAAGTGCGATTTTGCAGGGGAGACCATTCCGGTTTGGCGTTTGTTTTATGCCATGGAGAACCATATCATTCACCATCGTGGACAATGCGTTGTTTACTTGCGTCTCAATGGTGTCGTTCCCAAAGGGTTTTATGGATGGTAAGGACATGGACCATCCAAGGTTCAACTAGTTAGAGAAAAAACACTGAACAGAAAATAAACATTTAAAAATTTCACCAATGCTACAAAGAAAATTTGATGAAGTAGTGAAGACCTACTTTCCCGATGCCATGGACGCCAAGGACACTTCGATTCACTATCTGGGAAAAATGCAATTGGAGCATCAACTGGATATTTCCAAAGTACTAATGGCCACATCGGTATGTTCCGATGATATCAATGTGCCTTCCACAACTTTTTTTAATGTGTTGTTCGGTCCCTTTATTATGGGGGGATTGGGAGGACTGCCCTTCGCTGGACAAACAGGGATGACAGCCTTTGCACACCATATTCCGGATGATGGTAGCGCTTTCATCTTTTACGGCCCGCATATTGGAATTACCCTGGATGGCGATTTAGGGAAAATGTTCCGACCACGACAGGAGCAGACCGGAAATTCATGCGGCGCGTTAATGTTGGCACTGGACAGATTCCAAGATAGTGACTACAGACCAGTATTGAACGATGATGACTATCAGCAAATGAAACTGGAGGAAAGCCTGCTGCCCTACAGAGAACAAATACTGGATAGTAATCATCAAGAAAAGAGTATTACTGAGGCAACCTATGAGGTAATTAACAAAAAAATCCATGAGCACATCAAATCTTGCAAAAATGAATTCCATGTAGACAAGGTGACCTTACTGGGAGGGATTATTATCAATACCGATTATGGTTTGGATGACTACTTTGTGGCCAAAAACTTTGAGGTGATTGATGTTAAAAGCTTATAAGTCAATCTTATAGGCCTTTCAGAGCCATGATTTGCTTTAAGATTTGGAAATCCAATTGATGCGAAGAAGTTTATATTTCGTTTGTCCAACAGATTGTCTTGAGCCTGTGATTAACGGTTATTTTGGAGACAAAAACCACTATTACACCTCACTTGGCAATTCCGTGGTGTTTGATATGGATACCATTGGTCATCTCAGACAACTGATTTTAAAGCACAGCATTCAGGAAATTTCCTTTGTCTTGTCCATCAACAATCCAATAATAGTTGACGCCTTGGAAAATCAGAATTTTGCGGATATCAGGGGTTTGAATGATCTCTATATGGAATTGGTAAAGCAGAAGGGACATTCCGAGGTTTTATGTGGCGGGCATAATCGTCAGTTCATTATTCTTTCTTATCACCTCAACAAGAAGATAAAGGAATTTCAATTTGTATTGGAGAGTTTAGGTATGAATCAAATAAAGGTAGGGGGCAAAATTTACAGTAAGGAGGAGCATACATTTTACAAAATATATTCCGATTTGGTATGCACTGAGTTTTTTAGCTTAAATTGACCGAATGAAACCAAATTCAGAAAATTGACTGTTGAACCGAACAAAGTGAAGCCGTCCTCCTGAGATAAATGAGCAAATCAAAATCTGAAGCCCCCTCTTTTTTTCAGCGTATACCCCATGCCATTACCATGTTGTTTGGCATTATTGTGTTGGTAACCCTGCTGACTTACCTTTTACCGGCGGGTTCGTATGAAAGGATTTTGGTGGATGGCAGGAGTACAGTTGTTCCCAATTCGTATCGTACTATTTCTTCTACTCCTGTTGGAATCCTGGGGATGTTTAAGTCCATCCCATTGGGATTCAAGGCTGCGGTGGAAATCATCTTTATCGTACTGTCCGGGGGAATCATGTTTGGTTTCATGGAAAAATCGAAAGCTGTTGAAAATGCAGTCGGTACGCTGGTAAGGAAATTGGGTCTTAAAAACAAGCATATGATCATTGTGATCATGACCTTTATTTATGGCTTGTTGGGAGTAGCTGTAGGATATGAGAACAATATAGCTATGGTACCAATAGCAGCGGTGTTAAGTCTGGCGTTAGGAGGAGATTTAATTCTTGCTGCGGGTATTTCTGTTGGTGCCATGACGATCGGTTTTGGTCTATCACCCATAAACCCATACACGGTGGGAACGGGACATAAAATTGCAGAACTGCCCATGTTTTCAGGAGCTTTGCTTCGAAGTGTACTTTGTTTTACAGCCTTGACCATCATGGCTTATTACAATGTGAGATACTTCAAAAAGATTACTTTGAACCCCAACAGGAGTCTTGGCAAAGGCCTGAATGTAAGTAATTTGACATTGTCAAAGCCGCTAAATGAATACGGATTGAGCAAAGGAAATTGGATGGTGATTTCCATTTTTATAATGGGCTTATTGGCGGTACTATATGGAGTTTTCAATCTCAACTGGTATATCAATGAGCTTTCTGCTGTTTTTTTGATGGTGGCCTTGCTATCTGGCTTGGCATCAAGAATGAGCGCTACCACAATGAGCGAAACGGTTTTGAAAGCAGTAGGGTTGGCAGCACCAGGGGCATTTATGGTAGGGTTTGCCACATCTATCAAGGTACTCATGGAAATGGGAAATATTGGAGATACGATCTCACATCAACTTTCCGTTGTTTTACAAGGTCTGCCATTGTATGCCTCAGCTATTTGCATGTCCATTTCCCAAACCGTTATTAACTTTTTTATACCCTCAGGAAGCGGACAGGCATTGGCTACCTTGCCCGTGATGCTGCCGTTGGGAGAATCTTTGGGACTTACCAGGCAAATTACGATTTTGGCCTTCCAAATAGGCGATGGGATTTCTAATTTGGTGAACCCCACCTTGGGCGGACTGATTGCCATGTTGAGCATGTGTCGTGTACCCATAGATCGGTGGATTCGTTTTATATTTCCAGTATTGATCAGCCTGCTGTGCATTGCCGTATTGGCGTTGGTAGTGGCAGTGGCAATTAACTATAGCTA
Source organism: Flagellimonas sp. (assembly GCF_965215805.1). Lineage (GTDB taxonomy): Bacteria > Bacteroidota > Bacteroidia > Flavobacteriales > Flavobacteriaceae > Flagellimonas. The sequence goes on along the minus strand of NZ_OZ244124.1, from coordinate 3,612,330 downwards.
ATATGACCGTAGAAAACATCCTTACCAAGCTTGTTTCTTTTCCCGTACTGGGAGGCGAAAGCAATTTAAGTATCATCCATTGGATAAAGGAGTATATCGAATCCTATGGGGTTGAGGCAAACTTGCTGCCCAATGCTGAGGGTACCAAGGCTTCACTCCATTGCCGTATTGGCCCCGCTGTTGACGGAGGTGTCATTCTTTCTGGGCACACCGATGTGGTTCCTGTTGAAGGCCAGGAATGGACTACGGACCCGTTTGTTTTGACGGATAAAGGGGATGGCAAATTATATGGAAGGGGTTCTTGTGATATGAAAGGTTTCCTTGCCTGTTGTTTAGCCGTTTTACCCCAAATGGTCAATGCAGACCTGAAAAAACCCATCTATTTTGCTTTTTCCTATGATGAGGAGGTAGGCTGTTTGGCTGGACCTGAACTGGCTCGAGTAATGAATACATATTATCAGGAGACTCCCAAATATGCCATTATAGGAGAACCATCCATGATGGAACCCATAGTGGGTCAAAAGGGGATTTACATTTTGGAAACCTATGTTGAAGGTTCTGCGGGACATAGCAGTCGTATCAAACAAGAAGTCAGTGCTATTCATGAAGCCATGCGGCTAATACTTTGGTTAGAGAATAAGATGGATCAATTAATAGCAGCTGAAAGGTTGGATGAACGTTTTAACCCACCGCATTCCACCATACATATAGGGTTGGTAAACGGAGGAATTGCCCCAAATGTTATTGCGGACAAAGCTTATTTCTACTGGGATTTAAGAACCATACCCATGGATTCCATTGAAGAAATCGTAAATGAATTTGAAGCATATTGCAGGGAGAGGGAAGAGGAATTACGACAAGTTTTTCCCGATTTTGGGATCAAAACCATGGAAAACCATCCTCCAGTTCCACATCTGGATACCAATGCCAATGATGATGTGGTGCAACTGATAAAAAGAATTGCAGGAAATTCGAAATTAAATACCGTTTCCTATGCCGCAGAGGCAGGTCAATTTGCCAATGAAGGTTTTCACACGGCAATCTGTGGGCCGGGATCCATTGCACAAGCGCACAGGGCCAACGAATTTATTGCAAAGGAACAATTGGAGATGGGAATGGAAATGTTGCAGAAGTTGGTTCAGGAATTATCAACAGAGAGCTTCCAATGAGCCCTAAAGCCAAGGGAATTTGATAGGTTACCGGATGGATGCAATTCGAAGAAGTATGAAGTACATTATTGTTGTACATTTAATAATATCGTATCACATAAACCATAAACTATGAACAAGTTACGACACAGTTTTTCCTTTTTTTCCATCCTCTTGGTGTTGATGGCGGGTTGCAAGGAAAAATCTGAACCACAAGAATCAAAAACCGAGGAAGAACAATTAGTGGAAAAGGCCCTTGAAATCCACAAGCGCGTACTTACACTGGATACCCATGCGGATACGCCCTTGCGTATGATTGAACCTGGCTTCGACATGGCCGAGCGGCATAACCCCAATGAAACTGGTTCAAAAGTGGATTATCCAAGGATGGTTGAAGGGGATTTGGATGCCATCTTCTTTGCTGCTTTTGTGGCCCAGGATATTAGGGATGATGATGGAAATACTAGGGCGAAGACGTTATGTCTTCAAATGATAGATTCGGTCATTGCATCAACTCAAAGAAATGCTGATGTTGTGGGACTTGCACTTAACCCAGATGATGCCTACGCTTTGGAAAAAGAAGGAAAACGCGCCATATACATTGGAATTGAAAATGGATACCCCATCGGTAAGGACTTGGCCAATGTAGAACTCTATTTCAATAAGGGCGTACGTTACATTACCCTGGTACATTCTTCGAACAATGATTTGGCGGATTCGGCTACCGATGAGTTGGGAACAGAACACGGTGGAATTAGTGAATTTGGTTCCAAAGTGGTTGCTGAGATGAATCGTCTTGGAATAATGGTAGATGTTTCCCATGGCAACGACAGCGTATTTTACGATGCCATTAAGATGTCCAAGGCACCCATAATTGCAAGCCATTCCAATGCACGTAGCGTGACCAAACACGACCGAAATATGACCGATGAAATGCTTAAGCTCATGGCAGAAAATGGGGGAGTGGTGCAATTAACCATGCTGTCAGATTATTTACGTATGCCTCCGCCCAATGTTGCGTTGGATTCTGCAACGGCTGCTCTAAAAGCCAATATGAAACCTGTGGAAGAAATGACCCTGGAAGAACGCGGGGAGATGCGTAAAGCGATTCGGTCGCTCAGGGAGAAATACCCAGCGCCACTCGCCACGGTTCAACATGCAGCTGACCATATTGACCACATTGTAAAAGTCGCTGGGATTGACCATGTTGGTATCGGATGTGATTTTGATGGAGGTGGCGGCATCCAAGGGGTTTTTGATGCCAGCGAAGTGATGAACATCACCATAGAATTGGTGAAGCGTGGATACACCGAGGAAGAGATTGAAAAAATTTGGGGAGGAAATTTGATTCGGGTCTTTAAAGTAGTCCAAAAGGTTGCGGAAGAGATTCAATCCAATCCGTCCTAATCACCAGAAATTAAGGCCGTGTTCAGAGTACTGTTTGTTTTTGTTGTTTTGGGAATATCCAAACCGATGGAGGCACATCCGTTGCGGCTTTCTCTGTGCGAAATAGAATATTCTGCCAGCAATCAGCTGTTGACCGTGAACCTAAAGTTGTTCTTGACCGATGTAAATGAAGCCATAGTTTTTGACCCCTACAGCAAGGAGTTGGCCTTTTGTCAACCTAATGAATCGCCAAAAGCCGACCAGCTGCTCATGGACTACTTGAATCAACTGTTCCATGTAAAAGCCAATAGGAAATTGGTCAATCTTAAAATAAAAAGTAAGAAATTGAGTGGGGAAGGAGATAATACGGCTTTGTGGGTTTATTTTGAGTATCGACAAGAAGCGCCCTTATCGTCATTGGAAATTAAGAATGCAGTTTTTACCGATCTTTTTTTTGATCAAAACAACATTGTCTACGTCCACGTCAATGGGGAGTCAAAAAGTTTGATGCTCAACAAAAAAACAGCTGTCCACCAATTGAAATTTTAAAATGCATCCGTTCCATTTTTACCTAAAATTAGGCTTCGAACATATTTCTAACTTGGCAGGTTATGATCATATACTCTTTTTGATTGTACTCTGCGCTGTCTATCGCATCCAGCAGTGGAGAAATATCCTGATTTTGGTTACGGCATTTACCATTGGTCATAGCGTTACCTTGGCTCTTGTTTCCTTGGATATCATTTCTATCCCTTCGAATATCATCAAATTTTTGATTCCTACGACCATATTTGTCACGGCATTGCATAACGTAGTAGGCCCAAGCCCTGACGAATTGTCTACCCGTATGGGAAGAAACTATGCAATGGCTTTGTTCTTTGGCTTTATTCACGGAATGGATTTTTCCAATTATTTCAAGGCACTGCTCATGGATCCATCAGATGTTTTGGTTCCTTTGCTTGGTTTTAATTTGGGAATTGAACTTGGACAATTGTTGGTGGTATTTTTTATTGTTGCATTCTCCTTTCTGTTTCTTAACGTACTCAAAGCCAAACACAGGGATTGGAATGTTTTTATTTCGGGAGCAGCGGCAGGCTTGTCCCTGATTTCTATGTTTGAGAACAAATTTTGGTAAGAAAAATTAAATTAAGCGGGTTGGCCGCTTAATCCTTTATAGTCTGAAATTATATCGTACTTTCAACAAAATCTGTCGGTTTTGAAGCTCCCAAGGTTGGTTTAGACCGTTAAAGGTATTGTTGTTAAACACCAAGAAGACATCACCGAGCGGAGAGAAGATCCAATGTATACGGGCATTTAATCCCAAAACACGGCTATCGGTATCGTACTGTAGATAACTGTTCAGCTGAAGGTTCGAAGTGACATTGAATCGTACACGAAGGCCTGCCAGCGTTTGGTCAAAATCCCCAAATGGCAACCTGGCACGGTTGTGAAGTCCGCTAAATTCAAACGCCAAAAGCGCACTGGGATTCCAGTTGAGGGTCAATTCAAACTCATCCAAGTTCCCGTCATAAAAACTACCAAACCACCAGGTGGCCTGACCACTTAGACGACGTTTACGGGCAAATTCCGCTTCCAAACGATAGCGCATAAAGTTGTATTCACCCACAGGAATGGTCACTCCATCCGAGATTTCAAAAGGCTCCAATATGTTCTCGCCCACGGGCCTAATATTACCTTCTACACGATCGCCACTTTCCAAACGCCAATTGATAGGGGCTGTGAATATGCTATAGGACTGCCATGGCCCTGAAATGTTATTGACATACGTAACAAAAAACTGATGGAACATTTGGCGGAGCCAAGGGGTTTTGGGTCTTGGCGCAAAAGTCCCTCCAAAGCGATAGAAGTTGACACCACGTCTTGGTACAAAACCTAAAGAAGGGTCAAACTGTTCCCCGATACGGGCATAGGTAACGGCAACGTCCCAGCGATCATTGGGATAATCGATTTTGAAACCTGCGGCCGCACGATCGCTGGACAGGTCTTCTCGATCCGTAAATAGCGCCCAACCTCCTACCAAAAAGTTTTTGTCCCCATGGAATCGGGTGGTCTGAAAGGTAAAATCAGCCCCGGACATCCAACTGCCATCACGCCCCAATGGATCACCGGCTGAAGCTATAAAGCCTACGGAACTTTCCTTGAGCACGTTTCTGCGAACCCGAACCACTCCCATATTGGTGGCATTGAAATTATTGTTCTCTAAGCTGAAATCGTTGGTTCGAATACCCAATCCACCAAAAGCGGTCTTGCCAATGCGACCATTCAATTTGGTTCCACCAACAACTGGAATCTGAACATTGTCGCGAAGTCCAATGCGTCGACTAAAGAAGGGAAGAATAGTACTGCGTCCAGTACCAAATCCGAATTCGAAAATGTCGGAACCTTCAAGGAAAAAGGTACGTTTTTCAGGAAAAAATAACGGAAAACGGGTCAAGTTGGTCTGACGTGTATCTACCTCGGTTTCTCCAAAATCGGTATTGACGGTAAATGTAGCAAGAACATTGGGGCCAATACGTTGATTGGCATCAAAACTAATATCGGGATCTACCACCATGGCACCATCAGAGCCCGATTGGTTGGTGTTGGCAATCAAGGAGGGTCTAATATTGACTCCAATCCCATAATTGAATTCAGGTAGTCCGGTGACCAATCCCGCCCGACTGGTTTGGGCAATCCACTGGTCACGTTTGACATTCGACCAACGGATGGTCTCTTGATTGCGCTGTATTCTTCGTTCCACATTAAAGCCCCATTTGGACAGCCCTTTTTTAAAGGCAATGCTTTGAATGGGAATTACAATTTCGACCGTCCAACCCTTATCCGTAATTTGTGTTTTGGCATCCCAAACAGCATCCCAATCAGCGTTCTCATCTTCACCGCGGTTTGATACCAGCGCATCGTAACGTGCTCCCAGGGAATTAACCGCAAAGATGTAGCCAGATTGCCCGTCCAAAAAAGGGTCGATGACCACTTTAACATGGTCTTCTTCTGAAATATCCGTATCCCGTAATTTGGAAAAACGAATAATTCCTTCTGGATTGGTATCATTACAGCTTATACCAATCACTACGGTTCTGGCATCAGCTATAACTTGGATTAAGGTCGATTGCGAGGGCATACCCCCTTCTTCTGGAACTGTGGTTTTTAAATTGGTAAGTACAGGCGCAGTATTCCAGTCCTCTTCGCTTAAAGCCCCATCAAAATTGAAGGAATCGGTCAATTTTCCAGAAGCAAATTCCGGTCGTTCAATAACTTGGCCAAAACCAATTTGAATAAATCCCAGTAAAAGGATTAAAACCCATTTAAATTGAACGATGGATTGGAAAATTCGAAGGTCTTTTTGGTATGCAGGTTTTGGATTCAATACCGATAATTAAATCATCAATGAAGATACTCCAATAATTGTTCTATTGAGATGAAACCCATGTAAATCTTAATTCGAAGGGAATCTTGTTTTGGGATAGTGTCTCTAGGAGGAAGAGGGATTCTTTGCAAGACAAACATCCCAAATTGGAATCCAATACAAAGAAAAGCTCCTATCAGAGCCATTTTGATTTTTTATGGCAAATTGAAACCAATTTCGTTTGCTCTAAAAAAAAGCTTCACCATGGTGAAGCTTTTCTTTGCGGAGGAAGAGGGATTCGAACCCCCGGAGGTGTGACCCTCAACAGTTTTCAAGACTGCCGCATTCGACCACTCTGCCATTCCTCCAATGTTTGCGGGCTTGCCCGCCCTTTACCATCTTTTACCATCGCAAAGGCGGGTGCAAATATAGTAAGCTTTTTTATTTCAGTAAAAACCTGAACACTTTATTTTATTTCAGATTTCCATTTCATTTATACCGCTTACATTTGCCCCCATGGATCAGTGGTACCATTATGTACTTTTGGTTGTGGTTGGTTTTGCCGTAGGCTTTATCAACACCATTGCAGGAGGTGGCTCTTTGCTGTCGCTTCCTACCTTAATTTTTTTGGGTCTTCCCCCGGCTGTGGCCAATGGAACCAACAGAGTGGCCATAGTGATACAAACGGCCATAGCCACTGCTGGATTCAAGAGCAAAGGCGTCTCAACTTATCCCTTCAACATTTACCTTGGAATTTCGGCCTTTTTAGGCGCCATTCTTGGGGCGAGGATTGCTGTGGATGTGGATGGGGAGACTTTCAATAAGATTTTGGCCATGGTGATGCTGGCCGTGGTGTTGATTATCATTTTCAAGCCTAAGCTGAAATTGGAGGAAATGCAGGAACGGCTCACCGGAAAATACCTTTGGCTGAGCATTGTGGTTTTCTTCTTTTTTGGAATCTATGGAGGTTTTATAAACGCTGGCCTTGGTTTCCTCATGATTTTGTTTATGCATTTTGTCAACCGTATGAATCTGGTTCGGGTCAATGCCACAAAAGTGGTAGTGGTCTTTGTTTATATGCTGTCCGCCTTGGCGGTTTTTGCATTCAATGATAAAGTGGACTGGAAAGTTGGACTTATCTTGGCTATCGGGAATGGAACCGGGGGTTGGATTTCCAGCCGTTTTTCCGTCAAAAAAGGGGATGGGTTTATCAAGACTTTTTTGGTGGTAATGGTCATTATTATGGCGATAAAACTGTGGTTTTTTGGATAGTCGACAATTAGCAATGAACAATTAGCAATGGGCAATAATCAATAATCAATAATCAATAATCAATAATCGATAACGGATTAACCCTTAACCATTAACAAAATACATTATGCCTGGATTTGAACTTTTTGGAGATAAGGAACGAGCACAAGTACAGGACGTCCTGGATTCGGGGGTTCTGATGCGCTATGGCTTTGACGGTATGCGTAATAATCATTGGAAAGCCAAAGAGCTGGAAGCTGCCTTGGCGCAAAAAATGAAATCAAATCATGTGCATTTGGTGAGTAGTGGTACGGCTGCCCTAACCGTAGCTTTGGCAAGCGCCGGCATTGGAGCAGGATACGAGGTCATCATGCCCACCTTCACCTTTGTGGCCAGTTTTGAATCGATTCTGGCATTAGGTGCTGTTCCTATTCTGGTTGATGTGGATGATACCTTGACCCTGAACCCTGAAGCTGTGGAGAAAGCCATTACCCCAAGAACCAAGGTCGTTATGCCAGTGCATATGTGTGGTTCCATGGCCAATCTCGAAGCCTTGCAAACTATCTGCGACCAACATGGGCTATTGTTGTTGGAAGATGCTTGCCAAGCCATAGGGGCTACCTACCATGGAAAGCCATTGGGAAGCATTGGGGATTTGGGCTGCTTTTCTTTTGATTATGTAAAGACCATAACCTGCGGTGAGGGAGGTGCTATACTTACGAACAATGAAACGTATTATCAGAATGCCCATAAATATGCTGATCATGGACATGACCATATAGGAAACGATAGGGGAGCAGAGGCGCATCCGTTTTTGGGTTACAATTATCGTATTTCTGAAATGAATGCCGCTGTGGGATTGGCCCAACTGTCCCGTTTGGATGAATTTATCGCCATTCAAAAGAAAAACTATGCCATAATACGCGAGGCTTTAAGCCATATTGATGGAGTCCAATTCAGGACAGTACCCGAGGGAGGCGAGGAGAATTATTCCTTCCTTAGTTTTTTTCTTCCTTCGGAAGCATTGGCGCAGCAAGCTCAAAAAGCCTTGGGAGAGGCAGGTGTGGATGGTTGTTTTTATTGGTATAACAACAATTGGCATTACTACCGCAAATGGGAGCATTTGACCCAAAAGAAATCCTTGGGAAAATTGCCAAAAGATGTGCTGGAAGCTCTTCCCGATTATGAAAAAGCAGATTTCTCCGTATCTGACCATTGGGTGGGGCGCAACATTTCCTGTTTGATCAAACTAGGTTGGACAGCCGACGATGTTAAGCTAAGGGCCCAAACTATGGCCGATGTGCTGCGGAAAATTCTATAAGCACCATTCTTCGATTTTAAAAGTGTAATTCTCACTTGGATTGCAACTTTTTTGGTTTTCATGTCATATTTTCAAATGGCCTGTAACTAAACCAATAAAGGCAGCAATCCTAATGAACAAAGATTTAGAGCGTACCTTCCTGAACGCCTTGGACGAATCCCAGGAAAAATTACTTCGTGTTTGCTATTCTTATGCAAACAGTACAGAAGAAGCTAAAGACCTGTTTCAGGAAGTATTGGTCAATATCTGGAAGGCCCTCCCCAATTTTAATGGAGACTCAACACTGACTACTTGGATGTATCGGATTACCCTGAATGTGGGGCTTAGATACCGCTCCAATTTATTGCGGGACAAAAAACGGATTTCGGAAATTAAAAGCGTTACCATTGAACAGATTGAAGGGCATCAGGAAGAGAGTAGGAGTAGATTGAAATTGGATTTGTTGCGGCAATGTGTTAGACATCTTAATGAAATTGACAAGGCGGTAATCACGCTTTACCTGGAAGAACTTCCCTATAAAGAGATTGGAACTATTTTGGGATTAAAGGAAAATACGGTCGCCGTTCGCGTTAAACGTATCAAAACAAAACTGTTGAACTGTTTAAATGAAAAGTTATGATTGAGGATGAATTGATTCAAATTTGGCAGTCCTCGCCAAAGCACGAGCGCATTAAGTTTGAAAAGTCCAGACTCCTGCTGGATGTGCAAAACAGACTGGATAGCTTTGATAGGGCTGTTAAAATTAGGGATACGGTAGAAATCAGTGTTGCAATACTAATGACCCCTCTCTTTTTGTATCAAGTTTATCGGCAGCCCAATGTGTTGGCGAAAATTGGAGCAATTTGGATTGTGGCCTATATCTTATTTGTCGTCTATAAGCTACTAAAGGTTAAAAAAGAAAAGCCTAGCGAAGCCACGTCCTATCTTGAATACTTAAAGCAGAGCAAGATCTATCTGGAAAAACAAAAGAGATTGATTGAAAGTGTACTGTACTGGTATATTCTTCCGGGTTTAATGGGTTGCACTATATTTTTGATTGGCTCTTTAGATTTGCTGAATAAAACCTGGCAGGAGATTATAAAAATAAAGAAAGTATGGGTTGGCCTGTCGGCATTTACAGGGGTCGGGGCATTCACGTATTGGTTAAATAAAAGAGGGGTCAAGAAAGAATTCATACCCCGATTGAAAAAAGTGGACGAGTTGATTCGGTTAATGGAAGAAGAATAAGCAGTAGCTTGGGTCTAAAGTCTCTAGTCCCTAGTCTAAGGTCCAAAGTCTAACAACTAGTAGCCAACATATTCCACAATCTCAAGCCCATAACCTACCATTCCCACCCGTCTGGTCTGAGCAGAGTTCGTCAATAATCGAAGTTTGGAAATATTCAAGTCATGTAAAATTTGCGCTCCAATTCCGAAGTCCTTGGTGTCCATGTCTATTTTTGGTGCCTTGTAAATGCCCTCCGCCTGCAGTTTTTTTAATTCTGCCAAGCGACCCAGCAGATTCATGTGTTGGTTGCCTTGGTTGATAAAGATCATAGCTCCCTTTTCTTCAGCATTTAACGCATCAAACATGCGTTGCAACCGCTCATCTGGATTATTGGTTAGGGTGCCCAACATATCATTGTTCACCAAAGTGGAATTGATTCTTGTCAACACGGGCTCCCCAGTTTTCCAATGTCCTTTGGTCAATGCTATGTGCACTTGATCATTGGTGGTTTGTTTATAGGCACGCAAACGGAAGTCCCCAAATCGGGTTTTGATATCGAAGGCCTCTTTGCGCTCAATCAAGCTATCATGTTCCATACGGTAGGCAATCAAGTCCTCAATGGAAACAATTTTAAGGTCAAACTTTTTGGCTACCTCCCGCAACTCGGGCAATCTTGCCATGCTGCCATCCTCATTCATGATTTCGACAATAACCCCGGCAGGTTTCAGGTCGGCCAAACGGGCAAAATCTATGGCGGCTTCGGTATGCCCTGTTCTACGGAGAACCCCACCTTCTTTGGCAATTAAAGGGAAAATGTGCCCAGGTCTTGCCAAATCATGTGGTTTGGTACCCTGTTCCGTAAGCGCTATGATGGTTTTGGCCCGATCTCCAGCAGAAATACCTGTGGTAACCCCATTTCCTCTTAAATCCACTGATACGGTAAAAGCCGTTTCCAAGGGATCGGAATTATGGGTAACCATTTTATGCAAGCCTAGATCTTCGCAACGTCCCTCGGTAAGTGGGACACAGATAAGTCCACGGCCATGGGTGGCCATAAAATTTATCGTTTCGGGTGTAATGAGCTCAGCAGCGGCCAAGAAATCCCCTTCATTCTCACGATTTTCATCATCTACCACAATGATAACCTTGCCTTGTCGGATGTCTTCTATGGCTTCTTCTATGGCATTCAGTCGGCTATTTTCCTTATCACTCATTCCGTATCCTCTTTTTCTTTCTTCTTGAACAGGTTCTTAATTCCATCCATAATATGCCCAAACCCAATCAACCCTCTATCTGCAGTGGCCCGTCGGGTCAAGGAAATTCCCATGGGGAGCATGATCAGGGTAGACAGCCAGGCGCCCAATATAGGGTGAATATTGTTCTCTTTGGAGTAGTTTCCTGCAAATACCCCAATAAAATAATAGGCCAAAAACAGGATAATGGCAATCACCATGGGTAATCCCAAACCACCTTTGCGAATTATGGCACCCAAGGGAGCTCCTACAAAAAATAGGATAATACAGGAGAATGCCAGGGCATATTTTTTATGCAGGGACAGAATATGGCTGTTGTAAAACTTAAACCGCTTTTGCAGCTCTTCTTTTTTACCAATAACCGTGGTCAATATACTCTTGGTAGAGGTGCGGGCAGAAGTAACAATTTGCAACTGTTGCCACTCGGGAAGGGTTTTGATAAACTCCTTAATGGTAGAAATGCTATCGTACTGGGCTTTTTTCTTTTCGGTCAGCTCAGTTTTGTCCAGTTTGGCCCTTTGCGCTTTTTGAATGCTGTCTTGCTTGGTAGGAACAGGAAAGGCACCCATCCGCGTAATGATGTTCTTGGAAAAAGCCTCCACTTTTTCCAAATTATTCTTTTCCAAAGAATCAATGTCCTTGACCAGGCGGACAACATTTTTCATTTTGTCCGTGGTGATGTTTCCTTCCTCCTCCAAATCCTGGTTGTTAAGTTCGGAAATATCAATATTGATGGTATAGGTCTCAAACTTTGCTTTAGCAAAAGGATGTTTCCTTTTTTCCTCGCTTCTTTTGGGTTTTAATTCCTTGTAATAGTTCCCATCTTTAAGTACCAACTCAATAATATCAGAATCCTCACTACTGATCAGTTCCCCTTCTTTGGCCTTGATAACTGTGGTGTTTACAGCTTGTTTGTCCTTGATGTGGATGATTACATTATCCAGAAAGCGGTCTTGCTCTCCATATTTTCTATCCACCTTGATGTTCATCCCTTCCCCAGTACCTTCAAAATCACTGAACACTCCCTCTGTAATGGCCGCAGCGGGCTTAACCTTGGCGATGTTACGCCTCAAGTTGAACATCTTCTGTTCGGATTTGGGAATGATGTTGTTGGCAAAGAAAAAAGTGACAACGCCTAAAAAGAGCACAAAAACTATCAAACTGCGCATCCCCCGCTGAAGGGAAATACCAGAGGCCTTCATGGCCGCAAATTCATAGTTTTCCGCAAAAGTTCCAAAGGTGAGAATGGATGATAGCAGTACCGTTAGCGGGAGTACCTTGTCCACCAGGGTGGGGATAAAATAAAAAATGAACTTGGCTATGATCACCACGCCAAGTCCTTTTCCCGCCAAGTCATCTATAAAAAGCCATATCCCTTGGAAGATGAATATGACAATCAGGATGCAAAAGGAGCTAAAGAAGTTATAGAGAAACCTATATAATATATACCGGTCAAGTATCTTCAATGCCTAATTTCTTATGATATAGTACCCGTCGTCCTCGAATTTTTTCGCGTTAAAGGTAAACAGTGTACTTGACAATGGCTGATTGGTTTTGAAAGAATTAACGGTAATCGTTGTTTTTGTGCTGTTCTTTCCCGTTTGGATAAGCTTGTAGATATGCTTGGTTCCCATGTCCACACCCAAAAGAATGGACGCTATTTCGGTGTTGGAATCGATGGGGGTCAACTTTACATATTGGATTTTTCTTCCGCCCACATTTTGAAGGAGATCCCAGGCATAGTTATGACCAGAGCGGTAGAAGGTCAACATTTTTGATGGGGTAATGTTGTTGTCGTCTTCGGAAATAGCCTCAATGGTCACTTCCTCATTTTCAGGAACAATGGTGTATACTTTGGAACCATCACTCATCACTTGGGCGCCCAAATAATCCAAAAGATATTTATCACCACTTAAGGTCACATTTCCACTGGATTCCTGCTTTAGGTTGGCCTCAGAATTTTCAAGACCATATTTAAAATCTATATAGATGTTATCGTAGCTTTTGGCTTTGCTATATACCTCATCCAAAAGCGCTTTGGCCTTGGTTGCGTTCTGTGCATGGGCAAAGAAACCCACGGCAAAAAGCCCGATAAAAAGAAATAGTTTTTTGAACATTGTGCTATTTTGTTTCATTTTCTAAAAGTTGATCTAAGGCCAGGATATCGGGAACCAATACTTGTCTTGCTTTACTTCCTTCAAATGGACCTACAATTCCTGCCGCTTCCAATTGATCTATGATTCGTCCTGCCCTGTTATATCCTAATTTTAATTTTCGTTGGATCAGCGATGCGGAACCTTGCTGGGCATTTACAATGACCTCTGCCGCTTCCCGGAACATGGCATCCCTGTCCGCTATGTCATAATCAATCCCCGTGCCAGAGTCCTCACCTACATATTCTGGCAGTAAATGGGCATCCGGATAGGCGCGTTGCGAGCCAATATATTCTGTGATTTTGGCCACCTCAGGGGTGTCCACAAAAGCACACTGGAGTCTGGTCACATCATTACCCTGGGTAAATAGCATATCCCCGCGCCCAATTAATTGGTCGGCTCCTTGGGTGTCCAAAATGGTTCTGGAGTCTATTTTGGAAGTCACCCTAAAGGCAATTCGCGCCGGGAAGTTGGCTTTGATAATACCGGTGATTACATTTACAGAGGGTCTTTGGGTGGCTATGATCAAATGAATTCCGATAGCCCTGGCCAACTGGGCCAAACGCGCAATGGGAGCTTCCACTTCCTTGCCTGCCGTCATAATCAGGTCGGCAAACTCATCGATAATTAAAACAATATAAGGTAAGAACTTATGGCCCTCGTTGGGATTCAGCTTACGGGCCTTGAATTTGACATTATACTCTTTGATGTTCCGCACCATGGCCGTTTTCAGCAACTCGTAGCGGTTGTCCATTTCAATACAAAGGGAATTCAAGGTATTGATCACCTTGGTGTTGTCCGTGATAATGGCGTCCTCTGAATCTGGAAGTTTGGCCAAGAAATGTCTTTCAATTTTGTTGTACAGGGTCAGTTCCACTTTCTTGGGATCCACCAGTACAAACTTGATTTCCGCTGGATGTTTTTTGTACAATAGGGAAGTGATCACCGCATTCAATCCCACGGATTTACCTTGTCCAGTGGCACCTGCCATGAGCATATGGGGCATTTTTGCCAAATCCACCACAAAAGTTTCGTTGCTGATGGTTTTTCCAAAAGCAATGGGCAATTCCATTTCGGCCTTTTGGAATTTGTTGGAGGCAATTACCGAGCGCATGGATACCACGGAAGCATTTTTATTGGGCACCTCAATACCTATGGTTCCTTTTCCAGGAATAGGGGCAATGATCCGAATCCCAAGCGCTGCCAAAGACAGGGCGATGTCGTCCTCCAGATTTTTGATTTTGGAAATTCGGATTCCCGCCTCAGGCACAATTTCGTAAAGCGTCACTGTGGGACCTATAGTGGCCTTGATTTGGGCTATCCCAATCTTATAATTCTTTAGGGTGCTAACGATTCGGTTCTTGTTCTCCTCAAGTTCTTCTTGGTTGATTGTGATTCCTGAAGAAGCTCCATGGGGTTCCAAGAGATCTAGGATTGGGAATTTGTAATTGCCCAGTTCCAGTTTTGGGTCGAACTCCCCAAAGTCCTTCACCAATTTTTCCGCTTTAATGTCCTTTTCTTCTTTCTCCTCCTTAACTGTTTCTACCTTTAGGTCGATGTCGGTTTCTTCCTCTTTCGGAAGATTTACGTCCAGACCGGCTTCTGGGTTTAGGGGTGGTATGTCTTTTTTGTGGGTATAGGTATCCACCAAAACAGGTTCTTCCTCCGTGCTTAGCTCGATACTATTATCCTCGGTGCCCAAAACTTTTGGTGCCGAATCTTTCTTTTTAAAGTCAGTTTTCAGGTTTTGCCGTTGGTTTCTAAAGAAGTTGCCTATCCCCTCAGGACTAAAATTGAACAAGCGAACCAAGATGACCATCAAGACAAAAATCAAAATGAGGAAAACCCCAATCTTGCCTACATAATCCTGAAGGAAATCATTCATTTCATAGCCAATAAGTCCACCCAGAAGGGGTTGCTCCATAGCGAAAAATCCAAGGGCAATGGATACCCAAATGATACCGATCAACCCCCAAATCCATTTGCCTACCAGTCCTTTGTTGTTCAGGCCCAAAAAGAGATAGAGTCCGGTCACCGCCAGCAATAGCGGAAATACAAAGGAGGCCAAACCAAAGCCTTTGTACATAAAAAAATGACTTACGGCGGCACCAAACTTATTTAGTAAGTTGTTGGCTTCCGCGTTGCGGTCCCTAAACTCGGTAAGTAAACTTTGATCCTCCTGCCAGGTAAAATAATAGGACATAAAGGAGAAGAACAGGGCAATACTGAGTACAATAAGCAAACTACCCAAAATAATTTTATTCTGTTTGGACGGTTTTAAGGATAACTTTCTTTTGGCGGATTTAGGTTTGGATTTTGTCCTCTTCTTGGCCATGCAAATGATTAATAACGGGGCTAATTTACAAATTTACGATGCTTACCATGGAAACAGATGTTGCTAAACCAATTTTGGCACATAAATAACAAGTCCCACGATACATGCTATGATGGATACTATCATAACGGCTCCTGCAGAGATATCTTTTATAAAACCAATTTTTGGGTCATCTTCGGGTTGGATATAGTCCGAGATTTTCTCTACAGCAGTATTCAAGCCTTCAATTCCCATGACCATTCCAATGGAAATCAATTGGGCCATCCATTCCCCTGATGAGATTTCAAAATAAAAACCCGCTGCAGTCATGAGCAGGGCTATCACAAATTGGATTTTGATACTAGCCTCCGTCCGCAATAGCAAGAACAGCCCTTTAAAGGCATAACCAACACTCTTGATCCTGTTGATGAAGAAGGACTCCTTAGGCATCCATTAAGGCTTCTAGCGCTGCCTTGTAATTAGGTTCATCCGCAGTTTCCT
This sequence comes from Flagellimonas sp., assembly GCF_965215805.1. Lineage (GTDB taxonomy): Bacteria > Bacteroidota > Bacteroidia > Flavobacteriales > Flavobacteriaceae > Flagellimonas. The sequence continues at coordinate 3,596,433 of NZ_OZ244124.1, read as the reverse complement.
GTACCTGTTCGGTATAAATGACCTTACCTTCCTCATTCAACACTACAACACATCTGGAAAGCAGGCTTTCAAAGGAGGAGTCTGCAAATGCTAGCCCATAATCCTGACCGAAAGAACCTGTTTTGTAATCGGAAAGCATCTCCACATTTTCAATGCCCTCGGCTCCACAAAATCTGTTTTGGGCAAATGGCAAATCCTTGGAAATGCAGAGCACTTTTACACCACTGAGTTCGGCAGCTTCTTCATTGAACTGTCTTACGGACTGGGCACAAGTACCTGTGTCCACGCTTGGAAAAATATTTAAAACCACTTTGCTTCCGTGATAGTCCGAAAGCGTTTTTGTGGACATATCCGATTTGGTTAGCGTAAAAGTGGGTGCTTGTGAGTTTACCTCAGGAAGGTTTCCAACTGTATTGGCGGGATTTCCGCCTAGTGTTATTGATGCCATATGAAAAGTTTTAAGAAGGGTGAAATTACTAAATAATCCAAAGTCCGTGGCAAAAAAGGAAGCCCATTGAAAAAGTTTTTCCAATGGGCCTGTCTTATTTTGGGATGTTCCTTCCTTTTTATGGAAAGAAACAGATCAATTCCAGAGTTTTGTTTCCTCTTTAAGGGATTAATTGGCGTGCTTGGATAGGTATTCGGCCACACCGCTCCTGTCGGCATTCATAGCTTCTTTACCGCTGTTCCAATTGGCAGGGCAAACCTCACCTTTTTCCTGTACATGCGTATAGGCATCAATCAGCCTGATGAACTCATCAATGTTTCTACCAAGCGGCATATGGTTCACACTTTCGTGAAAGATGGTTCCTTCTTCATCAATCAAATAGGTGGCTCTATAGGTTACATTATCTCCTTCGACAGTGAAAACCTTGGTTTCCTCATCATATTTTTCGTCTGTAATGTCCAAAATGCCCAGGGTAGAGGCCAAGTTTCGATTACTGTCCGCCAATAGGGGATAGGTAACACCCTCAATACCTCCGTTTTTCTTTTCGGTGTTCAACCAAGCAAAGTGAACCTCCGCCGTATCGCAAGAAGCACCAATTACGAGGGTATTTCTTTTGTCAAATTCTTCCATTGCATTTTGGAAGGCGTGCAACTCTGTTGGACAAACGAAAGTAAAATCCTTGGGGTACCAGAAAAGCACCACTTTTTTGTTTGATTCTTGAGCCTTTTTAAGAATGTTCAGCTTGGTTGTAATGCCGGATTTGTCAATGGCATTGACTTCTAGATTTGGAAATTTTTTGCCAACTAATGTCATAATTTACGTGCTTTTTTGTGCGTCAACAAATTTAGCTCTTGCTCATTAAAACTGGTTCATTTTTGAATCCAAATTTGCTGACAAAAACACGTATTTCCATTTGTGTAAAAAAGGAGAAAAATTATTGAGGGAACCAAAAAAATGAAGCAAATAAAAAAATGAACTGATAATGTCAAGACCAATATTCTGATTATTTTTTAAACGTGTTAACGTTGAAGAAAGCAGAGGCCAAACCTATGGTGCATTTAGGTGATGTTGACTTTGATGTCTGCGAGTTTCGGCAACCATATCTGTTACAAAAAACTCGATTTTATATCCACTTGGTTCATTCCCCATTATTTTCTTGTAATTTGATTCGGAGTTGGCATTTTTCAAATTACGGCGATGGAACGGTATGCATAACTTTACCAAAAGCACAATGGTTTAACCACTAAAAAACAAACTTCATATGCATAATCATCAAAAAAGGACTAATGGGCAAAGTCTTGTTTTAAAACTGTATAAGGTTTACCTACTGATCATGGTTTTGGGTTGTACTGTTTCCTGTAAAAAAGAGTTTTCTGGACCTATTACAGAACAAATCACCATGCACAACATAACCATCCCCGAAGGTTTTAAAATAGAGAAGCTATATAGCCCTGGTACCCATGACCAAGGATCTTGGGTGAGCATAACCAAAGATGACAAAGGACGTTTGTATGCTTCGGACCAATTTGGAACTATCTATAGGGTAACCTTACCTAGTACAGAAAATAATTTAGATAGCGTTGTGGTCAAAAAGATTGATATCCAATTAGGTATGGCGCAAGGTTTACTCTGGCATAAAAACACATTGTATGCCTTGGTCAATGCAAGCAGTGAAAACGACTTAGACATACAAAGTGGTTTTTATAAAATTACCGATGCAAATAGTGATGATGAGTTTGATACGGTTAAAATGCTTAGGACTTTTAAGGGTTGGGGAGAACATGGTCCCCACAACATAACTTTGGCACCGGACGGACAGTCACTGTTCATGGTTTTAGGAAACCATACCGATATTCCGGAAGATATTGGCAGCGTAATACCCAAGAATTGGGGAGAAGATAATTTATTGCCTGTTATTAAAGACCCCAGTGGTCATGCCAATGATGTAAAAGCGCCAGGTGGTTGGGTGGTTAAAACTGATTTTGAAGGTAGGGATTGGACGCTTTTAAATGTAGGACTCAGGAATACTTATGATATAGCTTTTAATCCTGATGGAGAACTATTCGGGTTCGATTCTGATATGGAATACGACATGGGAATGCCGTGGTACAGGCCTATTAGACTGTGCCATTTAACAAGCGGGGGCGATTTTGGTTGGCGTACAGGAACAGGTAAGTTTGATGCTGAATTCCCAGATAACTTACCCAGCATTGCAAATTTGGGGCAAGGATCTCCAACAGGACTTTTGGAAGGCGAAGGCTTGAAGTTTCCCAACTATTATCAAAATGGATTTTATCTTTTTGATTGGAGTTATGGTACCATGTATTTTGCCAGTCTGACCCCCGAAGGAAGTAGCTATACGGCTAAAGTTACTGAGTTTATTTCAGGAGTGCCCTTGCCTTTGACCAATGGAATTGTGGGAAATGATGGTGCCATGTATTTCTTGACAGGAGGAAGGCGTTTGGAGTCCGCCTTGTATAAACTAACCTATACAGGTGCCTTGAACAATGAAGTTAAGACGGCAACTCCGAACAAATTAGGTAAAAATGAAAGAAAGCTTAGAAAAAAAATTGAGAGCTATCAAAGTATAAAAAGTCCAGATCAGATAGATTTTTTGGTTGAAAATTTAGATCATGAGGACAGATATATTCGATTTTCATCTAGAGTAGCATTGGAAAATCAGGATGTTGCTATTTGGAAACATAAAATCGTTGAAGATGAAAGTGTTTTGATAAAAATCGCCTTAGCGATTGCCATTGCCCATCAAGGCAAGGACAACGATAGAGTGGAGGCATTACAAGCTTTAATGAAGTTGGATTGGACAGATTTAACTTCATTGGAAAAAATAGATTTTTTAAGAGCCACAGAGCTGTTGATCATCAGAAGCAATCAAAGCGTTGATGCATCGTTACAAAGGGCCATTGCCACTAAACTTTTACCGTATCACTTAAAAGAATCGGAACATCTTAATAAGGAAATAACCAAGTTGTTGAGTTATCTGGATACCTCAGAAATTTTAGAGGCTACCATTTATAAAATGGAGAACGACACCATTACGTCCAATTTAAAATCTAATTATTTGTCGGGGGATATTACCAAACGAAGTGATCAGTATGGTAAAGACGTGGAAAACATGCTCAAAAACATGCCCAATCAGCAAAACATCAGTTATGCCAAAAGCTTAAGTGAAGTAAAATCTGGTTGGACAAAAGCCTTGAGGGAGCGGTATTTTAGATGGTATAATCGAGCGTTAAAAAAATCAGGCGGAAAACAGTATGCTAATTTTATCAAAGCCATTCAACGCAAAGCCTTGGAAAATGTTCCGGATGAAGAACGAGCGTATTTCGAGTCCTTGTCTAGTGAATCCATGAATCAACAAGCAGATTTGATGAAAGATGTGAGAATGCCGGATGGCCCAGGAAAAAACTATACTGTTGCCCAGGTTGAGAAAGCATTTAATGAAAATAAAAAGGATGCCAACTTTGCCAACGGCGAAAATTTTTATAGAGCATCAATGTGCGTTTTATGCCATAGTATAAAAGGAGTTGGAGGCAATTCAGGTCCAGAGTTGACACAAATAGGGACACGTTTTTCAATTAAGGACATTGCAGAGGCGATTGTCAATCCTTCAAAAACGGTTTCAGACAGATATAGAAACACCATTTATCATTTGACCAGTGGCAACACCATTAGAGGAAGGGCAGTGGAAGAAAGAGACGACGAGATAATCGTAAGTATAAATGCCTTCTCTCCAGATATTACCAGTATCATAAAAAGAGCTGATATAGCTAAAGTTGAAGAGTCTGCGCAATCTGTAATGCCAGCTGGTTTAATTAATAGTTTAAACGAGAAGGAATTAAGTGATCTAATGGCCTTTCTGGTCGCAGGGGGAGACGAGAACAATAAAATTTACGACTAGTGTTCTTAACCACATGGTGTGATTAAGACATTTGTGTTATTAATCGCTTACTTCGTAGTAAGTTGCTTGATCTTGATTTTGAATGCCGCAAACAGTAAGGTCATAAATGGGCTCAACCAATTGAAAATGGCAAAAGCAAAGTAGTCAATTACGGGAACCCCAAGTACGCCGCTGTGATAGGCTCCACAGGTGTTCCACGGTACAAGAACCGAAGTTACCGTCCCTGAATCTTCCAAGGTCCGACTTAGGTTTTCAGGTGCCAACCCGCGTTCCTGATAGGCTTTGGAGAACATTTTCCCTGGAACTACCAGAGCAAGGTACTGGTCTGAGGCAGTAACATTGAGTGCAAGGCAACTTCCCACGGTACTGGCAAATAATCCAAACGTGGTCTTGGCCATGCTCAAGAGAGATTTGGTGATTCGCTGCAGCGCTCCAATCCCGTCCATGATGCCGCCAAAAACCATGGCGCATACAATCAACCAAATAGTGCCGAGCATTCCTGCCATTCCTCCAGATGAAAAGAGGTCGTTCAGAGCAGGGTCTGAGGTCTCAATGTTGGTGTCAACCGTTATGGCATTCAATATTCCCTTGTAAGCAGATTCAAAAGTCAAGCTTGTTCCCCCGCCCACGGATGTAACCAACTCAGGTTGGAAAATTAGGGCAAAAACACCTCCCAAAAGCGTCCCGATCAGAAGAGCCAGCAGCGGTGGTGCTTTTTTTACGATTAAGAAAATAACCACTACAGGAACCAAGAACAACCAACCGTTAATATTGAAGGTGGAGGCGACATTTTTAAGAATGGCATCGGTATCCGCTACGCCTGAAGAATCAATTGTAAACCCTAGGATAATGAACACTACGAGTGTTACCGAAATGGTCGGGATCGTGGTCCACCCCATATACCGTATATGTGAGAATAAATCCCCTCCCGCCATAGCAGGAGCAAGGTTAGTGGTATCGCTCAAGGGCGACATTTTATCTCCAAAATAGGCTCCTGAGAGGACAGCCCCGGCTGTCATACCCAAGGAAATACCCAGTGCGTCCCCAATCCCAATTAAGGCAATACCAACGGTAGCAGCAGTAGTCCAGCTACTCCCTGTGGCGATGGAAATAATGGCGCAGATGATAACGCAAGCTGCCAAAAAAATGGTTGGATTAAGAATCTGAAGCCCGTAATAAATCATGGCGGGAATGATGCCGCTAATCAGCCAAGTTCCTGAAAGGGCTCCCACCATAAGTAATATGAGCAGGGCTCCTGTTGTAGATCGCACATTCTCTGCAACCTCGGCCAGCATTTGTTTGTAAGATACTTTGTTGAAGAAACCAACAATGGCAGCAACCGCTCCTCCCAAAAGTAGAATAAACTGATTGGAGCCACTTAAGGCGTCGTCACCAAAAACGTATACGTTGTAGGCCAACATGGCCACCAAGGCGAAAACCGGAATTAGGGCCTCCCAAATATTAAGTTCTTTATTTTCTACAATGTTCTCTGCTTCTCTAAACTTGGGTTTTTGGGCTTTTTCCGCCATGTAGTCTGGTTTTGTTAACGAGTAATATTACAACATTGCGTCCTGTTGTGCAAACCATCGGGCTATACCAACACCTTGCCTGTTTGCAAAATTCCCAATCGCTCCATGCATGCGCGCATGGTCAAATAGGTTTTGTGAATATCGTTATCCAAACCAATGGAGAAGCGAATCAATCCTTGGGATAATCCCAAGGCTTCTTGTTCTTCCATAGGAATTTCTGAGGAGGTAGAAGTGCCTGGAGCACTGAAAAGCGTTTTGTAAAAGCCAAGACTAACGGCCAGGTATCCCAGTTTTTCACGTTGCATTAATTCCATCAGAGCATTGGCCATGTCCAAAGAACCAACATCCAAAGTGAGTAATCCGCCATATCCAAATTCAGGATTGAACTGGGAGGTCATGGTTTCATGTCCGGAATGTGATTTTAAGCCTGGATACACCACGGTTAGGCCATCTTTTTCAAATTGTTGGGCAAGATACAGCGCATTTTCACTGTGCTTTTTGATTCTGATATGAAGCGTTCGCATGTTTTTAAGAACTGAAGCGGCCCGTAGACTGTCCATAGTACTTCCCAAGAGCATGCCGGCCCCATCGTTGACATCTTTCAGACTCAAACAAAAATCTTTGGAAGCACATACGGCCCCTGCAACGCAATCGCTGCTTCCATTAATGAACTTTGTGAGACTGTGTACCACAATATCGGCACCCAATTTAGCCGCACTTATGGAAAGGGGCGAAAAAGTATTGTCCACCACCAAGGGCATCCCGTGTTTTTTGGACAAAACGGACAAGGATGGTAAATCCGCGACCTCAAGCAACGGATTGCTGACCGCTTCGCAATAGATCATTTTGGTCTTTGAGGTTATGGCCCCTTCAACCGAGTCCAATTTGGTGATGTCTACAAAAGAGGTGGTTATATTGAATTTTTTCAAAAAGTTCTTCAATAGGGCATAGGTGCCCCCATAAATGGTTCTGCTGCAAACAATGTGATCTCCCGCATTGCACAATTGTAAGATTACGGCGCTGATAGCTCCCATTCCACTGGCATAGACGTTGGCTGACTCTGTGCCCTCCAATTGGGCCATGGCTTCCCCCAAATACAGATTGGATGGAGAGGAGTGCCTACTGTAAAGATAACAGCCCTCGGTATTCCCCTCGAAGGTGTCGAACATGGTCTTGGCCGATAAAAAGGTATAGGTGGATGAATCGGAAATGGAAGGGTTTACCCCGCCGAATTCCCCAAAATATTGAAGATCCTGAATTTTGTCTGAAGCTTTGTAATCCATTCGGTAAGTTTTGCAGTAAAATTACCTTTGTATGGACAAAAAATCAATGGATATTAGTTATTTAAGAACATTGTTCTAAAATTATATTTTTATACGAATAATAATCTTTAATTTTCGTTATAATTTAAAATTCACTGAAAAAAGGTCGGTATGGAATTGGATGAAATTGATAAAAAACTGGTGCAGCTCCTACAAGAGGATAGCAAAAAAACCACCAAACAATACGCAAACTCCCTTAACTTGTCTAAAACCGCGGTTTATGAACGTATTCGAAGGCTGGAGCGACAAGGGGTGGTGACGGGCTATGTCGCCCTTGTGGATAAATCCAAAATCCAGCGAAACTTCACTGTGCTTTGCCATATTAGATTGGCTCAACATATCAAGGAGAATGTACTTCGATTTGAACGGGAAGTTCTAAAACTGCAGGAAGTTTCAGAGTGTTTTCACGTTAGCGGGGATTATGACTACATCTTAAAGATTCATGTGGAAAATATGGAAAAATACCGTGAATTTATGGTGGCCAAGCTTACGGCTATCAGTAACATCGGAAGCACCCAAAGCTCCTTTGTAATTAGTGAAGTGAAACATAGCACAGCAATTCCTATTTAGGAAAGTTTAACGTAAATCGATGTTAAATGGGATTCCGGATTCGTGGGATATTCCTAATTTTTTGGTCAAATCAAGAAACGAACCACAATCAAAAAACATCTTTTTACTCATGAATTCGCGTACACGGGTTTTTCTCACGGTGCTTTCTACGGTCGTAGGAGGGTTCTCTCTCATACTTTATACGACCATCTCACATAACATTTTATTTAAAGGCTTAAGTTTTTGCACCTCTTCCATTCAAGAATTGATTTTTGGAAGCACGGCCTTTTTTCTTTCTGCGGTAATCGCTGGATTTATTTCGACTTTAATAGTCGTCAAGGATAATTTTTTACCCTTATTTATAATTTCACTTTTCATTATTGGAGAGTTCCTTGTACTTACATCCAGCGGGCACTGGCATGGCCCAGTTTGGTTTGAAACCGGACTATATCTTTCCCATATTGGTGGTCTTTGGATAGGGTGCTATGGTGCCGTTAAATTCCCCTTGGCCCCAATGTAGCATTTTTCTAAAGTGACTTTTTTATGTAGGAGGCCATTTTTTCACGGGTTTCCCTATTTGGGATTCTGCCCAGACCAGCTCCCATATTGTCTATCATATGATGCGGTTTGGAGGTTCCTGGAATTACACAGCCTACATGGGGATTGGAGAGGATGAATTTTAAAAAGAATTGCCCCCAACTGTGAATGCCCCATTCTTTTGCCCAACTAGGTAGGGTTTTCCCTCGCACAGCTCCAAACAAGGAACCGCCACCGTATGGTTGGTTGATTAGGGTAGCTACTTCATACTTATGGGCTGTTTGGAAAAGGGATTTTTCCGCATGTCTGGATCTGATGGAGTAGTTGAATTGGACAAAGTCTGGACGCTCTGCTGCAATGATGCGCTCCAGGGATTCGTGGGAAGAGTCAACATAATGGGTAATTCCCCAATAGCGAATCTTTCCCTGGGCTTTCCAATCTTTCAGCGTTTTTACGTGTGTTTTCCAATCAACAAGATTGTGTATCTGCATCAGATCCATAGTGGTGACCCCCATCTTTTTAAACGAGGAATCCATTTGCCGTATGCCAGCCAGTTTTCCGGAAGTCCAAACCTTGGTAGCATAGAACAACTGCTTTTGGAAATCAAGTTGTCCTGCTAGATCACCCACCACTTTTTCCGAGCTCCCATACATCGGGGAAGAATCGATTACCGAGCCTCCAAAACCATGCAGTTGGGTCAATACCTCGGTTAATAATTTGCGTTTCTCAACAGAGTTGCCCACGTCAAAAGTCTGCCAGGTACCCAAACCAACAACGGGTAGCGCTTCACCTGATTTGGGAATGGGTCGCGTAAGGACTTTGTCCTTAGGATTAAAAAAGGCATAGGAGGGTTGGAGCGAAAGTCCCAATCCCGCCAACAATGACAATTTCAAGCTGTCTCTTCTGCTATACATGTTCTTCATACATCTTCTTTTTTAAAGTTAAGTCATTCTCCCTAACAAGCTGCATTTTACCCAATCGGAAACCGACCAGGCTCCAGATAAATGAAAGGGGAATGGTTGCCAGGGCAATGAATCCAAGACCCCATCCAAGGGCAGCTACTCCGGCAAAAAGCCATCCAACAAGGGCATCCCCGCCACGATAGATGGCGGTATCGATAAAGTTTTTGGATTTGTATTTTTCCTCAAATTCGGTTACTGTAAATAAAATTTCACGCGCCGGTCTTAACAACATAAAATTACCGGCACGATGAAGGACCATCAGCAATGCGATAATGGTTAATGTCGGGTTCTGACCCAAAAAAATCAATCCCAGTCCTACCAATAAGGGAACTGAAGCCAAAACTATAGATAAGCCAATCCTACGAATGATTTTGGCGGTTAGAAAGAACTGCCCAAAGATGGCAATGGCATTGATGGTGAAATCCAAGCTCGAAAAATAGTCAAGACGGTTGGCACTTGATAACAGCTCCTTTTCCACAATATGGGCTTGCTCAAAATACAAAACGGTGGATATGGAGGTGTAGAGCAAAACAAAGCCAACTATGCCCAATAGGTAAGGTGACTTTGCCATGTGACGTATACCTTCAAAAAGCTGGGAAAGGTTTGGCTTAGGTGTATTGGTCTTAACACCACCCTTGGTTTTAAGGGGCTGAAGTTTTAGAATGAAATGAATGCAGCAGACCGCCATCAACAAAAAAAATGCTGAAACCAATAAGAGGATTCCGATGGAAAAGTTACTCCCAACTACATTGGCGATTACCGGCCCCACCAGCGCGCCCAAACTTCCTCCAGAGGCAATAACACCAAAAAAACGTTTGGAAGACACACTGTCAAATACATCGGCCATAAAACTCCAGAAAAGGGAAACGACAAATAAATTGAAAACGCTGAGCCAAATAAAAAAGGCAGCGGCCATTCCTCTTGAGGGGCCAAATAGGGTGAAAAGGAAATAGAAAACCAAAATGTTGACAATGCAGAATCCATAGGAATACATCAACACCTTGCTGATGGAAAATCTGCTCACTACCCATCCAAAAACTGGAACGACCATTAACATGGCCACAAAGGTTCCCGTAAATAACCATTGCATGTTTACAACCCCGTTTAGGATACCCATTTCATCCCGAATGGGACGGAGGATAAAATAACCACAGAGTAAACAGAAAAAGTAAATGGCGGATAATGCCACAAGCTGCTTTTCCTGAAACTTAGGCGAATTGCCTTTGTACGATTTGTGAGGTCTAAATAAGTGGTTCATTCAGTATTCCAATTGAAATACCAAGATGTGAACGCTATGGGGATTAAGCTATGTGATTGATAAATGTGTGTGACGGATTTATAAATCCTTAAGAAGAAACTTGTTCTTTTTGAAATTTTGTTGGAGTGAATCCAGTAGCTTTTTTAAAAGCGGTATTGAAGGCCGAAAGGGTGTTAAATCCGCAGTCATATGCGATGCTGGCAATTTTGGTATGCCTGTAATTAGGGTGGACAAGTCTATTTTTCACAGCCTCCACTCTATAGGAGTTAAGGAAATCTGGAAATCCCATTCCTATCACCTTGTTGACCACATGGGAAACCAAGTAAGGCTGCATATTGGTGGCTTTGGCCACCTTGGCCATGGTACAATCCGGATCAAGGTATAATTTTTCGGATTCCATGGTTTTTTGAAGTCTCTCGGCCAGTGCACTTAGTTCCTCTGCCGACAAATTAGCAGCACCATTTTTTTGGGCAGTTACATGCTGAAGGATTTTTGGGTTTTTGAACAATACAAATGCCAGAAAATAAATGAAAGGTAAATACAGCAAGGGGCCTAAGAGGTACGGGGTAATCCCCAAAATATAATTGGAAAAATAAAGAAACTGCAGGGTGGCAGTGCCCAATATCAAGATGGTAAGCCAAATTTTGGCTGCTTTGGTAGGTTGGACGCGTAACGATTTTTTTCTAAGAAATATGCCCAGAAGAACCAAACCACCCAGCACATAGCTCATTTGATGAAACAACAAGGCCGTGTAACCACCAATGTACCAAAACCCGTCTCTGGTTAAAAGGTTGATAAAAAGCAACAGCAAAATTCCTGGAACAAAATGGATCCAATTCCAATGGGACCATTTTTTTTGGAAAAGAAAGTGCCAGACATATAACAGGAGTGCCGGACCAGTAAGGGCATGGGCCGCAAATCCTAAATTGATGAACCAGATAGGACTGGTATCCAGGTAGACCCAGAGTATGGATTTGGTCAATCTAATGGTGATGGCAAAAAAGAAAAGGGAGAGCAACAGGTTTCTAAAATCCCATTTGCGTTCCAACAAACTATAAATGGAAAGAAACAGGCTTTGTGCGGCACCTACTCCTGCCACAAACAGCTCAACTTCATTTTGTAATCTAAGCGTACGCATAAAACAAAAACCCTTGAATTTAAACAATTTCAGTGGCGTTGATACACCCTTTAACAGAACATTGTCAGAATACTAACATGAGCTAAATCAAATAGCAAAAAGAAAAGGCATTTCAAAGAAACATTGTTATTTTTGTACTCATTATCAAAACGAAACAAAATCCCTAATAAATAGATATGAATCAATACGATGTGGCCGTTATTGGCTCTGGACCTGGAGGCTATGTGGCGGCAATTCGCTGCGCCCAATTAGGAATGAAAACTGCAATTGTTGAGAAATACGCCACCTTGGGCGGAACCTGTCTCAATGTGGGCTGTATTCCCTCCAAGGCCCTATTGGATTCGTCCCATCATTACGAAGATGCTGTCAAACATTTTAAGGAGCACGGTATTGATATCCCGGGTGAAGTAAAGGTAAACCTGGAGCAAATGATTGCCCGTAAGCAAGGTGTGGTTGACCAAACCACTAAAGGCATCCAATTTTTGATGGATAAAAACAAAATTGATGTATATCAGGGCGTAGGGAGTTTTAAGGACGCTACCCATATCAACATTGATTCAGAAGGAGGCAAAACAGAGACGATTGAGGCTAAGAACACCATTATAGCAACAGGCTCCAAACCATCAACTTTGCCCTTTATAAAGTTGGACAAGGAGCGAATCATTACCTCCACGGAAGCTCTGGAGTTAAAGGAAGTTCCAAAACACATGATTGTGATAGGAGGGGGTGTTATCGGATTGGAATTGGGACAAGTATATAAGCGTTTGGGTGCAGAGGTAAGTGTGGTGGAATTCATGGATCGAATCATTCCAGGTATGGATGGCGGACTTTCCAAAGAACTTATGAGGTCCTTGAAAAAGCAAAAGATGAAATTCCATTTGTCGCACAAAGTGAAATCTGTGGAACGCAAAGGAGATGAAGTGATCGTCAAAGCAGATGACAAGAAAGGACAGGAGGTCACTTTTACTGGGGACTATTGTTTGGTCTCTGTGGGAAGAAGACCTTATACGGATGGACTTAATGCTGAAGCCGCTGGGGTGAAATTGGATGACCGTGGTAGGGTAGAGGTCAATGAACACCTACAAACCAATGTTTCCAACATCTATGCTATTGGCGATGTGGTACGTGGTGCCATGTTGGCCCATAAGGCTGAGGAGGAAGGAACTTTGGTAGCCGAATATTTGGCTGGTCAAAAGCCACATATCAATTACAACTTGATTCCTGGTGTGGTCTATACCTGGCCGGAAGTAGCTGCCGTGGGTCAGACGGAGGAGCAACTCAAGGAAGCTGGGGTTGACTATAAAGTTGGGCAATTTCCAATGCGGGCATTGGGAAGAGCCAGGGCGAGTATGGACATTGATGGATTTGTAAAAATCCTAGCAGATAAAACCACGGATGAAGTTCTTGGTGTGCATATGATCGGAGCGCGCTGCGCAGACCTGATTACCGAAGGAGTCACTGCTATGGAGTTCAGGGCATCTGCGGAGGATATGGCACGAATGAGCCATGCGCATCCTACCTATGCCGAAGCGGTCAAGGAAGCTGCCTTGGCGGCCACGGAAAACAGACCAATCCATATTTAATAAAAGAGAAAATCGCGCTTACTTGGCGGTTTTAAGAACCCGGTTCAAAAACAGTTTCAATTTCATTGATGCGTCTTTGAGCACGGGTTTTCCATTTTGGTAAAGCTCGAGACCCTTAACTTTTAAGATGGAAACCCCATGGGACCATTGAGACTTGATTTCGGCCTCGTGCTTATTGTAAGCCAGCGCTAGGTAAGTACACACTACCATAAAAACCAATGCCCCTGAAATTACCACCGAAGGGCTTAAACTGTATTTAAAAAAACGATAAAGGCCCATTCCCGTAAAACTTCCGTAAAGAATGATGAAGTGAATTACATAAATGGAAAGGGTGCTGGCCCCAATTTTCAAAATGGTAGGGTTGGTCAGGAATTTACGTATGATCATAAAAACGGCGAAGACCAAGAATACATCCCCCAATCGAATAAAGAGATAATTGTTGGATTGAATCATATAGAACAATTCAATTCCAGTAAGGCGGAATAGCGATACAAATCCAGAGGAAGAATAAAAAATCAAAGCTGATCCAACTATTGCTGCCATGGAAATGGCAACAGGATATAGGTACTTAAAATCCTTGAACTTTGTAAACAGCACCGCCAAAAAACCACCTATAGTGGCATAGCCCAACCACGGGATTATGGTAAATACGGAACCATTGGCCTTGGTAAAATAATTGGCCAACATTTCTGGCAAAAAGCCAAAAGACCACTGTTTGTAAACAGGCTCAAACAGAAATAAAACCAAAGTTATTCCCAACAATAGCACTGGAAAAACAAAAGATTTTCTTCTGACAGCAAAGAGATAGACTCCTATTACGGCCAAAATGGAGAGACCAATACAATGCAGTACATCGACTAGATAAAAGGAACCATAGATATGTCCACTCAATAACCCAACAAAATTGGTGCGGAGTAAATATCCAATTAGCAACAATTGCAAACCACGGCGGATTCCTTTTTTTACCCTGGGATTGTCAAACCCTTTTCGGGGAACCCTTATGAGCAGGTATGTAAAGATAAATCCAGATACGGTAAAGAATACGGGGGCAGTAATCCCACGGAAATAAAGCCAGGTTTTGAACACCATGTTTTCCCTGTCCCTGAAAACGGGATCTAAGAGGCCATCAATAAAGTGTCCTTGGAGCATCATCAAAATGGCCCAGGCCCTCATGGCATCAATAAAAAACAATCTGGCCGACTTGGAATTCATTGGCAAATAATTATCCTATATACTTGCTTAACAGCAAGTTTGGATGTTTGACGGGTCAAAATTAGACAAAATACTCGCATGGAATAGCCTTTTGGGGTATTTTAGCCAAACAAACAAAGTTTTTTCCCTATGGCTTCAATTTTGGCGTTTGCCGGAAGTAATTCTTCCACCTCGGTCAATTTTAAATTGGTTCAGTATACCACAACTATGATTGAAGGTCATCAAGTTCAATTATTGGACATGACCAGATATCCGTTTCCCATGTTTAGTGAGGATGAGGAGAAACAAAAAGGGTATTCCAATTCTTTGGTGGAACTCAAGAACGATATACAACAATCTAATGGGCTGATTCTTTCCGTAAATGAGCACAATAGCAATCCTTCTGCATACTTTAAGAATGTGTTGGATTGGTTATCCCGCTTGGAGCGTAAATTCTTGGACAATACCAAGGTTCTCTTGATGTCGGCCTCTCCTGGTGGACGCGGAGGCATTGGCGCTTTGGGGGTAACCGAAGCCCTACTGCCCAGATTTGGCGCTGAGATTGTAAGTACCTTCTCGTTGCCTTCATTTCATCAGAATTTTGGGGAAGATGGGATAATGGATGCCGAATTGAAGGAGGCGCATCAAAAAGCACTGACCCAATTTCTGGATTCACTTAAGTAAAATCTTTTGCGAAAGCAACGCTCTTTTTCTGTTTCCTCCCCTGAAAATTTTAAGACCGCGCTATTGGAATGGTCCAAATCCTATAATAAGGTGGTTTGGCTGGACAGTAATAATCATGTGGATACATACGGGAAATACGATGCGCTTCTGGCAATTTCTGGACAGACCGATGAGTCCAAAAAATCACTTCAAAACACCGATGAAGTATCTGATTTCATCGATGAAGAGAAGGATTGGCTGTTTGGTTATTTTTCATACGACTTAAAAAATCAATGGGAAGACCTGGATTCCAACAATCATGATGGGCTGGGATTTCCAGTCCTCCATTTCTTTCAACCCGAAAAAATTCTGACTTTAAAAGACGATCAAGTTCAGTTGTTGTATCTGGATAGTCTCTCCTCGGAGATGGAAACAGATTATACCGAAATATGGCGATTGTCACAAAATAGAACTACTCCTGAGCTTCATCAATCCGTTCGAATAAAACTGCGCATCCATAAGGATTCCTATTTTGAAAAAGCCAACAGGTTTTTAGAGCATATACATCGCGGAGATATCTATGAGGCCAACTTTTGCCAAGAATTTTATGCGGAGCAGACCGAAATAGATCCATGGGAAACCTATAGGAATTTGAATCAAATTTCATCACCACCCTTTGCGGCCTTTTTAAGGTTGGACGATAAATATTTACTATGTGCTTCCCCAGAACGTTACTTACGCAGGGAAGGAGAGAAGGTAATATCCCAGCCCATAAAAGGTACGGCGCCAAGGAGTATGGATCCGAAGGAAGACCACGAATTGAAAAAGCAACTGCAACAAGACCCTAAGGAGCGGGTGGAGAATATCATGATTACCGATTTAGTACGGAATGATTTGTCAAAAAGCGCATTAAAGGGTAGTGTGAAGGTGGAGGAATTGTGTGGGGTTTATGCTTTTAAGCAGGTGCATCAGATGATTTCGACCATAACTGCTCAAGTGCCCAATGAGTTGAATTCCATGAAATTGATTAAGGACACCTTTCCGATGGGAAGTATGACGGGTGCCCCGAAAGTTTCTGCCATGAAAATCATTGAGGAGCAGGAAGAGACCAAGCGGGGATTGTATAGTGGAGCTGTAGGCTATTTTGATCCCAATGGGGATTTTGACTTCAATGTGGTTATCCGCAGTATTCTCTATAACCAAACCTCTAAATATGTTTCTTTTTCAGTAGGTAGTGCCATCACCTCCAAATCGGATGTGGAAAAGGAATACCAAGAATGTCTGTTAAAGGCCAAGGCCATGCGCAGCGTACTGGAAGGAAGCTGAGGTTTATTGCTACTTTTGCCAAATGCAAGGACAATTCGAGGCGCATATTCAGAATCAATTTCCCTTTTTAAAGGAGGGTAAAGTGCTTGTGGCTTGCAGCGGGGGTTTGGATAGTGTTGTGCTGGCGCATTTGTGCAAACAGACTGGTATGGACATTGCGTTGGCGCATTGTAATTTTAAACTTCGTGGCGACGAAAGTGATGGGGACGAGGAATTCGTTGAGGAATTGGCACAAACCTTAGGGGTAGAGATCCATAAAAAGTCTTTTGACACGGTCAATTATGCTGAAAAAAATCGTGGTTCCATTCAAATGGCTGCTAGGCAACTTCGGTATAACTGGTTTGAAGAGCTGATGGAAACCCAGGGATTCCAATATGTATTAACGGCTCACCACGCTGATGATGTCTTGGAGACATTTTTAATCAACCTTTCCAGGGGAACTGGAATAGATGGACTCTCGGGGATTCCTGCCCAAAATGGAAATGTTGTTAGACCATTGCTCCCATTTTCCAAACAGCAAATCTTGGATTTCGCCCAAAAACAGCATTTGGAATGGCGGGAGGACAGCAGCAATGAAGACACCAAATACCTTCGGAACAAAATTCGACATCAGCTGGTACCAAAATTGAAGGAACTGCATCCTACTTTTCTTCAAAATTTTGGTACAACCCAAGAGCATTTACGCCATTCAAAAAGCCTGATTTCAAATTATATGAATTCGGTCAGAGCGAACTTGTTCGAGGAACTGGAGGGCGGGATTCGAATCAATATTGAAAAGATGTTGCAACTTCATCCCTTGGAGGGTCATTTGTATGAACTATTCAAGGAATATGGGTTTGTTGTATGGGAAGATGTAAAGGCGTTGTCAACGGCTACAAGCGGTAAGGAATTGCATTCCAAAACGCATCGATTATTAAAGGATCGGGAGCATTTGATTCTTTCCAAAAATGAAACCACCGTCAACAAAAAATATTGGATTGCAGAAGAGGAAAGTTTGGTCAAATTCCCTGTTCCCTTGAAATTTGAACATGCAGATTCCATTGAAAATTCTTCTCCCCAGGTGGTTTTTGTTGATAAGGAAAAGTTAAACTATCCGTTATTATTAAGGAAATGGGAAAAAGGCGACTATTTTTATCCTTTTGGAATGCAGGGCAAAAAAAAGCTGTCCAAATTCTTCAAGGACGAGAAAATGGACGTTTTTTCCAAGGAAAGACAGTGGTTGCTCTGTTCTGGTGATGCCATTGTGTGGGTTATGGGCAGAAGGCTTGATGAAAGGTTTAAGGTGGAAACCACGACCCAACAGATACTTAAAATTTCGCTTCTTGTATGAGAAAGTTAGTACTACTCTTAGGCTTTTTTGCATTGAGCTCTTGGCTTTACGGCCAGACAGATAAAGAACCAGCACTTTGGTCGCACACGGTTAACAAAATATCCGATACCGAATACGAGCTTGTTTTTGAGGGGATAATCATGGAAGGTTGGCATGTGTATTCCCAGTACACGGCCGAAGGAGGTTCTCTTCCCAGTGAATTTACTTTTGAGAAAGCAGGAGTAGACTATGAGTTGGTGGGCAAGACCCAAGAAAGTGAAACAATAAAAGAGTACAGTGACATCTTCGAAGTAGAGGAGACCTTCTTTAAAAAAGAGGCCATTTTTACCCAACGCATTAAGCTATTAAACCCAGAGGTTCGCCAAATTTCGGTGAATCTGTTCTATCAAATTTGTAAAGAGGTATGCATACCTATGGACGAACTGTTCCAAGTTTCCTTGGATGGACAGGGTTTTGTGGCTTCGGAACAACAAATTGATGAGGAAAGTTTGGCTATGAGTGCCAACCTGAAATTGGATTTAAAGAACAAGGAACTATTGAATCAGGGCGGGTTGACCCAGGCTAAGAAAAAGTCAGGACTGTGGATGGTTTTCGGATTGGGATTCTTGGGAGGTTTGATTGCCTTGCTGACACCTTGCGTTTTCCCAATGATTCCTTTGACCGTATCTTTTTTTACCAAACAATCGCAACAAAAGGCCAAAGGCATAACCAATGCCATGCTCTATGGTTTTTTCATTGTGTTGATTTACTTTCTGTTGAGTCTCCCATTTCATTTGTTTGATTCCATTGACTCCCAGATTCTGAATACCATAGCCACCAATATTTGGCTGAATGTGTTCTTTTTTGCCATATTCGTCTTTTTCGCCTTCTCATTTTTCGGCTATTACGAATTGACCTTACCGAGTTCTTGGGCCAACAAAATGGATGCTGCATCGTCCAAAGTGGGTGGTGGACTGGGAATTTTCTTTATGGCGCTAACCTTGGCCATTGTTTCCTTTTCCTGTACGGGACCCATTTTGGGTGGATTATTGGGCAGTACTACCTTGGCAGAAGGTGATGTGGCAGTAAACTTGTCCGCTGGAATGGTAGGTTTTGGCCTGGCCTTGGCGTTACCTTTTGGCTTGTTCGCCTTGTTTCCTGCTTGGTTGAATTCGTTGCCAAAATCCGGGGGTTGGATGACCACAGTGAAAGTAGTGTTGGGCTTTTTGGAATTGGCCCTGGCATTCAAATTTTTATCCAATGCAGATTTGGTGGGGAACTGGGGAATCTTCAAACGCGAGATATTCCTTGGTATATGGATATTGATTTTCGTTCTGATGGCGCTCTATCTGTTTGGCATTTTCCGCTTCCCCCATGATGGACCCAAACAAAAGCTATCCATGGGAAGAAAATTGGTGGGTGTTCTTAGTACCGCATTTGCTACCTATCTGATATTGGGATTACTAAATATGACCAGTCTAAAGTTGTTGAGTGGTTTTCCACCACCGGACTTTTATACTTTGAGTACATCCGAAAGCGATTGCCCACTGGGCTTGGATTGCTATAAGGATTTTGATGAAGGTGTGGCCCATGCGCAAGCGGTAAATAAGCCAATTTTGTTGGATTTTACTGGGTGGGCCTGTGTTAATTGTAGGAAGATGGAAGAAAATGTTTGGAGTGATCCAAGCATTTATCCCCTGCTTAAGGATGAATATGTTTTGATCTCACTTTATGTGGACGATCGCAAGGAACTCCCGGAAAACCAGAAATTCGATTTCCAATATGAGTCTGGACGTATTAAAGAGATCACAACGGTTGGGCAAAAATGGGGGACTTTTCAGACCATCAATTTTAATGCTGCTTCCCAACCCTATTATGTACTGCTGTCCCCTAATTTGGAAATCCTAAACGATGCGGTTCAATATGTGGATGTGGAGGAATATGGGCAATGGCTCAAATCCGGTCTTGCCACATACCAATTGTCCATGAATAAATAGTTATTCTTCCTTCCATTTTTTAGGCTTTTTGGAAAATAGTGTACCTTAGAGTAACTATTTCAATTAACCAAAGCCCCAGTGAAGAAACTTAAAAAGGTACTTTTAGTACTTGCTGGCCTTGTGCTTATTGTTGCCATAGGCGTCTTCGTGTTTGTACAAAGTCTAAAACCGGACTATGATGGAAAAATTTCTCTCGCCGGTATTTCCAATGAGGTGAATGTCTATTTTGACGACTACGGAATTCCCCATATTTATGCCAATAATGAAAAGGATGCCACCAAGGCATTGGGTTATGTCCATGCCCAGGACAGACTTTGGCAAATGGAGCTGTTGCGTCGTGTTGCCAAAGGTAAACTCTCCGAAGTCTTTGGAGCCGATTTGGTAGAAACGGACAAGTTCTTTCTTTCTTTGGGGATTGATGACAATTCCATACAGGCGGTTTCGGAAATGGACATGGACAGTGAGGCCGTTATTTTGGCAAAGGCCTATCTTGAAGGGGTAAATCAGTTTATTGAAGAGGGGCCAACCCCCATTGAATTTTACCTTACAGGCTTAAAAAAAGAACCCTTTGAGCTTAATGATATTATGGATGCCATGGGGTATATGGCCTTCAGTTTTGCCATGGCGCATAAAACAGACCCCCTTCTTACGGATATCAAAAATGAATTGGGTGTGAAGTATATCCAAGATTTGGCGGTGTATTCGGATTCCACTACCACATGGATAAAAAATTATAGAAATACTAAAGTGGACAGCTTGGATTTGGACATTACCGCTGGAGTGTTCCAGGCCTTGAACAAACTACCTGTTCCTCAATTTGAAGGTAGTAACAGTTGGGTGATTGCCCCCAACAAGACAAAGTCCGGAAAGGTAATTTTGGCCAACGACCCACATATTTCGTACGCCCAACCTTCGGTCTGGTATGAGGCCCATATAAGTACTCCAACCTATGAGAAGTATGGATATCACATGGCTGGAGGACCATTTCCCATGCTGGCCCATGATAGAAATGTGGCATATGGTCTTACCATGTTTGAAAATGATGACATCGATTTTTATTTGGAGCAGACCAATCCTGCGGACAGCACGCAATACAAAACAGAAAATGGCTGGGAGAACTATGAATTTGTCACCAAGGAAATCAAGGTAAAGGATGCCGAACCAATTAGTTTTACCATTAGAAAAACCAGACACGGGCCATTGGTAAATAATGTGGCTAAGCAAATTAAAGGAGATACTCCCATTGCCATGTCTTGGATTTATACCCAGAAAGAAAACAAGGTGCTGGATGCGGTGTATGAAATGAGCCACGCCAGCAATCTAGAGGAATTTGAAGGTGCTTTGCCCAAAATCCACGCACCTGGATTGAACGTGATGTATGGGGATGCGGAAGGAAATGTGGCCTGGTGGGCCACCGCACAACTCTATCAAATGCCGGATAGTGTCTCTACCAAGATGGTCATGGACGGCGCTTCTGGCAAGGACGAACCCATCCGTTATTTGGATTTTTCCGAGAACCCATCGGCCATAAACCCACCATGGGATTATGTGTATTCGGCCAACAATCAACCGGATTCCATCGCAGGGATGCTTTATCCTGGATACTACCTTCCTGAGAACAGGGCCGTACGTATTGTTCAATTGTTGGAAAGTAAAAGCGATTGGGACAGCGAATCCACTTCCCAGATGATTTTGGATGCAACTTCGTTGGTGAACCCTGCATTGGTTTCAGAATTGATCAAACTACTTGATGTTTCCCATTTGAGCGATGAGCAACTGGTTCAGGTAGATGCACTTCGGAACTGGGACGGAACCTATACTTTGGATGGAACAAATCCTACCTTGTACCATAGGTGCGAATATTATATGGTAAAGAATACCTTTTTGGACGAACTGGGGGAGGAAAAGTTCAAACAGTTTTTGGGCACCCATATATTTAAAAGGCAGATTGCATATGGGGCGCAGATGCAAACAGGAATTTGGTGGGACAATGTCCATACCAAGGATAAAGTGGAAAGTCGGGATGAAATTGTACTCCAGTCCTTTGCCGAAGCATGGCAATCCTTGGTAGATGATTTTGGACCCGATGCATCCCAATGGACTTGGGATAAAGTACATACTGTGGAACATCCTCACCCTATAGGCCAAGTGGAATCATTGCGTAGTTTTTTCAACGTTGGACCATTCCCTGTTAATGGTACTAGGGAAGTAATCAATAATATGAACTTCACCTATGACGGTACAGGGTTCCATAAGGTCAATGTGGGGCCGTCTACACGTCGTATAGTCGATTTTTCAGATATTGACAATAGCATGAGCATACTTCCTACAGGACAATCAGGTAACCCTTTCAGTAAGCACTATGAAGATCAGGCGGAAATGTTTGTGGACGGGAAGTTCAGAAAAATGATGATGAACAAAGAAGAAATCCAAAACAATTCTCCGTCTCTATTGGTTTTTCGCCCAAACTAGCTTTGGACCATTAAAAATTTCATGTTAAAAATTGTTAAATCACGAGTAAAATTTTTGTGATTTAACCAGATTGATAAAATTCCATGAATTTTTAACAAAAATTTAAAAATTATCACATTATGTGGTACTTTAGGTCAAGCTAATTCAATTAAACAAACGAACCTCATACATCAATCAAACAGTAGGATGCTTAATTTTTTTCGGAAGCCTTTTAGGGCAATGCTTGTCCTTGGTTTAGTTGCGTCTGCGCATGGCCAAGAATCTCAGCAAGTTTCATATTATAATCAATTTGACAAAGAGGTTGGTATAGAGAATACAGGGCTGTACCAAGGTGAAATCTATGCTGTAAAATACAGGACCATTAATGAGAACACCCAATACTTTAAAAACAGGGATTTTCTTAAAGGGGACGTGTGTTACGAAGGGCAGTGTTACTATGGTTTAGATCTTAAATATGATGTTTTTGAAGACCAGGTATTGCTTAAATTGATTAGCAAAGCTGGTGGGGGAACCTTGCGACTTTTCAAGGATAAAGTGGAAAGTTTTACTATAGCGGGAGTGGATTTTGTCAAGCTCGAAAGGAACCAAGCCCCAGGGCTTAACCTTTACGGGTTTTATGCCGTGGCCTATGAAGGACCTTTATATACGCTCTATACCAAATACACCAAGAAAAGTTTTGACCGAAAGGACCGCAGTGCTATTTACTATGAGTTCTTGGATGGGCAAAGTGAGCAAGTCCTTTTCTATCAAGGCAAGTACCATATCGTTAATACCAAAAAGGATAATATTTTGGTGTTCCCACAATTGAAAAAGGATATAGATAGATTTTATAATCTAGCCAGGGGACTCAGGAAATCGGACCCAAACGGTTTTCAGGTAAGTCTTTTAAAACGTTTGGAAATCCTAATGTCCCAACCTAAAAACACTTCCAAGTAATGAAGAAAATTTTGATTTCGTTCATGCTGCTTGTAGGCATGCAGCATGCATTGGCCCAAGAAGAAATACCAAAGATTTCAATTTCCTTTACCAATGTGGATGTTTTGGATGCATTGCAATCCATTGAGAGCAAAACGGATTACAGATTCTATTATCTGGACGCCTGGTTGGAGAATATTAAGGTAAGCGGCAGTTATCAAGATACCCAGGTGAGCTTAATTTTGGATGACCTGTTCAAAAACACGGTCCTTAATTTTTATATAGCTGAGGACAACAAAATTTTTCTTCTACAGAACAATCAGATTTACGAATCGCTTCCCGAAGATTTTTTTGGTAAAAAGGATGCTGTTGCTGATGATGGTCCCAGCTATGACGACATCCAAGATTTGGGGCCTTTGTTTGTTAACGCTGAGGACTCTGGGGTATCCAGGGGAATGCAGGTGGTTAAAATTGGAAAGGAGAATCGAAACAACAGAAAAAGGACGTTTACCTTAAATGGGAAAGTGACCAATGCAAGAACTGGGCAGCCCATCCCTGATCTAGCCATCATTGTGGAGGGCAAGGACTTGGGAACATCTACCAATGCAAATGGTAACTACAGTTTGGAACTTCCTGTAGGTGAAAACATTATCCGCACCCAAGGACTGGGAATCCAAGATTCCAGAACCAAGGTAATCCTGTACAATAATGGGGTTTACAATTTTGACCTCAATGAGAGTGTGGAAGCTTTGGACGAGGTAGTGGTTCAGGGTAACTTGGATAGAAATGTGGAAACCGCGATTACAGGGGTTACCCTTATTGAGGTGGAAAAAATCAAAAATATCCCCTTGGTCTTGGGTGAACGGGACATCCTTAAGGCTGCCATTACACTTCCTGGCATAACAACGGCAGGAGAGGGGGCTGCAGGCTACAATGTTAGAGGTGGTAGAACAGACCAAAACCTGATTCTTTTGGATAATGGGGTCATTTATAACCCTTCCCATTTCTTTGGGATTTTTTCTGCCATAAACCCTTTTTCCACAGGATCAGCGGAGATTTACAAGGGAAATATACCAGCTGAATTTGGGGGTAGACTCTCATCCGTATTCGATATCACTACCAAGG
This sequence comes from Flagellimonas sp., assembly GCF_965215805.1. GTDB lineage: Bacteria > Bacteroidota > Bacteroidia > Flavobacteriales > Flavobacteriaceae > Flagellimonas. The sequence continues at coordinate 3,572,190 of NZ_OZ244124.1, read as the reverse complement.
ATGGAAACACGGAGAAATTCTCAGGGGAGGCTTCCATTGGACCGGTCACCAGCAATATTGTTTTGGAAACACCTATAGTAAAAGATAAATCGGCCTTGTTGGTTGGTGGGCGAGCTACCTATTCGGATTGGATTTTGAAAGCCTTGGATGATGAGCAATTGAACAACAGCACCGCTTCGTTTTTTGATGTGGTGGCCAAGTACAACCATACCATAGACGATAAAAACGAGGTCAAGGCAACAGGCTACTTTAGTCGGGATGAGTTTAGTATCACCTCAGACTCCATCTTTGATTATAGCAACCGACTGGTATCCTTAAAATGGGACCATAAGTTTAGTGAGAAGACTACGGGAAGTCTTATTGCCTCCAATAGTGAGTACAGATTCGGCATTGAGTTTGACGGGGAATCCAATGACGATTTTGACTTGGGATACAAGAACAATGAGACGGAGATAAAATTGAAGATGAAATACCTGCATAGTGACAAGCACAAATTTGATTTTGGTTTGTCGAGCAAACTCTATGTGGTGGACCCAGGCGATATTGTACCCTTGGGTGGGGATTCCGAAGTTACATCCCTGACCATACCCCAGGAAAAAGGATTGGAGTCGGCCATATTTGCTTCCGATAGTTATGAGGTGAATGATAAGTTACTGATAGATATTGGGCTGCGCTACTCCTTTTATGCCGCTTTGGGCGCTTCATCGCAACGCATTTATCAGGAAAATGGACCGAAGAATAGTGGTACGTTGGTAGAAACCCAGGATTTTGATAAGAATGAGGTCATTGAAACTTATGGCGGTCCTGAGGCCAGGGTTTCTGCAAGATATTTTCTAACCCCTGACTTTTCGATAAAGGCCAGTATCAACAATGCATACCAATACATTCACACCCTTTCCAGCAACACCACGGTTTCTCCTACGGATACTTGGAAGCTTTCAGATTTGAACATCAAACCGCAGGAGGCCTACCAAGGCTCCCTGGGATTGTACAAGAATTTTGGGGGTAACACCTTTGAGTTGAGCTTGGAGGGTTACTATAAGAAACAGACCAATCTATTGGATTATAAGGTTGGGGCACAGTTGTTATTGAACGAAGCCATAGAAACTGAGGTAATCCAGGGAGATGGGAAGGCCTATGGAGTAGAGTTTTTAATCAAGAAAAATGAGGGTAAACTCAACGGATGGCTTGGATATACCTACTCTCGATCCTTTGTGAAACTGGATAGTCCATTCGCAGAGGAAAGGGTAAACAATGGTGAGTTTTTCCCTTCCAATTTTGACAAGCCCCATGACATTAGCTTAGTGGCCAATTATAAATTTACCCGAAGGTTCAGTGCCTCGGCCAACTTTGTATATCAGACAGGTAGACCAGTTACTTTCCCTATTGGAAGCTTTTCCTTCAACAATTCTGAATTTGTCTTTTACAGCGATAGAAACAAATTTAGGATTCCGGACTATTACAGACTCGATTTGAGTTTCAATATGGAGGGCAATCATAAGATCAAGAAGTTCGCTCATAGCTTCTGGAGTTTCTCCATTTATAACGTGCTGGGAAGAAACAATCCCTATTCGGTATTTTTTGTAACGGAGGACGGAGATATCAAGGCATACCAAAGCTCGATATTTGCAATTCCGGTCCCCACCATTACGTATAATTTCAAGTTTTAACAGGTGCAACTGGCTCAAAAAGACATAGTAATGGTTTTGGTCTTCACGGCGGCATTGGCTTCTTCGTGCGTTGAGCCTTTTGAAGTGGATTCCGGTGAGTTTTTGAGCGCTTTGGTAATAGATGCCACTATAACGGATGAAATGGGGAGACAGGCCATCTACCTTACCAACACCTACGGTTTTCAGGAAGAACCAGAAATGGTATCAGGGGCATCTGTCAGGGTCATTGAGAATGAAACCAATGAAATTCTCTTTGTTGAAACAAACCCTGGCGAATATAGGTCACAGCAAGAATTTGCAGCACAGCCAGGAAGCAGTTATGCTTTGAAGATTACCACTGGGGACGGTTCCTCCTATAGTTCACAAAGTGCTTCCCTACCGCAGGCAGTGGCATTGGATAGCGTTTATGCTGATAGGATTACCAGTGACTTGGGAGAAGACGGCATTGCCATTTTTGTGGACAGTTTTGATTCCACAGGTAATTCCCAAAATTTCCGCTACGAATACCAGGAGACTTATAAGATTATCGCCCCGGAATGGAACGATTTTGACCTTTTAAGTACGGGTATTGAATGTGGGGTTGATGTTATTCCCAAGACAGTGCAAAATCGGATATGCTTTACCAGTGATAGTTCAACGGACATTATTTTGACGAATACGGCAAATTTGAATGAAAATAGGGTACAGAGGTTCATGGTGCGTTTTATGGATCGAAACAACTATATCATATCCCACCGCTATAGCATAGAGGTCACTCAGTATACCCAATCCAATGATGCCGCTTCCTATTTCAGTTCATTGGACCAATTCTCCAGCACTGAAAGCATTTTTTCGGAAAGTCAACCTGGATTTTTGGTTGGAAATGTCTTTTCAGAGGAGAATCAAGATGAAAAAGTATTGGGGTATTTTGAGGTAAGTGCAGTTTCCAAAAAGAGGATTTTCTTCAACTATGAGGATTTTTATCCTGGGGAAGACCTTCCGGATTATGTTAATCCATGTATGGAAATTGCACCTAAATTAATAAGTCAGGGCGGAGCGCGTTGTGTTTTGAGTGCCATGGTAGAGGCCAATCAGGTCAGTTACCTAAATGTAAATGATGACCCTCCGTTTGAAGAAGGCCCCTATCTGGTAGTTCCACGGGAATGTGGGGACTGTACCGTTTTAGGAAGCAACCAAACCCCCGAATTTTGGACGGAATGATTGATATGAAAAAGACAATTAACAAGATAGTATTGTATATACTGGTAATGACTTTCATACCCATATCCAGCTGTATTGAGCCCATTGATGTGACCTTTGAGGATTTTGAAAGTGCCATCGTCGTGGAAGCTACAATAACAGATAAAATGGAGGTTCAAAGGGTCTTTCTTACCCGCACCTTTGAGTTTGAGGATGACGGACCGTCAGCGGAACCCAACGCAGCAGTGAGTATCAGTGGAGGTGGGAATACGTTTCTGTTTGAAGAAAGTTCTCCTGGGGTATATTTATCCCAGCAGGCCTTTGCTGCCCAACCCAATACCCCGTACCAATTATCCATCCAGACTCAGGACGGAAGATCATATAATTCTACGGAAATGACCCTTACCCAGGCCACCCAGATTGATGAAGTAAGGGCGGAACGGATTACCAACGATTTTGGAGAGGAAGGCGTGGGGATTTTTGTGGATAGTTTTGACCCCACCGGGAATTCCGTGAATTATCGGTATCAATATGAGGAAACCTATAAGATTATAGCTCCTTTTTGGACACCAAACGACTTGGAGAAAGTTCCAGCCAATGAAGCAGAGGTTTTTTGTGAGGTACGATTGATTCCTGATACGGTTTCCGAGGAGACTTGTTTTACTACCGATTTTTCCAATGCCATTATTCAGACCAATACCAGTGATTTGAATGAGGATAGGGTTAGCAACTTTATGGTAAGGTTCATAAATAGGAACAACTACATCATTTCACACAGGTATAGCATTTTGGTTCGGCAATTTGTCCAGTCCAATGCCGCCTTTGAGTTTTATGAGACACTTAATGAGTTTTCAGGAAGTGATAGTTTCTTTTCCCAGACACAACCCGGTTTCTTGGAAGGAAATATTAGCTCAGCCACAAATACGGAAGAAAAAGTACTGGGCTATTTTGATGTGGCCACGGTACAGGAGCAGCGACTATTTTTCAATTATGCGGATTTATTCCCCGGCGAAGATTTACCACCTTACGCGGACCCATGTGCAAGATCATCTCCACCATTGGCTGTAGGTGTACCCCCAAGGTGTGTTTTGAGCACTCAGGTGGAAGAAAATCTGGTAAGGTATGTTGGTAATAATGATAGCCCTGAACAAACAGAAGGACCTTTCACCATTGTGCCAACAGTATGTGGGGATTGTACGGTACTCGGAAAGGTTGCCGTACCGGAATTTTGGATTGAAGACTAACAGGACAAGCAAGAAATGAAAAGCGTTTTGTCTTATATAAAATATTATGCTACCATTAGCTGTTTGGCTCTGGTCCTATATGGTTGTATAGAGCCTTTTGATGGAGGATTTGTGGATTTTCAAAGCGCTTTGGTCATAGAGGCTACCATCACCAATGAGGTAAAGAATCAGCAGGTAATACTCTCAAGAACCTATGAATTTGAGGCTGATGGACCCATAGCGGAGTCCAACGCCACGGTGCGGTTGATGGCTAATGGGAACGCTATGGCCTTTCAGGACTCCGGAAACGGGGTCTATATTTCCGAAGAACCGTTTGCCGCGCAATCAGGGGTAGAGTACCAACTGGATATCACCACCCAAGATGGTAGAACTTATGGTTCATCAATGACGCAGCTAACAGCAACCACATCGTTGGATGAGGTAAGGGCAGAACGAATAACCAGTGACTTGGGGGAAGATGGGATGGGTATTTTTGTAGACAGCTTTGATCCTACAGGAAGTTCCAAAAATTACCGCTATGAGTTCATAGAGACATATAGGGTTATTGCTCCTACATGGACGCCCATTTCATTGATTGGAGACCCTGCTGGAGGTTGTAATGTAATCAAGGTTCCCAATAACACAGATGAGGAAATATGTTACGCGACGGATTTTTCCAACCAAATAATTCTTACATCCACGGAAGATTTGGAGGAGGACAGGGTGAGCAACTTCATGGTTCGGTTTATTAGTAGGGACAATTATATTATTTCGCACAGGTACAGTATCTTGGTGAGACAATATGTACAATCCAATGCCGCTTATACCTTTTTTGAGACACTGAATGAACTTTCTGGATCTGAAAGTTTGTTTAGCCAAACCCAGCCCGGCTTTTTGGAGGGCAACGTGTTTTCAAAAGAAACGGAGGAGGAAACTGTCATTGGATTTTTTGATGTGGTCTCGGTAGATGAAAAAAGATTGTTTTTCAATTATAATGATTTTTACCCAGGAGAACCACTACCTCCTTATGTAGAAAATTGTAGACCAAGTGCTCCGCCGCTGGTCTCGCAAGGAGGTACCTGCGTTTTACGACCCATTATCGAAAGTGGTTTAGGGGTCTATGTAGCGGACAACAGTCCACCAGCTTTGGGGGAAGGACCTTTTCAAATTGCTCCCAGGGTCTGTGGGGATTGTAGGGAATTGGGAACCTCGGAAATACCTGATTTTTGGATAGAATGATGATTGGCAAACCAGTATATATACCCCCTTGTATCATCTTATTGATGCTTCCTAATTACGGATGCATAGAGGAGTTTAATGCAGAGTTTGCAGATTTTGAGAGCACCTTGGTCATAGAAGCTACCATTACTGATGAGTATAAACCCCAGGAGGTACTATTGTCTCGTACCTACAGGATTCAGGATGAGGATATTCAAATGGAAGCTGGTGCCGTTGTTTCCGTTGTTTCCAGTGATGGACAAGAATTCCTTTTTCAAGAGCAGGACCAGGGAAAGTACGTTTCAAATACGTCCTTTGCTGCCTTACCGCAGCTTACCTATCAATTGGCAGTTGAAACCCAGGATGGGAAATCATATAGTTCCACGGCCATGGGTTTACCCGAAGTGGCGAGGTTGGACAGTGTTTATGCCAAGCGTTTCACCAATGACCTCGGAGAAAATGGAATGGGAATTTTTGTTGATGCCTCGGTTCCTTCCGGTACGACATCAGCTTTTTATAGATATGAATATGAGGAAACCTACAAGATAGTAGCTCCCTTCTGGGATCCTGTGGAGTTGGAAGTCGTGGAAACTCCTTCTCCACATATTGTCAAGGTACCTAGGTCGCTGGATGAAAGGGTATGTTATGCCTCCTTTGATTCCAACAGAATAATTCTTGCGGACACCGAAGATCTTGATGGGGACAGTGCCGAAAATATATTGGTTCGATTTATTCCAAGCAATGACTATATCATTAGCCACAGATACAGTATTTTGGTTAGGCAATACTCCTTATCTACACAAGCACATGCGTTCTTTGAGACCTTAAACGAATTTTCCACTAACGAGAGCGTATTTTCTGAAACGCAACCCGGATTTTTGCAAGGCAACGTCTCTGGGAATACGGACAATGAAAAGGTGTTGGGCTATTTTGACGTGGTTAATGTGGATGAGAAAAGAATCTTTTTTAACTATTCGGATTTTTACCCGATGGAGGATTTACCTCCTTATGTAGACCCTTGTCAGTTTAATACCCCGACTATTGGCTTGATTGATTTGGTGCGCTGGGATTGGGTAAAGTATATAGATGACAACTACATTGGTTCGGGTTTGGGATCAGGACCATATATAACTGTCCCCCAAGTTTGTGGGGACTGCACAGCACTGGGCACCTCTGAGGTACCCGATTTTTGGATTGAATAAAATAAAATTATGAAGTATAGTATCATCACATTGTTGTTAAGCGTATTTACTTTATCCGGTTTTGCGCAAACCTCAAACGCAACAATTCAAGGGAAGATGTTGAAAAACGTTCCCCAAGAAAAGGTGTTTGTACAGACAAACGAGTCACTTTTGTTTTCAGGAGAGTACTTGCGATACAAATTATACTGTTTGGAAGCCCAAGGAAGGCGGCTCACCAATATTAGCAAAATAGCCTATGTGGCGTTAGTGGATCAAGATGGCGAGTCGGTATTCACCCACAAGATACGGCTTGCTGATGGTGCTGGATATGGAGACTTTTTTGTTCCGACCTCTATCCCAACGGGAAGTTATAAACTATTGGGCTACTCCCAATGGATGCAGAATTTTGGAATGGATTCTTTCTTCCAATCGGATATCCATATCATTAATCCTTACCAGCCTGTCCCCGAGTCCTATTTGGCAGCAGAACCAGACTCAATCCAAGTAGCCCCTTTGACTCCTGCCCCAAGGGTTTTGGAGGTACCTATGACAAGTAAAGAGGGAGGGGTCAAGGTGAGTTTGGAAAAGAATGAACTTGGCGCCAGGGAAAAATTGATGGTACGGATAGATGCCGACAACTCCGAATCAAAAAATGGAAATTACTCCATCTCCATTAGAAAATTGGAAGATCTGGGTGCCCCTAAAAAGATGAGTGCGACAGAATTTACCAAGCGCTATTTGAATGGAGGATCCAATTCAGGTATGAGTTCCCAAAAAGTGGATTTACCCGAACTTAGGGGAGAGGTAGTTTCAGGAACCATTATTGACAAAGAAACCAAAACACCTGTACAAGATGTGAGGATTTCCATTTCATTGCCGGGGGATAAGTATCTCTTTAAAGTGGCCTCGACCAATGAAAGTGGAAGGTTTAGGTTCCTTTTTGACCAAGAATACAGCAACGTAACAGGTGCTTTGCAGGTTTTGGCTGATAATTGGGATGCTTACGAAATCGTGATGGATGAAGCACCCAAGAAGTATGTTGGAATCCAAGTTGATGATTTCAAGATTTCCAGGGCAATGGAGGATTATATTCTTCAAAAAAGTATCCAAAATCAGATAGAAAACGGATTTAGGGAGGTGAAATCGGATGCCGTTATTCCTGCCAGCCATGAGCAACCTTACTATCGGAAGTTTACCGTGAACTACAACTTGGATGATTACACCCGTTTCAACACCATAGAGGAAACTATTATTGAGGTAGTGGATCAACTATCCGTGAGGAGACTCCAGAATGGCGACCGCGCCTTTGAAATTAGACCGGAAAAAGGATTTACGGATTTGGCCCTTTTGCCCATGGTGTTTGTGGACGGACTTTTTATCAAGAAGCATGAGGATTTTATGGACTTCAGCGCGAAAAAAATCCAAAACATTGAATTTTCCCGTGACAAAGTAATATTGGGACCGCATGTGTTTCAGGGTGTACTTCATTTTAAAACAATAGAAGGAGGTTTTTACAATGATTTCTTTACCCCACATATTGTCAATGTTGACTTGTTCAAGCCCCAGGTGCGTAAGGATCACTTCAAGCAAACCTATAATACCAGCGATTTACAGAGCCGTGTTCCTGACTTTAGACATCAACTTTTATGGGAGCCAGAATTGGACTTATCCAAAGGTTCTGAAGAGATTGTCCTATACACTTCCGATGTCCCGGGAACCTATAGGTTGATCCTAGAGGGCTTTTCGTCAAATGGAAACCCGGTATCCGTCAAACGGGAGTTCACCGTTAAGTAGGTCCTTTCTATTTTGTGGGCACAGAGCAACCAAAAGCTCTGATAGTGAACTATGCTAACAAAAGTCTATGGCAGTGCCGTATTTGGGGTAGAGGCTCAAACCATAATCGTAGAAGTAAATGTAGACCAAGGAGTAGGGTATCATTTGGTGGGTTTACCGGATAATGCCATTAAGGAAAGCAATTATCGTATTGCTGCCGCTTTACAAAACAACGGGTTTCGCATACCTGGGAAGAAGATTACCATAAACATGGCACCCGCGGATTTGCGAAAGGAAGGTTCTGCTTATGATCTTACTTTGGCACTGGGAATCCTTGTAGCCTCCAACCAGATCAAAGCAACCAACATTGGGGAGTACCTTATCATGGGCGAGTTATCGCTTGATGGAACCGTTAACCCCATTAAAGGGGCACTCCCAATTGCCATTAAAGCCAAAGAGGAAGGCTTTAAAGGATTTATCCTACCTGAAGAAAATGCCAAAGAAGCTGCTGTCGTGGAAGGATTGAAGGTCTATGGTGTTACAAATATCCAGAAGGTCATAGATTATTTCAATTCTGGAAAACCGTTAAGGCAGACCCAATTGGATCCACAAAAAGAGTTCTACAAAAACTTGGATTATCCTGAATTTGATTTTTCCGATGTCAAAGGGCAGGAAAGCATCAAAAGATGTATGGAGATTGCGGCGGCAGGGGGACACAACATTATATTGATTGGACCTCCTGGCTCGGGAAAAACCATGTTAGCCAAACGGTTGCCTTCAATTTTACCACCCATGACCCTTCAAGAAGCATTGGAAACCACCAAAATTCACAGTGTTGTGGGCAAAGTGAAAAATTCAGGTCTGATGAGCCATAGGCCCTTTCGAAACCCACATCACACCATAAGTAGCGCAGCTTTGGTAGGAGGGGGGAGTTATCCCCAACCTGGAGAGATCTCGCTTTCGCACAATGGCGTACTTTTTTTGGATGAACTGCCAGAATTTGAGCGAAGGGTACTTGAAGTAATGCGACAACCCATGGAAGATCGGGAGGTAACCATTGCACGGGCAAAATTCACAGTGACCTACCCCAGCAGTTTTATGTTGGTGGCAAGTATGAATCCAAGTCCGGGAGGTTATTTCAATGATCCCGATGCCCCAGTTGTTTCATCCCCTATGGAAATGCAACGCTATTTGGGCAAGATATCAGGACCCTTGTTGGACAGGATTGATATTCATATTGAGGTTGCCCCTGTTCCTTTTGAAAAGCTCGCAAACGACCAAAAAGCGGAGAGCAGTTTAGAAATCAGGAGACGGGTTATAAGGGCAAGGGATATTCAGACTTCGAGGTTTCAAAATTTGGAAACGGTGCACTACAACGCCCAAATGAATACCAAACAAATTAGGCAATACTGCATTTTGACTCAGGAAACCAAGGAATTGCTACAGAGTGCCATGGAACGCTTGAATCTTTCAGCTCGTGCATATGACCGTATTCTCAAGGTGGCCAGAACCATAGCAGATTTAGATGGGAATACTGAAATATCCTCCAGTCACATCTCTGAAGCTATTCAATATAGAAGTCTTGACAGGGAAGGTTGGTTGGGGTAAGCCTAGTTATAGGTTTTCAGCAAAAATGTTCTGTGAAATTTTTTAAACAGGACTATCGAGAGGTATAGCTGTAATGGTTTTGCTCCCAGCTTCTTTTTGAATTTATGGGTAGACTTATTGAGATAATCAGATATGCTGTAGAATGTGTCTACTCCCTCTTGTTTAAGCAATTCATAGGTTGCATGCCTTAGATACGGAGCAATGTTTTTTCCCCTGTAATTCTGAAAAGTGTACATGTTGAGCAGATAAGCCTCGTTTTCCTTAAGTTTCATTTTTTTGCCCTTGAAAACAAAGTCCCTTTGTTCTGCACAATGAAAAGCTGCTATTTGATTATTGTGTTTTAGACCTATTAATTTGGTGCCCTTAAATTTCCTCAAAGAACCCCTTTTCATAGATTTTACTTCTTGGTCGGATAAAAAACTAATGGTGTATTTTTCTTGATTATCATTTATCTGAGGGTGCTCATACGCGTTAAAATCTTCTTGTACCCAATAATATGGAGCAAAGTCGAAGCCATTTCTGGACATAAAATTCTGCAACGTATGTAGAAATAAGCCATGCTTGATATTTGATATCAGCAACTTATACTTGTAATTCTTGCTACTTTCCTGGGTGGCCATTTAAGTCTATTTAGTTAAGGTTCTTCCATATGTGCCTTCAGTGCCAAGCTGTAGATGTTGCCTCAATTCGGATGGAGGCATGATTTTTCTTTCATTGGCTTGGGCAAGGGTATGAATCCTTTGGATTAAGTCTTTGTTCGAAGCCAATTTGGTGCGCTTGGTATCATACCAGATATTGTCCTCAATTCCCACACGAACACCACCACCCATAGCTATTCCAATAGAGTTCATCTTCAATTGGGCGTTTCCAATTCCCGCCAAGCTCCAATGGGATTGCTCAGGTAAATCATTTATCATCACTCCTGCATTTAAAAGATTTGCTTGGGCACAGGCGATATTTCCAAGAATTAGATTAAAGTAAAAAGGAGCTTGGATCAATCCTTTTTTCGCCAGATATTTTGCGTAATTGATCATTCCGATGTCGAAGGCTTCAAGTTCGGGAACAATACCCCTGTCCAACATTGCTTTGGCAAGCTTTTGTATCATATCCGGGGAATTGGTACTTGCGGTGGCATTAAAATTTAATGAGCTTAGGGTCAAGCTTCCCATATCCGGTTTAAGGGAACCCTCCAAGAATAGGGGTTCCGAGCGTTTCTCAAATTCAGAAAAATTCCGACCACTGAGTGAAACACAAATCACCAGTTCCGGTTCGTATTTTCTAATACCTTCTATAATCTGACCGTAAATGTCCTTTTTATAAGTAGGGACTCCAGTTTTTGCCTCACGGGCATGAAGGTGAACCATTGTGATTCCCAATTCTGAAGCTTCGAGGACCTGGTCAATTATTTCAGGGACCACCACGGGAACATGGGGAGTCATTTCCTTGGTAGGGATCATTCCTGTTGGTGTAAAATTTACTACTAAGTTTTCACCCATGGCTTTTAATGTCTATAGAACTTTCCATAAAAATAGATGGTGATTTGAAAATGACACAGAAAATCGGTTGGCTGTTGTTTTTTTTGGATATGTAGCGTTTTTGGGCCTAAAAAACTACTACTATTTCATGATGCTAATACCATTTGACTCGTTATTGTGCTGTTTTAGAGCAATCTACCATCCTACTAAATTGAAACTAAAAAGGATAGGTTATTTAGGGTAATTTCATTTTAAGCAGAGCCAATATCTTTTAACGTATATAATTGATTTTAAACGATTTCTTTATTTAAGCATAGCAATCTTGATTACTTTCAACGGCCACAACGGATATTAACCTTAATCAACCTTTGCCAAAATGAGCACGAAAGTTTGTGTAATTGGAGCTGGGCCATCTGGGCTGGTGGCAGTAAAAGAGCTGTTGAAGCAAAATATTGAAGTAGTATGCTATGAAGCCGAAGATAGTTTTGGCGGCGCTTTTAGGGACATAGATAAGGGCGGGAGGTCCTATGATTCCCTGGAACTTACGGTATCCAATTATTTTATGGCCTATTCCGATTTCATGCCTGACCCCAAGGAAGAGAGAAGGTTTTGGAAGGTTTCGGAATATCGGGAATACTTAAAAGACTATATCCGGCATTTTGATTTGGAGAAACATTTGCACTATGCCCATAAAGTTCTGAGTACGGACATTCAGGGAAATTCTGTCGTTGTTGAAGTTCAGCATCAAGGTGAGGTCCGAAAAGAAGAATTTGACCATTTAGTGATTTGTACTGGGAGTAATTTCATTCCCTATTCTCCCATGTTCAAAGGGCAATCCGATTTTGAAGGAGAGATTGTTCATTCCAGTGAGTATAAGAATGGTGAATCCTTTAAAGATAAAAAAGTTGTCTGTATTGGTATAGGGGAATCAGGAGCAGATATCATACATGAAATTTCACAAACTACCTCATGTAGGGTGTTGGTAAGAGAATTTCCAAACATTGTTCCTAGATGGTCTGCTGGTTATACCAGCGATTCCTATACTTCGCACAGTCTCAATTCCATGGGAAAAAAAGGAGTGGACCATTTCATGAAATTCATGGCATGGAAGTATTTGAAGTTTGGTAAAAATGTTGGGTCCACAGAGAAACTGGTGCAACAGTGGATTTATGAAAGAAAGTCCTTCATGGGTAAATTCCTCACCAAGAGTGATGTGTTCCTTCAAGATATCCTTGATGGACGATTGGAAATCACAAGGGACGAAATTGATTATTTGACCAAGAATACCATTGTTACCAAAGGGGGTGAGACCATTGAAGCGGACGTTCTTGTGCTGAACACGGGTTATGAAACAAAATTTGAGTATGTGAAAGAGGGCAAGGATTTTGAAAATCCAAGGAATCTCTACAAACATATGATACATCCAAAACATGGACTTCTGATTAGCCTAATAGGATGGGCCAGACCCACTCAAGGAGGACTTCCGGCATGTTCAGAAATACAGGCACGTTACATGTCCTTGCTACTATCAGGAAATAAAAAGCTCCCGAATACTGTAAAGATGAAGGATAGTATTGAAAAGGACAGGCGCTTCAACGAAAAGTTTTTCTCGGATAGTGTGAACATCAAGTCTTTGGTCAATTATCATGACTTTATGAACGACATGTCCAAATTGGTGGGCTGTAGACCGAAGTACTTTAACATTAGAGACCTAAAGTTTTCCACAAAGCTGTTTTTCGGATCTCATTTACCTGCTTTTTATAGACTTAATGACCCGGCTTATGCCAGCACAGCCAAAAAAACAATAAAGCTCTTACCTACGGCATATTCGGCCAAAAGAAGTTCAATCATGTTGTTGATTTTGTTTAGTCATAAACCCTTTGAGCAGCTTTCAAGGTTCTTTTCTAGAACTTTTGGAGTCGGTCATTCCAAAACTTCCGATCAAGCCATGGGGTAGAATCACTACACGTAATCTACTTTTTTAAACAGCTGTAAGTCAATGTTCTAAAAAAAAAGCCAAAAAATTCCTTTTCTTCTAAAAAATAAGTTAAATCCTACACCAATCATATTTTCTGATAAGAATAGGCCGTAATTTTGCGCCCGTTTTAAGAAAATTGAGCTATGCAGTGTGTGGAATTGAATCCTGTGGGCAACTTCGACCCATGGGACCAAAAAATGTTAGATGAACTCCTCCATAATGATGTAAAGGAATCTCTTGGTGACCGATTGGTGTTCGAAAATGAGACTGTAAAACTGTGGGACATACGTTTGGAACCTGGTGAAAGACTTCCGTTTAGAAAGCACAACGCCAACTACAATTGGGTTTGCGTTACAGGTGGACTAGCCCTTACACGTCATGGTAATGGTAAAATTAGCATGGTAAAACTAGAGCCAGGTGATACCGAATATTGGGAGTTTAGGGGAAAAAACTATACCAATGATCTTGAGAACATTGGTGATAGAACCATTGCCATCAATGTTTTGGAATACAAGGAGGTAAACACGGATTGGAAACCTGTTTATTCCAACTAGATCACTTTGATATTGGCCTTCAGTCCATCAATGATTCCCAGAATATTCTGGACTGTATCCTCCAAATAGTATTTAATGGCCAAGTGGGGTATCCGAATCGTGGTAAAACCATTTTTAAAGGAATGCATGGCTTCCTCTAGGTCGCTAATGGCCTGTTCGTGAGTTATTGTTTCATAATCCTTATCGATTTCAATATTCAGTTTTACCCTGGATATGGCTAAATCAACTGATTTTTTTCCGTCCCACCATTCCAACATGGGATGGGCGCCTGCTTCTTTCAAAGCATAGAAAAGATGAATAGCCTCAATTGGGGTATTGTTGTTAAGGATAATTTTCTTGATGAGTTTGGAATGCCTTTCGCATAGCGCAACACCTAAGGATTCGGTGGACGCTGCATGCTGTTCATGTCCAATTTCTTTACCACAGTCTTTACAGATCATGAGTATCGGTTAAGTTTAGGTCAATTATTTGATTTGGGATTATTATAACTTCGAGATTTTCATAATCGTATACATATTCGATGTAAAACATCCCATTTTTAGATGAAATGCATTTTTTTGGATGAAATGCATCATTCTAGTGAATTCTACTTATTTTGAAAACCTATAATCAACCCCCTTATGTTTAAAAAAATAGGACCTGGAATTCTAGTTGCGGCAGCCTTTGTTGGTCCTGGAACCATTACGGTATGTACCCTTGCAGGGGTACATTTCGGTTACAGCTTGCTTTGGGCTGTCCTGGTATCAGTAATTGCCACCATAATTCTACAGGAGATGTCGGGCAGAATTGGCGTGTTTACCCAAAAGGGACTTATGGAAGTCGTAAAGGGAGAAATAGGGGTTAACTGGGTAAGAAATTTGGTAATCGCTTTGGTTCTGTTTGCCATCCTGGTTGGCAATGCAGCTTATGAGGCAGGAAATATTGGCGGCGCTACCTTGGGGCTGGAAGGACTTTTAGGGGATGGATTTTCCCAATTTTATCCACTATTTGTAGGTGCCATGGCATTTCTGTTGTTGTGGTTCAGTGGGTATAAGACTTTGGAAAAAGTATTTGTGGCCCTTGTGGGTTTAATGGGTGTTTGTTTTTTAATTGCCGCCCTAATGACCAAACCAGACGCTTTGAATGTTGTTCAAAATATGTTTGTGCCCAATCTGCCGGAAGGGGGGCTGTTAACCGTTATTGCCCTTGTTGGAACTACTGTGGTGCCCTACAATTTGTTTTTGCACGCCTCCCTGGTGAAAGAAAAATGGAAATCCCACGATGATTTGAAAACAGCCAAATGGGACACCATTATTTCAATAGGACTGGGTGGATTGGTGTCCATGGCCATTTTGATTACTGCAGCTTCGGCTCCATTAAGTGAGGTTACCAATGTTATGGACCTTGCGGTGGGTCTAGAACCCTTGTTTGGGAAGAGTGCCATTTATTTTATTGCTTGTGGTTTGTTGGCAGCGGGAATCACTTCCGCAATAACAGCACCCTTGGCGGCAGCATTTGTGGCTAGCAGTTGCTTGGGTTGGGAGGGAATGCAGGATAAAAGGTTTAAAATGGTTTGGATGGTCATTTTGTTTTTGGGTGTATTCTTCTTGTCCTTCGATATCAAACCCATTCAGGTTATACAATTTGCCCAAGTTGCAAACGGAATGGTGTTGCCGATTATGGCAATCTTGCTCCTTTGGATAGTAAATAGAACATCCGTGATGGGAAAGAACAAGAACACCCTCTTCCAAAATATTATCGGGTTTGCTATTGTTGCTTTCTCCATTTTTTTGGGTGCTAAGAGTATCATGAAAGTCTTGGGATTGGTATAGATGAAAAAATGGTCAATAGATATTAACTGTGACGTGGGTGAAGGTGTGGGCAACGAAGCCCTTATTTTTCCGCTGATAAGTTCTTGTAATGTTGCATGTGGAGGTCATGCAGGAGACCTTGACACTATGACTCAAGTGGTGAAACTTGCCAAAAGATACGGGATAAGGGTCGGTGCGCATCCCTCGTATCCAGACAAGGCCAATTTTGGAAGGGCGGTCATGGGCATTTCGGATGAAGAGCTTCACGATAGCATTTTAAACCAACTTCAGGAATTTGATACAATTCTCCACCAAGAATCGGTAAAATTGGAACATATTAAAGCACATGGTGCATTGTACAACGAATCGGCAAAAAATGAGCGAGTGGCCCTTTTGCTTTTGGATGCAATAAAGGCGTATGGGGCAAATGTTCCCTTATATGCTCCGTTTGGTTCTGTCATGGCAAGCATTGCCAAAGAAAGTGGCTATGAAGTGCACTATGAGGCTTTTGGGGATAGAAGTTACAACTTGGACCTAAGTCTGGTGTCCAGAACATTGCCCAATGCTGTTATTCAGGAGCCTGCCAAGGTATTGGAACAGGTGCTTCCCATCATAAAAAAAGGGAAAATTGTGACATTATCAGGGGAAACGGCAGATATAGAGGCTCAAACCATTTGCATTCATGGAGACACCCCTTCTGCTTTTGAAATATTAATGTATCTTTCACAACAATTGCCCCAACATGGGGTAGAAATACAAAAGTGAAAAAACTCCCCATCAGTATAAAACCGTTTGGACAAAGGGCTATCCTTATGGAGTGGCCAAACGAGGTAAGCGAATCCGTGTTAGGGGAAATTCTGGAATTTGTGGGCTGTTTTAAAAGCTTGGAACTCCCTGGGTGGGAAATGTCCGTAGCATACAACTCCTTGACCTTGGTGAATTCAATGCAAGATGTGGATTTTGAGTCCATGGAAAAACAGATTTTGGATTGTCAGAAAGGCCAAAAAAAGCTTCAAAAAAAACGTGGGCGATTTTTATGGAAAATCTCTGTGTGCTACGACTCCGATTTGGGAATTGATCTGGAAGAGGTATCCACGGTTTTGGGAATTTCCCAAACTCAACTGATAGCACTTCACACTTCGCAGGAGTATATTGTTTATGGCTTAGGATTTCTCCCGGGTTTTATGTATTTGGGAGGTTTGCCAGAAGAATTGGAAATTCCCCGAAGAAAGGAACCCCGTTTGCATGTGGCCCAAGGCTCCGTGGGATTGGCGGGCAAGCAGACCGGAATTTATCCCCAGGATTCCCCAGGGGGATGGAATATTATTGGGAGCTGCCCCACACCGATTTTTAATCCCAAGGCGGAAGAGCCATGTTTTGTCAGTGTGGGAGATAAAATTCAGTTTAAGCAAATTTCCAGGGCCGAATACAACCTAAAGAAGATTGAAGCCGAAGTAGGTATTTTCAAACCTGAAAAAATAGCGTTGGATGATTAAGGTGCTCAAATCAGGTTTCTTTATGACGGTTCAGGATATGGGCCGGTTTGGCTACAGGGATATTGGTGTTCCAGTTTCTGGGGTAATGGACTACGATTCAGCAGCAAAAGCCAACAAATTATTGGATAATCCTAAGGAGGCTGCCCTCTTGGAAATAACCATGACGGGCCCCACCTTGCAATTTGAGGCTCCCACCTATATCTGTCTTTCGGGCGCCTTTTTGTCACCAACACTCAACAACGAACCCATAGATAACTATCAGGTGATTCAGGTGGGCAAAGGAGATATTTTATCCTATGGTAGGCTGGAAAATGGATTTCGCTCCTATTTGGCAGTAAAAGGTGGAGTGCAAACAGATATGGTAATGGGAAGTAGATCTCAATATCATCCTGTTACACCTAAAAAATGTCTAAAGGATGGCAGTTCGGTAGCTTATGGGGAAACAGTATCTTTTGAACCTGCAATTTCTGGACTGAAGGTAGATAGGAAATTTGAAGAAGAAACCTTGGAAGTTTATAAGGGGCCTGAATTCTCCATGTTGTCGGATGCCCAGTTGGGTTCTTTATTTGGGAAATCATTTTCCATTTCGGAAAAAAATAACCGCATGGCCTACCAATTGGCAGAATTGATTCAGGGTCATAAACATTCCATGCTCACTTCAGGAACTATGCCAGGGACGGTACAGTTTACTCCTGCCGGAAGATTGATCATCCTAATGAAAGATGGACAAACCACAGGGGGCTACCCAAGAATTTTGCAATTGTCCGAGGATTCCATTTGTCAGCTTGCTCAGAAAAAGTTTGGGGACTCCATTTCATTTAAACTGGTATAAATTCATTTCCAGTTTGGTTTTTTATCTTAATTTTTTGTACTCTTGAACTGTGAAAGCAAAAAATCCGATTAATAGCGTCGTCATTATTATTCCAGCCATGGAGTGATACAGATGTCCTATTGATTTAGAAAAAGCCTGTATCCCATTAAAGATACAGGCTTTTTTTATGGTCCAAAAAAGAAATGGATATGGGATTTTAAATCAACTTAAAGTGTTGATTTTCATAGAGATAAAGGTATATTATTTTAAATGGATTTAGAAGGTGTAAAACTGTTAAAAATATAGGGTTTCTGAAACATCTATCTTTGAATGATATAGTAAATTCAACAAGATTCCCGATCTGAAAGAAAATTAATAATGGAATTGAACAAACATAGTAAGAACGTTACCCAAAATCCTTCGCAACCCGCATCACAGGCTATGTTGTATGCTACAGGTTTAAAGGAGGAGGATATGAAAAAGGCACAAATTGCCATTGGTAGTACAGGCTACGATGGTAATCCCTGCAACATGCACTTGAACGATATAGCAAAGGAAATCAAAAAGCATGTTAACGAGACAGGGCAGGTGGGATTGACGTTCGGTACTATTGGAGTATCCGATGGAATCTCTATGGGAACACCGGGCATGAAATATTCGTTGGCTTCAAGGGATATTATTGCCGACTCTATGGAAACGGTGATGAACGGGATGTCCTATGACGCATTGATCGGTGTTGTTGGATGCGATAAAAATATGCCTGGAGCCATTATAGCTATGCTCCGACTCAATAGACCATCTATTATGGTATATGGTGGTAGCGTTGCTTCAGGAAACTATAAAGGGCGTAAACTGAATATTGTATCTGCATTTGAAGCCTTGGGGCAGAAAATTGCAGGGGAGATTGATGAAGCTGAATACAAGGAAATCATCAAGAGAGCAATACCAGGGGCAGGTGCCTGCGGGGGGATGTACACGGCAAACACCATGGCATCATCCATAGAATGTATGGGTATGTCATTACCTTATAATTCATCAATTCCAGCCGTTAATCCCAATAAGCTTTCAGAAGCAGAACGTACTGCCCAAGCCATAAAAAATCTTTTGGAGCTCGATTTAAAACCAAAGGATATCGTTACAAAAAAATCCATTGAAAATGCAATTACCCTGGTCAATGCCCTTGGCGGTTCTACCAATGCGGTATTGCATTATTTGGCCATTGCATATGCCGCAGATATCGAATTTACCTTGGAGGATTTCCAACGGATAAGTGATAAAACACCACTAATTGGGGATTTAAAACCT
This sequence comes from Flagellimonas sp., assembly GCF_965215805.1. Taxonomy (GTDB): domain Bacteria; phylum Bacteroidota; class Bacteroidia; order Flavobacteriales; family Flavobacteriaceae; genus Flagellimonas. The sequence continues at coordinate 3,552,929 of NZ_OZ244124.1, read as the reverse complement.
TCGGGAAAATATCTGATGGAAGATGTCCATGGTATTGGCGGAACCCCAAAGATTATGAAGTACTTGTTGGAACAAGGCTTTTTACATGGGGATTGTATGACCGTAACCGGGAAAACCTTGGCTGAAAACCTGAAAGATGTTGAAGCAATGGAATTTGAGGAGCAAGATTTGTTGTACAGCGTGGATAAGGCTTTGAAATCTTCAGGAAACCTGCAAATCCTAAAAGGAAACTTGGCGGAAGAAGGAGCTGTGGCAAAGATATCTGGTAAAGAAGGTTTAAAGTTTGAAGGAAAAGCGGTGGTGTATGATAGCGAACCCGAAGCCAATGAAGGCATATCCAAAGGTGAAGTGGAAAAAGGGAATGTGGTTGTTATTCGCTATGTAGGGCCCAAGGGAGGTCCAGGAATGCCCGAAATGCTAAAACCTACATCCATGATCATGGGAGCTGGTTTGGGAAAATCGGTCGCGTTGATTACGGATGGCCGTTTTTCTGGAGGAACCCATGGTTTTGTGGTCGGCCACGTGACTCCCGAAGCGCAAGAGGGAGGGGCCATTGCCCTTGTGGAGACCGGTGATTTAATTACCATTAGCGCTTTGGACAATTCCATTACCTTGAATATTTCTGATGAGGAAATGGAAATAAGAAGGGCCAAATGGCAAGCCCCACCATTAAAATTTACCAAAGGAATATTGTACAAGTACGCAAGATCTGTAGCATCAGCTTCAGAGGGTTGCGTCACCGATAAATATTAAATATGTCGTTTCTGCCTATGCAGGAATCTCATCATTCAAAGTTGACATTATGAGTACGGAAACTTTAAAAAAGGAAGCAAACAAAACAGTCAAGGCCATCCGCATAAGTGGAGCCGAAGCCATTATACATTGCCTTTTGGCAGAAGGGGTAGATTTGATTTATGGCTACCCGGGAGGTGCGATCATGCCCGTGTATGACGAGCTTTATAAATTTCAGGATAAACTCACCCATATCCTCACCAGACACGAGCAAGGTGCAACCCATGCTGCTCAGGGGTACGCACGGGTTACCGGAAAGGTTGGAGTGGCCATGGCCACATCCGGACCAGGAGCCACCAATTTGGTTACAGGATTGGCCGATGCCCAAATAGATTCCACACCAATGGTGTGTATTACGGGACAGGTGCCAAGACATTTGCTGGGTTCCGATGCGTTTCAGGAAACAGATATCGTGGGAATTTCCACACCAGTGACCAAATGGAATTATCAAGTAACCAAGGCTAGTGAGATTCCGGAAATATTGGCCAAGGCCTTCTATATTGCAAGATCGGGTAGACCTGGACCGGTATTGGTGGATATTACCAAGAATGCCCAGTTTGACGAATTGGACTTTGTGTATGAAAAATGTACTGGCGTACGTAGTTATAAACCAGTACCTGAACCTGATGTCAAAGCCATTGAGGCGGCCGCAGAAATGATCAACAAAGCCAAGAAACCTTACATTGTTTTTGGCCAGGGGGTGATTTTGGGAGAAGCCGAAGCCGAGCTCAAAGCTTTGGTTGAAAAGGCTGGAATTCCAGCGGCATGGACGGTTTTGGGGCTCTCCGCCATGGATACGGATCATCCATTGAATGTGGGGATGGTTGGAATGCACGGAAACTATGGCCCCAATGTATTGACCAACGAATGCGACGTCCTCATAGCTATAGGAATGCGCTTTGATGATAGGGTTACGGGTAATTTGGACACCTATGCCAATCAGGCCAAGGTGATACATTTTGAAATTGACCCTGCCGAAATCAATAAAAATGTAAATGCAGATATAGCGGTGCTCGGAAATGCCAAACAAACATTGGATTTGTTGTTGCCATTGATCAACAAGAAAGAACATAAGGAATGGTTGGGGGAATTTGATAAAAAATATCAGATTGAATACGACACGGTTATCAAAAAAGATATAGAACCTACCAAAGAAGGTCTTACCATGGGTGAGGTCATTGAACAAATCAATAAAGCCTCTGGACATAAAGCCGTGGTGGTTACCGATGTTGGACAGCATCAAATGATCGCTTGTAGGTATGCCAAATTCAAGCAGACCAAGAGTAATGTCACCTCAGGCGGACTGGGAACTATGGGATTTGCATTACCCGCGGCCATTGGGGCTAAAATGGGTGCCATGGAACGTGAGGTTGTAGCCATTATTGGGGATGGAGGATATCAGATGACCATTCAGGAACTCGGCGTTATCTTTCAGCATAATGTTCCAGTAAAGATTGTGGTATTGAACAATGATCACTTGGGAATGGTGCGCCAATGGCAGGAACTTTTCTTTGAAAGCAGATATGCCTCAACGGTGATGACCAATCCGGATTTTGTGAAGATAGCGGAAGGGTATCACATCAAGTCCAGAAGAGTTACAGAACGTGGAGATTTAAAAGATGCTGTTGAGGAAATGATTGCATCCAAAGACCCCTATTTTTTGGAGGTTCGAGTAGAGAAGGAAGACAATGTATTTCCAATGATTCCATCAGGAGCCTCGGTATCCGATATTCGATTGAAGTAACATGAACCAAGCAAATATCTTGGATACACCCAATGTGTATGCTGCCTTGCTGAGCAAGTCCGATGAAATTGGATTCACCATGCCTTCGGATATGTATATAGGCACATTTCTGAAGACTTTGGTGGCTTCCAAACCTGCTGGGCGCTTCTTGGAATTGGGAACGGGAATGGGTTTGTCCTTGGCATGGATGCTGGAAGGAATGGATAGTGCATCCAAGTTGATCAGCGTGGACAACGATATGGATCTCATTCAAATTGCAACGAGCTTTTTTGGCACTGATGAACGTCTCCAATTGATTTGCGCGGATGGTGAAGATTGGATAGTACAAAACCAGGAAGAAAAGTTCGACTTGGTCTTTGCGGATGCCTGGCCTGGAAAATACAGCTTGCTGGAAGAAACATTGGATTTAATCAAGGTTGGAGGGTTTTATGTCATTGATGATATGACGGAGCAACCCAATTGGCCGGAAGGACATTCAACCTATGTAGCTTCCTTGGTTGACAAATTGGAAAGAAGACAAGATTTTACAATTACTAAAATGGACTGGTCAACGGGAGTAATCGTTGCGGTTAAAACAAAATAAGCATGGAAAAACAATGGTATACCATTTCGGTTTATTCGGAAAATAACGTGGGACTATTGAATAGAATATCTGGAATATTCTTAAAGAGACACATTAACATAGAGAGTTTAAATGTCTCTAAATCAGAAATTGAACATGTTTCAAAATTCACTATTGTAATTTATTCAACTGAAGATTGGGCGCGCAAAATCGTGGGGCAGATTGAAAAGCAAATAGAAGTGATCAAAGCCTATTATCATACTGATGATGATACCATATATCAAGAATCTGCTTTGTTCAAAATTGCCTCGGACCTCTTGTTTGACGAGCGTCAAATCCAGAATATCATCAAAGAGAGCAATTCGCAAATTGTAACGGTGGCACGTGACTTTTTTGTTTTGGCTAAAACAGGGAGACGACACGAAATTGATGAAATGCATGATGCTTTGGAGTCTTACGGGATAATGCAATTTGTGCGTTCAGGAAGGATTGCCGTAACCAAGGCCACAATGCCCATCACCAAAATTCTAGAAGAGTTTCAAAATCAATAAATAGCATTAAATAAAAACCAAAAATGACAAATTACTTTAATACGCTGTCCCTTCGCGATCAATTGACCCAATTGGGAAAATGTAGGTTTATGGAAGCCAGCGAATTTGCAGATGGCGTAACCGCACTAAAAGGAAAAAAGATTGTAATCGTAGGATGCGGTGCCCAGGGCTTGAACCAAGGCTTGAACATGCGTGATTCCGGATTAGATATCTCCTACACGCTTCGGGAGGCTGCCATTAAGGAACAAAGACAGTCGTACAAAAATGCCACGGAAAACAACTTCAACGTAGGTACCTATGAGGAGTTGATTCCTACCGCCGATTTGGTAATCAACCTTACGCCGGACAAGCAGCACACCAATGTTGTTAGCGCTGTTATGCCACTAATGAAGCAAGGAGCAACCTTGTCTTACTCCCATGGTTTTAACATCGTGGAAGAAGGGATGCAAATCCGTGAGGACCTTACCGTGATCATGGTGGCGCCAAAGAGCCCCGGTTCGGAAGTGCGGGAAGAATACAAAAGAGGTTTTGGTGTACCAACCCTGATTGCCGTTCACCCGGAAAACGACCCTGAGGGTAAGGGATTGGAGCAGGCTAAAGCGTATGCCGCTGGTACAGGTGGACACAGAGCTGGGGTTTTGGAATCTTCCTTTGTGGCTGAAGTAAAATCGGATTTAATGGGAGAACAAACCATTCTTTGTGGTCTGCTACAAACTGGTTCCATCTTGTCTTTTAATAAAATGTTGGAAAAAGGTGTGGATGCCGGTTATGCTTCCAAACTTATTCAATACGGATGGGAAACCATTACCGAAGGATTAAAACATGGCGGGGTAACCAATATGATGGATCGTTTGTCCAATCCTGCCAAGATTAAGGCTTACGATCTGGCCGAGGAACTTAAGGATATTATGCGTCCTTTGTTCCAAAAACATCAAGATGATATTATGAGCGGTCATTTCTCCAAAACTATGATGGAGGATTGGGCCGATGGAGATAAAAACCTGTTGACATGGAGAGCTGCTACCGGAGAAACGGCTTTTGAAAAGACGCCTGCCGGAGATGTTGAGATTTCCGAGCAAGAATACTATGATAATGGTGTGTTGATGGTCGCCTTTGTAAAATCAGGGGTAGAATTGGCCTATGAAACTATGACAGAATCGGGAATCATTGGAGAATCGGCTTATTATGAGTCCTTGCACGAAACTCCATTGATTGCCAATACCATAGCAAGAAAAAAGTTGTTCGAGATGAACCGCGTTATTTCAGATACCGCTGAGTATGGTTGCTATCTGTTTGATCACGCCTGTAAGCCGCTTTTGGAGGACTTCATGAAAACCGTGGACATTGACGTTATTGGAACCCAGTACGGTGCAGATAAAGACAATGGAGTGGACAACGTGAAGCTTATTGCAGTAAATAAAGCGCTTCGTGAGCATCCCGTGGAGATTGTTGGAACTCGGTTAAGGGAATCCATGACTGCGATGAAACCCATCGTTTAAATTGTAGACTTTCAATTCGGGAAGTTAAAGGGTGTTTTTCCATGAAAAGCAACACAACATCAAATACAAAAAAGGGGGCGCAACATGTGCCCCCTTATTTTCCTCAGCTAGAGGATATTCAGCAGGCGGCCAAGGTTATTGCCCAAGTGGCTGACGAAACTCCATTGCAAAAGAGTATTCGGTATTCCAAGCAATTGGAGGCCAATGTGTGGCTGAAGCGAGAGGATTTGCAACGGGTTCGTAGTTATAAAATTCGGGGCGCTTTCAATAAAATCAATTCGCTTGCCCCAGAGGCCTTAAAACAAGGGGTGGTCTGTGCCAGTGCTGGGAATCATGCCCAAGGAGTGGCCTTTGCCTGTAACCATTTAGGGGTAGAGGGAACCATTTTTATGCCCGTGGTTACTCCAAAACAAAAGATTGACCAGACTAAAATGTTTGGAGGTGAGCGCGTGAAAGTCGTTTTGGAGGGCGATACTTTTGATGATTCGTACAAGGCTTCCAAAGCGTTTTGTGAAGAGCACAATAAAACATTTGTCCATCCTTTTGATGATCCAAAAACCATTGAAGGTCAGGCCACGATTGGATTGGAGCTTTTAAACCAAGCTCAAGAACCTATTGATTATGTCTTTGTGGCCGTTGGAGGAGGTGGATTGGCATCTGGCCTATGCGCCACGTTCAAGGAACTATCTCCCAACACCAAAATTATTGGTGTAGAACCAGCAGGGGCACCTTCCATGAAAAAATCCATAAAAAAAGGAGAGCTCGTGGAGCTTTCCCAGATTGATAAGTTTGTGGATGGGGCAGCTGTGCAAAAAGTAGGGGCATATACATTTCCCATCTGCCGAAATCACCTATTTATAATGGAAACTGTTCCCGAAGGGAAAGTCTGCCAGACCATTTTGGAACTCTATAACCGGGATGCTATTGTAGTGGAACCAGCAGGGGCTTTGACCATAGCGGTACTGGATGATTTCAAGGAAGAAATTAAGGGCAAAAATGTGGTGTGTATAATCAGCGGCAGTAACAATGACATCACCCGAACCGCGGAAATTAAGGAAAGAGCTCTGCTCTATGGAAACCTCAAGCACTACTTCATAGTTCGATTTCCGCAAAGACCAGGGGCATTGAAAGAATTTGTGGCCGATATTTTGGGCCCCACCGATGATATTACCCATTTTGAATATTCCAAAAAATCAAGTCGGGAAAATGCACCAGCTGTGGTGGGTATCGAACTAAAATCTCCAGACGATTTGGAACCCTTGATTTCTAGAATGAAGGACAATAATTTCTATGGCGATTATTTGAATAACAAACCCGATTTGTTCCAATATCTGGTTTGATTCCATCACAATTGAAACTTCTTTTTTTAAATGGGACTTACTTAAACGTTTTCGTTGTTATCCCTTGATAAATAAGGTCTTTACAAAGCTTTTTTGTGTTAGCTTTGTCTTTTGCTAGACTAAAAAGCAGCACAACTTAATACTAAAATCCAGGATATGCCATCTAAGACAACCATACCGGAAGCATTGCAGATTACCTCACAGATCCATCAAAAAACATATTTGGTGGACGGGGAATTGAGAGAATGGAAAGGAGAAAATACGGAAGTTATTTCTACCATATCCTCCACTAAGGAATATGCCCATACCGTTTTGGGAAGCATTCCCAATATGGGGGAAGAAGAGGCGCTCGAAGCATTGGATGCGGCCATTGGAGCATTTGACCAAGGGCAGGGACTTTGGCCGACCATGAAGGTGAAAGACCGAATAGAGTGTATGGAATCCTTCGTTAAAAAGATGGAGGAAAAACGGGAAGAAGTGGTTAAACTGTTGATGTGGGAAATAGGGAAGTCCATGCCGGATTCTTATAAAGAATTTGACCGAACAGTGGAGTATATCTACGATACCATTGAGGACTACAAGCAATTGGATCGTAATTCTGCCAAGTTTTCAAAACACGATGGGGTATATGCCCATATCCGTAGGGGTCCACTTGGTGTAGTGCTTTGTTTGGGGCCATACAATTATCCATTGAATGAAACTTTTGCGCTATTGATTCCCGCCATTATTATGGGGAATACCACCATCTTTAAACCCGCAAAGCATGGTGTCCTTTTGATTACACCTCTTTTGGAAGCTTTCCAAAGCAGTTTCCCTAAAGGGGTGGTGAATATTTTATTTGGTAGGGGTAGGGCAGTAGCGGCACCCATCATGAAAACCGGAAAGGTGGATGTGTTGGCACTGATTGGAAATAGTAAATCGGCCAATGCATTGCAAGACCAGCACCCCAAGAGCAACCGTTTACGATTGGTATTGGGATTGGAGGCCAAAAATCCAGCTATTATTCTCCCAGATGCCGATTTGGACCTTACCATAAACGAATGCATTGCAGGAACCCTTTCCTTTAATGGACAGCGTTGTACCGCCTTGAAAGTAGTGTATGTACATGAAGATGTAAAGGATGAATTTTTAAAACGATTCTCGGAGAAAGTGGACGCTTTGAAATTTGGTAATCCATGGGATGAAGGGGCTAAGTTAACCCCACTTCCTGAACCTGGAAAGCCGGATTACATTCAAGAGTTGTTGGATGATGCCAAAGCCAAAGGAGCCAAAGTGCAAAACAAAAAAGGTGGAAAACGCTCTGATAACTATATCTGGCCCGCGGTACTTTATCCGGTGACCAAGGATATGCGGGTTTATGAAGAAGAGCAGTTTGGTCCTATAATTCCAGTGGTATCCTTTACCGATATTGAAGAACCTTTGGATGATATGGCAGAATCCAACTATGGGCAACAGGTGAGTTTGTTTGGGAAGGATGTTTACACTCTATCTCCGTTAATTGATACCCTTGCAAACCTAGTTTGCCGTGTTAACCTGAACAGTTCCTGTCAACGTGGCCCGGACGTGTATCCCTTTACAGGACGAAAAGATTCTGCGCAATCGACTTTAAGTGTGCATGATGCATTGCGCTCCTTTTCCGTTAGAACCTTTGTAGCTTTTAAGGACAACGATTTGAACAACGAGACCATAGAACAATTGCTGGAAGCCAAGGTGAGCAACTTTTTGAGTACGGATTATATTCTTTAAGTATTATCTGCTTGTTGGGATTTTTGGATTTCTCTTTGTGTGTAAAATAGCAAGGATTACAATTCGTTTGTGGTTAGCGTCGATTATGAAATAAATGGCGTAAGGAAACACCTTGGCCAATGCCATGCGCAGTTCTTTGTGCCTTTTTTGGAACTGATATGGATTTTTGGCAATTAGGTCTACCTTCTCCTGAATTGATTGTTTGAATCTATTCCCCAGTTCTTTATTGTGTGAAGTGTACCAACGTTGAGCACTTTTAAAGTCTTTAAGTGCTTCGGGAAATAGCTTAATGGCATATGCCATTTTTCTAATCCTTGTTGGAAGTCTCCCAGTCCATCAGGTCGTCCGGATTATTTAGATAGCTTTCGAGTCTTTCATTAAGAAGATTAAGGTTCTCTTCTGTAATATGATAATTATGGTCGATAAGTTTATCCAAGGTTTGCTCAAGGATATCCATGGCTTTCTCATTTTTTATAGTGATAAGCCTTTGAATAAAGTTGTATTTACGCAAATTGATGTCCATGAGCAATTGTCTCTTTCCAGAATAAAGATACGTTTTTGAATCCATAGAAATTATTGGTAATAAGATTATAGTAGTTCTTAAAGCTTGGAATTTGGTGCTAGATGCTGGATGTCAAACATCGGTTGTTATACCAAATTTGTGTTGGGTTTTACAAAGTAACTTGGTATGGGTTACTGAATATTCGCAAATTTTCCATGTTTCTCTTTGAATTTCAGAGCCGCGTCCAATCCTTTGAGATAATAAATATAGGAACCAGACAAACTACCTTTGGATTCCAAATCTTTGTACTGGGGAATTTTATTCAGATGCAGCTTGCAAGTTGTTAAGTCGTTCGATAAAAGGGACACTAATGCGATGTTGGAATGCAATGCTTTTTGTACTTCTGGGTTGGTGGCTCTTGATAGTTGATCGCGCCAATCGTGCAATGCAGAGCTAAGGTCGGGTTGGACATCACTCCAAGACCGTCTTTTCTTCTTGCTAAAAGCGGAAACAGCGTTAATAGCAGATTTTGCCCGTTCACTGGCATCGTTAAGAGCCTCATGTCCTTTATTCTTTATGCCAAATGTTGCGGCATGGATCTGTTTGCTTTGAACTATGAAATTCTGCTTTAGGGTTTTTCCGGCTTCAATGACAAAATACTCTAGGATGTCAGCTTCGTACTTTTTCACTCTTTTTACCAAAAGTTTGCGTTTCTTTTCTGGTTTTTTAGTCATTTTGAATTTCAATTTAAAAGAAGGATTCATCATAAAGTGCCGCACCTTGAGATAAGTTGTTTTGCCATCTAGGTCATCGATGTAATACCTTATTGGACTGTCCAAAAGAATCTTGCCGTTGTTGTCAAGTACAGTTAACATAGCTGAAATATCAAGCTCTCCCAATATGCTCTCCGGATCGGAGTAATCTACATCCATTTGAAGGTTTTCCAATTTAAATGAATCGGTTGCTAGTTTGATGGTTAAATCGGAATTTTGAGTGGATTCAACAAAAGGATGTTTGTTTAAGCCCATATATTTGGATCCCCATTTACGCAAGGTATCTTTTACTGCTTTTTGTCTCAAAAGCTCTTTTTCGCGATAATCCTTATCTCTTACCTGCGATAACCAATTTGCTTCATCCCAAAAATCCATTGGATCCAAGTCTGTTTGAATTTCAATGCTATAGGTTTTAACGTTTTCCGGTAATGGGTTCCTTGGTTCTAATTGGTATGTCCAGACCACAGGGTTTTTAGTGAGTTTTATTTTCTTTTGGCCAAGACCCTGTAAGGGGAAGTATAATAAGAGGGTAATTAAAATGCTTAGATTTCGCATGATCTGATAAATTACAGTTTCAGGCCAAAACTATGTGGGTGTATGATTTTAATTGAGGTTAAATTGACGAATACCCCTTTTGAATTGACGGATGGGTGGTTAGACTTGAGATATGAGATTTCAGATGTCAGATTTGGCATGCTAGATGCTCGGTGTTTGATGTTCGATGCTGGGTGATTGGTTTTGGATTATTGGATTATTGGATTGTTAGATAATTAGTCTTGATTCTTGATTCTTGATTATTGATTCTTTGTTCTTTGTTCTTGGTGTCTGTCATATGAGTTGAACTTGAACTTGAGTTTTGAATTTGAACTTTTCTCCTGTTTTCAGAAATAAAAAAGCCCCGAGGAATCCCGGGGCTCTTTGGCTTAGTTTGGTTTGATATTTATAAGTTCGCAGCCAACCAATCTCCAACTTCGCTGGTCTTATAAGCTTTTCCACCATCGGCTAAATCTTCTGTGACAATTCCTTCTGCCAAAGATTTGTTCACCACATCGCGAATCGCCTGGGCTTCGTCCGGCAAATCCAAATCTTCAAACAACATAGCGGCTGAAAGAACCGTAGCCAATGGATTGGCAATGTCTTTACCTGCTGCTTGCGGGTATGATCCATGTATGGGTTCGTAAAGGGAAACCTTGCTTCCTACCGAAGAAGAGGGCATCAATCCCATAGATCCTGAAATCACAGAAGCTTCATCTGTTAGGATATCCCCAAAAAGGTTGGCTGTGATGATTACATCGTATCCTTTGGGCCATTGAATCAATCGCATGGCAACGGCATCCACAAATTCATAGGTTACCTCCACATCCGGATATTCTTTTTCCAAAGCCTGTACGGTTTCTCTCCACAATCTCGAAGCTTCCAAAACATTGGCTTTGTCCACGCAACATAGTTTTTTACCTCGTTTCAAGGCCATTTCAAAACCTTTGCGAGCTAAGCGCTCCACTTCAAAACGTTGGTAGGTCATGGTGTCAAAAGCAGTATCCCCATCGTCCTTTCTTCCTCTTTCACCAAAATAGACTCCTCCTGTCAGTTCACGAAGGATAATCAAATCTGTCCCTTCAATACGATCTTGCTTTAGCGGAGACTTGTCGATAAGCGAAGGAAAAGTAAATGTGGGCCTCACATTGGCAAACAACCCCAGCTTTTGTCTCATTTTTAAAAGACCTTGCTCCGGACGCACCTTGGCCGATGGGTCGTTATCAAAACGTGGATGGCCAATGGCACCAAACAAAACGGCATCGGCATTGGCGCAAACCTCATGGGTTTCATCCGGATAAGGTTCTCCAACGGCATCTATGGCGGCTGCGCCGGTCAGGGCGGGAGTCCAGCTTATATCATGATTGAATTTCTCGGCTATGGCATTGGATACTTTTACGGCCTGATCTATTACTTCGGGGCCTATTCCATCTCCAGCTAAAAGGGCAATGTTCAGTTTCATATGTTGATTATCGGTTTTCAGTTAACAGTTAACAGCTAACAGTTAACGGTTGTCAGTTAGCAATTGGTCTTTATTCTTGTTTCTCTTTGTCTTGCCTCTATTCAAAAGAGGTTGAGCATTTTCTCTGTGGCTTTTATGGCTGACACCGTTTGATCGGAGTCCAGTCCTCGTGTGGTGAAATCCTTCTCCTTGGTTTGCCAGGTGATGATGGTCTCGCAAAGGGCATCAGAATTACTACCAGGAGGGATTCGCACGGCATAATCCACCAATTTGGGTAAGTCCACCTTTTCTTTTTGATATATTTTTTTGAGGGCATTGATAAAGGCATCAAATTGACCATCCCCCTGTGCGTTTTCCTCATAGGTCCTTCCATCAATTTCAATGGACAGGGTAGTGGAGGGTTTGAGTCCTTTGGAATGCGTTAGAACATAAGATTTTACAAATACCCGTTGTTGGTGCAATTCGGAATCAAGCACATCAGAAATAATATAAGGCAGATCCTCCTTGGTAACGCGTTCCTTTTTATCTCCCAATTCAATGATTCGCTCAGTAACTTTCTTTAGCTCCTCATCATTTAAGGTAAGTCCCAGCTCTTGCAGATTCTTCTGAATGTTGGCTTTTCCTGAAGTTTTGCCTAGGGCATACTTGCGTTTCCTGCCAAATCGCTCTGGTAATAAATCATTAAAGTAAAGATTCTTTTTACTATCTCCATCTGCATGTATTCCAGCGGTTTGTGTAAAAACATTATCTCCTACGATAGGTTTATTGTCGGGGATTCCAAAACCTGTAAAAGCAGATACCAGTTTACTTACTTTAAACAAGGAAGATTCCTTGACTCCGATAGTAATTTCAGGCATAAAATCGTTGATGACAGCAACCACACTGGCAAGTGGAGCATTGCCCGCACGTTCGCCCATCCCGTTAACAGTAAGGTGTAACCCATGGCATCCAGCCTTTAGGGCTTCCATCACATTGGCCACACTCAAATCGTAGTCGTTGTGTCCGTGAAAATCGACATGGGAGTCAGGATATTTCTTAATGATTTGGTTAAGAAAGCTAAACGCCTCCTCGTGGGTCAATATGCCCAAGGTATCCGGCAACAATATTCGTTTGACCGGCTGCTGCGTCAAAAAATCCAGAAATTCAAACACATAATCAGGCGAGTTGCGCATCCCATTGCTCCAGTCCTCCAAGTATACGTTGGTAGTGATACCCATGGATTCAGCCTGGGTGATAACCTCAGCGATTTCCTTGAAATGTTGTTCTGGGGTTTTCTTAAGTTGATGTGTTAGATGGTTTAATGAGCCCTTAGTCAACAAATTTTGGACCTTGGCTCCGGACTGCTCCATCCATTTTAGGGAAACACCTTTGTCCACAAAGGTCAACACCTCCACACGATCCAGATAACCCTCAATCTCTGCCCAATCTGTAATGTTTTTCACCGCATTGAATTCCCCATCGGAAACCCGTGCGGACGCCACTTCAATACGGTCAACCTTAAGTTCTTCCAATAGCAGTTTGGCCAAGGTAAGTTTCTCTGATGAAGAAAAGGAAACTCCAGAGGTCTGTTCACCATCCCTAAGGGTGGTATCCATTATTTCGACGCTCCGCTGTGCCATAGGTTCTCTCTTAAGTGTTGTTAAAGCGGAGTATTCTGGGCAAATTGCTCAATATTGGTTTTGATGTTCAACAAATAGTCAATATCATCAAATCCATTAAGCATATTCTCTTTTTTATAATCGTTTATGGCGAAACTCTCCTGTTCTCCAGTTTCCAATAAGGTTATGGTCTGCTCGGGAAGGTTGATTTCCAATTCTGTGTCTGGATTGGCTTCTATCGCTTTAAAGATATTATCCAAAAACTCTGGACTCACCTGTACCGGAAGGACTCCAATGTTCAAACAGTTGTTCCTAAAAATATCCGCAAAGAAGCTGGATACCACACAACGGAACCCGTAATCGTAGACAGCCCAGGCGGCATGCTCTCTGGATGAGCCGGAACCGAAGTTCTTTCCGCCCACCAAAATTTTCCCACTATAAATGGGATTGTTTAGCACAAAATGCTCTTTAGGGGTATCGTCGGAATTAAATCTCCAGTCCCTAAAGAGATTATCTCCAAAACCTTTTCGCTCTGTAGCTTTAAGAAAACGGGCTGGAATGATTTGATCCGTGTCCACATTCTCTATCGGAAGTGGAACTGCGGAACTTTTAAGTATGTTGAATTTATCGTATGCCATTTTTTTCAATTAACAATGATCAATAATCAGTGTACAGTTTGGTTATGCTTCTTGTAATTCCAATAATTCTCTTGGGTCGGTTACTTTTCCGGTAACTGCTGCTGCCGCTGCAACCAAAGGACTCGCCAAAAGGGTACGTGCACCTGGCCCTTGTCTTCCTTCAAAGTTTCGATTGGAAGTACTCACAGCGTATTTCCCTGCAGGAATTTTATCATCATTCATGGCCAAGCAGGCAGAACAGCCAGGTTCCCGCAATTCAAATCCAGCTTCATGCAAAATATCCAGAATACCTTCTTCCTTAATGGCCTCTTCAACACGGTGCGACCCTGGAACCAGCCAAGCGATAACATTGTCCGCTTTTCTTCTTCCCTTGATAATGGAAGCAAATGCCCTAAAATCTTCAATTCTACCATTGGTACAACTTCCAAGAAATACGAAATCAATAGGCTTGCCAATCATGGCATCTCCCTCATTGAAATCCATATAGTCCAGGGATTTTTTATAGGTAGCGGTTCCGCCTTCCACAGCTTCAGCTAATGGAATGTACTTTTGGATACCCATTCCCATTCCAGGATTGGTTCCGTACGTAATCATAGGTTCTATCTCGGAAGCATCAAAGGAAATTTCCTTGTCAAAGCTTGCATCCTCATCGGTGTGCAGTTGTTCCCAGTATGTCATAGCTTTGTTCCAAGCTTCACCTTTTGGAGCATATTCCCGTCCTTGAACGTAATCGAAAGTCTTTTGGTCAGGGGCAATCATTCCACCCCGAGCTCCCATTTCTATGCTTAGGTTACACACGGTCATACGTCCTTCCATGGACATGTTTCGGAAAACCTCCCCTGCATATTCCACAAAGTAACCTGTAGCTCCGGAAGTGGTCAATTTGGAGATGATGAACAGGGCAACATCCTTGGGTGTCACAGCTCTATTCAATTCACCATCAATGTTGATGCGCATACTCTTTGGCTTTGGCTGCATGATGCACTGCGTGGAAAGCACCATTTCAACCTCGCTGGTTCCAATTCCAAAAGCAATGGCTCCAAAAGCACCATGGGTGGACGTATGGGAGTCCCCACAAACTATGGTTGCCCCGGGAACTGTAATTCCGTTTTCCGGCCCAATCACGTGAACAATACCATTTTTCTCATGTCCAAGCCCCCAATAGGGAATGTTATGCGCTTTGGAATTCTCCTCCAGAGCTTTCAACTGATTGGCCGAAAGCTTGTCCTTAACGGGCAAATGTTGGTTAATGGTTGGCGTATTATGATCTGCAGTGGCAAAAGTGCGCTCAGGGTAAAGCACTTTTATGCCTCTGTTTTTAAGTCCAAGGAACGCCACAGGACTAGTGACCTCATGAACCAAATGTCTATCTATAAAAAGTACATCGGGACCGTTTTCAATATGTTGAACCACGTGGGAATCCCAAACCTTATCAAATAGTGTTTTACTCATCGTTGCATTCAATAATTAATAAGCTGGTAAATTTAAAATATGAAAAGCAAAAGCTTCATTTTAAGTTTGGAAAATTACGATGTTCAAGACAAGTTTTTGCTATGGAAACCATTGGATTGAGTGTGTTTTTTGATTTAAAACAAAAACAACCCTGAATGTTAGCCTGGAGCTAAATTACATCAGAATGTTCCTTCAAAACCAAAGGGTAAAGGGTGTTCCCGAACTTGTTTTACCCATCAACCCATGGTTTGGATTTGGCTAGGTATTGGTACTGAACATCTTAGCTGTAAGCTTCTGAATTTTAACACGTTTACCTTTATTTTAACATTGTTGTAACGCTATAGGAACGATGAGGTTTCTACCTTGGGAGTCAACCTAGAAAGTTTATTCATTAACTCATCAAAAACGAACAAATGAAAAAAAGTTACACGGCCATTACGGCCATGATTCTCATCGCTGCATTCTGTATTTCCACAAGTAGCTATGCCCAGCTTACCTTTCTGCCCAGAGGTAGTCAAATGGCTAAAGTTTCCCAACGCATTGGAACTACAGATGTCACTATTGTTTACTCTAGACCCAGCGTAAACGATAGGGAAATTTGGGGCGCTCTAGTCCCTTATGGAATGAACAACTTGGGATTCGGAACCGCTACCGAATCACCATGGAGGGCAGGTGCCAATGAAAACACTATTTTCAAGACCAGCCATGATTTGACCATTGGAGGTAAAATACTTCCAGCCGGTAAATATGGCTTGCACATGATTGTCAATGAAGACAATTCGGCAACGGTAATCTTTTCCAAGAACCATGGGGCATGGGGAAGTTATTTTTATGAGCCAGGTGACGATGCCCTTCGTGTGGATGTCTCCACCAAGGAGATTCCACATGTAGAGCAACTTACTTTTAGCTTTGATGAAGTAGATGCCACATCTGCAGTAGCTTCACTTAGCTGGGAGAAAAAGCAAATCCCTTTTAAGGTAGAAACCGATGTAACCGAAAATGTTTTGGCTCGGATTCGTCAGGAATTGCAGACCAACCCTGGATTTAGCAGACAAAGCTGGGAGCAGGCGGCCAATTTTGCCCAAAATAATGGTGGTGATTTGGACGAGGCCCTAGGATGGGTAGATGCCGCTATTGCCGGTCAGTTTTTCAGCCAAAAGAACTTCAATAATTTGAGCATAAAGTCTCAAATATTGGCCAAGCAAGGTAAAACTGCAGAGGCTGAAGCCCTTATGCAAGAGGCGATGCCTCTGGGAACTGTTTTCCAAGTACATGGTTATGGAAGACAGCTTATTGGTCAAGGCAAAACGGATAAGGCTTTGGAAGTTTTTAAATGGAATGCCAAGAATCATAAAGGTACATGGCCAGTACACTATGGTTTGGCCAGAGGGTATTCGGCTTTAGGGGATAATAAATCGACAATTAAACATTTAAAGCTTGCTTTAGAAAATGCGCCCGCCCAGGTAAACCGTGATCGTGTTCAGGCCAACTTGGACAAAGCTGAAAAAGGAGAAGGAATTAACTAAACCAATTTACTTAGGGAATTAAATTAGGAAAATGCCCAGCGAAAGCTGGGCGTTTTTATTTAAAAGGTAATACTGGATCTTCTTGTCGAATTTTCTTTCTCCTGAAATCAAATTGCATTTTATTTGTTGCAAGCATTTTATCATGATAAGAAGGAACCTAATTATTCTTTGGGCAATTGCCATTTTTTCTTGCAGTACTGATTCGGATTCAGATTTAAGTAATCCTGGGAACAACACCATTCCCTTCAGCGTTACGGCCTTAGTAAAGGAATATAACGGGGGTGAAGGTGAGTACCATACAATTGATTTTATACAGGGTCGGAAAGAACCATCCAATCTCACCAATATCACCAATACTTTGAACCTGGAACCGAATGCCATATTTCGTTCAAATGGATTGGAAAATTTATTGCTTTTTAAACAAGGAGATCTTCAAGGACCAGATGCTATTTACATAATGATGGATTTGGATGATAACCAGATTGTCTCTGGGTCGTACAAGGATTACTTTCCCATTACCAACAATTGTTTTTTCGATGCTGGACAAATTGGATGGGATAAAAACAGACTTTTTTCTTTCGAAAATGATGTTTGTGATCAGGGGAACCTTAGATTATTGACTCATAATTTGTCTAATTCAGAAGTAACAGAGTTTCCCTTTTTGGAGAAAGCCTTCACAGGTGATACTCCACATGGCATTTTGGTAACAGAGGATTATTTTTTTGTTCAATATGATGATAGATCTGAGGAAGCTTTGGATACATATAAAGAGGGTTTAATTGTTTATAATTCAAGTTCATTAAACGAAGTATTTTCTAATCGAACCGCAGGGTTGAAAACTACATTTGTTGACGGCCATGATATTTTTGTGGCTACGCGACCTAGTAAAATGGAGATTATTGATTTAACCACAGGCAATGTTAAGCACTCCACCACCACGTTCAATTACTTTCTTGCCACGGATGATAAAATATCCAATGTGTCAATTTCAGATGGCAAAGTTGCTTATGTGGACAATTCTATGGCTATAGGAATTCCAGCTTATTTTGATTTCAACGAAAATGATTCATTCACTGTTGATCAAGAAAAATATATGGCTTTCTTTAATCGAGACACTTTGGATTTTGATGCTGATGTTATTGTCCCACAAGAATTTAAAATTGATTTGGAGACGATGACCTTTGCAGTCACCTATTTGCGATTCAGCCGTGGAGAAAATGTCCCAAAATCTTCAGCTATCATGTTTATGGATTTTGAAGGAAACTTGCTTCTTGATTATGAATTTCCTTCTTTCCGATTTGAAGCCGAGAAATTGCTTAAAAGATAATTAGCTGATATACCCCCAAATGTCTTTCCCTTTAGACATTATGCTGTAGGCCGAGCGAATAGGAAGATTTTCAGGTTTCTCCAATCTGGGATCCACTTTTAAAAGTTGGATGGCGTGATATCTGGCGGTTTGCAATATCTGGTTGTCTTTTACAATATCCGCTATCTTTAAATTGAGGAGCCCACTTTGCTGGGTACCCATTAAGTCCCCAGGACCGCGAAGTTTCAAGTCCACCTCAGCAATCTCAAATCCATCATTGGTTCGGGTCATGGTTTGCAAACGGGTTTTGGCGTCTTCGGACAACTTGTTTCCAGTCATCAAAATACAAAAGCTTTGTTCAGCTCCACGACCCACACGTCCACGAAGCTGATGTAATTGCGAAAGACCAAAACGTTCAGCACTTTCAATGATCATCACAGAGGCATTGGGGACGTTAACACCTACCTCAATAACGGTGGTGGCCACCATAATATGGGTCTCACCTCGCACGAATCTTTCCATTTCATAATCCTTGTCCGCTGGCTTCATCTTACCATGAACGATGGAAATTTGATAATCGGGAAGTGGAAAATCACGGACAATACTCTCATAGCCGTCCATCAAATCCTTGTAATCCAAAGCTTCGGATTCCTGAATTAGGGGATACACAATATAAACTTGCCTCCCCTTCTTGATTTCATCTTTTAGGAACCCAAAAACTTTTAATCGGTTATTGTCAAAACGATGAACCGTCTTGATGGCTTTTCTACCAGGGGGTAACTCGTCAATTACGGAAACATCCAAATCCCCGTAAAGACTCATGGCCAAGGTTCTGGGAATGGGTGTGGCCGTCATCACCAGAATATGGGGAGGGGTTTCATTTTTGTGCCACAATTTGGAGCGTTGTGCTACGCCAAAGCGGTGTTGTTCGTCAATAATGGCCAGACCAAGGTCTTTAAATTGAACCTTATCTTCCAGAACCGCATGGGTACCTACCAAAATATTGAGATTCCCATTTTCCAACTGGTTGTGCAGCAAGGTACGCTCCGACTTTTTAGTGGATCCCGTCAACAGGGCAATCTTCACCTCCATTTTGCCCAATAATTCCTTTAACCCATTGTAATGTTGCTGAGCCAAAATCTCGGTAGGGGCCATTAAACAGGCCTGATACCCATTGTCTATGGCCAATAACATGCACATGAGGGCCACAATCGTCTTTCCAGAACCCACATCCCCTTGGAGCAAACGGTTCATTTGGGCATTGCTGCCTAAATCGTTTCTAATTTCCTTGATGACTTTTTTCTGGGCATTGGTCAGTTCAAAAGGCAGATGGTGTTCAAAAAAGGTATTGAACTTTTCCCCCACTTGGTCAAAGGGCAAACCTCTAATCTTTTGCTTCCGAATCAGTTTTTTGGAAATCAGTTGAAGTTGTACAAAAAACAATTCCTCAAATTTGAGTCGAAATTGGGCCTTGGCCAACAGTTCCTGACTTTTGGGAAAGTGAATGTTCAAAAGCGCCTCGCTCTTTGAAATCAAGCGGAGCTCATCCAGAATAATAGGGGAGAGCGACTCCACAAACTGTCCTTTGGATTCCAGCAATAGTTGTTGCTGCATTTTACTGACCACTCTATTGTTGATTCCCTTGGCACTTAACTTTTCAGTGGAAGGGTAAATGGGTTGCATAGCCACCTTTAGCCCTTGCTGGTGTTCCGAAAGTAATTCCATTTCAGGGTGCGGCATGGAAAAGGAACTCCCGTACCTATTTATTCTTCCGAAAACGACATAAGGCTCGTTCAATTTCAGATTTTCCCTGATCCATTTCTGCATTCTGAACCATACCAGTTCCATTTCGCCCGTATCATCAACAAATTTGGCCACAAGACGTTTGCCGCGCTTTTGCTCCACGGTTTTTATATGCACAATTTTTCCCACCACTTGTACATCTGCACCACTGGCTTGTAGCTGGGCAATTTTATAGTACTGGGTTTTATCCAGATAACGATTGGGAAAAAGATGTAACAAATCCCTGTAGGTTTCAATGCCCAGTTCCGTCCTAAGAGTCTCGGCTCGGTTAGGGCCAACTCCTTTTAGATATGGGATGGGAGTTTGGAGAAAATTGGGATTCATCAAACTAAAATATGTAATTTGGAAAGACTTTTGTGATACGGTTGCCATGAAGCTTGCCCCAGTGCTTATTTTTTTTCTTTTGACCCAACTCCTTTCTTCCCAAATTCAGGATAAAGTGGATTTTGTGAGGGGCCAAATTTTGGTGCAGCCCGACTTCGAAGAAGCAAAAATCCAAGGAAGCGTTGACTACTATTTCAAAATTTTAAAGCCAGTGGATTCCATCTTCTTGGATGCCAAGGAAATGAAGTTCAATCAAGTGCTATTGAATGACAAGCCCATTAACCATAAAACCGATGGTCAACATTTCGTGATAAAAAAACAGTTTAGAAAAGGGGATGCCCATCATTTAAAATTTGACTACAGTGCATTGCCCAAGCAGACCGTCTATTTTATTGGGGATGGAGACACGGTAAAAAAGCAAATTTGGACACAGGGACAAGGAAAATATACCAGTCATTGGTTGCCCAGTCTGGACGACATGAATGACAAGATTGAATTTGATTTGACTATTGTCGCCGATCGAAGCCAGACCGTGATTTCCAATGGGGAATTGGAGGAAATTGTCCCACAGGATGATGTCAATGCTTGGAGATTTGATATGGAAGAACCAATGAGCAGTTACTTAGTGGCATTTGCCATTGGTAATTTTAAAAAGGAAAGCTTGCAATCCAAAAATGGAGTTCCTATAGAACTCTATTACGAGCCCAAAGACAGTCTTTGTGTTGAGCCCACATATAGACATACCCAACGCATGTTTGATTTTTTGGAGGAAGAAATTGGGGTTCCCTATCCGTGGCAGAATTACAAGCAGATACCTGTGCAGGACTTTTTATATGCTGGGATGGAGAATACAGGGGCCACCATATTTTCCAACACTTTTATGGTGGATTCCACTGCCTTTGTGGATAAAAACTTTGTCAATGTGAATGCACATGAAATGGCTCACCAATGGTTTGGCAATCTGGTTACCGAAGAGAGTGGATCCCACCATTGGCTTCATGAGGGTTTTGCCACTTTTTATGCGTACTTGGCCGAGAAAGACATTTTTGGGGAGGACTACTTTTATTGGAGGCTGTTGGAGACCGCGAAAGCCTTGGATAATTTTTCTGGGGATGGGCACGGAGAGGCCCTTACCAATGCCAGTGCGGGTAGCCTTACTTTTTACGAAAAAGGGGCATGGGCCTTGGTAATACTTCGAGACAGGGTAGGGGATTCGGCTTTTAGGGAAGGGATTCAAAACTACCTGACCAAATTCGCATTTCAGAATGTGACCATTTCCGATTTTATGTGGGAAATGGAAAAAGCCTCGGGAATGAAACTCACCAGCTTTGAAGAAGCGTGGCTGCAAGAATCCGATTTTCCGTTTGAAAAGGTCAAACTGTTTTTAAGAACCAAAAATGCTTCCATAGATGCCTACTATAAGACGAAGGAGGAAATTGGGGACAAGCTGGAAAATGTAGAGACAATTCTTGGGGCAAACTGGGATGCCTACCAATCGGAAACCTTGAAGCATCAACTTTTATTGGATTACGGCAATCAACTTTCCCCGCAGTTTTTAAACAAACTCCTAAAACGTGAGGGGCTTAAGGTAAGGCAGGCAGTTTCTCTAGCTATGGACAAAGTGCCTTTGGAGGTACGGTCGGATTTTGAGGGATTACTCGGTGATCAGAGCTATACCACCGTGGAAGCAACACTATTCAAACTCTGGACGGATTTCCCTGAAAACAGAAGTTTCTATTTGGATCAAACCACAAACATTATTGGGTTTTCCAACAAAAATGTCCGTCTACTTTGGTTAACCCTGGCTTTGGTGACCGCAGATTATGCTATGGATCAAAAAGCCGATTTTTATAATGAGCTAAGCTCGTACACAGGACCCGAATACCATTTCGAAATTAGACTTTTGGCATTTCAATATTTAAAAAGCATTGGCGGATTTAACGATGACACCCTGAAAAGTTTGATAAAAGCTTGCAATCATCATGTTTGGCATTTTAAAAAATCCTGTAGAAAAATGCTCAAAGACTTTTTGAAGGCGGAAGGAAACTTGGCCAGGGTAAAGGCCATATATCCCACTTTAAATTTGGAACAACAACGCTATTTGGACAAAACTTTGGGCAAATGAGGGCATTGGTAATTTCTGGAGGAGGTAGCAAGGGAGCTTTTGCAGGAGGTGTAGCCCAATTTCTGATTGAGGAGGCCAAGCACAATTACGACCTCTTTGTGGGTACATCCACGGGCAGTCTGCTTATTTCCCATTTGGCCTTGAACAAGTTGGATAAAATCAAGGAAATCTATTCCTCGGTCAACCAGAGTAGCATTTTCAACAATTGCCCTTTTGTCATCAAAAAGAAATATGGGATTGAGGTGATTTCCATCAACCATTGGAACGTGGTCAAGAATTTTATCCGCGGGAAAAAGACCTTTGGGGAGAGCGAAAACTTAAGACACCTTATTCGAGATTCCATTACCCCTGCGGAATTCGAAGAATTGAAGCAAAATAGTGTGGATGTGGTGGTCACGGTTTCCAATCTTTCCCTGAATCAGGTGGAATATAAATCCATCAATGATTGTACCTACGAGGAGTTTTGTGATTGGATTTGGATTTCGTCCAACTATACCCCCTTTATGAGTTTGGCCAGAAGAAATGGTTGCGAGTATGCCGATGGAGGGCTAGGTACCCTGGTACCGATTGAGGAAGCACTTAAGCGTGGAGCCACCGAAGTTGATGTTGTAGTTTTGCACACTGAAGTAAACTACCTGAATCGCATGCCTGTCAGGAACCCATTTGAATTGATTACCACCATTTTTAGCTTTATGCTAGATCGAATTGAAAATCAAAACATTCGAATTGGGAAATTGGTGGCCAATCAAAAGGATGCCATCATCAATTTCTATTATACCCCAACCGTGTTGACCACAAACTCATTGATCTTTAATAAAGAGCGCATGACCCTTTGGTGGAAAAGAGGGTATTTATATGCGAAAAACAAAAATGAGGAGACCAGTCCTATAGATCCCGACCATCAGGAGTAAAAACTACCAAAGTTCGCTGACTTCCTTTTTGATGAAGGCAAGAGCCGTGGCAGAAGGAGATTGCTTGTCTATGGTCTGATTTAGAATATCTTCCCTTAGCTTGTCCGGAGAGTCGGTTTCACTCATACCCGCAGAACGTATAATCTGAATGGTGGCATTTTTGGCAGCCTTGATGATGTTCCAACACTCATCCGACATATATATCTGTTGGGAAAGATTATGTTCAAACTCCGTTTCGATCTGCTTGATCAAGAGATTTTCATAATCGCTTTTATCTTTACTTTTTGGTGCAACCCTCACAACTAGGCTGTTTATAGATATACGCTCTAAGAACAAAACCATACGTTCGTAGGCCTGTAGGCGAATGGGAAGCGTATCTTTTTGGGAATCCTTGTGCAACAGAAAACGTCTACGACCATCTTCGTTTCTGGTATGAAGTCTAAAAAAGTAAAATGCTACGGCACCCGTAACAACGGCTGGCAATAAAAAGCCGAAAAGCTGAAAAATGTCGTCTCCGCTCATGGTTTGGTTTGGTTTTGGATTTTATTCTTGGGATGATAACGGAATAAACTTTCAAAAAGTATATGGAGGATACCCGCTATTTTTTCGGTTTTGGCCCCATGGTGATGGTCAGCGTACTTCCATTTTTAATATCATCATGTGAAAAGAACAGCTCTTCCAATTCCTTATCATTTAATTTAGCCGATTGCACATACTTGTTTTCGGGGGAATTGTTTTCCGTCAGTATGGTAAATGTTTTCCCATTTTCAAGTGGTATTTTGACAGAATCAAATAGGGAACGACCAATTACATATTCGGGATTTCCGGGAGCTACCTGATAGAAACCCATGGCATTCATGATATACCATGCAGACATTTGACCGCAATCTTCATTTCCAATGATTCCGGCGGGTTGGGTAGTATAGAATTCCTTTAAAATTTGATCAACCAATTCCTGCGTTTTCCATCCTTGGCCCGCATAGGTATACATATGGGCAATATGATGACTAGGTTCATTGCCGTGTGCGTATTGACCAATTAGCCCCGTAATATCTCCACTGGCATTTTCCCCTTCAATTTCAGAAGAGGTGGTAAACAGACTATCCAATTTAGTGGCGAATTGTTCCTTACCACCATATAGTTGCGCAAATCCGTCAATATCATGGGGAACAAACCAGGTCCATTGCCAGGCGTTACCTTCAACATAGTCAGAGTGATCATGATCTGAATGTTTAGGGCTAAAAGGCTCCCGCCATGTCCCATCTGCATTTTTTCCTCGCATAAATCCAGTCTCCGAATCAAAATAATGTCGATAATTTTGCCCTCTTTTTTGAAATTGCCCCGTAACGGAGTCATTACCAATAGCTTGGGCTATTTGGGCAATGCACCAATCATAATAGGCATTTTCAAGGCCGTAGGAAACCGAGTTGGTGATTTCATCTGAAGGAATGAATCTTCCCTCATTGATGTACTTGTTGTACAAGGTCATGACGCGCGACTTTCTGGGTTCGTCCGAATCTTTTACAAGCTCTGGTCTATACGAGGCACTGGTGATTGCTGCTTCCAAGGCCTGCTGCTGGTCAATTCCTGGAAGTTTTTTGGACATGGCATCGGCAATGTTGGCCACGGCAGGATAGCCTACCATGGTTCCTGTATAATTGGAAGCCAGAGGCCACTTGGGCAACAAACCGCCTTCCTCATATTTCAAAATCAGGTTGTTTACATAATCTATGGATTTAGGTTCATCAATAATGGTCATCAAAGGGTGTAGTGCCCTAAAGGTGTCCCATAAAGAATAAACCGTATAATTGACCGCTCCATTTGCGGATTGATGGACTTTTTTATCCATTCCGCGGTATCTGCCGTCCACATCCTGGTGCAGCGCCGGAGCAATCATACTGTGATATAGGGAGGTATAAAAGGTGGTAAGCACATCCTCATCCGTTGTCTGTACCTGAATACGATTCAGTTCTTTTTCCCATTTCTTCCGTGTTTGGGATACAACAGCATCAAAATCCCAGTGGGGTAATTCCTGTTCAAGATTGGTTTGGGCACCTTTTTCATCAACCGCAGATATTCCGACTTTCAGTAGTAGAGGTTCATCAGAAGGAAGGGATGGAAAACTCAAACGGGAGTAAATATTCTGTCCATTGTAAACATCTTCGATTTTTCTCGATGCTTTATCGTCAACAATAACACTATCCACCTGAAATGGACTGGAGAACTTGGCATGGAAATATACCTTATGGTCATACGCCCATCCCCTAGAATGTTTTAGGCCTCTTAGGGTGCTATCGTTTACAATTTCCAAGGTATTGGAGATGTTTCCATGTCCCCAGGTTTGTTGAAGGATATGACCCACATCCAATAATAGCTGCTTATTCTGATTGGGACCATAGGTGTATTTATGGAGGCCTGCCCGCTCAGTAACCGCCAATTCTGCCGCAACATCATAGTTGGTGAACTGGACCGTGTACTTGCCAACCTCAGCCTTTTCATCCGACTTTTTAAACTTGGCAATTGGTTTTTTGTTTTCTTCTCCAGTGAAGGGAAGTACAAGAATATCGCCCATGTCCCCAATTCCAGTTCCGCTGAGATGGGTGTGTGAAAATCCATAAATGGTGCTGTCTCCATAATGGTATCCACTGGAGGCATCCCAACCATTCAACTTGGTATCTGGGCTTAGTTGTACCATACCATGGGGCATTACAGGCCCTGGAAAAGTATGGCCATGAAACCCAGTTCCTATGAATGGGTCCACATAACCTAATACATCCACCTCAACTTCTGTTTTCTGGGGAGTGGGAGTGCAGGCCAACAAAAAGAGTATGGTTATTACGGAAAGAAGACGACTCATGATTTCTAAGTTTATGGATTGGTAATGCACTTAGGATCAAGATAAGTCGGTTGCCGAAGTTTCCATCACTAAAATCGACCAATGACGCAATACAGCAAATAAGCACTATAATTAGTCCTTAATCAACATTTTAAGTAATCAATGGGAAGGGGATAATGGAATCCGTCCTATTCCGCACTTTTTAGATTGGCTTTGGCCTTATCGTAAAAATCTTTGTAATCAGGTTGAAGACTCACAGATACCCCTTCCTTGAAATTTCCATCTTTTACGGAAACGCCCACCTTATCAACAGGAACCGTAAGGGTAGTTACCAACTCTTTTGCCGCTACGGAAGCCTGATCGTAGGTAACTCCAAATTCCCCGGTAATGTTCAATCCCTCCACTTGGGCATGTACGTTGGGGCTTGCCAAAATAATTTTGGCCAATTGCGACAACCAAACTTTGCCCTCTTCCGTTAAGGTAGTACCTGTATCAGAACCAAATAACTTGTTCAAACTTTGTGTAAGCACCACAGCTCCATCGGTAACATTGGGGTTGGCATTTTCACCCATGGTCTGCTTTATTCGGGTCAAAAGCACAATGGCCGTGGAATCGCTGGAAGAAATCATGTCTGTTACTCCTCTTAATTGTTGCTCTTTGCGCTCCAGGGCTTGCAGGGCATTGTTTACATTTTCGCTGTTCTTTTTTGAAAGCTCTGAAAAACTGCTCAGGTTTTTAAGTAGGGTGGCATTGGCATCCCTTAACCCAACGTTTTCGGCTTCCAGTGTACTGGCCTTAGCCGTACTGGAGGAAATCTCACGTTTGGCCTCGGCCAATTGCTGTTGAATTTCACTGACCTGGGCTTCCAAATCATCAATTTGGGCAAAAAGCTCACTTTTCTTTTGGGAAAAAGTAAGGGTTACAACAAACAAACTGCAAATTAGAAGTAATGGTTTTTTCATAAGTAAGATGTGTTGGTTTAAGCAAAAATCGAAATCAAAATTAGGATGTTTTTTTGGAAAACTCCTTTCCTCCCAGATAAATACAGTCATAAAGTTCCTGCATATTGTTAAATGGTACCTTCTCCTTGCTATACGAGTAGACCGTTTCCAAATCACTGCTGAGGTAATCATCATCTACATTGACCTGGATATCGTTCATTGTAAATTGACAAGGATGTTCGTAACCGGCTGCGTGCGTAATTTCCAGGAATTCTTTTCTAAAAGTTTTAAAATATTGTGCCAGTCTATCCGATTTTAGGGGTACATTGATACCACTCTGCAACCACTTACTTTGGGTAGCCACACCTGAAGGGCATCTATTGGTATGACATATTTGGGCTTGGATGCATCCGATGCTCATCATGGCCTCCCTAGCCACATTAATGCAGTCAGCACCCATCGCAAAGGCCATGGCCGCCTTGGCAGGGAAGCCCAGTTTTCCGCTTCCAATAAAAACCAAACGCTCTGTGAGTCCGCGGTCTTTAAAAATTCGATAAACCGAAGAAAAACCATATACCCATGGCAGGGAAACATGATCTGCAAAACTAGGGGGAGCGGCTCCAGTACCACCTTCACCTCCGTCAACGGTAATAAAGTCAGGACCTTGACCTGTTTTCTTCATTAAATCTGCCAGTTCTTCCCATTGGTCCAGTTTTCCGATAGCTCCTTTGATTCCAACGGGCAATCCAGTTTCTTTGGCAATATTCTCAATGAGTTCGACCAGTTCGGGAATGGAATTGAACGCCGTATGGGTTGCTGGTGAGAGCACATCCTTCCCAACTTCAACCCCTCTTATTTTTGCTATTTCCCCACTGATTTTGGCCCCTGGCAAGACTCCGCCCTTACCGGGTTTGGCCCCTTGGGACAATTTTATTTCAATGGCCTTGATACATGGATTTTCATCCACCAAAATTTTCATTTTCTCCATGGAAAAGTTTCCTTCACGGGAACGAACCCCAAAGTATCCTGTCCCAAAATGAAATACGACATCACCTCCCGTTTTGTGGTATGGAGACAAGCCCCCTTCACCTGTATTGTGGTATGCCATGGACTTTCCAACTCCTTGGTTTAAGGATTCAACCGCTCTGGCAGAAAGGGAACCAAAGCTCATGGCGGATACATTGATCACGGAAGCGGGGCGATAGGGCTTTTTCCGTTTGTTGTAGGCGCCAATCACCTTGGCACAAGGCAAAAAATAAGGATCTTCTAAATTGGGGTGCCCTTTAGGTACTTGATACCCGATCATGGCATTTTTTACAAAAATGTGCTGATGGGCATAGATATCCCTGTCTGTACCAAAACCCTCGTAATTGTTTTCTTTCTTGGCAGAGGCGTAGATCCATCCACGCTCAATCCTGTTGAAGGGCAGTTCCTCGCGATTGTTTGCCACAAAATACTGCCGCATTTCAGGCCCAATGCTTTCCAACCAATACCTTAAATGCCCTATAATTGGAAAGTTATGGCTAATGGTATGTGCCTTTTGGAAGAAAATATCCCTAATGGCTACAAGACCCAATAAAATTAGAATCCAAACCCACCATGGAGTTCCAGCCAAAAAGTCCATTACCGTATCCATATTACATGTTTAAATAATCCAGTGTTAATTCGGTCATGGCTTTCACGCCCAATTGCATACCGGCATCATCGATAAGAAAATCTGGGGTATGGTGTGGATAGGATTCGGTATTGCCAGGGGTCATGCCGCCTAGAAAAAAGAAGAAACCAGGAACATCTCTTTGGTAATAGGAGAAATCCTCCGCCCCAGTGATAGCCTTTTGTGCAACAACATTTTTATCTCCAGCAACACGACTCAATGTTGGTAACATTTTTCGAGCTAATTCAGGGACATTGAAGGTAATGTCTGTGGCATCCCTGATTTCGCAGGTAGCCTCACCGCCATATGCTTTGGCAATATCTGCCACCATTTCTTTCATTCGCTTATTGATATGGTCTTTCATATCGTAATCCAGGGTACGGATGGTACCTAGCATTTCAGCAGATTCAGGAATGATGTTGAATCGGACCCCACTTTTGATTTTACCAACGGTAATCACCGCGGCCTCATTGGTTAGATTGGCTTCCCGACTGATGATGGTTTGCAACCCATCAATAATTTTGGCGCTAATCAGGATAGGGTCCACACCACTCCACGGTTGGGATCCATGGCTTTGCTTTCCTTTTACCTTTATGGTGAAACTCTGTGCAGCAGCCATTGTACCACCAATTTTATAGCGAATGGTACCAACTGGAGTTTGGGAATTGATGTGCAGCCCAAAAATGGCATCGACATCAGGATTCTTCAAAACCCCTTCTTTGACCATCATCAGGGCACCACCTTCCTCACCTGGAGGTGCTCCTTCTTCCGCAGGTTGAAAAATGAACTTGACCGTACCCTTAATTTTATCTTTATTATTGGCCAGGATTTCAGCTACGCCCATTAAAATTGCCGTATGCGTATCATGTCCGCAGGCATGCATCACCCCAACTTTTTCTCCCAGAAACTCCGTTGTCACAGTTGATTTGAATGGCAGGTCATTACGTTCTGTAACCGGAAGTGCGTCAATATCTGCACGTAGTGCAACCACTTTTCCTGGTTGATTTCCTTTTAAAACCCCGACCACTCCTGTATGGGCAACACCGGTGGTAACCTCAATACCAAGGGACTTCAAGTGCTTGGCAATTTTTTCCGCGGTTTTAAATTCTCGATTACTCAATTCTGGATTTTGGTGAATGTCATGACGCCAGGCAATAACTTTGGATTCAATGGCTGCGTAGTCTTTTTCCAAATTTGGCCCTTGGGCCCATAATGTGATTGTTGTAAGAAACAACAAAAGAGTGTTCATTTTACGCATATAGTCAGTATTAAAATTTTATCAATTGATAACCTTCATTTTGAAGTTGTACCAAAGCGGTCATGGCCGAGAGGGAAATTTGTACTCCAGGAATAAGGTCCTCCTTGGTAATTTTATTGTGGGCAGCAGACTGTCCGCAGATTATAACTGGTACATCTATTTCCAAAAGAGAATTAACCAGTTCTAAATTGGGATTATCCTTTTTATATTTTTTCTGATATGCCACATTGGACATTACGTCCTTACTGGCTCCTCCATGGACTACCAGTGCCACATGCAATTGGTTTTTGGGAACCCCACTTTGGGCGTGCATATTTAAAAACCGTGCAGCGGTTTCAATAAGAGCGTTTCCGCTATTATGGGAATCTTCCTTTCCGGTTACATCAATCACAGCCTTAAAGGAGATGTCCTTTTGAACCTTGTAATCTGGGTTCTTCACCTCATAAACCTTCCCGAAATCAGTTATGATCGGTCCAGTTTTCGGGGATTGGGAATTTACAAAACAGCTAAAAAGAACAAAAAGGGGTAGTAGTCGGAGATGGAATCTCATTCAATTTCAAATTAGTCTTTAAATATATCAATTTCGAGCTAAACGGATTGCTGTTTATAAGTATTAACAGGATGATTTTAGCATGAAACCAAGAATGGCTATTTTCACCTTTACTTTTTAAATACCTGAGCGGTTGGATACTTTTTTGGATGAATTGAATGATGCGCAGCGGGCTCCGGTTTTGCACAAGGATGGCCCCTTAATGGTCATTGCTGGTGCAGGATCCGGTAAGACCAGGGTATTGACCTATAGAATAGCGCATTTGATGGGGCAGGGAGTGGATTCCTTCAATATTCTTGCATTGACCTTTACCAACAAAGCGGCCCGTGAGATGAAAAAACGGATTGCTACAATTGTTGGGAATTCGGAAGCAAAGAACCTGTGGATGGGTACTTTTCACTCTGTTTTTGCCAAATTGTTACGGTTTGATGGGGACAAACTGGGCTACCCAAGCAATTTTACCATCTATGATACCCAAGATTCCCAAAGATTGATTGCCTCCATCATCAAGGAAATGGGATTGGACAAGGATATCTATAAGTACAAACAGATACAGAATAGGATTTCTTCCTATAAAAACAGTTTGATTACGGTCAAGGCTTACTTTCAGAATCCAGAGTTAGTTGAAGCCGATGCGATGGCTAAACGGCCAAGGCTGGGGGAAATTTATCAAAACTATGTGGACCGTTGTTTTAAGGCGGGTGCTATGGATTTTGATGACCTGCTCCTCCGAACCAATGAACTTTTGACACGTTTTCCGGAGGTGCTGATGAAGTATCAAGACCGATTTAGGTATATCCTTGTGGATGAGTACCAGGATACCAACCATTCGCAATACCTCATTGTAAAGGCTTTGTCAGATAGGTATCAAAACATCTGTGTGGTGGGGGATGATGCCCAGAGTATTTATTCTTTTCGTGGGGCTAATATCAGTAACATTCTCAATTTCCAGAAGGATTATGATGATGTAGCGGTCTATCGTTTGGAGCAAAATTATCGTTCCACCAAAAACATCGTTAATGCCGCCAACTCCATTATTGCCAAAAACAAGAATCAGTTGGAGAAGGTGGTTTGGACCTCGAACGATGAAGGCAATAAGATAAAAATCCATAGGAGTATTACCGACGCTGAAGAGGGGCGCTATGTTGCGGGTTCTATTTTTGAGAATCGGATGCAGCATCAATTGATGAATGGTGAGTTTGCTGTTTTGTATCGGACCAATTCCCAATCCAGGGCCATAGAGGATGCCCTGCGTAAAAGGGATATTCCTTACCGGATTTATGGAGGTCTTTCCTTCTATCAACGAAAAGAGATCAAAGATGTGTTGGCTTATCTGCGTTTGATCATTAACCCCAAGGATGAGGAGGCGCTTAAACGCGTCATCAATTTTCCCGCCCGTGGGATTGGTCAGACCACTGTGGATAAACTAGTGGTTGCAGCCAATCACTATGGCCGTTCCATTTTTGAGGTCATGGACAACCTGTCCAAATTGGAATTGAAGATTAATGCAGGAACCCAACGAAAGCTGGGGGATTTTGTGACCATGATCAAGAGCTTTCAAATCATGAATGAAGGTTCGGATGCTTTTACCTTGGCCGAACATGTGGCCAAAAAAACGGGCTTGCTCCTGGAGTTTAAAAAGGATGGGACACCCGAAGGCATTGCGCGGATAGAGAACATTGAGGAACTCTTGAACGGGGTCAAGGATTTTGTGGAAGGACAAAAGGAACTGGCAGATTCCACAGGGAGCTTGACCGAGTTTTTGGAAGATGTGGCCCTTGCGACCGATATGGACAAAGACACTGGAGATGATGACCGTGTTGCTTTGATGACAATTCACTTGGCCAAAGGATTGGAATTCCCATACGTTTACATTGTGGGGATGGAAGAGGATTTGTTCCCTTCCGCCATGAGTATGAACACCAGAAGTGAATTGGAGGAAGAGCGAAGGTTGTTCTACGTGGCCTTGACCCGAGCAGAGAAGCAGGCCTATCTCACGTATACCCAAAATAGATACCGTTGGGGCAAACTTATCGATGCTGAGCCTAGTCGTTTTTTGGAGGAGATAGAGGAGCAGTATGTTGAAAACTTGACCCCAGTAAATGATGGATATCGATACAAATCCATGATCAGCGCCGATATATTTGGAGAGGTGGACAAGAGCAAACTACGGCAGGTAAAACCAAAAAATGGTACTCCACCAAGTGTGCAACGCCCCAATGAAAATCAACTGAGAAAACTAAGGAAGTTAAAACCGGAACTATCAGCCACAAACACCAATGCCTTGGATCCAAATCTTATTGAAGGCTGTCTGGTTAACCATACGCGTTTTGGAAGAGGGAAGGTGCTCAAGATAGAGGGAGTGGGCAATGACAGGAAGGCCGAGATCCAGTTTGAAAAGGGCGACATTAAAAAGCTGCTGCTTAGGTTCGCCAAATTGGAAGTGCTTGATTCATAGAAACCATGCTTTGCTAGTTTGGCATTCAAAAAAAAATACAGATTACAGCTTGGCCAGTTGATTGTTTGAGCTGCTTCCGCAAAAAATCTGGTTGGTGAATTCCACAATAGGATGCTTCTCCCCATAGGTAACGGAATAGACCTTATAATAAGCCCTGTTGACTCCGACCGAGGAACTACACGAGACTTCATTTGGATTGGATAGCAAATACGCCTCTATTTCTTCCGTAAACAGAATGGAGTCATCCAAAATAAGCGCTTTGGTCATCGGGCGGGACCATTGGACGTTTTTTTGGTCAATGTCATACAGGTGCAATCTTCCTACGCTCGAGCCCATCTCTTCGGAAAAAAATAGAAAATGATTTTTTTTCGCAACCAAAGATACTTTTCCCTCCCAAGGGATTTCAGTTTCCAATGCACTGGGAGTGGTCAATTTGAATAAAGATTGATTGTTCCCCTCATTATGGAGTGTTTTAACTGCATACCCATCCAAGAATAATAAAGTTTCATCAGTGGGCCTTTCAATTTTCTTAGGCATTTCGGAACCTTGAAGAAAGCTGTTGGAACTTTCTGCTTCAAACGCCTCGGAACTAAGTTGCTGATCTATGGTAGTGGTAGCTTCAGCATAGTTTACATTTTGATGATCAGCATGTAACTCCAATGGTCTATAAGCCAAGGTTGTTCCCCAAGTCTCTGGTATCAGAATGAGGGAACCATCCATTTCAACATTAAAGTCCAATGGGGAAACCATGGAACTTTGTCTGTTGGGAAAGATTTTGGCGAGTTCCATGCCATGTTCATTGATTGTATAGGCATCCATCCTGAAAAATCCATTTGTGGTATTGGTGCCGCCTTGACCTTGTAATAAATAGAAGCTTTTTGCGCTGGTTTTAATTGTATGGATTTGCTGATAGGCTATGGACTCCCCATATAATGAGGTAGGAATTACTTTTCCATCATTGATATATAATGCGATGTTTCGAATGCTATGAAGTGTCCTCTGCATTCTAGATTCCCATGAAAACACCCCAACTTTTTCGTCTTTAGAGAGGGTAAATACAAAGTCGTGTTCCAAAATGTTATAAGATTTGCAAACCTCTTTCAGTAACTTTTTGGATTGGATTTGTTCTATGGTTTTTCTAATCTGTTCGTTGATCAATACTGCATTTTCGTTGAATTCCTCATCGTTGGCATCCAAGTTCTTGAGCAGGGATAGGTTATAGTCTAGGTGGGCAATCAGTTCCCTGCCATGATTAAATTGGGGAGGAGCTGGTGTTTTGTTGGAGAGATTGTGATTGCCACAGTTTGTCAGCAAAAAGGTGAAAAGGCCAAGAAGTATGAGTAAGTGTATTCTGGAATCTATCATTTTGAAAGTATTGGGTTGTACTTCAACAAAAGTGAAAGTTTGAAGGCTTACTCTAAGCCCTCAATTGACGGATGGCCCATATGAATTGACGGATACCTACTTTGGAGATATTCTTTGTTACTTTGTAGCTCGAACAAAGGTTAACCCCAATGAAATGGCTGAATTAATCAAACTCTTTGAGGAGAACCCCAATCCTAGGCAGGTGGAGAAAATAGGAGATGTCTTGCGCAAGGGCGGATTGATCATCTATCCTACGGATACCGTGTATGGTTTGGGTTGCGACATTACCAATTCCAGAGCGTTACAGCGCCTTGCCAGAATAAAGGGGGTGAAGCTGGAAAAGGCCAATTGGTCCTTTGTTTGTGCAGACTTGAGCAATCTGTCCGATTTTGTGCGGCAAATAGATACTTCGACTTTCAAAATATTGAAACGATCTCTTCCAGGCCCCTATACTTTTATCCTTCCTGGGAACAACAACCTTCCCAAAGACTTCAAGAAAAAGAAAACGGTGGGAATTCGCGTTCCTGACAACGAGATTGTAAGGGCATTGGTTCGGGAACTGGGACATCCTATTGTCTCCACTTCCATTTACGACGAGGATGATATTTTGGAGTACACTACTGACCCAGAACTGATTTATGAAAAATGGGGAGAATTGGTCGATATTGTGATTGACGGGGGATATGGGGGCAATGTGGCTTCCACTGTGGTGGATCTTTCCAGCGGATATCCCGAAATTATCCGTGAGGGCAAGGGGGATTTGGATATCTTCTAAATAAAAAAAGCGACCCAATGGGTCGCCTTTTCTGGTTTTTTTATTGTACTCTCGATTAGTTGCCAGAACCGCCAATGGCTGGATCTTTCATACCTTCTTCGATCATGCTATAGAATTGATCGATTTTTGGTAATACAACAATACGTGTTCTTCTGTTTTTAGCTCTTTCCGCAGCTGTATCGTTGGAAGCCAACGGCACATAGTAACTTCTACCTGCTGCTGTCATGCGTTTAGGATCAACATTGAAATCATTTTGAAGCGTTCTCACAATAGTTGTCGCACGCTTAGCACTTAAATCCCAGTTGTCAACTAAAACACCACTTGAGAAAGATCGATTATCAGTATGTCCTTCCACCATGAACTCAAAGTCAGGTTTGTTGTTCACAACTTTGGCTACTTTGCCCAAAACTTGCTTGGCTGCATTGGTGATGTTGTAGCTTCCGCTTCTGAACAAAAGCTTGTCTGAAATGGAAACAAATACCACACCTTTTTCAACACTTACCTCAATGTCTTCATCATCAAGATTGCCCAGAACACCTTTTAGACTCTGAACCAAGGCTAGGTTCACGGAATCACGACGGGTAACGGCATCCTGCAATCTTCTAATGGTCAAATCTTTTTCCCTTAGGCTTTCCAAAGATTTTTCAAGGTTTTCAGCCCCTTTGGTAGTAAGGGTAGTTAAGTTCCCCATGTTGTTGATCAATTCTTGGTTGTTGGCCTTTAGGAAGGCGTTTTGATCCTCAAGGGTTTGCAATCGGGAAGAAGCGGTCGCTTTTTCCTCAAGGCAATCGTTTAATTTAACGGTTGCGGAATTCAATAGATCTTGGGTCTCTTTTTGTTTGGCCTCAAGATCGGCATACTTTTTTTGTGATACACAAGATGACAACAAAATTGCCATGGACAAGGTTCCTAGGAAAACTTTTTTCATAGTACTGGGTATAAATTATTAAGAATTGTTAGATATTTCACTGCTTAAACTATCCGCCAAAATTAGAGAAATTGCAAAGTTGGCGTCTTTCGGCATCGTTAATCTTTTACTAAAATGTTAAATCGCTTCACTTGATGTACGAAATGAGACCAAACAATGGATGTTGCGGAATAGTATTTTAATAAAAATTTTGCTTTTTCCCTCTTTTTGTAAAGTTTTCTAAAGTTACTATAAAAACTGAGATGGGCACGCAATATGGCCAAGCAATGGCCAAATTTTAATTGCAGGACAAATCGCATTCCGGCGATCCCATCCAAGAGTAACCTCATGAAGATAATCCTAAAAGCAACTTTACCCGGCAAGTTCTTGGTAATGGAGTAGAGGGAGTTCCTGAAATTAAGAAAGGTTTTTTTGGGATCCATGTTCTTCAAGGTGGAACCTCCAAGGTGGAAAACATGGCTGTGGCCCACATAAAGCACTTGATGACCTTGATTCTTGGCCCTCCAGCAAAGATCTATTTCTTCCTGGTGTGCAAAATAATCCTCGTCAAACCCACCAAGATTTCTGAAAACCTCACTTTTAATGAACATGCACGCCCCTGTGGCCCAAAAAACTTCCTTGATATCGTTGTACTGCCCTAGGTCCTTTTCAAGGGCCTGAAAGATTCTTCCCCTGCAAAAAGGGTATCCCAAACGGTCGATAAACCCTCCAGCAGCACCGGCATACTCAAAATACTCTGGGCGTTTTAGATCCAGAATCTTGGGTTGAACAATGGCAGCTTCGGGTCGGGTTTTGAATACTTCCATTACAGGCTCCAACCAATTGGGGGTAACCTCCACATCCGAATTCAATAAACAGAAGATATCGGCATCTACATATTTCAGGCCATCGTTGTAACCTTTGGCAAAACCACCGTTGGTGTCATTTACAATGACTTGTACACTTGGATAATTTTCTCTGAGAAATTGGACGGAATCGTCCTCGCTTGCGTTGTCCACGACATGGATACTCGCGTTTTCTGAATGGGCCATAACAGCAGGGAGAAACTTTTCAAGCAAAGTTTTCCCATTCCAATTCAGTATGACGACTGCAACTTTCAAAACGGCAGCAAATTAACGGCTAAAATCAGGAATTTCCTTCAAAAACTTGTATTTTTCACTTTCAAGATCCATTTTACAGTAATAATGGTTCAGTCCGTTGGTCACCATTAAATACTTGGCCTGCAATTGCAAATTGTATCTTGCTATTTGATCAAAAGTGGCCTGGTCAATGGTAACTTCCGGAGCTTTACATTCCACTAGTAAATAAATGGAACCATTGGGTAGGTATACCACCACGTCGTATCGCTTTTTTAACTTGTTAACCACCAGCTGCTTCTCTACGTTTATCAAACTTTTTGGATATTTCTTTGTTTCGATCAAGAAATGCACCACGTGCTGGCGTACCCATTCCTCGGGCTGTAGCAAAACAAATTTTTTCCGTATGATGTCGAAGATTTGGAGTCCTTTTTCGCTACTTTTGAGTCGGAACGGATATGAAGGAAAGTCCAATGGCTGCATAGGACAAATTTGACGATTTTTTCTGAATGGATAGGGTAAAGGAAATAGTTTCTGACATAAAACAAGGGAATCCCAAACCCATTTATTTTTTAATGGGGGAGGAACCTTATTATATAGACAGAATTTCCCAATACATCGCTGACAACGTATTGACGGAGGACGAAAAGGGTTTCAACCAGATGGTACTGTACGGCAGGGACACCACCGTGGATGAAGTCATTGGGAATGCCAAAAGGTTTCCTATGATGGCAGACCATCAGGTGGTCATCCTTAAGGAAGCACAACATCTCTCCAGAACTATTGAGAATTTTGTGGCCTATGCCCAAAATCCGCAACCAACTACCATTTTGGTGATTTGTTACAAATACAAGAAACTGGACAAGCGGAAAAAACTGTACAAAGCCGTTCAAAAAACCGGGGAACTGTTTGAGAGCAAAAAACTGTACGAAAATCAGGTAGCGGAATGGATTAGGCGAACTTTATCCGGTAAGAAATATAAAATCTCACCTAAGGCGGCCATTATGTTGGTGGAATTTCTGGGAACCGATTTAAGCAAAATCAGCAATGAACTGGACAAACTTACGCTCATTGTACCGTCCAACGTTGAGATTACCCCAGAGCTTATCGAACAGCATATTGGAATAAGTAAAGACTTCAACAATTTTGAATTGAAGAAGGCCCTTGGGGAGCGTGATGTGAAAAAGGCAGCACGCATCGTGGATTATTTTGCCCAAAATCCGAAGGACAATCCTTTTGTGGTCACGATAACCTTGTTGAACACATTTTTCACCCAGCTTTTAAAGTACCATGGTCTCAATGACCATTCTCCAGGAAATGTGGCCAAAGTGCTGGGAGTTAATCCCTATTTTGTAAACGAATTTACCGTTGCGGCCAAAAACTACCCAATGAAGCGGGTTAGCGCCATTATTTCCAATCTTCGCCAATTGGATTTAAAAGGAAAAGGAGTAGGAGCCAGCAATTTGGCCCAAGCAGATTTGCTTAAGGAAATGCTGACCGCAATAGTTTGATCTTATTTTTTGTCCACGCTATACTTACCTGGACCAAGCAAGAACACCACGATAAAAACTACCGCAAAAAGAAGTGCCTTTTCCTTGGTGCCAAAAGGATCCGCCGCATGTACACGGAATGCTGCTACCAGCATCACCAAAGTAGTTGGAATTGCGGCCCAACGCGTTTTTAAGCCAATGATCATCAAAATGGGACAGATAAATTCACCCAACACTGCCAAGAACAAAGAGGGCCCTTGTCCTATTCCAATGGGGTTGGCAAACTCCATATTTCCGCTAATCAACTTTTGGAATTTCGGATAGCCGTGGGTAAGCATAAAGGCAGAAGGAACGATCCTTAGAATGGCCAATCCTAAATGGATCAAAAGATTATTTTTCATTGGTGGGGGATTAAGTTTTCGTGAAAGTATAAATTATGTTTCAACAAAAGAAAAATAGGCATCAAAAATTACATATAGCACTATTGAAGGAACCAAACTTTAGAATTGGCCTTTTTGAGGGGTAGGCGCATGGGATGACAAAAATTTAGTACCTTGTTAAACAGTATTAACATCAATCACTTAACGAAAATTTCATGTCATGAAGAGACTATTGACTTCCTTGGTTATGGTCCTGTTTTGTGTACAATCACAATTGGGCCAAAACTTTCAATTCAAAGCGGATCAAATTGAAATTCCGCATAAGAAATACCAACTTCCCAACGGGCTCACCCTTTTGGTGCATGAAGATCATAAAGCACCTATTGTTGCCGTGAACGTATGGTACCATGTAGGTTCCAAAAATGAAAAATTGGGTAAGAGTGGATTCGCCCACCTATTTGAACATTTAATGTTCAATGGAAGCGAGAACTACAACAAGGACTATTTCCAAGCCTTGGAAAGTATTGGGGGAACAGACCTCAACGGAACCACCAATACGGACAGGACCAACTATTTCCAAAACGTTCCTGTATCGGCTTTGGATCAGGTGCTTTTTCTGGAATCGGATCGGATGGGTCATTTATTGGGTGCCATTGACCAGGCAAAATTGGACGAGCAACGTGGGGTTGTTCAAAATGAAAAAAGACAGGGTGAGAACCAACCCTACGGAAAGCAATGGAACTACTTGACCAAGTCCATGTATCCCAAAGGACACCCATATTCTTGGACGGTCATTGGAGAGATGGAAGATTTGAATGCCGCCTCCCTTGACGATGTTCACGAGTGGTTCAAATCGTATTATGGAGCTGCAAATGCCGTGGTTGCCGTTGCTGGGGATATAGACCCTGAGGATGTCCACCAGCGTGTTTTAAAGTACTTTGGTGACATTCCTGCCGGGCCAACCATTGAACGTCAGGAAGTGCGCATTCCAGAAAGAAATCAGGATACTTATCAAGTTTATGAGGACAGGGTTCCCGAAACACGGGTGCTTTTTGCTTGGCACACACCTCAATTTGGTGACAAAGAGGACCTCCACTTTGATTTGATTTCAGCTATTTTAACAAGTGGTAAAAACTCGCGTTTGTTCAAAAGGTTTGTTTATGAAGATCAGACGGTAAGTCAGGCAGTTTCTTTTCAGGCTTCCAGTGAGATTTCCAGTAGGTTTATTACCTGGTTGAACGTGAAACCAGGTCAGGATGCCGATCAGTTAAAAATTCAATTGGAGGAAGAAATTCAAAAGTTTATGGACGAGGGCCCTACAGAAGCCGAATTGAATAGGGTAAAGGCAGCCTATTTTTCCAACTTTATCAAAGGCTTGGAAAGGATTGGTGGTTTTGGAGGAGTCTCAGATATACTGGCCTCCAATCAGACTTACTTTGGAGATGCGGCCTACTACAAAACCATGCTGAAATTCGTGGAGGATGCTACTGTGGCTGATATCCAAAAAACTGCCAAGAAATGGTTGGGCAAAGGGAAACACGTTTTGGTTTGCAATCCATTTCCAGAATACAGCGTGGAGAAATCAACCGTGGATCGTTCCAGTTTACCGGCCCTAGGCCCTGAAAAGAGTTCCAAGTTCCCAAGTTTGGAAAAAGCGCAACTATCCAACGGATTAAATGTTGTCCTGGCAAAACGTACAGGAGTTCCCACAGTTGTAGTCAATATGGTGTTCGATGCCGGATATAAAACGGATTACCTATCCAGTCCAGGTACGGCGCAGTTGGCCATGAACCTTATGGATGAGGGGACGAAAGACTTAAATTCATTGGAAATCAGCGAGAAATCCGAACTATTGGGTGTTAGTCTCAATACCTTTTCAAATCAAGATCAGTCCAACGTATTCATGACCACCTTGAAGCAAAGTTTTGATGCCAGTATGGACTTGTTTTCTGATGTAGTGTTGAACCCTGTTTTTCCAGAAGCAGAATTTGAACGCTTGAAAAACGAGCAAATCAACAACATCAAAAACGAAAAGGCCCAACCTATTTCCATGGCCCTTCGGGTTATGAACAAGTATATGTATGGCGAAGGGCATCCCTATAGCAATCCATATACGGGAACGGGATATGAAGAAACGGTGGAAAAACTTACCCGAGAAGATGTGGTGAAATTCTATGAAACATGGATGAAACCCAACAATGCTACACTCATAGTAACTGGAGACATTGAAATGTCGGATCTTAAGTCCAAGTTGGAAAAATCCTTGGGCAAATGGAAAAAGGGAGATGTTCCCACAGTAGTCTTCAATGAGCCACAGGTGAATTCCAAAAACACCTTGTATCTGATGAACAGACCCGAATCCCAACAGTCGGTAATAATTGCAGGACATTTAACTGAGAAATATGGGGGTGTTTCAGAAATTGCTTTGGAACAAATGGTGAGTATTCTCGGAGGGGATTTTACTTCAAGAATCAATATGAACCTTAGGGAAGACAAACATTGGTCGTACGGTGCGGGCGGCTTTGTGCTTGGATCCAAAGAAGAAAGACCTTTTATTGTTTACGCCCCGGTTCAAACGGATAAAACTTCGGAATCTGTTACCGAATTAAGAAAGGAGATTTCCGAGTTTATTTCCACGCGGCCCGCTACCCAGCAAGAACTCGATAAGGTAAAAACGAACCAAGTGTTGAGTTTGCCTGGGCAATGGGAAACCAATAGCGCAGTGAATACCTCCATTAGAAATCTTCTTAGGTACAATCTGCCTGATGATTATTATGAGACCTATGATCAAAATGTACGGAACCTTTCGTTGGATGATGTGCGCAAGGTTAGTACCCAAGTGGTAAAACCTGAGGCTGTCAATTGGTTTATGGTGGGTGATCGTGCCAAGATTGCCAGTAAATTGGATGAACTTGGATTTGATAATATCATCGAGATTGACGCAGATGGAAATCCATTGGTCCCAGCGGTGCAACAACCCGAAGAGGAGTTGAAAAACTAAATAAAAAAGCCCCCGATTATCGGGGGCCTTTTTTTTATCTCAATTGCGGATAGGAAACAGGATCCGTCTCGTGCATAATGGAATAGACCTTTTCAAAAATGTCTTCGGCATTGGGCTTGGAGAAATAATCTCCATCCGAAGCGTAAGCTGGTCTGTGTTCCTTGGCCGTAAGGGTTTGGGGAGCACTATCCAAATATTTGTATCCTTCTTGGTTTTCCAGAATTTCTTGCAGTAAATAGGCGGAACATCCACCTGGCACATCCTCGTCAATAATCAGCAGCCTGTTTGTTTTTTGAAGACTTTTAACCACCTCATGGTCTAAATCAAAGGGGAGTAAGGATTGCGCATCAATAACTTCTGCATCAATACCTACTTCCAATAGCTCGGAAGCTACTTTTTGAACGATTCTGAGTGTAGAACCATAGGATAAAAGGGTAATGTCCTTACCTTCTTTCAATGTTTCCACCTTTCCTATAGGTGTGCAAAACTCACCCAAATTGGAGGGTTTCTTTTCTTTTAAGCGATAGCCGTTTAGACTCTCAATGACAATGGCGGGCTCATCACTTTTCAGTAATGTGTTATAAAATCCTGCAGCTTGGGTCATGTTTCTGGGAACGAGAATATACATACCCCGAAGTAAGTGTATCAATCCACCCATGGGAGACCCAGAATGCCAAATACCTTCCAATCTATGTCCGCGCGTTCTAACGATTAAGGGAGCCTTTTGCTTCCCAACTGTACGATACATCAGGCTGGCAAGATCATCACTTAAAGTCTGGATTCCGTATAGAATGTAATCCAGGTATTGTATTTCAGCAATTGGACGAAGTCCTCTAAGGGAAAGACCAATACCTTGTCCTATGATTGTGGTTTCACGTATTCCGGTGTCCGCAACACGTTGCGGTCCATACTTCTTTTGAAGCCCCTCCAATCCTTGATTCACGTCCCCAATATTCCCAGTATCCTCTCCAAAGACCAACGCTTGAGGGTATTTGGCGAAAAGCGCATCAAAATTATCCCTAAGAATGATACGTCCATCCACTTCGTCAGGATTGTTATCATAGGCAGGCTCCAATATTTTAACTTTGGTTGCCTTGCTATCCAGTTCGTTATAGAGGTGCGAGCTGTATTTGGGTTGAACTTCGTCTAGAAAGTTTGAAATCCATTGTTGTAGGGCGGCCCTTTCCGGATTTGTTTCCCCAATGAGATATCGCAAAGCTTTTCTGGCTTTGGAAGCCAAATCTTTTTTGATGGGCTCTTCAATGGCAATCAAATCATTTTTCACCTTATTGATGAAACTGCGATTGGGGCTCTTGGAAGCTGCGCTTTCCAATAGTTGGATCAATTGCTTTTTGGCTTGGATATGCGGTTGAAGGAATTCTGCCCAAGCTTCTTTTTTGGCAGCACGGACTTTAAGCTTGATTTCCCGTTCCAGAAGTTTAAGCTCTTCTTCAGTTTTGATGCCGTTTTCCAGAATCCACTCCCTAAATCGCTTGTTACAATCATTCTCCCGTTCCCATTCCAGACGCTCACTGGATTTATAACGTTCATGGGAACCAGAAGTAGAATGTCCCTGTGGCTGTGTCAGTTCTGTTACATGGATCATCACGGGAACATGGTCTTCCCGGGCAATGTCCGATGCGTTTTCAAAAGCATGGATCAAGGCCGTATAATCCCAACCTTTGACCTTTAGGATTTCGTAGCCAGGGGTGTCTTTATCCCGTTGTAAACCGGACAAAGCTTCAGAAATATCTCCCTTGGTTGTATGGAACTCGGCAGGCACTGAGATACCGTAATCGTCATCCCAAATACAAATGACCATGGGAACCTGCATAACACCGGCAGCATTGATCGTCTCAAAGAAATGACCTTCACTAGTACTTGCATTTCCTATGGTTCCCCATGCCACCTCATTTCCGTTATTGGAAAAGTTGGTTTGGTCAATTTCCTCTAGGTTCCGATATAATTTGGAGGCCTGTGCAAGCCCCAAAAGACGTGGCATTTGACCTGCTGTACAGGAGATGTCCGCGCTACTGTTTTTCTGTTTGGTAAGATCTTTCCAGGTACCGTCCTCATTCAAACTGTGGGTCACAAAATGGCCACCCATTTGCCTACCGGCACTCATGGGTTCTTTTTCCATATCAGTGGTGGCATAAAGCCCATGGAAAAACTCCTTTGGATTTAGGTAACCCAAGGCCATCATAAAGGTTTGGTCCCGGTAATAACCGCTTCTAAAATCCCCATCCTGAAATGCCCTGGCCATGGCCAACTGAGGTAGTTCCTTTCCATCACCAAATATTCCAAATTTTGCTTTACCGGAAAGCACTTCCCGTCTTCCCAATAAGCTACACTCCCTACTGGTGACCGCAACCTCGTAATCCTTAAGGATTTGGGACTGAAAATCATCAAAGGAAATATCGCTGCTTGTCTTGGAATGGGGTTTCATTGGCACATTGGAATTTGCGCAAAAATACTAAAATCGAAGGAGAATGGCAACAGCAAAACCTGTTAATAAAGTAATAATATGTTATGAAAATTGCATTTTTAAGGAAAATTATTCAA
The DNA here is from genome assembly GCF_965215805.1 of Flagellimonas sp. GTDB lineage: Bacteria > Bacteroidota > Bacteroidia > Flavobacteriales > Flavobacteriaceae > Flagellimonas. Next base: position 3,508,467 of record NZ_OZ244124.1, on the reverse strand, counting down.
TCAAACGATAATTAAGAGCCTCTTTTTTGTGAATGTATCAATTTAGAACCATTTTCTGGTAAAGAGGCCAATAAGCGTTTTTGGGCTGATGGTGACCACAAAGCGAATGCGCTCGCCATAATCCCTTTCTGCAATTTCCCAACCTCGATTGCTATATACAGGAAAGTAGAGTTCAAAATAGTCAGTCACCAAATTTAAGCGAACTCCAGAGTCGTAAACAAAACGGGCGTTTTCCCCTTTGTTTCGGATATAGCCCAAATCCCCATAGGCTTCAATCCATCTCCATATATTGGTACTGGCGTTGGTGGTAACAATCCAATCGTTGGCAAAAGGGTTTTCCAGTTTGGATTTAAAACCACCCTCAGCAATAATGATTTGTTGGCTGTAGATTCCGGAGTTTTCTGAACGTCCCAAATAGTTTAGGTCAAACATATAATCCGTGGGTCTATCCAAAGCAAAACTGAAGAAGTCAGAGTCTGTATTGTTGCGCAAAAATTTACCGGCATATAAACGAAAGTTAAACTGCCGGTTGCTTTCAAATAATTTTCGATATTCCAGCTCAAAGGCCAGTTTTGTGAAGTCACTGGAGTGTTGTGCATCCAAAAACCAAGAGGTGTAGTTTAGGATATCGTTGTCCACATCTATAAACCTCAGGTTCAGCACTCCGTAATCCGGTTCTGTATCCAGTTGGTCTGCAATACTCTCATCAATGTTTCTAAAAACACTTCGGTACCGCAGTAAAAGACTCTGCCGTCGATTAGAAATTAGATTATCCGGCCTCCATCCAAATGAAACTGCTGGAGTTAGTGTGGTATATCGGGAATTGACCTGAAAATGCGATGTTGATCCAGCAAAAACATAATTGGAAACAAAGAGGCCACTTTTTCCGTGATATTTACGGTAACGAAAACTAGCCTTGCCCACTACCGTTTTTTCCAAAAAGGAATAGGTGGGGGAAATATCATATTGAAATGGGCGCTCCAAAAAGGTTTTGTTATAAATACGTAGCCCTGGAGTTATCCCATCGTACACATTGAAATTGGCAATGGGCACATAAAATATCTGGTGGTAATAAGGGTCTTCCGTGTCCTTAAAAAATTGGAATTTTAATCGCTTGTTACTGGCAAAAAAACCATTGAGCGTTTTCCAGTTATCGCGCTGGTTGAATTCCGGAATCTTCTTATCGTAGTTGAGCACTAGGCGGTCTTCCCCATTTCTTGGAATGGTAAAAGTTCTGGAGGTGTCAATATCCTTAAACCAATATTGGGACACCACTGAATCCTTATTAAGCCCAAAAAGGGAGACGGGAACCTTGGTTCCTCGTTTATTTTTAATCACAAAAGTCAGCGAATCCTCTGATTTTTCAACCTTTTTGATTTTGTAATCAATCTTCTTTCGTGTGGAAACATATTCTTTAAAGAACCAATCTACATCCTTTTCTGCGTGTTGTTCTATTTCCTTTTGGAAGTCCATGGCTTTTACTGATGGATTCAGCATATGACCTCTATAAAAAGAGGTAATGCTGCTATCCACCTTCTGACCTCCTAGGTATTCAGCCAAATAGGACATCCCCAATCCAGCCTTATAACCATTTGCGATTTTTTGATTGAATTTGATCAAGGAGTCATTAGGTGTGTCCAAGGCCTGGTCAATGTTTTTACGGGCAGAAAGCATACTTAAGAGCGCATATTGCTCATTGAAGTCCATCTGTGCCAAATGAAATCCCCGGAACCCCCAGATTTTGGACAATTTACCAGCCAGTTTCTGGTCAGGATAGTGTTCCTCCACATATTTGATCATCAAATAGTTGCCAATGGCATCCAGTACCCAACGTTCCGCTCTTGGATCCAGATAAATGGTTTCGTTTAAAAAACTATGGATGGCAGTTTTAAGAAACTTCATCTCAAACTGAAACTGCTCTTCATAAGGCCTTATAAAAGAGGGTAGCTGGTTGATACCGTACAAGGGACTTTTGTTGTATGCAATTTCACTTACCAGAAGATTGGGGTGTGGATACTTTCCTAAGTTTTCATTTAAGAAAACGGCAATCTTATTGATGGAAATGCCCTGTGAGATTTTATCATATCGGTTGGATTCCAAGTCCGTGGTAACCGTAATCATTCCGGTTACGTGTTTGGTAAACCTGGAGGTTCTTTCCAAGATGATTTCACAGTTTTTTCTATTATCCCCTTGAAGCTGTATGAATTGTCCACCTGGAAAATTAGATTTCCCAATATCGATAAAATTGGAGGACAAAAATAGTTTGTCAGGATAGGTAAAGTTGATGGAGGTATTGGCTGGATCCGTGTAGTTGTCATCCAAATCCATGTTGTCGTACAGTTTCCAGCCATCGTTGTAAACGGCTGGGGTAAGGTACCAATCCTTTAGATGATACTCACCATTAGGACCAAAACCATAGGCGGTAAACTTGGCATTGGGCAGTTTGATCGTGTAGGTGAAAAATAGCTTTACGGATGCCCCAGGAGCCAGAACCTCTTCCAGTTGTACCCTAATCACGTCGCTATTGCCCATTCTATTCCAACTTAAGCCCGCATAGTTGTGGTCAACTATACTAACCACATTGGTGTGTCCGCGTTCTTTGTCCTTGGCCAAATGCAAACTACGTTTAAACTCCTCCGCAAAACGTTTGGCAAGGGCTGTTTTTTTGTTGGAATAGGCGTGGTTCCAGTCGTTGAAGTAAAGAGCGGTCAATCCATCCTTGGATGTATTGACATAGGTGAACTTTTGTTTGATTTCAACCTCCTTGGTTTCGTCCTTTAAGGCGGCTGTTATCTCATTGGTGTGCTGCCCCAACATCTTGAACCCAACAAGAAGGAAGAGCAAAGAAAAATATGTTATGCTTTTTTTGATCGCCAAAGGCAAGGGATTAAAAATTGGGGCTGAGGTTACGCCCTTTATAGAACGCATCAATAATATCAACAACATCTTCTGCAGAATCCACAATTTTAATCAAATCCAGGTCTGTGGGACTAATGTTGCCCGCATTTAGCATGGTTTCCTTGATCCAATCAATAAGGCCACTCCAGAATTCGGTACCTACCAAAATAATAGGGAACGTATGGATTTTGCTGGTTTGGATTAGTGTTATAGCCTCAAACAATTCATCCAAGGTGCCAAACCCACCGGGCATCACCACAAATCCCTGGGAGTATTTGACAAACATAACCTTCCGAACAAAAAAGTAGTCAAAGTCCAGGTTTTTGTCGTTGTCAATATATGGATTATCGTGCTGTTCAAAAGGAAGGTCAATATTGAGACCCACGGAAGTTCCTCCCGCAAGGTTGGCTCCTTTGTTTCCAGCTTCCATAATCCCTGGCCCACCGCCGGTAATGATCCCATACCCAGCTTCGGCTATTTTTTTGGACACTTCCACGGCTAACTCATAGTAAGGCTGTCCAGGTTTTACCCGAGCCGATCCAAAAATGGAAACACACGGGCCAATTTCACTCATCTTCTCAAAACCATTGACAAATTCACCCATGATCTTGAATATGGCCCAAGAGTCATTGGTCTTTATTTCATTCCATCCTTTATGGTGCTGTTCTTTTCGCATTTGAATAATTATGTATTAAACGGCAGGAGCAATTTTTCGTTTGGATTGCTCAAGCTCCTTCTTTAAAAACCGGGCTGTGTGGCTTTTATTGTCCTTGGCCACCTCTTCGGGTGTACCTTGGGCAACGATCATTCCGCCGCCACGACCGCCCTCGTATCCTATATCAATAATATAATCCATCATTTTTATGACGTCCATATTATGTTCTATGACCAAAATGGTATTTCCTTTGTCCACCAATTTGTTCAAAACTTCCATCAAGACCCTTATATCTTCAAAATGTAGTCCAGTTGTAGGCTCATCCAAAATATAAAAGGTATTTCCTGTATCTCTTTTGGAAAGCTCCGTTGCCAGTTTCACACGTTGGGCCTCTCCTCCGGAAAGGGTAGTGGACTGCTGTCCCAGGGAAATGTATCCCAGCCCAACATCCTGAATGGTTTTTAGTTTCCTATGGATTTTGGGAATGTTCTCAAAAAAGTCCACCGCTTCGTTGATGGTCATTTCCAGAACATCCGCAATGGATTTGCCTTTGTACCTAATCTCTAAAGTTTCTCTATTGAATCGCTTACCATTGCAGGTCTCGCATTCCACATACACATCGGGCAAAAAGTTCATCTCAATAACTTTGAGACCACCTCCCTGGCAGGTTTCGCATCTTCCCCCGGCCACATTAAAACTGAAACGGCCAGGTTTGTACCCACGGATTGTTGCTTCCGTGGTTTTGGCGAACAGGCTCCTAATTTCACTAAAAGTACCGGTATAGGTTGCTGGATTGGACCTTGGTGTTCTTCCAATAGGCGATTGATTGATGTCAATAACCTTGTCCACATGCTCCAAGCCGGTAATCTTTTTATAGGGCATGGGCTTTTTCACCCCATTGAAATAATGGGCATTCATAATGGGGTACAGGGTTTCATTGATCAAGGTGGACTTTCCACTTCCCGAAACACCGGTTACTCCTATAAGCTTACCCAAAGGAAACTGCGCCGTTACATTTTTAAGGTTGTTTCCTGTACAGCCCGTAAGAACAATTTTCTTCCCAGTCCCTTTTCTTCTGTGGGTTGGAACGGGAATTTCCCTTTCCCCGGTAATGTATTCCGCTGTTAGGGTGTGGTGTTGTTTTAATTCCTCGGGTTTACCTTCGGAAATAATTTCCCCGCCATGTCTTCCTGCCTTTGGCCCAATATCAATAACATGGTCGGCATGTTCTATCATGTCACGGTCATGCTCTACCACTATAACAGAATTACCTATATCCCGAAGGGATTCCAAGGAATTGATCAGTCGCTCATTGTCCCGCTGGTGAAGACCAATACTGGGTTCATCCAATATATAGAGAACGCCAACCAATTGAGAACCAATCTGGGTTGCCAATCTGATACGTTGTGCCTCCCCACCGGAAAGCGATTTAGAGCTACGGTTCAAGGATAGGTAATCAAGTCCCACATCAAGCAAAAATTGAACCCTGGTCTTGATTTCCTTGATGATTTCTTCCGCAATCTTTTTCTGGTTACCCTCCAGGTTACTTTCCAGTTGTTTGAAGAAGTCAGCCAATTCCGCAATATCCAGTTGTGCCAGTTCGGCAATGTTCTTTTCGCCTATTTTAAAATACAAGGACTCTTTCCTCAGTCTGGCACCATGGCAACTGGGACAGCTCACCTTGTCCATATATTCCTTGGCCCATCTGCGGATGGAGGTAGAGTTGGCCTCATCAAATTGGGTTTTGATGAAATTGGCAATACCCTCATAGTCAATTTTATATTGCCTTTTTACTCCCAGGGTTTTGGAGTCAACTTCAAAACTGTCATTGCCCCCATTTAAAATGATGTCCATTGCCTCGGTAGGAATCTTTTCAAGCGGATCGGTCAAATCGAATTTATAGCGCTGGGCAATAGTTTCCAGTTGTTTGAAGGCCCAGGATTTTTTGTATTCGCCCAAAGGGGCAATCCCACCAGCTTGGATGGACAATTTTTTATTGGGAAATATCTTCTGTTCGTTTACCTCAAATACATGCCCCAATCCGTTGCATTCTGGACACATCCCTTTTGGGGAATTGAAGGAAAAGGTATTGGGCTCAGGAGTAGGGTAGGAGATCCCTGTTGACGGACACATCAGATCTCGGCTAAAGTACCTAGGAACGGACTCACCTTCTTCCAAAACCATAAGAACATTGTTGCCACTGTACATGGCCGTATTAATCGTCTCGCCCAAACGCTTATGGAAATCTTCGGATTCCGATACTTTGAGGCGGTCAATGACAATCTCAATATCGTGGGTCTTGTAGCGATCCACCTTCATGCCTTTCAAAATATCCAGGATTTCCCCGTCCACCCTTACCTTCACAAAACCTTGTTTGGCTATTTGTTCAAAAAGTTCACGATAGTGCCCCTTTCTGGACTTTACTACTGGTGCCAGTACATTGATTTTCTTGTCCCGATACGAATCTATGATCAAATCCTTTATCTGCTCATCGCTATAACTCACCATTTTCTCTCCTGTGTTATAACTGTAAGCATCCCCGGCCCGTGCGAAGAGCAAGCGGAGAAAGTCATAGACCTCTGTAATGGTGCCCACAGTAGATCGTGGTGACTTGGATGTTGTTTTTTGTTCAATGGCAATTACAGGGGAGAGGCCATCTATTTTATCCACATCGGGACGTTCCAATCCGCCAAGAAATTGTCTCGCATAAGCAGAGAAAGTCTCAATATAGCGCCGCTGTCCTTCTGCATAAATGGTATCAAACGCCAAGGAGGATTTTCCACTGCCGGAAAGGCCTGTGATGACCACCAATTTCTCCCGGGGAATGGTCACGTCAATGTTTTTCAGGTTGTGGACCCTGGCGCCTTTGACTTCAATATTTTCTTCGTAGTTAATCATAGCACAATTTGCTAAAATAAGGTTTTGATACTTAAAAAGGAAGCGTGTTCCAGTTTCGTTATTGACAATGGATGGCTTATTTTTGGGTTCTTTAAATTGACGCAAATGAAACTACTGGGCATAGGCTCTCGTATTAACCATCCTGAGTACGGTAAAGGGGTGGTGACCAATGTATCTTCCCAACACTATTGGGTCACTTTTTTGGAAAATGGTTTGGAAACCATTGACATTGATTCTGAATTTGAGGTAATTGAAGGAGTTTCGGATGAAGTGGATACCGTCAGCTTTTTTGATGTGGAAAGTTCCCTGGTATCCATTCTTAAAAAATGGAGCGATACTACTGAGAAAGTTGCCATAGCGGACAAATGGCGTGGCGGGAAATTGGTTTTGGAACCTGGAGGCGATTTGGCCAACAAGGAAATGCCGATTGACACTTTCTTTCATAAAATTGTGATGGTGCGTGATCGTATCAGGGTAATGGAGCAAAAAATCAACAGTAGCAAAAACCTGGATGATCAAGAAAAAGTTGACCTGCAACAGTACATAACCCGAATTTATGGAAGCTTGACCACTTTCAATGTCCTCTTTAAAAATAAGAGCGACCAATTTGTGGGTGAGCGAAGCAAATAGCCACATCAGGATAAAGAGCCTAATACTCCTATTGACCAAGGATCTTCTGCTTTAAGCAGATTGCGCATCGCATGTTTGATGATCCATTTACGTTGCTTGGATGCCAAGGGAACCCAGTTCTCAATCCAGGTTTTTCCAATGTCGGGATTGTCCTTTAAAACATCGTTGACGCAATTGGCTACGGACTTTTGCACATATTTGCTGGAATCATCCTTCAGGTTCTCCAAAATGGGGAAAATTGGAGTTGGGTCTTGAATAAACTGATCTAATTTACTGGCCCAGGGCAATCTGGGGCGTACACCTTCGCTGCTCAATCTACGCAGGTGTTTATTGTTGTCCTTGGACCAGGTCAGCATAGCTTCTAGGGTTTGCCCAGGGAATCTTTCCAAATATGGTCTTATGGTATATTCCCCCGTATTACGTTGCGTAATTTCCCGAATCGCAGACATGGAAGTATCAAAATGGTCCAACCCATACTTCTCCACATATTTGGCGATGGGCATCACCCAATAAAACTCCTTGAACATCCCAGTTTCCTTTTCATTTTTGGGGCCAAGGATATCCATCAGGTGTGAAGTTGCGGTGGGATAGTCATCCGACAAATGGGAGTGAAGCGCATCCGCCATTAACTCCACACGATCTTTTAGTTCGAGGTAGGCCAATTTTTCAGCTACTGAATTGACAAAGGAGGCCTTATCAAAATCAATGCCTTTTGCAAGGAGTTTGTCCGCAAGGAGTTCAGCCAAATCTGTATCGAACCATAGTTTAAGTTGTTTATAAGCCATGTTCGCTTCGGAAAGTTTAAAGATAGTTTTCAAAGTTAAACCGCAGCCCGGACTTCTGTAGTATTCGAAATTAATTCCAAGCCCAAAGTACTGTATCGAACACCATACCTTCTTTTGTCGTCAAAGACTTGCCAGTCCCTTCCCCTGTAGGTTTGTCTCAGGTGTTTGGACAATAGGGGCAATACATTGTACTTCGGCTTGATATGGGCCGCTCCTGTTTCTTGGGAGAGTTGGAACTGTACAAAAGCTTCCATTCGTCCCTTTTCCCGTGCAACTTTGTTCGACTGTATGTTTAGGGTATCAACAATCTCATTAATATCAACTTCCGGTAAGGCTATTCCCATTACGGACTGAATATATTGGTACAGTAAGATTTCAATATGGGATTGTTCGCTTAGAAATGCATAGTATATTCTTTTTACAGCAGTATGATTTTTTTGATGTATACCGAACCAGACCTTTTTCGCCAGTGCAACATCTGTTTTGACATAAGTGGTATTGGTGAAAAGCTCACTGACTCCAGCACCTTGTTTTTGAATGTTGGTTATGGACCATTTGTGTTCAAACGCCTTAAATATTAAAGTTAAAAACCCATTAAAAGTACCGTCGTAGATGATTGTTTTGCTTGATCCCATGTTACTGCGTCTTGTAATTTGTCCAAAAATATGGAATAATTCCTAAATATGGAAATAATCCATAAAATATTTTGGAAATAATCCAAATTCTATATATTTGAGGTATGGAAAACGAATTGACGCTTAAGCGATTTATTGATATTAGAAGGGACTTGGGGCATACCCAAGCTGAGTTTGCCAAGCTTTTGGGTATATCCAATACGACAGCTGACATTGAACGGGGTCGGACCAAGTTGTCCGGGAAAGTGGTAGTGGAGCTTTTGCGTCAGTTTAATATAAATCCACTGTGGTTGTTTGGGGAAAGTGAGGATAGACATTTGGAAACCTCAAGAACCAGCGTTATTCCTAAAGTGGTCACGGTGAACAGTGAGGAACAAGAGAATATGGTGTTGGTCAACGCCAAAGCAGCAGCGGGTTATCCCCAGAATATTGCAGATACAAGTTGGTACAGGCAATTACCTGCTTTTGACATGCCTATCCCTGAATTTAGGAACGCAACATATAGAGGATTTCAGGTTGAAGGGGATAGTATGTTACCCAATTTAAGGCCCAACGACTGGGTATTGGCCAGGGCCATTGAACATATAGACCATGTGAGTGCCAACAAAATGTATGTGGTTGTACTCCAGGATGCCGTATTGGTCAAGAAGATTGAGAGGCGTCCCAATTCCAACAATATTACCTTGGTATCCCTTAACGAAACCTATCCTCCCTATGAGATCAAACCATTTCAGATTCAGGAAATCTGGGAGGTAAGCAGCAAATTGACCTTCAATTTGGATGCCACCACTGAAACGGGGTTGCTGCGCCAATTGCAACAGTCCATGGAAGAACTAAAAAGACAAGTGGGCCAATCCCGGCCTAACTAGTTTTTCTGGGTTTGTTCCGTATAGGTGCTCTCAAAGATTTTATCCGCGTTTGCAGCCTCAAATCCCTCCCTACGGTGGTTACGGGATAACTGTTCCTTAGCTAAACTTTGAAACTCTGGTAGGGGTAGGCGTTCTGCAAATTCGACATAACTCCCGGCTATTTTGGTTTTTTCCCCATTGGCGAATTCAGCATCCACCATTTGGGCAACGGAACTGCTTTGTCTCAATAGGCCATCTTTGCTTTCTTTAAGTTTTCCTCCGGCAGAGTTCAATACAATACCTATAGATTCCAAAAAACTATTGAAGTTCTCCAAGTCGGCGTAAGCTTCTGGAAGTTCATGTACGCTGATGGTGTAATGGTTAAGGTAATAGCGGTTGTAAATGACCCAGGCAGCATATTCGCTTTCCTCTAAAAGAAGTTTATAGTCTGCTAAGGTTGGCAATGACCATAAGGGTTTGTGGAAGAACTCCCCAACAGCAGTAAGATCGTTCAGATTCAAATGGTCAACTGGGTCTGAGGTAACTTGTCCCGTATATTTTCCAATGATGCCTTGAGCTTGTTGAGATAGATCCTGAACCCGCAATTCACTAATAAATATTCGAGGTAGTCTTTCTTCTGGTGGTGCATACCAATAAGCGTCCAGTTTTTTCTCTGGAAAGTGGTAAGGCTCCATCCGCTTATACCCATGGTGCAGGAATATCTTTTCAAAAGAAGCAATGCCCAAGTTGGGTACGCCCAAGGTTCGAAAAGCTATATGATCATTTACAATGGCCTCTTCATTTGCGATAAGCTTGTTCTGAATCATGGCAGAGATAATTTTGTCCACATCAGCCACACGCTTTTTATAGGGGGTAAAGAGCGCTTCCATTATTGAATCCAAAGGGGTTTGTTCTGTAGCAACCATACTCAACGATATTAATAGATTTATTGGGAACAAAATTAATTGTACTTTTAATCGTTAACAATTATTATTTAATTATAAACAATAAGTTTGACTAATCAAATTGAATTTCGTCATTTGGAGTATTTCCTTACGCTTTCCCAAACTCTTCATTATGGAAAGGCGGCGGAGCGTTTGTTTATTTCGCAATCCGCGTTGAGTCAACAAATCCAGCGGTTGGAACATCTGTTGGGCCAGCCCCTTTTTGACCGAACCAACAGACGGGTCGGGCTAAATCAAGCTGGGCAATTGTTCAAACAAGTCGCACAGCAAGTCACCAATCAAATGCATGGATCCTTGGAAAGTTGGAGATTGGCCTTGGAGGAAATAGAAGGGATGATCAGAATTGGTTTCGTGGGGTCGGCCATGCAGGAGTTTTTACCTCCATTGATCAAGGATTTCAGTGAAAAATATCCTAAAACAAAATTTTCTTTGGATGAGATGAACAACCAATTACAGCTTCAGGCGCTGGAAGCGGAGCGATTGGATATTGGATTTGTACGATCCAATGAGGTTCCCCCTGGTCTCAGCTGCAAAGCGGTTTATACGGAAAATCTTTGCGTGGTACTACCAGAGAATCACGGTATTTCAGATGCGACCTTCAAGGACATAAGTCAGTTTTCTAATGAAAACTTTATCCTGTTTCCCAATCAACAGAGCCAAATGTACTATCAGCAAATTATTAAGTTATGCCAGCACTATGGTTTTTCACCCAGTATTTCACATCGTTCCATCCACGGACCAACCATTTTTAAACTTGTGGAAAGTGGAATGGGAATTTCCATAATCCCCAAGTCGTTGATGGACAACAAAAACTATGGGATTCGATTTATTGAGCTGACCAATGTTCCTTTTGACACGTCACTTTTTGCGGTTTGGAACCCAGAAAACTCGAAAAACGGGCTAAAGCATTTCTTGGAACTCCTTTTTGGCTAGGAGCTTAAAAGAGTTTGTTTTTGATATGTTTCGCCAAGACAGCGGCTGCTCTAGGATTATTTCTGAACCATAGCTCAGGTTCAAAAATTTCCAGTTCGGCAAGCGCAAGTTGATCATCATTGTCTTGAAAGATATCGACTCTGGCATACATGGGAAGTTCCGGTGCCGCGTGAACTGTTTTTAATGCGAACTGGATTTCCGCTTCGCTGGGATGGTATTCATGAACGCTACCTCCAAAATCGTCCTGAACCCTAAAATCCCCTGGTTTGGCCATTTTTAGAACTGCGTGGGTGTATTCTCCATTGAAAACCATCAGTGAGATTTCGCCCTTTTCCACAATGTTATTTTGAAACTCCTGGAGCATCATGGCCTCATTTTTTATCAGGGAACCAAATATCTCTTCGTACTCGTCAATGGCATTGGTTTCAATTTTATAAGTATGTCTAGCTCCTCCGGAAATACATGGTTTCAATATTAAAGTGGAACCTTGGAAACCATAGGATTTTTTTGCAAGTTCCCAGCTATTCTTCAAACTGGTGTCCGTTCCCTTTTCAATAAAAACCGTTTTGGGAATATGCACACCCTCCACTTTCAAATCCTGGAGGTAGTGTTTGTCCAAATTCCAATCGATAAGTTTTTTGGAGTTGATAAACCGGGTTTTTGTTGACGCGCTCTCCAACCATTCCCCAAATTCTTTAACGCGATGAATATAATCCCAAGTAGATCTGAATAGGGCAAATTTGGTTGTTGACCAATCAAAATCTGGATCGTCCCAGGACTTACGAACTACATTTAAACCTTCCTTCCGCAGCGCATCCGCAACTAATTGATCCTCCCGAACTACGTTTTGGAGCAACATCGAGTCTTCCTTGGCTGAAAGGTATCTGGGAGCTGATAGCAAAACAATATCGTAAATCATCCTAAACTAGAATCCAACGGCAGTATCATCTCCCCTGGGGTCGGCGCCACCTTCCAATTTCCCGTCTGGTAATACTCGAATGGCATCAACCTTCCCAATTACAGGTGTCCTGTCTTCTTTGATCACATATCCTTTGGATTTGAGCTCATTGATCAACGCTTCAGGAAAACCATTGGGTTCAAAAGTTATGTGGTCCGGCAGCCATTGATGATGAAACCTTGGTACATTTACCGCTTCCTGCATGCTAAGATTGAACGCATGCACGTTCAAAATAGTTTGGGCAACCGCGGTTATTATGGTAGAGCCACCTGGAGTTCCCACAACCATAAACAATTTCCCGTCTTTCTCCACGATGGTTGGGGTCATGCTGCTTAACATTCTTTTTTCGGGAGCAATACTATTGGCTTCAGCACCAATAAGTCCAAACATATTGGGTACTCCGGGTTTGGAACTAAAGTCGTCCATTTCGTTATTGAGAAAGAAGCCAAGTTCGGCTGCATAAAGTTTGGAGCCGAACCCACCGTTTAGCGTAGTTGTGGCAGATATGGCATTGCCCTCGGCATCAATGATGGAATAATGGGTGGTTTCAGAACTTTCCACGATTTCAACTGCTCCATGCCCCACATCAGCTGATAAGGTAGCCTGTTCAAAACTGAAATCCTTCATGCGTTCTTGTAAATATTCGTCGTCTAGAAGCACATTCAATGGAATATCCACAAAATCAGGATCGCCCAAAAAATAGTTTCTATCCGCATAGGCCCTACGGGCCGCTTCCGTGAAAAGCTGTATGGCCTCCACTGAGTTATGCCCATATTTCCCTATATGATGTGGCTCGATCATCTTAAAAATCTGGTTGATGGTCACCCCGCCGCTACTAGGGGGGCTCATAGAGATCATACGGAGGTCTTTGTAGTCAAAAACCACAGGGTCTCTCCATTTGGCTTCATACTTTCCAAGATCTTCCACAGTAATAAAACCTCCTTTTTCCTGGATAAAACCAGCTAATTTTTCAGCAACTTCACCTTTGTAGAACCCATCTTTTCCATTTTCCATGATGATGGTCAACGTTTTGGCCAACTCCGGATATTTGATGGTATCCCCAGGCTGAAATTTTTGGGCAAACTTGGTGCTGTCCCCATTGACCTGCATAAATTTCTCCCGATATCTCCCAATACGCTTCGCTTGCTTTTCCGTTACCACAACCCCTCTTTTGGCCAAGGCAATAACGGGTTTTATTAATTCTTCCATGGGGAGGGAACCGAATTTCTCATGTACGGCAAAAACTCCTGCCACCGTTCCAGGTACGCCCACCGCTGTTGCGCCCAAGGTGCTCATGTCTGGAATTACATTGCCCAGAGAGTCCAAATACATGTCCTTATGGGCAGACAGGGGAGCTTTTTCCCGATAATCGATGCCGCCAATTTCACCGTTGTTTTTACGGTAGACCATAAATCCACCCCCACCAAGATTTCCTGCATACGGATAAGCTACTGCCAAGGCTAGTTCTGTAGCCACCATGGCATCAAAAACATTTCCACCTTTTTCCATTACTTCGGAACCAATTCGGGATGCATCTTCACGTGCCGAGACTACCATGGCTTTTTCGGTGACCAATCCAGTGGGAGCTGCGGGTTGTTGTTTACAATGGATAAAAAGTAAGAGTGGGAGCGCTAAAATTAGTCTTCGCATAGGGATTTGAATTTATGTCGGGAAAAGGTAATCAATTCTTCAAAAAAACGGGTGAATTCATTTTCAAAGGCTTCGTAATGCACCTCCAAGTCCAAGATGGCAAAGTTCATGCGGGATTTGTTCTTTGTTCTACGGTTCATGCCATCCAGTACTTTGGAAATTCCATCCAAATCCGCATAGCTGAGCAGCCAATTATCTGCGATCAAGAAGGGCATCATTCGCTGTGTGGACAACGGAAGAATGGCATAATTGTCTTCTAAAAGGTCATAAAATCGTTCCACATAATCTTCCAGCGGCACTTCGGAGTAATTGGCCCAATTTTTGGCTAAAAAATGGTCATAAAAAATGTCAACGATAACCCGACTATAATGACTGTAATTCTTATGCAGTCTTTTGCTGCTTTCCTTGGCAATGGGATGGGCATCCGTATACGTATCTATTTCCCGATGAAGCAAAATCCCTTTTTGGATTCGCTCTGGAAAATGTTTGTATTTGTTACCTCGAATATGATCCGCAAAGAAATTCCCCAAGGTAATTTCAGGGTCATCAAAGGAAAGATAAATATGGGCCAGAAAATTCACTAAAAAGTATTGAATGTGAAATTTACGAATTCGAAACACGGAATCTAAACCAGCCTTTTATATTTGCAAAAACTTTTTAACAATTATGACGCTCATCAAATCAATTTCAGGTATTAGAGGAACCATTGGAGGAACCACCAGTGACAATTTAACCCCGATTGACGCAGTTAAATTTGCTGCGGCTTATGGAACTTGGTTGAAGCAATATTCCGGAAAAGATAAATTGACCGTTGTAATTGGGAGGGACGCCCGACTATCCGGGGAAATGATCCAGAATTTGGTGGTATCAACCCTTGTAGGCCTCGGAATTGATGTGACCGATTTAGGCTTGTCCACAACGCCAACCGTTGAGATAGCAGTCCCTTTGGAAAAGGCGGACGGAGGAATTATTCTGACCGCAAGCCACAACCCCAAACAATGGAATGCGTTGAAATTGTTGAATGAGAGAGGCGAGTTTTTGGATGCGGAACAAGGCGCGCGTATTTTGGAATTGGCCGAGGCTGAAGACTTTGATTTTGCAGCGGTTGATGATTTAGGAACTGTTACCCATAACGATGCCTATATCGATATCCACATTGATGAAGTACTGAATCTGTCCTTGGTAGATAAAGAGGTAATCAAAAAAGGCAAATTTAAAGTAGTGGTTGATGGGGTCAATTCTACTGGTGGAATTGCCATTCCCAAACTGCTGGAAGCATTGGGTGTGGAAGTTGTCAAACTCTATTGCGATCCTACAGGCCATTTTCCCCATAACCCAGAACCGCTTAAGGAACATTTGGGGGACATTTGTGAGTTGGTCGTCACGGAGAATGCCGATTTTGGAATAGTGGTAGACCCAGATGTGGACCGTTTGGCATTTATAAGTAATGATGGGGAAATGTTTGGTGAGGAGTACACTTTGGTTGCCTGTGCGGATTATGTACTGGGAAAAACCAAAGGAAATACGGTTTCCAATCTGTCCTCAACAAGAGCACTTCGGGATGTTACTGAAAAACATGGTGGCTCGTATGAAGCAGCAGCCGTTGGGGAGGTCAACGTGGTGACCAAAATGAAGGCCAAAAATGCCATCATTGGCGGCGAAGGTAATGGGGGAATCATTTATCCAGAAAGTCATTATGGAAGGGATGCCCTAGTGGGAACGGCTTTGTTTTTGATGCTGATGTCCGAGCGCGCAGGTACAGTAGCAGAACTAAGGGCAAGTTATCCCAGCTACTTCATGAGCAAAAAGAAAATTCAATTAACACCTGAACTTGATGTGGATGCCCTTCTAGCTGCCATGCACGACAAGTACAAAGACCATGAAGTCTCCACTGTGGACGGAGTTAAAATCGACTTTGCTGAAAATTGGGTGCACCTCAGAAAATCAAATACGGAACCCATCATCCGAATCTATACGGAAGCCAAATCCCAATCCGAAGCGGATGCACTTGCAGATAGAATTATTGGGGAAATAAAAGAAGTAGCGGGACTGGCCTAGGAAGGCCCATCCATTTCGTAAAGGGTTTTTTGCTTGCTGAATTCAGAATCCGAGATGTCGGCTTTTTTATCGGAATCCAACCAGATTCTCCAGCCATCATCTTCCAGTTTCAAGCCTACGTTGAAATACCCGTATCCGCGAACCACCATTTCCTCACCGTCTTTTCCTAAAGAACTAAAACGGTAGTAGCCTGTTTGATAAGCCATTTCCTCACTTTCGTCAATGGCTGTGGACAAGATGGCAAAGGCAATGGCAACTTTTCCTCCTTTTTTCTTTACCACGTCCAAAAATTGGCCAAAGTACTCCAGATAACTCTCACCGGATTTGATTTCGTTGTCATCTATGGTCACCCGAACAATTTCTTGGGAGTGGACAGATTTTAGCTTATTGGAGTTAAGCTCATTGTACGATTCCATAAAAGGAATCCACACATCCTTTTTGATGGCATCAATAATTTCTGGATTAACCGCTTTGTCTTTTTGTCCGAAGGAAATTGCGACGCAAAGCAGCAGCAAGGTTGATACTAACTGTTTCATTTTTTGGTTTTTGAATTAGGTTCAATTTAGGAAACAAAACAGTGATTGACCAAACTTTAGGAAAATTTTATCGGAGCTATCTGTTCTCTAGATACGCCCTGCGAACCAGTTTGGCGGTTTTATGTTCACCAGTATGACTCCAGCCTGGAGGCATGATCAAATACCGAATTTTGTTGGCAATTCCAGGTGCCTTGGCAACATCTTTGGCCAGTGCCACAATTTCTCCGAAATAAACATCCATAAAATTCCCTGAATCCATTTCACGGGTAATGCCATATTCAATTTCCACATTTCTTTGTTCTTCTTGATACGTGCCAAACACTTTGTCCCAAATGTTCAGTAGATTGCAGAAGTTGGTGTCCATGTACAAAGGATTTCTTGCATGGTGGACCCTGTGGTGTGATGGGGTGAGCATCAGTTTGTTCAAAAAGCCGAAACGGGCATCTTTGATCATGTTTTCCCCAATATGGATAAAAGCGCCATACGTTCCATCAATAAACATTACCGTGAACAACATTTCAGGTTGAACTCCCGCCAAAATGCAAATCGTGGTACGGATGGTGTCCGCATAGGGCGCCTCCAAGAAAAAATGGGCATGTGTCACGGAAAGATTCATTTCTTCCGGAGCATGGTGGGTGGAATGTAAACACCAAAAAAGTCGCACCTTATGGCCCAGATAATGATAGATGAAATGTCCAAACTCCCACACCACATAGGCATATAGGAACCAATACCAAGTGTTGGTCGTTTTAAAAGGGGCATAAGCACTGAACAGTCCAATGCAAAAGGCAACCATGGCTATGGAGATAAAACGTCCCACAAACCGATTGAAGATATAAATGAGGAAATTGACCTTGTACACTTTGATCTGTGGCTTTTTATAGATTAAGCCAACAACAAGCTCTAGCAAAAGCAATAGGGGAATTATGGGATAAATCAGGGAGGCTATACCGTCGTAGGTTCTAAATGCGCTATAATCACCGGATTTTAGGATTTCCAGGACTTGGGTTATGCCCAGGAAACCGAGTAGTTCTTCCAAGAGGACTGATAGTATTTCCATGAAAGAAGTATAGGGAATAAGCGTGGCATTTCCATCAAAATTAGACCAACAACTTTGCTGAACTCATCAATAGAAGGTTTTAATCACTTCGTACCCAGCTTAGTAGTGCCTCTTTGACCAATTGCCCCTGGTTCCAAACAATAAAATGGTTTTCATTTTCAATGGATATGACCTTTAAGCTGTCCACCTGGGTAAAGTGATCTTGCATAAAAGCCACATTCTGGTAGGGGACCAATTGATCCTCCGTACCATGAATGATAAGAGTTGGCGTTTTTAGATTTCGGAGCCTGGGTTTCAAATGTTTTAAGTCTTCCTTCAGCATCCAAAGCTCATCGTTGGAAGGCTTTAATGCACCTGGGACCAAATATTTTAAGGGAATCCAGGTAAGGGGTTTGCGCCATTTTTCAGGCTTTTCAGCATCAGGGTCCAGGGCCCCGGCCAGTATAACCAGATTGTCAAATAGTTCTGGCTTTTCCAAAGCCATTTGTACGATGAGTGGGCCGCCATAAGAATGCCCAATGAGTGTAACAGGCTTCCCATTATCCAATCGGGACAATAGTTCATTTAGCAATACTGCTTGGGGTTGGAGCGCCATGCTCTTTCGAAATCCGCTTTTTCCAAAACCAGGCCGATCGGGTGCAATAAGCCTAAATTGACTCGTTAAGGTGGTATCGGAAAGGTAGGCTTTATAAGCGTCCCAGCTACCTGGTGAACCATGTATGAAAACCAGGGTGGGTGCATCTTTTTTCCCTGTCTGAATATAGTGCAGTTCCCTGTCTTGAACAGGGATTGTTTGTTCAGAAAACGTAGTTTCGTGTTCCTCAAAATATATTTTGGTGTTCTTGGAAGAGGTTCGCATGGTCATACAAGAGTGCGCAAAAAGAAGATAGGTAAGAATCAAAAAACCAAGAATCTTACGTTTCAGAAACCTTTTCCTTTTGCCCGCCATTGTACGCTAGATGTTTTTAAACTCCGAAGGCACTTTGTCCTTATGTTTCCATCTTTTGTGGGTCCAAAAATAGAATTCCGGGGCTTCATAAATGGAAGCTTCCACCTCCTTCAAGAAAGCCTTGGTCAATTCAAACTCTGGAAGCATCTCAGGGTTTTCGGACAACACCTTGAACGAGCCTTGATAGTGGCCGCGATTTAATTTGGTCACCTTAAGATAAACTGCAGGCAGGTTCAATTTTTTACAGAGCAACTCGGCACCTGTATGGGCAGGTACGGTAACTCCCATAAAAGGAGTCCACAGATGGGTTTTCTTGATCATGGGGGATTGGTCACTTAGTATCCCATACATGCTCAATTGTCCTTGCTCTTTGTTGTTGGCCACAATTTCCTTGGTGTCTTTGGTAGATATTAGGGTAGTGCCAAATTTTTGTCGGATATCCCTGATCAACTTGTCAAAATACTTGTTCCCAATTTTTTGGTAGATGGCATACCCTTTTGAAGCGATATGTTGGTCCAATGCAATGACCCATTCCCAACTGGCGTAGTGTGGGAACATAAGCATGACGCTCAGCTTTTTTTCTTCCAATTGATGCAGTACTTCTGGATTGGTAAAGGTGAATCTTTTTTGGAGCTGTTCATTGGAAATGCCCATGGTCTTGATCATTTCCAGGAACATATCGCAAAGGTGCTTGTAGAATTTCTTTTCTATGGATTTTCGTTCAAGTTCTGATTTGTTGGGAAACACCAAGGCCAGATTGGCGCGCACTACTTTTTTCCGATAGCCGACCAGCCGATATAGGATAACGTAAACACCATCCGAAAGGAAATAAAGTGCTTTGAAAGGAAGTCTGGAAACCAGCCAGAGTAGGGGATAAACAAGTAAAAAAACAACCAGCTGCATACGTAATTCTTGTGCGCAAATATAGCTATATTTGAGTCCAAACCTTTTTGTTCATGCACAATTTACATGCTGTGACCATAGCCATTATGGTAGCCAATGTTTTAGTGTCCCTAAAGGGATTTAATGATGATGCTTTTTTTGACCGATATAAGTTCAGCATAGGAGGAATAAAAGCTGGACAGAAGGACCGAACGATTACTTCTGGATTTCTTCATGTGGACATGTCACATTTGTTTTTCAACATGTTCACCCTCTATTTCTTTGCCAATGTGGTCATCAATTGGTTTGGCCCCGGAAAGTTCCTGATCATCTACTTTATAAGCTTGTTGGGAGGGAGTCTTTTGGCCCTATTTTTTCATAAAGATGAGCCATATTATAGTGCGGTTGGCGCCAGTGGCGCGGTAACGGGTATTTTATACGCTGCCATTCTTTTGAATCCGGATATGCCCTTGCAATTTGTTTTTATCCCTTTTGAGTTTCCTGCCTACGCCCTAGGGATTGGATATATGCTATACTCCATTTATGGAATGAAAAGTCGAATGGGAAATATTGGTCATTCCGCGCACTTTGGAGGAGCCATAGGGGGGTATGCCTCTGTACTTCTATTCAAACCCGACCTTTTAATTACTGAAACCTTTACTGTGATTTTACTGGCCATTCCCATTGCCATTCTTTTCGTCTTGGAGAAAATGGGAAAAATATAAGTGGAATCAGGACACAAAAAAACCGAAGCGATAGCTTCGGCCTTTCTATTTTTCTTATTTATGTGCCTGAGCTAGTTCAACAGCTCGGCTACTTTTTGTTCCAAAGCTGGACCTCTTAAATCCTTGGCTACAATCACCCCGTTTTCATCAATCAGGAAGGCGGCGGGAATAGCATTGATGTTATACAATCGTGCCACTGGGTCTTGAAAACGTTTTAAGTTGGAAATATGGTTCCAAGCCAGACCGTCTGCTTCTATGGCCTTGGTCCAATCTTCGGCTCTCGTATCCAAAGACACCCCTATGATGTTTAATCCTTTATCGTGGTATTTGTTGTATACATTCACTATGTTAGGATTCTCTGCTCTACACGGTCTGCACCAAGCAGCCCAAAAGTCCACCAAGGTCAATTTGCCTTTGACATCACTTAAAGCCAATAGGTTTCCTTCAGGCGTGGGAGCCGAAAACTCTGGTGCAACTCCACCAATTTCTGTGCTTTTGGCATTGTCCAATTGTTCTTGAAGCTTTTTGCCCGGATTTGAAGCCTTCATTTCCGGAGTCAGCCCATCAAAAAGGGCTTTAACTTCATCATGTGGTATTACTTTGCCCATCATAAGGTTGTTGATGATCAAAACAGAAATCAAAGCACTTGGGTTATCCTTGGCAAATTGGATATTAAAGTTTTTTACGTCGTCTTGGAACTCGATATACTCTTCACGCAGGGCAGATACGGTTGCCGTGTCACGCTGTTGAGCTGCTGTTCGCATATCGTTCTGCATAGATCTTGCCCGGGTTGACAGTTCCCTGGATTCATCCAAAAATGACATGAATAATTCGTTTTGGGGGGTTCCCTTTACCTTGGCAAAATTCATACTATCCTTTTGGAATTTGACCTGAATCTTCCCGTTCTCCAAAACCAAGGGGATATTGCCCATCGCAGTTTCCAAAGTAATGTAATGCAATTGGGGCTCGTTCTGTATACCAGAGAAGGTGAAAGACCCGTTTTCCACGGTAGTGGTATCCACATCCACCAATTTGTTAAGGGTATCCGCAGTTTTTAGGAAAACTCGGGTACCATTGTCCAATTCCCCGGTAACGGTAGCATTTAAGGTAAATCCTTCCGGATTGGAATTGCACGAAACAAGGAATGCAAGACCCAAACCGATGGTCAATATTTTTTTCATTCTATCAAATTTAGCCGCTAAGGTATTCAATCCTTACGGCATAAAAAAGACCCTTAACTTTAAATGAAAGCTAAAGGCCTGTTTATCCAAGAAAGATTGATTAGAACTGATAGCGTATACCCAGCGCTATGTCAAAATCAAAATCATTGTCGAAACCATCGTAGCCAATAAGGCCAATTTCAGGTCTAAAATCCAAGGAAAGTAAGAGCGGGATGTCAAAATTGTATTCTATTCCGATATCTCCAGCGGCAAAAACAAAAAGTCCATCATTGTCATCACCTCCGGGAACGGCATCAAAATCAACACTGCCCAATCCGCCACCAACGCCATAGTACCAGTTAAAATTTCCATCCAATTGGTGCACCCATTGGTAAACTCCTGATAATTTAAAGGCATCAAAAGCTCGGCTGTCTCTCCAACCCAGGTTAAATTCAGCTCTGTTATATCTACCTATTGATTTTTGATACGAAATTTCCGCTCCAAATCCATCGCTGTCACCCAAACGCAATCCTAGGGCATGTTCAGAGATGTCTTGTGCACTGACCATGGTCGTTGCAAACGCAAAAAGTCCGATAAATAATGTGGTAATCCTCATAAGTTTCTCGTTTAGTTAAAAATTAAAGATAGTTTTGTACTTCTTTTTGACATTAAAACTGAGTAGGAGACCAAAAATTGTTCCAGATTGGAAAAATCTTTATTCACAACCCTGGCCGAACAACTGGAAGGGGAACTTCAAATTGATGGTTTAAGCAGGGCACTTTATGCCACCGACGCATCTGTTTATAGGAAATTACCTTTGGCTGTAGCCTACCCAAAAACCATCGAAGATATCCAGGTTTTAATTGCCTTTGCCAACGATCACAAGGTGGGTTTGATTCCCAGGACTGCCGGCACCTCTCTTGCGGGTCAATGTGTTGGGGACGGAATCGTTGTGGATGTTTCCAAGTATTTTACCCAAATTGTTCATCTTGACCAGGATAAAAAACAAGTCAGGGTACAGCCTGGGGTGGTTAGGGACGAACTAAATCTCTATTTAAAACCATTCGGACTTTTTTTTGGCCCAAACACCTCCACATCCAACCGCTGTATGATCGGGGGTATGGTAGGGAACAATTCTTCAGGGACTACTTCCATCCAATACGGAGTAACCCGGGATAAAGTTGTTGCCATGCAATGTTTGTTGGCTGATGGGAGTGAGGTTTCGGTTGCATCCTTGGGTAAGGACGAATTCCTCCAAAAGAAACAGGAACAATCCAAAGAAGGTGAAATTTATGCATTCTTGGATACCGAGCTCGGAAATATTGAAAACCAGGAGCGTATCAGAAACGAGTTTCCTCACCCCAGTATCCATAGAAGAAACACGGGATATGCCGTGGATGAACTTTTGAATAACAATCTATTTGGATCTGATTCCGAGGATTTTAATTTGAGCAAACTGCTCTCCGGAAGTGAAGGGACATTGGCCCTCACCACAGAAGTGACTTTGCAATTGGATGATCTACCACCACCTTTTGCGGCGATGGTAGCCACGCATTACCATACCTTGGAAGACTGCTTGGCCGATGTTGCCCCAGTGATGCAGCATAGCCTGCATCTTTGCGAGATGATGGACAAGGTAATCTTGGATTGTACCAAAAATAATAGGGCACAATTGGCCAACCGTTTTTTTGTGGACGGCGATCCAGCTGGAATTTTAATGCTGGAGGTCAAAGCAAACTCTGAAAAAGAATTGCAACAGCAATTGGATTCACTGTTACAAACCATAGAAGAATCGGGTTTAAGCTATGCCAGTCCTGTTCTTAAAGGAGATGATATTGCCAAGGCCATTGAATTGAGAAAAGCAGGATTGGGCTTGTTGGGTAACATGGTTGGGGACAGAAAGGCTGTTGCCTGTATTGAAGACACTGCGGTGGCTTTGGACGATTTAAAAGACTTTATTGGGGAGTTTACGGATATCATGAAGGGTTATGGGCAAGAGGCTGTGTATTACGCTCATGCAGGAGCAGGGGAACTGCACCTTAGACCCATATTGAACCTGAAGAAATCAGAGGACGTCAAATTGTTCCGTTCCATTACAACGGACGTGGCTCATCTGACTAAGAAATATAAGGGAAGCTTTAGTGGGGAACATGGAGATGGGATTGTGAGAGCCGAGTTTATTCCCATGATGATCGGTGATGAAAATTATGAATTGCTGAAAAGATTAAAATCCACCTTTGACCCCAACAACATTTTCAATCCTGGGAAGATCGTGGATGCATTCCCCATGGATGAATCCCTTCGGTATGAAGTAAATAGAGACGAACCAGAGGTGCATACACTTATGGATTTTTCGGATAGCGAAGGGATATTGAAAGCAGCTGAAAAATGCAACGGAAGTGGGGATTGTAGGAAGAGTCACAACATGAAGGGTGGCATGTGCCCCAGTTACCACGCTACCAAAAACGAAAAGGATACAACAAGGGGGAGGGCCAATACCCTAAGGGAATTTTTGACCCATTCCGACAAACCCAACCGTTTTGACCATCAGGAGCTGAAAGAAGTATTCGATTTGTGTTTGAGTTGCAAGGCTTGTGCAAGTGAATGTCCCAGTAATGTGGATGTAGCGGCATTAAAGGCCGAGTTCTTATATCAATACCAGGAGAATAACGGGTATTCCTTCCGGAGCAAACTCTTTGCATATAACACCAAATTAACAGCTTTAGGCAGCACTTTTCCTGGCCTCACCAATGCAGTCTATAAATCCAAAATATTGGGAGGATTGTTAAAATCGGTAACTGGAGTGGCCAAGGAGCGTAGTTTCCCGCCCGTGCATAAAGTCAATTTTAATGGCCATCTCAATAAACTCAGGGAAGCTCAGGACAAGAAGGGGAAAAAGGTGGTGCTGTACTTGGATGAGTTTACCAGATACTTGGATGTTGAGGTAGGGCAGGACGCCATCGAGTTATTGTGCAAATTGGGTTACGATGTCCAACTGCATTATGCAGAAAGCGGCAGAACCTATTTGTCAAAAGGTTTTCTAAAGCAAGCAAAAAAACTGGCTGCCAAGAACCTGGAGGAATTGGAACCTATAGTTGAGAAGAACATTCCCATTGTAGGCCTAGAGCCCTCGGCCATTTTATCGTTCAGGGATGAGTACAAACGCCTGAGCCCTCGTAAAGAGCTTCTGGAAAAATTGGCATCCCATTCTTTTTTAATTGAGGAATTCTTGGCCTCGGAGATTGAAAATGGGGTTGTTACCGCGGAAAGTTTCACCGAGGAAAAAAAACAGGTCAAAATTCATAGTCACTGTCACCAAAAAGCGCTTTCCAATCAGAAAGTGACATTTGATATCCTGAATCTCCCCAAAAACTATGAGGTTACCATAATTCCCTCGGGTTGCTGTGGAATGGCAGGTTCTTTTGGGTATGAGAAAGAACACTACAAGACCAGTATGCAGGTGGGGGAGTTAAAGTTGTTTCCCTCAGTTCGAAAAAGCGGGAAAGAGACCCTAATAGCAGCCAATGGTACCAGTTGCAGACATCAAATAAAGGATGGAACGGACAGGGATGCGGAACATCCAGTTTCAATCCTGCGTAAAGCTTTGATCGTCTAAATCCCTGGCTTTTTCGGGAACGTCCGCAATTTCAGGATCACCGTCCAGTTCTGAAATCTCAGCATCCACATTCTGATCGGTGATGGAGGCAATCAGTTCATTCATGTCCATATCCTTCAAATCTTCATCTACAAAGAAAGGAGAAAGACGGTCATGGTTATAATGGTAAATCCGCCATCTTTTAAAGGAGTATTCAAGCGCGGTCAGATTTTCCACCCAATCCCCTGAATTGAGATAGACACAACTGCCGTATTTGTTTTCGTAACGTTCTTTTTTAGGTTGATGGATGTGTCCACAAATTACATAGTCGTAATGATTCTCAATGGCCAGGTCTGCCGCGGTACGCTCAAAATTGTTGATGTATTTTACTGCACTTTTTACTCCATTCTTGATACGTTTGGACAGGGAATACTTTTCTCGACCCATTTTAGTCAGACACCAATTGACAAAACTATTGATCAATATCAGCAAGTCGTAACCGTAGCCACCCAATTTGGCCAGCCATTTGGCATTTTGGATGGACATATCGAAGACATCACCGTGGAAAATCCAAGCTTTTTTTCCGTCCAGATTCAGCACCAGCTTGTTCATGATTTTAAAATTTCCCATTGAAGTATCACTGAACTTACGGAGCATTTCATCGTGATTTCCAGTAATATAGTAAACTTCCACACCCTTGGACGCCATGCCAATGAGCTTTTTAAGGACTTTTAAATGTGAGGCTGGAAAGTAGCGCTTGCTAAACTGCCAAATATCTATGATGTCCCCGTTTAAGACCAGCTTTTTGGGTTGAATACTATTGAGGTATGCTATAAGTTCATCGGCGTGGCATCCATAAGTGCCCAGATGCACATCCGAGATTACTGCGAGTTCGATTTTCCTTTTTTTCAATACAGTGGAGGTTTAGTTGCAAAATAAGTTTGTGGGAATAAACTGAAAATCAATTCTAAATCAAGAATTTATGAGTATTTCGTTAAGAAAACATGAATTTGAATCCCCATCTGTTACATATAGGTTAACTGGCTAAGCTGTTTTTGATTAAGCGGAATAACAGCTACCTTTGAAGCTTTTAGATTTTTAGGATAGATGGCAGGTAATAGCTTTGGACAACTCTTTAGACTTACAACTTTTGGTGAATCACACGGCAAGGCACTTGGTGGGGTAATTGATGGCTGTCCGGCTGGGATTAGCTTGGATATGGAACAAATCCAAAGTGAACTTGACCGCAGAAAACCAGGCCAATCGGCCATTGTTACCCAACGCAAAGAGCCGGATACCGTTGAGTTTTATTCTGGGATTTTCGAAGGAAAGACCACGGGAACTCCCATAGGTTTTGCCATCCACAACACCAACCAAAAATCCAAGGACTATTCCCATATCAAGGATTCCTATAGACCATCCCATGCCGATTACGTATATGATAAAAAATATGGCTTCCGTGATTATAGGGGTGGCGGCAGGAGCTCTGCTAGGGAGACGGCAAGTAGGGTAGTGGCCGGTGCCATTGCCAAGCAGCTTTTAAATGGGGTCAAGATAAACGCCTATGTTTCCCAAGTGGGCGAAATGAAATTGGAAAAGGATTACAAAGCATTGGATTTGTCCAAAATCGACTCCAATCCAGTACGCTGTCCAGACATGGAAATGGCGCAAAAGATGGAGGATTATATCAAAACCATCAAAAAAGAGGGAGATACCATTGGTGGGGTAGTGAGCTGCGTCATCCAAAATGTACCTATTGGTTTGGGAGAACCAGTGTTTGATAAGTTACATGCCACATTGGGAGCCGCGATGCTGTCCATCAATGCCGTCAAGGGTTTTGAATACGGTAGTGGTTTTGAAGGCGTACAAATGAAAGGAAGCCAACACAACGATGCTTTCAACTCCGATGGAACCACAACAACCAATCGAAGCGGAGGTGTCCAAGGTGGCATAAGCAACGGAATGGATATTTACTTCAATGTTGCATTCAAGCCAGTAGCAACGGTGCTCCAAGCGTATGAGACCATAAACAAAGAAGGGGAAAAAGTCACTACCCAAGGTAAAGGGAGACACGACCCTTGTGTTGTTCCTCGTGCGGTACCCATAGTCGAAGCCATGGCCGCTTTGGTTTTGGCCGATTACATGCTTTTGGCCCGCTCCAACAAAATCTAATTTTGAGGTTAGGGCAATTCCAGCCAAAATAGTATCTTACTTTCCTAAAACATACGTATGCGTAAATTAGAACTGCATTGGCAGATCCTTATTGGAATGCTTTTAGGAATTGTATTTGGATTTGTCATGACCGGGTTGGATTGGGGCAAGGACTTTGTTACCGATTGGATTCAACCGTTGGGAACCATCTTCGTAAAATTGCTCAAACTCATTGCAATCCCCCTCATAATTGCGTCTTTGGTAAAAGGGATTTCAGACCTGAAAGACATCTCAAAATTTAGGAATATTGGCTTACGAACAATCGGCATATACATTATGACCACAGTTGTGGCAATTACCATTGGGCTATTGCTGGTCAATGTGCTGCAACCAGGCAATGGTATATCGGACGAAACAGTAGCCAAACTCACGGAAACCTACGCAAGCGATGCAGGAGTGACCTCCAAAATTGAAGAAGCAACCAGACAAAAGGATAGCGGACCATTGCAGTTTTTGGTGGATATGGTACCTGACAATGCGCTAAAGGCCATGAGTGAAAATGGCTTGATGCTTCAGGTTATCTTTTTTACCATCTTTTTGGGTATTTCCATGCTACTGATAGGGGAACAAAGAGCCAAACCGCTGAAGGACTTTTTTGATTCCCTGAACGATGTCGTATTAAAAATGGTGGATTTGATTATGCTAACGGCACCGTATGCTGTTTTTGCGCTACTTGCAGGTGTGGTGGTTTCCTCAAGTGACCCAGATTTGTTGCTGGCTCTTCTAAAATATGCCGGTGTTGTTGTTGGAGGATTGATCCTAATGGTAGTTTTCTACACTGCTGTTGTATCCGCTTTCACTAAAAAGAATCCCTTTTGGTTTCTAAAGGAAATCAGTCCAGCCCAATTGTTGGCCTTTTCCACGAGTTCCAGTGCTGCGACCTTACCCGTAACTATGGAAAGAGTTGAAGAGCATATTGGAGTGGACAAGGAAGTATCCAGTTTTGTGCTCCCGGTCGGGGCCACTATAAATATGGACGGAACTAGTTTGTATCAAGGTGTAGCGGCGGTTTTTATCTCGCAAGCTTTAGGTTTTGATTTAACGTTTGCGGATCAATTGACCATTGTGCTTACCGCCTTGTTGGCTTCCATTGGTTCAGCTGCAGTTCCTGGCGCAGGCATGGTGATGCTGGTTATCGTATTGGAATCGATAGGGTTCCCTGCTGATAAACTGGCTATTGGTTTGGCCTTGATTTTTGCGGTGGATAGACCTTTGGATATGTGCCGTACCGTAGTCAATGTCACTGGAGATGCAACTGTATCCATGGTAGTGGCCAAATCCGTTGGAAAATTGGGCAAACCCAATGTAAAGGAATGGGATGACCACTTGGATGAAGTAAGATAAACCATCAAAATAAGGTGCTATGAATATCTGTTTTTTAATGTACCCTTGGGATGAGATAGATCCGGAAAACGATACCAGTTTGGCCCTCATTCATGAATGTGTAAAGCGCAAGCATGGGGTGGCCCTTTGTACGCCTGCCAACCTCACCATTCGGAACAGCGTAACCAGTGCGTTTTGCACGGTCATAAACCGGATGGATAAGGTTTCCAGCAACTTAAAAACATTTTACAGACAGGCCTCTATCAGAGAGGAAATGCTTCCATTGGCAGGATTTGATGTGATTTTTATGCGCGCAAATCCACCTCTTGATCCTTTAATGTTGAACTTTTTGGATTCGGTAAAGGATGATGTATTCATCATGAATTCGCTTCAAGGCCTTCGCGAAGCCAACAACAAACTATACACCGCAGCCTTTGGTGATAGCCATAGCAACATTATACCCGCTACCCACGTCTCCAAGAACAAACGGTATTTGGTACAACAGATTAAAGAATCACCAGCGGACAAGATGATCTTGAAGCCGTTGAATGGTTTTGGTGGATCGGGTGTCATTTTGATTGAAAAATCGGCTATGTCGAATATCAAATCCCTGTTGGATTTCTATGTGACCAACTCCGATGGTACGTCCAACTATGTGATTCTTCAAGAATACATAGAAGGGGCGGATCAAGGAGATGTCAGAGTCTTGATTTTGAATGGGGAACCTATAGGTGCTATGCGGCGCATTCCGGGTTCGGATGACCACCGTTCCAATGTTTCTGCAGGAGGCTCCGTCTCCAAACATACACTGACCAAACAAGAAAAAGCCTTGTGCAAGCAGATTGGCCCAAAACTGGTCAATGATGGACTTTATTTTGTCGGCATTGATGTCATCGGCGGCAAATTGGTGGAAGTCAATGTGATGTCCCCTGGAGGCATTACCTATATGAACAAGGTGTACAAAACCAAGATACAGTGCAAGGTCATTGATTTTGTGGAAAGCAAGGTTTTGGATAAGCTCCAAGCTTTTGACAGAAGGTCAAGACTACGAAGCGAGGTGGAAAATGCATAAGCGGACCGTTGATGATATTATACTTTTAATTGAGGGTGGAGCATGTTTTGAAGCTGTAGCCCAAGATTATTCCTTTACCATAAAAATCGACAGATACGTTCCCTTTGTTTGCGGGGCTGTTCATGACGGACATCAATTCAGACAATCACTTTGGGATAATTGCCTGCATACCGAATATGAACGATGGTACGAAGAGGACCCATGCACCCGAGAAATGGTGCAAACTTTTCCCATTCTAATTACTGGATGTGATAGTCGGTTTGAATACGACCTAAACCGTCCTCCGGAAACCGCAATTTTTGATACGGCCTGGGGCAAACAGTTATGGAAAAGGGAACTACCCAAGGAGGAAAAAGAGAAAAGTCTTGCCAAACACCGCAATTTCTATCGAGTTGTTCATGCGTTGATAGATAAGCTGGAGAAGGAGTTTCGGGATGTTGTGGTTTTTGATATGCACAGCTACAACTGGAAACGTTGGGACAGGAAAGTGCCTGTTTGGAATTTGGGGACTTCCAATATTGATATGGAAAGATATGGCTCCCTTGTTGAAAGTTGGAGATTCAAATTGGAATCCATGCATTTGCCCAATGGCATTCAAACTACCGCCAAAATCAACGATACCTTCTACGGAAATGGGCATTTTTTAAAATATATCACCCAAAACTTCGAAAATACCTTAGTTTTGGCGACCGAAATCTCCAAAATCTATTGTGATGAACTCACGGGAGTTATTTTTCCCGAAGTGGTGAAATCGGTAGAAGATCAGCTGAAGGTTTTAATACCGGAACTGGTCAAAGAATTTGAAAAAGCCTCTGCATGATTGGGACTCAGGAAATAAAGCGACTGGAAAAAGAGTACAGCAATCTTTTTGAAATTGATGCGAACCTTGATCGTTTGGTACGAAGGATTGAGCTTTTGAGCTATATCAATCCTTTGAACATTGAAAAGGAGAAACAACGCTTTTTTGCTTCCAAGTTTACATCCAACCCAAATTTCAAGTATCCCAAATTAAAGTTTGACCCCTATAAATTGCATCGTTTGTTCTTTTCACAGCGATTGGAGCGAATCAAGGATGAGCGGATCAGACAATTGTACCAGGAAGTGATTTATCACTATTCCAATATGATCCAATGCATTGAGACCATTGGGAAAAGCAAAAAATTCTATTATAATTCCCTCCGGGTTTACGGAACTCCAACTGAGCGGGATGTTCAGAATGCAAGGTATATACTGCACTACGAAGATGAACCAAGCTCTTCCGATATAGAGAAAGTGTATACCGCTGAGGAGGCAAGGGCGTATTTTGAAGAGTTTTCACACCAATATAGTTTCCCACTAAACATTAAATTTTCTACCCATATAGCCGCAGAGGCTATGGTGAGCAACAGTTCCCAATCCCTTTTGATTCGAAAAAACATCAAGTTCAGTAAAAATCAATTGCTTACATTATCTAACCATGAGATTGGGGTGCATTTGGTCACCACCTTTAATGGACTGTTGCAGCCTTTAAAGATTTTTTCCAATGGTCTTCCCAAAAATGTAGAGACCCAAGAGGGCTTGGCAGTGTTCAGTGAATATATGGGCGGGGCGCTGACCTTAAAGCGACTGAAGGAATTGTCATACAGGGTTTTGGCGGCGGATAGTTTGATTAAGGGCTATTCATTTGCGGATACTTTCGATTTAATTCATGGGCAATACAAACTTAACAGGGACGAAGCTTTTGGCATTACCTTGCGGGCACATAGGGGTGGAGGTTTCACCAAAGATCGTTTGTATTTGAGTGGGCTACGGAAAATATACAAACGATATCAAAAGGAAGAGAGCTTGGATATTTTGCTTTCCGGAAAGGTAGCTTTGGAAGATGAGGATATGATCAGATATCTAAGGACTTTGGGGTTGGCCCAACCCATTTCGCACAAAAGCATATCCTTTCAGCAAAAACTGAATACCAATCCCACTTTGGATTTTATTTTGAATAATTTGAAATAACTTGGGAAAGGCTCCATGCAACTCCAAACGACTTCTGCAATTGGGTCATTAACCGTATTTTTTTGTTAAAACTTTGGCTATTTATCAGAATAGTGCAATTAAAGTATTGAAAAAAGCAAATTTTTAGGAGAATCCTAGGGCTTTGATGAATTAGATTTGTCTACAAGTTGCATCCTTTGGATGTCAAAGGATTAAAAATTTTTGGTCAAACCTCTAAGCTAGCTACTACATGAAAGACAATAATTTGGTCTTTAAGGCTGTATTATTATCTGTAATTCTTATCGCAATACCATTGTTACCCTTCCAGGGTGATACCCATTGGCTTTTGGACTTTTTTGGAAAATTCCACCCATTGATTGTGCATTTGCCCATTGGGGCCTTATTGTGTCTTTTTATCCTTGAAATTATTGTTCCCAAATCCCATATGGGTCCCATTCGTGGAGTGGTGCTGAAGTTCATTGTCATAACAGCAATACCTGCTGTGTTGGCCGGAACCTTGCTGGCAGGCTCAGGAAGTTATGGTAGTGATGTTTTCACACTTCACAAATGGTTTGGGGTGGCAACTGCGGTGTTAAGCATTTGGCTGTATGCGCTACACAAAAGAAATTTACCCAACAAAATAGGTAAGTTTTCCATATACCAATGGTCCCTGTTTGTAAATGTAGTGTTGCTTAGTATTGCAGGCCATTTTGGAGGTTCCCTGACACACGGCTCAGATTATTTGACCAAAAGTCTTCCACAAGAAGTACGTACTTTTTTTGGTGATGACCCATATGCCCTAAAAGGCTTGGTGGCCATGAATAATTCTAAGGTGGACAAAACACTTAGTACCTACGATTTTGGACAGGACCTCCGCCCGGTAATTGAAAAGTACTGCGTCCAGTGCCATGGCCCTGAAGAACAAAAAGCGGGTTTGCGGTTGGACAGTATCAATCCAGATTTAATTAAAGGACCCGATGCTGCTACATGGCGTGGAATGCTGGATATGATCAATAGCGGTGAGATGCCCCCAGAGGATGAGGAGCAACTTACGGATGAAGAACGGCGGATGTTGGTGGATTGGATTACCGCTTCGGTACAGAATGCGATAAAGATTAAAAAATCAAGTCAGGCGGCTGTAATACGCAGGTTGACCAAAAAACAATATACCAATTCACTTAACGAGTTATTGAATGTATCGGTGGATTTTGGGGATGTGTTGCCCGATGATGAGAAATCCGAGATGGGTTTCAGTAATAATGGGCAAGAACTGCAAACGTCAGCCCTTCATATCGAATACTACAAACAAATTGCAAGGGAAGCCCTGGACAAAGCCATTGTTTCAACTGAAAAACCAGCCTCTACCTACTATCGGATTAAGTTCGGAAAAGGTATAGGCGAAGAATTGCCAGCGGCAATGATAGGAGGATACCAAAGTGCACCCATCAATTCAGACGATTTTATAGTGGACATCTTGGATGGAGACGGCTTGCCCATTCAGCCCAAAGACAGTCTTGAGGAAGCGTACTTTACAGAAGTCAAAAAGAACGTTGGGGTAGGGATGAGAGGTTCCCATGCGGATCGCTACGAAGTAGTGGAGGATGGTGTGATACTCTATTCTGCCTTACCGCATAAAGAAGTAAGTCCAAAATCATGGCAGGGTCCTTCACCCAATTTGAAGCTTTTGGTCAAAGATTATTTTCCCATGGACGGGGATTTTGAATTCCGGGTGAAAGCCTCCAAAGGGTATCAGGAACATGTTAAGAAAGAAGGTTTGATTAGTCTCCGCACACCTGTTCCAGCAGAACCTATGGCGAGTACCATAACCTTGGGTGACAGAGCATTTAAGGATAAGAGAAACCTGATCAAAAAGGGAAAATATTTGGTCTCAGAGGATTTGACCAACTATAGTTTTGCCAGAACCACTTTTATCGCTCCAAAGACGGGCTATTACCAAATTGACTTTACCCACCCCTATGCTGCTCAAGATGGAATGCCTTCCATAGGGCTTAGATTAGATCAGTTCCGTTTACAGGAACGACTGCATTTGGTAGAACCCGAAGAAGGTGGAATGGACATGGTAACCCCATTGACTTTGGCATATCTGGAAGAAGGAAAACACAACTTGGAGCTAGGGGGACGATTTTTTGTAGGTTTTGGAAAGCTAATCATCACCCCATTTCCAGACGACCATCCCGTGTCCCTTCAATTGGATAGCGAAGAAGAGGAAAGCAAGCGGAAATATGATTTAGCGGCACCAATAATGCGGGTTTTTGCAGGAACACGTACCGATGATGGCATTGACTATAAGAACTTTGATGATTTCAGAAACGTTATTAACTCGGACCAACCAAGACAATATATTTTTAAGGGCAGATTGGAAGATCTTCCTATTCCGGTGATTGATACTTTGGAAACCGAAATTTTGGCCAATATCATGGGGATGGGGGTTTGGAACGATTACCTGGTTAAGGACAATCGTGATTCGGGGCCACCGCTTTTAGTTCACGAAATTGAGTTTGAAGCCCCCTACCATCCGGTTTGGCCTCCAAAAAGTCATACAGACATATTTTTTGATTCCCCTGATGTAGCCGATAAGGAGAAGTATACCTCGCAAGTACTCTCCAGTTTTATGGAGAAGGCTTTCAGAAGACCCTTGGAAAAGGGAGAAGTGGAAACATATATGGAATTTTGGAGAGCAATCAAGGAAGACTATGATCGCTATGAAGATGGAGTCAAGGAGGTGTTGGTTGCCATACTCTGTTCCCCCAACTTCATCTATTTGGCGGAACCTGAAAAAGGGACTTCCGATGATGAGCGCGAATTCTTCCTGGCTTCCCGTTTATCCTATTTCCTTTGGGATTCGCCACCAGACCAAGAATTACTGGCACTGGCGGATAGGGGCAAACTCCACAAAAAGAAAGAACTAAAAAAGCAGGTGCAACGGATGTTGCAAGACGATAAGATTTGGGAAATGGTGCGCAATTTTTCCAAAGAATGGCTGCGACTGGATCGTCATGAGACCATGAGCACCAATGTGAACGAATATGAGGCTTTTAGCCGATTTGTAAAACGGGATATGTCCGAGGAAACCTATCATTTTGTACATCATGTGCTCAATTGCAACATGTACATTGGCAACCTGATAGAATCCGACTTTGCCATGTTGAACCAGAATTTGGCCGAGTTTTATGGGATAGAAGGTGTAAAGGGAAACCATTTTAGACCGGTCAGTTTACCTCCTGATTCCAAAAGAGGTGGATTGCTTTCCCAAGGTTCTTTTTTAAGCGGACATTCAGATGGAACCCAAGCGCACCCTATTAAAAGGGCAGTATGGCTTCGCTCTCGAATTTTAGGGGATAGGCCACCAGACCCACCGCCAAATGTACCGGAACTAGATCCGGAAACTCCTGGATTTGAAAAAATGACCTTAAAAGAGCAGTTGTTCCTTCATCGAAACAAGGTGTCCTGTATGGATTGTCATCAAAAGATTGATCCCTTTGGAATTGTATTCGAAAACTACAATGCGGTAGGACTTTTTCAGACGGTTTCCAACAACGGAAATCCCATAGATGTAAAAACCGAACTACCTGATGGTAAGGTAGTTGATGGAATTGACGAAATAAAAGCGTATATTTTAAATGAGAAAATAGACGACTTTACACGATCCTTGGTCAAACATTTATTCTCCTATGCGGTAGGACGTGATGTGACCTTTGTGGACGAACCGGAAATTGAATCGATTGTGAGCGCTGTGCGTGAAGACGGGTATCGTTTCCAATCGGTATTTGAACATATTATTACAAGTAAATCGTTTATTGGTGATTTTTAAAGACTAGATTATGGCTCGAAAATCTTGGCATTTAGATCGAAGAACATTTCTCAAAGGATTGGGTGTTAGCTGCATGATTCCCTACATGGAAGCCATGGGAATGGGTAGCATGATGAAAACTACCAACACCAGCAGTGAAGCCATGAAGAGGCTTTGCTTTGTGTATTTTCCCAATGGTGTGGGACTGCCTCCCGTGGAGAGTTCCTATCATAAGAAATGGAGCTGGTTCCCCATGGGAGAAGGAAAGGATTATGAGTTTACACAATCGCTTATGCCTTTGGCGGGTCACCGCGAAAACATGTCCATCCTTGGTGAATTGAGCCATCCACGAAGTAGAGCTTTGCTCGGGCATTTGGCTGGAGACACTTGGTTAACTGGAGGTGATGTGCGGGGAAGCGAATACATGAACAGTATTTCTGTGGATCAATTGGTGGCGCAGAAATTTAGCAAGCATACACGATATCCTTATTTGGCCCTTTCCACGGATGGTGGAATTGGTTACAAGTCAAGGGTTTCTACTTTATCATTTGATCTGTCAGGAAAACCTATCCCTTCAGAGCATCGTCACCGCGAAATCTTTGAGCGTTATTTTGCCCCTGGGGGTGGTGCAACAACCCAAGCGCGAAGAAAGAGTATTCAGCAAGACAAGAAAATTGTTGACCTGATTTTAGAGGACAGCAAGCGATTGCATCGACGGCTTGGAAAGCATGATCAGACCAAAATGGATGAATATATGCATTCCTTGAGCACGGTTGAAGAGCAAGTGAAGCGAAATGAACAGTGGCTGGATATCCCTATGAAGGATTTCGATGCCGGTCATATCAACTTTAACGCCGATGTTAAAGTTGATCCCGAAGCCTATATCAAGACCACCTTTGATCTCATGGTTTTGGGGATGGAAGTGGATTTGACTCGGGTAATGACCTATATGATGGCTCGGGAAGATGGCCTTGGATTGGGAGAAAACTTCCCAAAACTGGCATTGGGCCTTAGCAAAGGACACCATACCATTAGCCACGACCTGACTACGGGGCATTGGGAAGAGTGGGGTCGCTACGATCAGTGGTTATCCAAACAGTTTGCCTACTTCCTAGATCGAATGAAAAACACCCATGATGAGCATGGTTCCCTATTGGATAACACCATGATTCTCTATGGAAGTGCTTGCAGTACGACACACAATGCCGTAAATTACCCCTTGATCTTAGCTGGAGGAGCCAATATGGGCTTAAAGCACGGGTCATACGAGAAGTTTGGGGAGGAACCCATGTCCAATCTCTTTGTAAGTATGTTAAATACCTTGGGCATCGAATCTGAAAGTTTCTCGGATAGTACGGGAGAGCTCCATTCCAGTATTTGGTAAGGCTAACATTTAACCATTCGTACGAATTAGTGAATTCGTGTCAAACTGAAAACTACCACACGGAATACACTACCCCAAAAATTTAGCCTGTAATTCAGGGGTTGGAATCATGCAGGCATCCTTTCGGCCAAACCATCGATAACGATTTTTGGCAATGAGGTTGTATATCGCATCGCGGAAGACCTTCGGAATCCAAGTAAAAATAGCCAAAGCTTTCCATAGGCCTCCAAATTCCTGCCCTATGCGAAGGGCTGCATCCGATTTGACGAAATAAGCAACGCCAGGCTCTATTAAAATGATGGAATCCACTTTGGACGTATCAATACCGCGTTCAGCAATAAATTTTTCCCCAATTTCGCTTTGCAGGGCCGCATAGCGGAACACATCTTTTTTGTCCCTTTGGATGATAAATTGGACAGCTCCATTACAGAGGTTGCAAACCCCATCGAATAGGATTAGTTTTTTATTGTCTTCCACAATGCAAAGATACGATAGGCGTCAAGAACTTAAAAGAAAGAGGCAAGCTCACTCCCTTGGTTAATTTGTCGCTATACGTTCATTGGTGATTTGCCAAATACCATCGATTTTAAAAATGGTAATAAAAGAAGTACTGTTTTGCGAAGGAATGTCGATTCGGACAATGGCCAGTTTGTCGTGGTACAAATCTATGGACAGCAATTGGGTGAAATCAATTTGCTCGGTTTTTGGGTTTTGAAGTAGCGCTACTTTAGAAATAGTGGTCAACTTCCCTTCGCTGTCAATTGTTTTGGAATCCCAATCAGGATGCAGGATGTCTGAAAGAACTTGGGTATCCGCAACAGCAAGTGCTTTAAAATAAGTATGAAGAAGCATTTCCACAGCATGATAGGACTCCGAAGTAGGAGCGAGCTTGGCCGCTTCCCTTACCGGTACCCAGAGTTTGTCCATGATGGTCCACCCTTGATTCAATTTGTAAAGATAAAAGCAGGTGGAGCTTCTGCTAGGGGCCTTGTTGATTCGTACAAAGGCCAAGTTGTCATTGGCCATCCCTACATGGGCAAATACCCTTTCACTGGCATAACCAGGGTAGGGCCCATGGTCTCTGACCATGTTAACAAAATTGTTTTTATCCGCTATATGTAAAGTAGCCTCGTCAGGTGTCCCTGTATCCCTCATCTGCCATTCCGTATGGAAAACAGTTTTAAGTAAATCCGCCTTTCCCAGTTCAACACCTTCATAATACTGGGCCATTACACCATAAATTGCTGACAGGTCTTCTGAGTTCCGTATAAGATTGTCGGGATGAAAAATAAAGTTGGGGTCTAAATTTTCATTTGGGGCTTGGGGTTGCCCATGGGCATCAATGGATACAAATAAAGTAAATGCGAAGAGTAGAATTCCAAGTGGTTTCATTTTATAGGTTTGAAGGGTTGTTAGCGTAATGTTTCTCAATGAATTCGGCACTGGTTTCCCAGTTCTGTTGGAGAAGTCTGCAGGCCTTGGATTTATTTCCAACTTCCAAAGCTTGTATGATTTTTAAGTGGGTTTCACTGGATTTTTTATGGTTTTTGGAGTTCATATATTCCAATTCATAAAAGAATACCCGAATCTTCAGGTCACGAAGAATGTTTGCTGTAACCTTGTTCTCATAGTTTGAAATGAGTATTTCATGAAAGTCAAGATCAAACCGAACAGCATCTTCCTTGTTGGTCGCATGCTCAAATTTGGTTTGAATGTGCCTAAGTCTAGTGAGAAGTTCTGAATCCACTGTAGATTGTTCAAGAGCTAATTTTTCCAAAGCGTAGATAGCTGGATAAATATCTTGGGCTTCTTTAGCGCTAAGGGCAGGAACAAAAAAACCACGATTGGGAATGGTCTCCACAATACCAGCACGCGATAATTGGGACAATGCTTCCCGTATTGGAGTAACACTGACTTCCAAATCTTTGGAAATATCCACTAGGGAAAGTTTTTCCCCATTTTGTAAAGTACCACTTAGCAATTGTTCTTGAAGCCAACTACCAATTTGATCGCGCAATATTATTTTCTGAAGCATAGGTTAAAAATAATATATCGTATACGATTTTTAATCCTGTTCAATGCTATTTAACATGTTTTTTGCACTCTTGTTTATTAAAGAGGCCCCAAGCTTTGTCAATCTTCATGCCCATTCCGACAGGTTTAACCAATTTACAATAAAATAAACTAGAGGAAATGAGATTATGTTTCTGATAGTCCTTTTGGATTGGTTTACTCGATTCCCATGCCGTCATTTGTGTTTTATCCCCTCTTTTTCCATCAACTCCAGCCCATAATTTCGGATGGTTTCTATAATCGGAATGGCCGTCATGCCCTTTTTGGTTATGGAGTACTCCACTTTGGGGGGGACAACGGCATATACTTTTCTATGAATAAATCCTTCCGCTTCCAGTTGACGCAATTGGGAGGTCAACATCTTGTCGGTAATATGTGGGATATCCTTTTTGAGCTCACCAAAACGAAAGACTTTTCGTTGCAATCGCCATAATATGGGCATTTTCCAAGTCCCCCCAATTCGATCCATAGCAAACTCCACAGGGTTATAATATATCTTGTTGTTGTAGATAAAGTCCGGCATAGTTATCTGATTATCAAATTACTTTCATAAAAGTAAGTACCATTCAATATAGTAAGTATGGTTTTGTAAGCAAGTTAATAAAATAAATTTGTGAGGAACCAAAAATAAAATGCAATGAAATCGCAGATAAAAGAAGTCCATGGCTATGTGCATGCCCATGGGATGCCTTTCAAGGGAAAAATTCTAATGGTGGCTAGCAGTCCAGCTATCTCCAAACAAACGGGCTGGCCCATTGGTTTTTGGGCAGCGGAGCTAACCCACCCACTTCAGGTCTTTCAGGAAGCGGGTTATGAAGTCGATTTAGTCTCCACAGAAGGTGGTAAGATAGAAATGGATAGCTATTCCAACCCCACCGATGCAAGTGGTTACTCAGCGCATGATGTTATCTCTTTAGGTTATATGAAATCCAATGGGTTTGGGCAAATGTTGGAGAGCACACAGAAACTCACGGATGTAAATGCCAATGATTACCTAGCTATTTTTCTTGTTGGAGGACAAGGCCCCATGTATACGTTCAGAAGCAATAAGGATTTGGAACAACTATTTGTGAATTTCTACGAATCCAAGAAGCCTAGCGCAGCGGTCTGCCATTCCACCACCTTATTGTTGGAGGCCAAAATTTCGGATGGGAAGCTTTTGGTGGATGGAAAAACATGGACAGGCTTTGCCAACGCTGAGGAGGCCTATGCTGATGAGGTCGTAGGACAGAAAATTCAACCCTATTGGATAGAGGAGGAGGCAAGAAAGTTACCCAACACCCACTTTAAGGTAGCCACACCCTTTAGTTCGTATGCCATTTCGGATGGTAATCTGATTACGGGACAACAACAAAATTCGGGAGCTGCTGCTGCACGACTTGTTGTTGAGCAATTGGAAAATACACCTTAAAAAAAGAGGACATGAAACTGGCTTTTATTGGAATTGGAAATGTAGGGTTTGCTTTGGCCCATAACCTTCAACAAAGTGGGCATAAGGTTATCATTGCCCATAACAACGTAAAAAGTGAAAGTGTCCTAACAGCCCAAAACAGGAATCCGGCATTCTTGGCCCTTCCCATTCAAGAGGCAATAGATGCCGCAGAGGTGGTGTTTTTGGCTACGCCCTTCAAGTTGAATGAAGAAATCTTGAAGCCATTGGACTTTGGCAATAAAATTTTAGTTGATTGTACCAATCCTGTGGGACCGGGAATATCCCACGGACTAGAAAGTAAGGTTTCCGGTGCTGAAAAAATCCAGGAATGGGCAGCCAATGCCAGGGTAATAAAAGCTTATACCATCTACGGATTTGAGAATTTAGAAAATTCAAGATTTCCAGACTATGACCTTAAGCCTGTAATGCTCATTGCAAGCGATTACCCTAAAAGCAAAGAGCTGGTGGCATCCCTAAACGCAGACTTGGGCTTTGAGACCTTGGATGTGGGCGATTTGTCCCAATCCCTTCATCTAGAGCATATGACCCTATTATGGGTTAAAATGGTTCGGGTTAATGGACATCATCCCCATTTTACCTGGGCCTATTTGAAGCGATAATGCCCAAGTGAGTCAACTAATTCAGTTGGGATAAAATTTCCCTGACGTGCAGGTTATCTTGATAGAAAAGTGGAAGATTCAATACATTTTTGATATACAGGTACATGTACATGGGCCATGCAACCAACCAGGACAGTGAGCTGAATGTGCGGAATATATATTGAATTGGTATGTGGTAAGACCATGTGACTTTGCCCTAACTGAATTTCTATTTTAAAAATGCAAATAGGTTGCTCTAGGGGACTCCCCCACAATATTCATTGTAATTCCATACCAAGTCCTCTATATCATATTCCTTTACCCGATCACTTAAGATTATTTCCTTCACCTCTGGACAATCCTCAAAACACTCCAGCAATCTTTTTTTCCACATTTTTTTGTTCCGAGAAACTGGGCAGGGGTCAATCTGGTCTTTTCGTTTTAAGAAATAGCTGGTGGTGGCCACTTTGGTGCTCCCGCCCATCAACCCATTTCCAACTGGAGTATTGGGTGTCCAGTAGGAATCATCAATTGCATACAAGCTCAAAAAACCAGGTTCGATAACTCT
Source organism: Flagellimonas sp. (assembly GCF_965215805.1). Classification (GTDB taxonomy): domain Bacteria; phylum Bacteroidota; class Bacteroidia; order Flavobacteriales; family Flavobacteriaceae; genus Flagellimonas. The sequence goes on along the minus strand of NZ_OZ244124.1, from coordinate 3,467,206 downwards.
ATACAATCCAGGTCTGGACTCCCCGAACTTTACATATTCATAAGCTATGATTTTAAATCCATTGTCAAACTCAATCCTTCTAACTTGTTCACTGGTCCAGGTGTCCGGTTCATCCTCCAAATCCATTCGAAAGAGAATTTTGTTGTTTTTGAGGACTTTGGCGTACCCCTCAAATTCGGTACTATCCAATAGGATCAATCGAGCTTCTGTGGATTGTCCATTTACCTTGGCCGCGAGTAAAATTAGAAATAGGGTAACAAAGGATTTTAAGCTAAGGCTTTTTAAGGGCATGTTTGTGAATTGCGAAGTTTACGACTAATCGTTCCTAAAAATATACATTATCTTTTTAGGGTTCTTTAGTCAAGAATTTTGCCTTGTTTTATTTTAAGGCTAATATTTTGGTTGACATCTTCGATATCCTCCAAAGGATTTTTATCCAATACCAAGAAGCTTGCTTCATAGCCGTCCTGTAAAAAACCCACCTTTCTATAGGGAAGGGTAGTGGTCGCCGAATGCTCGCACCACATCTTGAGCAATTCCAGGTTACTGAACACCTCCAAACCATGCAATAACTGGAATTCTCCCACGGAATTGTCGTTGTACATATCGGAACCAAGGCCCATAACAACACCGGCTTCTTTCAGGATTTCCAAATTGGACCTTACATTAGCCACCAAGGCTTGGTAATTGGGTTTTTCCTTGTTTTTGGTTACCAATGAAGCGGTAGTGACCACCATGGTCCCCTGTTCGGCTGCCAGGATTGCATCCTTTGGATCAATGGGTTGGCCATTGTGGATTTCGGGCAGGTGTGCAACCTCGTCCACCCCAGAGGTAATGGCTACATGAAAATCATAGGATGTGGCCACATGTGCGCTTACACGTAGGTTACTGTCATGAGCCTTCTTTACAATGGCAGGTACCAAGTCTGGATTCAGGCCTTTTTTGCCGAAAAATGTGGTATCGTTTTTCCGTTTTTCATATTCCTCGGAATACAGTAGGTTAATTTTGATAAAATCTGGACCAAATGATAAAATTTGTTCCCATTTATTGTTCAAGTCTTGTTCTGAGTCGATAATATAATACCCATGGGATTCGATATCCTCCAAGGTCTTGAAAAGCCCATCAAAATGGCCATAGCCCAAAAAGCGTTTTCTTAAGGCAATGGGATGCCCACCCGAACCGGTCAATGGGGCATGTGCCATGGAAATATCAATGCCAGTTGGTTTGTTGTAATGGTGCATAAGGGGGTCAATTCTTTTTTTTATGGAGGATAGTAGTTTTACATAAAACACCCCATTGTCCAAATAGGAACGGATGCGTTTCTCCAGTTCATAGTCACTTTCCAGATTGTGGTTATGCGCTTCGGCAAAGGGTGGAATCACATATTGGCCTTCAAGGTCTATAATGGTATCACTTTGCACCGCTTTCTCACTAAAACTTAGGATGCCATCTTTTATCCAGACTGTTCTTTGCTCAAAATCGCTGCCATTGAACCAATAACCGTTGGATAATTGCATCTGAACTTGCCCAGGCTTACTGGGCTTACAAGAAATTATAACAGAAGTCAGCAAAAGTCCTAGGAGAAGCTTTTTCATAAGGGGTTGGTTTACCTAAGGACTAATTTAGGAAAGCAATGTGACAACTATCCATCAGGATTTAGGGATTAAATCAAGGTATTCAACAAACAAAATAGATTTGCACCTCCAAGAACAAACTCAAACCATATACCTTGGATAATTTGTTTGTTAGGTTTTCAATCAATCCATGAATATAAAGGACAAGCTGCCCCTATAAAGCACAAAACCTTACAGGAGCAGAAATTCCTATTTGTTGGACTTTTTAATACGCTTGAACTGCTTAACCATTTTGCCAAAATCCTTGTCCTTTTTTCGTTTTTCAGCAACCGTGGATTCAAAATGCACTTGCTCCCGCTTCATTTTGAGGTAGTTTTCATAAGATGACCTGTCAAGCTTTCCTCTTTCCACTGCTTGGATTACCGCACATCCCTTTTCCACGGTATGGGAGCAATCCTTGAATTGGCAATCAACTGCCAATTCCAATAAGGATCCAAAGGTCTTATCGAATCCATCTGAGACATTTGCGAGACCTACTTCCCGCATACCGGGATTGTCAATTAGGATTCCGCCTTTTTCCAAAACCACCAATTCCCTGTGGGTGGTGGTGTGCTGGCCCTTTTTGGAGGAACCACTGACCTCCCTGGTTTCCATCAATGGTTTATGGGAGAGGGCATTTACCAAGGTTGATTTCCCTACACCTGAGGATCCCAAAAGACAATAGGTGTTTCCAACTTGAATCATCTCTTTTATGTTTTCAAGACCTTTTGAAGTGGAGGCGCTAACACCAAGTACTGGAATTCTCTCAAGTCTGGTTTTAAGTAGTTCCATCAACTCGGATAGTTTAGCTTCAGTTACCAAATCAACCTTGTTCAGGATGATGATGGGCTGAATGTGCGATGCATGGCAGAGCGTGAGATAGCGTTGTGTTCGATTAACGCTAAAATCGTTATCCACGGAAAGCACGATAAAGGCATAGTCTATGTTGGTGGCAATAATTTGAACATCTCCTGAAACGCCAACAGCTTTTCTGGAGAGTACCGAGTATCTGGGTAGGATTTTATGGATGATCGCATTATTGGAATCATAAATCATTAGGGCTACCCAATCCCCAACAGCTGGAAAGTCAGCTCTACTGGATGCCGTATATCTTAAGTTTCCCGTGATTTCAGCTTCAAATTCCCCTTTTTCAGTCAATACAAGGTAGCGCTCCTTATGTTCGGTTACCACTCTTCCTATTTCGAAATCGTCAAGTCCAATTTCTAAACCTAAGCTTTGGATTTTATCGTTATATCCCAATGTTTCTAATTTCATATTGGATGTGTTTATATGATTGTAGCGCTGCCCAGATGTTCAAAAAACAGAGTAGGGGCTTGGCCCAAGGCGGCAACAATCAAAATTGTTTTGTTTGTAAAATGTAAATAGATAGTTTTCCTCAGAGGATACTCTGAAGTCGGAAGGTGACAGTCAATCAGGAGACTGACTATCTTATTTTACAATATCCAAATATGATATTTGTGTAGTAGTGGACATAAAGTCTAATGAGACCACAAAATTAGGAAATATATCTTCCCTGAAGAAATTTGAGTGCGTATTACGCATGGTTAACTGGCATCCACATCCTGTCTTTTCCCAAAATACCACATCAAAATTCCCCCTGTTATGAACATCCAAATGGAATAGGCCCCGGTTGGAATTCCCATTTCAATATTATTAAGTATGGAGGTAGCGATAACAAAGGCCAGGGTCCCGTTTTGAATACCGCTTTCTATGGTAATGGATATTACGTTCTTTAGATTTAATTTGAACAATCTGGCCGTCATGTATCCCAATCCCATGGTTGCCAAATTAAGTACCAAGGTAACAATCCCCGCCGCTTTCATGCCCTCCACCAGTTTTTCGGCATTGGCGGCCAACACCGCTATAAAGACCAGAATAAAAATCACTGTTGAGGCTATCCGCATGGGTCTTTCCATACGCTTTGCAAATTCAGTCCTACGTCTACGAATGAACATCCCAATCGAAATGGGAATAACCGTAATTCCCATGATTTGAATAATCGTATCCAAAATGGGCAGTTGAATGGCAATATCCGTTTTACCGCCGAAATAGGTCAGGGCATAGGAAATTATAAAGGGAATGGTCAAGATGCTTATAAAGCTGGCAATGGCGGTAAGGGTTACTGACAGCGCGATGTTTCCCTTGCACACCTGTGTTATTAGATTACTGGTAGGGTCTCCAGGACAGGAAGCCAGAATCATCAATCCTACAGCCGTAACCGGGTTTAGTCCAAAAATAATGGCCAGGGCGAACCCAATTAAAGGCAAAAACACCAGTTGGTTGGTTAGGCCAAGCAAAATAGCTTTGGGATATTTGATGATTCGGGTAAAATCGGCGGGAACCAAAGTCATTCCCATACCCAACATAATAATGGCAAGAGATAAGGGTAAGAATACCTTGCCCACAAGTTCGGCTGCGGTCATAGATTATTGGTTATTTGAATGTGTTAGTGGCTGCAAAAGCCATGCTTGATGGTTATTGGCTTTGAAGATACTATTTATTGGTACGTATCCAAAAAAGAGAGCACCACCTTCCATGTTTCGTCAACATTGCTGCCCACCCTGGAGGCCACCAGCATGGAAGAACCGTGGACGCCATGTTGGGGCACAAAGGTTTGATGGCCATGGGTATTGGCCAATTCCGATTGCAGTTTTGAGGTTTCTCGTTCCATCTCATGGGGAGGCCTGAGAAGTAGTAAGGGAATCTTTATGGTTTCAAAATATTCATTGGGGAGGCAATCCTTCACGGAATTGCCGGACGCAGGTGAAAAAGCCAAGACCGCACTAATATCTTGTTGCCTGCTGTTGGCCAATTGAATGCCAAGCGATGCACTGTAACTGCTTCCCCAAACAATTTTATCTCCCGTAAACCCTGAGGTTATGACAAAATCCAATGCACTCTCTAGATTATTGTAAGCATCGCAGTACCCGTATCCGTCACCGAAACCGTTAGTGGGAATGTTGGCAAGGGTTCGGTTGTAACTCCCATAAAATTGTCCGCCCACACGTTGGTCTATGGCCAAAATGTTGTAGCCCTTTTCAATTAGTTTTGGGATGATGGGCGCATATTCACCCCTTGCATTGGATCCTCCTTGATGGAAGAGCAGAATGGTTTTCCCTTGTTTGTCCAATTCATACAGATCACCAAAGATTTGGATGCTGTCGGGGGTATAAAAGCTGATTTCCTTGCTGAGTTCAGGTTCTGATATCGGTTCTTGTTTTGGCTCTTTTTTGCAGGAACCCAACAATAGCAATATCCCAATACAGGCGATGGATAAATTTCTCATGATCTATTCTGTTTTGATGATGCTATACAAGATACAACTAAACAGCATAAAGCAGAGCGACTTTGGAAATTGGATTTTAACCTATCTGTTTGATTGAACCAAGGGTTTAAATCCACCATAGACCATTCTACTGGCGTCAAAAATCAATTTTTCAGGATTAACCAATGGTGTAACCAGTTCTGCCATCCTTGGATCCAAGGGTACTTTGGTGTTGGCAAGGTCCCGCACCGCTTTGGATGGAAAAACCACCCAGCCCAATACAACTTCCTCGTCTTCTTTGGTGGCCACAGCTTCCATAAAAGACCTGGTGCCTTCCAAGTTCATGTCATCCCCAACAAATTCAAAGTAGGCTATGGCACCATACTCTTTCCAAATTTGAGCCACTTTTTCAGCCACTTTCTGGTATTCTGCTAAATGAATTTTAGCAATTGGAAAAACGAAGCCATCTATATAATTGGTCATAGTTTTTTGTGTTTTTGTGTTTGCGAATTGGGTGATGCCAAATATTGTCACTGTCTATTCAAAGATGAGCTAGTTGCCCTATCAGGAAGGCAATAGCAATCAATAGCACTTCCAACAACAACCCTTTTTTTATGGACCATTGGGTACTAAATACGTTTACTCCCACAATGGTACCAAGTATCCCTATAAAGATAAAGGAGAACAACATCCAATCGGGACTTTTGTTGAAAAAGCGTAAATCGGAATAATGGAATTGATAAAACAGTTTGGCCTCCATCCAGATAAGACGGAGATTGAACAGGATTATCAAAACACCTATAAGTTTGTTCCATTTCATCCTTTTTTATTTTGAAAATGGCCGTGCAGTCGAAGCCACATTTAAATGTTCTTGTTTTCCTAACACCTACTTTTATATTGTTCCAGTGCTCTTTTTAGCTGCAAAGCTCCGCTAGCCGTCATGCCCATATCCAATTTTATTTCTTCTGAGTTACAGAATTCCTGGAATTTGGCAAATTTGGCGTAGTTGAAACGTGCTGTTTCAGAGTGACCAGGCATGGTGTCAAGAATGGATTTGAGTATTTTATCATCCTTTACCACATATTTAATTTTGAACGTTCTTGGCTTTCGTTCCAGTATCGAATCCATAAAATGATACGTTTGTTCAACTGTGGTGACCGTATCCTTGGAACTTTTTAGGGATAGCAGATTGGACTTGGAGTTCATTATTTTTCGCCACGCCATGAAATCTTTGAGTTGATTCAAATTCTCAATTTCCACTGATTCATCAATAAATACTTCTTGGTAGTCCGAATCCAAGAATTGGAATGCCCCTTCAAAATTGTAATTGTTGGATGCCTGCAAATAGTTCCTTACCAATTGCTCGGTTTCTGTGGAATAACTGGAAATACCTAAAACCAGGAACAAAACGATACCGTAGCTCTTCATACTTTTTTAATTGTTAAGCAGGTTTAAATACATCTAAGCTTCCTCATATCATGGCCTTTTGCTCTCCTCAATATACCTATTCTATTTCGTTTCGATGCTTGTTGTACTAGGTATTACGGTCTTGGTACTATTTATTTTTCAAAGGAATTGAAAGTCCAACGGCAAAAGCGCCAACATACTGTTCCACGTCTGGTTGAAAATAATACATAAGACCTAAATCAACACTGTTTTTTGGTCCCAATAGGAGTCCAACCGAAAAGGGAATGTGGTATACAATCCCTTCTCTTCTGATATTGGTAAAGCCGGTATACGTAACAAAGTTGCCTATTGAGGTTCCTATACCAATTTCAGCATAGGGAGATACCCAAGGGATGGGCGCTCTCAGTCTTGCTTTGGCGCCTACAAGAAAGGCTCTGCTTTCTGTTCCCTCGTTTGTTGGGTTGCCGTTGAGGTCTTCCATGCCCGCCCTGGTCAATATTAAACCGAGGTACCCTTTGGTCTGCAGCCAAGAAGTGATATTGCCCCCATACTCTCCTTGTACAAAAAAGCCATCATCTACAACCTCGTCAACACTGTGATAAGGTGCACTAAGGCCGTAGCCAATTTGGGCATTGATAAATCTGGATCGGTCATTTTGAGCTTTTGCAAAGGTGGTCAATAGCAATAAGGGTAGCAGGGTAATGATGTTTTTCATTGAGGTTAAGTTGATGTTGATTTTTGGTTGTTGTTTCTTACAATAATTTAGATAAACGATGCACAAGATAAAATCTTGTGGGAGATGGGAAGTTTAAATTTTTGATTCAAGGAACCCAACAATCGTATTAAAATCTTTATTACCGACTTCCTTCTCCCCAATTACTAGAATCTTACCCTCTTTTTGATTCACTATCATTAAAACATTTCTTTCTATAACTTTAAAACCTTCAAATTCTGACCAGGGAGTATTTGACTCACTTAGTTCATCTTTATAAAAAAGGCTATTGGGTCTAAACTCAAAAATGCCTTTTTTCAAGATTTCTCTCTTTGAATCCAACTCTTGATGGATTACACCTAAAACTGTTGATTTTCTCAACAGGTAAGATTTCTTATCACGATAAGATTGATATAAAAAAACAGGCCCTATTATAATGGGAAGTCCACCAAAGTCCACATCAAACTGAAGCAATAGGATACCAACTAGGATCAAGAAAACTCCAATGGTAATATTCCTTTTTATCTTTATACGGAGTCCAGAATAAATTACAGGAATTACCAATCTAATTTGATTCAGGTATGTTTTTTCCTCAAATGGTATTTCGAATTTCAAATTGGATATGGTGTAATTACTTGCTTGACTTACCGAATGTACAGCTTTAAAAGACTCGTTGCAAGATACACCTGCGCTGAGCTTGTCGAAGTGATCTTGTGGGAGCGGAGACGTTTATTAGTCTAAAGTCTAAAGTCTTGATTCTTGCCTCTTGGTTCTCGACTGCGCTCGAACTGACATAGTTAATTTTTGAAGGCGAACTCTGCCATCACTGGATAATGATCGGACAATCCGTGTGTCTCCTCTTGGTTAAAGATTTTAAAGTCGGTACAGGAATTTCCCAGCTCTGGGTTAGCCAATATGTAGTCAATTCGCACCCTGTTTTCCGCAATGGATTTGTCGGTATGGTTGTATTTTCCAATTAGGGCAGGAGCGGGGAAGGTGTGGCCTTGGGTAAACAAGTCGACCTTGTTCAAAGCCAAATCCACTGCCGGGCAGGCCAGAAATTCGGCAATTACCGAGTAGTCAAAATTCCCTTTCCTTAGATTGGAGTGTTCGGCATCGGTAGTTTTGGGACGGTATTTTTCCCGAAGCACATCATTTTTTTCCAAGGCTTGGGCATCAAAGGGGGAGGTGGCATTAAAATCCCCAAGAATAATAAAGTTATCGGGCTGGCTTTCTTGTATGAGTTGGGTTATCATTTGGGCTTCGCGAAGTCTAAACTCGGCATCGGCAGGGGAGAGGTGGACGACGTAAAAGTCTATCCCATAAGTCTGGCAGTGCAACAGGCCATGCCAAAATCCTTCTGTTTTTCGTTCCTTGAGCTGAATAGGTTGGTTTGAGGTAAGTGCCGTTGGGTAGCCTTCCGTTTTCAACAATTGCACATACGGATGTCCCCATTGCATTGCGTCCTCTTTGAGCATCTCCTCCGTATAGCCACATAATTCCTGTAGGGCCAAGACATCTGGTTTTTTGCTCTTGATCCAATCGATACATTGAGCCTTTCTCTCCGTGTCCTTTCCCCACTCAAAGCCGTTCCAGATGTTATAACTCATCACTTTAAGGGTTTGTACTTTGCCTGGATCCTGCTGCGAAAAACAGCTGAAGGACAGCAAAAATATCAAGAGGATGGACAGAAATGTAGTTGGGTTACGGTGCATAGGGTTGGGTATAAAGTTAGCCTAAGGGCTATTCCCGACTAAGATCGTTTAATTAAATCGTTCAGCCAAGTGCTGCTAAAAAAGCGAGTGTTACCTAATCCAACTTCTGGAATTTCTGCGAATACCCTTCATTGGATATAAAATCCAAAACCAAGATTTCATCTTCCCATTGAATATAGATTTTTGCTATGTTGGGGTTTTCACAGTTGGTGGTAATAGTCAAGTCTTCAAGACTAAACTTGCCAGTAGTTCTAACTTCTTCGGAATAGGGTTCGCACAAGGAGGTATTGGTGGTAATAGTGCCATCACTTTTAAACTGAATGGTCTTCTCGCTTTCCACGGAACGAAACTCCGCGCTACCGCCCCCCGGATTGGCCTTGATTTGAATCAGTTTCCAGGTTCCCACGATATCGCTATCTGCATAAATGTCGTCATTGCTACAGGAAAAAACCAAAGCGATCACAAAAGTTAGAGCCGCCATCTTTTTCATAAGGTTGATTTCATTTTAGATGCGGCCCTTAGTTATGGTTGCGTACCTCGGGAATAGCCTGGCTACTGAGTTTAGCTATTTTATTGCTGGTCGGTCAATACAGGAACGATGTACTCATTTACCAACTCGTCCGTGTAGTTATGCGCATTTCTGTTGCCGTAGTTGGTAGTTGTAATGACCATGACCGCGTCCAAATCGGGAATGGCCAACAGTTTCTGCCCTCCGTTCCCTGACATATGGTAAGAGTAATACTGCTGATTTTCACCAAAACTTCTTAGCCAAAACAAGTAGCCGTATTCCACTCCATCCCTTACCCTAACTTTGGGCGTGGTAGCCTTTTGTAGCCAGGTAGCCGGAATGATTTCTTGACCATTCCATACCCCTTTATTTAAGCAAAGTTGAATAAGTTTCAATAGATCCCTGCTTTTGTATTCGCTTCCCCCTGCGGTATTTAAAACCCCTTCGGGAGTATAATGCAAGACATAATCTTCAAATCCCAATGGATTTAAAAGATTTTGCTTGGCAAATTGGTCTGCAGGCATGCCCACCGCACGCTGTACTATGTCAGCCATGGCAGCGGCCCCTGCCGAACAGTAACTGAAAGCCCTTCCATAGGGTTGGTCTTCGGGTTTCGGCTCAAAGGGGTATGCTCTAACGGGCAAGTCCACTAAAAAGCCGGTCCAGTCCTCGATAATGTACATACGTTCTTCATTGCCCCTGGAGAAACTATTAAAATCATTGCACTCCAATATGGAACTCATACTGAGCAAATCTTCTAGGGTAATCCCCGACTTACGGTCATCCGGGTTTTTCACTGGGGTCTTGTGTCCAAGATATTTGAATATTTTATCCTTTTCGGATTGGATGTACCCCTGTTTAATGGCAATCCCAGTAAGCAGGGTAGCCATGGTCTTGGTAGCAGAGCGGGTGTTGTGTTTCGAATTTGAATCTGCGCCGTTGTAATAATTTTCAAAAAGGAGTTCGCCATTTTGGGCAACCAAAACACTGGTTATTCGTTCGTATTTTCCAGATTTAATGGTGCTGTCCATTTTGGACCAAAGCGGATGGGAAGTTCCACGGGGAGAAGTTAAATCCAACTGTGAACAAGCGTTTTGGATTGAGAACAGGTAAACAAAAAAGACTACAATTAGTTTATTCATGATTTGATTGTTTTTTGAGTCATCCAAAGTACCGTGGAATTTGACATCAAAATAGAACAGATTTAACATGGGGTCAAATCATCTGTTTCCGAAAAGCGCTGGGAGTGTTGTTCATATAGGTTTTAAAAGTTCGGGTAAAATGGCTTTGGTCCGAAAAACCTAACAGGTATGTAATTGCTGTCAACGAATTGGACGGATCCAACAAAAGCGGGATGGCTTTTTTGATTTTCTGTTGTCTTATATATTCTCCAAGACTCATGGACAGATATTTTGAGGCCGCTCTAGAGATATGTACCGGATGGATATTTAGCTCAGAAGATAAATAATCAAGACTGAGCGAGGAACTGTCGTAATGCAGTAATTCTTTTAAGCCATCTACCCATATGGGATTGTCCTGGGTGTTTATTTCTTTTTGGTTACCTAAAGCTTCACAGATTTGAAGCAATAAAACCTCAACAGACACCTCACTATAGTCATCTGAAAGTAAGAATTCGCGATATAATCTGGCGAACAGAACATGTAAATGAGGATTTTCAATGAGTTGGCTACCCTCCAATAAGTGCAATGGGATTCCATTTTTTTTGAGCCAATCCACCTCAAACTCCAGATGGAACCCACTGGCTTTGTCGGAATGTTTTGACCCATAATGGGGTTCTTGCCAATTGTTGAACATTAGGCTACCCGAAGGGCAGAGCGTTTGCACTCTGGTATTGCTATCCTTCATGTTCCCTTGCAGCACATACATAAAGTATGGGTTTTCATGGTAATGCCAGTCCGTTTTGTCTCCTGTGTAGGTATACTGCGATAACAAAACCCCATTAAAGGACACTTCTGAATTTGGACTTCCGTAATATTTTCCCTTGGTTAGAATTTTCATTTGCTAGAGCATGCAGACAACGAAAACTATCTTGTCCCGATTTATGAGCTATGTCCGCCGTGAACGAATTTCGTTTAATTTTCATTCAAAATCAAGAGGTATTGTTCATGGGCGATTAAGAAACCATAAGGAAGCAGTGGATAGTTATAAAGTATTCAAAAAACTGGTCAAATCCATTTCCTTGTCCAGTTCCAGTTTCTTTTTTAAACGGTATATGGACTTCAGAATACCATCGGGTATTACATTTTACGGAAAAAGATTCAGATAAATTCGGAAAACTAGTAAGAATAACCTTATAAATTGATATATTCAGGCAGTTAAAAACTTCAAAAATGAAAAAACTATTTTATTTGTCGGCCATGGCTTTTGTCTTTACTTCGTTTGTAGCTTGTACAACGGAAAGTGTGGAAGAGGTGGAAAATCTTCAGGTTTTGGAGGTTCAAACATCTTCTTCAACTACCAACGGTTCTTCAAGGCCAAATTCAATGAGAAGTAGTGGTTCCTCATCGCGACCTATGAGCGCACAAAGTAATGTCAGCTACAATAGCAGGGTGCAAACCATGAAAAGTGATTAAAGAGATTCGTTCTTAAAGGGTATTTAAAAAACTGCTTAAGTCCATTTCCTTTTTCAATTCTAATTTCTTTTTTAATCGGTATTTGGATTTAAGTATACTGTCCGGAAGTACATTTAGCGTAGCTGCAATCTCTTTAGTGGTCAAATTCATGCGTAAAAAGGCTGCCAACCGGATTTCTTTTTCCGAAATATCGGGGTAGAGTGTCTTAAGTTTTTGGTCGAAGTCGTTATGGACTTCAGAGAAATAAGATTTAAACACTTCCCAATCTTTGTCTGAGGCATTCTGTTTTTTGAGTAGCATGACAATACGTCGGAACTCCACTTTGAATTTCTCGGGGGAATTTTTAAGGTTTTCCAGGTTCTCTTTCAGCTCCTGGATAAATGTGTTTTTTTGCACCAGATGCAAGGTCTGGCTGGCCAGTTCTTTTTTCTTGTGCGCAATCTCCTGCTTGTATATTTCCTCTTGTTTTTCCCTTGCTATTTTATTTTTCTTAATACGTTGCCTATACCCAAAGACAGATAATCCAAACAAGGCTAGGGCAGAAGCCATACCTCCGGCATAAAGTCCTTTGGTAAGTTTGTCCACTTTGGCTTTCTCATTCAGGGTGTTTATTTCCTCTTCCTGTAATGCGATTTCGGCTTCCTTCTTTTCTGTTTCGTAGATTGTCTCCAATTCTTCAATAGCTTTTGTTTTCTCTATGGAGAACAAACTATCTTTAATCCTTTGGGAAGCGGAATAGTCTTCAAAAGCAGATTTATAGTTACCGGCATTCAAGTGCACTTTGGATCTATAATCCAGTGCATGTTTTAGTTCGTTGGAAATCTTGAGAGAATCTGCCAACTTTACGGACTTGTCCAAATACTCAATTGCTACTTGATTATTGCCCAAAAGGGAATGAGTGAGTCCTATATGGTATAGTTCGAGCACATAGTTTATAGAAGACATATCATAGGTGTCAATCTCAGCTCCTCTTTCGAAGTATGATAGGGCTTTTTGATAGTTTCCATTTTCTCTTTGGGCAAATCCGATGTTGAAAAGGGCATGGGCGGTAGCCGTCGGAAAATTAAATTCATTACCTATATCATAACTATCATTAAAATATTCAATAGCCTTGTCATAATCCTTAAGGTAGATATACACATTACCTATATCATTGAGAACATGTGCACTATATAGATTGTCTGATACTTCTTGATAAATCTCATAGGCATTCATGAAATTTACTAATGCCTGGTCGAAATCTTTCTGCTGATAGTTCAGTTTGCCAATATTTCTGTATACATCGCCCCTCCTATATATTTCTCTATCAATGGTATCTAATACTTCAAGGGCCTTTTTGAACTCATTCATAGCATTTAAGTACTGCCCAAGCTCATAGTAATTATTGCCGTTATTATTAATAGAAACACCATACCTTAGAAAATCTTTATTATCTAGTGAAATCTTTGCTACAGAGTCCATTAATCTTATGGCCTCCCGATAATTACCTTTATCACCAGCGATGATCGATAGGTTCGAAAGTGCACCCGTTACATTAGCTTTGAGGTTATATTGATATGCTAGATCAAGTGTTTTTTGATAGTAGAGGGTTGCCGAATCCATTTTTTTAAGGGTGAAATAGTGCCCCCCTAAACTGAAATTTCCAATAATCATACCTAAAGGATATGAATTTTCCTTGGAGAGTGAGATTATATTCTGGGCATAACGTTTGCTCTTATCGGAATCAAAATAGCTGGCAGTTTCATAAATCTGTTCCAAAACTGAAATTTTAGAAGGTACATCCTTTAAACTTGAAAGCACCTTGGTTAAACTATCAATTCTTTCTTGTCCTTGAAGCTGGGAAAAAACCAAAATTGGGAAGGTTAGCACTGACAATAAAAGTGAAATGCGTTTTTTCATAGGAGGTTGATTACTTTTCTAATATACCCATTATATCCCTTGCCTATACATTGGTTTCCATGTATCAAAAACTGCTTGTCCATAAAAAGTCCATGTTTTGTTTGTTAGATTTTGAATTGCGAAAGCTTGTCAAGTATTGATTTTATTGGGCTTAACACGGACATCTATCATTTTCGATTTTTACGCTGTCCATACCCATTTTAATGCAAATCCATAGGTGCTGTCCATACTTTGTCCATGCCCAAAATTAGGCTTGACCTTATTTCACAGATAATTTCGAAGCGTTGAATCCTTAAAACCAAGAAATTATGAAAACAAATCACCCCCTATTAAAAGTTGGAATGTTAATCATCCTTTTAGGCATGTCCTTTTCAATTTTTGTTGCGTGCAGCAAGGACAGCACGGATCCACCCATTACAGATGACGAAGTAGTCACGGATGACGATGATGTTAATCCTGTTGACATTAATTCGGAACTGGCAAGCTTACAAGCCTTTTCCCAACCGGCCGAAATTGCTACACCAGAGCTTTTGGACGAAGAAGACCCTACCCGGGATGTGGACTATGAATGTGTTGTAAAACATTATAAAGCTGCTCCAGGCTTTGATGAGATGCTCTCTTTGGATCCATCAACCGATGTAATCTACCCAGGAGCCATGCTTAAAGGCGAATCCATACCAACGGGTGAGTATATTGGCATCAATGGAGGCCGAGCGCCAATTACCCTCTCCGTTTCCCTTGAGAATATCGATGGTTCACCATCAATAGAAATAGAAGACCCTGATTTGGATGGTGTGCGAGATGGAATAAATGAATTACTGGGTCAGGGAGTGACCGGAGCTACACCTGCAGAATTGAATTTTACCATAGAGGAGGTCTATTCGGAGGAGCATTTGGATATCGCCTTGGGCGCCAATTATCGAAGCAAAAATAAAGACGTTTCCGCTTCTTTCGATTTTGCAAGCTCTGAGTATAGATACAAATACGTGGTCAAGTTTTTCCAAGAATACTACACAATTGATATGACCTTGCCACCCAATGATGACCCAGGTTCCCTTTTCACGGAATTACCCGATTTAAACAGCACAAGTCCTGTTATTGTTACTTCGGCCATGTATGGTAGAATGGTATTGTACACAGTAGAATCCAGTTACTCTTATTTAGAGGTGAAATCAGCATTTGCACTATCCTTTAGCCAAGGACAGTCTTCTGGAGACGGCGGAATCGATGTGGATTATGAAGAAATTATCAGCAATTCTAAGGTAGACGCTTTGGTAATTGGTGGTTCGGCAGAAGATGCTGTAGGTGTTATAACTGGACCTTCAGGGGTATACAGTTATATCATCAACGGTGGTAATTATTCCAAAGATTCCCCAGGTAAGCTTTTGGCCTATAAGCTAAGATACATTAAGAAAGATATGCCGGTTGCAAGGGTTGTTCTGGCATCGGAATATCCTGTTCGTAATTGCGAACAAGCATGGTTTAAATATGAAGTAAAGATTGAGGAAATCGCACGTGTGGACGGATTTGCCCAAAAAGAGATTTACGGGGAGATCACCGCCGGTGTTAGGAAAAGCGGAAGCAGTAGCTATACCGGAAGTTCCGCGTCGTGGTCGGAAAGTTGGGGAGATGCCAAAGATGTATCGCCAAGTGACCCTCATACGGTTAACAAATCTGCAACCATCGAATTGTACAAACCCAATTTGGCGCAGGACGAAGTCTATTTGTATGCGCACTTAAAGGATATGAACACCATTGGATTTGATGATTTGGGTGATGACAGCTCGTCGATAGATTTGGAGGACATAGGTTTTACTACCGTGAACTTGGGTACAGACGAACCGGAGACCAAAAAATCGTATACCCACTATCTCGATTCTTTTGAGGACGATATGAAGGTAACCTTTACGCTCAAGCGAATAGCATACGATTAGAATCCATATGCAGCTGGCCGCTCAGGTTGGGTTCAACAACTTGATGCCGGCTGTTTTCATTTGTCATTCCGCACTTGATGCGGAATCCATAAAAAAGATTCCTGCTTTCTAAAGATTCCTGCTTTCGCAGGAATGACACACGGGGTTACTTTTTCGCTTCTACAAGTTCCAACTGATCCACACTGACCTGGGTAGTAAACATACCATAATTGACAACTGCCTTGCCTTTTTCCAAAGTGTCGATGCTACCCACTGCCTTTCCGTCCTGCATTCTAACGCGATCCCCTATTTTAAACACCGGTCTAGGTTTGTTCTTTTCCTTTTGGATGGCCTTTTTCTTCTCAATCTTCTTTTCCTGCCTTACTTTAACGATTTTCTTTTCCAACTCTTGGGCGACCTGTTTCTTTTCCGCCTGTTTGGCCTTGGCCTGCTTTGCGGTGATCTTTTTACGCTTGCTGTTCTCGGTTTCCACAATGCGAAGCAATTCGGAAATGAGCGGCCTCTTTTTGTTGTCTATAAAATAGCGTTCGGCAGCAGTGTTCACCTTATCGCCCAACTGGATCATCCGTTGGTTATGGTCGTACAACTCCTGGTAATTTTCCAGCTTGGATTTGATTTTGGCATTCAGTTTTTCCAGACGTTCGGCCTCATCCCTTGCCTTGGTTTCCTCTTCTTGGAGTCTGGAGCCGGTTTGTGCCATTTTGCTCCGCTCTTTCTGAAGTTTCGCAATAGTGGCATCAAATCGCACTTTCCCGCGTTCTATCTTCTTTTTGGCCTTGTTGATGAGGCTATACGGAATCCCGTTTTTTTGGGCCACCTCAAAGGTGAAAGAACTTCCGGCTTCACCCAAGATCAATTGAAAGGTAGGTTCCAGGGTTTTTGAATTGAACAGCATGTTGGCATTTGTGGCATGGGGTAATTCATTGGCCAAGGCCTTTAGGTTCGCATAGTGCGTAGTTATAACGCCATAGGCCTCCCGCTCGTAAAATACTTCAAGGAATGCCTCTGCAAGGGCACCTCCCAACTCTGGGTCACTTCCTGTCCCAAACTCATCAATCAGGAACAAAGTTTTGGCATTGCACTTTTTCAAAAACTGATTCATGTTCTTGAGTCTATAGCTATAGGTACTTAGATGATTTTCTATGGATTGGTTATCGCCAATATCCGTCAATATTTTGTCAAACAGGCACACCGAACTTCTTTCATGAACTGGGATTAGCAATCCTGATTGAAGCATGACTTGAAGTAGTCCAATGGTCTTTAGGGTGATACTTTTACCACCGGCATTGGGTCCGGAAATTACAATGATTCGGTTTTCGTTATGTAGCTGAATGGTTTGCGGCCAAGTTTTTTCGTTCTTCAGCTTATTGGTCATATACAAAAGCGGATGGTAGGCTTCCTTGAGATGTAATTCCTTCTTGTCGTTTATCTCCGGAAGCAATGCGTCCATTTCCGCGGCATACTTGGCCTTGGCAGCTGTAACATCAATATGGGTTAAATATGCTTGGTAAGCTCGCAAAAGCTCTTGGAAAGGTCGTATGTCATTGGTAAGTTGGTTTAGAATACGTTGTATTTCTTCCTTTTCCTCAAATTCCAGATTGTTTAGTTCCCGTGTATGGCCCAAAGTGGTCTCAGGAACAATGTAGACAATGCTCCCTGTTTTGGAAGTACCCATGACCGTTCCCTTTACTTTTTTCCGATGCATGGCCTTTACGGCCAATACCCTTCGGTTTTCTACAACAGATTCCCTGATTTCATCCAAGTAGTCTTGCCCTTGGTATCGACCCAAAGCAGCTGCAAAACTTTGATTGATTTTAGCCCGGACTTCGTTGATTTGGATTCGGAGATGTCTTAATTCATCCGAAGCATTATCCCTTATTTCCCCAAACTTATCGATTACTGCATCTATAGATGCTGGAATTTGGGAATTGCCTTCCAATTGGCTGGAGTACTCAAAGAGCAAAGGATAATATTCCTTGAATTTCTTAAGAAATTTTTGATGGAGTTCCACCGTTTTGCAAATGGAAGCGATTCGCCTAAAGCCCGAAATTTCTAAAGTGGTGTTCTCAATACCCAGTAGCTTTAGCTCCCCATTGATATGGTCAAACCCGTGGTTGGGAATCCGGTTGTCATTGGAGAAAGAAGCGAGATATTCCGATGTTTGCCCCAAAATGTTCCTTAGGAATGCGGTGTCCGTCAACGGACGAATCTCTAAGGCCTCCAATTTGCCCAATTCCGTATTGCACCGCGCTGCAATTTGCTCCAGTACAGTGGGGAACTCTAAATCTTGAAGTGTCTTTGGGTGTATTTTCTGCATGTTCAATTACTCGCGGGGCAAAGATAGCCATTCAAACCTCCAATCAAAGGGAATCCCTGGAACATCTATGCCATTGCTTTATTGGATATTACCCCCAACGGAAAGACCACTAGGCACCGTTTCAGGAATGGACTTGTCAAAATCTGGATCGTTCAGGGTGTTTAAAAAGGAGATGATTTGGCTCATTTCCTTCACGGAAAGTTTAAGTTCGGCAACCAGGGGGTCAAACTTATTCTTTGGTACATTCTTATTCCGAACTTTTCCGTGGGCAATGTCCTCGTAAAACTCCAAAACCCGCCTTAGATCCATAAAGCTCCCATTGTGCATATACGGAGCTGTAAACCGAAGGTTTCGCAGTGAAGGGGTTCTAAAGGCAAAACTATCCAAGGCTTGCTTATCGGCCCGCCCAAGATCTGGAAGGGGCAATTTTTTGTTTTCCGGAACTCCGAGAACATGAAATTTGTAGTCCGAAAACATGGGGCCGTTATGGCAATTGGCACAGCCCACTTTTTTAAATTGTTCAAAGCCATCTTTTTCAAATAAGGAAATGGCAGATTGGTCTCCATTCATATACTGGTCAAAACGGGAGTTGTTGGTGACCAGTGTGCGCTCAAAGGCAGCAATGGCCTTACCCAGGTTGGAAACTGAAATGGCACTTTCCCCACCAAACGCCTTTTTAAAAAGTTCCTGATACTCTGGAATACCTTGTAACCGCTTAACCACCACTTCGAGGATTTCTTCCTCAGTAAAGTGTGGGCCACGCATTTCTTCCAATGCTTTGATGGGTTCCAAAGCCTGTTTTTCCAAACTTTGAACCCTGTCGTCCCAAAACATGGGTGCATTTTCAGCTTGTACGGTTTGGTGGCCTTGCATACCGTTAAAAGCCGTGTTGAGTATGGTTTGCGCGTTCCGTTTGACAAAGGGAATGGAATTGGGCTCCAAGAACTTTCTCCTACTTCCCAAACCTTGGGCATTGGGGCCAATGGAGATATCCAAGAATTCAGCATAGCCCATTTCCGGATGATGGCAGGTGGCGCAGCTTACATCTTTGCCTCCAGACAAAATGGGATCATAAAATAGGAGCTTACCTAGAATTTCTTTGTCTTTGCTCGAGGGATTATCCGCTGGGGTGGGAACTTCTCGAGGAAGGGCTGTAAAAGGGGGCATATCAACTTTGGGTTTTACGGTCTCTGGCTCTTTCGCTTTGGGACCGCCACAACCTAGAGGAATAAATACGGTGGCAATTAAAAACAATCCAAGTAGCAGGGTAAAACCAATCTTCGATGCGGTATTTTCACCCATAAACCCGAATTACTTTTCCGTATCCTTTGCCCTTGATACTTTTGATGTAGGCATTCACAGCTTTTTCCATTGATATTGGAGTATGGCCTGGGAAATAATCCTTGTACTTTTCATAGGCGTCTATGACCAGTCCTAGGGACACTACATTAAGGCGAATCCCATTTTGCAGTTCCAAAGCTGCCGCTTGTACAAAACTATGAATAGCTCCATTGACCATGGCCGCACTGGCTGTTTTTACCACTGGGTCATCTGCTAAAATACCGGTGGAAAGGGTAATGGATCCTCCAGGATTGAGATAGTGTTGTCCGATTCTGGTCAAATTGACCTGCCCCATGAGCTTGCTTCGTATCCCAATATAATAGTCTTCCTCGGAAAGAGCGTCGAAGTCGTCCCATTTGGCCTCACCGGCTATACACACAATCGCATCTAGCTTTCCAATTGTTTGGAACATACTTTCAATGGAGGCACTTTGGGAAATATCCACAGTAATATCGCCAGTGTTTCTACCCGCCACAAGGACCTCGTCCCCATTGGACAAATACGATACTACTTTGTTTCCAATGGTTCCTTGCCCACCTATGATCAAGATTTTCATACCAATAGCATTTGTTTATTCGAAGGTATTAAAAATAGACACCAATTGTGAGCATGACCATGGCTAAGATGCCCAACTGTAATACCAAGGGTAGCGCAAACTTTAACCACTTGTCATATCCTACATTGACCAAGGCCAAAGACGCCAGGATTATGCCTGTTGGATTGATGATTTTGAATAAACCCACCCCATATTGATAGGCGCTTACCATGAGTTCCCGCCCAATTCCTACACTGTCGGCCAAAGGAGCCATAATGGGCATGGTCAAAACTGCCATTCCGGACGAGGATGGGATAAAGAAGGTAAGCCCTGTATACATTAAAAAAGCTACATTGATAAACAATCCCTGCGGCATAGTTGAGGTGAACTGACTTGCATAAAACAAGAGCGTATCACTAATTTGTCCATCTTCCATCAGCACGGTAATTCCCCGTGCAATGCCAATAATAAAGGCAACACTCAAAAGGTCTTTGGCGCCGTTCATGAATTCCGTGACAAACTGTTTTTCATTCAACCTTGCGATTACGCCAATAAGTAGTGCAGCAGCCAAAAAGACCGACGTCATTTCCAAAAACCACCATTCCAATTGGGAGACCCCATAGACCATCACAAAAAAACAACTGGCAAAAATGAGAAGCACCAGTCTTAATTTAAGTGTAAGCGGGGTAATCGCGTTAGTATTTATGGTGGGATAAATTTGTTCTATTTCATCGCGCTGATCGTAAATCAGGGAATGTGATGGGTTCCTTTTTACTTTTTGGGCATACCGCGTGATATAGAGAATGCAAAGTACCAGTCCAAGGGTCAGCATAATTAATCTATCCGTAAGTCTTCGGTCCAATTGATACCAGCGGCATCCGAGGCAATAATGGTGCTAAAGGGATTTATGGTAGAAGCCAAGGTTCCAATGGAGGAACCTATATAAATGGAGGCAATGCAAACCAATGCATCGTATCGGGCTGCCAAAAAAATGGGAATCAAAATAGGGTAGAAGGCGATGGTCTCTTCTTCCAGACCGAAAGTGGTTCCGCCCAAAGCAACTAGCAAAGTCACCATGATAATAAGGATAAACTCCCTTCCCTTCAATTTAAGGGCCAGCCAGGCTATTCCTGATTCAAAGGCCCTTGTGGCATTGACTATGCTAATTAAACCTCCAATGATTAGCACCAGCAAAATAATCTGAATGGAATCGGAAATACCTCTTAGTGGTGCTTTAATTAAATTAACCAAACCCTGTGGATGGCCTTTTAGCTTTTTATAGGTACCTGGAATGCTAATAGGTTTTGAAATGGCACCTTCCCTGAACTTTTCAATGGGAATTTTAACAGTTAGTTCGTCCAAAGTTTTCTGGGTAGCAGGCAGTGTGGTTTGACTTTCTTCAGTAGTTCTTAGAAAATTATCAGTATCTGCTGAGTAGGTTAGACGGTCGTATTGTCCAGCTGGCACCAACCATGTCAGGAGGGCAACAAAGGCTGCTATTATGAGCAAAACGGTATGCGCGGTAGGGAATTTCCTTTTTTTGGTTTGGCCCATAAGTCTGAATAATTAATTAGTGGGGTAGAAAGATATTATTTTTAGTTTTATCGTCGGAAATGCAAAAAATTAAATGGAGGTAAATATTGAACCAAGCTGGAAGAAGCAATTGCAATCTGAATTTGACCAGACCTATTTTGATCAACTGGTTCAATTTGTAAAAGGAGAATACCAACAGTATACCTGCTATCCCAAGGGCAAAGACATATTTGCCGCTTTTGACCATTGCCCATTTTACGAAACCAAGGTTGTGGTTATTGGTCAGGACCCTTACCATGGTCCAAATCAAGCCAATGGACTCTGTTTTTCCGTTAAAGATGGCATTCCCCACCCACCATCTTTGGTCAATATTTTTAAAGAAATAAAAACCGATGTTGAAAAGCCCTATCCGCAAAGCGGTAATTTGGAGCGTTGGGCGCAACAGGGAGTGCTATTGCTGAATGCCACCCTTACTGTACGGGCCCATCAGGCAGGAAGCCATCAAAATAAGGGTTGGGAAAAATTCACCGATGCCGTGATCAAAACCATTTCCTCGCAAATGGAGGGGGTAGTGTTTTTGCTTTGGGGAGGCTTTGCCAAAAAGAAAATTTCCCTCATCGATAAGACCAAACATCATATACTTACCTCTGGACACCCGTCCCCATTAAGCGCAAATCGTGGACTGTGGTTTGGTAACCAGCACTTTAGCAGCACCAACAAGTTACTGGCCCAGATGGGAAAAACGTTAATAAGTTGGTGAATTACTTCTTGAAAGTGTTTTCTTAAAACTAGTTGGAATTTCTTACGTTTATATGTAAACTAACCCCATACGAAAATTCTGATACGTTGCGCAGATTGAAATCGGTTTTGCTTGTCGATGACGACGAAACCACGAATTTTTTGAACAGATTTTTTTTAAAGCAGTTGGATGGTAACCTTCCGGTCTTTACAGCATGCAATGGCATGGAAGCTATTGAATTCTTGGCCACTGATTTGGATGAGGATCATCTTCCCTGTCTACTTGTCCTGGACACCAACATGCCTGTAATGAACGGCTGGGAATTTCTGGACGGCTATGGACAACAATTTGAAGCGGATTTTAAGGACAAAATTGTGATTGTTATGCTAACTGCCTTGGATACCGAAGAAAATACAGCTTTGGCGTTGGCCAATCCCAATGTCATGGACACGGCTCAAAAGCCGTTATCTGACATATCTTTTAAGGCGCTCATCAAGAAACATTTTTCTTGATCATGAATGCAAAAATTGTTCATTGGATTTGATGTCCTGAATCAGATCCAAATCCTTGAGTTGCTGCTGAACCCTTTCCAGTGTTTTGCTATCTATCTGGGTTTGTCCCCAAGTAGTTTTAGAGAGCCACTCCCTAATGTCTTCCAATTTTTGCCCATATCTGTTGGACAAGGTGCGGTCTATGCTGGGGATCCGTTTAAATTCCGATGTATAAATGTTTATAATTTCCAGAATGTGTTGAACAACATTCTTGTTTTTGCTGAGGAATGCAGCGTTGGACGCAATCACAAAACACGGCCATGGCGTTGGACAATCTCCCAATCGTTTGAAGATACCCTGATCTACCAGGGGTTTGGTGGTAAAATGTTCCCACATGAAGTATGCTCCAGAGCCATTGACCAAGCTCTCTACAGCACCATCCAAATTGTTTATGATTTCAAATTCCAAGCTTTGGGTATCCCAGCCTTGACTTTGGGCGTGGACATAGGACATCAAATGACTTCCACTGCCCATACGACTTATTGCTACTTTGTCCTTTTCTAGGTCTGCAATTGAAGTACGATTGCTGTTGGCTGCAACATGGATTCCCCAGAGCAGGGGAGAGGACACGTATTCTTGGACAATTTTGGTTGGATTGCCTTGGGAAATACTTTTAACAATTCCCTCGGTAAGGATAATGGCCATGTCCGTATCGCCATTTTCCAAAAGTTTAGCCATTCGACCAGTTCCTTCCGGAACATCTTCCCACAGTAATTGAATGCCACGATCTTCAAAGGCGGATTCTTCAATGGCCAAATGCCAAGGCAAATTAAAATGCTCTGGAACACCGACGATTTTTACCTGTTTCATAGGTTCTTTTTAAGCGGGTAATTTAATGGGTGGTTAAAGTTAAGCAAAAGAGAAACCAATCGTTATGTGGTTAGTTTTTCCAGTGCCAATTGAATGAGTTCGTTTACAGTGCGTACAGGTCTTTGGGAAAATTCACCTGTGGCCCTGTTGGCCAAGATGGCATTAAGGGAAATAGCACGGTGTCCATGCATTTTGGACAGTCCATAGATGCCTGCTGTCTCCATTTCCAGGTTGGTAATCCGTTGATTTTGATACGAAAAGTCGGCAAGCTTCTGATTAAAATCAGTGATACGGGGTTCAAGCCTAATGCTTCTTCCTTGAGGCCCATAAAACCCTGAATTTGTTGCGGTTATTCCGAATCGTATATGATTTTCGGCAAATGTATCCGCTAGGGAAGTATCTGCATCAAAGGCATAAGGGCTTATTTTATGGGGCTGCCAACCCAAAAAATCATTTAACTCCTGCTCCAATTCTTGATTGCTCCCTTGTCCAGTGTTGTAAAAGTGCATCAAACCGTCAAAACCGACAGCTGAAGAGCTTAGCAAGAAAGAGTCCACGGGGATGTCTTCCTGAATCGCACCCGATGTACCAATCCGTATAAAATCCAATTGGGTGAGCTCCTCTTTTATGCGACGGGTCTCAAAATCTACATTGACCAGGGCATCCAATTCGTTGAAGACAATATCGATATTGTCGGTTCCAATTCCCGTTGATATTACCGTAATTCTTTTTCCCCTAAAAGTACCCGTATGCGCAAGAAATTCCCTTTTACCTTTTTCGACCTCAAGGGTTTCAAAATGTCTACTAACGGAACGTACCCGGTCAGGATCACCTACGGTGATAATGGTATTGGAAATGTCTTCTGGATGAAGATTAAGATGGTAAATACTGCCATCAGGATTCAGAATGAGCTCTGAGTGGCCCAATGTCATATATTACAATTTTAGTATGCGGTCCGTAGATGAATTATATAAGAAGCTATACTTTAAAGAACCTCCTAAATACAATTGATTATCACGTAGTTGTGAATAATAGTTAGCCTTGTTTGCTAAAACGTCCTTACCCATTTTGGTCAGCTTTACTGGATTGAAAGAAGTGAACAATGGTTTTAAGGAAGTGATGATACGGCTGTGTTGGGTGTCCCCGAATCCATAGTACCCTTGGTTGGTAAGCATACTGTTCAAAAGTTCCTTTCTGGATTTGGGCTTTTCACCAACTACGGTCTCCAAGACTTGGTTTTCCAACTCGTTCAAACCATTTTTAATGGTAGGGAACCGTTTGAGATGGGCTTTTAAGGCTTCGGAAAGATATTCAAATTGGAAATTGTTATGCGCAATGAGGTTTTCCAAGCGTATAGGGTTGTCACTGCAGTACAATTGCCAAACGTAATCAGCGAACTCTATGTCGTCCTGGGACAAAATCGTTCTTTTTTCGTACAGTTCGAGTAACTTTTCGTCGCTGAGTTCACTTAGACCATATAATTTGTCTGTTTCATCTTCTTTTCCACTGCAAACTAGTGAGATTTCAGCATGTCTTCGGTGGGTCTTCAGCCAGCTAAGCACTGCTAGCATATTAATTTGGCAGAATAGGTCATACTCAAACCACAGCACAATTTGGTCTTGTTGCTTGTGGTTGCAAAGGGAGCGGTACTCCTTCAGGGTTTTCTCTACGAACCAAGATTTGGTAACCTTGTAATTCTTGTTCAAAAATTCAAAACGCGTCTTCCAGAAGGATTCACTGCCTACAGCACAAAGGGTTTTGCCCTCGCAAAGCATTTCCCTCCATGTAATAATATCCCCCTTAAGATTTAGCGTTTGAAGTTTTGACGTGAAAGAGTCCCCGTTGGTAATATGCAACAGTGATTTCATTTTCAACTTAGTTTTCGTCGGTTAGGAGCATTAAATGTAATATTTAAACCAAGAACTCAAAAACTTTTTTCGTAAAACCTTGGTTGTCAAAGCTTAAATTTAACATGAGATAAAAAACGCCCCAGGTATTCCTGGGCTAATAGAGTTAACCGCCAACCCGTTTTACCGAAAATCCATGATCTTTTAGATATTCCATGATTTGATCCCTATAATCCCCTTGAATAATGATGGATTCGTTCTTAAAACTACCCCCAACACCCAATAAAGACTTGAGGTCCTTGGTCAATTTTTTAAAATCCGAGTTTGCTCCGTTGTAACCTTCCAGAATAGTGACCGGCTTTCCCTTTCTTTTTTCGTATTTGCAAATAATAGGGTCCTTTTGAAGCCAATATTTGGGAGCTTTGGACTCCTTGTCGGCTTCTGTTTGCTCTGGAACGTGGTCAGGAAACAAGTTTTTCAGTTGGTCCTGTAAATCCATGTTTATTTTTTGACTAGTCCAAGCTCAATAAGCCTTTCATTTAGATATTCACCGGCGGTGGTGTCCTCAAATCCCTTCGGATGATCATCATCCACACAATGTTCAAGACAGTTTAAAGGCATTTCACTAACGGGATGCATAAAAAATGGAATGGAGTACCGAGAAGACCCCCAAAGTTCCTTGGGAGGATTTACTACCTGATGTATGGTGGATTTAAGCTTGTTATTGGTCAGCCTGGAAAGCATATCTCCCACATTGATCATCAATTGGTCGGGTCTGGCAATGGCATCTACCCATTCTCCTTGATGATTTTGTACTTGCAGACCCTTTCCATGTGCTCCCATAAGCAATGTTATCAGGTTGATGTCTCCATGGGCTGCAGCTCTAACGGCATTTTTGGGTTCCTCGGTTATAGGTGGATAGTGAATAGGTCTTAATATCGAATTCCCATTTTTGATCCATTGGTCAAAGTATTTTTCTTCCAAACCTAAGTGTAGCGCCAACGCTCTAAGCACATACCTTGCAGTTTTTTCCAACATTTTATAGGTCTCTTTTCCTGTGCTATTGAAATCTGGAAGTTCACTTACGGTAACGTTGTCTGGATATTCGGCTTCCAAAGTTGGATTGTCTTCAACATATTGTCCAAAATGCCAGAACTCTTTTAAATCGCCTTCCTTTTTTCCTTTGGCATGTTCCTTCCCAAAGGAGGTATAACCTCTTTGACCTCCAATGCCCGCTATCTCATAGCCATCTTTGACCTCTTGCGGCAATTGGAAGAACTTTTTGATCTGCCCGTATAGCTGTTCCACGAGTTCATCCGAAAGAAAATGACCACTTAGGGCCACAAATCCAATATCTTCAAAAGCGGCACCTATTTCTTTAATAAACTTTTGTTTTCTGGAAGGATCTCCTGATATAAAATCAGAAAGGTCCACACTTGGAATTGCACTCATGACATGAAAATTTAGCTATTTTCAAAAGTAAGGAATATTAGGAAACGATTGGGAATATTTCATGGTCGATGGTGCGCATTTTTATTACATTTATCCCGACTGAATTGAAACTTTATGAGATACCATATTGGTGGTTTGCCCCAGGAGAAATTACTGGATTTATACAAAGGAATGTTGAAGCCCAGGATGATAGAGGAGAAGATGTTGGTGTTGTTACGGCAGGGAAAAATATCCAAATGGTTTAGTGGAATTGGCCAGGAAGCAATTTCGGTTGGGGTGACCCAAGCCCTTAATGCTGAAGAGTACATTTTGCCCATGCATAGGAATCTTGGGGTCTTTACTTCAAGAGGGGTGCCACTTCATAGACTTTTTGCCCAATGGCAGGGAAAGAAAAGTGGTTTTACAAACGGAAGGGATAGAAGCTTTCATTTTGGAACCCAGGAATACAAGATAGTTGGAATGATTTCCCATTTGGGACCGCAGTTGGGTGTGGCCGATGGCATCGCCTTGGCCGACATGCTTAGACGTAAGAAGCGTGCTACGGCTGTGTTCACAGGTGAGGGAGCTACAAGCGAAGGTGATTTTCATGAGGCTTTGAATGTTGCCTCCGTTTGGAATCTTCCCGTACTGTTCTGTATCGAAAATAACGGATATGGTTTGTCCACTCCAACCAATGAGCAATATAACTGCAAGGATTTGGTGGATCGGGCCAAAGGCTATGGAATGGAGTCCAGGATAATTGATGGGAACAATATTCTGGAGGTATACAGCAAAGTGAATGAGCTGTGCAAGGCTATCCGTAAAAGACCACGACCCATTCTCTTGGAGTTCAAAACCTTTCGTATGCGAGGGCATGAGGAGGCTAGCGGAACCAAGTATGTTCCGGAAAAATTGATGAAGAAATGGGCCAAAAAAGACCCAATAGCCAATTACGAGGACTTTCTTAAAGAAAAAGGGTTTCTGGATAACAAGAAAATAGAGGCATATCGAGCTGAAATTGCCGAAGAAATCAACGTCAATCTTAAGAAAGCATATGATGAGTCGACGATTGAATCTACTTCAACTAAAGAATTAAATAATGTTTATCAGAGTTTTGATTATAAGCATTATGAAAAAAATGATAATACAGAAAACATTCGCTTTGTAGATGCCGTATCCCAAGGGCTGGCGCAATCCATGGAGAAGTACAATGAATTGATCATCATGGGGCAGGATATCGCAGATTACGGAGGTGTTTTCAAGATTACTGATGGCTTCACCAAAACCTTTGGGAAGCGAAGAGTGAGAAATACGCCCATCTGTGAGTCGGCAATAGTGTCCGCAGCCATGGGACTGTCCATCAATGGGATGAAATCCGTTGTGGAAATGCAATTTGCAGATTTTGTTAGCTCCGGATTCAACCCTATTGTAAACTATCTGGCCAAGGTGCATTACCGTTGGGGACAAAATGCGGATGTGGTGATTAGGATGCCTTGCGGGGCGGGGGTAGGTGCAGGCCCATTTCATTCACAGACCAATGAAGCCTGGTTTACCAAAACTCCTGGACTAAAAGTGGCCTATCCTGCATTTCCTTCTGATGCCAAAGGCTTGTTGGCAACAGCCATAAATGACCCCAATCCTGTACTGTTCTTTGAGCATAAAGGCCTTTATCGTAGCATTTATGCAGATGTGCCCACGGATTACTATACGATTCCATTTGGTAAGGCTAACTTACTGAGGAATGGAAAGGATTTAAGCGTGGTCACCTATGGGGCAGGAGTGCACTGGGCACTGGAAATTTTGGAAAAACACCCAGAAATCAATGCAGATGTCATAGATTTGCGTACACTTCAACCTCTGGATGTCGATGCCATTTATGAATCGGTGAAAAAGACATCAAAACTGATTGTTTTACAGGAAGACACTTTATTTGGCGGCATTGCCAGCGACATTGCTGCCATGGTCATGGAAAACTGTTTCGAGTTTTTGGACGCTCCAATAAGGCGGGCGGGTAGTTTGGAAACCCCCGTACCATTTGCGAAGGCATTGGAACAGGAATATTTGCCCAAACAAAGATTTGAAGCAGCACTTTTGGAACTATATGCCTACTGAAATATATGTTTAACATTTTTTTAACAACTTAAAAGAGTCAATACGGTGTCTCAACCGTATATACTCAAAATTAAACTCCTAATCTTATGGTAAGAAAATCATTGATTTTTATGGCACTGGCGGGACTTATGTTCTCGTCATGCTCCGTTTCCAAAAGTGCAAGGACGCAAAGAAATCTCTTTAGCGGTTCCTGGACCTTGGACAACATTTCGTACGAGAACAACACAGGTAATTTCAAATCCGTCATTTTCAACGACGCTGAGGATATCTGCTTTGAGGGCAGTGACTGGTTTTTTAGGGACAACAACAGTACAGGAAGGTACACTATCTCCCAAAGCAGTCTTTGTCAAGGCGGGGATCGTTTTTTTAGATGGTCGGTCGTGGAACCTTCACAAAACTATAGTAGCCAGTTCCAGTTTAAGTTTATTGATGAAAACAGAAAGGATATCTCTGGCGGGGTAGGATACCGCCTTAATATTGCCAGTCTTTCCGAGCAGGCCATGGTGCTTAAGTCCAATGTTTCGGTTGAAGGTGAGCTCGTCACCATAGTTTATGAATTCTCAAAAAAATAATCAGATGAAAAATATAGTAGTTAGAAGTACCGCCATTATTTTGGCTTTTGGTCTTGTGGTGGGCTGTAATGCCGTCAAAAATGCAAACAACACCCAAAAAGGAGCGGCCATTGGTGCTGCAGGGGGGGCAGTAATTGGTGGAATTATTGGTAACAATGTCGGCAAAAAAGGAAACACTGCCTTAGGGGCCATTATCGGGGCCGTTGTTGGAGGAGCTGCGGGTGGATACATCGGTAACCGAATGGACAGACAGGCAGAACGGATTGAGGAAGAAATTCCAGGTGCCGAGGTAAAACGTGTGGGTGAAGGAATCAACGTTACCTTCAATGAAGAAGCTGGAGTTTATTTTGATACCAACAAATCTGACGTGAAAGGAACTTCTGCCACTACCTTGGATAAATTGGCGGGTATTTTTAAGGAGTATCCCAAATCCATCATTTTGGTAGAAGGCCATACAGATAGCGCGGGTAGCGATGAGTACAACTGGAACCTATCCCAGCAAAGAGCCGAATCCGTGACCAATTATTTGGTGAGCAAAGGAATCTCCTCTGGTAGGTTTACCACCAAGTGGTATGGGGAAACCCAGCCTCGTGAAAGCAATGAAACTGCTGAAGGCAAAGCCAAAAATCGTAGAGTGGAATTGGCCATCATGGCTAGTGAGGAACTCAAGGAAGAAGCTTACGAAAGCACCAAGAACTAGTATTCTTGCCTAAATAATTTGAATCCCGGCCAATGGTCGGGATTTTTTTTGCAAAAAACCTATCTTCATAAGGTGAAGAACGCGGACGTGCTTATCATTGGAGGAGGTGTGGCTGGATTGACCGCAGCAGTGGACTTGGCTTCCAAGGGAATTCAGGTGGTCGTGGTGGAGAAAAAGACCTATCCCAGACACAAGGTCTGTGGGGAATATGTCTCCAATGAGGTGAAACCCTATCTAGAACAATTGGGAATGAATTTTACTACTTTATCCCTCCCAGAAATCAACACCCTTCAACTGACTACGCAACAAGGAAAGGCAATTTCCGTGAAATTACCACTAGGCGGATTCGGAGTGAGCAGATACACCCTGGATAATCAATTGTATCAATTGGCCATGAGAAACAAAGTGGAGTTTGTGTTCTCTACGGTTACCGCGGTGGACTTTCAAGGGGGTGAATTTGAAGTTTCATTGGCATCAAAGTCTATGATAAAGGCCAAAGTGGTTCTGGGAGCCTTTGGCAAGCGCTCCAATTTGGATGAAAGATTTCAATTGAAGAGCAGGCATCAAAAATCCCCATGGCTAGGGGTAAAATGCCATTATCATTACGATGGGCATCCCAAAAACCTTGTTTCCCTCCATAATTTTCAAGGTGGGTACGCTGGTTTATCGCAGGTAGAGGAAGGTGTGCTGAATCTATGTTATCTGGTTCGGTACGACAGCTTCAAAAGGGTGGGGGATATCCATGAATTCAACCGTCAGGTGCTGAGCAGAAATCCATATTTGAAGCAATTTTTGGAAAATGCCAGACCGATTTTTGATCAGCCTTTGAGTATTGCACAGATTTCCTTCGGGAAGAAACTGTCGATTGCTGATCATATGCTGATGTGTGGAGATTCGGCAGGAATGATCCATCCGTTGTGTGGAAATGGTATGGCCATGGCCGTACATGCTGCTAAAATGGCTTCAGAGCAGGTTGTGTATTTTCTTAAAGATCAAATCATCGATAGAAATGAGATGGAAAATGCGTATCAAAAACAATGGGACAAACACTTCAAAAAAAGAATTTGGCTTGGAGGGCAACTACAAAGAATAATGTTGCATACCGGATGGTTTAATTTTGGAATGCAATCCATAGCCAACTCCAAACCAATGCTGCAAACCCTAATTAAAAGAACTCATGGTAATCCAATTTTAAGTTGATGGATTTAACGGTAAGAAGTAGGATGGATGAGCTGATGGATGACCCCAACATGCAATTTCGGCTGCTCCAAAATGCGTATAAGGACATCAATTTTTGCAATAAATGGTTGGGTGGTGAGTCCATTACGCTCCAAGGTGTTTGGGAATTGGTCAAAAACGACCCCACTAAATCGTATACGATTCTGGATATGGGGTGTGGAGATGGCAATATGCTGTTCAAATTATCCCATTTCCTTAGTAAAAAAGGGGTTTCCCATAGAATGAAGGGAATTGATTTAAGGGATGATGTTTTAGCCATAGCTCGAGAAAAATGCAAGGGTTTACCCCATGTTGCATTCCATAAAGTGGACATATTAAAGGCAGATTCGGACTTTGAATGTGACATATTGATCAATACCTTGACCATGCATCATTTTGAAGAGGAACGGATTGAGGCCTTCCTGAACAGGTTTGTAGCCTTGGCAAGAGTTGGTGTGGTGATTAATGACCTTCAAAGAAGCAAAATATCCTATATGCTGTTCAAGATGTTCAGCTCCATTTTTTTGAGAACCCATGTGGCTAAGCATGATGGTTTGGTTTCCATAAGCAAAGGTTTTAGGAAAGCAGAACTATTGGGATTAGCTAAAAAAATACCGAATGTTTCGCACAAGATTCGATGGAAATGGGCATTTCGATATGTATGGGTCATGGATTTCAATCGACATACTGAATAATGGCGGAAGTACGAATTTCTGGAGTATCAAAACAGTTGCCCAAGTATAGTCGGGATACCTTGGACATAATCCCCTTTGTGGATCAATGGCTGGGCAGCCAAGAAGAACGGTTTAGAAGAAAGGTGGTCAAGATTTTTGAAGGTGCAGGGGTTGATTGTCGATATGGAATAATGGATATTGAAGAGGTTTTTACGGCAACCTCCTTTGAGGAGAAAAATGAGATTTATGTACGGGAGGTCAAGGAATTGGGAGAAAAAGTGCTTCAAAAAGCGCTTACCAAGCTAGCTTGGAACCCCGAATCACTGGATTTTATTATTACCGTAAGCTGCACGGGAATCATGATTCCGTCATTGGATGCGTATCTGGTCAATGCCCTGGGATTAAGACAGGATATCGTTCGTCTTCCCGTTACTGAAATGGGATGTGCTGCGGGTGTTTCCGGGCTTATTTATGCGGCCAACTTTCTTCGGTCAAACCCAGGCAAACGGGCTGCGGTGATTGCTGTTGAGAGTCCGACGGCCACTTTTCAGCTGGATGATTTTTCCATGGCAAACATGGTCAGCGCTGCCATTTTTGGTGATGGGGCTTCTTGTGTATTGCTTTCTGCTGAAAAAGAGGGGGCTGGCCCCAAAATTTTGGGAGAAGAAATGTATCATTTCAGCAATGCCACACATTTGATGGGCTTTGATTTGACCAATACAGGCTTAAAAATGATTTTGGACCCTGCTGTTCCCGAAGTGATAGCGGAGCACTTTCCAAGTATCATCCATCCGTTCTTGGCCAAATTCAATTCAAGCTTGGACAAGGTCAATCATCTGATTTTTCATCCGGGAGGAAAAAAAATAGTGAGTACGGTGGAAGAATTGTTTGGTAAATTGGGGAAGAATATCGACGATACCAGGGAAGTACTGAAAAGTTATGGGAATATGAGCAGCGTAACTGTCCTCTATGTTCTTGAACGATTTCTGAAAAAGGAGTTGGGAGCCGGAGAGCAAGGATTGATACTAAGTTTTGGGCCTGGATTTTCGGCACAAAGGGTGTTGTTGGAATGGTAAACAAAGATAAATGGGAGATTCCGCGAAATGGGCTTTAATTCTTGGGGGGAGTAGTGGTTTGGGATTGGCCACGGCCCAAAAATTGGCCAGTGAAGGGTTCAACCTAATCCTGATCCATAGGGATAGAAGAGCCAATTTGCCTTCCATTCAAGAGGAGTTCCAATTGATGGAATCCAGTGGAGCCATTGTCCATAGTTTTAACAAGGATGCTGTTGATGCTACCAGTCGGAAGGAGATAGTGGAAGAAATAAAATCCCTGTTGGGAGCTATCAAAATTTCGGTCTTGGTACATAGCATTGCCAAGGGTAATGTAAAACCTATGTGGGATGCCAAGGAGGGTGCATTGTCCAGTAGCGATTTTCAATTAACCATGGATGCCATGGCCATAAGCCTGTATGACTGGGTGAAGGTTTTGCACCAAAGCCAGCTTTTTGATCAAGATGTTAGGGTGATTGCCTTTACAAGTGAAGGTAGTACCAAGGCTTTGAAAAACTATGCGGCGGTAGGTGCCGCTAAGGCGGCCTTGGAGGCCATAACCCGTAATATTGCTTTGGAGTTTGCTCCATTTGGGATGAAAGCGAACTGCATCCAAGCTGGAGTAACAGATACTCCTTCCTTAAGGTTGATTCCCAATAGTGAAAAATTAATCCAAACATCCATACGAAGAAACCCAAACCAAAGGTTGACCACTCCCAAAGATGTGGCCAATGTGGCCTATCTGTTGACAATGGATGAGGCTCAGTGGATTACGGGAACTGTTATCAAGGTTGATGGCGGTGAAAGTTTGCAATAGTTATGACCTATCAAGAAATTATAGACCATCTTCCGTATACCCAACCTTTTCATTTTGTGGATGAGCTTCAACATGTAGATTTGGATGGAGCGGAAGGAAGCTACCTTTTTAAACCTGACTCCTACTTCTATCAGGGGCATTTTAAAAGTAATCCGGTTACTCCTGGGGTTATCCTAACGGAATGCTGCGCACAAATAGGCTTGGTTTGTTTGGGAATTCATCTTTTGGGTCAAGAACATGTGGATGGCGGATTCAAATCATTACAAGTGGCCTTTACAAGCTCGGAAATGGAATTTTTGTTGCCTGTTTTTCCCGGAGAAACAGTCAGGGTAACTTCGAAAAAAGAGTATTTCCGGTTTAACAAGCTCAAATGTCAGGTTCGGATGTTCAATGCTAACGAAGAAATGGTTTGCAAGGGAACCTTGGCGGGGATGTTTAAAACGGGGGAGCATGGCAGTTAGGGTAGTGGTCACAGGAATGGGAGTTTGTGCACCCAATGGAATTGGACTTGCAGCGTTTGGAAATGCGCTGCGGCAACGCAAGAGTGGTATCAGTTTTCGTCCTGAACTGGAAAAATTAAAATTTTCATGTCAAATTGCTGGAAAACCGAATATTGAAAGTGTTAATCTAAATAATTACTTTACCAATATTCAACTTAAGGGATTAAATGCCTCTGGTGTAATTTATGGGGTTAAGGCAGGGAAAGATGCATGGCAAGATGCTGGTTTATCAGCTGATATCGAAACGCCGGACTGGGACAGTGGGATTATTTTCGGCACTGGAATTTTGGGAGTGGATAAGTTTCGAGAAGCCATTTACCAGGTGGATGAGGGTAACGTAAGACGTTTGGGGAGTACATCGGTCATCCAGACCATGGCAAGCGGAATAAGTGCCTATTTGGGTGGAATGTTGGGATGCGGAAATCAAGTGACCACCAATTCCTCGGCTTGTACCACTGGAACCGAGGCCATTCTTATGGGTTATGAACGAATAAAAACCAAAAAAGCTAAGCGAATGTTGGTGGGGAGTTGTAGTGATAGCGGTCCCTACGTTTGGGGCGGATTTGATGCCATGCGAATCTTACCCAGAAACTACAACGATAACCCAAAAAAAGCAAGTAGGCCCATGAGTGCCACAGCCAGCGGATTTGTACCAGGGAGTGGGGCAGGGGCGCTGGTTTTGGAGTCCTTGGAAAGCGCCAATGCTAGAGGTGCCAAAATTTATGGGGAACTTTTGGGCGGTTCCATTAACAGTGGCGGCCAACGAAATGGGGGAACCATGACGGCTCCCAATAGCGAAGCGGTAATTAGATGTATTCGTTCAGCCGTGCAGGAGGCAGGAATAAACTCTGATCAGATAGATGTTATCAACGGACACTTGACCGCCACAACCAAAGATTCATTGGAAATCCAAAACTGGAGTAGAGCCTTGGGAAGAAGTGGCAAGGATTTTCCCTATGTAAACTCTTTTAAGGGGCTGTTTGGACACTGTTTGGCCGCGGCTGGGAGTATAGAATGCGTGGGTAGTTTGCTCCAATTTGAGTCAGGGCAAGTTTTTGGAAACCAGAATTGTGAGGATCTACATCCAGAAATTGAAAAGATTGTGGATCCTTCAAGGATTCCGCAAGAAAGCTTGGATGTAAAACCGAAAATTATTGCAAAAGCCAGTTTTGGTTTTGGGGATGTCAATGCCTGTGTTATTTTTAAATCCCACACTAATTAATGTTTATGGAAAAGGAACACTTTGTAAAACTTAAGAAAATTGTGAGCAATTATCTTCCAGACGATGTTTCTTCGGAAGCAATTCAAATGGAAAGTAATTTTTTGGACGAGCTGAACATCAACTCTGCCAATCTGGTGGACATTGTGTTGGATGTGGAGGATGTCTTTGACATTATATTGGAAAATGAGGATATGGACGGAATGCAGACCATGGCCGATGCACAACGCATTATTCAAACCAAATTAGAAGCCAAATAAGATGAAGGAGTTCTGGAATTTTATCTTGCAAAAAGTAAATGTGGATAAGCGATTGCTGCTCACGTACTGTATGGTCTACTTCACATGGGGCATGGGTATGGACTGGTTTGGGGAGCAGGTTCAAATTGCCAAGTTTACGTATTGGTGGCAGGTAATCACTTGCTATATTTTGTATATGGTTCCTGTTTCATTGATCCTTCGTGGGCTTCCATTTCACATGCAATACGCCTACGGTCTTGTCGCCATGGGGCTGCTGGAATTTAGCGGGTATGCACTTCAAACTTCATATGCCTATCCCGATAATATTTTGGATCAGCTTTTCAACATTCGCAATTTTAGTTTGGGAATGGCGCTGTTCTTTGCGCTCTATTTCCCGCTTGGGAATTGGCTGGTAGGGAAAATTTATCATGCTCTATATCGAAAGGGAAATTAGTCTTTAGTCTCAAGTCTTTGGTCTGTGGCTCTAAGTCCTATTTCCAAAAATCGAATCGTCCAACAATCCAATTATCCAAAGAAAAGTTCAAACATCAAGTTCAATTTCATAAGGACTAAGTCTTGTGTCTTGTTTCTTGGCTCTCAAGTCTCTAATCTAAAATCTAATCCAAATCGAACTCCATCCTCACTTTCACCAAATTATCCTCCCGTTGCTTTTTGATTTTTATCCCATAATCTATAGAATACATCGAAAATGTTCCTACTAGCTTTTTTCCCTCCTCTTTGAAAATTATAGATACTGATTTAGTAGTGGATTTAATACTAAGATTACCCATTACCACCCATTGATTTCCATCCTGAGTGACTTTGGTGCTTTTAAAAGTAATATAGGGATGGTCTTTCGCATCAAAGTACTTGCCGCTCCTCAAAGACCAGTTCCGTAGACCATTATTGGTATCCAGGGTTTTGGATTGTACCCTGCCCTTAAAAACAGAATTTTCAGGATGTTCCCGATCAATTGAAGATTCGGATTCAAATCCTGCAATGGTGCCCTTCACTCCTTTGGAGACAAACTCAAAACGAATCTCCGCATTTTGAATCTGTGTGCTCTGAGGGTTCAAGAACATTCCTTGAATGCCGAAGGTCAATACAAAAAGAAACGGAATCAATCGCATAACAGGCTTTTAGTCTAAAAATAGCAAAAACCTTATCAATGTCATTTGGTTTGGAGTACTCGTTCACTATAAGGTTCCAATTGCTCCCCAATGTTAAATTATGGCAAATTATAAGTGTATAGGCGGAAAAATGTAAGATAATTACTAACTTAATGGTAGCATTTAGATAGGTCTAAAATGGTAAACAAAATGATATGGCAAGCTTGACCAAAAATAGCAAGGATTCCATTCAAGATTTGTTGGTTCGCATGGAACGAAACAACAACATCATCCAACGGCTTACCAAAAAAATTAATTCCTATACCTGCGAACCTCGCGATTATACCTGTTTTGAGAAACTCTATGAATTGAAGCAAAGTTTTAAAACCTACGCAGGACAACAAAACAGGATCATGGATTTGATCAAACAAAAAAGAGGAGAGGCCAAAAGTTTAAAGGCGGATATCCAGTTACATTTGGAGCGTTTCAAAAAGTTGGAGCAGGATATCGCGGCCTATCTCTTGGCCACCGACCAATATTCTTAAAAGCGGTCCATCCAAAAGCTTTTTCCACCCAATTTTTTTGGATAAAACTTATACTAAAATTAGTTTTTCACTGTCCCAAATAGCTGTAATATTGTAGTACAATTTCCGACCTAGGCGCTATGGGAAAAACTTCTAACACCACCCTGATCATACTTGCTTTTTTTGCAATTTATGTCATCTGGGGTTCCACCTACATGCTCAATAAGATGGCAGTAATGGAGATTCCCCCATTTATGTTGGCAGCTTATCGTTTTGTGGTGGCAGGACTCCTCATTTTTGGAATTGCACGACTTATGGGCATTTCCGTGGCCATTACTAAAAAGCAGTTGGGCAATACCATAATTGCTGGGTTTCTCTTTTTGGGTATTGGGAACGGGGTAGTGGTCTGGGCACTTCGTTATGTGGATTCTGGATTTGCCGCCTTGGAAATCTCCGCCCAACCTTTGGTTGTTTTAATTTTGATGCGCTTGTTGCAAGGCAAAAAGATTAAACCCATGTCCGTGGTGGGCGTGGTACTTGGTGTATTGGGGATTTATCTATTGGTGAGCCAAAAGGAGGTGATAACCAAAGAAGGCTCTGTAATGGGCATGATTGCCATTTTTGCGGGAATGCTGAGTTGGGCCTACGGCAGTCTGTTTGTAGGCAAAGCCGATTTACCCACCAGTTATTTTGTGAATACCGGATACCAGATGCTCATGGGGGGATTCATCTTGGCTCTTATGAGTTTGGGACTGGGAGAAACATGGACATCCCCGCTGGTTTGGAGTGGTGAAGTGCAATTGGCCATGGTATTATTGATTGTTTTTGGTAGTATTGTTGCTTTCACCTCGTTTAATTATTTGCTGAAGTCAGTCTCTCCGGAAAAAGTGGCCACCTCCACGTATGTAAATCCTATTGTGGCCTTGCTTTTGGGTTGGTATTTTCTGAATGAACAAATCAGTATGCAATCAATGTTGGCCGCTGCCGTTTTGCTTACAGGGGTCTATTTTATCAACACCAAAAAGACCTTGGCGATTTTTGAGCGGTTTAAGCGCTAGTTAAAAGAAATCCGATTTTTCTTTGAGTTCCTTTAATGCCCTGTTCAAACTTCTTGGGGTGATGCCAATGTAATTGGCGATGTCCTTTTTCGATATGACTTCCGTAAACTCAGGAAAAAGCTGCTTTAATCGAATCAGATTGTCCTCAATCGGATAAGAGTGTTGATAGGAATGTCTCGGAGCCTTAAACCGTATTTTGTTGGCCAGGGCTTTCATGATCAATTGGTTGAACTTCGGGTCGGTACCCAACAATGTATGATAGGCGCTATGGGGGAGTGCGTAGGTTTTCAGTGCGGTAATGGATTCCACGGAGCAAATTGTGGTATGGTTGTCAAAAACCTCAAGTTCCCCAAACTCCATGCCCTCTCCCAAAAATTCCTGGATAAACTCTTTCCCATTTTCATCTGAGATATAACATTTTGCAATGCCTTCGCGAATCAGGTGGACTTTCCCATATCTCCTGTCCTGTCTAATTATCACCTCTTTAGGGCCAAAATCCTCTTTTAGGATTTGGCTTCCTTCCAAGGCCCATAAGCTTTGAATATAGGTTGCTAACTCAGGATTGGTTCGAATCATTTTCCAGGGAGGACAAATGTCCTTTTAGGTGATTGCCTCAAGATTTTTCTTTGCATTAAAATTAGGCATAAGCTATCGCGATGACAACTGCAAAGGGAGAATTAATTGTCAAAAAACAATCCTTGTACAATCCAAAATTTATTATGGTTTGCTTGGGTTCCCTGTTTTTTTCGGCAAGCTACAACATGTTGATTCCAGAGCTCCCGTCATATCTGAGCGACTTGGGCGGAGCTCAATATATTGGATTGATCATTGCCCTTTTTACGCTTACCGCGGGATTGTCCAGACCGTTTAGTGGAAAGCTTACAGACACCATTGGCCGAAGACCGGTGATGTTATTTGGAGCTTTGGTCTGTGTGGTTTGCGGAAGTCTTTATCCTGTTTTGACCTCGGTGTACGGATTCCTTTTGCTTCGTCTTTTTCACGGTTTCTCAACTGGATTTACACCTACTGCGGCATCCACCTACGTTTCGGATGTTGTTCCTCCCAACAGACTAGGGGAGGCCATGGGTATACAGGGCATTGCTTTTAGTACAGGTTTGGCTTTGGGGCCAGCATTGGGCAGTTTAATCAAACTCCATTTCTCCTATGAAATCCTATTTTATAGTTCTTCGGTAATGGCGTTTTTGGCCTCTTTGCTCATATTAAATTTGGGCGAAACCTTAGCTGTCAAACAAAAGTTCAGCCCTAAACTTTTACGCATTTCCAAACAGGATATTGTAGCCAAAGAAGCTTTTCCAGCCGCCCTAATTACCTTTTTGGCTTATGTAGCCTTTGGTGTAATACTCACATTGATTCCGGATTGGACGGAGCTGATAGGTTTTGCGAATAAGGGTGTTTTCTTTATTGTGTTCACTTTGACCTCGCTTTTGGTCAGGGTCATCGCTGGGAAACTATCCGACCGCTACGGAAGAATCAAAGTCATCCTGCTTGGTTTAATATTGCTATGCATTGCCTTGGTCATGATTGGCGCGATGGGGTCTGCCACGGGCTTTCTAGTTGGAGCTGGTGTCTATGGTCTAGGTATGGGTATTGTATCTCCTGGAATCAACGCATGGACTATAGATTTGAGCTCTCCAGGACAAAAAGGAAAAGCCATTGCGACTATGTTCATAGCCTTGGAGGCGGGTATTGGTCTCGGAGCCTTACTTTCAGGATGGTATTACCATGAAATTCCTGGCCGAATCCCAATTACACTTTACGTTTGTGCAGGATTGGCATTTTTAGGAATCCTTTATCTCCTATTTCGAATGCGGAGCCACCGCCGCTAAATACAGCTTGGCGTTTCCTAATTCAATATATCAAATCTGTGGGTATACTTTACAGTCACAACCTGATTGTTCAAAAGGTCGAGGTCATTATCGTCTTTAACAATATTGAACACGACAAAAAGACCTGTATTGGCATTCTGGAGCCATCCAAAACGTGCATTTACGGAAGTTATTTCTGAAACATTGTTGCGTTGGATCAAGCTTTGGAGGAATATTCTGGGCGTAAAAGAATAGGAGAGACGTAATCCGCCCACCAAGGCGGTGAAATCCCCAGTATCCAGTTGAATATCACTATGGCTAAATGTCAAAGAGGAAACAAAGCGGTCCCCAATTCTATAATTCGCCGTACCACTGTTGGTAATCCTATCACCGTTGAAATAACCTCCTATAAATGTTCTGGAGCTCAGGGAAAAGGCATTGTTGGGATTGGTAATCAACACCAGCTGCAGCTCTTGATTTTTGTAGTTCCCTACGGGAACGGTCACATCGGACAGGGTGAATTCCTGCAACACCCTTTCCGTGGTAAAATTGATTCCCGTATGCACTTCAAATCCACTTTTAAACTCCCAGTGGTTGTCCACATGCAAAAAACCAGTAATCAATTGGTCGTCAAAATTCCAATAGCCACGATACGATACATGAGGGCGTATTTCCAAAAGATTGCCCATGTTTTTTAATCGCTGGGCTTTCCAAATCAAAAACTCTGGTTTACGGAAGGCCGTACGTTGTAAAAAGCCAACTTCGGGATTAAACCCTTCACCAACCTCAGTGTAACCTGCCCTTAAATCCCAGCCGTTCCAATTGTAGTTAGCCAGTAATTTGAATGCATGATCGTTTTCCTCTATTCCTGGTGTGGAACTCTTGGCCACAAATCCGGTGACTTCGGCTTTGTTTCCAATACCCCATTTACCATCCATGGCAAAGACCCTGTTGTAATCATCGTCCATGGATCCCAATCCAGCGCGGTTGATGAAAATGCCTCCCAAGGAAGAGCGGGTCCCTTGAAAATCATGATTGACACGCCCAACCGTATAATTATTTTTCTCTATGCCTGCAGCTTCCACATCATCAGTAAACATACTTAGGAAGCCAACATTGGTCTGACCCACTTTTCCAGATAATCTGGCCCCACCGATAATCGGAACCAAATCCCCTGCATCACCAATTCCTATTCTGCGGCTAAAGAACAAATCCACCTCTCCAGGACTTCCCACGCTAAATTGCCCCGCGTTCTCCAAGAAAAAGGCTCGTTTTTCAGGAAAGAACAGATTGAAGCGGTCCAGATTCACTTGCTGGTCATCCACTTCCACTTGGGCAAAGTCCGTGTTGTAGGTAAGGTCCAACGTTAAACTAGGGGTGATGCTGTATTTGATATCCGCCCCAGCCTCAAAATTGGTATCTGTTTCACTGGGGTCTACGGCCTTGTTATTGGACACCTGACCCAAAACATAGGGAATGAGCTTCAGGTTGCCCGGATTTTTCAAGCTGAGCCCCGTTAGTTTACCAGCCAAAGAGAGCCTTTTCATATCAAAACCAAGAGGTAGGGAGGTCCAGTAGGCAGTCTCGGTATTCTTACTGATGTTCCTTCTAAAATTCAACCCCCAAGTCTTGTTGGTACCGGAGGCAAATCGGAGGGATCTAAGGGGAATGGCAAATTCGGCGCTCCAACCATAATCCCCAATTTGAGTTCTGACGGTCCAGGAGGCATCCCAGTTAATATTGGTTCCCCCAATAACACCACCTTGCTGTCTATTGGCATTGAAGTTGCCTTTACCCTCGTTGTCAATTTGTGCGTCATACTCCATGCCTTGCGCATTGGTTCCGAACAAAAAACCATTCTGGCGATCGTGATAAGTGTCAATGATAAATAAAAAGCTGTCTTCGTCGTTTAGGTCCGCATCCCTTCTGGAATCTGACACCACTATTTTTTCCGGTTCTGAATCATGACAGACCACGGCCACATAGAATGTACTTTTACTATAGGCCACACGGATGACTGTTTTCTCGGAAACCGGTTGTCCATAGTTGGGCCTTAATTGAATCAAATTGTCTATGGCCGGAACCATTTGCCAAATGGGGTCATTGATGATTTCCCCATCCACAACCGGGTCTTGCGCCAAATTAAATGCTCGGAACTCTGGTCTATCACCAAGAGAGTCCAAAGGTTGGGTTGTTTGTGCAAAAACAGTGGAAAAAGCCAGGAAGGTCAAAAAAAGTACAAGTACTTTTGAACATATAGGGTTCATAAAATGAGGTCTGGTTGTAAGTAAATATAGCGTTAATCTTGGAATAATTTTTGTGAACTATTGAAATAAGAAATTGTATTCGTATCTTATTGAATAATAAAAAGTTGAGAAGATGAAAATGATAAAAAATGTAGTTGGGAGCCTCCTAATAATCCTATTGCTGGGTTGCGGTGCCGCCAACAAAACTGCGCAGGTCAGCGAGGCAGATAAACTGGCCCTTCAGGATTTAGTAGAGAATGGAAGATTAGAATTTACAGCCGAATGGGCGCGACCTTTGTTGACCAATACTATGGCCAGTATTGCCAACTCGGGCTTGTTGGCACCAGGGAATACTGCAGGCCAAATCAATCTATTGGGAAATCCGGCGTACTTACGAGTGGTAGGAGATAGCGTATCCGCTTATTTACCGTATTATGGGGAGCGGAACATGGTCACAGGATACGGCAACACCAACAATGCCATTCAGTTTGATGGGCCTGCCAAAGATTTGGAGCTTGTTGAAGATTCCAAGACACAAGGTTACAGCTTGAATTTTACAGTGGACAATGATACGGAGTCCTATACTGTGTTTGCCAAGATTTTTCCAGGAATGGCCGGGACCGTCAACGTGAACAGCACCCATAGGCAGACCATCACGTATACTGGTGAAGTTTCGGTCCTTGATGAAGAAGCTGAACTGAATTAAACGCGCAAGAATTTAAAGAGGCACTTTGTTTGTCCGACAAGAACTTTGGACGAATGGATTTTCTTTGGCCATAGCTGAACCTACCAGGCTATGGGTTTAAAGGACTGCCCAATTTTTAGTCTTTTTCCTGATTTTAATACCAAAAATTCATCCCGTTTCTCTTTTTCCGTAGCACTGATCTCATTCCGATTCACCATATATTTCCTGTGAATTCGAATAAACTCAGGTTCCAATTGTTCTGCCAATGACACTAGTCGCTCCCTTTTGATAAAGGAATCTGTTTCAGTGTAAAAATTTAAATAATGTCCCTCAGCCTCAATCCAGTGAACGAGAGACAGGGTCATGGTAATCTTTTTGCGCCCCTTGTATACTACAATGGTTTTGGTATCTGACTTCGTAAACTGAACAAAAAAGGCCGCTCCAACTATCAATATCAAATGGTAAAGGGCTTCACGGCCAAAGTAGTAGCGGGCATATTCCATGTCCACAAAATGGTCAAAATAACCTAGACTGTGAAGTATTACATTGGAAACCAGATAAAACAAGCCCAGTATGCCCAATGCAGAAAGGATAATAAGGGGCCAATACCCTTTTCTAAATCTGTTCTTTAAGTAGCGTTGCAAGCGAACTGTAAGTATGATTACCGGAATAAATAGGATAATGGAAATCAAAAGATAAACTATGGAAATCCAAACACTGTAACTACTGTGATTGCGATACCGAATAAAGTTTTGGAGCAGTGTTAGCGCAAACATGACAATTAAAATGCCAGTGGAAATCACGTAAAACTTTTTTTCACTCCATTTGATTTGCATATCCAATGTTAAAGGGTAAAAGGTTCTTCAACAAAGATAAATAAACCTTGTTGCGACATATTAAATGGACCTGGCTTGGGTTTTAGTTAAAGATTCCCTTGAACATTTTTTCA
This sequence comes from Flagellimonas sp., assembly GCF_965215805.1. Classification (GTDB taxonomy): domain Bacteria; phylum Bacteroidota; class Bacteroidia; order Flavobacteriales; family Flavobacteriaceae; genus Flagellimonas. The sequence goes on along the minus strand of NZ_OZ244124.1, from coordinate 3,422,934 downwards.
GTCAAACCTTTGGACTGTAACCATTCGGCCAGCTCCAATCGTTTTCCAACTTCGGCATGGTGCAGCAGAGTGAACCCATGTGGTCCAGGTGCTTTCAATAGATGGGGATGATCGGCAATCATTTTCTTTACAAAATCGTCGTATCCAAGAAAGGCGTAGTTAAAGATATCCAATCGAGCTCCCTTGGACACCAAGTAATCCACAATATCCCTTCTTCCCATATGGCTGGCGCCCCCAACGGCCGTTTCAAAATCCCCTTTGATGAACTGATTGGCGCAGTTGAGCAATAGGGGATGTTTCTCAAGTATCTTTTGGGTCTCCTCCAAACTTCTATGGGCGGCAAATACAAATTCAGTAATTAGTTCTTCCCCGAAGAGTTCTTTTTGGCCCTGCTTTGAGGAAGGCAACATTGCAGTTGGGCCTAGGGCAATAGCACCGCCCAAGACTAAATTTCTTTTGAGAAACGTTTTTCTGTCCATTGTTTTTGTTTTTGATGAATACACAAAAGACCAGCAATTTTTGGGGATTCGTGATAGGAAAATGGGGATTTGTCCTGAAATTGTTTGTGACCGTCATGAAGTCGACATTCGCTCATGGAGTTTTGTAAGGATTTTATACCGACTGCGCCTTAATAGTTGTAAAACCAAAAACCACTTTATTGATACCATGAATTTTATGTATTTTCGGGAACATTCAGCGTCAGGTGACCTGTATCATGGTTAATAATTGGAGTGGCATTCATATCTAAGTCAAGGGCTTAAGGAATGTAGTTTCCAGTTGAAAACAAGCCGCAGTGGATATTGAAATCACTTGAGGCAAATAGTTACAAAAGCATTAAATCATAAACCTATATCAATCAGAAAAATGACACCAAAAAAAACGTTGGTTTTTATGCTAGGCCTTCTGGTCATGGCATGCAATGGTAAAAAGGAAAAAGAAGAAGTAAAAGAGGAGACAAGGATTGAACCCAAAGAGCGAGTTCATCCGACCAGTCTCCCATTGGATAGCCTAAATCTGCCGGAAGGATTCAAGGTAGAGGTCTATGCTGAAGGGGTGGATGGCGCCCGTTCCATGGCCATGGGTGATGATGGAACCCTGTTTGTAAGTACACGCAATGACAAAACCGTATATGCGCTTCAAGACTTGGATGGTGACTTCTGGGCAGAAAATGTCAAGGTGTTGGACTCCACTTTGGAAGTGCCCAATGGTATCGCTTTTAAGGATGGGGATTTATATGTTGCTGAGGTGAATCGTTTACTGAAGTATAATGATATTGAACAAAATTTGGACAGTTTACCCGAACCCGAGGTTATTTATGATGACTATCCAACGGAATTCCACCATGGTTGGAAGTACATCGCTTTTGGCCCAGATGGTAAGCTCTATGTTCCTGTTGGTGCTCCTTGCAACATTTGTGATAGAACCGACGAAGATGAAAGGTTCAATACCATTACCCGTATGGATCCTGATGGTAGCAATCGTGAGATTTATGCCAAAGGCGTAAGAAACACGGTTGGGTTTACTTGGCATCCAGAAACCAAAGATCTCTGGTTTACGGATAATGGTCGGGATATGATGGGAGATGACGTTCCTCCTTGTGAGCTCAACCGGGCTTCGGCAATAGGTCAACATTTTGGATATCCACACTGCCATGGAGGAACTATTGCTGACCCTGAATTTGGAGAGGGGCACCCTTGCGCTGATTTTGTGGCACCTGTACAGCCCTTGGGAGCGCATGTGGCTCCGTTGGGGGTTAAGTTTAATACAGGGGACATGTTTCCGAGTCAATATAAAGGGCAGGTTTTTATGGCAGAACATGGGTCGTGGAACCGCTCTTCCAAAGTGGGGTACCGTATAACCATGGTCACCCTTAATGGAAACGAAGCTGTAAGCTATGAACCTTTTATTGATGGCTGGTTAAACGATGATACCCAAGATCAATTTGGAAGACCAGTGGATTTACTGTTTTTGGAAGATGGTTCCCTGCTTATATCAGATGACTTTGGAGATGCCATTTATCGCGTATCTTATGTAGGGGTTTAGTATGATCAAAAAATGGTACAAGTTTAGGTTCGAGATTTTTCTCACCACCCAATTGGCAATTCTTTTTGGGTCCTTGTTCTTTCCTGAGAACTTTTTTGAATTCACCCTGCTACCATTGTTGTATTTGATGGGGATTTTGGCAGGGATTCTGATGATATCCAAAAGGAAGAAACTCACCTGGATTTTTATCCTCCTTTTTGCTGCTTCCGCCTTTATTTTTGGCAGTTCCATGATTTATAGACAAGAATCACAAGGGGATATCCTGGTTCGCCTGATGATATATTTTGTTTTCTACATTGTGGTAAGCTGGAATGTGATCCACCAGGTGTGGAAGGCCAAATTGGTGAGCAGAAAGGTTATTGTTGGCTTGATGAGCGGTTACATTTCTCTTGGATTTCTTGCATTCTTTCTGTTTATGGCCATAGAATTGACCCACCCAGGAGCATTTCAAGGGACCTTACTTGAAAATCAACAGATAGAAATCAAAAGCGAAGCCATCCTATACTATGCTTATATCACTTTGATGACCATTGGCTACGGTGAAATTGTTCCGGCCATTCCCATTGCACAAAAGGCAGCCATGTTGGTTGGGCTGATGGGACAGTTCTATTTGGTCATTGTTACGGCAGTGGTGGTGGAGAAGTACATCAAACACTCCCAAAAATAGAATTGGACCAAGAGTTAAGAGTGCTTAGTTGGGTAGATTCAAATCCTTCATTTTTCCATAAAACTTTTGTGTTTTGCCCTCCAAGACTTCTAGAAAAATATGGTTGAGTTTGGATCTTCGCTTAACCGGAACGGTTTCTACAATATAGGACTGATTGTCCACACTGAACTTATATTTTGCCACTCCCCAAGAGCCAGTTTTTTCAATTTCTCCGTTGTAGAGAACTATATCAGGTTTTTCCAGAGGCGTCTTGGGCTGCATCCAACTTGCATACCGCAACTTTCCTTCCTGGGTTTGGTCAATTCTTATGGTGTATTTATCATTTGAGGAATGGATTACATTTTGTACAGTCTCGACATACATTTTGATCAGCTCGGCATTGGACTGGTTTGTATGGATTGCCTGTAACAATTTTTGTTCGGTTGCTACAAGTTTGCGTTGCGTGTCCACCAGTTTTTGCTGTGTCTCTTGGTCTGAACAAGAAAAGATTGTAAAAAGAACGAGGAACAATGGAATGGGACCTACTTTCATAACTAATAAATTATTTAATGTTGATAAAGTATCATCAAACTACGTGGTGTTGGGAATAAAAGCTGAGCTGAATTGATGGATGGGCGGTTTGGATTGACCAATGAGGAATAAATAGGTTGGAACAGCAGATGTTATCAAAAAGTTAAAAGTAGTATATGCAACATATAAATCTATATATTTGCCCCATGAAGTATGATTATAGCGAATGTATTGGATCAAGGTTACGGAAGATATCAAGAATGGTAGACAGCCATTTTAGGCAACACCTCATGGACTTTGATATTACCGAAAACCAGATGACGATATTGTTTGCTATGAGTAAAATGAAGAAAGTGGAGCAGGGAAGGATTGGAAAATATCTTTATTTGGAAAAATCCACAGTCAGTAGAAATATAAAGCTATTGGAAAAAAGGGGTTTTGTTTCTCGAAGCTCAGATTACAGACCCACCGTAGAGCTAACAGATGAAGGTTACAAAATGGTGGAGAAACTGACGCCTGTTTGGCTGGGCATTATGGACGAGTTGGTTGGGTTACTGGGCAGTTCCGGATTGGACGGGCTTAGGAATTTGGAAACGAAAATGAGAACATAAATTTTTTAAATATAAAGTTGTATATACTACATTAAAACCATCAAAATGAAAACAAAAAGGGCACAAGCATTTTTTAATTGGGTTACATCACATTATAAACCCATTCTGATCCTAAGCTTTGCGGCGTTCATTGTTTCCGTGGTCTCTTTACCAAAGTTGACCAAGGACACCCGCTACGAAGCTTTTTTACCACCACAGGATTCCGTATTGATTCAGCGTAACTCCATCAAGGAAACCTTTGGTTTAAAAGACCCCATGGTCATTGCAGTTAAAAATGATCATGGGATATTCAATCCAACTTCCCTGGGAATTGTGGATGACCTTAGCGAAAAGCTAAAGAAAATCCCAGGCATTGATCCCGACCAGGTGCGGAGTCTATCCACAGAAAACAATGTGGTAGGAACAGACTTTGGAATTTTGGTGGAGCCGTTTTTTGAATCCGAGGAACTTACCGACTCCAATGCCAAAGCTGTTTCCAAGGCCATAGACAATTTTGAATTGTATAAGGGCAGTCTGGTTTCCAAGGATAAGACCACCACTTTGGTCATTGCTGAGATGTTGGACAGTTATGACCTAAAACAGCATGAAGTGTACAATTCCCTCCAGGCGCTACTGGCAGACTACCAACATGATAACCATGACTTTTATTTGGCAGGGGAAGGTGCCGTAAGCGGTTACCTTATCAAATACATTGATGAAGACGCTATGCGCACCAATCCATTTGCGGGTTTGGTCATTGCCTTCATTCTCATTTTTGCCTACAGAACGGTTAGGGGAGTGGTCATTCCAAATCTAATGGTCCTGGCCTCGGTTGGAATTGCATTGGGGTTGATGGCCTTTTTTGGAGTGGACTTCTACGTCATCACCAACGGACTGCCCGTGGTGCTTATTGCCATTGCTGTAGCAGATGGTATCCACATTATGGGAGAGTACTATGAATTGGCAGCCAAACATCCAGGGTTGAGTCAAAAGGAATTGGTGGTCAACACCATGTTGAGCATGTGGCGACCCATTACCATTACCTCCATCACCACCATCGCTGGGTTCATGTCTATTGTATTTTCTTCCTATATGCCTCCAATGGCTTTCTTTGGTGTGTTTGGTGGAATTGGAGTGGCAACAGCACTTGTGTATGCATTGTTTATGATTCCATCGGCCTTGATGCTATTAAAACCACAAAAAAGTAAGGCGTTTAAATCCGCCAACACCATCGATGGCTTTGGCAAATTGATGACGGGATTGGGAAATTTTGTGTATAAGAGGCCCAGAACCATACTTATATCTGCAATATTGATTGTTGCCTTGGGAATTTTTGGTGCACTTAAGCTCAAAGTAAATGAAGATAGAATCGCCAATTTCCAAAGTACCGAACCCATTGTTCAGGCGGATGCAGTAATCAATTCCAAAACAGAAGGCACCAGTTATTTGGACGTCTTGATTGAGACACCGGGAACGGAGGATATTTTTAAACCCCACAATCTCAAAAAAATTGAGGCTTTGCAACGTCATGTGGAAACGTTGCCCAAAGTACAGGGAAGTACTTCAATTGTTGATTTCGTTAAAAAGATGCATCAATCTGTAAATGAGGATAATACGGATTACTATACTATCCCTGATAACGAAGCTTTGGTTAGTCAGTTTTTCCTTTTGTATTCCGCTAGCGGGGATCCAACGGACTTTGATAATTATGTAGATTACGATTACCGTTTGGCCAACGTAAGATTCCGAATAAACTCTGGGGAATACCTGGATGAAAAGATAATCGTGGAGAAAACGCAAGATTATCTGGACGCAAATTTCAATACACCTACGATCAAGGCAACCCAAAGTGGCAAAGTGGCCCTTGATGTGCACTGGATAGGCAAACTGGGACAAAACCACTTTACTGGAGCTATAGTTGCGCTGCTGGTTGTTCTAATTGTCGCTGCATTGAGCTTTCGGTCCATGGCGGGTGGTGTACTTACCATTGTGCCTGTATTGATTTCGGTATTGTTCATCTACACCGTCATGGGCGTGCTCGATATATGGTTGGCCGTAGGTACTTCCATGTTTGCTGCCATCGCCATTGGAGTAGGGGTCGATTTTGCAGTACACACTGTAGACCGATTTAAATATCTCTTAGCCGAAAAAGGACTTTCCCTACATCAGGCATTTCAGGAATTCTTTAAATCAGCGGGGAGGGCCCTATTGTTCAACTTTTTGGCACTGACCCTCGGTTTTGGTGTGCTTATGACCAGCGCCGTACCACCATTGAACCGATTTGGCTTCCTGGTGGCCGTGGCCGTTATGGTCAGCTTCATTGGTAGCATGACCATCTTACCTGCCATCATTCTATTGGCAAAACCAAAATTTTTCATCACACATAAAAATTAAACATTATGAAATTCAACACGATAACAATGATGGCCTTTTTGTTGGCCATCGGATTTGTTCAAGGACAAAGTTTGCCGGATGGGCAATCCATTGCGGAGAAAACCTATGCGCGGAATGAAGGGAATTCCGTAAAGCGAAAACTAATCATGGAACTTACGGATAAACGCGGTAAGACTCGGGTTCGGGAAACCACAGCGCTCCGAAAATATTTTGGAGAAGAACGTCGCTTGATCATTTTCTATGAAACGCCCACAAGTGTAAAAGGGACGGCTTTTTTGACCTATGATTATCCAGATGCCGAAGTGGACGATGATCAGTGGCTGTATCTTCCCGCGCTTCGAAAAACAAGAAGGATTTCAGCTTCCAACCGAGGAGATTACTTTTTGGGAACAGATTTGACCTACGAGGATATCAAATTGGAAACCAAAATCAGTAGGGACGACTATAATTACAAGACTATAGGTATAGACCAAGTGGATGGGCAAGATTGCTATGTACTTGAAGCGACCCCGAAGGATGAAGCCACCGCCAAGGAATTGGGCTACAGCAAGGGCAAATTCTGGGTGGATTCCAATATATGGATGATGCGTAAGTCCGAGAGTTGGGACATTGCCGGCAATCCATTAAAGACGGTACACGTAACCGATATCAGAAAAGTACAGGGAATTTGGACTTTGCACCGAATTGATGTGCAGAATCACAAGACCAAACACAAAACGGTATTCCGCTTTGAGGATATTGACTACAGCACTGATTTAAGTGATGACTATTTTACTGAGGAGGCATTGGTTGACGGGCTGTAGTTATGAAAATTTCAAAAATACTTCCGAAGTTGTTCCTGCTGCTGGGCCTATTGGGCTTGGCACAGGAGCAGCCCAGGAAAACGTTTTGGGACAAGTTGAATCCCAGCTTGGTGGTTGCAACAGAAACCTCTTACGAATTTGATTCTGGTCAATTGCAGAAGTCGGAATGGATTATTAAACCAGAGTTAACGTATAAATTCAATAGACGTTCTAAGCTGGTATTCCGTGGACAGATGTATAGCGAGTTCATGGACAATCTAGAAGCGGGCATCCCCGATCAGCATACCGTAGGGAATTTTAACCAAAGGTTATTTTTGGACAAGCATACCAATTTGGAGCTTCGGGAACTGTATTACCATGCACGGCTAAAAGGTTTAGGTTTAACCTTGGGCAAACAGCAGATAGTCTGGGGCGAGACGGATGGCATCAAATTACTGGATGTGGTGAACCCACAGAATTTCAGGGAGTTTATACTTGATGATTTTGAGGATAGTCGTATACCACTTTGGTCGGTAAAGGCCGAGTTCGATATTAAGGATATTGGCGTGCAACTGGTTTGGATACCTGATAACACCTATCATATCACTCAAGATTTTGACGCACCATTCTTTACTAAAAGTCTGTTTCCAAGCCCTCCGGAAGGCGTTTCTTCGCAATTGAACACTCCTAACAAACCTGGACGGTTTTTTATGGATTCCGATTTTGGAGTGAAGCTTACGTCATTTACCAAAGGTTGGGACTTGTCTCTGAATTACTTGTATTACTACGATGATCTCCCTGCCTTCTATTCCAATTTTGAGATGGTTGATGGCACTCCTACAGTTTCCATTAATCCGGAATACGAAAGGCAACAATTATTGGGTGGGACTTTTAATAAAGTATTTGGCTCCTCAACTTTTCGGGGAGAGTTGGCCTATGTATTTGGGCAAAATTTTATCTCGGATGATTCCAATGCGCTCAGTGGGGTAGAAGAGTCCGATTTCTTTAGAACGGCTTTGGGGGTGGACTTTATTAAAGGGGAGTATGTAGTAAGTGGACAACTATTCAATGAATGGGTGATGGAATCCATTAGTCCCTTTAATCGGGAACGTTGGGAAACCAACCTGACCCTGTTGGGAAGTAGGGAATTTTTGAACGACAGCCTTAAGGCCGAGGTACTTTGGGTGCATAGCACCAACCATGGCGATGGATATGTGACTCCAAGACTTAGCTATTGGCTCAACACCAATACCCAGCTATTGCTAAATGCCCATGCTTTTTATGGGAACGAATCCCAACTTTTTGGGCAGTTTAAGGACCGTAGCAGGATTTCTTTCGGGTTAAAGTGGGGGATTTAGCAAGGTTAATCCAAAAAGCCAATCCCCTTCCTACCTTCTTTTTTGGGAACGGTAAACTGGGACAAGGCGTTATGAACATCATCAGCGGTGATGCCGACCAATGCTTCATTGCTGATGTTGGATTCGCCCGAGATTCGGTTGGCCTGTGTCTCCACAATCTTTTCAAAAACATTGCGCACCAAACGGCCGTTGCCAAAATTACCATCCCTATTTTGGTAAATCTGGGTAAAAAATGAAGCCAAGGCCAACTCGCTTTGCTCGTCAAGGGTATAATTGTTGGATGAACAGAAAAAATGGAATATCTGCAACAATTCCTCGGGGGTGTAATCTGTAAAATCAAGGTAACGGTTAAATCTTGATTGTAGACCAGCATTGGATTTAATAAAGGTATCCATGTCATGTTTATATCCTGCCACAACCACAATCAACCTGTCCCTGTCATCTTCCATTCGTTTGAGAAGCGTGGCTATGGCCTCTCCTCCAAAGTCCGAACCTCCGCCTGAAGAGTTTAAGGTATATGCCTCATCAATAAATAACACCCCATTCAAGGCCGAATCTATAACTTCATTGGTTTTTGGAGCGGTTTGCCCAACATATTGGCCAATAAGGTTGGAGCGATCCACCTCCACTACATGTCCTTTGCCAATGATTCCCATAGCCTTAAAAATACGACCGAGTAACCGGGCAACGGTGGTTTTACCCGTTCCTGGAGGGCCTTGAAATACAAAATGGAGGGACAGTTTGGTGGGGGACATCCCTTGTTCCGACCTCATTTTTTCCACCTTGATAAAGTTGATTAAGGCATTGATTTCCTGTTTAACATTGTTGAGTCCCACCAGTTTCTGGACCTCTTCCAGTACTTCTTCCAAAGATTCCTCTGTCGTTTCCTGGAACTCGTTTACCAAAGCGTTGTCCACATCCTTTAAGGTCAATGTGGACAGCACATCATCTGGTATATGGCCATAATCTGCCAATCTTAATGACTGTGCTTGAATAATTTTTTCGAACGAATTACGTACCATTCTTGCGTTGCCAAAGGTTTCGTCCTTGGTTTCATGCAGATACTTAAAGTATCTGAATAGCTTTTGTTCGGCATCATCGTGTATGGACATGGAATTGTTGGAACAGAACAGTTTGAAGATTTCAAGTAACTCTTCCGGTTTATAGTCCATAAAATTGAAATAGCGGTTAAACCTGGACCGTAAACCAGGATTGGTTTCCAAAAAATTATGCATGGGTTGGGGGTACCCGGCCACTATAACCATCAATTTATCACGATCATCTTCCATTCGCTTCAAAAGTGTATCGATGGCCTCCACTCCATAATCCACAGAATCGCCTTTATTCAAAGTGTAGGCCTCATCAATAAAAAGTATCCCACCAAGAGCCTGATCAATAATTTCATTGGTTTTTTGGGCCGTTTGCCCCACAAAGGAAGCTACCAATTGTGATCGATCCACTTCTACCACATGACCACTGGACAATACGCCAAGAGCATGGTAAATTTTACCTAGTAATCTAGCCACGGTGGTCTTTCCAGTACCAGGAGGTCCCAGAAATACCGTGTGCATGCTTATTGGGTTTTTGGAGAGGCCCTTTTCCCGTCTTAGTTTCTCAATTTTGGTAAACTTCGTGAGAGTATCGATATCCTGTTTAATGTTGTTTAGGCCAATCATGGCGGTCACCTCTTTCATGACTTCATCCAAAGAAGGCTTGTCGGACATATCCAGTTCATCCCCATGTTTTTCTTTTTCTGCCAAGGCGGCATTCAGGTTGTCCTTATAGGTGGGGTTGGAGGGATCCAAATCGGCTGCCTTTTGAAAATGCGAGGCGGATTTGGTAAATCCATATAATTTAAAATAACAAAAGCCCAATTGGTTATGAATGTCATGGGCATCGGGCAACAATTCAGAAGCCTTTAAGTAGTGGGCAATGGCTTTTTTGAATTCATCCTGTTTAAAGAACAGGAATCCCATATCCTTATGGGTGGCCGCATGCGAAGAATTAATTTCAAGTGCCTTTTCATAGGCTGATGCCGCCTTTTTAAAATCTCCCTTGTCCCTAAAAGCATTGCCTAACGCATTGGCTGCGTCCGCATACCCTGGATCCAGCTTCAGGGCTTTTTCATAATATTCTATGGATGCATCAAATGCCCTTTGGGCATGATAGGCAGTGGCCAGATTGTAATTGCCCAAAGGATCATTGGGCAACTGTTCCAAATATTTCCCAAATAGCGTAATGGCCAAAGAATAATCTTTTTGATTGTATGCGTTCATGGCCTGTTGGTTCAAAGCCATGACTTCCTTTACAACTTCTGAGGGTAGTCCGCCGTAGATTTTTTCGTTGGACCGTGTTATTTGAACATTGGTCTTGTAAACCTCATTGTCCGGACTTAGGTCAAGGGCCTTTTGAAAATACTCGGCTGCTTTCCCATATTGGTGCATGGAAAAATAACAACTACCCAGATTGTTGTAAGCTTCAGCATCATCTTTGAATTCCAAAGCCTTATTATAGGTGGCAATAGCCTCGTCAAATTGTTTAAAGTGTGTTTGTATGTTGCCCATCAAATTAAGAGCGGGTAGATTTTTGGGGTCCAGTTCCAATGATCTTTTCAAATAAGGTAGACTTTCTTCCTGCCTGCCAAGGTTGAAGAGGGCGTTAGCCAGGTTAAAAACAAGAATGGCATCATTGGGATTAAGGTCCACCGCCCTTTGGTAATAGCCTAAAGCTTCCTGATACTTGGCTTGGCTGAACAGATCTGTCCCAATTTGATTGAGTTTGGTGGCTTCTTTCTGGGTATCTATCTGATCAGGACTCAGTTGGTCTTGCTGTCTGGCATAATCGATATTTTGACGGTAATAGGTGTTGTTGGGGTCTATGTTCAGTGCCCTGTCAAAAGCATCAATGGCCTCCTTAAATCGGTTTAATCGTATGAGGCAACAGCCCAAGTCGTTATAGGTATTGCCATCATTAGGATCAATTTCCACTGCCCTTTGATACGCGGGTAGGGCACCCTCGTCATTTTTTTGCGCGGTATAACTCCCCGCTAAATTACGCTGTAAAACTGGGTCATTGGGTGCTTCAAGGGTTGCTTTTTGGTAATAAAAAATGGCCTGGTCAAACTCCCCACTTCGGTGATAGGAATTTCCTTTTTCATTAAACTGTTGTGAACGTAGTTTGGGTAGATCTACGGAAAAATTGGTATGGGCTTCCCTTGCTGTCTTAAGATTGTTTTGGTATAGCGGGTCCGATGGCTTAAGGTTCATCGCCTTTTCAAAGAACTGGGCGGCGATATCAAATTCAAACATTTTGAAATGAGCATTGGCCAACTCGTTGTAGGTTTCAGGCTTTGGAGCCAGAAGGGCTGCTTTTTCATATGCTTGGGCTGCCTTTGTATAGATCTGTTTGTTGGCATAGATCACCCCCAAATAATGATGGGTGTTGGCATCTGAAGGCTCCAAGGCAATGGCTTTCTCATAACATTCCAAAGCCTCATCGTCCTTGTGGGTTTCAAAATATACATTGCCCAAGGATTTAAGGGCCGGTACATGGTTGGGATTCAGTGATAGGGCCTTTTGAAAATGGGTAATGGCTTGTGGGTAGTCCTTTTTCATGTGATAACAGGAGCCCAGATTGCCATAACAACTGGCATTGGAAGGGTCTTGGGCAGCAGCTTGCGAGAAATAAGAAATGGCCTCGTCGTAATTGCCCGCGTTGTAGCTTTGTATGCCCTTGTTGATTAAATCGCTTGTCACGGGAGGTTGTTTTGTCTTCAATGTACAAAAATTGTGGGCGCATGGGTAGGATTCCCATTATTTTTAGAGGTATAACCTACATTGTGATTGAATTGAAGGCCGTGGTCCTATGGGATTTCCAATTTGCCTCACTTGATTCGTGACAAAGTTCAACCTCAACCTCAAGTTCAATTTTCCACTTTCCACTTTCCATTTTCCATTTTCAACTTTCCATTTTCCATTTTCAATTTTTCATTTCCCACTTTCCCACTTTCCATTTTCACCTACATCCAATCCCAACAGTAATTTGTATACATCATTCTGTAAAATGTATACGTGTCTGGAAAACAGCGCTTTTACCTTTGTCCTGTAATTGGAAAGGAAACCATTTCATTAAAACATATATCATGAAAAAAGTAATCATTGTCACAGGTGCATCATCTGGCATAGGTAAGGCCACGGCCCTACAATTAATTCAGGAAGGGCATACCGTTTATGGTCTGGCCCGCAGAGTGGAAAACATGCAGGATTTGATCAAGGCTGGCGGAAATGCCATGTCCATGGATGTCACCCAGCATGATCAGGTAAAGGCGGTAATTGCCAACATCTTAAGAAAGGAAGATCGTGTGGACGTACTCGTTAACAATGCCGGTTTCGCCATTTGGGGAGCGGTGGAAGATGTTTCATATGAAGATGCCAAACGTCAGTTTGAAGTGAACATTTTTGGTTTGGCGGAAGTGACTAAGGCCGTGCTTCCAAGCATGCGAAATCAAAAAAGTGGAACCATTATTAACATAAGCTCCATTGGTGGGAAAATATACAGTCCTCTTGGTGCTTGGTACCATGCCACAAAACACGCCTTGGAAGGCTGGAGCGATTGCCTCCGATTGGAAGTGGAGAAGTTTGGAATTGATGTTGTAATTGTGGAGCCGGGCGCCATTAGAACGGAGTTTGGAGATGTGATGAACGATAACTTTTCCCGCTCAAAAAATGGGGCTTATTCGGACTTGGCCAATTTGATTACCGCGGCAGTGGAGGACACCTACAGTCCAGGTAAAAGTTCGCCTCCAGCGGTGATTGCGGAAGTAATATCCAAAGCAGTGAAAGTAAATAAACCCAAAACCAGATATGCAGCTGGAAAAATGGCGGCCCAGACCTTGTTCTTTAGAAAATGGTTCAGTGATCGCTTCTTTGACAGAACCATTATAAGAATGATGGGTAATGCAGCCAAAAGTGCATAATAAATGTTTGTTTGATTAATGTTTGGTTGAAGCTGTCGCCCGGGCACTGTTCGGGCGGCGGTTTAAAACCCGAGGAAATACGTAATTTAGAAAAGCCATGAGTGATATCATCCACATAGAAAGCATTGAAAAAATCCATCAAATCATGGGTTTTCCCAAACCTAAACATCCGCTTGTGTCGGTAGTTTACATGAAGGATTTCCCAAGCAATATGGACTTTGAAGGGTTTCGCTTTTCATCAGAGCTCTATATGGTATCCCTGAAAGACGGGGTTGAAGGATCCATTCAATATGGTAGGAACTCCTATGATTTTTCAGATGGCACCATGGTGTTTATGAAACCGCAACAAGTCATTCACGGTACCTCAGAAAATATTTGTGCCGACTCCAAAGGATGGATGATGTTGTTCCACCCAGATCTGATTCGAAAGTCAGAACTTGGGAAAACCATAAGCCAATACTCCTTTTTTGGTTACGAAGTAAACGAAGCTTTGCATCTTTCCGAAGAGGAACAGCTTATGGTGAGTGATTTAGTAAGGAAAATTGTTTTGGAATACCAGCAGAACATAGATAAGCACAGTCAAAAGCTTATTGTTTCCAATATAGAGTTGTTGTTGAACTATTGCACTAGATACTATGATCGGCAGTTTTATGTTCGAACCAACTTAAACCAAGATCACGTAAGCCAATTTGAATCGCTGTTAAAGGAATACTTCAACTCTGGTAAGGCTTCAGAAATAGGTGTTCCTTCCGTAAAATACTGTGGGGAGAAGCTTAACATGTCACCCAATTACTTAAGTGATCTGCTTAAAAAGGAAACGGGCAAAAGCGCCAAGGATCACATCCATGGGTTTGTGGTAAATAGGGCCAAGAATCGCTTGCTTGGTTCCACCGATTCCATAAGCGAGATTGCCTATGATCTGGGATTTGAATATCCTCAGCATTTCAGCAAACTTTTCAAGTCAAAAACGGGCTTGAGTCCCGCACAATACCGAACGCAGAATTAACAAAATGAAAAAAGTAATAATTACCGGCGCCACTGGCATGGTGGGTAAAGGTGTACTATTGGAATGCCTTGAGGATGAGCGAATATCCGAAGTTCTGGTCATCAACCGAAGTCCGTTGGGAATTGAACATCCAAAACTAAAGGAAATCCTGTTGAAGGATTTTATGGAATTGGAATCGGTCAAGGAGCAATTGGAGGGATACGACGCTTGCTTTTATTGTATGGGCGTTTCTGTCTTGGGGCTGAATGAGGAGACATACAGCCATATTACTTTTACTATGACCAAAAAGTTTGCAGATATGCTTTTTGATCTGAATCCAGATATGGTATTCAATTATGTTTCAGGTACTGGAACGGATAGTAGCGAAAAAGGCCGCACCATGTGGGCTAGGGTAAAAGGGAAAACGGAAAACTACATCTTGAATAAAGGGTTTAAGGATGCCTACGCTTTCAGGCCAGGAGGCATTATTCCGGAAAAAGGGATTAAATCCCGTACAGGATGGTACAATGCCTTTTATGTAATTACCAGACCTTTTTTTCCTTTAATGAAAAAGTCCAAAAACATCACGACCACAACAAAAATTGGTCAGGCCATGATCCATACGCTGTTCCATTCCCAAAAAATGAAACATTTGGAAAATAGAGCTATCAACGCTCTCGTCCAGAACCCTTAATTATAATGAGTTGAAAAAACTAATAAAGATTTTAAAGCGAATGTTGTTATCCATTGGAATACTAATTGCTCTTTTGGTAATTGCCTATCTGGCTTTTGTTAACTTTTATCCCTCCTTCGGGGGTGACGTATCCGAAGAGCGTCAAAAACAATATGCATATTCACCTCAGTTTAAGGACGGAACCTTCAAGAATAAAAAGGACGTACCCAAAGAAGCTAGTTTTGGGGAGATGCTGTCCATTGCCCGAAAGTTCTTTTTTCAGAAAGTTGAAAACGGAAGACCGGAAATGGAACCACCATTGCACAAAGTGGATTCCCTTGAAATTGTTTCGCAAACCAAAGGTACCCAGTTGATTTGGTTTGGACACTCAGCCTTTCTGCTGCAGATGAGTGGCAAAAATATCCTAATAGACCCTATGTTGGGTGCAGTGCCAGCGCCACATCCCATGATGGGCTCCAAACGTTTTAACCCCGAGTTGCCCATATCCATAGAAAAACTCCCTAAAATTGACGCAGTCTTGATTTCACATGATCATTATGATCACTTGGATTACGAATCCATTAAAAAACTGAAGGATAAAGTTGACCGCTTTTATGTGCCCTTGGGTGTTGGCGTGCACTTGGAGGCATGGGGTGTTGCCAAGGACAAGATTGAGGAGTTGGATTGGTGGAAAGAAACATCCTTGGACGGACTGGATTTTGTTTGCACCCCCGCCCAGCATTTTTCGGGTCGAAAGATGAACAATGGTCAAAGTACCTTATGGGCTTCTTGGGTAATTAAGTCAGAGACAGAACGGATTTTCTTTAGTGGAGACAGTGGTTATTCCACCCATTTTAAGGAAATAGGGGAGGCCTACGGCCCGTTTGATTTTGCCATGCTGGAATGTGGGCAGTACAACAAAATGTGGCCGGATATCCACATGTTTCCTGAGGAGACCGCCCAGGCAGGAATAGACTTAAGAGCTGAAACCATAATGCCCATTCATTGGGGTGGATTTAAATTGGCTTTGCACTCGTGGACAGATCCCATTGAGCGTGTCACTAAAAAGGCCAAAAGTTTGGGTATTCCGTTGATTGCTCCGGAAATCGGTTCTATGATTGAGCTGGATTTGATTAAAAACCAGGAAGTTAAGCAGTGGTGGTAGAGCAAAATTGTGTGGATTGAGTTAAAATCCAAAAGTCGCAATCCAAAGTAGCTTCACTTCACGTATATAGGGCATCGCGCTTTATGGGAAATAGATCGCGAGAACACTAAACAACAAAATACCTATTCGCGTGAAACCAACCAGACAACCAAAATTCTTGGCGGTTTTACTTTTGGGGCTATTGTTTTCTTGGTCGATTCAAGCTCAAGAAAAACTGAGGTATACAGGCCCTTTTCAAGTAGCCAGCTTTGTAGGTGAGGTAGATTACACCTATCAGATTATTGACGGGGACACCTTACTCCAAGGTCCTTTTAGCATGAAGCGTTCCAATTTGGACGCCCTTTTGGACCAAAAAGACAAAACCTTCTCTTTTACCGGCGCTTTTGAAAACGGATTTCCCAACGGTCCATGGAACTTCCAGTTTGGAGAATTTGAATCAGACCAAAAAACCGAAGTGGTCGGATTTCAATATCGGGTCAATGTGGATGGGATCCAGCATCAGGCCCAAGGAGATATTCAAATGGGAAGACCAGATGGGCTTTGGATTATTTCCGAACAGCAAATTGAAGATTCAGAAGTTAAGGAAACCCTGTTCCGAAGCCAGATAACCTATAATAACGGTGTACCACAACAGAGTTTTAGAATTGAGGGCAAGCAAAGTACCTTGGTCGGTCGCTTTTTAAGGGATGGGCTGGCGCACGATAGCTGGACCTTGTTTGGGGATGAAAGCACAGAGACTTGGTCTTTTAACGAGGGCGTGCTTACCCAAATACGATTGGATGACACTACGATTGCTGTTTTCCAAGGTCCGTTCAAGGCCGCTAGAACCATTAATCTGGATAAGCGGTTCTCCAAAATTTTAAAGCTTCAATTGGAAAGGGAACAAGCTGAAGGATTAAGGGATGGAATCAACAAACTCCTGGCGGAAAATGCTGCGCACTATAAAAAATTGGATGATATCCTATCACAATTGGGCAAGTCCCAATTTTTACCCCTGTTTAAGGTAAAGGTTCCCTACTTTCCCTTGGATTCCTTGGAAAGAAATGGACTTGAGGCTATCCAAAAAGAGTATGGACATTCTTCCAAAGTGGCTAAGGGGTTATTGGAAAACACCCAGCTGAATCTGCTAAGGCGTTCGGATAGCGAAGCCCAGTTCTTGTATTCGGCAGTGGAAAAAATCAAGGCATCTTTCTTAGATCCACTGGATAAGGTTGTTCACTTTAGTGAGTTGGGAATCTTGGATTATTTGGATCGGGATTTACTTGCACAACGTTTGTTTCCAAATGGCAAACCTTCAACAACAATTGTCATAGACGAATCTGAAAGAACTTTTGAAGGCCCGAATGCCAATGACTTCAATTTTGAGGGCGAGGTGATGGAAGCCTTAGCTCAAATGTCATCTTATGCCAAAGTAAGTTTGGACCATATAGCCACCATTCTGTACGAAAAAGTAAAGAACGAGCAGCAGCAACAAGAATTTGTGGCCTTGGAAGAGCAGATGATAGCCCAAATCAATAGCCTAAACCAAATGGTGGATTCCTTGGATACTTCTGGAACCTATGGAACCGCCATTCTGCATATAAAGTCAATTGCGGAGAACAAATTAAATGCCTATTCAAGCTCAGCGGCTACTGAAGGAAAACTGGAAGAAGCCAAGCAATTGGTCCCTTGTCTGGAAACCCTTAAAAGTTTGTCCCAAAATTTGGCGGCCCTTCCGGAAAGGGAATTGGAAATTCAGGAAGCCTATAAGGATGCAGTTTGGAATCCTTTCATGGCCAATTTGATGGAGGAAGAAGTAAAGAAAAGGATTACTTCAGCCTATAGAAATGTCTTGATTCCATTCTTGGTGAATGAAGCCAGCGGTGAACTGAATTGCGATAAAGCGAAGAGCCTAGATCAGCTGTTTACTGCGCTTCATAAACGGATGTTGGAACTAAGGGAAGAAGACACCCATAAATTGGAACGTAAACTTCGCAAAGAAAAGAACCCGAATACCATTTTGGAATTGTTCAACCTTCAACCACTGGAAAACTAGCATGAAGTATTTTAGCAAACACTCCGGATGGATTGCGGCTTTATTGTTGGTAGTTTTCAACATACAAGCACAGGATGAACAGGTTTTACCTTCCGAATCCAAGTATAAAGACCCTACAACCAAGGTTTGGTTCAACACCTATGGCAATATCCGAATCTCAAAACGGTTATTTTGGGATGCCCAGACACATTTTCGTTTTGAGGAAACCGAGGACACTCCCTTTATAGGTCAGATAGGACAGATTTATAACCGACACGCCATTGGATACATCTACTCCAAAAAGGTGAATTTTAGCTTGGGTGGGGTGCTTAGGGTCAACTTCAATACGGATGAGGATTCCGATGATCGCCCTGTGGTTCCCGAATTCAGGATTTGGCACCAGTACCAATTTGCCATGCCGCTCTATAATTCCATGATTTATCATAGGTTAAGAATAGAGCACCGCTGGACCCAGGACTTTGCCGAAAACAGCGAATACATATTTAGAAACCGTTGGCGTTATATGTTTCGGGCCAAAATCCCGTTGAACAACTATAAGTTGGAACCGAAAACCCTATACGTTTCCCCAGAGGCAGAGCTTATTATGCAAAGCGGCAAGGCTGTCGTGGCCAGTCCCATGGAAGACCTGCGTTTGACTACCACTTTGGGCTATATTTTGACGCCCCGTTTGACCATTGCAGGTGGACTGATGTACTCCCAAGGGCAGACCCTTGACAATGGGGGAATCTACAAGCAAAGTTGGACTATGCGATTCCATGTTTACTTCTCACCGGATATCAGAAAAGTAAAAAATAAGCTTCCGGAGATCCATTTTGACGATTAGCAACGTATATGTTAGGAAGTCATTCAAATCCATCATGAAAAAAAGACTAAATCAACTCACCTACATCCTTTTTGGCCTTACCTTTTTGTTGGGCGGTTTTTATTTTCTGAAAACCAAGAATCTGCAAGAGGAATTGCTCATTAAAAACCAGGAGATTGAGGAATTGGCAAACGCTACGGAAATGGATGAGCCCAACTTATCTGAGATTGATGCCATGATTATAGATGGAGATGACTATTCCCAAGCCTTGGAGGCCTATCAAGAAAAATACGAAGAACATCTATTGTCCGAAGAGGCAGAATTGAAATTGCGAATCGCTTTGACGCAGAAAATGATGGCACTTAAAGCGCAGCCAAAGCAGAATGACGAAGTATTGGATTTACAGCATCAATTGGATTCGTTGACTACAATTCTTGAATCTGCACCTAAAGAGATTCACCAATATGACTCCCTTAATTTTGCTTTGGAAAAGTCCAAGGTTCAAATTGCGCGTATGCAAAAGCAATTGCGCAGAAAATCATCTGGAGAGTATCTTACGTTCACCAATAGCAAGGGAAGTTTAATGCACTACGTCGGTCAAGTAAAAGATGGTAAAGCCAATGGCTATGGCGTAGCCATATTAAACACGGGCAGCCGTTACGTAGGTGAATGGAAGGACAATCAGCGTCACGGGGAAGGGTCATTTTACTGGGCAGATGGACAGCATTACACAGGGTCCTACGTGAATGACAAGCGCTCAGGTAAAGGAACATACCACTGGCCCAATGGAGAAAAATTTGTCGGTCTATGGAAAGACGATGAACGCATGGGCGAAGGAGCTTTCTATGGTAAAAAAGGCGATATTGTGGCCAGCGGCGTTTGGGAAAATGATGAATTGGTCGTAACCAACAAGCCTTAAGAGTTTACTCTAAACATCCTGCAGTTTTCCTTTAATAGGAAATAGTAATCCTAACAGTTTAAAAATTTAAATGTAGGCTATTGATTTTTCATTTTAGCCATACGGGACTTGTTTCGGATTCATGAGGTTGACCAATGATATCCCGATAAAGTTCTGGCCTACGTGCATTTTTATACCTCCAACCGCCAGAAAGCGGGATTTTGTCTTTAGTGATTCGGGCTACTGTGATATCATCTTCAAACGATTTAACTTCTGATAATACCTCGCCGTACGGATCCAAAATCATGGAGTTGCCATTTTTTAAATGTTCACCATCGTATCCAATGGGATTTGAAAACGCATAATACACTCCATTGTCATATGCCCTGGCCGGAAGCCATCGCATTAACCAACCGCGACCCTTTGGACCATCGAATTCGACTCGTAGGGATGCTGGGTCTATATAACGATTTTTCCAAAACCTGTCCTCTACATAACCTCGCCCCGGCATATTGGAGGGCGTACAGCAGGTAACATGCGGTGCAAAAATCAGTTCGGCGCCCAAAAGGCTTGTTGCCCTTACATTTTCAATAACATTGTTGTCATAACATATCAGAATTCCGAATTTCCATCCCATTAGATCAAATACAGAGTATTCCGCGCCTGCGGCCATATGTTTACTTATAAAAGGATGTAGTTTTCTATACCTCGCAACAATACCGTTTTTGGTAACGCAGATATAGGTGTTGAAAATGCTGTCCCCTGACTTTTCCACCAAACCAGCTAGAATGGGAATGTCAAATTCAGTGGCAATCTGGATCAGTTCCGAAGTAGAAGAGCCGTTGGGAACTTCTTCTGCCAGCTCTATCATGTCTTTTCGAGAAAGATCTTTGGTAAACGTATAGGCTGTAACGCACATTTCGTGGAAGCTAATGATATCCGCGCCTTTGGATTTAGCCTTTTCGGTAAGCTTTCGAATTCGAGATAAATTATACACTTTGTCCCCATCTTTAGGCTGAAATTGTGCAACGGCAAGGTTTAGATTTTTCATTGTATTGAACTGTTTAAACCGCAATATTAGATTTATTACCCTCACCAAAATTGTACGAACCCGACAAATAATCCTAAGTCAGGCAAACAAGGTTGGTTGCCAGACGGTTAGTCTTGGCCACGTACTCTTTGGGAGTTAAGGAAGTAAAATCCTTAAAATCCCGAATGGAATGGGATTGGTCATAATACCCAGCTGTTAGTCCTATGGAAGTAAGTGTGGCGTAATCTGATTCTAGGTTCAAGAACCCCAAAAAGTTATGAAATCGAACAATCCGAAGGTACTCCCTGGGAGGCATTCCCAGATACTTTTTAAAAGCCCGCTGCAAGCTTCTTTCGGTATATTGGTAGCCTTTGGACAGTTGCCCAACTTTGGATTGACCCCTTGCATTTAGAATAGATTTTACGACTTCTGAAAATCGATAGTCCATGGGGTGGATGCCTTTTTGGATACAGCCCAGAAAATAAGCATCCAATAAGTCTACCTGCTGTTCGGCCTTGTAACAGGATTCCAATTGTTCTTGAAGTGTGGTAATTGATGAATCCAATACAGAGGTACCATATATGGTTTCCTGGCCCAATTCATAAGAGGGGATTCCGGTCAGCTGATAAAGTCCAGTAGGTTGAAATACCACTATGATTACCGAAAAATCCCCAAGCACAGCAAAGTTCTTGTTCGTTTTTATGCCACCAACAATAAAAGGGCCTCCTTGATTTTCAAATGAACCTTGGGCAAGTTTGGTTTCCCTCAATCTAAAGACCAAATTGGCATTCCCATCTGTAAAAAAGCGAAGCTGTTGCAAACCTACGGGACCCTGGACTCCATCAATAAAAAGGTAATGCTTGATTACTCGGGCCAGATGTTTGGATGGTGCTACTTGCATGCTATCGCAAAGTTAAAATAAACATTCAAGTGAAAAATATTGTTTTGTTATTGATATTCAGTAGTTTGGGTTTTATTCTACAGCATTTTTTCGTAACTTATAGAGGGACTTCCAAGAATGGTCCATTAATAAAAAACAGCGAAAAATGAACTTGCCACTATTCTTCAGTATTGTATTAGGTGTCATTCTCTTGGCGGGAATACGGATTGTTTTTGAATACAAGCGCGCCCTAAAATTTCGATTTGGGAAATATGTAAAAACCTTGCAACCTGGGTTCCGATGGATCATTCCCTTGGTTGAAACCATTCAGGTGGTGGATATTCGTGTAATTACTATCAATATATCATCCCAGGAGGTGATGACAGAGGATAATGTTCCCTCAAGTATTGACGGAGTAGTGTTTTTTAAGATCAATAATCCAGAAAAAGCGGTTTTGGAGGTAGAGGAGTACGATTTTGCGATTACCCAACTTTCGCAGGCAGCGCTTAGGGACGTTTGCGGAAAGGTGGAGTTGGATACCATTTTGTCCAAAAGGGAGGAAATGGGAAAAAACATAAAAAGTATTGTAGAAACCGAAACCCATCATTGGGGTATTGAAATCATTGATGTTAAGATTAAGGACATTCAGCTTCCTGAAAATATGAAACGAATGATGGCCAACCAAGCAGAGGCCGAACGTTCACGTAGGGCGAGGATTATTTTGGCCGAAGCAGAGGAGCAGGCAGCTGCCAAACTATTGGAGGCAGGGTTGCAGATAGATCGGTCGCCATCTGCCATCAAATTGAGATTGTATCAAACCCTTTCCAACATTGCTGCTGAGAAAAATTCGACCATTCTATTCCCTTTTCCAGAAGAGGTGCTACCCAGACAGACAGGACATTCAGAGTAGATCAAGCTGGATATTACCATCAATGTCCTGAAGTTGGCTATTAATCACTTCCCCAAGACCCAAGAATCGATACCTAACACCGACAACCCTGCCGACGCTTTGGTTGTAGCTTCCTGTGAAGAGGGATGCGTCTGCCGCAAAAATCTCGACCTGCTTATCCTTGACCCGAATTGTAATATCACGTGGCTGGGATAAATCAAGCCCCAATCCAGAAAGGTCGTGTTCTTTTCCGCTTAGGTATACATCGTTCATCATCACCCCCAAATCGGAACTGCAGCCGGGTATGGAAAAGGAAAACACCATCGCACCCTTGGTTCCCAATACAATCACATAGCTTTTCTGACATACGGCCCATTTATCCCGATACACATTTTGGAGGGAAGACCTAAGCACAAAATTATCTCCAGAAATCGAATCAAAATCCTGGACCAAATGGTAGGTGGTGTTTATGGGTTGTTCATTTTTGATTACTTCGTTATGGACGACTTTGGGAAACGAGAGTTTTCCATCATCGATTTCCTCAGCTGTTATATACTTGGGAATGGGTTGGTAATCCAAAGTACCCAACCACCCTTCGGATTTGATAAAGAGATCATGTTGCTTAATGGGCTTGCCATCCACCAAAAGTTTGGCCCTAAAATAGCCAGGAGAATAGTATTGGCCCGTGGCTTGGGTCTGTCCAGGTTTAAGACTTATGGTTTTGGTGGGATCCCAATACTGCTGAATGTGGATACTGTCTGAACTGATTTCACCTAAATCCAAATCGAAAACCACCGAGTTGGGAAGTCCTTTGGCTATGGGTTTGCTTTTGAATACGATGGATTCAGGATCAATGGTAGTGTTATCGTTACTGGTCCCTTTTAGGGAGAAAAACGAGATAAAGATCACAGTCATGACTGAAGCACTCAGCATGATCACACCAAGATTGGCATTGACCACCTTTAGCAACGGATGTTTTGTTTTGGATGGTGATGCACCCTTAAAATCCCGCCAATTTTCAAATCCTGCAAACTGGGCCAAAGTGTTTAATGTGGTTTTGCTGGGAGCACTCTGGTAATCGATTCGACCCCAAACCCGCTTTAAAGTAACCGGACTCAGCAGTACTTTGGTGCGCTGTTGAATGCGCTCGCTGAGCTCAATAAATACATCGTTGTGCCAATCTTGGGACGGGCCCCAACCTAGGCTTTCCTCAATTTGCAACAAACATTTCCGCACCAATTTTTCTTCCGGATACATGATTGGGATTTGTGGTGTAAAGATCACAAAAAATTCGCTGTCTGAACCGGAATGAATGAACTTGAACCAACTTGTTTTTGGATTTTGGCGCGCTTAAAGGAGCTTTGGAACATCAAAAAACATTCAGTCATGATTAAAACATTCCTATTGCCCGTTTTTTTATTGTTTAATCTCGTTTTTGTCCTCGGACAGAAGGTGGTTCCTTTGGATACGGTCCACTTGAAAGTCAATTCCAATTCCTTTATGTTCGAACAATTTAAGGGAGAGGAAACCATATATTTCAAAGGCGGTACCGTAGGTCTTAAGGATGTTTCCTTTTTGAATGGTACTATTGAATACGACATCTATATCACTGAAGACCGTGGTTTCCCTGGAGTATACTTTAGAATCAACGAGGATGATGCCGAGCAGTTTTACATCCGGCCACACCAATCCGGAAACGCAGATGCCAACCAAGCTACACCCGTTACCAACGGACTTGCCAATTGGCAATTTTACTTTGGCCCAAAATATTCCTTTCCGCATAAATACAACTTCGACACCTGGACGCATGTGAAGATTGTGGTCAATGACCGAAGGGCACAGGTATTTTTGGACCATTCAGAAACACCTCATTTATCTTGGCAGCTGTTCCACGAACCCAAAGCTGGAGAGGTCAGTTTTTCAGGCGGACTTTTCCGTGGCTTTCATATAGCCAATATCAAAATAGACCATCAAACACCAGTCATTGAGAATTTCAATCCAGGAACTCGGGAACCCATTGAAAATGTGATCAAGGAATGGACGGTTTCTGATAAGTTTGAGGAAAAGGAGTTGGACAATCTGGATAATATTGACGCCTTAATATCTCGCCTTAAATGGAACAAAAAGATATATGTGGAAGAAGGTGTTGCTGCAAATATAGCCAGGGTCGTTAAGCTTGATGGCGATGTTCCGGGAAATACGGTTATTGCCAAGTTGACCATTACTTCGGACAAAGATCAAATCAAACTTTTCGATTTTGGCTACAGCGACAGGGTGGTGGCTTTTTTGAACAACAAACCCATCTACAAGGGAAACAATCGCTTTCGAAGCAGGGATTATAGATATCTGGGCACCATTGGACTTTTTGATGCTGTTTATCTCGATTTAAAGAAAGGAAAGAACACCCTCCTGTTGGCTGTCTCCGAGGATTTTGGTGGATGGCTTGTCACTGGTAGGTTCATGGATTTAGAAGGGCTGAAAATCAAATAAATCAATCTTAAAACGCAATCATGAAATTAAAACTAAAATTGTTCAGCCTTTGTTTTGCCCTTACCGGGGTATGGATATCACATGCCCAAGATATGCTGGTGGCCACCAAGGTGAGTCAAAGGGCAAGCATTACCCAACGTATTGGCACCACGGATGTAACGGTAGTCTACCATAGCCCTTATGCCAAACAACGAACGATTTTTGGTGGCATTGT
The DNA here is from genome assembly GCF_965215805.1 of Flagellimonas sp. Lineage (GTDB taxonomy): Bacteria > Bacteroidota > Bacteroidia > Flavobacteriales > Flavobacteriaceae > Flagellimonas. Next base: position 3,397,554 of record NZ_OZ244124.1, on the reverse strand, counting down.
TCCCTACGATTTTGTTGTGGATGGGGTGGAATATCCATGGAGAGCCGGTTCCAATCAAAATACAACAGTAGAATTTACACACGATGTGAAAATCCAAGGTCAACCACTGGCCAAAGGAAAGTACGGACTGCACATTTTTGTAAAGGAAAACGAATGGGTTTTCATTTTTTCAAAGAATTCCGAAAACTGGGGAAGTTTCAGTTATAAGAAAGAAGAGGATGCCCTACGGGTGACGGCAACTCCTTCGATAAGTCCGTATCAAGAAAATCTGCGATACGAATTCAACGATTTGCAACCCCAGTCCGCCCATTTGGAATTAAAGTGGTCCACCGTAAGCTGCGGAGTTGAAATCTCCGTGGATGTCAATGCCAACGTGCTAGCGGACTTAAAGGTCAAAGAAGAAAAAACCGTGGACGATTACGTAAAAATAGCCCAATTGACAGTTGCTGTAGATCCCTCGAAGGTAGCAGAGGCATTGTCCTATGTAGACAAGTCCTTAGAAATTGGGGCAGAGTTCCGAAATACCATGCTTAAATCCCAGTTGTTGGCCCAACAGGGCAAAAATGCAGAGAGTAAAAAATATGAAGATCAGGCATTGTCTTTGGGGAAAGGGTTCCCTTATTTCTATTATTATCCGTTGAGCTTTATGTTGCTGGAAGGCGACATGCAAAAGACCTATGAACTCTTGTCGGAAATGCTTCAAAAGGAGCCCAACAATTGGATCGCCAATTTGGCCATGGGGGAATATTACATCAAAGCCAAAGATCAGGAAAAAGCGACCTTTCATTTTGGAAAGGCCTATGAATATGCAGGGGAGCGATCTAAAAATTACACCCGCTATATGTACCTGTCCAACAAGTTGATTCTGGAGCAATAGTTTTGTAACTTATTGGCTATCAATTCATCTTGTTGGCCATGATTAGGGCAGTTGTCATCTTGTTTTCTTTCCTGATGTCCCATGCATTGCTTGGACAAAACAACTATACGGCCCAAAGAAAGCAGATGGTGGAAACCCAGATAAAGGCTAGGGGCATAGATAACCTGGCCACACTTTACGCCCTTTTAAATGTACCCCGACACCTATTTGTCCCCGAGGATTTGAAAGCTTTTGCCTATAATGACAATCCTTTGCCTATCGGAAATGGACAGACCATTTCCCAACCCTATATTGTGGCCTATATGACCCAAGCACTACGATTAAGGAAGGACGATAGGGTATTGGAAATTGGAACTGGATCAGGATATCAGGCGGCGGTACTTGCCAAGATTGTGGATTCTGTTTATACCATAGAGATTGTTGAGGAGCTTGCCCAAATCGCCAAGCAGCGATTACGAAATTTGAACTATTCCAATGTTGTTGTAAGAAGAGGAGATGGCTATAATGGCTGGCCAGATAAAGCGCCTTTTGATGCCATCATGGTCACAGCGGGTGCTGAATACATTCCACAGCCTCTAATCGACCAGCTGAAAGTAGGAGGAAGGATGATCATTCCGGTCGGGCCACACAATCAAGTGCGGCAATTGGTCCTGATAACTAAAAAGAAAAATAAAGTGGTCAAAAGAAATGTGATGGCGGTACGCTTTGTTCCTTTTACACGGGAGGAGTGATATACTTCACCATAATTGATTTATTCAAACGTAGTTTAAATTTCAGTTAAACAAGTGTCATTGATTGAACGGATTATTTTATAACTTAACGCAATAAAACTAACTACTACTTGTTGTTTTGCCTTTAAAATCAGTGCATCGACCCAAGCTCACGACTGAGGATGCAAAAAGTCAACATGCGTCCAAATCTATTGGTGAGCCAAAATTTGAGGATTCCCAGTTATGGAAAGAATTCCAATCTGGAAGCGAAGCAGCATTTGCGCAAATCTATAGGGACAACGTTCCTTTACTCTACAATTATGGCCTAAAGTTGGTCAAGGACAAAAACTTGGTCAAAGACTGTATTCAAAATCTTTTTATAGAAATCTGGGATACCAAGCATCGTCTGGGAAACGTAAAGTCCATTAAATCGTATCTCATTAAATCGTTAAGGCGAAAGGTGATTTCGGAAACAGTCCGAAGCAGAAAGCTGTACGACAACGCAAAATTTACGATTGCTTCTGAACCAATTGTTCAGGCCAGGGCTCATAGCTTGGCAGAAAAGCAAGAATTTGATTTACAAAAACAGCATTTAAAAGAGGCTGTCAAAAAGCTTACGGATCGCCAAAGGGAAATCATCTACCTTAAATATTATGCCCTTTTAAGTTATGCTGAGATTGCGGAAATCATGTCGTTGAGCAACAAAGGAACGTATAAACTCATGGGAAGAGCGATACATTTTCTTAGAAAATATATGGGAGCTATCCCTTTGCTGATAGTGTCCGCTTTGCAGAATTGATTATCCCACCTTGTTATCCCACTCCTTTTTTTACTTTAATTGAGTTAAACTAATTAACTGTATAACAGATATTTATGTTTTCCATTGAAAAATTTCTCATTTTACATGGGGTACTAATCGCATTTTCGCTCTCTTGTTAGAAAACAACAGATTCTTTCTGCTTGATTCAAGATTAAATGAAGTACGCCAACTACACCGAAGAAGATTTCATCAAAGACGAGTACTTTCAAAAATGGGTGCTGAACCCAGATGAAATGACATCCAATTTTTGGCAGAATTGGATGACCGCCAATCCAGAGAAAAAAGAACTTGTCCAAAATGCGATACGATTCATACAGCTTATGGATTTTGACGAGGAAAATCTCACCGATGACGATTTTGATACCATGTGGCAAAATGTTATCCAACGGCGTAGGGATGGGGACAGGGTATTTGTTCCAAGACCATCTAGGGGATCAAAAAGGGGCTATGTGCTAAAAATAGCCGCTGTTTTTATCGGTTTGTTGGCAACCTCCTATATGGTGTATCAAATCGGATTGTTCAACAAGCAGGAGCAGGTGATAGAGTCAGATACCCCAGTGATTACCTTGGAGTTGGAAGATGGAACCATTAAGGTTTTGGACGATACTTCTTCAGGAATTATAACCAACACCAAAGGAAACCAAGTAGTTAACCAAAAGCAGAACATGCTTTTGTACAACAACGAAGGCAAGCAAGAAGCGGAAACACTTACCTATAACCAACTTTCCGTTCCCTATGGCAAAAAGTTTGAGTTGCTACTTTCTGATGGCTCCCATGTCTTTTTAAATTCTGGGTCAAAACTCAGATACCCTGTAAGCTTTTTAAAAGACAAACCCAGGGATGTTTATCTGGATGGGGAAGCCTATTTTTCTGTGGAAAAGGATCAGGCTAGACCCTTTACGGTGATAACGGATGACATGAACACCAGCGTTTATGGGACAGAATTCAATGTTTCCAGTTACAAAAATGAAAACAATACTTCCACGGTGTTGGTGGAGGGTAGCGTCGGTGTATACAAATCAAACAATGCTGAAGGGCAAAAACCCATTACACTGGTTCCTGGGGGGCGAGCTGTTTTTAAAGAGGGAGCCATAGCAGTGGATCAGGTGAATGTTCAGAAATATACCGCTTGGACCAAAGGAGAACTCTTTTTTGTGGATGATCGCTTTGAGTTGATCTTAAAAGAATTACAACGACATTTTGATGTAACCATTTCCAATGAATACCATAAGTTGGATGCAAAAAAGTTCACAGGGACTTTCTCCAAAGAATCATTGGATCAAATACTACGAATTTTTCAGGAGCATACTCCGTTTACCTATACCATCAATCAGGACACGAACACTATTATAATCAACAAGGAACAGGAAATTTTGTAGTGCTATTTCAGCGCACAAGAAAAGAGCTGACAAAAAACAACTAAAACTACTATCTATGAATTGAACACCCTAAGAACCAAAAAATCGGAAAGTGTTCCCGCACTTCCCGATTAAGATTTGATCTAAGTCGTAAGAATCAACAAAAATCAAACAAAATTATGAAAAAACTAATGAACTCATTGGTGAGATGTTCCCGCGTCTTACCGAAACTAGATCTCAAAATGAAATTTTCACTCTTGTTTTTCATGGTGGCCCTTTTTCAGCTAAAGGCAGAACCGAATTACTCGCAAAAAGTCAAGATTGATCTAGATTTAAAAGATGCTCCTATCTCCAGGATTATTGAGGAGATAGAATCCAAAACCGAATTTAAGTTCTTCTATAGCAGGGAGGAGCTGAATTTGGATCGGAAAATTGACATTAAGGTCAAAAGACAAGAGATACGCAAGGTGCTCGGTAAGCTCTTTCCTTATGGCAATGTCCTTTACAAAATAATTGATCGTCAAATCGTATTGACGAGGAACCAAGACGATGCGCCGACACCCAAGGCTCCAGCTCCAAAATTGGAATTACAACAAACGTACAGCCTTTCTGGTACCGTAACCGATGAAATAGGGGATCCGCTTCCAGGTGTTACAGTACAGATTGAGGGAACCAATCAGGGAGCGATTACGGACTTTTCAGGAAATTACGTGTTGCAGGCAGACCTTGATTCAGGCGACTACGTACTTATTTTTAGGTCGTTGGGCTTCACCACCCAAGAAATTACGGTGACCTTGGGCTCTCAAACCGACGTTACGAACGACGTTACCTTAGGTACCGACATTTTGGGCTTGGACCAAGTAGTAATTACGGGTGTAGGGGCTTTGACCGCCAAAAAGCAAATTGGTAACACCATTTCAAGTGTTGAGGGAACCGATATTGCAGCTTCAGGCGCTGTTGACATTACAGGGGCGCTTTCCGGTAAGCTAGCAGGGATTCAGGTGTCCCAAAACTCTGGAGATCCTGCGGCGGGTATCAGTGTTAGGTTGCGAAGTGCCAGTACCGTTAATGGTAGTTCCGACCCGTTGTACATTATTGATGGGGTTATTGTAAACAATAACTCTACCAATGTTTTGGATGTGACCAGTGTGGTACAGAACCGACTATCGGACATCAACCCTCAGGATATTGATAGGGTGGAGGTCATTAAGGGAGCCGCTGCTGCTGCCATCTACGGTTCCAGAGCGAGCAACGGGGTGGTTCAGATTTTTACCAAAAAAGGAAGATCAGGGAAACCCGTAATCAAGGTGGCCACCAGTGTCAATTTAAATTACCTGAGGAAGAAAAGGGAGTTTAATGAAGAACCCTTGGACTGGACATCCACCGATATCACGGACCTCAGTACAGAATCGGTTACTCGTTATGACTATCAGGACATGGTTTTTCAAAATTCCACTGGAACGGACAATTATGTTTCCATTTCGGGAGGTAATGAAAACACCGATTATTTTGCCTCGCTTTCGTACTTAAAGAACGAGGGAATCATGAAATCCACCGATTATGAAAGGGAAGGTGGTAGAATTCGCATCAATCAAAAATTTAATGACTGGGCATCTGCATCCGCTGGAATGTACTTTTCCACAAGCCACAGTAACGATGTCCCCAACGGAGGGTACGGCTTTGGGGTTTTGCAGACCATTCTTTTTACGAACAACACTATAAATCCAGCACCTGATGAAAACGGGAACTATCCCCAGATGACCTTTTACCCCAACATTCTGGAGTATTTGGAAACTTTCGATTTTCAACAGACCAACAACAGAACGATCAGTGATCTGCAAATCAATTTATCGCCAACCAAAGACCTTAAGATTAATTACACCTTGGGGTATGATAATGCAGAATCCAGAGGAACGAGGTATGTGCCCATTGGAACCACAACTGTGCCGTTGGGTAGTGCCAGTACCACCACGATCAGCACCAAGCTGTTCAACAGCGATTTGAATGCTTCTTATGATAAATTGATTTCAGACAATCTGAAATCAACCACCACAGCTGGTTTCTCTTGGCAGGCCGATGAAAACATCCTTCGTTCCATACAAGGAACAGGATTGGCCTTGGGCGTGCGAACCACCAATGGGGCGGCTTCCATCACCACCAATGAAAACCGCAGTGAGCGAACCTTCTGGGGAGGTTTCTTGCAGCAGACCTTCGGGCTGGACAACAAGCTCTTCCTTACAGGTGCTATCCGTTTGGACGGATCTTCGGTATTTGGAGCGGACGAGCGCAACCAATTTTATCCTAAGGCGAGTGCATCCTATCTAATTTCGGAAGAGGATTTTTGGATTGATAATCTGTCCAACGTGTTCAACAGCTTTAAGCTGAGAGGGGCATGGGGGCAGGCCGGTAACCTTACCGCCATTGGTCCTTTTGACAGATTGTCCAATTATGCCGCCATCAGCATTGATGGAAATTCAGGTTTAATTGCGCCAACCCGCCTGGGTAATCCAGATCTAAAACCAGAACGCCAAACCGAGCTGGAATTTGGTGTGGACATGGCCTTGTTTGATAATAGAGTGGGGTTGGAGCTAACCTATTACAAGCAAGATATTGAAGATCTTTTGTTGGCCAGGACCTTGTCTCCAAGTACAGGGGCAGGATCAAGGGTTGAAAATATTGGAACCATGACCAACCGAGGGTTTGAGGCCATGATCACGGCAACCCCTATCCAGACCAACAATTTTAGCTGGTCCATAACCGGAACCTATTCCTCCAATAGAAATGAGGTGAATGATATAGCCGGGGAGCAGTTTGGCATCGGGAATTTTGGATTCTCCGTTGCAAAGAACGGACAGCCTTTAGGTGTGTTTTACCAAGGCTTTTATGCCAGGAATCCTGATGGCAGTTTGCTCTTGACTCCTGAAGGATTGCCGCAACGGGAGAAAGGTAGTTTTGATGCTGACGGGAATCCTGTTCCGGAAAGGGACGCTAACGGACAACCTAGCGGTGCTAACCTAAGTAAGGTGATCGGGGATCCCAATCCAGATTTCATCGCTTCCCTGATCAATGAGTTGAAGTACAAGGATTTCTCCTTTAGAATGCAGTTGGATGCCGTTCAAGGAGTGGATATTTTGAGCTGGGATCAGCGGATGTTCTATCGCTTTGGAGGTGGCCCTGCCACAGCCGCAGAATTGCGGGGTGATGCAGTAAGGGGAACCGGAAGTGCCAATTTTGGTATCGCGGAATCCTATATAGAGGATGGTTCCTACATCAAGCTTCGGGAGATTTCCTTGGGCTATTTGTTGCGTGAGCCATTTACGGGAGTGGAAAGTTTCCAATTCTCCTTGACCGGACGGAACCTGTTCTCCATTGATGACTTTTCGAGTTATGATCCTGAGGTGAACATTGATGCCCAAAGCAATGGATCCAGAGGAGGGATTATGGGATTGATTCCCATCCCAGCGGTCATCAGGTTTGGTATAACAGCTACATTCTAATCCAAAAAATTGAAAGATGAAAAATATCAAGATATATACTATAGTAGGTGCTTTTCTAGTCGTTGCGGGTTTGTTTGTAGCCTGTGACACAGAATTTGAGAATCCCAATAACCCAACAGAAGATGTGGTCTTGCAAACCAAGGACGGACTCTTTGCCTTGGCCACGGGAATTAGACAATATTATTCCGTAACCGCATTGCGACAAGTGGTTGAAGCCCCTGGGATTACCACTAGGGAGCTTGGTGTTACCAACACCTTTTTGAATATTAATGAGTTGGCCAAAGGTGGGGCGGAACTACCTGCGGAAAGTGGTGGTATCACCAATCCTTGGGTGAATTTGCTAAGAGCCAAGGGAATGGCCGAATCCTTGATCGAGGGTGCCAATACCGTGGAACTCACAGCAGGTACCCGAAGTGGACTTCTGGCCTATGGCAATCTGTTCAAGGCCATGTGTTTGGGAGCCATGGTTCAGATGTTTGAGGAAGTGCCCATCAACAATGCCGCGGACGGCGCGGCACCTTTTAGTGATCGGGCTGCAGTGTTGGCGGAGAGCATAGCACTTTTGCAGGAAGCAAGGGATGAATTAGCAGGAACCGCAGTTTCAGATGATTTTGCATCCGCTGTTTTGTGGACGGATTTGAGTTTGACCAAGGTTATTAATGCACACCTGTCCAGATACCATTTATGGGCTGGGAATTATGCGGAATCCATAGCTGCTGCAGATGCAGTTTTGAACGATAGCGATGCCACCAATTCCATGTGGATTTTTGATGCCAACAACCAAAATCCCATTTGGAACAGAACCGTAAACTCTACGGATTTAAAGCCACAGACCAATTTTGGTTTGTTGGGCGCTTTTGTTCCAGAAGTGGGTGACGGGCGCATTGCCTTTTACTTAGGTGCTGATGCTGGCTTTGCCAATGACGATGCTGGAGGGCAGGCCATTAGCGAGATGTTGGGCTTTGCAGCCACCAATACGGCTCCGTTCCCTATTTATCTGCCTGGGGAAATGATACTGAACAAGGCGGAAGCCTATGCCAGACAAAATCAGCTGGGTAATGCAGTGACCCAAATCAATCTAGTACGTCAAAAAACAGACGATCCATTGGGGGTGAATGCCAACCTTCCTGCTTGGGGAGGAGACGCAGGAAGCCAATCCGAAGTAATGGATGAGATATATAAGAACCGGGCTATAGAATTGTTCTTGACCGGATTACGTTGGGGAGATCACAAGCGATTTTATCCAGATTTCTCCGTTCCGCAGGCGGCCAATACCACCAACGAGCGAAACAGGAATTTTTATCCATACCCAACCATTGAAAGGGAGAACAATCCGAACACACCGGCAAACCCTTCGATTTAAGAAAGATAAGTTTTGAGTAGTTAGTTTAGTTACTGTGCGGGGGCAACGATCCAGTTGTCCCCGTACAATTCCTGACTACACTAAACTGAATTCAACCAAAACAACGAACAAATGAAAGTCTTATCAGGTCTTGATGTTCTGACCCGGGACAAAAGTCTTCAGCAACAATATAAGGGCAAGGTGGCCCTGCTGTGCCATAACGCATCCGTGGATAGCACCTATACCCATGCCACCATTCGGTTTAAGGAAATGTTTGGCCCCCGATTTATAAAACTGTTTGGCCCCCAACATGGTTTTTCTACTGATGTACAGGACAATATGGTGGAGACCGACCATACCATACATCCCTATTTTCAAATTCCGGTTTATTCCCTCTATTCGGAAACGCGGATTCCAACGGATGAAATGTTGGAGGACATTGACCATATCTTTGTGGATCTACAGGACGTAGGCTGTAGGATCTACACTTATATCTACACACTTACCCTTTTGTTGGAGAAATGTGCCGACAAGGATATTCAGGTAATCGTACTGGATCGTCCCAACCCCATTAACGGGGAAGATATGGAGGGGAATCTGGTGGAAGCTGATTTTGTTTCCTTTGTGGGACTGCATCCCCTGCCCATTCGCCATGCACTCACCATAGGTGAGGTGGGGTTGATGCACCAAAAACTGTGGGCCAAGAAGAAAGCAAAGCTTGAGGTGATTCAAATGAAACATTGGGACAGGGCCATGTATTTTGAGGATACCGGCCTGCCTTGGTTTTTACCATCGCCTAATATTGCAAGGCCTGAGAGCACCATCACCTTTCCAGCCACGGTTTTTTTGGAGGGTACCCAGCTGAGTGAAGGTCGCGGTACCTCGCAGCCCTTGGAGATTGTGGGACACCCAAAAATTGAACCTTATTCTTTATATGACAACCAAATTTCCAAAAGCATAAAGGCATCCAAACTACAAGGATTTGAGCTGAGGCCCATAACCTTTTTGCCCACCTTTCAAAAACATGGGAACACGGTCTGCGGCGGGTTCCAAATTCATGTGACGGACAGGAAGACCTTTAAACCCTGGAGGGTAGGGCAGTTTGTGATCAGGGAGTTGTACCATGTGCTTGGGGAGGATTTTAAATGGAAACAGCCGCCTTACGAATACAACTATGACCAAAACCCCATAGATGTGATCAACGGTACGGACAAGCTCAGAAAATGGGTGGAACGCAATGATTCTGTTGCGGCGCTTGATGCTTTTGAACACTTGGAAGAGTACAAAAAGAGTTTTGAGGCCATCAAGCTGTATTAACAAATGATCATGGTTGGTAGGTGCGGGTAAAGGCCTTATCTTTCCATTGGCAAGAATCCAAATAACCCTTTTGCAGACCATGACATATTCACCCAAAGATGGATTTCCGTATTATCTGGATCTGGCTGGCAATTCCGATTGCCAGACCCTTTTTGCATCAACGGCCACGCTCTCATTTTTGGAAACGATCAGTGAGGAAAAGTCCACCTTCCGGTATGCGCCGGGCAAATGGAGCATCAAGCAGGTAGTGGGGCATATTGTGGATCATGAACGGATCAAAATGAGCCGTGCCTTTTGGTTGAGCCGTAACCAACAACTGCAACTTTGGGGGTATGATCAAGAGGCTTTGGTGCAAAACGCTAGGTTTGCTGAACAATCCTTCCAAGAACTGCTTACCGATTACAAAAATGTGAGAAAGGCCAGTCACAGTTTTGTGTGTTCCCTTTCCACAGAGCAACTGCAAATCAAGGGCAAGGCCAAGAATCAGGAGATATCCCTTTCCGATTTTCTACGAACCATTATTGGGCACGAGTTGCACCATATCAACATTCTAAAAGAAAAGTATCTGTAGCGTCTTTTGGGCTGCCATTGACTGCGGAAATATGCTTAATTTCAAGCGACGTTTTCAAATGGGAAAATTATGGGTGCTACACGAATCTTGATTGCCGGAATAGGAGGGGTGGGCGGCTTCTTTGGAGGCCTGCTAGCCAAACAGTTTGAGCATAGCCCGAGGGTAGAGGTGAGCTTTTTGGCTCGAGGTGCCCATTTAGAGAAAATCCAGGAGGCTGGCTTAAAGGTTATTGAGAGCGAGGAACAATTTGTGGCCGTTCCTAAACTGGCCTCGGACAATGCCAGTGAAATAGGCGAGGTGGACTACATTATTGTCTGCACCAAAAGCTATGATCTGGAGCAGACCATAGAACAATTGGCTCCCTGTATTGGCCCACAAACGGTGATCTTGCCCCTGCTCAACGGGGTGGACTGTAGGGATCGCATCCAAAAATTGTTACCCAACAATTTGGTGTGCGATGGCTGTGTGTACATTATTGCCCGCCTGTCCCGCCCTGGGGTGGTGGAGAACCTGGGTAACATTAAAAAGCTGTTCTTTGGGATGGAAGGTGGCTCCGATGCCCGACTATATGCCCTGGAGAACCTATTACGAAAGGCTGGGGTAGCGGTGACCCTGACCCCACATATTGAAAAGGTGATCTGGGAAAAGTTTGTCTTTATCTCCGTAATGGCTACGGCCACCACTTATTTTGATGCCCCTGTGGCCCCCATATTGGCGGATACCGACAAACGAAACACCGTAATAGCCCTGGTAAACGAAGTGGCCCAAGTGGCCCAGGCAAAGGGCATTACCATCTCCAGCAATATGCCCGAAAAAGTATTGGCCAAACTGGAAAGCCTGCCCGGTACGGCAACCTCTTCTTTACACTCCGATTTCCAAAACAAAAAAGCTTATACTGAAGTAGCGAGCTTAGTAGGTTATGTGGTTACCGTAGCACAACACTTTAGTGTTGGGGTGCCAACTTACCAGAAATTGTATACAGAAATCCAAGGAAGAGAGTAGTATGTTGGTTCAGCACTAGTGGTCACAAAAAACCTTGCACTTGTATTTCTGGCATATATTTTGTACGTTTACATGTACAAAATTATGTACATTTTAATCCGTTCTCATGAGAGCCATAACCATATCCGCTTTGCGAAAAAACATGAAGAAGCATTTTGACTTCGTCTCCAAATCTTTGGAGATCATTGTGGTGCCCAGAAGCAAAGAGGAAGATGCCGTGGTGATCATGCCGATCAGTGAGTACAATGCGCTGAAGGAAACGGAACATTTATTATCCACAAAGGCCAATAGGGAAAGGCTTAGGGAATCTATGGAACAAATAAATAATGGGGATTTGATCCAATACAACGAAGACGAAATTGAAGCCACCCCTGAATGAATATTAGTTTTACCGCCCACGGATGGGAAGATTTTGGCTATTGGCTGGAAACCGATACCGATACCGCCATCAAAATAAAGGAGCTTATTAGATCCGTAAAACAAAACCCTTTTAAAGGGTTGGGCAAGCCCGAGCCGTTAAGGCACGGGCTAAAAGGTTTTTGGTCTAGAAGAATTACCGGAGAGCACCGATTGGTATATAAGGTAACCGGCAAAAAGGGGGTTGACCAACAATGTACTATCATCCAATGCAGGTTTCATTATGATGAGAAATAGGGCACTACAGATTGTCATTCCTGCGACCGCGTGCCGCCAAAAGCTTTAGCGGTGGCGCAAAGCAGGAATCCATTGGAATAAGGTTTGGATTCCGCATCCCGTGCGGAATGACAATGGGCCTCCTAAAAAGTTTATCCCAAATGGCCACCTCTTCTTTACATTCTGATTTCCTAAACAAAAAAGCCGATACTGAAGTGGAGAGCTTAGTAGGTTATGTGGTTGAGGCGGCGGAAAACTTAGGCGTTGAGGTGCCAACCTACCAAAAATTGTTTACTGGGATTTAAAAGGACATTATTGTAGGAAATATTGGATAAATGAATAAGGGTTCATGGACTGGAGGAGTGTGATGTATTAGAGGACTACATATTTGTAGGAATTTTATATCTTTGGATTTACCTGACCAAATATGAATAATCCTTCCACAAACACTTTAGACGAAAGAGTATCTTGTGAACCGTTTCTTCGTTGGGCCGGTGGTAAAAGATGGCTTTTAAAGGATTTGACACGGTTTCTACCTGAGGGTGGATTCAACAACTATCATGAGCTATTTTTAGGTGGAGGAGCAGTGTTCTTTCATTTACAGCCAACAAAAACTTCGTTTCTTAATGATTTTAATCCTGAATTGATTCACACATATGAATGCGTAAAAGATGATGTTGAAAAAGTCTTAGAACATCTTAAAATGTTCAAAAACACTAAGGAGAATTATTATGAGGTAAGGGCGAAAAAATTTGCAGATGACTTTAAAAAAGCAGCGAAATTCATTTATTTGAACCAAACCTCTTTTAATGGCATTTATCGGGTAAATCTTCAAGGGGAATACAATGTGCCATACGGCTTTAGAACAAAAGATTTCATCGAAGAAGAAAACCTAAAGTCAATAAATAAAGTACTTAAGAATACTACCTTAAGAAGCGATGACTTTGCAAATTGTCTTGATAATATTCAAAAAAATGATTTAGTTTTTTTAGACCCTCCATACACAGTTGCACACAATAACAATGGTTTTATTAAATATAACCAAAAACTATTCTCATTAGAAGACCAATATCGTCTTCACGGGCTGTTATCTAAAATTGATGAAATAGGAGCCTATTACATTCTTACCAATGCGGCTCATGACAAAATTCGAGAGATTTTTGGTGATTCTAAAGCAATTTATGAATTGAGCAGAGCTTCTCTGATTGGTGGGAAAAATGCCAAGCGCGGGCGATATAAAGAATTGCTCATAACGAATATTGATTAAATGGCATTTTTAAAACAATTTGAAATTGACCAATTCAAGGATAAACTCGTGACTGATTTATCCACGTTGGGGAAACTTTATAAATCTAAAAAAAACAAATATGTTACCAAAAGTGTTGATCACTCCTTGGTTGATGGTTTGTTGAAAGAAGGATGGGAAGAGTTTGGCAGGCCGATGAAAACGAAGACCAGACTTCGTAAGGCCAAACCCCATAATAAAAAATTTGAAGACGATATCTGGTGTCAATTTTATGAGCTTGGATATAGGACATTAAATTATGACGAAAATTTTCTATTGCCATATGGTAAAAACCCCGAAGATAAAAAGCAGATTGATGTCATTGCTGTAGACGAAGAAACAATCTTTTTGGTAGAATGTAGGTCAAGCGAAAAACCCAAAAAAATAAGTTCTTTAAAAACCGAGTTTGAAGGGTTGGAAATACGTTTGAATGGATTCAAAAAATCTCTTGAGCAAGCTTTTGGAAGAGGTAAAAAAATCAAGTATTTATTCGCTACTCGAAAATTGAGAATTTCAAATGAAAGTGTTGAAATAAAAAGACTAATTAGAACAAGATCTTTTTATTACAACGATAACACATATGAATACATTAATAGTTTAATAAAAAGCTATAAAAGCGCTGCAAAGTATCAGTTGTTTGGATTATTGTTTAAAAATCAACTTATAAATAATGACAAGGTGGAGGTTCCAGCGGTGGAAGGTGATATGGGAGGAAAAAAATACTACATGTTCTCCATAGAACCTCATCTTTTGCTCAAAATGGGTTTCATATTACACAGAACTAAAGCTAATGAGTCCGAGATGCCAACATATCAACGACTTCTAGTTCCAAGTAGATTAAAAAACATAAGCAAATTTATTAACGATGGGGGCTTTTTCCCAAACTCAGTAATCTTAAACTTTGCCCAACGAAAGCACAAAGTGGTTTTTGAAGGTTCAACTCGATCTAGTGATTCGAAGTCCCGTTTTGGAATGTTGAAAATCCCAAACGCATATGCTTTGGCTTATATAATTGATGGTCAACATCGAGTATATGGTTATGCCGAGACAGAATATAAGGAAAGCAATACCATACCAGTTGTTGCATTTTTGGATCTTACAGCTACAGAACAGTTGGAGATTTTTATGGATATTAACCAAAATCAAAAAGCTGTAAGTTCAAGTTTAAGACTAACATTGGAAGAGGATTTATATTGGAACGCTGATAGGGTTGATTCTAGGCTTAAGGCATTAAGGTCAAGTATAATTAAACAGCTTGCAGAAGATATAAATGGATCATTATATGCTAAAATATCCATAGGAGAGGATGCTTCGGAGCTTGCATTTAGACCGTTTGCAACCGCTCTTGTGAAATGTGGTTTGTTACCAGCGGCCAAAGGCAATAATTACATTCCGGAGACTACCGAGCCAAGTTTTTATGATATAAGTAAGTTGGATCATAATAAAGAGATGCTGGCATGTAAAAAGAAGGTTGTTGAATTTATCAACCTATGTTATGGCTATGTCGAGGAAGAATTTCCGGATATTTTTGAAAATGAAAACTATATAGTCTCCAACAGAGGAACTTATGCCTTTATTAGCTTAGTTGGTAGCTTAAATGTATTTGAATATGAAGAAAAAAACCTTACTAAAAACTCATCTCCAGAAAAGAGATTTGAAGCAATAAAGAAGTATCTATTTGCTTTATTGAGTAGTTTGCAAGTACTTAATGAGGAAGAAAAGGAGACAATGTTATCATCATATGGTTCAGGGGCTGATACAAGATGGTTTAGATTTTATCAAAAACTGGTAAATGACAACTTTTCGGAGTATGAACCTGATGAATTAATTGATTGGAAGGAAAGACAAGATGATTCGCTACAAGAAGAAGGACGGAAATATGGAGTTGCGATTGAACAACACATG
Source organism: Flagellimonas sp. (assembly GCF_965215805.1). Classification (GTDB taxonomy): domain Bacteria; phylum Bacteroidota; class Bacteroidia; order Flavobacteriales; family Flavobacteriaceae; genus Flagellimonas. The sequence continues at coordinate 3,382,237 of NZ_OZ244124.1, read as the reverse complement.
AAAAAAGTGATAATTCAAAAGTTAAAACAAATATTCGGTGATAATTGGGACATTGAGATAGGGAAAATTCAAAGAGATTGTGAAGCAAGGGCAAAACAAGAGATAGAAAGAATGTACAAAGAGGGATTAGGGAGACAAGAAATGCATTGGACGGAAATGTTTTTTATTACCGACTACAAGGATATCATTAAAAAGTATTGGACTGTGAAACCGAACCAGATTCCTGAAGATTTCAAGACCTTTGAAAAAGAATTTTCCATAGATGTAGGTCTAGGTTTTCATAGCAAAGAAGAAAAAATTAAATGGATTTCGGTTTTCAATTCTCACCGAAACAGATGGGCGCACGAGGGAACCAAAACCAAAAGACTCAATAAAGATGAAGTCGGATTTCTGAAAACTATTTATGATTTTTTTCATAAAAACTAGAATATTCAACCTACAACCTCCCCACCTCATCATCACTCAGGCCAGTTAACTCTTTAATGGTGTCAACATCATAGCCTTTGGCCATCATCTTCGTAGCAATGTCCTTGGCCTTTTGATTTTCGGCCCTTTTCTTTTCGGTATCGATCTTCCATTGTTCCAGCTCCTTTCTTTCGGGGCCTATAATTTCAAATAGGCCGGAATTTTTTATTCCATCCATAATGCCCTCGTCCGCAAAGCTGGCATAGTCGTCCTCGGTAATGATCAGGTGGTCTGCCACCTCAACATTGATCAGCTTGCCCACCTTGTACAAACGGTCGGTTACGTTCTGGTCTCCTTCGGAGATTTCCAAGGAGCCACTGGGGCGGTTGTGCACAAAGATCACTTTGGAGGCCAGTTTGTAAATGGCCATTCTAAACACATCTGGCGGGTCTACGTTTACCCTATTCACGGCACCCAGGGCAACCAGCTCAATAAACTGGATCTTGTTCTTGCCATTGAGCCCCACCACCCAAAAATGTTCTTGGTTGCGGCGGATCTTGTTTTCGCGCAGTAATATCTGCTGCATTACATGGTACACATCAACAGAATTTAAGACCTTAATCTTCTGTTCGTTGGTAAGATGGACATTCATACGCTACATATAAAATTTGTGGGGCATGCTGCGAGAGGTCAATAGCGCCAAAAAGATACAAACTATATACAACTTATTCGCACCTTAACTTGGGTTCCACAAAACATTTGTCAGGTCGAGCGCCCTGTCTACCAGCAGGCAGGTAGAAGCATCCTAAATTTAGCTGCTACCCATTGTTCCAAACTTTGGTGGTACCGTTCACCGCCGAAACCTCATAAAACTGCTCCTTAATGCCAGTGGATGTAAGCGTAATGGTGGCAAAGCCATTGAGCACCCTTAGATCCAACAACTTGGTTGGAGGATTGCTGTTGGGCATGGGGGTTTGGGAAAAATAGTCGATCTCTGGATTGGTCGTCCCACCGCTGTGCAATGATGTACCTTTTCCAAAGGGTATGGCACCATGGCCTACACAACGTAGTTTGGGACTCTCACCCGAGGGGCATGTATACCTGCCCGCCACAGATTGGTCATTATATACAATTCCATTATGGATATGGCCATAATACCAATAATCCGGAGCACGCCCCAGCGCGTTGATCACCTGGGTAAACAGGGGTTTTTTAACGCTGGTGCCATCATAGGTTGGCGGGGTAAGGTCTTTTCCATCCGCGGTCATACCTGTATGGTGCGTCATTAAGATGATTTTTTGCGAAGCACCAATGTTCAGGCCTTTGATGAAATTTATTTGGTTGGTATCGTACAAGGCACCATCCATGTACAGTTTGCTGCTATCATAAAAAGCGGTATCCAACCCAATAATGACCCAATTACCAAAGGTAATGGCAAAATAACTGGTGTTGTTCTGGTCTTTAAGGAACAAGGGATTGGCCAGGGCAACACCAAAATATCCGTTGGCACCATCATACATTTCATGGTTGGAGTTCAGGGTAAAATTTGCCTTTGCACTTCTGGGGAAATGTTTTAGAAGCTTGTTCATTTCTTCCTTTCCCAGACCCGCATAGTAAACATCGCCAAGGTGAAGGGTGATGTCCGCTTTCTCTTCGGGCGGTAGATTTTTAATGGCATTGCCCACCAAGGTAGACGGCGATGGAAATCCTTGATCGCTATAGTTTCCTGTACCCCAATCTCCCATAATGGCAATGGTAAGTTGATCCTGACCCGTAATGTTGGTGGTCACTGGAGTTGTGCCAAATGTGGCATCGGCTCTTCTGTCCCATCTGTAGTAGAGGTAGTATACCAGCGATTCTGTCCAATGATAATCCAATTGTGCGTATAGGGTTTCAAGATATAGCGTGCCATCCGGCGCCACAACACCAGGGCCATTGGTGACGTTTTCCATCCAAATGCCCCAGTCTTTTTTACGGATATCGGTACCGGGCATTCCCATGTATTTTAGAATTTCAACAACGGCCTCTGGCAGTTGGTGCAATAGGTAAAGTGCCGGGCCGTATTCAAGATTGCCGTCTGGCGGTAGCGGCTCATCCTTCATAAAATCTATAAAACGATTCTCACTTTCTTTAAGAAAAATCCAATCGGATTGAAGCGGATTATCGGTTATGGGAGCCTTTGGGTCAATGCTCAAAAGATCTTGGAGGAGTTGGTCGGATAATTCAGTAATGCTGGACATGATGAGTTGTTATGGGTTAGTAGTCAGTAAGTTAGAAATAAATACGAATAATCTTGTCTCATTGTAAGAAAAAAATGAAACCAATTTCTTGATGAATTCAGAAAATGCTATTTCCTATCCAGTGCTGCCAAAAGGACATGGGTGACACATACTGTCAAAAAAGCTAATCCCCTCATTGCTAGCCAAGCGGAAAATTACTGTATTTAGGGTACGGTTATTGCTCGGTTGTTTTCTCTTTTATCAAATCAAAAAACAATCAATATTTCCCTATGGATTTTAAAATTCCCAGCTTTTCGCTAGCGCTTTTGGCGCTCCTTTCCGCATGTTCCAATGACGATGACACCAACACCATTGATTCCGCGACCGAGATACATATCCCGGATCCCCAGTTTGAATCCAAGTTGATCAGTTTGGGCATTGACTCTGATGGCACTGTCAACGAAAAACTCCTTAAAACTGATGCCGCCCAAGTGGAGTATCTGGATATCTCCAGCCAAACCGAATCCGATGAAATTCATGACCTTACAGGCATTGAAGGTTTTACCAAATTGAAACGACTTTTTGCCATTGGCAACCGTCTATCCGCCATTGATCTAAGCCAAAACGTACTTTTGGACACTCTAGATCTATCCGGCAATGATCTGTCCGAAATCGATTTGAGCCAAAACAAGGCCTTGATCAAGCTGGATTTAAAAGTAAACGACCTGGAGGAGGTGACAGGGCTTTCCGCAGCGACTCAGCTTCAATGGTTAAACCTTTCCTTTAATTTTTTGGAAACCTATACCATAGAAAATCCAAGCTTGGTGCATATTTTGATCAGTAATAACCAACTGCAGACATTTGATACCAGTTTGGCGGTGGCTTTGGAAAGTATTTATGCGCGCACAAATAAAATTGCCCAATTGGATCTTACCCAAAATACCCTCTTGGAGACCATAGATATTGGGGACAACCAACTGACCCAGATTGAATTAGGGGATAAACCACAGCTCAGCTATCTGTCCTGCTTCAGCAATGAACTTACCCATTTGGACGTCAGCACTTTTGAAGCTCTGGACTACCTGAGCGCCAACCGAAATCCAGACTTATGGTGCATTACAGTAGGGGACGGGCAGTCCATACCCACACTAAAATTATCGGAATATCAGCAAACTAGTGAGGCCTGCGAGTGGTAGTAAGATCATGGGAATGGATTGGCGTTTGGGCAATTTCCAATATGAGGTTTGATTGATATAGGCACCCCTTTGGAAAAGAAATGTTATTTTACTGTAACAGTTTGATTTTTAGGGACTCATTAGTTTAACAACTAATAGACCACATCATGAAAAAATCCTGTTCCTGTTCCCCAACCCATTTTCTTTTTTGCACTTTTTTGACGATTCTTTTATTGGTATCCTCCTGTCAAAATTCAAAATCAAGTGAGATAATTGACACCGATGCCGCCATTGCCTATGCCGTACCAATGGACAACATCACTTTGGATGGGAATCTTTCGGAATGGCCTTCGGATATTAGCTCCTACCCAATCAAAAACGCTGAATTGGGCAAAGCTCCCAACAGTGAAAAAGATTATGACGGCAATTTTCGCATTGGCTATAATGCCGATCAGAGTGAGATTTATATTGCGATGGAAATTTCGGATGAATCCTTGGTGATAGAGTCCCCTGAGTTGTCTTTCTGGGACAATCAAGATGGATTGGAGCTGTATATCAACGAGAAAAGTTTAAAAACAGGATCTCCTGTAACCCAGTACAGCGAATACGGGAACGATCGCAATGCTTACGGGGCAAGAACTGCATGGGACAAGGTGGAGATGGCAAAAAATGTAACCGATACGGGAAAAACCGTTGAGTGGAAGGTAAAACTGGACCGAAAAATTGAAGAAGGCATGTCCTTGGGAATGGATCTGGTAGTGGTTGATAAAGACGAAGACGACAGCTTTACCTGGTTTTCTTGGGGCAGGGGAACGCAAAAAGTGGCAAACCCGGACCGATTGGGGAATGTAATTTTTATAGCAGATGCCACTGAAATTGGCTTGGTGAAAGGCAAAGTGGATACCTCTGGAGTGAATGAAACTCCTGTTCCCATTAGTATTAGAATGAGCAGTCTTGACAACGAGGACATGTGGGTGCAGACCGTGGTGGATTCCACAGGGAATTTTTCCATGCCCTTGCCTGTTGGGAAGTATCAAATAGAAGTGCCAACCAAAATTGTGCAAGTTGACTACCGATTTCACAGAATGGCACCAACAGCGCCTGTAACTTTTTCTTTGGGTAAGGATGGTCATGATTCAATTCCCACCTTGGAGGTCAAGATGCTTCCCGAACCTGACTTGATTCCAGACAAAGGGTTGCTGCATGATTTCAATGAAGAGTCCAAAAAACAAGTAGACCAGATTATTGAGGGCTATCAAGAGCATTACAATATTCCTGGTGTCTCGTTGGCTTTGATCAAGGATGGAAAAGTGGTGTATCATAAAACCTATGGGGTAAAGAATTCGGTGACCAAGGAACCCGTTGATGACAAAACCTTGTTTGAGGCCGCTTCCATTACCAAGCCTGTGTTTGCCTATGTGGTGCTACGATTGGCGGATCGTAACATTATTGACATGGACAGGCCATTGCATGAATATCTTCCATTTGAGCAGCTAGAGGAGTATCCGGAATATAAAAAGATGACGGCTAGACACGTACTGATCCATCGTAGTGGTCTGCCCAATTGGGGAATTGAAATGATTAATGAACCAGGAGAAAAATATGGCTATTCTGGAGAAGGCTTTGAATATCTAAAGCGTGTGGTGGTGAAAATTACAGGCAAAACCATTGAGCAAATTCTTAACGAAGAATTGATTGAGCCTAACGGATTGTACCATATGGAATTTAGCGATAGCGAAGCATTACGAGAGGTGGTATCCGATGGACACGTGGGAGGCCATCCTACCCATTGGGACATTCCACAATACGCTGGCATGGCTTTTAGCATGCATACAGAGGCCAAGGCTTTTGCCAAATACGCCCTTACCATTCTAGAGCGAAAAGGGTTGAAACCGAGTACCTATTCTGAATTTTTGGAGATTCACACCGAGTCAGAACCTGAATATTGGAATAATGCGGACAAGAAAGAGGGTGCGGGTCTCGGTATTTTTATTCGGGAAACGGATTATGGCAATACCTTTTACCACGGTGGAAACAATGGGGATTTCAAATGCCAATTTGAAATTTACGACAAGTTGGGAATGGGCTATATCATCTATACCAATTCTGATACTGGAAGCGAGCTTACCATAGATGCCTGGCAAATCTTTGGCGAGGGGAAAAAGCAAGAGAACTAGCTGTGTCTTAGGGTCTCATATTCTGTCATTAAATCCTTTTTTAAAAACTGGAAGGCCTTTTGGATTTGTGAAAGGGGAGAAGCCATGTTCATGCTGCTATTTTAACACACTAACAATTTTATCCTGATCCTCCGTGGTTTTAACGCCCACCACGATGCGCTCCACAATGTGCTTGGCCGTGGTCAAGGTGGATAGGTCGGTATAGATTTCCCCTGTCTGACCCGAATGATGTCCATGTCCTACCAATTCCATAAGATAGTAACTTTTGTCATCGTCCATGTTGATTGGGGTTTCAAAAATGATAGAAGGCTGTCCCAACTGACCTGTGCCATTGTGGTAGACTCCATCATCTGGGAAATCGTATTCCGAATAATACTCATTGTCATCGAACGCCACATTGATTTCAATTTTCAAAACAAAGGCATCCGAACGCTTAACAGAAGAAAGCAGCTTAAAATTATCGATCAAAGTTGCTCCCGTGATGGCATCGGGCAGGGGGTTATTGTTTGTGGGAACGTACATCCCATCTGTATAGACCACCCCTCTTTTATGCGACCAGACCGGTAGGGCATTGACCCGTCTATACTCCCCAACGGCATCTTTGTTCTCATCAAAAGTCTTGAAGTTTTCCTTGCTTCGGCCACCAAAAAACAATCCTTTAGCCGTTGCTTTTGTAACAAAAACGGTTTCCAGATAGTTTCCTTCGGAATCTTCGGTCCAAATGGCCATTTGCGGATGCCAATAATGCTCTGATCGTAAAAGGTCGATGCTGAGTTCAACTTCTTTTTCATTGCCCATTTCAACCACCAGGCACTCGGATAGATTGACCTCCTTTCCTGAACTTGCTTTTAGGTTGGCCCCATAGTCCATCATGGATTTGAAGGGCTTAAATTGATAAAATGCGGCTAAGAACAAAATAGCCAATACCACTGTTATCGGATACAATAGCTTGGATTTGCTATAGGTTTTTAGTGGTCGGAAATTATTAGTGAAATGGAATAGCACTCCGAGTGCGAAGAGTCCGCCGAAAACCGTATGCAAGGTTGCCACTGTTCGGGAGTATACTTGTAAATAGGAAAGTACTCCCGTAATCAATAAAACTAGAAAGCTCAGGGCGATGGACAGACTTATTATTTTTCGTAAAGTCATCTTTTTAATGGTAGATGTGCATAGGTATGGTCCCCAGTTATTTTTGGGGTACCATACCTGAAACAAATTAAAAATAATGCTACAAGAGTGCCTTGAGTCCTTTGATACGGTTGCTTAAATATTGTATCTGTTTGGCCTTGTTCTCCGGAAGTTGGAATTCGGCCAGCCTTTTGTTCAGCTTTTCTGCAATTTCTTTTTCTACCACCTTAACCTCTTTGATGATGATGTTCAGACTTTCTTCATCGTTTTTACCAATAATGCCATGAATATCATATGATTGGGCATCAAAACCATGAACAACGGATTGTTCCATACCCACTTTAAGGTCGATCAAGTCCAACCTTAGTGTACTGATGACCTTGGCCTCCCCAAACTTTGTTTTTGCGCCCCTACAGGCAGTGGGGGAGCACCCTGAAGTGGATTCTCCAGCGGTGGCCACTTTGCTTTCACAGCTTTTTGCCGACTTTTCTCCGTTTGTATCAGCAGTGGAGCAATTAGATTGGGCGAAAACCATATGGCTCATTAGCATTAACAACGCACTAAAGAAGATACTCTTGAAACTTAATTTCATAGTTGAAAACTTTTGATTTATAATTTGTTCTTCAACTATAGACGTGAACTTGAAAAAATGATGCAGGGAAATATGAAAATACGCCCATGAATGGTTAATCAGGGCACCCACTGGAATTACAGGCGGAATTCTGGTGGTACTCTAGGATACTTCCTTTTCCACCCTGTTTAACGTTGCAGCACTTCGAGAACAAGCCTTTCAGTTTTTTGCGTCCCCTTTGGATTTTGGATCTAACCGTTACGTAATTCATATCCAGTTTTTCCGCAATTTCCTTTTGGGGCATTTCCTCCAATTCAGAAAGTGTAAGAATGGAGCGATACTCTTCTGGAAGTTCTTGGATAAAAACGGTGACACACTTACTTAGCTCCTCGGCGGCACTTTCTTGGTCATATTCCTCGGTGAGCGCAAAAGTCTCAATATCATCCTCGGGAATTCGTTTTTTCCTGTAATAATCGGTTATGGTGTTTTTGGCAATGGTGTAGACCCAGCTCTTTATGTTCTCTACCGAATCCGTCTTTGTTTTGGAAAGTTTGTAAAAGACGTCTTGGGTGATATCCTCCGCATCTTCATGATTGTTCACCCTTTTCTTTACGTAGTAAAACAGAGGATTATACAGCTGATCTATTTGTGATTGCATTTCTATTAATATGATTGACAAACAAAATTATGATAAATGATGAAAGCACTACCAAGTAAAGCCCTTCTTTAGGAAGGGCTTTTGGTTTTATAATGTATGGTTGTACTTTCTATCAGCAGCATCCACCACCTACTTCCTGTAAGGTACCGCCACAACACGAAGTTGAAGCAGTCTCCCTTACTTGTTGAGTTGGTCCACAGCATCCGCCATCTTGGACTACATTACTTTCCTTTATTTCTCTAGTCTTCATTGTGATATATTTAAAAGGTTATGAATTTACTTTCACTTAGTAAGACGTAGGATTCAAAAATTGATGCAATTGCATGCTGAACAGATATTTATTATCTTGATAATGAATCCAGTAACCTCCAAATTTTTCAATAACCGCTCGTTAGGCCAGTAAGCATCTTTTACTTCAGATAAAGAGGTGCCAAATGTCATATTTTAAGAATAAAGAAATAGGGATTTTTATACGCTAAACACTAATGGTTATGAAAGTATATGACGATAAACATATCAAGAACATCGTATTCGTGGGAGCCAATAACAGTGGGAAGACCACCTTGGCCGAAACCATGCTTTTTGAGGCAGGTTTGCTCAATAGACGGGGCACGGTGGAAGGCAAAAATACGGTATCGGATTATCATGAAATAGAGCACCAGAGGGGTGCTTCTGTTTTTGCAACCCCTTTGCACACCGAATGGCGCAATTACAAAATCAACATCATTGACACTCCTGGTCTCGACGATTTTATTGGGGAGATACTTTCTTCTATTAGGGTGGCAGATACCGTTGTCACCGTGATCAACGCCAGGCATGGGGTAGAGATAGGCACACAGATTATTTGGAACCAAATAGACCTTTATAACAAACCCACATTGTTTGTAGTAAATCAAATAGATCATAAGAATGCCAGTTTTGAGGATAGCTTTAAGGAGATCAAGGAATTGGTTGGCAATAATGCCGTTAAAATCCAATATCCTTTGGTCATTGATGGGGCGCAATGCATTCTTGATGTGTTAAAAATGAAACTCTACAAGTTTTCGGCGCAAGGCGGAAAACCTGAAAAATTACCCATACCCGAGGATCAAAAAGCCTTGGCAGACCAATTGCACAATGAACTGGTAGAAAAAGCAGCAGAGAACGATGAGGACCTGATGGAATTATTCTTTGAAAAGGGTACCCTTAGTGAGGATGAAATGCGCCAGGGAATCAAGGCCGGTATGCTGAACCATGAACTTTTTCCTGTTTTCTGTGTATCCGCACTTCAAGATATGGGCAGTGGCAGGTTAATGGGCTTTATTGACAATGTGGCTCCCGCAGCTGCCGATTTAAAACCGGAACAAAGCGTGGAGGAAAAAACGGTTTTGCGTACAACGGAGGCACCAACAGCGCTTTTTGTTTTTAAAACGGTACATATGCCCAATTTGGGGCAACTAACCTTCTTTAAGGTAAAATCTGGGGTAATCAATGCAAATGACAAACTTGTTAATTCCCGCACTGGAGAAACGGAAATCCTGCATCAGCTCTTTATTATGGATGGAAAGAAACGGGAACCGGTTTCAAAACTGATGGTTGGCGATATAGGAGCCACGCTAAAATTGAAACATACCGAAACCAATGATACCCTGTACAAGCAGGGTCATCAGGTGACCATAAGACCTATAACCTATCCAGAGCCTAGAACCCGTAAATCCGTGGTTGCCCAAAAACAGGCAGATGAAGAAAAACTGAGTGATGCCCTGAAAAAAATACACAGTCAAGACCCTACGGTGGTTGTTACCTATTCCAAGGAGTTGAAACAGCTGATTTTGGGCTGCCAAGGCGAGTTGCACTTGGCAACTATTGGATGGACCCTCGAAAACAACTATGGGGTCAAAGCCGAATTTAAACAACCCAAGATTGCATACAGGGAAACCATAAAGCGATCTTCCACAGCCAATTATAGGCATAAAAAGCAATCAGGTGGAGCGGGGCAGTTTGCCCAGGTACATCTTAAAATTGAACCATGGTATGAGGGAATACCGGAGCCTGAGGGATTCAATATTCGGGGAAAAGAGGAAATGGCACTTCCCTGGGGCGGTAAATTGGTGTTCTACAACTGCATTGTGGGTGGAGTGATAGACCTGCGGTATTTGCCTTCCATCAAAAAGGGAATTCTGGAGGTAATGGAATCGGGTCCATTGACCGGTTCCTACATAAGGGATGTACGGGTAATGGTCTATGACGGAAGAATGCACTCGGTAGATTCCAATGACATAGCTTTTAAAATAGCAGGTGCGCATGCTTTTAAGGCGGCATTTTTGAACGCTAAACCTAAATTGTTGGAACCCATACGAGAGTTGACCGTAAAAGTACCTGAAGAAATGGTAGGTAGCGTAATGACCGACTTACAATCCCGAAGATCCATCATTCTTGGGATAGATAATGCGGACCGCTATCAGATTTTAAAATGCAACACCCCAGAGGTTGAGCTTTACGGTTATTCTACAAACCTGCGTTCCTTAACACAGGGCAAGGCTACGTTCAATTCCGTGTTTTCTTCTTTTGAGGCGGTTCCTGATAATATCCAGCAAAGTTTGGTAAAGGTTTAACCACAAGCTTTGGATTATAGCGTTGTACTGAAACCCTAGCTCAGATTCCGATGTCAATAGTTTAGAATGATCCAGTTGGCATTGGCTATAAATTGTTTCTCATCCACCGGGTTTTTGAAAACCAGGTAGAGTGCACTTTGCTCAACTGTGGGGCTCACAGGAATTTCATAGCTCTTGAAACCTTCATCGGACTCGTGGTAATACCCAAGGGCCGTACTGCCAATAACCGTACCTTCGGGGGAATCTTCCCGAATCTCTAGCATCCCCTTATAGTTGTAACCAGAAATATAGAAGGCTGAAAAACTAATACTTTTTAAGCCACTCAGATTGATGTTTTCAAAACCGATAAAACTGTCGTGCTTGATGGAGCCTACCAGCTCTGCACCTCCAGCTTCCCACTCCCCAACATCTTCACTGAGTTCGTCCGCCGCTTCCGCTTCCAGTTTGGAAGTTGTAAAAATCACCTGTGAGCTTGTGGCCAATTCGGAATTTGGAACCTTTTCGTTGCCCTGGTCCAAATAAGAGGCCATCAATACATATTTACCCCCACTTTCACCTTTCATATGTTCTCTAAACCGAACTGTCCCTGAAAGGGGTAATAAAGTTTCCTCCACGCTTTCATCGGGGCTCAGTGAAAGGATATAGTCCACCATTTTCCCAATTTCCTCAATATCCAATTGTGGATGGGCAGACATTAGGGACTCGCCCCAAACCCCTGAGCCTCCTTTTTTGACCCGGTCAATAAGGTAATTGCGGTCATCCGAGCTATATTTTTCGGCAATTTCCGTATAGCTGGGACCGTTAACCTTAACATCCACAGCATGGCAGGCAGCACAATCGGTGGCGTCCATGAGTACTTTCCCTTCGGGAACTACATTTTGTTGGTGTCCCAGAGTGGCTTTGATCATATCCTCACCTTCTGGAATATAGCTAAAGGTCACCTTGATTTGGTCTGCGGGGATGGTCCCATTATCGGAATTTCCATCCTCTGCATCATCGACCACAACCTTATAGGTCAGTTTTTTGTTATTGAAATACATGGAATCCTTGGGCTCAATCTGAATTTGAAGGTCTGGAGCCGTATTCCCCACCAAAATCTTGATGTTGGTCACATCAGAATTTCCAAAGGGGTCGGTTACCTTCAATTGTACATTGTAAAGTCCTGCCTCTTCAAAGGTGTGGACTGGAGCTTCTTCATTGGACTCCACTTGGGAACTGTTTGAAAAAAACCATTCATAGCTTAAAGCATCTCCATCATAATCTATGGAGGACGAAGCGGAAAACTCAACAGAAAGGGGAGCGGCACCTATTTCCGTGTTGGAGGTAATTTGTGCTACAGGCTTTAAATTTCCTTCTATGTAGGATATCTGACTCAAACGGGCATCCAGGTTTCTGGAGTTCCATTTTTGACCGTATTCCAACATATACATTTTTCCATCAGAACCGAAGATCATATCCATGGGGTGCGAAAACTCAGTACTGGGCATAAAGGGGTCTGCTTTTACATAGTTTTGGTCTTCGTCCAGTGTCACCACATAAATCCAGTCCCGCATCCATTCGTACACAAAAAGTTTGTCCTCAAAATATTTTGGAAATGTACTATCAGTTGCATTGGGATAATCTGAGGAGTGGTAAACCACCCCTGCCATGGGGTTTACCCCGCCTTCGCCCAACCAGGGAAACTCCTCCGAGCGGTCATAGGAATACCAAATCATGGATTCCTGGGCAGGGGGAAGTTCTTGTATTCCTGTATTGTTCGGCGAATCATTGATTAAATTGTTTGGGTCAAACTTAGGCCCGGATTCTTCCTTCGCAAAGTCGTAATCGTTGTACAGTTGATTGTTACCGCGGGTATAAGGCCAACCCCAAAAGCCAGCCTTTCTGGCCTGGTCAAATTCACCCATGCCCTTTGGACCACGGTCTTCGACTCCCTTACCAGCATCGGGTCCCACATCACCCCAGTACACGTAACCAGTTTTGGAATCAATATGGAACCGGAACGGGTTTCGGCAGCCCATTACGTAGATTTCAGGTCGGGTATTGGGTGTTCCTTCAGGAAAGAGGTTCCCTTTTGGAATGGAATACGTGCCATCATCCTCGGGTTTTATCCGCAAGATTTTACCGCGTAGGTCGTTGGTGTTGGCAGCGGATTTTTGGGCATCCCAAAGCGCCCTTCCTTCTTGCTCATCAATTGGTGCAAATCCTTGAGATTCAAATGGATTGGTGTTATCTCCTAAACCGATGAATAAATTTCCATCAGGTCCAAATTCCAAGCCACCGCCACTGTGGCAGCACTCACGTATTAGCGGAATCTCCAACAAGATTTTTTCGGAATCGAGGTCAAGGACATCATCTTTAAGGGTAAATCGGGAGACATGTTGTTCCACCTTTTCGGCGGACGAATAGAAGAGATAAATCCAGTTGTTCTTTTCATAATTTGGGTCCACCGCCATTCCCAAAAGACCATCCTCATTGCCATAAAACAAATCCAACTTGGCAATTACCTTGGTGGTGGCTGTTTTAAAATCGTATAGTTTAAGGCTACCTCTGCGTTCAATAAATAGAATCCCTCTACCTGGAAGTTCTTCCAGTTCCATGGGTTCATCCAGGTTAAAATCCAGGATTTTCTTGGTAAATCGGTTCTCCAGTGGGACCCTGTCGGTTTTGGCTTTACTGTAATCCAATGGGCGATTGCCCATGGCATAGTTTAATCCACCCATGAGATGCTTTAGAAAGGTTTCGTCCGTAAAAGTTTCATCTGTATGGCCCATGGCGGTGTAAAAAGCACGTCCTCCGTCATAATCATGATGCCAAGAAATGGGATGGTGCTCCCCGTGATTTCCACCTTCATAAGTTTTTTCATCAATCTCAATCAGAACATTGACATCTTTATTAAAACTCTTAAAGTTGTACCATTCATCTTCCTTGACCCAGGTACTATCCAACATTTGGGTGCTGGCGTGCGTTCTATCAATTACATTTAAGGTTGCCTGCTGTACTGCGGGATGTCCCATGAAATAGGCCCCCACCATTTTGTTGTACCAAGGCCAATCATACTCGGTATCCGTTGCGGCATGGATCCCTACAAAACCGCCTCCGGCTTGCATGTACCGTTCAAAATCAGCTTCTTGTGCGGTACTCAAAATGTCTCCAGTAGTATTTAGAAAGACTACTGCGTCATAATTTTTCAGGGAATCTTCCACGATGTATGACGCGTCCTCGGTGGTCACCACCTTAAGGTCGTTTTCCAAGCCTAATTTTTGGAGTGCAGCAATTCCCGCCTCAATGGATTCATGTCGGAACCCAGCAGTTTTGCTGAACACCAATATTTCTTTTTGTCTGTTGCCACATGAAATTGCGGTGAGAAGTGCAAGAATTGCTACTACATATTTTGACACGCTCATAGTCTTACCGTTCGAAATTTATTTTAAACAAGGAAAATTAAGCATTTATGGACTCTTTACTGTGTATAATTGCCCGTTGAAATATTTTATACAATGTGGGCCAACATAACATAATCCGTAAAGTCGATTCTTATTCTTTGGCGGTTCCGAAAATATTATCCCAGATATAACCATAGACTTCCGTTGGAAGTAGGGTTTTGCCATCCGGCTTCCCTTGGTCAGCATTATGTATAAAAACTGGATAATATGCCTCTGGAATATTGATGGCTCCATGAGATCCCTTGATCAAATCGGCATCCAGGGGAATCACATTGAACAAGCTCCTGAACCCAAGTTTTTTCTTGAGCAGTTTCCATCCAATTCGCGCCAGCATCATTTTTTTGTTGGGATCCGTGAACATTTCCACTGGATCATAACCTGGTTTTTTGTGGATGTCCACTGTTCTGGCAAAATCTGGTGCTTTTGCGTCGTTCAGCCAATAGTAGTAGGTAAACCAATATTCTTTTTTCGCAATTACCACTAGGTCGCCCGCCCGTTTATGATCTAGATGATGGTCCTTTTTACCCTCGGTATCCAGGACCAGTTCAATTTCCGGGCAATTTTCGAGGAGTCTTTTAACTTCTTGCAATTTGTCTTTCGCATTTACGTAGACATGCGCAATTTGATGATCGGCCATCGCGAAGGCATCGCTGACTCCTGGATCTAAAATTTCCAATCCATTTTCTTCCCTAACCTTTATGTATCCATTTTTTCGGAGCAATCGGTTGATGTGCATTGGCCCTTTAACTGGAGTGATGCCATATCCTGAAAGTACAATGGGGTCAATTCCCTTTTCTTCATAAAACCCAATTAGTTCTTTTAGAACCGTGTCCAACTCCTTTAGATGCTGATAAATGATGTCTTGATTATCATGCTTTTGCAACACATAGTCCAAATGTGGGAGATAAATGAGTTGCAAGGTGGGTTCATGCCAGGTATGCACCAATTTGGACGCTTCCGCGATCCATTGGGTGGACTTAATATTGGCCGTTGGCCCCCAAAAATTGAACAATGGGAAAGTACCCAATTTCTTTTGCAGTTTATCCCTTAGCTCTGGAGGACTGGAATAGCAGTCGGGGATCTTTTGGCCGTCCGCTCGATATTGTGGTCTTGGGGTCACGTTAAAATCGGAGTTGGAATACATATTATACCACCAAAACATATTGGAGCATGTAAAGTTGGGGTTGTGTGCCTTGGCCTTATCCCATATTTTTGGAGACTGCACCAAGTGGTTGGACTGCCGCCAAAGTTTGACCTCACATTCATCCTTAAAATACCAGCCATTGGCCACTATACCATGTTCACTGGGGTGTTTCCCAGTTAGATAGGTGGACTGGGCAGTACAGGTAACTGCAGGAAGCACTGGTTTTATCTTGGATAGCTGTTTGTTTTTAATCCACTGGGTCAAAAACAAATCTTGGTGTTGGAGTAGGGAAGAAGAGAGTCCTACAACATTGATGACCACGGTTTGCTTCATGTACTTCTTCTATTTAATCTTCCAATTGGTTCAAGACCCATTGCAATTCCCTTACTATAGAACTTGTTATGTCCGTTTGTAAATGCTCAGGTAAAATGGTCCAGGTATAAGTTTCAACCTCCAAATGGCTGCTATAGGGAACTTCTTTCCATAGGTCGAGGGCCTTGACAATGTCATTCTGGGTAGATTCCAGCACTTGAAAATCAGGAACAAAAATGGGGATGTGGAAATGCGCTCGGAGTTCCTTAAAATTTTCCTGAGCCATAGCAGTTATGCCTTCCTGAAGGTCAGGGTAATGGTCCAGAGTCCCACCCTTTTTCTGTACCACTGCTTGGTGCAGGTAAACAGGTTCGTCAAATTGTTGTAGGCAATCCTGCTGTTCTTTGATGGAAATATCAGGAGAACGTCTACTTTTAAGTGCTGCACTGATCTGTATTTTTCCGACTTTGATGCCTTGCTCCTGAAATTGTGCCATAACATCCTTTGGTTCCTCATAGGCCAATGAAAAATGGCAGACATCATAGCAGATTTGAATGTGCTCCAAAATGTGTTCACGAGCATCAGAAGTAGAACACTTAAGTTTTTCCTGCAGCGCCGCTATGCCTGTATTAAGCAAGTGTTCCTGATAAAAGGAAATGACTTCTTGGGTGTTTTCCAAAACCCCGTCCGGCTCCGGTTCAATATCGATATGTATGGTTTTACCTGTTTGGTTTTTGATTTTGACCAAATCTTCCACCACAGACATTAGGGATAGGGTAGCCTTGTTTTTCACCTCTTCAATCTGCTCTTCGGAATTGAACCAATACTTATAGGACAGGGGGGAGGTTGAAATTCCACCTTCCATACCTTCGGGAAGCAGGTGAGCTAGAATTTTCACCAGACTTTTGGTGTATACTACTCGGTCCGCAGTGGTCCAATCGGGGGTGTGGACCTGATCTTTTACGGTCACATGATGAAAATCCCCGTAAGGGAAACCATTCATTGTAAATACATATAAATTATGGGTATCTAACCAAGACTTAAATTGGTCCAGATGTTTCCCTTGAATCAATTCTTCAGCACTACGTCGTGATAAACGTAACCCGAGACCAAAAGCTTGATCATGGGAAACCATCTTTTTTACCTGCAAGCCATACGTTTGCAAACTGGCAAAGACCTCTTCCCAACTTTCACCTGGATGAATGTTGGTGCAATAGGTTAAATGTGCGTTTTGTTCAATTTGCATTATACTTCAAGTTTTTGCGCGCTGTAGTGCTTTACATAATTCATGGCCTCCAAGACTATTTCTTTGTCCATTTCATGGACTTCGAAACCATTGCCGATGGCGTTGAGCAACATAATGGTAAGTTGCCCGCCCAAATGTTCCCTAAATTCTTCGAGCCCTTGGAGGACTTGGTTCGAAAGCTCTGGGTGATGCAGTTCAAACCCTAATTTGACCATCAGATTTAAAATGCGATTAAGGGATGACTGGTCCAAATGTCCTTTTAGGTGGGAATAGGCACTGTCCAACGCAATACCTATTGCCACAGCTTCTCCATGACGCAACGAAAAATTGGATAATTGCTCCAATTTATGGGCAGCCCAATGTCCAAAATCCAGAGGACGGGATGATCCTTGTTCAAATGCATCACCAGAAGTTCGGATGTGCTGCATATGTAAATCTGCACATCGATAGATGAGCTCATCCATTGCTTCCATATCCCGATTGGCCAAAGCATCCGCCTCCATTTCGATCCACTCGAAGAAATCTGCATCCTTGATAAGAGCAACCTTGATGGCCTCTGCTATTCCAGCCCTCCAATCGCGATCGTCCAAGGTGGAGAGGAAAGAGGCATCATTAATAACAGCGTACGGATTGGCGAAACAGCCCGTGAAATTCTTCTTTCCATAGGTATTTATCCCATTTTTAACCCCAATACCCGAGTCGTTTTGCGATAATACCGTAGTGGGTATCCTAATATGTCTAACCCCGCGATGGGCAATGGCCGCGGCAAAACCTACAGCATCCAGAACCGCACCTCCGCCTATGGCAATGACATAGGAATGTCTGTCAATCCCAAATTGATTCACTTTGTCCAGAATGGTTTTGATGAGGGATTCATCATTTTTAGATGCCTCCCCACCTGGAATTTCCAATATATCTCCTTGAAGGGACATAGATTTGGCGTAGTACTTAAAGTAAGCTTGTATAGCCTGAAACAAAGTAGGGTGGGCTTGCTTGACTCCGCTATCCACAACCACAAGGGCTTTGCTTGTGTTCAAAGCATTTTCCGACAGTAGTTTCTGGAGGATGGTATTTTCCACATCAAAAATGTTGTGCGTAAACAACACCTTAAATTGAAAATTTACTTGAAACTTCTGTTCTAATGTTCTTTCCTTTTTCATAATCACTTTCTACATAACAAATTAGGTCACTGCAAATTTCTTGGCCAGGTATATGGACAATGGCAATAAACAAAGCGTGGCCAATCCCAAGTAGATGGAACCAAAGCCCGCTACATAACTTGCATTTAGGGGGATAAGTGACAAAACTCCAGTCTTTACTGCTTTTTTAATGGCTATAGGATGGTTATGTCGAATTGCCTTAAGTTTTGCCAAAAAGTTTACCCCATACCAAAGTACTATAAATATGGATGCTGATTTTAATGAAAAGTTAAAGTATCGGCTTATGAGCAAGATACCTGCCACTATGGTTGCATCCAATGCCATGGCAACCATGATAGCTCTTTTGTTCTTTCCTTGGCTTTCCTTTTGTGCTGTTAGAGTGATGGCCGCTACAAAGATTATGGGGAGTAATCCAATCCATAGAAAACCGGAAGGAATAGGCTGTACAATGCTCATGCCCAACAGAAGGTTAGCACCCCTGCATGCTCCCATATTCAAGGGCCCCATAACCAAATGGTGTTTACTGTATTTATCGTATAGTAGTGCCAACAAGGTAATCCCAGTAGCCAAGCCACCACTTAAAATTGATACCCCGAAAGCAGCAAGGATTCCGAATAAAAAAAGCAGGACGCCAAAGCGTTTGGCTTGTTTTAGGCTGACCTTTCCCGAAGGAATAACTCTTTCCGGCCTATGGATTTTGTCCTCCTCAATGTCAAAAACGTCATTAAAGACAATTCCTCCGCCATATAAACAGGAAGTGGAGAAAATTAACAGGCATAAATCCAATACAACATCCTGATTCCAAAAATTAAGGGTGAAGAGACCTGCTATGGCAACCCCCGCAATGATATCCGACATGGCGGTTACAATATTGGCTGGCCTGATCAGCTGTATAAACCCGGACCACTGCATGCACTAATTGCCGACGCTGTTTTTGAAATTGATTTCCTTGGCTTCCTGACCCCTTAGCACGCTGTTTCCCTGATGGAGATCATCTTGTTTTACAACATGATCCTGTTTCCAATCAGATTCGTTGAACTGCCCACTTTGACCATACACAGTTATTGCGTTTTGGTAACAAGTGAGGTGGATGTGATGTTCTGCAATGCCATTTTCTCTCATTAAGGCCGCAGTCCTAGGAACTGATAGCGGATCGCTTACGCCCCAATCCGCTGAACTGTCCACGATGATCTTTTCAGAACCGTAGGTATTTACAATATTCACCATACGCATCTTGCTCATCTTGGTTTTCGGGTAGATGGTAAACGCAGCCCAAAAACCTCGGTCGAGTACATGTTTTACGGTTTCTTCATTGTTGTGGTCTATGACCACCATATGCTCGGGAATGCCATGTTCCTGGATAACATCCATACTTCTTAGGGTTCCATTTTTCTTATCGCGGTGCGGGGTATGGACCATCACTGGTAGTTCAAATTCCTTTGCGAGTTCCAGTTGTAACCTAAAGTATTTGTCCTCGGCTTTGGATTGATCATCATATCCGATTTCACCAACGGCCACAACGCCTTCCTTGGCCAAAAATTGGGGCAGGATTTCCATGACCTGCTCCGCCAACTCCTCATTGTTGGCTTCTTTGGAATTCAGTCCGATGGTGCAATAATGCTTGATTCCAAATTGCGAAGCCCTAAAGCGTTCCCAACCGACCAGCATGCTAAAGTAATCCTTGAAGGATCCAACTGTGGTCCTTGGCTGTCCCAGCCAAAATGCAGGTTCAATCACGGCAACAATACCCGCTTTCCTCATCGCTTCATAATCGTCCGTGGTCCTTGAGACCATATGTATATGTGGATCTATATAGTGCATTAATTCAAATTTAATTCGTTCATTTTTCCTATGTTGTTCCAAAATTCCTCGTTCACAGTCTCATTCGAACTTAAAACGGTTTTTAGAGCATTTTTTTCAAATGCTTCAAGTTCCTTTTCCAAAATTAGTTGCTTGACATCTTCTCGTAAGTATTGATGTACCAGTCGCCAGACCTCAGGAGAAACTGTTCGCTTAGCCGCCCAACGCTCCTGGATATAATCTTGCAGCATATTAGCCAACTCTTTGTTTCTTCTTTTGCCTATATTTTGCACTTTGTACAGCGGTCTATCCATGAAAACTGCTTTTAGAATCATCTGGTTCCAAGCAGGGTCTTCCAGATAAGCAGCTGCAAAAGGATTTCCAAGACAAATGGCATCAAACACGTTGACCATATTGGTGCGGATTCCTTCCTTGACCTGCGAAGTGAAATCGGCTGCGTTGTCCAATAAAAACAGACTTTTATAAAGTGCCACCAACTCCTTCATCTCTGCAATTTCAAAAAAGCCCCGTAATACTTGTGCATCTTTGTTTGTGTCCAGGCCGCACACCAATACTGTCCGTGCCAAGTCCCGTTTAGTCCAATCCGTATTTCCAAACCCTGGATAAATGCTATGCAGTTCTTGAATTTCATTGGCATTCCATTCTGGGACATCATTGGCAATAAAACGTGAGGCTTTGCTAAAGAAAACGGGAAATTTCTTCACACTCTCTTTAACGGCCGCCGTTTTTGAGTTCAACCAATCTTGCTCTTCAGGAGACAATTTGCTTAAAACGCAGTTGGTAAAATCTAACTTTCTATCTCCCATTTTATCCTTCCCACCTTATTTTTAGTATAGATTTCTTTTCATTTTTTGGATTGTCTCCATTGATAAACTATGGAGACCAATGCTATAACCAAGCCCAAAAATTCCCGGGTACCTTCAAGGTATGGTTTTTCGTAGACCATTTCACCAAAAAGTTCGGATTTGTTTTGCACTTGTATCCAATCCACAAAATAGGGGATGTGTACCGCACTGTATATGGCTAGTCCGGTCATCATTAACAATAGGATGTTCCTATTGATGGCTTTAAAAACAAGATACAAATGAACCAATGCCACCACACCATAAATAGAAAACCAAAGCATTCCGTCCTTATCATTTAATTGTACGTAAGCGAAAGCTGCAAACAACAAAAACAAAATGACGTTGACGATTTTCCGTCCTAAGGATAATTTATCTTGATTTCCCATAACTTATTCAAATTCGATTTCGATGTCCATGCCAATTTAATTCTTATTTATCTTACTTTTCTCTCCTGCATACATTTTGTACATCATTGGTCCAGAAGGTTATTTTCTGATATTTTATTTAGGGTGTACCAGGCTTCCGTGGTCCAAAGTTCTTGACCGGAATTGCTCTTCAATGCCGGATTGAGGTGGAAATAGACCACATGGTTCTCTTTTAGGCCATCCACCGAAACAAACAGACGTTTTCTATCATCCGATACTTTGATTACCCTACTGGTTAGTTTTGTATGATCGAGTTTTGGACCTCCATAGGCCTCGGTGGGCAGGTAATACCATTGTTCCACCTCCAACACCTTGGACGTATCCACTTCATTGGCCAGGGGTGCTGTAAAATCTATTATAAAGCCATCCGATTTGGAGGTAATTTTCAACATCTCAAAGGTAGTCTCTCCATTGTACACCATCCGTTGCAATCCATAGTTAAGCTTCCCATAGTGCAACCAGTTTCCAGAAACCCCAATACCTCCAATGACCAGGGAACCATCGGGAGCCCATCGTATACGGTTGACCCCGGCTTCAATACCCTGGGTAAATCTAAACACGGCCCCTTGCAATTGACCGCCAACATCTTCGTAGGCCACACGTTTTATCCCCCCATGGGTGACCTCACCATGGATCAACTGTCCTTGGTACGGACCAACATCCAAATAAGTGGGTTCGCTGGGAGAGTTTCCAATTTCATCTTGGGGAAGCCACACCACTGGCAGTTTTTCAACTAGGTTTGCGGTGCCTTCCGGATCTACAGAGCGAGAACCATAGAACTCCCCATTTTGGATATGTACAATTTTGGAAGATGGCAACCAATCCCCTTGATTATCGGCTACAAAAAGCTCTTTTTCCTTGTTGAATCCAATACCATTTGGAGTTCGAAGCCCGTGGGCAACAAATTCCAAATCGCCATTTTCCTTGCTGATCTTTATTGTTTTACCCCGATCTGGAATCTGTGGGGATGCGCTGGCGCCGCCCGGTAGAATTGCTGTTGCCAAAGTAGCGTAGAAATGACCTTCGTTGTATTCCAGTCCAAAGGCGAACTCATGGAAATTATCGGACACCTTCCATTTGTTGCTGACCACTTGGTATTCGTCAATAAGTTCATCTCCATCGTGATCAATCAATTTGGTGAGTTCCTGTTTTTGGAGGACATAAATTTCATCATCCACCACTTTAACACCCAAGGGTTCCGCCAAACCAGAGGCTATTCTGTTCACGGTTATCGCCTTTGGGTCTCCTGAAAGGTAGTTTTTAATGGCGTAGACCGAACCTTCTGCATCCCAAGTACTAAGGATTAGGGTACTATCGGATTTAAAGTCCATTCCACCTACACGGGGTTTAAAATCATCCGGTCTGGCTTGGTACAACGTAAATGAAGGATGCACATCTTCCAATGGTTTTTTATCCCCAGGTTTTCTAAGTTCCTTATCCATTTCATCCGCTGACTTTGGTGCTTCGTAAGGAGTAGTCTCAGAAAAATGCGCTTCGGTATACGTCAATATTTCGTTGGGCAATAATTCGAATTGCTCATTGGCCTTGTTGAACCACTGGAAGGACAAACCAGCATCTCCGCCTCCTTGTTCAAACTCAATTCTGATTTCATGCACTCCCTTTTTCAAGTACATTTCACCATCTACAGCCTCTACCGCATGAAAACCGCCATTGTCAATTACAAGTTCCTCATCCAAAAACAAGTAGGAACCATCATCGCTCATCAATCTAAAATCGTAGCTGCCAGTCTGTGGAATGGTGATTTGTCCTTTGATAACCAATTTAAAGTTGGAATTGATACCACCAAAATCATCAGTTCTTATGATATGCAGGTTTTTAGCTATGGTTTTATTGACCGCTTTGGTATCATTTTCCTCCTCCCCAGCCAAAAACAAGTGCACTACCAAGCCGTTTCCGGATTTTGGTTTTACCTCTTCCTTAAAATCCAATGGAATGGATTCCGTATCCAATGTGAATTCTGCAGGAAGTTCGTCTTCCTCTTCATCTGAATCGGTATCCAAGGCCAGAATGTACTTTACCATTTCCTCCACATCTGCATCTGGGAGGTCTGGGTGGGCGGTCATCATTGCTTCTCCCCAAACTCCTTTTCCGCCAAGTTTTATCTTTTCCGAAAGAGAATTAATGGTAGCCTCGTTCATAGGGTATTTTTCAGCAATGGCCATGTATGAAGGACCTACTGTTTTCACCTCTTCATTGTGACAGGCTTTGCAATCACTGCCTTCGATGAGCCTCGCACCCAATGACATCTTTTTGGTGTTCTCCTCCAGGGCCAGCTCATTGCTGTTCTGCTCCAGTTTGTCAAATCCTGGGTGGAAGTAGGCACTAAGTGTTGTTTTGGGTTCTGTCAGCACCAAATTTCCCTTAACCTGAAGAATCTCACCGTCCTCAAATTCGATTTCTTCCTTAGTAATATTAGTAAACGAACCTGTTGTTGAATAATCGGTTTCATTTTGCAAGGAGGAGACCACGGTTTCCAAAACTATTTGGTAATCCGTTGCGTTGGAGACCTCAAAGTTGCGTTGAAGCCCACTTTTGCCACTTTCAGTAATATAGGTCGGCGTCTCAACCACTTGAATGCTTTCACCTTCAGGAGTCATGAGCAAATAGGTGAAGCTTACATTGCCATCGGTAAATTTATGCCCCTTATACTGTACTTTGGCTTTGGTCTGCTCGCCATTTTTGGTAAGGGCCCATTGCTCATTGTCCGATAAATAAGCATATCCCAAACTGGTGGGCTGGGGCCCATGTTTGGTGGTATAGACGGCTCCATCAAAATTTACCCCACCTTTCCACGCTTTGTACAAGGTTCCATCTTGGGTGTCATAGGCCAACCACATATTATCATGCAAGGCAGCCGTTACCATTCGAGGTTTTTTGTCCAAAACCGACCTAAAAACCCAGGTTTCCAATGGTCTTTTGTTTTTTTCAGTTTTATTGGAACAACTTGAAATTAATAGCACTGTAGAAAATACTAGGCTAAATAGGGCAATCGATTTTTTTCTTAATGTCATTTTGGCTGTTTAGAAGGTAGGTATTGGTTAAATCATAGGATTATATAGTAAGGCATGCCCAGAAGTTGATTTTTCAACTTGGGAAGTTAGCCAATTACAAATTTTTAATTGTGCACTATCAAACACTGAAAAATTTTATACAGGGTCTGTTGGGCCACAGCCAGAGTGTTAAAAAAACACGATTTAAGTTAAAACCCTTGCCTACTAAACACTTCAGTTTTGATTAGCCCCATGAAATGGTTAATTTTCAGCTCTTATCGATTATAAGGTTTCAATGAAAGAAAATGTACAGGAGATAGAACCTTTTTTGGGAGATGGCATAGTGTACCATGCAGACAAATGCCTCCCATTGGTTGACGCGGCCAAGAGAAATAAGATCAAATCCAAAATGCTGGCCCGACATACATACCCAGGAGACCGATTGGATGACAATACCCTGGGATTGAACAGCATTGGGTATTGGGATGCCCATGAGCCACAGGATTGGGGATTGGATTGGCATCGCAACGAAGGTATTGAATTCCATTTCTTGGAATCCGGTAGTATGCCCTACGCGCAGGAAAACAAAGAAGTCCTTCTAAAACCCAATTATTTAACCATCACGAGACCTTGGGAAGTACATAAAGTGGGTAATCCTTATGTAGGGATGGGTAAATTTTACTGGGTTATACTGGACTTGGGTGTCCGAAGACCCCATCAGGAATGGCAATGGCCAGATTGGGTTACCTTAACACCCAATGACTTGAACAGGTTAACCACCATCTTGAGGCAGAATGACCAATCGATTTTAAAAACCAATAGGGAGGTTCGTGATTGCTTCATTGCACTTGGGAAGGCCATTGATACCGATGAATTGGGTAGCAACGCCTCAAAAATAAGATTGCTCATCAATTATCTGTTGATTTTGATTCTGGATTTGGTGGATACAGATGACATTATTCTGAATGAGTCACTTACCGAGAGTTCCAGAAGTGTGAACTTTTTTCTAAAAGAGTTGGAAAACAGCCTTGCAGAAAACTGGACTATTGAGGAAATGTCCCAATCTGCAGGGGTAGGCGTTACACGGTTTACGTATCATTGCAAACAAATCACCAACCTAACCCCCATGCGCTATTTGATGATGCGACGCTTGGAGTTATCCAAAAAGATGCTCTTGGAAGAGGATGAACTCACTATAACCGAAGTGGCTTATCGAACAGGATTTACTACCAGTCAATACTTTTCGTCCGTCTTCAAAAAACATGAAAAGTGCACCCCTAACCAGTATCGACAAAAACATCTGGATTTGATTCTTTAGAACACTACTTCCTTTTTTTGAAAGCCAACTAAGACTTGGATGCTGTCAAGGATTTTCGAAACCTAATAATTCCCAAAGTTTGGAAGGTGGCAAACAAGGCCACCATTACATTGGTTATGACCATAAGCATTTTTCCTCCCAAGCTTGTTTCCGATGCCACTAAGGATAGATTGTAGAATCCGAGCAGTACGTATAAAATGTCCAATACTATGATGACCCATACGAGTATGACAGGCACTTTTTTTCTGTAGGCTGCAAACAAGACCACGGCTGCAAAAATGAACAATTGGATGGCCAAGGCCATAGGTTGTCCATTGGCCATTTCACTGAACGCCGTGACTGAGTTCCCCAACAATATGGTAAGCGTGGCCGTCGCCAAGGAGAAAAATCCGTTTGCTTTAAGTGCGGTTCTTAGCATTGATGTACCTTCCATTCCTTTTTGTTTTTATTGGCCAAGATTAAACCAAATTTGTGCACAAAGCGTATCCCTAAACTGAGAGTGACTCATTTAAAGGGTCATTTGGAACACTTGACAACTAAGGTCTTACCTTTGTTTTTCTAAATGAGGTGTAGCTTATTGATGGAACATTTAACTTCGCTCAGGTTTGACATTTGGTCCGTCCTATTGCTTTTTGGGATTTTGCAGGGACTGTTTTTGGGTATCCTTTTGCTGACAGGCTCCACTAGAAGGAAATCAAAATACTACCTCATTGCTTTGGTAGCAGTTGTCACTATCAACTTGCTCAATTATGTGATCATCCATTCCAGCTTGCATTTAAATGTACCCCATTTGGTAAACGTTAGCCTACCTTTGCTTTTTTTACTTGGTCCCTTATTCTTATTTTATGTGAAATCCGTTTTAAGCGAGGGGTTTGGGTTTAACGCTACTGACCTTCTGCACGGACTTCCATTTTTGTTGGCGCTTTTGTTTATGGCGCCATTTTTTATGCTGTCTGGTCCAGACAAAATCCAGTTGATTGAATCCCAGATAATTTCAGGACAACAAGGGTTGGATTTGGGTACTACAATATTCACGGTAGCCCAAATCGCGCAAAGTTTTATCTATGTTGTGTTAGCCTTAAACCTACTCAACCAAAGTTCCCATGAATCCAAGATGAAGAAAGATACCTTTAGACTGGAGTGGTTAAGGAAAATTACTTTTGGGTTTCTGCTATTTTGGCTGGTCGATTTTTTAGCCGTTGTCTGGTTTTTACAGCAGGGACATATTGATGTCAAGGCATACTATTTGAGCTTGTTCTGCTGCACCCTCTTCATCCACTTTTTAGTAGTTCTTACTATCAGGAACCACAAAGTCTATACGGAGGTACTTTTGGACAATCCAAGGGTGAAATATAAAAGTTCCAAGCTCGTGGAATCTGATTTGAAGAAGCATCTTTCTCAAATTGTAACTTACATGGAAGATGAAAAGCCCTACCTACTTCACGATCTAAATTTGTCCAAACTTTCAGAAGACCTTAGTCTACCCAAGCATGTGATTTCCCAGATTTTGAACGAGGAACTGGGCAAGACGTTTTACGAATTTTTGAATGAATATCGGTATAAAGAGGTAAGGAGCAGATTGACCAATCCCAAATACAACCACCTGACCATTTTGGCCATTGCCCTTGATGCTGGTTTTAGTAATAAAAACACCTTCAACAAAGCTTTCAAAAAGTTTTCGGGAACTACCCCGTCCGAATTTTTGAAATCCGCAGCCAACGCAAAAATGTAGCGTTAAAAGAGTCTTCATATACCAGATTTCCCTGTTTTGGGGGCCTATCGAATTATATTTTGTTCTGACGGAATTATCATTTCGACAGCTTTTGTTGCCTTCCTGCCCTTATTTCGCATCGTAATTCTAAATCAAAAGTTATGTTTAAAAAATATCGGATACTGAAATGGGTATCCCTGTTTATTCTTAGTTTAATTATTGTGGTTGTATCCTTTGGGTTTTGGTTCAAAAGCCTGATACCAACCAGAGATGTTTCGCTAACGTCCACTTCTGCAACGGAACTGGCATATTTGGTAAATGATCCTGTGCCGTACAGAGGCAAAATACTTGCGGTGGTTACCAGTGCTGATACCATGGGGAACAGTGATAAAAGCACCGGCTATGAGTTGACGGAATTGGCAAGGGCATATTACACCTTCCAGGCTAACGGTTTTGAGGTGGAAATTGCCAGTCCAGAAGGAGGAGAACCACCCGTGGTTATTGACGATGAAGACATGGGAGCCTTCGACTTCGCATTTTTGAACGATTCCATTGCCCAGCACAAAACAAGCCATACCATTCCAATGGACCAAGTAATGGTGGATGATTATCAAGCTGTCTTTTTTGCTGGAGGTAAAGGAGCCATGTTTGATTTTCCGAACAATATGGCCATACAAACATTGGTTAGAAACTATTATCAATCCAACAAAGTTATTGGAGCGGTTTGCCACGGTCCAGCGGCCTTGGTCAACGTTACCTTGGACAGCGGGCAGCATATCTTGGCTAACAAAACTGTTAGCGGATTTACCAATAAAGAGGAATTGCTTCTAATTTCCGATGCGGAGACCATCTTTCCTTTTTTGCTGCAGGATAAAATGGTGGAACAAGGGGCACAGTTCAATGAAGGAGTCATGTATTTGGACAACGTCAGCCATGACCAAAACTTGATAACTGGACAAAATCCATGGTCTACCTGGAGTGTGGCAGAACAAATGATTCAGCAAATGGGCTATACCTTAAAAAAGCGGGAAATCACAGCAGAGGAGAATGCCGTGCAAGTGCTACTAAAATTCCATGAGGTAGGAAAGCAACCTGCCAAGCAATTAATGGAGAATTTATTGGTTGATCAGAATAGACCATTGGACCGGGTGTTGATTGCCAAACATGGAATAATTGCAGCCATGAAAGGGGAGCTTGGGCAGTTCGCTGCACTTATTGGCTTGGTTTCGCACGCCAAAAAATGCGAAGCCAAAAGCGCGAAAATATAGCTACATTTGAGAAATTGGTTATTTGGGATTTTTAGATATACTTCTCGTAATTATTAGCAGTGCTGGCCTTTTGCATGGTACCATGTTCGCCTTGTATCTGCTGTTCTTCAAAAAGAAAAGAGCCTTGACCAATTCCTTACTGGCCTTGATCTTGATGCTGATGGCATTTAGAATAGGCAAATCGGTACTGTTGTATTTTGGCAATGATCTTGAGCCTGCGTTTATTTTCGCAGGCTTGGCCTTTTTATTGGGTATTGGTCCCATGTTGCGCTGGTATGTTAACGGAATGACACGCTCGGGGTTTACGCTACCGAAGTTTTATGCCTTGGAATTGGTTCCGTTTGCACTGGTTTTTCTGGCCAGCTTTTTTGTGGACAAAGCTTGGTTTGAGACAAACAATAAGGAAGTCATCATCATATTTGGGAGCATACTCATTTTTATTTATCTGCATTTGGCCTTTTACATCTTCATCTCCAGTCGGGTTTACAGGAAAATGGCCAAGAACTATTCCAAGGAGTCTAGGACCAAATCCCAAAAGGCCATTTTTACCTGGTTAGGTTTGTTGCATATAGGCTTGGTCATTATTTGGATTTCCTATGTATTGAACATTGTGGAAGATGCAGTACCCTACATAGTTGGTCCTATTATGTATTCCATGGTGGTCTATTTCTTGAGTTTTAAAGCATTTCAACTCAAGGTGACGGATATGGACGGAAATGCCTTTAAAAGGAACAATGATTTGGACCTATTTCATGAATTGACCCATCATTTGGTTGATAATAAGTTGTATTTGGAATCCAATGTTTCCCTATCCAGTTTAAGCAGCTTGGTGAATGTGAGTGCGCAAAAAACCTCTGAAGTCATTAACCAACATGCCCGGCAGAATTTCAATGACTTTGTTAATTTCTATCGGATTCAAGAGGCAAAGAAACTGCTTGTGGATAAGGACAACGAAAATTTTACGATATCCAGCATAGCTTTTGATTCCGGTTTCAGTAGCCTGTCCTCTTTTAACAGCGCCTTCAAAAAATTTGAAGGGCTTACACCTTCAGCTTTCAGGAAAACGCATTTGGCTTAAAAGCTATGAAGAAGATTCCCTGACAATGAGGTTAGGAGGGAGGATTATTCTTTTTTCTTTTCTTTTTGAATTTTGACCTACTTGCTCCAAGAACATTTGGGCGGCCTTCCTTCCCATTTCCAAAGGAGATTGGTCCATGGAACTTATGGGAGGGTCCATAAACTCGGTAAAAGGTTCGTTACTGAATCCAACTACGCGGATGTCGGATGGTATTTTAAAGCTATTATTCTTTAACCAAGTGATTGCGCCCAGAGCTCCGTAATCCGTGGATGAGAAAATGGCATCTGGCGGATTTTTAAGTGCCATCAGACTTTTAATGGCCTGTATACCGTCCTCTGCCGTACTGCTAATTTCAAAAACCAAATCTTGGTCGGGCTCCTTCCCGTGGTCTTTAAGCGCGCTTACATAACCTTGATACCTGTCTTGGTATATTTCCAAAGATCTATCACCCGAAAAATGGCCAATGCGGGAACATCCCAATTCAATTAAATGCTTGGTGGCCTGATATCCCCCTTGATAATCATCGAAAATTACAGAACTTACTCCGCTAATATCTTTCTTTCGGTCGAAGAAGACCAATGGAATACCTTTTTGTACCACCTCATCCAAGTGTTCTGTATTTCTTGTAGATCGGGAGACCGAAATCAAAATGCCCTCTACTTGGGCATTTAGTAAACTCTTTATGGTTTGTCCTTCCCGGTCCTCTTCTTCGTGCGATTGACTGATGATTACATGGTATCCCTTGGGATGGAGTTCTTCCTCAATTCCTCTTATAATGGTGGAAAAAAAACTGTGGTTGATATAGGGGACAACCACTCCTACATTATTGCTTTTCCCTTTTTTTAGGGCCAGGGCCAACTTGTTGGGCTCATAGTTTAATTCCCTAGCGGTTTCCAGCACTAATTTTTTTGTGGCCTTGCTAATTCTGGGGTTGTTATTAAGCGCCCGCGAAACCGTTGCCGCAGTGAGATTTAGCTGGTTTGCAATATCATAGATGGTTGTTTTATTGGCCATTTGATAGAATCCAAAAGTTCAAAAATGAAATGAATTGAACACTTATGTTGGGGGCAAGATGGCAAAAATATTTTGATTACGCATGGTAAATTGCTATAATTGTGTAATCGATTGCACAAAATACCTTGATGGACATAGGCCTTTGTTTCAAAAGATTATAATCTTTACCTCGTTACTGAAGTCAGAAATCAATTTATAATCCACTAAACCGAAATCGCCATGAATGACAAACAAACCAGAAGAAAATTTTTAACGGCAGTGTCCATGTTGGCCGCTGGAACTATGGTAGAAGCATCACCATTGAACTTTACATTTATGGGAAGAAAACTAAAAGTTGTGTTGGTGGGAACCGGAATAAGAGGTATCACATTTTGGGGGAAACGATTGGTGGATACCTATTCTGACACCTTGGAGTTTGTAGGTTTATGCGACCTTAATCCTGGCCGGTTGGCTTTTGCCAAAGACTACATGGGTGTAAAGTGCAGTACTTATTCCAATTTTGATCAAATGGTTCAACAGAACCAACCAGATCTAGTAATCGTTACCACAACGGACTCCACACATCACGAATACATCATTCGCGGTCTTGAGTTGGGGTGTGATGTGTTGACAGAAAAACCAATGACCACCGATGAGGACAAATGCCAACAGATTATAGATGCTGAAAGGAAACACGACAACAAGGTAATTGTTGGATTCAATTATCGCTGGATTCCTTACAACACCAAAATAAAGGAATTACTTCGGGAGGAGACCATTGGCAAAATAACCTCTGTAGATTTTAATTGGTACTTAAATACCTATCACGGAGCATCCTATTTTAGGAGATGGCACGGCCTGCGTCAGACTGGGGGAACTTTGTGGGTGCACAAGGCAACCCATCATTTTGATTTATTGAACTGGTGGTTGGATTCGGACCCCATGGAAGTATTCGCTTACGGAGACTTGGAGCATTATGGCAGTGCCAATGCATTTAGAGGAAACAATTGCAGGGATTGCAAACATGTGGATAATTGTGATTTTCATTGGGATATCACCCAAAGCAAAATGGACATGAACCTCTATGTCAACAACGAAAAGCATGATGGTTATGTTAGGGACAACTGTCTGTATCGGGAAGAAATAAACATCTATGATAAGATGTCTTCCCAGATAAAATATGCGAACGGAACCGTGGTCAATTATTCGTTAACGACTTATTCTCCTTTTGAAGGGTGGCGGATAGCATTCAATGGAACCAAGGGTAGGATAGAGGCATGGCACGACATTCCCTATCGCAAGGAAAATGCTTTGAGTCAAGAAGAGCTTCACGCTTTGGAAATGACTCAGGGCCTAAAGGAAGTGGAAGGGTACAAACCCATGATTCTCCATCATCTATGGAAAGACCATGAAACGGTACAGGTACCCATGGAAAGAGGGGGACATGGTGGAGGAGATAAGCGACTTCATGAAAAAATATTCAAACTTCCAAACACCCAAGACCCTTTTGATAGGGCCGCTGGGGTAAGGGACGGAGCAATGTCCATTCTTATTGGTATAGGGGCTAGAAAAAGTATTGAAAGTGGTCGCCCTATTAAAATAGCGGAGCTAACGGATCTAGAACCCCGGGAAAAAAGGTTGTAATGGAATGAGTAGGAGTGGGGTAAATCAATTATATTCTAGAGTTTCAGTTTATACCCTCTACGTTCCATCCAACCTGTAAATGCCGCAACAAGAAGCGCAAAAACAAAAGACACCAATAGTCCCGCATATCCGTTGTTGAAAATGTCAGGGAGTCTAAAGCCCAACAAACTACGAATCGGATATACCATATATGGAATCATGTAGCAGGTAAGGGTGGCAGTTCCCGCAGGGGAAATAAAGGTTGCCCATTTGGTTTTTTTCTTTACATCGGCCAAGTAATGAAACAAAATGAAGGCCAAAACCCCAATTCCGGTGCAAATGGCCAACCAGGATGGGGTGCCTTGTAATTTGGAAATCCCCCACATGGGTCTGGTAATCAATCCCAAGGCAATGTTTACAATCCCAAGGAAGGCCAAGACCAGGTACGCAGAATTTAATCGGGTAGCGGAATATTTTTGGAACAATAAGGTGGTCAACACTCCAGCTGATGTAAAAGCAGGTATGGTACCTTGGAATAGCACTGAGAAATATCGTAAAAATCCATCAGGGCCTTCCACTATTCCCTGTTGAAAGAGGACACATAGTGTATTGAACAGTATCCAGAGAAGAAGAATTATGATCAGATTTCCCTTGGAATACAGAAAAATCAGGGAGTTGGAAAGATAAGCCCAGCCAATAAGACCCAAAATGCCCCACCAGTGAACATGCATCCAATCCTCACCTGTAGCTCCACCCTTGTAAATAATTGCCAGAAAGATCAACAGGGCAGCACCGATGGCCCTAAAATGTGGATGATATTTTTTTGCGGTCGATGTTTTTTCCCAGTCAACCCAAACCAGGACAATGGCCAGCGTCATTAAAATGGTCCAGAAATCTTTTCCAATTAAGATGCCTTCGTCAAAAGCTACCTCATAGTTCATAAGGTAGAATCCTATTAGTAAAAGGGAAAAAGAACGAATGAGAATATGAACGGCAATGGATGATTTTGATTTTCCCTTGTCCATTCTGTTCTTAATTGCAAAGGGAATG
Source organism: Flagellimonas sp. (assembly GCF_965215805.1). Taxonomy (GTDB): domain Bacteria; phylum Bacteroidota; class Bacteroidia; order Flavobacteriales; family Flavobacteriaceae; genus Flagellimonas. The sequence goes on along the minus strand of NZ_OZ244124.1, from coordinate 3,348,862 downwards.
CTAAGGCCTACGATAAACAGAAACAGCGGGAAAATAACATCTGAAAAACCCAAATAATCCTCATTGGCTGTGGCATGCGTAAGCCATTTGGGAACATTGGAAAGGGTCCAAAAGTCGTTTACCCAAATCATTAAGACCATGGTAACTGCCCGTAAAATATCTATGGATGCAAGTCGCATAAAATGTGATTTCCAACTGTAATTGTCAATTTGAAAGTATTGTTTTTTAAAAAATCTAAATTATTTTTTATCTGAACGGTATGTTTGTGAAGGTCAATCGCATGGTTTTCCCTTATCGGCGTGTTTCCACTCTAAATAGGGTGATTATCAAGTTTGTAGATTGGCCAAAAACATCTAATTTTCATCCACCTTAATCCCTGCAAAAGTTCAGTATTGAGTGCATTTTGGAACATAGAGAACAAGGTAAAGACCACGATTCCCATCCGATACCACATCATATTTTGGGTGGTCTATTTTTTGTTCAATTCCATCCGATGGGGTAGCTATTTTCACGATTATTGGTACTCCTTCAAATCCAATATGGTGGAGTTCCCGTTGCATATGATCATGGTGTATTTCAACATTTACTATCTCGTCCCAAAATTTATTCTATCCAAAAGATATAAAACCTATGTCCTGTTATTGATGCTTGCCCTTGGTTGCCATTATTTTGTTCGAGTAGGGCTGTCGTATTGGTGGGTTTGTGAAGTAATCTGGAGAGAGGCTGAGGGAATTCATGAACCCTTTGGGTTCAACCATATTGTGACTGTGGTTTTGGGCGAAATATACGTGATTGGGTTGGTCTCTGCAATCAAGTTCACCGTGGAATATGTGGTTCAATTGAACAAGAGCAAGCATTTGTTGGCCCTACAATCCGAAACCGAACTTAAATTTTTAAAGGCCAGGATACAGCCCCACTTTTTTTTCAATACCCTAAATAACCTTTATGCACTAACCCTGCAGCGGTCCAAAAAAGCAGCCGAAGTTGTTCTTAAGCTATCTGAGATCATGGAGTATGTTATCTACGACATAAACATGAAAAAAATCCCCTTGGCCAAAGAAATCAAATACATAAAAAACTATATTGAACTGGAGCGGATAAGACATGGGTATCAATTGAATTGTGATATCCAGACCGAGGGACAATTGGATGATGTGAAACTTCCACCCTTGCTGTTTTTACCTTTCGTGGAAAATTGCTTTAAGCATGGGCAATTAAGCGATGGCAGTATTTGGATAAAAATGAAATATGAAAGGGAGGGAGATTTACTGGTTTTTTATTTGACCAATGAATTTGACCCCACGGACTCGAGGAAAACCAAGGATGGCATTGGAATTGCCAATACGAGACGAAGACTTGAACTTTTATACGGAGAAACCTATGAACTTCAGACGTATCCAGAGAACAATCAATACCATGTTATGCTAAAAATACCTTTGGGATGAAAATCAATTGCTTGATTATAGACGATGAGCCCCTGGCTATCAGTATTTTGGAGTCCTATATCAAAAAACTGGACAATGTTTGCGTTGTAAATTCCTATACCAAGGCTACGGATGCGCTTTCAGACTTGGAACATGAAGAGATAGACGTAATATTCCTGGACATAAACATGCCGCATTTAAGTGGACTTGAATTTCTTGGAAGTATGCAAAAACAACCATTGGTAGTTATTACCACGGCCTACCGGGAATATGCCCTGGAAAGTTATGAGTTCAATGTGGTTGATTATTTGGTAAAGCCCATTCGTTTGGAGCGGTTTATGAAAGCTGTCAATAAGGTTTCTGAAAGGTTGATGGCCAGAAAGGATAGCGCGATAGGTAGAAAGGAGGTTGAAAACACCTATTTTTTTATTCGGGCCAACAAGAAAATGGTGAAGATTCTGTTCAAGGACATACTATTCATTGAAAGCTTGAAGGATTACATTAAAATAAACACATTATCAGGACATTACATTGTGTATCAATCGCTGTCTGGGATTATTGCCGAACTGCCAAAAAACAATTTTCTTAGGGTTCATAAATCCTATGTTATAGCTATAGACAAAGTCATGTCCATGGAAAGACACAATGTAGAAATTGGCACCAAGAACATTCCTATAGGTCGCAGTTATCTTAAATCTGCCAAGGAACGCATTTTGGCAGATCATGTGTTCAATCTAAAGAATGAAAACTCCAGCTCAATTTGACAGGGTTCTCATACATTTTTGAGGAGAAGTGTCACAAGAATAACTAGAATGGAATTGTCCGGGATGTGATTCTTGAAAAACGCGTAAGCCCTTTTCATTTGCGTTTTAACAGTATTGATGGAAATGTCGTTCTCCTTGGCAATCTCAGAATAACTCATATTATAGGCCACATAGGAAATGAAAATTTCCCTTCTAGCCGTTGGTAGTTTATCAAGCAATTCCCTAAGTCGTTGTTCATTGGAAATTTTGTTGGCCAATGCAAAGGGTTCCTCAAACTCTCTTGGGTTTAAGTTTTTAAGGATATCCACCTTCCGTTTTTTCTTTTCAATATGTTGGATGCTTAGGTTCTTTACAGCTCTAGTGGCATAGGTCTTAAAAGTTGCCCTAACGGCAATTTCCTTTTCTTTTTGGCAGTACCAGACAAAGAAATCCTGCACAATGTCCTTGGCAATGTCTTTATCGCCCACAACACCAAAAGCCACTAATGCCAGATAGGCATAATGCTCTCGGAACAGGCCTTCCAATGCTTCTTTTTTTTGAGTAGTGGTCTTCAATTCCTGGTTATTTACAAGATGTAAACGCTTACAGGGTTAGTGCTTCAAAAGTTAAATTTATACTTTTTTGTCAAAATCAAACCTGTAAAATTGGTGATTGTTCAAAAAAAGCATCAAATGTTGTCACCCTAAAATAACATTTCCTTAACAATATATATAGAACACTATATTATGTCCCATTCGGAAAAATTTATAGCGGCATTAAAACAAATTCAAAAAAATGGGCAGGTAAATCCTGAACTCAACTCATCTCTAAATGCCGAGGAAAAGGAACTTTTAGAAAATCTTTTGCAAAAGGGATTGGTAGACGAATCCTTGAAGTTTTTGGACCAGTTGGACATTGACAACGATTGGAACTTGGTTAAGAAACGCTTGGAGGCGATCAAGCCTATTCGTTCCATTGCTCCTTCGATTTTAAAATATGCTGCCATTTTAATTGGTCTTATAACCGCAACGTATTTCCTGTTTAACGCAAATCTCGATACCACTGAGGATTCCAATCCTGCAGATGTTATTACCCTAAAAATAGGAGGAGAGGATGTAAAGGTTATAGACCAAGGCGAAAATCAGGAAATTGTTGCTGCCAATGGTTTGGTGGTTGGCACCCAAAAGGGGGATATACTGATATACGACCAAAACGATGAGATTGAGGAATTGATCTATAACGAATTGGCTGTACCGTACGGCAAAATCTTCAATCTTGAATTATCGGATGGTACCATTGTGCATCTAAATGCTGGTAGTAGCATAAGGTATCCCATAAACTTTATCAAAAATCACAATCGAGAGGTGTTTCTTAGCGGCGAAGCCTATTTTAAGGTGGCCAAGGATGTTGATCATCCATTTATTGTTAGTGCGGGAGAAGTGGCTGTGGAAGTTTTGGGAACGGAATTCAATGTATCCTCATACGAGGAGGATACGGAAATAAACACGGTTTTGGTAGAAGGTTCCGTTCGTATGCGCGACGCGTCCATTTCGGGTCAAAACCTTATTCTGGAACCTGGCTTCAAAGGAGCTTTTAATAAGTCCGATCATACCATTGGCAAAGCAGCTGTGGATTTGGATCTGCATACAAGTTGGATCAAGGGGGAGTTGGTATTTAGAAAATCTGAGTTCAATAATATGATCAGAAAGATTGAGCGCAGATACAATGTCACCATAACCAACAATAAGGAAGAACTAAACCAAAAGAAATTTAATGCAAGATTTCATGTGGATATAGAGAGCATACACGATGTAATGCAGTCCATAAGCAATGTAACTCCCTTTGAATACACTATAGAAGCTAACGAAAACGTGATAATTTATTAACTAAACTAACTAAACTCTAAATGCCTATGAAATGAAGAAACCGTAAAAACCAAAAAAATCGGAAAATGGTTGCAACATCTTCCGATTTATGAAATGGACTAAATAATCTCAGTTCAAAAATTATTTAATAACCAAAACAAAAATATGAAAAAATGCCATAAAGGCAGTAGATTCAGCATTCCACTGCCTAAAATTGATTTAAAAATGAAACTTACAACCTTTCTACTTCTAGTTTCATTGTTGAAGATCCATGCCAGTTCGTATTCTCAGAACACCAAATTGACCTTAAAACTAGACAATGTAACTGTTGAGCAAGTTTTTGACGAAATCGAATCCATGTCCGAATTTCGATTCTTGTTTGAAAGTGAGCAGCTCAACTTAGACCGCAAAGTAAGCTTGGATGTTGAAAGTAAGGACATCAGGCATATACTAAGATTGCTTTTCAACAATACCAATGTTAAATATAGGACCCTCAACCGTCAGATATTGCTTTCTCGTAAAAAGCGCGATGGGATATCAAGTTTGGATACCAATGCCGAAACCGATGACGAAGAAATCGAACAGCGGCAAATAAATGGTAAAGTTGTGGACTCAAACGGCGTTCCGCTAGCAGGAGCCAGCGTTGTTGAAAAGGGTACCGTTAATGGTGCGCAAACAGATTTTGATGGTAACTATAGTTTGGAAGTTGCAGATGACGAAGCAATTCTTGTCATTTCCTATATTGGGTTTGCAACCAAGGAGGTTTCCGTAGGTCAACAAACAACCATTAATGTCACTCTTTCAGAAAGTACAGCTGGCCTGGAGGAGGTAGTTGTGGTGGGGTATGGTGCCCAAAGGAAGAGTGATGTAACGGGAGCCATAACATCAGTTTCAGGAGATGATGTAAATATTACCAAGGAAAGTAACGCCCTGAACGCTTTGGCGGGTAAGGCAGCTGGTGTGGATGTGAGCTTTGATAGTAACCAGCCCGGTAGTTCTCCCAGTATTTTGATTCGGGGTAGAAGCTCCCTTAATTTTTCCAATCAGCCCTTGTTCGTTGTGGACGGGATTCCTGTTTCTGGAGACCTAAGTGATTTTAACCCTAATGATATTCAATCCATAGAAATATTAAAGGATGCCTCTTCAGCTGCCATTTATGGTGCACGAGGTGCCAATGGTGTGGTCTTGATTACCACAAAAAGGGGTAAAGCTGGTAAGGCCCAGATTTCCTATGAGTCCTATATCGGATTTTCGGAGCCCTATGAAAACATTGATTTGATGGACTCAGATCAGTGGGTGGCCATGCGATTGGAGTCCCAACGGGCCGCGAGCGAGCAGGAACAAGGATTGGCCGCAGGGACTTTGCCAATCCCAACCTTGGCAGATGGTTTGGAAGCAGGACAACTGGAAGCCTTTCAGGCAGGAATAAACACCAATTTTCAAGACCTCATTTTTCAGAATGGCCTACAACAGAATCACCAAGTAGGTATCTCAGGAGGTTCTGAGAAAGTACGCTACAATGTTTCGTTGAACTATTTCCAACAGGAAGGAATCGTAAAGAATGCGGAATATGAAAGGTTGACCATGCGGACCAACCTGGATATGAATGTAACGGATAAATTAAAGGTAGGACTTTCACAACAGATCTCCTTTGCGGATAGGGATGATTTGAACGATGGAAGCACCCTTAATTTCATCTTTAGAAATTCACCGCTAACCCGACCTTTTGAGGAAGATGGGGTTACACCTACCACGGATCCATTGGACGATGGACTGATTTGGAATCCATTGAACGACTTTGTAGGCGGAAACTATGTTGACAACAACAAGACCTTTAGGTATTTTGCCAACATCTTCGGAACTTATCAGTTTAATGACCATTTAAAGTACACTTTAAATATCGGTCCTGAGTTTCGCATTGATAGGAACAATGATTTTAGGGGTACCCTTAGCTCCGTTAACCGAGGTGGACTGAACACTGCACAAAAGGATCTTAGAAATACCACATCGTTTACCATTGAAAACTTGATAAACTATAATAATACCTTTAACGAGGTTCATACTTTGGATGCCACATTCCTTTTTAGTGCCCAGGACATCAAGGACGATTTCACCACCTTGGCCGTAAGGGATTTACCATCCGAGTCGCAAACCTTCAACAATCTGGGGGATGCATCCGAAGTAACCAACAGGGATAGCTCGTTGGATACGGAGCGGTGGACTTCCTTTATGGCAAGATTCAATTATTCATACAAGAGCAAGTATCTATTTACCCTAACGGGGAGATACGACGGATCTTCCAAGCTTGCCGAGGGTAACAAGTGGGGCTTCTTCCCTTCAGGCTCCTTTGCTTGGAGAGTGAGTCAGGAAGATTTTCTACAAGAATCCCAGACCATTAGCAATCTAAAATTGCGATTGGGATATGGTACGGTAGGACGGAACCCCATTGACCCTTTTAGTACGCTGGGTGGACTTTCAAGAACCGAAGGATCTTTTAGCGATAGTCCAGCTTTTGGTTTTAGACCCAATGAAATTGCAAACCCTGACCTGAAATGGGAAATCACCACCACCTTTGATGCTGGAATTGATTTTGGATTTTACAACAACAGGATCTCCGGTTCTATAGATTATTATGTAGGGAATACTTCCGATTTGTTATTGGAAAGAACCATCCCAATCACATCTGGTTTTAACTCCGTTCTTCAGAATGTAGGGGAAACCAAAAACCAGGGTATCGAAGTTGTTTTGAGTACCGTAAACGTACAAACCGAAGATTTCACATGGAGCACTGATTTCAATTTCTCCAGAAACCGAAGTGAAATAGTGAGCCTATTGGAAGGTCAAGGTGACGATGTGGGCAACCGTTGGTTTATTGGAGAACAATTGAGTGTTTTCTACGATAGAGTATTTGATGGTATCTGGCAGTTGGATGAAACAGCTCAGGCAGGTTCGTTTCAAAGGGTTCCTGGAGATATCAAATTGGCAGATTTGAATGGCGATGGTGTCTTAAATGATGATGACAGGAAAATTATTGGTTACCAAGACCCACAATGGATTGGTGGTTTAACCAGTAATATAAACTATAAGGGTTGGGATTTTACTGTTGCCCTTTTAACCAGGCAAGGACATACCATAAGGTCCCAGGCATTTGGAAACAACAATTCGTTGTTTGGAAGATACAACAATGTGGATGTGAACTATTGGACACCTGAAAATCCAAGTAATTCCATCCCAAGACCCAATGCCAATCAGGAATCTCCCAAAGATGCCGGAGTGTTGAACTATTTTGATGGATCGTATGTAAGGGTGAGGAACATTTCCTTGGGATACAACTTTAATGAGACATTTCTCGATAAAATAGGTTTGCAGAGACTGAGGTTCTATGTTACTGCCCAGAATCCATTTTTATTTACCTCAAGTGAGTTGATAGACGGAATTGATCCAGATGTTGCGAATAGTGGCCCAACTACAAATTTCCCGGGCCGAAACTATTTGCCAAGTCCGAGAACATTCATCTTTGGACTGAGCACAACATTCTAAATAACAAAACCTAAAAAGAAATGAAAAATATAAAAGTAATCTTATTGATAATCGCCTCGTGCCTTTTTTCCTGTGATGATTATTTGGAAGAGGAGTTGACTGGCGGCATCACTGCTGATGGAATTTACTCCACCCCCGAGGGCATTCATTTTGGTCTGAACGCCACCTACGCGGCATTTACCGCCCTTATGGGAAATGATAATGGTGGATCAAACCGAGAAAATGGATGGACCTTGTTAACTCTCGGTACCGATACCTATACCAACGGTTCTGATGGAGGAAACAAATCCTTTAATAGATACGATACCGACCTGAATGCCAGCGCTGGTATTTTGCAGGCTGCTTGGGAGGAATTGTACGTAGGAATCAATACCGCCAACACAGTGATCAATAGAGCCCCTGAAATCATTAAGGATGCAGGGGAACTAAATCAAATATTGGCAGAAGCCAGATTTTTGAGAGGGTACTACTATTTCTGGTTGGTACGTCAATGGGGAGCCGTTCATTATTCGGCCGACGAAACCACAGGAGTGGAAAGTGAAGCCAACAGAACCCCTGTCCCGGAAATGTATTCCAGAATATTGGAGGATATGGAGTTTGCAGAGCAGACTTTGCCGGCTGTCCAAAATGATCAGGGAAGACCTACGTCTTGGGCCGCAAAAATGGCCTTGGCCGAAATTCATTTGACCCAGGGGAATTATGATCAAGCTGCCCAGTTAGCTGAAGAAGTAATTAATAGTGGGGCTTTTTCATTGGTAAGACCGGTGGAAAATTTATGGAACCTAGATACCAATGAGAATAACAGTGAATTGATTTTTTCCTTTCAATATGCGGATGATCCAAATTTTGATGGTTCTGGAAATCCAGCACACCTATTTTTCCTGATGGAGTATGACAAACTGGATGGGATGAAAAGGGATATCGCCAATGGAAGACCATGGAAAAGGTTCAAGCCAACCGACTATTTGCTGAATCTTTATGACATGGAAGATGAACGCTATGATGCAAGTTTTACATCGGTTTATTTTTCCAACAATCCGGATACTGCTCCTCCTGGAGTTATGGAAGGTGACACCGTGGTATGGCTTCCAAGAACACCATTGAGTCAGGCCGAAAAGGATACCAGACCGTTCTCAAGTCAGATATACAATCGGGATGAATTGACCGAACGTATCTTTCCAACTTCCAGAAAATGGGAGCAACCCAATAGGGCATCCGTAAACCAGCCAGAGGGAAGTCGCGATTTTATTGTATACCGCTTGGCGGAGGCCTATTTGATAGCGTCCGAGGCCAATGCACTTAAATCGGCACCAGACCAAACCAAGGCACTTCAATACTTGAATGAAGTGCGAATGAGAGCTTATAATGTGGACAATGTAGCTGCATTGCCTCCCATTGCTGCGGTGGATTTGGATGTGATTTTGGAAGAACGCGCCAAGGAATTTGCGGCGGAAGGTAAACGTTGGTTCGATTTGGTAAGAACAGGTAAACTCGTGGAACGCGTTCAGATGCATAATGCTGGGGGAGCACCCAATATCCAGGATTATCACGCATTAAGGCCCATTCCACTGACCCAGATTGATAGATCATCAAACGACTATCCACAAAATCCAGGGTATTAAAGATAATTGGCTTTTGAGTTAGTTAGTTAGTTTTAAGTTTGGACATGCCCTTTTCTTGGATAAAGAAAAGGGCTTTGTCAATTTAATATCAATAAAGATTTTATGCTTAGGCATTCATCAACATTTCGTTCCGTATTGTGGCTTTTTCTGATTGCGATAATCGGTTGTACTTCCACAGAAAGCCCAAAAGAGGCCAATACCGTTTTGTTCCAAAAGTTGGATAGCGATTTTACCGGGATTGACTTCACCAATAAGATAACGGAACGCTTTGAGTATTTTGAAAACTTTAGCTATGCCTACAACGGGGGCGGGGTGGCCATAGGGGACATCAATAATGATGGCTTGCAAGACGTTTTCTTTTCGGGTAACGAGGTGGAGGACAGGCTATACTTGAATAAAGGAGGATTAAGATTTGAGGATATCACCCAAAAAGCCAACATCAAACCTCATAAGGGATGGAGCAACGGTGTTTCCATGGTGGACATTAATTCAGACGGCTTTTTGGACATTTATGTATGCCGTGGTGGATGGCAGGATACCGATGAAAATCGCGGGAATCTACTATACATTAATCAGGGTGATGGCTCGTTCAAGGAACAAGCTTCCAATTTTGGGGTGGCGGATATTGGATATTCCACCCAAGCGGTTTTCTTTGATTTTGACAGGGATAGTGATCTGGACCTTTATGTGGTCAACAGGCCCAACCAGTTTATGCTCCCTATTGCGGAAGTTCTTAAAAACAAGCAGCAACCCAGCGATTACAATCGGGACAAATTGTATAGAAATGATGGCGGGAAATATGTTGAAATTGGCAGGGAAGTCGGGCTGGCCCATAATTTTGGGTATGGTCTGGGGGTAGTGGCTTCTGATGTCAACGGTGATGGCTTCACTGATATTTATGTGGCTAATGACTTTGATGAGGACGATTATTTATATATCAATCGGGGCGGCAAGTATTTGGAGGAACAGATTAAACAATCCACCAAACATATCTCCCTTTATTCCATGGGTGTGGATATCATGGATATCAACAACGACGGTTTGGAGGATATTTTTGTTACGGAAATGCTCCCTGCGGATCATAAACGGGCCAAGCAGTCCATGCCCTCCATGGATGTAGAAGGCTTCAACCAATTATTGGATTTGGGTTTCCATCACCAATACATGCACAATATGCTTCATTTAAACCAGGGAAATACCATGTTCAGTGAAGTGGGTAAGCTAAGCGGCATTGACAAAACCGATTGGAGCTGGGCAGGTCTAGCTTCGGATTTTGATAATGATGGGAACAAAGATCTGTTGGTCACCAATGGATACAAAAGGGATATTTTTGATAAGGATATTGAAAAGCGGCTTACCAAATTCTTTGAGCAAAACCGTCCCAAATTCCAATCTGCGGAAGAATTGATTGCCCAAAAGAGTGAGGAAATCATCAATTTGTACAAACCGATAAAGGAAGTCAATTACCTCTATAAGAATTTGGGAGAACTCAACTTTAAGAATGTTTCGGGCGACTGGGGCTTTCAGGAAAAGAGTTTTTCAAACGGGGCGGCGGTGGCTGATTTGGACAATGATGGGGATTTAGACCTGGTGATCAATAATTTGGATGACGAAGCCTTTGTGTTCAAGAATACCAGTTCCGATTCCAATACCGGGAATTATCTGAAAATCAAACTTATTGGGCCTCAAAATAATGCCACTGGACTAGGGGCGAAAATTACCTTGAAAATTGGGAAAGAACTGCAGTATCAAGAATTTAAGACCGTACGGGGTTACCTATCCTCACATGAGCCCATTGTCCATTTTGGATTGGGAAAAAATAGACTTATAGATTCCTTGACCGTAAGATGGCCAGATGACAAGGAACAGACCTTGGAATATGTGAGCCACAACCAAGCCATCACTTTGAATTATCAAAATGCAGGGGATACCTCAAAACAAAAAAAGACAGAAAGCCTCAAGCTTTTTGAAACCAGCGGACCGCATTTTGGGTTGGATTTTGAACATAGGGAGAATATATATAATGACTTTGCCAAGGAAGTGCTCTTACCTCATAGATACTCCCAGCTTGGTCCTGCATTGGCCACTACAGATATCAACAATGACGGACTGGACGATGTGTATGTTGGTGGAGCCATGGGTCAGGAAGGACAGATGTTTGTCCAACAGAAAAATGGGGAATTCTTATCAATTGATGGTCCTTGGAAGGGAAATAAGGAAAGTGAAGAAGTTTCGGCTATATTTTTTGATCTAAACAATGACGGGTTGGAGGACTTGTTCGTGGTCAACGGTGGGAATGAAGCCCTTAATGGAACTGAAACCCTAAAAGACAGATTGTACTTGAATCAGGGAGATGGAAAGTTCACAGATTCAACAGAACTTATTCCAGATATTGCCTTTAGTGGGGGAAGGGCCACGCCCTGTGATTATGATGGGGACGGGGATTTGGACTTGTTTGTTGCCGGTCGACTGGTCCCGCAAAAATATCCCTTGCCAGCATCCTCTTATCTCTATGAAAATAAAAATGGAAAACTTGTAGATGTAACCGATAACAAGGCCGTTGGACTGATGGATTTGGGATTGGTAACCGATGCGGTCTGGATGGACTATGACAACGATCAGGATAAAGACCTATTGGTGGTAGGAGAGTGGATGCCACTTACTCTATTTAAGAACGAACAGGGCTTCTTTAAAAAATCGAACCCTGAACAACTGGGCTTTGAAAATACAGAAGGCTGGTGGTATTCAGTTGAAGTGGCGGATTTCAACAAGGACGGGCATATGGACATCATTGCTGGCAATTTGGGATTAAATTATAAGTACAGAGCTTCTATTGAATCCCCGTTCATGGTATTCGGTTCCGACTTTGATAAAAATGGGAAGAACGATATCATTTTGGGATTTGAGGCTGATGACAAAGTGTATCCCGTACGGGGTAAGGAGTGCTCCTCTCAACAAATGCCCTATCTAAAGCACAAGTTTAAAACCTACAAGGATTTTAGTGGGGCTACCGTCTTGGATATGGTAGGCAAAAAAAGTTTGGAGGAATCCGTGCAACTCAAGGCAAGTACCTTCGCAACTACCTATTTTCAAAATAAGGGGGATGGTACCTATATATCAACCAAACTTCCAAACTTGGCCCAATTCTCGTCCGTAAATGATATTCAGGTTGACGATTTTGACTTGGATGGCAATCTTGATGTGATTCTGGCTGGAAACCTTTACACTTCTGAAGTGGAAACTCCTAGAAACGATGCCAGTTTTGGTACATTCCTCAAAGGAAATGGACAAGGGGATTTTTACCCATTGTATCCCCATCAAAGTGGGCTTTATATGGATGGAGATGTCAAAGATATGGCCAGCATAACCATTAAAGGGGAACAATACGTGGTGGTAGCCAATAACGATAGCAGCCTGAGGCTGATCAAGCTGAATATGGGAGTACGCTAAGATCAACATCCAACCAGATATTTGCCCTGTATTTGTTTATTACGAATCTTTTCGTATGTTTGTTACGAAATTATTCGTAGATGAAAGCATACACCAATAAAGAATTAGAGATTTTACTTGTTCTCTGGGATTTGAAAGAAGCTTCGGTACAGCAGGTCCATGAAGCTTTGGACTCCAACAAAGGATACACGACCACTCTTAAATTAATGCAGATCATGTTTGATAAAGGTCTGTTGGCAAGAGAGAAGGAGGGAAAGAAGCATGTCTACCGGGCCAATATTGAAAAGCAAGTGGCACAGAGCAATGGTATGCGGAATATGATTCAAAATCTTTTTGGGGGATCTACCTTAGGCTTTGCACAAAGTTTTCTGGGTAACGCCAAACCCACCAAAAAGGAGTTGGATGCCATTAAGGCCATGATCAAACAAATGGAGAAGGATGTTTGATTTGGATTTCACAAGACTGCTCGGTTTTTTGATTGATTCCCTCTGGATTGGAGCTGCTTCCTGGTTGCTTTTGATTATCTTCCTAAGGCTGATTCATCCAAAACACGGTAACCTTAGGTACTACCTTTCCTTGGCCGTTTTCTTTGGTTTTTTTGTTGTCCTGTCATTATCGTTTTTCACAAGTGATTCCATTTACAATTTATGGTTGAAACCCAGAGTAATTGTGGTATTGACAGACTGGGAAAATCACCAATATGGCCTAGGTATTTGGGATCGGATGCGTGTTTTTATGTTGGATAACACCCATTGGTTCATTGGAATTTGGCTGCTGGGAATACTGTTCTTTGGTTCCAAAATAGTACTTCACAAAAACCAGCTTAAATTTCACACAAACGGGGAACCTGATCATCAACTTGAATCTTTGGTTAACAATTTGGCCCAAAAACTCAATATCAAAAAAAAAGTTGACCTAAACATTATCCAATATATTAGCCATCCCTTTACCATGGGACATTGGAAGCCCATTATCTATTTTCCGTTGGAGGCGCTTACTGGATTCAGTAGAATGGAACTGGAAATCATTTTAATGCATGAATTGGTGCATATTAAAAGAAATGATTACCTGATCAATTTATTTCAGGTGTCGTTGGAGGTGATGTTCTTTTTTAACCCATTTGTTTGGCATATGTCCTCGATGGTCAAAAATGAAAGGGAGTCCTCTTGCGATCTTAAGGTCATTAACATGGGCTATAACAAAGTAGACTATGCCAAAACCTTGGAACTGTCGTATCAATTGCACTATCGACTGGCCTTGGCTTTTGGTAACCGCAATGTTTTATCCCGTATCAAATCTTTAACCACCTTTCATGTAGGGGAGAGCGGATATCAAAGGAAATACAAATTTATCTTTTCGTTCTTGGTCTTATTGTTTGTCGTTGTTTCGTTGGGCTTTGGTACTATGGCGAAAAAGAATCTCTCTCCCAACCTGATATCAAAGGGCACTAAAGTATATCCTTGGTTCCACATTGGGGATGACGGAGGTATAATTTTTCATCCCGATGAACACCGGGAATGGCACATCCATGAGGATGGTACCCAGGACTTTTACAAAGATGGCGAGTTACGGAACGATGAGTTGGCGGAAAACTTTGGTTACCAAGAGATAGACAGGGGAGATGTTATTGAAATTATTTATGAGGACAAATTGTTGAACCAGCAACATAAGGCCCGTAGAACCAAGGATATGGAACAATGGAAGCAATTTCTCCAAGAAGTTTTGGAAAACCATGGAGCAGGGAAGCCCGTAACTGAAGAAACAGTCAATACTTCCTTAAGAATGACGCCCTTTGGCGGTATATATGTATCTGGTGTAAAGGTTCCCGCTGATGCGGTGGAACATTATCGAGGTAAATATCCGGATGCCATGCCGTTGATTACACCTAGGCACTCCAATGAAAGTCAAGAGTTTCTTAAGGATATGATTCGTGAGCTACAGGAGGATGGATTGGTACATCAAAACTTTGATTCGGTACAAGTGGTTTTTCATATCCTAAAGGACCAACAATTGATGCTTAACCAACAAAATTTATCTGACAGGTATTCCAGTAAATATCTAATCTATCTGGAAGAATTTAGTCAGGGAATATTATACGATCAACAAGTGTATTATCTAAAATAAGCTACTTATCAATCCAAAAACTACAAACATGAGACTTGTCTTGCTATTAATCGCCCTTTTAGCATTGGGCTGTTCCGAAAAAATCAAAACCAATAACGAATCCGGTTATGTGATCCATGGTCAGTTAGCCCATTTTAAGGATAGTACGATGCTACTTTTGGATGAGCTCTCCCTATCAAAAACCATAGACAGTGCTTTAGTGATCAATAATAGTTTTACACTAAAGGGAAAGGTGGAAGAAACAGGTCGCTACCTGCTTAAAACAAAATATGACCCTGCAAATCCTGATGCTTTTAAGTATCTATTTTTCTGGATTGATAATTCAGACATAACCATCAAAGGAGATTATGAGAACTTTAGATATGCCAAAGTAGAAGGATCCAAAATCCACGAACTGGCTTGGGAATTTTCGTCTCCCCGTGCAGATTTGGACAAGAAAAGGGAAAAACTGGTAGATTCCATCCAGGCAAATTTAGGAGATAGGGATAGCTTGAGAGCTCAAATATTTCAAATTGATAGTATAACGAGTGCAATGTCCATGGAATTTGTAAGACAGAAGCCCAACAATTTAGTGAGTTTGGAACAGCTCACCTTTATCAACAATAAATTCTCCAAGGATGAACTGGGAAAAATCTATGATGGACTGGATGAGGAACTTAAGCAAAGTACCAATGGCCTGGCCTTAAAAAATTACATTGCCATTGATAAAATTGTAGAAGAAGGAGATAAGATGGTTTCAATGTCTGGAGAAAATCTAGAGGGTGAAAGAGTAGACCTTTCCAGCATCATTCCTCAAAACGAGTACACCATTCTCGATTTCTGGGCAGCCGGTTGTGGCCCTTGTCGTTGGCAGAGCAAACAGTATGCGGAACTCTATGAAAAATATCGGGAGAAGGGATTGGAAATAGTTAGTTTTTCCCTAGACAAAAACAGGAATCATTGGGAAGGCGCCTCCAAAGAGGACAATATCACCTGGATTAACATGTCCGATCTAAAAGGAATTACTGGCATAGCGCCAATGTCCTATGGTATAAGAGGTATCCCTAATAGTTTTTTAATAGATAAAAATGGAATCATAGTAGCCGAATTTTACGGATATGACAAGGACAAACTACCTTTTGCTGATGAGTTGACGGCTTTTTTTGATACTGACACCAACAATTAGCAGGGATGCTGTTCCCTAGGCCTGGGACAATGTCTTCATGGCGCATAAGATGAAAGACGTTTAAGCTTGCTTTTTCTTCTTACGGTTCATCACGATAACAATCACCAATACGATCAACGCAATGGGAATCAATGCCGCCATGGAGTAACCTATCAGGGTGCCCAAATTATAGGCAAAAGAATCGACAGAAGATCCACCGTTTTTATTGGAGATAATAAAGTAGCCTATTTGTTGATCCAGTTGTACCATGTCCTTGTAAAAGGCATCAAACCCTGAAGCGGGTACATGATCATCCTGATTTTTGTAATAGTAATCCAAAGTCAGAATGTTCTCTGATGCATCATAATTGGAACTAAAATCATAGTAGAAGTAATCTGAGTTAATGGTCACAGACTCTGCTTGTGCCCTGATATACTCCGGAAGCATAATTTTCACATGTTGCTTCCGCACCATGGGGTATGAAAGGGCAAACGGAGTTGTTCGTTCCAATTGGGAAGGCATGGTGAGTACCGAGGTGAGGTTGGTAGGGTAGATGGAGAGGTTGATGTGATTGGTATTTTCCAATGACGGTCTCCAAATAGAATCCAATTTATAGCGTTCCAACAAGGCAAACTCATTTTTCGCAGCATCGTCAATAATAGTTGGTGCTGCCAAGGAAGAAGTACTGCCGTATGTTTCCGTATAAAATGCCATTAGTTCTTGTGCAATAACATCATTGCTATTGTTTCGGAAAATGGCTCTCATAAAATCCGCTTCGCCATCGTAATAATGTGTGCGAACCTCTAGTTCTGCTCCTTTGCCCATTTCATCCAACTTAAAGGTACTAAAGGTTTCCACCAGGTTGTTCCTAAAGTCTGAAATGGTATCCATAGCTGTCATGTTCTGGTCCAAGACCAATCCATAGCGGTAGTCGGGCATGTATACATTGTCAAAAGCACCGGCTTGATCCGTTAGGGTGGGATCGTACCACAAAGTGGAACCGTTTTGGTCCACCACTTTTACAATACAGTGATCAAAAACTTTGGAAGAAGGTGGCAAAGTGGGGAGTATCTTCCTTAAGGAAGTGTTCACCAAAGTGGGATAGGCCTCAATACCCATATCGTTCAACATGGCGGAGAACAGTACACTTTTATCCTTACAGTCCCCAAACCGTTGTTCCATGACCTTGTTAGGCGAATTGGGTTTATACCCTCCAATACCGGAGTGAATGGCCAGATATCTCACTTCATTCTGCACAAATGCCAAAGCCGCTCGAATCCTATCGCCTTCTTTTTTATTGGTGTTTCTGATTTCGGAAATAACATCCTGAAGTTCTTGGCTCAAAGGTTCTTCAAAAGTGAAAATGTCCCTTCCCCACGCAATTACATCGGACCAAGAGTCGTATTCGGTAACCAAAACAGAGGCATTTTGAACGTACCATGTGGGAGTTTGTTCTTCCAAAAGAATAGCCGGTACATCCTCTTGGGCCCACGCATAGTGGTTAACTCCTGCCTTTACCTTACGAACGGGCTCCAAATCCGTATTGATTAACTGATAGTGCAATGGGTCTTTGCTAAAGGCATGAGCCGAAATCTTGTCTATGGGTTGAGTGGAATTTAGTACAAAGCTGGTAGAGAACTTACCTTTTTGAATAGGGTTGAAACCTTTCTTGCTGTAACAGTAAAGAACAATATCCCCGTTACGGACATCGGGAATATTGACAAAGGCCGAAATGGTCCCATCATAGATGTAGTTCTCCGCATTGGTTTCCCTTCTAGCGGTTTGAATGTCTTGCTCTCTTAGCCTATTGATCACCTCTCCGTTACGAATCACATCAATTCGGTGAAAACGCAGTTTTTGATAGGTGGGGTCATAATCCGCCACCACGCTCGAAATGTTTTGGATGCCACTGTATTCAACAGCTTTGGAAACACTTTTAATATAGACTTCCTCTCGGTCCATATGAATCTGTTCCGTGTACAACAAAACATGGGTGCCTCCACTTACTCCATTTTCAGGGGCTTGTGCATTGGGGTCGTGTTTTTCCTTAACGATCCAACTGGGTTCTGGGGTAATGGAAACTTGGCTATTGCCAAGATGGAAAGAAAGCAATAGCAAGGGTAGGATGAGGGATTTTCGCATAGGGTATTTGGTATGGGTTGATTTTGTTTTGGCAGCCTAAAATAGTAAACTATGAAGATTTTACTGACATTTATTAGCTAAAATGCCTTTAATTATTGCCGAAGAGCTATTGCCCAAACAGCTACTGGTAAAGGTTCAAGATTTGTGAAATCCAACGCAGCTATCGCGGTCGCTACCTTTTTAATTGCTATAGCCTATTGAAGAAGTACGCAAATCCATCTCATATGTCATTGCAATTAAGGCTGATTTGCCCCCAAAAAAGGCAATCACTACATTTATAGGATCAAAAACAATTCACGATGAAATCACTATCCACTTCCGTTCTATTTGTTGCCTTGTTGCTCAGCTTTTCATGCAAGCAAAAAGCCAAAACCGAAAGCACTCCTGAACCAACACCCTTAGAGGTAAAAGTAAAGGGAGTTGAAGTTGCCTATGCTTCAGATTCCACCAACCTGAAAGGGTATATTGCCTTTGATGAGAATAGTACAGAAAAACGCCCTGGAATACTTATTGTACACGAATGGTGGGGTCACAACGATTATGTACGGGAACGGGCCGATATGTTGGCCGAGCTTGGGTACACGGCCTTGGCCGTGGATATGTATGGAGATGGGAAGCAGGCCGACCATCCAGATGATGCCGGAAAGTTTGCGATGAGTGTTATGAGCAATTTACCCGAAGCCAAAGCTCGATTTAACGCCGCTGTAGAATTGTTAAAACAACATGAATCCGTAGATACGGAAAAACTCGCTGCCATTGGATATTGTTTTGGAGGAAGCGTGGCCTTGACCATGGCCAATAGCGGGGCTGACCTTGATGCTGTAGCAGCATTCCATAGTGGGGTTTCTCTACCTGTAATGCCAACCAAGGACCTAAAAGCGCAAGTGTTGGTGTGCAACGGAGCCGATGACCCGTTTATCAGCGCTGAATCCATTACGGCCTTTACCTCGGCCATGGATTCCATTGGAGCCAAGTACGAATACATTTCTTATCCTGGTGTAAAACATAGTTTTACTTCCAAAGAAGCAGATGCCAACGGCGAAAAGTTCCAGTTGCCCTTGGAGTATAATGCCGAGGCGGACCAAAAATCTTGGGCCAGTTTGCAAGAATTATTGGATCAAGTTTTTTAGGAACCGAACCCTATCAATACAACATATGGAATGGGAAGCTTGTTGAAACGGGCTTCCCATTTTTTATTGAAGAAATACTCAAATTTTGGTTGATGACAATTCAACCATCCATTGCGATGGTACAACATAAAGAGCTTCGGCAAACCTAGGCGATTATTGATTTTTGGAGGGTGTAAAACTCTAAAACCAATCATCAATGTCAACAACAGAAGTTTTTTCGATCGCCGGTATGATGGCAATGCCGATGTGGCTTTTAATGATCTTTCTTCCCAAGTGGAAGGTGACCCGCTTTTTAATAGACTATCGGGTAATTCCAATTCTACTGTCCTTAATATATGCGTGTTACATCATCTTGCACCTACAAACGGGTGGTAGTCTTGATTTTGGAAGTTTATCGTCTGTGATGTCTTTGTTTACTGAGGAAGACGCAGTACTGGCCGGCTGGGTGCATTACTTGGCTTTTGATCTACTGATAGGCATGTGGATGCTGAACCAAAACCAAAATTTGGGAATTCATCAACTCTTGATGGCACCTTGCCTCTTTGCCACCTTTATGCTTGGGCCGGTGGGCTTTTTACTCTTCATGTTATTCCGAACCATAAAACTAGGAAGGTCATGAACAGCGTAAAAGAAGTACTTGGTACTATAAAACAGCACAGTCCCATCTTGTTTGCTATAGGGATGTTCCACTTTATCCTTGCGGTCGTTTGTATTATTGGATTTTTTATTGATGACCGAATGTTGGTCGGAATCAATGTGTGGATTAAACCTCTCAAATTCTCCATTTCTGGAGGGATTTATATCCTCACAGCCGGTTTATTGTCCACTTTATACCCATTTTCCAAAAGAAAGCGAAACATTATAAACAATTTGGTGTCCTGGCCTTTATTGTTGGAAATTATTATTGTGGTCCTCCAAGCTTCCCGTGGGGTGCAATCGCATTACAACCAATCCAATCTATTGGATGGGATTCTATTTGCAATCATGGGCTTGCTGATAAGCATAGTGGTGTTCACTATGGTCTTTTATATAGTGGAAACCATCCGATTAAAAATGCAAGTACCCAGACCAGTACAATGGGGCATATTGTTGGGCTGGATAGTAGTGTTGTTTGGAAGTTGGGTAGGAGGCCAGATGATTGGACAAATGGCACACAATGTAGGTGTGGCAGATGGAGGTGAGGGACTACCCTTGCTCAATTGGAGCACTATTGCGGGTGATTTGCGCGTAGCCCATTTTTTCGGATTGCACGGCATTCAAATAATTCCTTTATTCGCATTAGCGGTCACCAGAAAATGGAAGGCATCCAAAATGGCCAAAAATATTGTAGTCATCCTTTTTGGATTATGTTATGCCTCTTGGATTGCATACACCTTTTATCAGGCCAAACAGGGCCTACCCTTGGTAGGGCTTTAAACCAATGATTCTATGGGGCTTTTAAACAAAACAAATCGGATAAAATATTTAGCCTTTAACGACCTATGGTTCATGTTGGGAGGTATTGTGCTCCTAAGCTTCGTAACGGATTTTCTATTTTCCGGTGGCTCTTTTGGTAAATGGCCGTTTGTTGAAGCCACCATCAATTGGAGTGTTTCCCTCATGTTTGCAACGGTCAATTGGTTGATCATTCGTACAATTCTTATCGCTTTGCGCAAAAGATACCCGAGTCTAAAGGATAATAAAAAACGTATCCCCTTGTTTTTCCTTTCCATAGTATTTACCGTACTAACCGTGGACTATTTGGGTAGTTCAATATTGGGCGTCATATTTGGCGACAGCTATAATCATCCGATCAGGTCAAGAATTGTGGTGCCCGTTATCTTGATCAGTTTGATGACCATGGCCATGTATGAGGCCATATATTATTATGTCTGGCTAAAGAAGTCCATCAGGGAAGAGGAGCAAGCTAAGCGGGCAATTGTACAGGCACAATTGGACGCATTGCGGAATCAAGCACAGCCTCACTTTTTTTTCAATACTCTTAACACGCTTCGCGATATCATAGATCAAAACACCAGGGAGGAAGCAAAGGAATTTGTGAATCGCTTGTCTGAAGTATACCGGTTTATATTGGACTCTGGAAATGCAAACCTTATCCCCTTAAAGGATGAAATAAAATTCGCGGAAGCTTATATCCATATACAAAAGGAGCGCTTTGGTGAAAATCTCCAAGTGGATTGGAATTTTTCTGAAGAAGCGAAAAAGCTGTTGATAATTCCCATGAGTTTACAATTGTTACTGGAGAACGCCGTGAAGCACAATGTTGTTTCCAAAGCCAAGCCCTTATGTATACATATTACTGTTGAGGATGGAAAATTGAAGGTCAGCAACAAAATACAACCAAAGTCCACCCAATTGCCAACCACCAAATTGGGGTTGAAAAACATTGAGCGGCGCTATGCACTTATATCAGAGCAACAGGTAACAATATCTAAAGCAAATGACCTTTTTGAAGTGATGTTGCCTTTGTTAAAGAATGACGATCAAAAAAATTCGCATGCAAATACTGATCATTGAAGACGAAGCCCGGGCGGCTAACCAATTGCAGAACTTGTTGCAAACCATAGCGTTTGAATATAACCTATTGGGAATCATGGACACCGTGGAAGAAAGTGTGGCCTGGTTTCAAAATAACAAGGCACCCGATCTAGTGTTTATGGATATTCAGCTTGCAGATGGCCTAAGCTTTGAAATTTTCCAGAACGTACAAGTACCTTGCCCCATCATATTCACCACCGCTTTTGATCAGTATGCCATTCGCGCATTTAAGGTGAATAGTGTGGATTACTTGTTAAAGCCCATACAGCAAGCAGACTTGGAACAGGCCTTGGATAAGTTTAAGCGCTCTACCCAAGAGCTTACCATAAGCCATGAAACGCTTCAAAACTTTTTGGCTGACATGCGTGTAGGCAGCCAGCGAGAGGGCATTCTGGTTAAAGAGGGTGATGGTTTTGCCCAACTTCGTATTTCCGATTTGTTGTATGCCTATTCCGAAGACAGCATAACCTTTGGGGTAACAGCTCACAAAAGGGTGATAATTGATGAGACCTTGGATCAATTGTATCCTACCTTGGATGCCAATCATTTCTTCCGAATCAACAGAAGTCAAATTGTGGCAAAGCCCTCCATTTTAAAAATTGAACGGTATTTTAACCACCGATTGAAGTTGGCAATAACCAATGCCAGGGATCAGGAGTTTATTGTTAGTAGACCCAAAACCAATGATTTTAAAAGTTGGCTGAATCGGTAGACATCCGCTTGTGATTTTTTCGGATGTATGGAATTAGGGTTCGGGCACTTTTTAGCACGTGGGGATATTGGAATTTCTTAAATACCATGCGTATAAATAATGGACACCTCCTGTAAATATTTTTTACAGTTTTGACCATATCTTATTGTTGACAGCAACATAATTAACTAATAATCAGTAAGTTGTAAATATGGCATACATATGGCTGTGGCAATTGCAAATTCCTATGGAATTTTTCCGGACCTCCTAATCAAAAGGTCCCATACCTCAAAAAACGAATATCATGATAAGGAACTATCTAAAAATCGCCTGGAGAAATAGCGTAAAACACAAGTGGATATTTTCCATCAATATTGTTGGGCTTGCCTTAGGAATTGCCTCTTGCTTGGTTATCCTACTTTTTGTGGTTGATGAGCTAAGCTACGATCGTTATAATGAAAAGGGCAATGAAATTGTGACTGTTGCCTTCAGGGCAAAGGTAAGTGGGGAAGAGATTAAGGAAGGTTCTATAATGGCTCCCGTTGGAAAGACATTGAAACAGGAATTTCCTGAAGTAGTGGATGCCACGCGAATTAGAAATGGCCATACTCCAAAGATTATTGTGGACAATCAAGCGTTCCGTGAGGACAAGTTCGCATTTGTAGATGCCAACTTTTTCAATGTTTTCACACTTCCGATCATTGAGGGGGACAACAGAACGCCGCTTAATGAACCCTTTACAGCCGTTATCACCAAAGCCGAAGCCCTAAAGCTTTTTGGAGCTTCCAATGCCATTGGTAAATCATTTTACGTAGATGGAAGCGAACAACCCTTTAGAGTGACCGGTGTTATCCAAGAGGTGCCGAGAAACTCACATTTTCATTTTGACATTTTTGCCTCTATGGAAGGGCTTGCCGAGGCCAAGAGTGATTCTTGGTTTGAGGGTAGTTTCTTTACCTATCTACTCTTAAGAGAAGGAACAGACTACAAAAACCTGGAGAGCAAACTGCCCAACATTTTGGAAAAATACATGGGCCCCAACATGCAAGAGGTGTTAGGCATGCCTTATGAGGAATTCATCAAGGAAAATCGGTTGGGATTTAAATTGTTCCCGTTGTTGGATATCCATTTATATGCAGACAATGCCGTCAATGATCAATTGGAGCAGGGCGGCGACATAAAGTATGTCTACATCTTTAGTGCTATAGCCCTGTTTATGCTGCTGATTGCCTGCATTAACTTCATGAACTTGTCAACGGCCACGGCAGCAAAAAGGGCCAAAGAGGTAGGTATTCGAAAAGTTTTGGGCTCCAACAAGAACCAACTGCTCTATCAATTTTTGGCCGAATCGTTTATTGCTACATTGTTTGCAATGCTTTTGGCTGCTATATTGGTGTTCTTTTCGCTACCTTATTATAACGAACTCTCTGGGAAGGAACTGGAGCTTTCCTTCCTTGGGCGACCTGTGGTTCTGGCGTCTCTTTTGCTCTTAACGCTTTTTGTCAGTTTGTTGGCGGGGAGCTATCCGGCTTTCTTTTTGTCGTCCTTCAAACCCATTGCAGCACTAAAGAATAAGTTCTTCGGAGGTGGTTACAATAGAGGTGTTCGAAGTGGTTTGGTGGTATTTCAATTTATCATTTCTGCTGGATTGATTTTGGCAACCCTTGTGGTCAACCAGCAAATGCAGTATATTCAAAATAAGGATATTGGTTATGAAAGAGATCAATTGCTTGTTATTCGGGAAGCATATCTATTAGGTAATGATCAGGCAGCTTTCAAAAATGAAATGCTGAAAAACCCCAAGGTAGCATCCATTACCCAATCTGCCTTTACACCAGCCGGGGATTCGGATGATAGTCAGACTTTGATTTCAAACGAGGGTCAATTCGTTAGAAGAATGCCTGTTTACAATATAGATGAGAACTACATTCCTACAATGGGCATGGAGTTGGTGGCCGGAAGAAATTTTTCCAAGGAGTTTGGTGCCGATTCAACAAACCTGATTATTAATGAAACCGCAGTAAAAGTACTGGGGCTTGGTGAAAACCCATTGGGTAAAACCATTACCGAAGGCAATAACAACACAAGAACCATAATTGGAGTGGTCAAGGATTTTCACTTTAAGTCCTTGCACCAACCCATAGATCCATTATTTATGATGTATGCACCTTATGGTGGATTGATTATCAAAGCAAAATCTTCCGACATGTCAGGCCTTATTGCAGATGCCAATACGCTTTGGAACGACTTTGGGAGTAGCGAGCCATTCGGATATACTTTGCTTGATGATTCCTATCGGCAGACCTATGTTAGGGAACAAAAAATGGGAACTGTGTTAAATGTCTTTGCGCTTTTGACCATTTTGGTTGCCTGTTTAGGTTTATTGGGCCTCGTTACCTTCACTGCGGAACAGCGCTTCAAAGAAATTGGAATACGAAAAGTTCTGGGTTCATCGGTAATCGAAATTGTTATGATGCTCTCCAAAGATTTTTCCAAATTGGTTTTTATCTCATTTTTGATAGCCTTCCCCCTTGGTTATTATCTAATGGGTAAATGGCTGGAAGGCTTTGCCTATCGCATAGCAATACCATGGTGGCTTTTTGTCTTGGCGGCATGCGTTACATTGTTGATAGCCCTTGGAACCATAGGATGGAAAAGCTTTCAAGCAGCGACCATGAATCCGGTCAAGGCCCTTAGGGACGACTAAAGGCTTCCGATAAACGTCGGTCGGGTTTTAAAAGTGATTTATAAGCTACAGGAAATAAGTGTCTCTAATTCTTAAGCGGATGGGAACCATGTGCTAGAGAAGCCATAATCATGATTTTTATTTCATTTGTTTTTTGGAATATCTACAATAGTTGTACTCTTGTTACATTCTAAAGATTGCAGACAAGTGGGAAAAACAAAAATTGGGATTATCAATGTATCTGATCGTGCCAGTCGCGGGGAATATGAAGATTTACCGGGTAAAGAGGTCAAACGGCTTCTGGACTTGTGGTTGGTCACCCCGTGGGAAGCCGCATATGCGGTAATTCCGGATGAACAGGATTTGTTGGAAAAGGAAATGATCAATATGGCTGATGAAAAGGGTTGTTGCCTAATAGTGACAACTGGAGGTACTGGGCCTGCTGTTCGCGATGTAACCCCTGAGGCAACTATAGCCGTCTGCGAAAAACTACTGCCAGGATTTGGGGAACGGATGAGGCAAGTGAGCTTGCAATACGTTCCTACGGCCATCTTGTCCCGTCAGACAGCAGGAATCCGTGGGAATACATTGATTGTCAATTTACCAGGAAAGCCCAAATCCATTCGGGAATGTCTGGAGGCTGTTTTCCCCGCTATTCCATATTGTATTGATTTAATAGAGGGGCCTTATCTGGAATCAAATCAGGAAGTTATGAAAGTATTTCGACCCGGTCAATGGTGAGGAATGCAGGAACGGCATAGCAGCTCATCCAGTACCAAAAAATGATACCCTTCTGCTTTTTGGACCCACCATAACGTCATTCAGATAAAAAGTGCTGAGTTTTGCCTATGAAAGCTTTACTTTCATGTATTGTTTAGCATGGGATTCAACTGCACTTTTTACTTTTTTCGGAGATTGAGCATCCTACTTTTAGTCGTGGGATTTGGGGTATTTCAAGCCAGTGCCCAAAAAAAGAACGCAGATTTCCGATATCATATTCGCAAAGCAACACAGCCAATCGTTATTGATGGCATAGTGGATGAACACGCTTGGCAAGAGGCCGATGTAGCGGATGATTTCTTTATGGTATTGCCCATGGATACCGGAAAGGCCAATGAACCTTCCGAGATTCGGATGACCTATGACGAAAAGAACATTTATCTGGCAGCTACATTTTTCAACAGTGTTCACGGGCAGTATTTTGTGGAATCCCTTAGAAGGGATTTTTCGTTTGGAAAGAATGATAATTTTTTGCTGTTCATGGATCCGTTTAACAATCAAACCACTGGTTTTTCCTTTGGTTCCAATGCCGCAGGGGCGCAGTGGGATGGTACCATGTTTGGCGGAGGCAGTGTGGACCTAAATTGGGATACCAAATGGATCTCCAAGGTAAAGCAGGACCCGGATAAATGGGTGGTGGAAATGGCCATTCCCTTTAAATCCATTCGCTATGAAGATGGCGTTACCGAATGGGGCATCAACTTTAGCAGGTTGGATTTAAAATCCAGTGAAAAATCCAGCTGGACCCCTATACCGAGACAATTCCCTACGGCCTCGCTGGCCTATACGGGTGTGCTGGTGTGGGATGCACCTCCACCAGCTCCCAAAACCAACATTTCGGTAATTCCGTATGTGCTGGGAGAGGTGGTTCAAGATTTTGATGAAGCAGACGACTTTGAAAAAAGGGTAGGGGGTGATATAAAGATCAGCCTAAGTTCTTCCTTAAACCTAGACCTGACTGTAAATCCTGATTTTTCCCAGGTGGAAGTGGACCGTCAGGTTACCAATTTGGACCGCTTTGAGTTGTTTTTTCCTGAACGTCGCCAATTTTTCCTGGAAAACGCAGACTTGTTTGCCAATTTTGGATACCCAACAATCCGCCCATTTTTCTCAAGGCGCATTGGATTGGGAGTTCCCATTAGGGCAGGAGCCAGATTGAGCGGAAACTTAAATGAAAAATGGCGCTTGGGCGTCATGGATATGCAGACCGCAAAGGTGGACGAAGAGGGTAGGCCAAGTCAAAATTTTGCAGTGGTCTCTTTACAACGTAAGATGTTTAGCCGATCTAGCCTTGGTTTTCTTTTTGTGGACAAGGAATCACTTCGATATCCACATGAAGCAGATTCATTGCGGACGTTGTTCTCCAAGTTCAATCGGAATTTGGGAGTGGAATACAATTTGGCCTCTTCCAATAATCTATGGACGGGAAAGGCCTTCATGCTGAAATCGTTTGCCCCAGGTCGTTTGAACGGAAATGGGATTACCCAGGCCGCACATTTGGAATACAAAAGCCGAATCTGGAACTGGGGCGTACAAGAACAATCGGTTGGAGAAAACTATACCGCAGAAGTTGGATTCGTTCCCAGGAAAGACTTTATCAATATAAATGCGTTTATAGGCCATACTTTTTTTCCAAAAAATGATGAAGGGAGGCTCGTGAGCCATGGTCCAAAAATCAATAGCAGCTATTTCCTAAATCAAAAATGGGAGCGTACCGATAACTTTACCGAACTGGAATACTTACTAAGTTTCCGAAATCGAAGCAGTTTTGAGGTTGGATTTGTAAATGAATATGTAGAATTATTGGCTCCGTTTGATCCCACGCGTTCAGGCAAGGATTCCTTGGCTACGGGAACCAAGCATCGTTGGAATGCCTTTCGAGTGGATTACGCCTCCAAACCGCAAAGTATGTTCACTTACACTGCTGGAGGCTATTTTGGAGGCTACTATCTAGATGGAAGACGCATTAACCTCAATGGAGAATTGGGATATCGTTTTCAGCCCCATGTGAGCCTCAATGCTAACCTCAGCTATAACCATATTAGTTTGCCAACGCCTTGGAACGATACCGAATTTTGGTTAATTGGTTCAGAGGTGGATGTAACGTTTACCAACACTTTGTTCTTTGCGACTTTGTTTCAGTACAATGAACAATCCAGAAATTTTAATCTGAATTCAAGGTTTCAGTGGCGCTATAAACCGGCATCTGACCTGTTCTTGGTCTATACCAATACGCAGTTGCTGGATCCCCGTGTCGGTAAAAGTTGGTCACTCACGCTAAAATTCACTCACTGGTTTAATTGGTGAAAGTTCTGTTCCAGGTTTTTATTTCCTTATATGGCAGATTTGCCAATCCTATATTTTAGGATAGGAATGGATTCTTATTTCGGAAGAGGCTTCGTTACAACATGTTTATCAGACATTTATCGAATATATTTCCAATTTTCACTGGTATCTTCAATCTTGTAGGTACTAATTGAATCCATGCACGCATATTTATTTCCAGGACAAGGAACGCAATTTCCCGGTATGGGAAAAGAGTTGTACGAGAGTTCAGCTTTGGCGAGGGATTACTTCGAACACGCCAATGAACTTTTGGGCTATTCCATTACCGATGTTATGTTTTATGGGTCTGCTAAAGATTTGAAGCAAACAAAACATGCCCAACCCGCAATTTTTCTTCATTCCTATATCCAGACCAAAATGCTTGGGGATAAATTTCAACCGGACATGGTGGCAGGTCATTCCCTTGGTGAGATATCCGCTTTGACCGCCGCTTCGGCAATGGACTTTGAATCTGCCATAAAACTTATCAGTGCCCGCGCCTCTGCAATGCAATCGTTGTGCAAGCTCGAGAATACAGGTATGGTTGTGGTAGTGGGTCTTTATGATGTGATTGTAAAAAATGTATGTAAACAAGTAGATGGCATTGTGGTACCTGCAAATTACAACACCTTGCAACAGGTAGTGATTTCTGGTGAAATGAAGGCCTTGGATGAAGCAAGTCAAAAACTGAAGCATGGAGCGGAGAGAGTGGTAAAACTGACCGTCAACGGGGCATTTCATTCCCCCTTTATGGAACCGGCAGTGGATGAATTTACCCAAGCTATTGAAAAAGCGCAGTTTAAAGAACCGATTTGTCCAGTCTATCAGAACATTGCTGGCCGTCCAGTGAGCAACGTAGCGGATATAAAGAAAAACCTCATAGACCAATTGACTTCTCCAGTAATGTGGCGACATGGTATCCTACACATGATTGAAGACGGTGCTACGGAATTTACTGAAATTGGGCCAGGCAAATTTTTGAGCGGCCTTGTTCACCAAATTGATAAGAAAGTAAAAACAAACCCTACTGTTGCACAGGAACCTGTGATTTAATTCTCTGTTAACCACAGCTATTCTTCTTAATTTTTATTTAGTAGCCCAATTTGCCGTAGGTTTCTGTCAATAAGAAATATCCTGTCAACTATTAAAAATCTTGGTTAAGTAACGATGTCATATTAGGCAGAAACGTTAAACTTTTGTTTTAGGCGGACAGTATCCAATGGTTTTATCGAAATAGAATGAGCCCGTAATTATCTGGTTCTTTTTCATTAGGTAAATTTAAATAGCGTATTATTATAGTAATCAATTACATATACTATAAAACCAGCTGGTATGATCAAAATCGCCTATATAGGTGCAGGAAGTTTACAGTTTGGACCCATCATAGTCCAAGATATTCTGATGAGTGATGTGCTTACAGGAGATGACCTGGAAATTCATTTGATGGACATTGAGCGTTCACATTTGGATCATGTTGTTGAACATGGAACCTATGTCAGTCAAAAGCTCTCGCGAAACGCCAAGATTTTTGCTACTACAGATAGGGATGAAGCTATAAAGGATGCCCATTTTGTTATCTGTGCCCTGGAAAAGGACCGAAATGTATACTGGTCCCAAGACTTTCATATACCCCGGAAGTATGGATTCAAACAAGTGTATGGCGAAAATGGGGGAGTGGGGTCGCTCTTCCATGCCTTGCGAAACATTAAAGTAATTATGGAACTGGCCCGCAGCATGGAAAAACTTTGCCCCAATGCCACGTTGCTCAACTTCTCCAATCCAGAACACAAAATATGTGAGGCCGTAACCCGATTGACCACTATTAAAACCGTGGGTTTGTGCCATGGTGTCTTTATGGGTAGGGAACAACTGTCCCAACTACTTGAGATTCCCTTGGATGACCTGCAAACCAAAGCTTGTGGTATCAATCATTTTACCTGGTTTCAAGAAGTCAAACGAAAATCAAGCGGAGAGGATTTGTATCCCAAACTCAAAGAAATTGAACTCCAGGGAGACTGGCTGGCCCAATGGCACGAAATTGCCTTGGGACGAATATTGTTTCGCAGATTTGGCCAATGGCCCTCGCCAGCATCCAATCATTATGGGGAATACCTTAGATGGGCAGAGGAATTTGTGATTCCCCAATTGCAATTTTTCTATGACCCGGCCGAAGGACATCCGTGGGAAAACAACCAAATTCCCGAAGGCGTGTATACGGTGGACCGTGTGGATTATGAAAGGGAATGGGCCAAGGATTGGGACAAGAAACTACTACCAGTTGGTTCCACCGAGGAAATCCAGTTGGAAAATGAGGATGGCAGTTTTAAAAGTTCAGGGGAAATAGCCACACTGATTATGGAATCTATAATTTCTGATAAAAAGCAGTGGCTTGAAGCCGTTAATATGCCCAATAAGGGCGCCATTCCAAATTTGCCCGATGAATTAGTGGTGGAAGCTCCTGCTTATGCTGATGCCTCTGGTATTAAGCTTGTATCCATGGAACCAATTCCTGAAGGGATTGCAGCAACCATACGCTTGCATGCCAGCATCCATCAGCTTTTGGTAGAGGCTTATCAGGAAAAATCAAAAGACAAACTGCTACAGGCCATTCTTTTGGAACCAACTGTTAATTCGTATCGAAACGCCGTTGACATGTGCAATGAAATGTTGGAATTGCAAAAAGAAGTTTTGCCGGAAATCAATTGAACTAGATGAACAACATCAATATTGTAAAAAAATAGATGGGTTTGGCGCTGTTGGACTGGGCCGTCATTGTAGGATACTTGTTGCTAAGTATTGGTATCGGTGTCTTTGTGGTCAAACATAACTCGAAGAACATCACCGATTTTTTTGTTGCGGGTCGCAATCTACCGTGGTGGCTACTGGGTACTTCAATTGCAGCAACCTGGTTTGCTACGGACGCTCCGCTTGCAGTAACAGCACTTGTCAGAAGCAAAGGTATTTATGGGAATTGGCTTTGGTGGTACCTAGGGACCGGGATCATGATGATGGTATTTTTCTATGCCAAATATTGGCGTAGATCAGAGATTTTGACCGATGCCGAGATGATAGAGCTCCGATACAGTGGTAGGTCTGCTTCCATTTTAAGAGGTTTTACTGCAGCTTTCTTCGGAATTTTCAAGAATTGTATTTCCCTCGGATGGATCATGTTGGCCATGCTGAAATTTTCCAACATCATGTTGGGATGGAGCGCAGAATTTGCGTTGGGAATCACATTGGCATTTGCCCTTTTACATACCTTGAGCTCAGGAATCAAAGGGGTGGTTATTTTGGACATGCTGCATTTTTCGGCTGGAACCATTAGTACCATAATTCTTGCGATTCTGGTTTTGGTCCAAATAGGTGGTCCAACAGAGTTGGCTGAGCAGATCTCAGCTCGGGCAGATGCTCCGGCAGGAGTAATGGATATGCTCCCTGATTTGTCCCATATTGGACCTACGGAGATGATAGCCTTTGTCTGTTTGATTGGGATTTTGTGGTTGGGGCAGGCACAAGGAGACGGGTATATTGTACAACGTTTGTTCTCTGCAAAGAACGAAAAACATGCCATTAAGGCTTCGCTTTGGTTCGCAGTGGCTGGGGTTGTAATTCTTACTTGGCCTTGGATAGTGGTGGGGCTGGGCTCTGTGGTAATACTTCCCATTTCAGAGGCATCCGAAGCACTATTGGCGGATCCCGAGTTGGCCTACCCCATGATGATCAATGAAGTTTTACCTGTCGGACTAAGGGGATTGTTGGTCGCAGCTTTTATGGCGGCCTTTATGAGTACAGTGGATACCCATCTCTGCTGGGGAGGCTCTTATATGGTCAATGATATCTATAAACGGTTTATCCGTCCCGATGGAAACGACAGGCATTATCTGTTGGTATCCCGAATCAGCATTGTGCTTTTGTTGGGGCTTTCCGCGGTGGCGGCCTGGCAGATGGATAGCATAGCCGGGGCTTGGATCTATATTATCGAGATTGTGTCCGGGATTGCCATAATTTTAATGCTGCGCTGGTTCTGGTGGCGCATTAACGCGTGGTCTGAAATTGCCAGTATGCTTTCCGCCTTGATTCTGGCCAATGGTTTTTTATGGATCAAGTGGATCCATGGTTGGGGATGGGTAAGCGATTCAGTTTTGGAGATGATAAATGGCTGGTATCATGAAGATGTAGCCTTGATACGTGCAACTGTGCTCCTGGTGCTGTGCACCGCCATCAGTATTCTGGTCACCTTTTTGACGAAACCTGTGGATAATGCCACATTATTGCATTTTTATACCAAAGTACGACCCAAAGGGTGGTGGGGACCTATTGCCAAACAGGTTCCCGATTTGGTGGATAGAAGTTCTTTCAAAGGTTCATGGTTGGGTTTTCTTTTCGGAGTTGTTTTCTTGAACAGTATTCTGTTCAGTGTAGGACATGCGGTTTTAGGGAGGTATGGAAGTGCTTTTATTTTAATGTTGGTTGGTGCAATTTGCGGTTGGCTCACTTTAAAATTTGTGGCATCAACCCAAACACAGGAAGCTGATGCGAATTCATAGATTCACTGATATCATGAAAATGGGGCAGCATGCCACTTCCATATTTTTGGATGAACTCACGATTAAACCGAATCTTCTTTTGTGCGCGGCTACTGGGAGTTCTCCTTTACCCTTGTATCAAGAGATTGCCCTGGAAGCTAAGAAAGACCAGGAGCAGTTTGAACAGTTACGGATTATTCCCTTGGATGAATGGATTGGTCTGCCTTCAGAAGAAGGTAGTTGTCATGCGTATTTGGAAGAACAGCTTTTGAATCCTTTGGAAATTCCAAGCAGTCAGTACTTCGCATTTAACCCGTTGGCAGAGAACTTGGAAGAAGAGTGTTTGCGAATACAAGCCATTTTGGACAAGCAAGGCCCCATTGACCTATGTGTCTTGGGATTGGGTAGGAACGGACATTTGGGACTTAACGAGCCATCCGACATTTTGCAGCCTCATTGTCATATTGCTGATTTAACGTTGGAATCCCAACAGCATCAAATGCTTAAAGGGTCAAGCCAAAAGCCCACTAGGGGAATAACGCTGGGTATGGAAGATATTCTGATGTCGAAACGGATTATCCTGCTGATTTCGGGAGAGGGCAAGGAGCAAGCTAGGGCTATTTTTTTTTCCAAGAACATACATCCGAATTGTCCCGCCAGTTTTCTTTGGAAGCACAACAATGTGGATTGCTTGGTGTTAGACTAAATCAGGGCTAAAGTTCTCGAATCTTCATATTGCGGAACCAGGCCTCAAAATACCAATTTTGGAGCGCAATCTTTCCGCTGGTAGCTTTGCCAAAACCAGGCGCATTCTTAAATCCTGATTCGGCTATTTTATCTTTCCAGTCTTGGGAGGTCAAATCTTCTTTGGCTGTGAGTTTTCCGTTGAGATAGAACTCGAGCCTGCCATCTTGTTGAACAATTTTAGCAGTATTCCACTGTCCTACAGGATTGGCTTCCACCGTATTTATTTGAGGGGACAAACTCCACAGGCAACCTGGTCTTTTGAGGGGAGTTTTGGTATCCATATGGGCAGGTTCCAACAGCTGGTATTCCGGTCCAGTCTGATAGGTGGCCGTATATTCAGGTGTCTCTTGCACATTAATAAATACGCCACCATTACCTCTTAAGGCCATTTGCCAGTCAAATACCAATTCGTAGTTTTCGTATACTTTATCCGTCACCAAATCCCCAAAGACTTTGCTTTCATCCGTAGCATTGCAGAAAAGATTGCCATCGCGTACTTCCCAAGCAGAGTATTGGGTAGAGTCGGCCTTGTTATAAAGATGCCACCCATCCAAGGTTTTGCCATCAAAAAGTAGTTCCCAACCCTGTTCTTTTTCCAATTCCAACAGTTGATTGTGTACTTGGTTTTCAGCGGCCAACTTTTTTGTCCGCCAAGCAGAGTCTTCAGTTTTTTTGTCAGTTTTGCAAGACGCTAAAAAGAGTGAGAAGAGTAAGGAAACTATAAAGGTGCTGCGCATCATTTTTTTGTTTTTCTAAATGTATGAATTCCGCTTATGATCTCCGTTCACAAATTCCCACTTTTTTGTTTTTGTTCCAATACATTCCCCTCATAGGGGGCAGTTTTCTGTGATTGTCATCCCGAAAACTACCTGCTAATGTATATTCAATTGAAGATGGTAAACCCTTTAATTAGAAAGATTATTTGGACTAATTCTGGGCTTCAATGGAAAAGTATTTGATCTACAGCTAGCCATCCGGGTTTTCCACTTTTTTTATGCCAATTGGGCAACTTGTCATAGGCCTCTGCTTTTATGGTGTAAAATCGATGGGATACCTTGTTAAAGGAAAACTCTACAGATTTTAGCTTTCTTCCCTTGGCATCACTTTTTGCAAAAGACACATTCTTTTTCAGTAGAAGTGTCAAGGAGTCTTTATTGTTGCCAGACCAAACCTCAATATTTTTAGGTGGGACAATCTCTCCATACTCGCGTATTCCATAGCTGACAATAATTTTTTCGGTTTCTGGCGGGTTGGCCCCAAAATCCATAGTGGCATGTAAGGGTTTTTCACTGAACCCGATCCATTGAAGCGGATCAATCCAATCATTTCCTTTGATGTCATCAATGAGCGTTAAGGCTCCTTTGCCAGATAAGTTGGGAGGTGGATTATACTTTAACTTCACGTCCACGGGAACATGCCCTTTATTAATAAATTCAAAAGTTTGCACCTCACTATCTTTCCAACCTTCTTTATGCGCATAGGTCTTTATGATTTTTGAATCCCCTAAGGGAAATGGTTCGGAATACACTGTAGATAAGCTATCCGGTTCCGATCCATCAGTGGTATATCTCACCTGCACACCTTTAAACTTGTGCTCAAGGATTATTTTTTCATTGTCAACCACATAATGTTTTTTCTGAGGTAGTACAGGTGGGGTTAGCTTGCTTTTGTCTTCCGCTGAAGGAACGTACCCCAACTCAAAATTTACTTCTGGCATGCTCTTCCTGTAAGGAATCAACATGGAATCTGTAATGGAAGTATTCCACAAATAAACCTCGCTCAAAGTTTCTATGGACTCTAAATCGTTCAAAACCTCCTCATTTATTGAAGTGCCGGATAGTGAAAGTGAAGTGAGATTTTTGAACGACGAACAGAGTTGAATACTTTCATTGGTAATGTCCGTATTGTTTAAATTAAGAAGTTCCAAATTCTCAAATTGGGCAATAAGCTTTAGGTCATTATCCGATATGGGTAGATTGGATAAGTTTAGATGGGTCAACTGCTCTTTGATTTTGGATAGCTCCTTTAAATAGTCAATTTTGAACGTGCTCCTTCCAAAAATGGTTGCCTCAATTGCGGGAGAGGAAATCGATTTTTGAATCACGTTTCTAAAAGGGCTGTTCAATTGTTCAAGCGTTTTCTTGTCGGCAAAACCAAAACTATACTCGGGTCCACTATTGAATTTTTCGATGATTTGGGAGGCAATACTATAAAGGCTGTCCTGGTCAGAGACTTCTGCTAGTGCAACTTCGGGATTTGCACCATGGCCTATCCATGCTTTCAACAAAGCAAGATCTTGTGCGCTTAGCTGTGTTTTACCTTCAGGCGGCATATGATCTTCATGTTCAATTGGGAGCAACGCTCTTTGTATAATGGCACTTTCATCAACATTATTGGCCAACCACAAGGGACCATTGTCACCACCTTTTTCTATACTTGCCAACGAAGAAAGGTCCAGTCCTCCTTTATGTTTATCCGGGTTATGGCAACTGACACATTTAGATTTTAATATCGGTTGAACCATGTTCGAGAATAAAGGTTGGGCAACATCAAATTCCTGCTCTTTGGCTTCTGTGAGTGGTTGTGTTATAAAATCCGATCCATGGGTTAGATTGGCCCCGTAATGACCAGCAACAATTACTGTGACAAAGGAGATGTATAGCACACCTTTATGTAGCCAAGTGCTATAATTGGTCAACAGTAGGACATAGCATAGATAACCCAGCGCAAGTCCTGTCCATTTATGCACAGCCATGGAAGTGGACCCATAACCTTCCAAATGCAAAAAAAAGCCCATGATAACCGCTATGGCGGTAGTCAATGCTGTTACCGACAGTAAAAACGTATGTATTTTTTCAAATGATGGTTCATCCAGGCTTTTTTTGAATAGACTTAAAATCACCAGGAGCACAATAAAGGCAACAGGAAAGTGAAGGGTCAATGGATGTAATCGTCCCAAAGGTTCCAACCAATAGGGAATTACCACATGCTCCTCAAAAATCAGCAATATTGTGGTCAAGGTCAATAGGCTAAAAACTATTGCCCTGCTTATTCTTTTAAATCTTAGCATTTATGCAATTATATCGTTAACAACGTGGCCATGAACATCGGTCAATCGAAACCTTCGACCCAAATATTTATAGGTAAGTTGTTCGTGATCGATTCCCATGAGATGTAAAATTGTGGCCTGGAGGTCGTGAACATGGACTGGGTCTTTGATGATGTTATAACCAAATTCGTCAGTTTCTCCATGGGTAAGCCCAGATTTCACTCCTCCACCTGCCATCCAAATACTGAAACATCTGGGATGGTGGTCCCGTCCATAATTGTCCTCGGTAAGTTTTCCTTGGCAATAATTGGTTCTACCGAACTCTCCACCCCAAATCACCAAGGTTTCATCCAGCAATCCTCTTTGTTTCAAATCTTTGATCAGTGCTGCGGACGCTTGGTCAACATCCTTAGCTTGAATGGCCATTTCGTTGGGAAGATTTCCATGCTGATCCCAACCCTGATGATACAACTGTACAAACCGAACCCCGGACTCTGACAATTTTCGAGCCAGGAGACAGTTGGCGGCATAAGTTCCCGGAATCATGCAATCCGAGCCATACATTTTGATGATATGATCAGGCTCTTTGGACATGTCGGTCACCTCTGGAACTGCAGTTTGCATGCGATAGGCCATTTCGTATTGCTTTATTTTTGTATGAATCTCGGGATCTCCAAACTCTTGATATCCTTGTTCGTTTAAAGCTGCCAAATGATCTAACATGGTTCGCCTACTTTTCATGTCTATTCCGTCTGGATTGTTCAAGTAAAGTATGGGGTCCTCACTTGCACTGAACTGCACTCCTTGATGAATGCTATCCAGAAAACCATTGGACCATAGTTTGGAGTATACGCCCTGGCCATTTCCTTTACCTCTGGATAATAGCACACAATAGGCTGGAAGGTTTTGGTTTTCGCTTCCCAGGCCGTAACTCATCCACGCACCCATGCTGGGCCTGTTGCCCTGTTGCGCACCCGTTTGAATGAACGTCAATGCGGGGTCATGGTTTATCGCCTCGGTATGCATTGTTTTGATGACACATATATCGTCTGCTATCTCACCAATGTGCGGAAATATCTCACTCACCCATGTTCCTGCTTTACCGTACTGTTGGAATTTAAATTTGGATCCAACCAAGGGGAATCGTTCCTGATTGGATGTCATTCCCGTAACTCTTTGCCCTTTTCGTATGGAATCCGGTAAGTCCTCGTTGAACATCTTATTGAGCAAAGGCTTATAATCAAAGCTTTCCAATTGCGAAGGTGCCCCATTTTGGGTAAGCATAATAATCCGTTTTGCCTTGGAGGCAAAGTGTTTGATGCCCAGGGGCAGCTCATCAGAATCATTCTGCCCACCTTTGAATAAATCCGGAAGCAATAAAGAGCCAAGCGCTGCACTTCCCAAACCTAAAGCTGTTTTCCCGAGAAAGTGCCTACGATTGATATTTAGTCTGTTTTCAAAAAATTCTTTTTCCATATCAGCGAATTAACTTCTGGTCATTGTTTCTTCCAAGTTGTACATGGTATGGATAACCTGCATTAAAGAAGCTACAGAGATGGCATCCCTGTTCTTTTGGGCAGGATATTCCCCAACGTTTATAAATTCTTCTGCAAGTGCCGGATTTTTGGTGAAATGCTCCTTTTGTTCTTT
The DNA here is from genome assembly GCF_965215805.1 of Flagellimonas sp. GTDB lineage: Bacteria > Bacteroidota > Bacteroidia > Flavobacteriales > Flavobacteriaceae > Flagellimonas. Next base: position 3,310,686 of record NZ_OZ244124.1, on the reverse strand, counting down.
CAGGTAGTCCACCAATAATTCCCGTTCCTCATTTTTGGGCATTCTGCAAACAACACGCCTGAATGCCGTTGTTACTTTCTCATCATCAGTAAGCTCTTGGCCACTCAGTTTTTCAGATAGTACCCTTGCAGATTCGAGCACTGTAGGGTCATTTAAAATGATCAAAGCTTGCAAAGGGGTACTTGTAGTCAACCTTCTAACCTCACATTGATCCCTGTTGGAGGCGTCAAAGGTTAGCATTGTTGGCGGTGGTACCGTACGTTTGATAAAAGTGTACATCCCCCTACGGTAAATGGCCTCATTGTGATCTTGAATATACTCTTGAAGCAATCCCCTCCCAGATGTTGCCTGTTCCCATATCCCTTCGGGCTGATAAGGTTTTACGCTTTCCCCACCGATTTCGGTGTTCAATAAACCGCTACTGGCCAAAACCATATCGCGACTCATTTCAGCATTTAATCGCAAACGGGACATGCGGGAATAGAATTTATTTTCTGGGTCTTTCCTTAATTTTTTATTGGAAACAACCGTGGATTGAGTATATGTGGAAGACATTACGATGTTCTTCACCAATCTTTTAACATCCCAGTCCTTTTGAAAATCCACAGCCAACCAATCCAGAAGTTCGGGATGGGTGGGTAGGTCTCCTTGCATACCAAAGTCTCCTGAGGTTCTAACGATTCCCTTTCCGAAAAACTCCTGCCAAATTCTGTTCACAAAGACGCGGCTAGTCAGGGGATGCTCGGGGCTCAATAGCCATTGGGTCAAGCCCAGTCTGTTCTGATCGTATTTTTCTGTGTCAAATGCCAATATCGATTCCGGGGTATCAAAGGAAACTTCCTCTCCCTTGGCATCATAAACCCCGCGGTCTAGAATGTGGGTGGTTCTAATATCTGCTGAATCTTTCATGACCATTACATCCACAGGATAGGGTGACTTATTGTTGACAAATGAAAGAACACTGTCAATCAATTTATTGGTGATCTTCATGTTCGGAGGATCCGCGAACGAAGCATCAATGGTACCATAAAGTCCTTTTTCAGGAACTTTGTCAAAAAAGGCGAACGTACTGTAATAGTCCTTTTGGGAAATAGGGTCGTATTTGTGGTCATGGCATTTGGCGCATTCAAAAGTCAGCCCCAAAAAGGCCTTACCAAAGGTATTTGTGCGGTCCGTGACATATTCAATACGATATTCTTCATCTATGACCCCACCTTCTTGGGTAATTTTATGGTTTCTATTAAACCCAGTGGCCAAAATGGCCTCAATGTTATTTTCTGGAAGTAAATCCCCAGCCAATTGCCAGGTCAAAAAAGTGTCAAATGAATAGTTCTCGTTAAATGCGTGTATCACCCAATCTCGCCAGGGCCACATGGTTCTCAAGCCATCATCTTGGTAGCCGTGGGAGTCTGCATACCGTGCGATATCCAACCAATGTACTGCCATTTTTTCGCCATAATGCTGGTTGTTCAAAAGCTGATCTACCATTTTCTCATAGGCATCCGCTGAACTGTCATTTAAGAATGCATCCTGCATTTCCAAAGTGGGAGGGAGACCAATTAGATCAAATGACAACCGTTTTAAAAGACGTGCTTTATCAGCGCGCTCATTGGGTTTGAGCCCAAGCTCCTCTAGTTTTTTTAAGACGAAGAAATCCAAATCGGATGTTGGCCACTCACCATTTTTTACTGCTGGTTTTTCAGGAAGTGTTGGCGGTGTAAATGCCCAATGCCTTTTGTACTCGGCTCCTTGTTCAATCCATTTTTTAATGAGCTTCAATTCATGGTCGTTCAACTTCAGGTTTGTTTCCAAAGGAGGCATCAATTGGGTTGAATCTGGTGAGGTGATTCTTAAATACACTTCAGATTCTTCCGGTTTTCCGCTAACGATTGCAAATTTGTTGGCGTGGTCTTTTAGGGCCGCATATGCACCTTCTTTTGTGTCCAATCTTAAATCCGCTTCCCTTTTGTTCGCATCTGGTCCATGACAGGCAAAACATTTATCTGAAAGTATGGGGCGGATATCAAAATTGTAGTCAATTACCTTGGGCATTTTCTTGTCCGCAACACTGCCATAGTCCGATGCACTGTCCCTGCATGAAGTACAAATGGCCAATAGTAACAAAACACCTATGAAATTCTGGGTCTTCATTTATATTCGCTCTAGTTTAATGGGATAAGATTTGTTCGCGTTCCACTGGCAGATATATAGGTTTTTATCCTCATCCACACAGACGTCATGACAATGGTTGAAAAGTGGCGTGTCCTGGAGAATCAATTCCAGTGCTCCATTATTATAAACGGGTTTTGTTCCTCCAGGATTGGATACGACTTTGTCCTGCTTATCCAATATGGTTACAAAGCCAGAGTCCGGCATCCGCTCCAAATACTTCAATCTGGACCAACAAACACCTGAGTAGATGTTTTCACCATCAATTACCGGTCTGCATACATACGCTCCCGGAAGAAAGATGGTTGATAAGTATTCTCCATCCAAGGTGAATCTCTTAAAGGAATTATGCATCCTAGAGGTGCACAGTAAAGTGATATTGTTTGGATCTCTATCATCTATGGCCACCCCGTGCGCATTGTTCAATTGTTCATCGTTATGACCGTTTCCACCAAATTTTCTAATGAACTCCCCTTTGTGGTCAAACTGTAAAATCCAATCGGATCCATAGCCATCAGACACATAAATATCCCCGTTGGGAGCAATGGCGGTTTCAGTAGGGCGGTAGTTGTCCTTTTCTTTGTAAACACCAATTTTTCTAGGGTCTGGTAATTCCATCAAAAAAGTACCATCAACGGTGGTTTTTGTAACTCTGCCACTACTTGGGTCCGTAATGAACAACACATCCTCAGCACCTTCTTTAAAAAGCGTTAATCCATGTCCAGACTTGTATTCATGTCCCCACGTTTTTAGCAGTTTCCCAGATTTATCATATATAATGATATTGTTTTTGGTCTCATCCGTAATCATGATCAACCTTCCTTTGGAGTCCAAGACCATTTCATGACAGTTTAGGACAGGGGTGGTATTGGGGTCTAAGTTTCCCCATGATTTATGAACCCTATACTTGAAATCTCCGTGACCAATTATCTGTTCATGCAACTTGGGTTTTGACAAAATGGTAAACCCTTGTGTTGGAATTGAAAGTGCCGCGGTGGACAATGCAGTTGTTTTTATAAAAGACCTTCTTGAATGCTTCATTTTAAGTGGTTCTTAAAAAAGTATGGGTATGGTATTATTTTACCGCCCAAGTTATTGAGCATTCCATTTATTGGGGTGGAATTATTGTCCAAAGAGGTGGAAAAAATGCCTTACCGGGGTATTTTATCTCTTTGGAAGGTAATACGAAGGAGGATTCCCGAATTCCTTCTTAAACGATTTACTGAAATATCGATTATCGTTGTAACCTACTCTGAATGAAATTTCTTTTAAAGAATAATCGCCCTCTTTAATCAAATTCATGGCGGTGGAAAGCTTGTGGAAGTTGATGTATTCAATGATGGATTTACCAGTTATGGCCTGGATTTTTCGATATAATTGGGAACGCCCAATGCCCAATTCAGCGCTAAGTCGGTCCACCGAAAAATTGGCATCCTCCATGTTTTCATCAATTATGGAGTTCACCTTGTCCAGATATCTATCCTTCCTTTCATAGTCAGGTTCTGAATTGTTGGCAAGGTCTTTTTTCAACTTTTTAAGCAATAGCTTTCTACCCTCCAGTAGATTTTTGATTTTAAGTTGTATTTCTGAAATGTAGAATGGTTTTTGGATGTAATCATCCGCCCCAGTTGATAAGCCAGTAATTTTATTTTCCGCTCCTGTTTTTGCGGTTAAGAATAACAAGGGAATATGGGCCGTCAACTCATTACTCTTCAGCTGATTCGCCAATTGAATGCCATCGGTTTCCGGCATCATGATATCACTAATAATAATGTCGGGTAAGGTGGCTATGGCCATTTGCAGTCCTTCTTTCCCATTGGTGGCCTCAAGAATCTGATATTGTTCTTTTAATTCGCCCTTTATGTATTTTCTAATGTCCTGATTGTCCTCAACAATTAATATCAGGGTTTTACTGGAATCAATATGGGAAAGGCCATTGGTTATTATCGAATTCTCCGTTTCGTAATTCTTGTATCCCACAGGTATTTTCACCCTGAAATGACAGCCCTTTTCTGTACCATCCAATAGTTGTATGGAACCTTTATGCAACTTTACCAGTTCTGCTGTAAGTGCCAGCCCAATTCCACTGCTATACCCAAATTCGGGGTTTTCATCCAATTGATAAAATCGCTCAAATACTTTATCCCGATACTCCAAGGGAATTCCAATTCCATTGTCTATGACATTGATTTCCATGTCGCCCGAAGTTGCTTCCCCTTCTGAATCAGTATTCATGTCCATAAATCTTACAGATAACTTAATGGCGCCTCCTTCAGGGGTATATTTAAAAGCATTGGAAAGAAGGTTGGTCGCTACTTTTTCAATAATATCAATATCAAAAAACAAGGTTCCGAAATCTGTTGGGTGCAGGTACTCGTAGTTGATTTTTTTCTCTTTGGACCAATAGGCAGAGGATACATTTATGTTGTTGAAAACGGAAAGATCCTTTTGAGGGGAAATATGAAGCTTTTGATTGTTTTCCAATTTTCTAAAATCAAGAATCTGATTTACAAGCTCTAAAAGACGGGTACTGTTGCGGTACATCATCTCCAGAACGTTGTTGTTCGGTTTTATTTTTTCCCTAATGTATTTATCCAGGGGAGATGCGATGAGTGTTAGCGGGGTGCGCAGTTCATGGGAGATATTGGTGAAAAATTTCAATTTCATTTTTGCAACTTCTTCAAATTGCAAAACGCGTTGTTTTTCTATTTCAAATTTAGATCGGGTCCGTTCTCTTTTGATAATGAGCCATATCATTATACCAAAAAGGGATAGAAGTAGGATGGACCCCAGCACCCGAACCCATAACAATTCCCAAAATGGGGGTTTTATTAAAACGTCAATTTTAGTGGTACTATCACTCCAGATACCATCTTCATTGCTTGCTTTGACCAAAAACGAATAACTGCCCGATGGAATGTTTGTGTAGGTGGCTTTTTGGTTCGTATGCGCTTGGGTCCAATCCTCGTCATAACCGTCCAATTTATAGGCAAACTTGCAACGCCCATTGTTGTTGTAGTTGATGACCTGAAACTCAAATTCGAATTTCCTATCATCATAGTTTAATTCGATTTTTTCCTCCACCTCAATATTTTTGGTGATGTATTTGCTATGGGGTTTGACCAGCTCATTGTTTACCCACAATTTTGAGATATAAAGTGGAGATTCCACACTACTGGCCTTAACTTTTTCTGGGTCGAATATCATTGAACCGTTGTCGGTGGAGAAAATGAGTTCTCCAGAATCCAATGCCAAACTTGAAGACAGTATTTTATGGGAGGGGAGTCCATCTTGTTCGTTTAAAATGCGGACTTCGTTGTTGGTTTCGTTGAATTTGACCAAGCCATTTAGGGTTCCGACCCAAAAATTCCCTTGCGAATCCTGTTCAATTGAATTGATGATTTTATCCTTGATCAGGGGATTTTCAATTTGTGTAAAGGTGTTGGTGGTATGATCCAATTTGCATAACCCTGCGCTTGTTCCAATCCAAAGGGTGTTTTTGTTGTCTTCAAAGATTTCATTGACAAAATTATTGCTGACCGTTGATTTGTCACCAATTTTGTGCCTATAGTGAATAAACTCATTCCCGTCAGGATTGTATTTTTTCAATCCATCTCCCTGTGTGCCTATCCAAATGTCACCCTTTGAGTCTTCAAATATGATCGAAGCATGATGAAAATAACCAATACCACTGGGAACATGGGGATCACATTCGTAATGGGTCATCTTGTTGGAATCGGGAAGGTAGTGGGTAACCCCCAAAATTTCCCCGGCCCACAATTCACCTGGACTGGATAGCAGGGCGGCACTGGGCATCGATATTCTTGTTTTTTGTAGGATCAAGTCACCCATAGGGGAAAACTGATAATAGTTTTGGGTGTCGATAACCCATACATTTTGATTTTGGTTGGTTGCAACAATGGGTCTACCGTTGAATTTTGTTTGCAATCTTTTCAGTTCCCCATTTTCCAAATTGTAGATGAAAATGTTATCGCCTTGGGTTAACCAATAATTTACATCGGTTTTAGCTATGGAAGCCTGAGTTATCTCTTTTGCGAACTGCTTAAAAGCAGTGGTTTTTTTCTCGATAAGGAAAAAATTCCCCAAGGCATCCAAAACCCAGGTTACGTTCTTATTTTTTTTATGGTAGATATTGTTCAGGGCAAAATCTCCTTCAGGATAAAACAAATTGCCCAAGTCCAAGGTTTGGAGCACATTAAAATTGGAATCGGTAATATGGACACGGTTACCGCTGGTAAACCAGCATATCCCGTTACTTTCCTTTTTGACTCTGCTTAACCAGTTGTTGGATAGGTCGATTCGGGAGAAATTGTTTTCAGATTCATAAATGGAACCCCCATTATACGTGGTAATTAGTTGGCCATTAAAGAAGGCCAGCTCAAAGTGATTTTGGGATTCTTTTGGGGTGTCGTTGAAAATACGTCTAACCTTTTGGGTGTCTTTGTTAAAAATGTTCAGTCCTTTCCAAGTGCCCACAAAAAGATTCCCCTCTGTGTCCTCTTCCAAGGCCAGTACATTGTTGTGGCTTATGGTCAAAGAGTCCGTTGCGCTATGTTGAAAGGATTTGAAAGTGTTTGTTGAGCGATCCATTAGGTTAAGGCCACCACCATCTGTCCCTACATAAAAATCATTGTCCCTAGTTTCATAGATGACCTTTATTTCATTAAAACTTAGACTTTTTGGGTTTTGCTCATCATGTATAAACCGCTGAAAACAATCACAGTTACGATCGTATTTTAAAAGCCCTCCGCCATAGGTGCCTATCCATAACGTTTTTTGCTGGTCTTCGTACAGATAGGAAATGTGGTTATCCGTGATACTTGTATGATCATTTTCGTTTTTTATGTAGTTTTTATAGGTGCTTCCATCATAACGCCATAAGCCATTCGTTGAACTTATCCATACGAAATCATAAGAGTCTTCCAAGATTGCATTTGTAGAGGTCTCAATGGGTAATTTAAAATGGGTGACTTCAAAATCCCCTACAAACTTTTGGGCAGAAACAGACCCAAGACAGAAGAACAGAAAAAACGGGATACAAATCTTGATGTTCTTGTTCGAAAGGAATTCAAAAACTGCTTTTTTGAAGTGGTCTCCAATCAGGAATTTATTCAGAAAGTATGCGAAAAAGTTCATTTTAAAGGTTGTTGATCCTGTTCGGGCGCCATATCATAGAAAGCGTTTGGGCTTTAGCTATTGACCGGTTAAATTACCAAATTTATAAAGAAACGGGTCTTAGGTTGAAGGTCAAAAGGTGGTTGATAAAAGCGTTGGGAGTCTTAAACATTCGGTTTGGGTACCAGGATACATTCATTGTATTGAACGAACTTTGAATGGCTGATTTATCACGAAATTGAACAAGCGTCAAGCAGTAATCCACTGATGCTAAGTCTCTTTTTGGCGTCTCTACCCATACTTTATTCTTTTAAACAGCGTTACATATAATGTAACGTTAATGCGCTAATTACTAGGACACTATAAATTAGCCCTGTCTTTGGTAATTCAAGCTATAAATTTTCATCACCCCATTTAAATGGATAATTATGGCCCTAATCACCTCAAATCGCTTTGCTGACCACACTTTCAAATTAAAGTTCACTTACAATTGCTTGATCACATCAACGAAATTGGTGTTTTTGTTCATGCTGTTGAGCTGCAACAATTCACTGGAACCTGTGTTGCCGGAAGAAGAAAATAACGACCCAGACAATGAAGTTATTGAGGGAGATGTTGCCCTTATTTATCGAAATCAATGTGGAGGATGCCATGGGCAAGACCTAGGCTCATTTGTGGAACGCGATTGGACATATGGCAATGCTTCGGAAGATGTCATAGAATCCATAACAGATGGGTATGCGGACAATGGTATGCCAGCATACGGATCTGCTCTAAGCGCACAACAAATTGAGGATTTGACCAACTATATCCTTACCGAGATTGACGGAAAAACAAAAGCGATGTTGGAGGAAGAGAACCCCGATTTGTCGGGTTTGATTTCTTCCAATGACCTGACATTTCGATTGGAAACCCTAACCGACGAGATTCCTGGTATTCCTTGGGGCATAGAGCAATTGCCCAATGGTGAAATATTGGTGACCGAACGTGGGGGAGGACTATATTTGGTAAATAACGATAAGCAATTGATAGAAATTGGCGGTGTCCCAGCTGTTGCTTCGCAAGGGCAGGGTGGAATGTTGGATGTGATTATACATCCCGATTTTGAAAACAATGCCTTGGTATATCTGTCCTATTCGCGTATTAACCCATCTAATGCCTCCGAGCGGACCACAGCCGTGGCAAGAGGTAGACTGGAAGGCAACAACTTGGTTGATGTGGAAAACATATTTACGGCCCTTCCGTATCTCAATAGTTCCCATCATTATGGCTCAAGATTGGTATTTGATAACAATGGCTACCTATATGTTTCTGTCGGTGATCGCGGAAATAGGGATGCCTACCCCCAAGAATTGGACAATGCCCATGGAAAAATACACCGCATCCATGACGATGGCCAAATCCCACCGGACAACCCTTTTTATAATACATCCGGTGCGATTACTTCCATATTTACCTATGGCACACGAAATCCACAGGGGATGACCTTGCATCCGGAAACAGGTGCGCTTTGGGAGGGCGAGCATGGCCCTCAGGGGGGTGATGAAATCAATATTTTGGAAGCTGGGGAAAACAATGGGTGGCCGGTTATTTCATATGGTATCAATTACGATGGTACCACATTCACTGATCTTACCGAGCTAGCAGGCATGGAACAACCCGTATATTACTGGACTCCATCCATTGCTCCCTGCGGAATGACATTTGTGTCCAGCGATTTTTATGGAAATTGGAAAAATGATCTGTTCGTTAGTTCGCTCAAATTTGAATATCTCCATCGTTTGCAAATGAATGGCAACACAGTGGTTGGCCATGAAACCCTATTGGATGGTATCGGTAGGGTACGCGATGCACAAATGGGAGTAGACGGATATCTGTACGTTGCTGTAGAGGGCCCTGGTAGACTTATACGTCTGGTACCTGAGCAATAGTAGCCCTTTTTGTTGAAGTTGCATGTCGTGTTTACCTTACAAAATTGATAGGTTTGAGTGCTTTGCAACAGGTATGTAAATAGTCATTGATTCCAAATTACAATTCTGGAACAGGGTAATTGTCACATTGTCTTTTTTTAACCGTCTTTGGTAGTAAATGTTAGCTGTTAAAACTTACCGACTATTAGGTACGTTGTTCAACAACGGTTAACAAAATTCTTCAACCATAATCAACGCAATATGGCAAATGGTAAAATTCCCATATATAAATTGATGGTAGTCCTGCTGCTCTCTGTATATGGTTGCGGTAGGGATAGTGAAAGTAAAGGTTACAGATTAACAGGGCATATTGATGGCACTCCCCAAGACACAAAAATCTATTTATTCAGTATGGAATTGCAATCAAACATAGATTCTGCCATGGTCAAGAACGATGAATTTATCATGAAAGGAAAAATAGACCATCCGACCCACTGTGTATTGATCATTCCCGACCAGAACAAGTATTCCGACCTAATTATTGAAAATACTGAAATACGTTTTGAATCAACCTACTCAGACATCTATTTTCAGAAAGAGGTGACCGGTGGTCCCGAACAGGATCTCAAAAATAAAATGTGGGAACTTACCGGAAAATATGATACCAAGTACTTGAAAATTGGAGATAGTCTTTCCAAAAACTTGTTCACAGATGAGCTTCACAAAAGTGAACTTGTCCGTAGGTATGAAAAAAATGTTGCCAAATCAAAGGAGCTGATGAGAAGTTTTATTGTAAAAAATCCCAATTCTTATTTCACCTTGGACCTATTGTATAGAAACAGAAAATTCATATCGAAAGATACACTTGAAAAAGTCCTATCTAAACTTGACTCTAAACACCAAAATCTGCCAGATGCATTGGCCTTGGACAGATATGTTAAGGGCAACGAAATTGAGTTAAAAGAAGGAGACATGTTTGCCGATTTTGAAGGTATTTCGATGACTGGTGAGCCAATAAATCTATCCTCCCTAAAAGGAAATTACATTTATCTGAGTTTTTGGAGTCGAGGGTGCAAACCTTGTCGCTTAGAAAACAGGTTTTTCAGCAAAAATTTTAAAACCATTCCAAAGGAATTGAAAATTGTTAGTTTTTCAATCGATAAGGATAAAAAAGTCTGGGAGATGGCTTCTAACGATGATGGTATTAAATGGACCAATATATGGGCAGCAGGAAATAGAAATGATAGCATTGCAAAATTGTACAGTGTTCAAGCCCTACCAAAATCATTTTTAATTGACCAAAATGGTATAATCATTGATAAAATTGAAGGATATAATGAAGGTTTTTTTGAATCCATTTTAGAAAGGATTGCATCCAACTGATGAATTGAAAAACATCAACTTGGAACTAGTCCACAAATTGTTCTGCGTACTTATGAATGTATCTATATATCTTTCCTTCCGGATAAATAGACTCAATATGCGAGTCGTTGCTTACAATAAACACGCCTAGGTTTTTTTCCCTATGAATGTCCATGCTGGATGACACTCCCCAATATTCTCCAATATGACCCATCCATTTTCCGCTGAGTACTGTCCAGATAAAGCCTACCTTTTTGTCGGGAACCTTAATGGTAAACATTTGTTGTACCGTTATTGCTTGCAAGACCCGAACCTCTCCGAAAGCACCCTCGTTGAGCATTGCTATCATGAAGTTGGCCATATCTGCGGTAGTACTTCTTAGTGCGAATGCGGGGTAGTGGGGCGCAGAATATTGCGGGATAAGCTGCCCTTCAAAATACAAGGAAGCAAAATCTGTGGTAGGTGAAAGGTCTGCAATTTTAAACGCGCTGTTATGCATTTGCAAGGGGGCGAAAATATGTTCCACACAATAACTGTTAAAGTCCATTCCACTGATGGATTGGACCAGGTAGCCCAAAACTGCAGCTCCTATATTGCTATACTGATAGGAGGTTCCTGGGGCATTGTTTTGCCAGCTATTGGGCTGAAAATTTGGATTGTTGGGAGTGAGGTAATCCCGCAACCAAGGATAAATGCCCGGTGCATTGGCAGACTCAAAGGTGTTGTTGAAATTTGGATCTTCTGCATTGGTAGGCCATGATAGGCTAGAGGTGTGGGTGAGCAACATCCTAGCGGTAATCGGGGTATTGGGGAAATTTGGATTGCGAAGAGCGAAAGGGATATAGGTATTTACATCTTCATCAAGATCTAAAAGTCCTTGTTCCACCAGCTGCATGACGGCAACGGCTACCACGGTTTTGGAGACGGAGGCAAGAATAAAAACGGTGTTTTCATCTGGACGCTCGGTGGTGTTGAGGGTTTTAAAACCGAAGAAATTTTCCCAGACCACTTGGCCATCTTTTACAATAACAGCAGCAATGGCCGGGGCATTTTCCTGTATCCGTTCCTCCTCAATTAAAGTGTTTAAAGAGTCCTGATCAATGGTTTGGGGAAGCTCATCATCCTCGCTACAATGCCAAAAAAGCATGGCTATGCCAAGAATAAAAACCGATTTTGTAAAATGGTGTTGCACTTTGTTGGGTTGCTTTGGTTAAAGAGTACCATACGTTGGAATGGCCCACTTGTAAACCAACAAATTTTGTGCCATGAAGAATTACGCAGTTTGCTATCCGCTAGGTATTTGTATTATCTGGCAGTAAGGTTAAGCTCTTTTTTTAAAATGGTTCTGAATCGGGTTCCACTCAAATAATGGTCCTCCAATAATTTGCCATCATGCAATAAATTGAAAACCCCAAAACCTGAAGGTGCCATTTTAGCTTCGTCTACGGTTTCTATTTTGGAAACTTTTATATCCACTCCGTGGGCCATTGCAATGTTAAGTATGGCTGTTACTGACTTTTCGCTCCAAGGACACTGATCTGCATAAAGTAGATGCCAGCCTTTGTATTTTCCCTGTTGCTTGGTCCAGTTGTGAAATTTTGGTTTTTCGCTTTTGTCGTTCCAAGTTTTATGCAGAAGTTCAAATCGGTCCTTGACCTCAATCTGCTGAAAGCCGTTTTTCTCAAAAAGGGTCTTATTGGCCAACCAACCACCTTTGCTGGTCATTACACATAACCCATCAAGCCCTAAGGCTTTGGCTTCTTTTTCCGCATCTAGAATAAGCAATGAACCATACCCCTTACTTCGTTCTTTTTTAGAGTAAATGTAGGTGCAATGGATGAACATATGGCTGTCAGCATCTAATGGGCGCCAAGCATATTTTGCAGGCACATACTCCATAAATCCAATCATCTTGTCCTCATCATTCTTGAGTATCTTTATTCGTAAGCCTTCCTTATAACGCTTTTCATACCACTGGGCCTTATCCTTAAATCCCTGTCTTTTCGTGTCTTTTATACAGAAGAAAGTCTCTTTTTGTGCGTTTTCCGGTGTTACCTCCACTAATTTCATAGTATTATTTTTTGGAATTTATGAAACTAAAAATGCCATCCCAGTTTAAGTGAGATTTCCGGGATTAGGAGGGGCGTTTCATATAGACTTTGATCTACCCTTACTTCTTTATCTCCGGCAATTCGGAGATGCACAGCGGCCCAAGGGTTTAGATAAAAGTTCTTGTGAAATTTCCACACATATCCGCCACCCAATGTAAAAATGGTGTTGTTGTATGCTGCTGTTTCCAATTTGGCATCGGTTTGTATGGTGGCGTCCCAGTATTCCAATCCAGGGCCAATCCACCAGCCTTCAAAACCAGGTTTGAAAAAGTAATCCACAATAGCCGCGTAGACTTTCATTTCATTATTGGTAAAACCGTCTTCAAGGATAAAACTCGGGGTTTCAATTTTTGTAATTACCGCTCTATATCTAAAGTGATCATGGCCAACCCATACGGAACCATAATATCCTTCAAATAGGTAGGGCACAGCATCCAATTCAAATCCTACGGTTGTTTTTTTTGCTTGCACTTCGGCATCTTGCCCATATGTGGACATGACCAACAGTAAAGAAAAAAGTAATGGTAAAACTCTCACGACTTTAAAGATTTATAAGCCTTAAAAATATTCTGGAAAACTATGGCTTACAATGATATATATCAGCTTGTTACCTGATTTGGTGTCGATACAGCTTTCGATAGATCCTTATTAGTGGAGAAAGGTAGCAGGGAAGCCAGGTCAACTTTAGGACTATTGTAATTTCAAAATCGCAGTGTCATTGTTGAAACTTTTGTTTAAACCTAAAATTTCATGGTGAAAAAAATTCAAATAAACTTGCTAATTTGCATTGGGTTTTAGAACACTTGACTTTATATGAAATTAAAGGAAAAAATAACGATTGAAGATATCAGGGGAGAGAAGTTTAAGCTTAGATTTTTAGAGCCTGAAAGCCCAAAGAAAGCCGCTTTTACACACTATCTGCATAATCATAAAAATGGTGTTTCCCAGTGTTATGAGCGTGATGCCATTGAGTTTGTGAGGAATCTTTTGGAATTAAAGAATCCACAAAATGAAATAACGAATATAGCGGCAAAAGAAGCACTTCAATATTATTTGTCAAATTTCAAGAGTACGGTTCCTTTTCCAGCACCAAAGAAACCTAAATTTAAGTTTATTGATTTGTTCGCAGGTATTGGTGGTTTTAGGTTGGCCCTACAAAATTTGGGAGGTAAATGTGTCTTCACCAGTGAATGGGATAAATATTCCAAAAGCACTTATGAAGCAAATTTTGGAGAAGAACCCTTTGGCGATATCACCAAGGCCGAAACCAAAAGCTATATTCCTGATGATTTTGATGTTCTCTGCGCAGGATTCCCTTGTCAGGCCTTTTCGATAGCCGGTAGGCGTGGAGGTTTTGAAGATACTCGGGGAACTTTATTTTTTGATGTTGCTGAAATAATTAGAAGTAAAAGACCCAAAGCGATTTTCCTTGAAAACGTTAAAGGTTTGGGAAGTCACGATAGAGGAAGAACCTTGTCTACCATACTTAATGTTCTTAGAAATGAACTTGGATATTACGTTCCGGAACCTGAAATAATTAATGCAAAAGATTATGGGGTTCCCCAAAATAGAGAAAGAATTTTTATTGTTGGATTCAGACAGGATTTAGAGATTACGGACTTTAAATATCCGAAGCCAACCAACAAAACCAAAGTTTTGGAAGAAATCCTGGAAGAAGAGGAAGTATCTGTAAAGTATTATTTATCAGATACCTATCTAAGGACGCTCCGTCTACATCGAGCCCGACATGAAAGCAAGGGGAATGGTTTCGGATATGAAATAATACCCAATGAGGGAATAGCCAATGCTGTTGTCTGTGGAGGAATGGGTAGGGAAAGAAATTTGATAATTGACGATAAACTGACCAACTTCAAACCCGTTACCAACATTACCGGAGAGGTGAATCGTGAGGGGGTTCGAAAAATGACTCCAAGAGAATGGGCCAGGTTACAGGGTTTTCCAGATAAATTCAAAATTGTAGTTTCTGATGCACAAGCCTATAAACAGTTTGGTAATTCCGTCGCTGTTCCGGCCATTCAAGCCACTGCAAAAAAGATTATACAACATTTGAATAATAGCCATTAGGGTGCTCTTCGTCCGAAGCGAACCACGTAATATTAAGATCGTATTTCTCCCTAATATTTCTAATTGTCCGAGTCCAATCCCTTATACCTGCAATTCCTTGTAAAATTGAAGGAGAAAATTTGACATTTGGAGAATTTTCAAAAAGGACCCTAAGCTTTTGATAGCCGCTAGATTCTGAATAGACCAATTTCATAACTTCGGAATCAAAGTCATCTTTAAAAAATGATTTTTTAGCCTGATTACAGGAAGAACATAAAGTCCAAAGATTGTCATCAATGTTTGTGCCACCCCAATCCACTGGTATTTTGTGGTCCACATGAAGTTTAACACCATCATTCGCTCCCTGACCACAGGATTGGCACCTATGTCCATCACGGTTCCTTATTCTATAAAGGTCTTTACTGGTTAGGCCACTTCTTCGGGTTTGTTTTGAATACGCTCCAATTTTGGTAATTACATAGGAGGAAGACGACGTATCATAATCATATTCAATGATGTCATCCTGTTTCAATTGTCGAATAACCCGCGCCCAATCGCTTATTCCTCCGATTTTTCTTAATTCTTCTCCGGAATATGCCTTTAAACCGTTTTCTCTGATATGATGGTAAATCCTTTCTCTTGCGCTCATCAAATATCCATTACAATTCAGCTATTGGGATTTTAGATCTATTGGGTATTTCCTCAAGTAGAGTCATTGCAGTGTTTAATTGCCTTTTTCTTTAATAAGCTCTATCTACATGGGTTATGTTGGGTAAAGATTCCGAGGAAATATTTTCTCTTGCCCAAGTTTCTTGACTCTAATATCTATTTTCTCTTTGATATTCACAAAGTAAAGCTGGTAAAAAGTTGGTTGCAGAGTAGCAGCGAAAGGACATAAGAGCCTTATTGTCACTAAGTATTGCCCGATTCTGCTTTAAAAAGCTAAAATTCCTGAGGGTTTCTAGGGATTTTTCACAACGATTTTTTGTGTTCGTTTCCTATTTCGTAGTACTCCAGAGTATTGATTTCCTGTGATTTACTTTCTCTAAATAAATACCCATAAGTGGGTATTCCTATTAATTAGTTTCAAACATAGTTTTAGCCAAACAAAACCACTTAGTTATGAAGAGAGCAACTGCTATTTTGATTATTATTTGTTTGCTAACAGGTTGTGGAGGAGTAAAATCACTGGGAGACGGTGCGTATTTAGCCAAGTATGATGCCGAAAAGAGAGGTGCTTTGATTTACAAAGATCGCAGCGGTAAGGTATTTACAGTTTCGGAGGTACAACCTGACGTAGCAATAAGCTCAATTCTTCAATTAAGCAGTAATCTAAGCCAGGGAGAAACATTTACTGCCGAACAAACGGTTAACATTACTAGAACAGTCGCTCAACTTGGTGAAAGAACCGAGGCCGTTAATATTCTTCGAGATGCTTTACATAGGCTCTCTGAGATAAGAAATAATAGCGGGACGATTGATAAAGAGACCAAGGAAATATTTGAAAATATTCTTTCTACAGTAAAGGAAATAATATCCACAGATAGGATAAAGGCTGAAACGGAGTTAACCCAAAGTAAACTAGAGCTTCAGCGGTTACTTACCAACTAAAAAACAATTAAAATGAAAATCTCTTACAAACCTATTTTCTTAGTGTTATTCTTGTGTCTTGATTGGTCCATTAATGCACAGAACGTTTCTGCAAATGACGGCTATTACAATTATTTAGGTTACGAATTTTTTGCCCAAGACAGGCTAAACATTTTTAATTCAGGTGACCCAAAGTCCAGGATTACTATATTACCAGATTTTGATATTCGACCGGAACTGGTAAAAGTTTACGACGAAATTGGAAATGAAATAAAGGGCTCAGCTGACATATTACATGATCAACATGCAAACAAAAAATATAGTTTCAAAGTTGTTGTGAATGTCGCTTCACCAATAATACACCATAAGGAGAAATTTCTTATTCTTGGCTATGTTCTTAATATGGCAGACAAGAAAATTATTACGAGGCATTGGATAAGAATATTAGTTGGGAAGAGAGCTAGATACTTAAACATTCTTGGCATTAAAAAAATATTAGGATGGCATAGGACTTACAAGTATGTTCCAAGGTACAGGGAATTGATTATTGACCTAGAAACTCAATTAAAAGATGAAATACTTGAGTACAGTTTTGAACAGGTATCTCCAAGGCAGATTTCTGGTTCACTCAGCATTGGAGGTGATTTAAAAAGTAGTTTAGGTTATAATAATGCCTCCCTCGGCTCACAATCCTCAATCGAATTTGTAGGCTCTGGACTTAGTTCAAAAGAAGCGAAGTTGTTGCTTCGTGGAGATTTCAATTTAACATTGAATATGATTCTGAGACTTAACAAAACACAGTTGGCGACTACAAATTTTGATTTGAATAATTATGTGTCGGCCTTCTCTGAAGAATTTTATAAAAGTATTACCAAGCAAAGAAGAAGGAAAAGAGGTTTTTTATTCTTTAAATCAAAATCTAGTTCCTTAAGTAAGTTTATAACACAAACGAGTAATTCGGGTATTACTTCTACCTCCAGCATAAATAATTCTATTTTCCTTCGTGATGTTGAGAGTGACTTGATTCTAAGAAGTCTGGAGGGTTATGTTTATAAGCCTTTCATAGAGAATGTGTCTCGTTCCTCAGCCCTGATGGATGAGGTAATAAGAAATCATGAACAAGCCAGGGTTGCTGCAGTTGCTCGTGGTGACAATAACTTGGCAAATGCACATGAAAAATACATTCAATACCTTGAAAGCCTTAAGAACAGAAGGGATAATCAAAACTTGGAAAACAATGCTTTGGAATCACTACTTTCAGCTCTCAATAATGGTGAAGGTTCTGGCGAAGCGGCCGCAGGCACAGTAGCCGCCAAGTCCAATCCATATCTTGCAGCAGCAATTTTTTTATCAAAAGGGTTGGTATTTGAAAATGAATCAAATAGTGGAACCTTTTCTTATACTTCGTTACGGCGTCACGTATTTACTCAGCAAGAAAATAAAAGTTTTAACGCACAATTATCTACACAGGTCAATAATTCTCATGTGATCGCTAAATCATATTTCCCTGAAATTGAATTGTATGATGAGTATTTGAATGAAGATGAAGTAATTGGTGTAAAATATGATGACAGTCAGTCCAGGTATCAACCAACTAATAGTGATGCAGATAAGATTACTGCAAAAACATTTGAAGAATTTATAGAAGTAAATCTTGCAAGAGGAAATAAAGAATAAGATTGAACGTAAAAGGTAATGGAATACTGTTTTGGTGAACCCGCGAAGTAGGGGAGGTGAAAGTGTATGAAATGGCCTAAGCCTAAATTGTTAATAAAAACCGCCGAAAATACCCTTAAATAATAGAAATACCCCAGAATTTCTAAGGTCTTTCTATAATGATTTTCTTCAATCATTTTCTATATCGCAATACCTCAAAATATTGATTTCCTACAACTTACTTCCCCCAAGAAAATACCCTTTAGTAGGTATTGAATAGTGCGTTTTCGAAAAGTAATTTTAAATATTTAAAACCAAGCAAAGATGAAAAAGATATCATCATTATTATTGATTTTGGCATTGGCCGTTCTTAGCAGTTGCGCAGGTCTTAAAAGTAGTTTTGACCATAGCTATAGTTCAGCGAGAAAAAAAGCGGGAATAGTTAGAGTGCCTCAATACAAATCTGGACAAGGGACGCTTACATGGGCTCATTACGATGCTACCAAAAGAGGTTCAATGATTTATGTTGACGGTAATGGGAACGTTAGAATTTTAGCAGAAAATCCACCAGATGCAGCAATCCAGTCAATAACTGAGATTTCGGCAAAAGTAGGAAGTGTCGAAGGTGTAGAAAACATTGAAGCTGCTTTGAAAACTCAAAGGAGCATTGCAGAACTTGGAAAGAGAACCGCTGCGGTCAATATGATGCGTGATGCTTTATACAGATTAAATGAAATGTATTATTCTTCTGTTGACAGGGCTGACAAGATTATTAAAAGACGTGAAGAATACATGAAAGTATTCAGTAAAAATGTTACTGCAGAAGATTTCGAAAACCTCTCAACACATTTAGAAAGAATATACCCTATTACGTCAAACGGCGCTATTGACTCGGAAGATGCTTTTCTAAAACCTTTATTTAAAACGGTATTAGATAATACCAAAGAGATAGCTGTGGAAGAGGCAAAAGCAGAAATTAAAATTGTGGAATTTAGTAGTAAAACTGCAATTGAAAAGTCAAAAGAGATTCAAGCCAAATATGAAACATTACTTAAATTCTTCGATAGTGTGAAGGATTCTTTAAGTAAAGAAGAAAAGAAGGAGTACCTAGATAAGATATTTAACCAAAAAGAATAGATTTCGATATTAAAATGTATTTCAAACAACTTTTATGTTATAAGAACTTAAGTGAAAACAAGGATTTTTATTGAGCTTCTATTGAATCATTTTTCAGATTTTCCAAATTTAAAAGTAATGGAATACTGTTTTGTAAAACCCGCAGAGTGGGGGAGGTGAAAGCGTATGGAATGAAAAACTCGACAATTGTCCTTTTGATAAAATAAATTTCCATAACCGCTTCTTTGAGTTCCATAAAATGAAAAGCAGAACTTTTAATCCGCCAGTACCATAACGGTGCGTTTGGGCGGGTGGTGCTGGTCAAGTGGCTGAGAAATGGGGAATTAACCGGCTTTCTTCCGTTTTGGTATACTTTATAACTCTTCAAGAATGGATTTTCCGCTT
The DNA here is from genome assembly GCF_965215805.1 of Flagellimonas sp. Lineage (GTDB taxonomy): Bacteria > Bacteroidota > Bacteroidia > Flavobacteriales > Flavobacteriaceae > Flagellimonas. Next base: position 3,291,167 of record NZ_OZ244124.1, on the reverse strand, counting down.
GACCTATCTCCAGAAGTCCATTTCCAACGTTCATGAAGTCTTATTTTTCCGTTTTTGTTCAATTTAGGTGTCGAATGACAGATTCCAGTCATTAGTTCCCCCTTTAGGTTGACTTGGTGATAGCGCATATTGATAGATCCATTTTTGTCCACCAATCCGATTAAATGGCCTTTTACGATATTTCCACCCTTGTATTCAGATGTTACAATATTGCCACTTTGCTTATATGTAAATATGGTTTTTTCGGTCGTATCTGCATTTGCTGAGCTTTCCACTACTCTAAACCGTTTGTTGTGATAGTTCATTGATTTTGCTGATAATAATCCAAAACATGTTTAGGAATTTCCATTTGCTGGGGTAGACCCTTGTCAGCAATCGGGTATTCAGCTATTTGCTTTAAAGGTACCAAACCAGCCCAAACATCTAAATCGTAATCTGCTGGTTCGTCCGCAACACCAACATCCCTTATTTTTGCTGATGCCGTTTCAATAGTCATTTCTACCACTAAGGTTCTGTCCAATTCTTCTTGGTCCATTGGCCTAATGCCATCCCAACGTCCTTTCATCATTTGTTCCATTACACAGAACAGCGCTGCTTCCTTTTCCTTTGTATCTTCAAGTTTTCTTGTTGAACCAAATAGCGTTGCGGAACGATAATTTACGGAATGGTGCAACCCAGATCGTGCCAGAACCAAAGCATCTAAATGTGTAACCGTTAGGCTCATTTCTTTGGCCTCCAATAATGCCAGCAACATTCTGTTGGCTTGGGAACCGTGTAAATAAATTTTGTTGCCTTTTCTTCCATACCCCATGGGTAATGAAATTGCCTTGTTTTTGTACATGTAACTTACATAGCCTATAAAACCAGCATCCAAAATGGCGTTTATATTTTCAACATCATAAGTTGCTCTGTTATGACCGCGTTTTACCCTGTTTAATTTAGATTTTGGATATTCTTTCATGTTTATAACTCCTTTGACAAAACGGCATTTTCATAACCCTTACCGTTGACTAGATAATTTAATTCTCCAACGTTCTTAAATTCATTTCTATGATAGAATCTGATAGCCCTATTGTTTTTTATGTAAACCGAAAGCCACATCGTATCCAATTGCAGGGCTCTGGCTTTCTTTTCAATAAAATTTAGAAAGTGTTGTCCAATTTTTAAGGGGATGAAATCATTCAAAATATAGATTCTTTCCAATCGACAATTGTTTGGCGAGACCACATTTTTGTGAAATGCGTTTACTACCAATTTGGCATACCCAACGGGTAGATCATTAACATAAATGATATAGTATAGATTTTTCGGATTGTTGATTTCCTGTTTGGTTTTTTCGACTGAAAAAGCTTCATCGAGATAAGCCGACAAGTCGTTTTTATTATCAATAAAATGACCGTGTGATTCAGCGTATGTTACTCTTCCCAAAAGGGCCAATATGTCAAGATCTGCCTCGTTAGCTGTTTTTATGTTGATCATTGCTGTTTTTTTATTTGTAATCTTCTTAAGTGAAAGCCGTGCAAAAACACTGCTATGGTGCACCCTATAATTATTGGCGCGGCACTAATTAATAAACCATAAATTATGTAGCCTATGTTTGCTATCAGTGAAATCAAACGCAGCTTGTATTCGCCCTTTGTGGACATTGAATACAGATTAATTACCAACGCTACGTAACCAATGGTATCAATTATAATTGGACTCATCTTTTTTCTGGAGGAATGCTTTTATATTGCGCTATGGTCATCCTGACTTTTTCTAAATTCTTTGGTTTAAATATGGGTTTGGTTGAAGCAGGATATTTCTCAATTGCTTTTTGTGGCCTTATGGGGCGTGGAACAAAATTTCCCGAACAACTTGGACATACATTTTCAAATATTTCCATAGCACAGGTGTTACAATAGGTGCATTCAAAGGAGCAAATCATTGCCTCTGTTGAGGTGTTTGGTAACTCTTTGTTGCAGTGCTCGCAATTGGGTCTTATTTCTAACATGCTATATATTCATTAATGGTCGTGATCCATATTAATGGTCTCAAAAAGTATGTAAACATCAAAGTCGTCCGAAAGGTCATAGAAGTAATGGCCAACGCCTCGTTTCACCCACATAATGGAACCTGGCTTAACATCGATTACGGTATTGTTCATTTTAAATTTTGCGCTGCCATTTACTACATAATTGATTTCATCAAAACTGTGCGTAAGCGTGTTATCCCCATTTAGTGATTTTGGCAACATATAGAGACCTGCAACCATTGTTGAAGTTTCTATGAATGAATTCCATACATTTTCTGATGCATCCCTTTCAGCTTCAATTTCCGCTTTCGAAAATTTCCCTGTTTTGTTTTTATGATTTGTTTTGGTCGATTTACTTGTCCAGAGCATCATTTTTAGGTCCCCTGAAAATTCAATGGTATCATCAGCTTTTAAAAACACCACATCTCCTGCTTTTAAATCCATGGTTTTAGATTTTACCGTTGCTGTACCCATCCCCTCAACAATAAATAACATACGATCGTAGGTGGAGGCTTTTAGGGTAGAGGCACTTTTGGTGACGTATGTTTCACCACTTATGGTTGGCGTATCTACATAAACCCCTGTCTCATTTAATGAAAGCATATCCAATTCATAAATCTTCCACTTCTCCTCATTTTGTGAATAGGATGAAAATGCTGTTAAAAGAAGGCACAGCACATAAAATAGATGTTTTGATTCGTACTGATTGTTCATGATTTTTAAGGTCATATTTTAGTGTCTTTATGATATTATAGCTCGAAAGTACTATATTAGTGGACTGCCATAATCGTCCAGAATGGATATAACTAATAGTCCAGATGTTTCCATTTAAAACAAGTATTCAATTCGATAGAAAAAGCAATCAGGCACTGTACCTTCAATTGTCCAATCAAATTATTCAATTGATCAAAAGCCAAAAGTTGGCGCCCAATACCAAACTTCCTGGAAGCAGAACATTGGCAGAGCAGTTAAACGTGCACAGGAAAACAATAGTGGCTTGTTATGATGAGTTATTGCTTCAGGGTTGGATCGAGAGTATTCCCAAAAAAGGAACTTATGTACATCGTAATTTACCAGTGTTACATCAACAAAAATTAAATGATGATGAAGTATCTGGTGTAATTAATAATGCTGATTTTTCTTTTTATAAGAGTAGTATCCTACCAAAAATACCCACCGAAAAGCGGGATGACTTTATGTACTTGAATGATGGTATTTCGGATACCAGATTAACTCCCATTGATGAAATTGCACGGACGTACAGAAGTGTTTCATCCAAAAAAAGTATATACGAACATTTGTCCTATGGTTCTACCTATGGTAATGAGACCCTACGAAATGTGTTGATGGAATATTTGAATTCAACCAGGGGGCTGAACATTACCAAGGAAAATGTACTGATTACCCGTGGCAGCCAAATGGGCATTTGGTTGTCAGCGAAACTATTGCTTCAAAAAGAAGATGTTATAGTGGTCGGTAATACCAATTATGTTTCCGCTGATTTTACCTTTTTAAACCAGCAAGCAAAATTGGAACGCGTTTCGGTAGATAAAAATGGACTTGTAACCGACGACATTGAAAAACTATGTAAGCGACACCAAATTAAAGCGGTATATGTGACCTCCCATCATCACCATCCAACAACAGTAACGCTTTCTGCAAAAAGAAGAATCCACCTTTTAAACCTTGCACAGCACTATAATTTTGCGATTATTGAAGATGATTACGATTATGATTTTAATTACAATCATGCTCCAATTCTACCATTGGCAAGTCACGACACCAACGGAAACGTAATTTACATTGGTTCTGTTTGTAAAACGGTCGCTCCAGTGTTCAGGGTTGGGTATTTAATTGCTTCAAAAGAGTTTGTGGATGAAGCTGCAAAATTAAGAGGTTATGTGGACAGGCAGGGTGATGCACTTTTAGAATTGACCTTCGCGAGCTTTATAAAGTCTGGCGATTTGGACAGACACATTCGTAAAGTGATGAAAATTTACCAGCAACGACGTGATCTGTTCTGTAAACTTTTAAACGATGAATTCGATGGTATTTTTCAGTTTGAAACACCAAAAGGTGGAATGGCGGTTTGGATAAAGTTGCATCCGGATTACTCTTGGGATACCATTTCCGAAGCGGCAAGAAAACACAGGCTGGAAATTGGAGATTGGCGGCAGTATGATGCAGCCAAATTAGGGCACAATGCAATTAGAATTGGTTTTGCCACGTATAACGAGGAAGAAATTCATGAATTGATAAAGAGGTTAAAGCATGCAATTAAGAGTACGCTATAAAAAAGTAAAGAATCCCTTTAGGGTTCAAGGGCATCAATTTATAAACAAAAGTTATGCGAGTAAATACGGTTTCTGCCGAACCTAGCGAATCCTTCGAAGCTTGAAAAGCGAAGAAGGAGGGTAGGGAGGTGTTTTTATGGCTTCGCCAAACCTTTTAATTTTTCAAAAACAACCACCTTGTACATAGCGCTAACAGGAATCTTTTTATCCTCAAGCAATAAATGGGTTCGGGTAGCTTTTGTAATCCTTTCCAAATTGACAATATAGGATTTATGCGTACGATGAAAATTTTCTGGTAATAAGGTAGTGATGTTAATGAGTGTATCTGAGATAAGATACATTCTGGCATCCGTAAAAATTTTCAAATAATTCCCAAAACTTTGAATGTAGCGAATTGATTTCAACGGAAGGGCAATCGGTAAACCATCATGCTTTATCCGAAGTTCTTCTTGTTTCTTATTCGGTTTAGGTTCTGCTATGGTCGAAGTTGAAACTTTGTTTATGGCTTGTAAAAAGCGTTCAAGTTTTATAGGTTTCAATAAGTAATCGACCACCCCAAAGTCATAGCTTTCCAAGGCATACTCGGAATATGCCGTTGTTAAAATCACTTTAGGGGATTGTATCATGGAACGTAAAATTCCCATGCCATTGAGCTCCGGCATTTCAATATCCAAAAAAACCAGGTCGATTTTATGTTGCTGAATAAAATTCACGAACTCGATTGGGTTCCCGGTACTTAGGACCAACTCAAAGTTGTTTATTTTGGAACAATACTCTTCCAGCACTTCCCGTGCTAATTGTTCATCATCAACAATGGCAATTTTCATCATTCCTACTATTCGGTTATGTCAATGGTTAAATTTACATGATATGCCGCCTCCATATCACTGATCTTTAATTCATGGGCATTCGGATATAATAAATTCAGTCGCCGCTGCACATTTTCTAGTCCCGTTCCCATTCTTGTCGGTTGGGTTACTGCATTGTGTTTTGAATTTACAACATGAACATGAAGCCTGGAATTTTTAATGGAAACATTCACATCAATGGTACTCTGTGCATTGGTGGCTTGGGCCCCATGTTTAACCGCGTTTTCAACAAACGGTATGAGTAGCATGGGCGCTATTTTATAATTTGACGATTCCCCTTCAATCAAAAATTCAATGGCACACCGTTTGCTCAACCGTTTTTCCTCCAGCAATAAATAATTCTCTATAAACTCCAACTCTTCCTTCAGCGAAACAAAGTCCTTTTTAGCACTTTCCAATTGATATCTCATTAATTCCGAAAGTTGCATCACAACCTCGGGAGTTTCTGTGGATTGCTGCCTGGAAAGGGCATAAATGCTATTCAATGAATTGAATAAAAAGTGAGGGTTTACCTGTTCCTTTAGGTAGTTCAATTCCAGTTCTCTTTGCAACTTTTCTTTTTCTTCCTTTTGTCTTTGCATGAGTGCACTTCTCCTTAAAAAGAAAGCGGCCATACCAGTACCTGTGGTGTAAATAAGAAAAGAAGACATTTTAGTGATACCTATCCAGTTGAATTTTGGATATATTTTAATACTCACTCCAAGAAATATGGCTCCAATAAGTAGGAATCCGTATAAAACATATTTTTTCTTATCAAAAAGATATGGGATAAGGATAAAATGATTTATCCATATCACGGTCATAATACTTATAGTATAACTAAGTCCCCATAAATAAAAGGAATAAAGCGAGTCATATTTATCTATGAGCATCCATCCACCCAATAGCTCAAGGATGAGCACCAATACAAAGGCACCCAGGTTAATGAGGATGGTATTCTTCAAAGACTTTTGTAGCATGAACTCTTCCAGTTGAGGACAAAAGTACCACGTTCAAACACAAACCTTCATAATTTCTTGTAAAACGCATATATCAATGATGAAGTGATTTCATCATTTAATCGCTTGGCTTATCCTGTTTCCAATTTCCGGCAGGGTTTATACGGTAGTTTTATCGTTCAGAAATAACAAATAAAACAATGAAAAGCATAACCAAAGGGCTACTCGCACTTCTTCTTTTACTAACAAACCATGCGTTTACACAAGGAAATAGCGCAAAAGAAATCACAACCACCCTAACAGGGTCTTCGTTAGAATTACCCCAAGTTCGGGTAGTGCCTATTAAAGACACAAAAACAGAACGAAACTATGAACTTTATATAGAGGTACCAGAAGATTATGCTGAGAACCCTGGTAAAAAGTATCCTGTCCTGTATTATACAGATGCCGTGTGGCATCTCGAAATGCTGTCTGGTGCTACGGAATACATCTTGGAAGACATTATTTTGGTTGGAATTTCCTGGCAATTGGATATCAATGAAGACCTAATAAAGGAAAGGGGAGCCCATGTGAGCAGGTTTCGTGATTACTCCATGAGCAAACACAGCGATCCTGAAATTCAAAACAAATATCAATTTGGCCAAGCCAATGAGCATCTGGATTTTATTCGCAATGATGTCATTTCCTATGTTGATGAAACCTACCGCACCGACCCAAACAGCCGCACCTATTTTGGATACTCACTCAGTGGTGAGTTTGGAGCCTATATACTACTAAGTCAACCTGATACCTTCAACAATTACATTATCGGTAGCCCAACGGTAAGAGGTGAACTGGATTACTTAAAGGAACTCAACACCAAGTTTGGGCCCTATGAGTCATCCAATAAAAACTCGAGTCTGAATGCCAATGTTTTTATTGCATATGGCTCCTTAGAAGAAGAATCGGTGGTGGAACCTATCGATGCGTTCGTTAAGCTATTAAACGAAAGAAGGGATGGCGGTTTGTCCGTCTATAAAGAAGTAATTGATGGAGACCATGGTACAGCATTCCCTATGACGGCGGTTCGCAGTATTGCCTGGTTGTCATCTCCAATGAATCATATTTCAAGGGATAGCAAGGAGATTTCATTCTGGTCCATTCCGCACCTAAATAACCCCTATATCACCCAAGCTCCGGAAGATAGGGAAGATGGTATAGCGGTAGGGGAGTTGGACATTGCTGAAGCTGATAAAAATGCAATCCTAGAAGTATCCCAGGAGATTTTTAAGGGTACCTATGGGAATTACGATGCATTGCTTATTTCACACAAGAACAAACTGGTCTATGAATCCTATTACAAAAAGGGGCGGGTCAATTTGCCGCACGGGCAGGCCTCAGCGGTAAAAGGGTATACCAGTTTGGTGTTGGGAAGGGCCATTGAGCTGGGATATTTAAGCATGGATGATCTAGACAAACCTTTGATCCATTTCTTGAAAGACCTAGACCCTAAAAAATTCACAGCAGGAGCTGATAAAATCACCCTTCATAAAGCATTGACCATGCAGGGGGGATTGACCATCGACGAAGAGAAATGGAAAGAAGTTGAAAACGATTCCGTTCGTTTGAAAGGGCAGGGGCTGGTGCAGACACTTCTGGAACGTAGCGCGCCCATTACCAAGGAGACCCAGACCTATTTATATGGCAATTTTAACCCCATGATGGTCATGACCGTTATTGACGCTGTGGTGCCTGGAACAGCGGAGAACTTTATAAAGGAAGAATTTCTCGACAAACTCGGTATTACCAATTACCAATGGTCCAATCATGCCAGTGGTTTGCCACAAGCGGGATGGCAGGCCCGAATTATGCCTCGTGACATGCTCAAGTTTGGACAATTAGTGCAAAACAGGGGTAAATTGAATGGGGAGCAGTTTATTTCTGCAGCCTATCTAGAAAAAGCAACCAGTGGAATTGTAAGGCCAGCCATAGATTGGATGCCCAAGAATTACCGTTATGGATATTTTTGGTACTATACCCCAGTACAGGTTGGGAACAAAAGCTATGACATGACCTTGGCTTGGGGAGGTGGTGGACAGCGTGTTATCGTGGTAGAAGAATTGGATTTGACCATGGTCATTTCAGGTTTTGACAGGGATGATGACAAAATTATGAAGCCCATTTTTGAAACCGTTGTACCGGCATTTGCCAAAAATTAAACTGTTTTTTTAGGACCTAGAGCATAGCAAGATTTTAACGATCTCAGACCTGTTCTGAGGTTGTTTTTTTATTAGAGCTTTTCAACCAAAAGCAATTTACGCCCCCTGATTGCCCTTTTCGGAAGTTAAATACACCTTTGTTACTGCTTCTTTAAGCTCCATAAGCACATGGCAAACGTTTTGCCGCTCCAAATCTGAAAAAGTATCCATAGGAACAAAGTGCAACATAAAAATGGTCTTGCTCAAACTTTGGATCAGCGAAAGCAGATCGCCCTCATGGCAATCTACAAGGTAGGCGAGTAGGGGGGATAGGTCAAGTTTTTGGGAGCTCATGGTTTGTATTTTGGATTAAACCTAAAGAAGTTAGGGATTTAATAAAAACTTACGTATATATAAGTTAGGTAAAAATATATTTAAGTTAAACTTATGGTATTTGTGTTGAAAATGCAAGTTGTTCTTACTTAAATTGTAGGTATAGTTATATTTTAAGGGCTTGAAATTATATATTGTGTTTTCTAAGAAAGGTAATGGCAGATAGAATTAATAGAATAAAAGAAGTGTTGGTTATTCAAGGAAAGTCGCAAGTATGGCTTGCTGAACAATTGGGTAAAAGCACCACCGCTATCACGGCAATCTGTACCAACAGGTCCCAACCTCATCTCAAAGACCTAAAACGTATGGCCCAAATCCTCGATGTGGATATACGGGAGCTTTTGGTGTCGACGAAAGGGTAACGCCATTTTCATCGGCCTCAACGGAAAAGATAACACTTAAAGGGCAACCATTGTGGAAATTTTTAGCAACCTCAGAAAACACATCCCTTATTGGATTCTGGTGATGTCCAGCTATGGCATTTTCAGGTATTATGGTTTTGCTGACAGTCTTCAAATGCCAAAACCCAATGTATCAGAATTACCCCTTCCTTTTGCCCAAATTTTGGGGATTTTTGCACTGCTTGGATTTGGTTTGGGCGTTTTTTATGCCTGTGTCGATTTTTTCTTTGAAAAATATGTATCAAAAAGGTTGGGGATTGGAATCAGGCAGTTTTTAAGGGTTTTATCCTATTTCTTATCCACGGTGTTCATCATCTCCATGGTAACCTTTGTGGCTTCCAATATACTAGACCTTGGGATTGATATTTACTTTGGATGGTGGGTTCGGGAAAAGCAATTCTGGGCCATAATGTACTACATTGTTTTGTGTTCCTTCGTCCTCTATTTTATCAGCTCCACTACTGAGCGATTCGGAAAGGGAAAGTACTTAAAAATGCTCTTTGGCAGGTATCGGTTTCCTAAAGAGGAAAGGGTGATTTTCATGTTTTTGGATTTAAAGGATTCCACGACAATAGCAGAAAGCTTGGGTCATTACAAATACAGTGAACTATTGCAGGAATGTTTCTTTGATTTGAATGAGTTGGTTCTCCAGTACGATGCGCAGATCTATCAATATGTAGGTGACGAAGCGGTGGTGTATTGGTCCTATGAAAAGGGTTTGGAGAATAATAATTGTGTAAGCCTATTTTTTGCTTTTGAAAATTTGCGAAAAGAAAAAAAAGAAAGCTACCTGAAAAAATATGGAATTCACCCCGCATTTAAGGCGGGAATCCACGGGGGTAAATTAATAGCTGTAGAAGTTGGACACGTTAAGAGAGAACTTGCCTACCATGGTGATGTGATCAATACAACCGCACGGATTCAGGCCGAATGCAATAAACAAAATGAATCCCTGCTCATTTCTGAAGAGCTGCTAATGGCTATGCACAAGGAATTTAGACCCGAATCCAAGTTTGTTGGTAATATTCTTTTGAAAGGCAAGAAACAAGGAGTCAATATACACTCAATTGATGGTTAGTATTGATTGGAAAATCTGGAGTTGGAATGGATGCACGCGGCAATTAAACATAATGACTGATTATAGATACATTTAAAATCAAATAAAACGCCACCGCGCCATCCTTCTTGATTTTAGCCTTAGCCACTGGCTAAACCTAAAATACAAAATGTACTATAATTATGATTATGTAAAATGGGATTCAATGTAACTAACGTTCATATTGTATTTTCCCCTACCAGATTCTTTTATATAAAACTTTACATTTAATTATCTTAAATCAAAATAATGTAATTGTAAAGTGCACATACTTAGAATTAAACTTTCCTCAGGAAAATATAAACCAGTTCTTATTTCTGATGGAATTCCAATATACCTTTCTTTTAAGTATAGTGTCTTAAAATTAAAGACCAGATCATACAAAACTCAATACAATCATCTCCACTCAATTAAAATTGTATTTGAATATTATCATCAGCTAGAAGTTGATTTTCCAAAAGAAGTATTAGCTAATGATTTTAATAAAGTATGGGACAGCTTAGACAATCTTATAGATTGGGTCTATTACTATAAGTCCAGGAAGAAAAATAGCGAAAAACCAATTATTTCAAATTTAACTTTCAACTCTCACCTTTCAAGAATAAAAGAGTTCGTAACCTGGTGTTTTCTTAATTACTCCTTGGAAAACAAGAAAATAACGATAAGAAAGATAAATGGTTTATTCAACTCACATAAAATTAGAATTGGTCCCTCTAGTACTTATAAGAGTATTTCTAATAAAGATATATCATCGATACTGAACCTGATAGATTCCAATAATGAAACCAATCCCTTTATTAAAAGAAACAGAATAAGGAACTATGTGATTTTTTTAATAATGATGGACACAGGCTTAAGAATGAGCGAGTTACTTAAGTTAACAACCGATGATATTATAAGAGATGAACAAAAAACATATCTAAGAATTCTAAACCGTAATGACGATATAGAAGACTCAAGAATATCTCAGCCAAGACTTAAGAATCTACATAGTCAGAGGATCATTGGTATTGGTTCCAAAACCTATCAAATCCTTGACCAGTACATACTTTACACTAGAAAAAGGAGTCGAAGTCATCGATATCTTTTTACTTCTGACAGGAAGGGTTCTCCCCTTTCCAAAAGTACTGTCTCGTCCATATTCAGTGTCATCTCTCAAAAGACTGACATCCAGCTAACTCCACATATGTTACGACATAATTTTGCAGAGAGAATGCTAAAGTATCTTATTGAAACAAGAGGAATAGATATGGAAAGAGCTAAAGATGAACTCCAACTGATTTGTGGTTGGTCACTAAACTCAAGAATGCCCATCCTATATTCTAGAAACTACATTTCCAAACTCGCAAATAACCATAATATTGAACGGTTAAAAAATGAAGAATCAAACCAAAATCCCTGACAGAATTTCAATTACATCTGTAGCAGATAATTTGAGTTATGATGTGCTAACCGGAACTGACTCATGGGAGTTATTTTATGGTGGGAGTTCATACTTGTTACAATGGGAAAGCTATAATTTTCACGATGAACTGGAGAAAATTTTGAAATTATTCATAATTCACCGTATCTATAATAAGTCAATAATTACTGTTATAAATGGAGATTTTAGATTTATAAAACATCTTGATCAAGCTAATCTTACTTTTCCTTTCTTAGTAACTGAGATTTTTGGATTTTTTCAAAAGACAAATAGCCACGTTACAGTTTCTGTATTCAAAACCTTTTACAGCTGGTGTTGTGATAAGTCTTTTTCTGGTTTTATTAGAAGAATCTTGCTAGAAATCAAGGAATTCAAAAATAAACAAAGGGACCCCTACTCTAGCGTTTTTTTAAGTCAAGAATACATCAGTGAAACAGAAATGGCCACGATTTATGAAAGGATTATTGCTTTAAACCATTTCAACACTTATGAACAGCTCAGGAACAATATCATTTTGTCTTTAGCCTATGAATTGGGCCCTCGTAGATCTCAATTTTATCCGTTGAATGTTGGGGATTTCATAGTTCATAGTAGTGTCGCGGATAAGGTAAAATATTACTCTTTGAATTTACCTATGTCTAAAAAAAGAAAGTCCTTGACTATTGAGAAAAGACTGCGTTCTCTAAGTAAAAGCCTTGGACAGAAAATAGAAAGATTAATAAGTTTTCATAATGAATATATAGAATTCGGAGACCCATTATTTGTTGATACTTCTGGTGAGAGACTTAAGGCACAGATGTACACAGATATCGTCAAAAGAGAATTGAAAACCATAGGTATTCGCGCATCGTTAACCGATTTTAGGCATCATCTGGCCCAAACCCTTGCAAATCAAGGAGCTTCAGCAGAAGTAATAGCTGAAATCATTGGACATAATTCAACCATTCCAGCAAGAGCTTATATAACTGCTACGCCAAGAATAGCAGACATTAAGAGCGAAGCCTTGGGAAAAAGCAAAAGATACCAGGAAATAATGCAGATGATGAATACAGGGGAAATTGTTGATAAGAACACCATATCAAAAGAACGATGGGTAAAAGGCATTGTTGGGAATCAATATATTGGAGGAATTGGTTCATGTGGTCTTCCGTCAAATACAGTATGTCCCAAAAACCCTGTCTATGCCTGTTATACTTGCATCAAATTTCATCCATTTGTGGATGGTAGGCATGTAGAAGTTAAAGAAAGTCTTCAAAAACAAGTTCAATATCATATCGATGTATCAGAAGCGGGTAACGATATTGAGCACAACCGGCCAATTTTACAGCTGGAAAAGACAATAGGTGCTGTAAAAAAAGTAATAGAAAAAATAAAAGAGGAAAATGGATGTAAACCAACAACTTGAGACTTTCATCAATACCGAGAGAAAAATCTTTAATTCCTTAAATACTAAAATTGATTGGGATTCTGAAAGATGGGATGTCGAAGATTGGCTATTTCATCGTGGAAAAGATAAATATCTAGTGTTCAATGCTGCTCTGAGGATTAGTGGAAAGATACCTAACTCTCTAAACCTTCCAAAAAAGGGACAACTCCCCCACCCTTATATTGATTTTGTAAAGGCATTGGTAGTCTACTTTAGAAGAACCAAAGGAATTGGTTATATGGCACTAAGAAATTGTGTTATTGAATGTAGACGTCTGTATATCATCCTTTACAATAGAAAAGAACGGTCTCCAGCTCAATTGACTAGGTGGCACTTTGAAGAAACTATATTATTGCTTAAAGCAATTGGTTATAAAAACCTATTCGATGCCGCAACTTGCCTTAAAACAATTGCAGACCTTATCGATTTAAAAAAGTTTACCCCCTCACCTATTGATTTTAATCATGGTATTAAGTCAGGCAACAGATATTATCATTATGATTCAATAAAATCGACTGATATTAATGAGCGCACCGGTAACGATAAATTACCAAGCTTCGAGGCACTCAAGGCATATGCTGTCTGCACCAATAATCCTATTGACGACAACGAAGAAATTCTGTTGAGAACCATAGATTTATTAATTGCCATGGGGCTTAGGGGAAATGAAGTCACATTTATCCCTTATGATTGTTGGACCGAGGAACCTCTGATGGATAAAAAAGGTAAGAAAGTAAGAGATTTACATGGTAATCTTCTTGTCAATGTCGGGATTCGATACTATGCAGAGAAACAGTTCCAACCTAGAATTCATTGGCTGGCCAATCAAGACATTCCACTAGCAAAACGAGCCGTTAACAGACTAAAAGTATTAACTGCTGAAGCCAGGGAGGTTTTATTATGGCAAGAAGCTAATCCCTGTAAAATCTGGAAGTATGACAAACAGGAGTTAATTTCTGATGTCCAAATGAAGACCTTTTTAGGATTTAATCGAATTATTTACTTGCAAGGGTATCTTAGAAGGCATGGGGTCACACCAGTAAAAACAGATAAAAGTTACTTTGAATACCGTTCCGAAAAAAGTCGGGATGTATTTTACTCTAAAATATATCGAGCAGGTGATGTTGAAGACTTTCTTCTTAGTATAAAGCCCGATTCGATAAACCTAAAAAGTGAAGATGGGCATATAGTATTAAAAACTAGTGAAATACTGCCACTTCGTTTCCAAGGCTCATTTAGATTTAAGAGAAAAGCAAATACTTTCAAAGTCTTTGTTGAATCAATTCCTCTTCAAAAAATTAATGGTGCCTTAGGATCTATCCCTGGAGCTGAATCAATTTTTGAACGGCGCAATTTAACTGAAGCTGATGGGTCAAAAATCAAGATGACCAGTCACCAACCCAGACACTGGAGAAACACGCTTTATGAATTGGCTGGTATGAGCAATGTTCAACAGGCTTTAGCAATGGGCAGACAAAACCTGACTCAAAACAAGTCTTATCAACATACAACAACCAAGGAAAAAACAAAACTCCACCAAGACTTTCTAGGATTTGATTCGGTAAAGGATAAAGTAACTTTTTTGAGAGACGGTGTTCGAAATAAAAGTATTCTTGGGGAAATAACAGAAACATATCACCATTTAAAAGCTAAACATGGATTAGAAACCGCTGACACCTTTTTGAACACTCATGGATTGGCTATACATTTAACACCTTTTGGTGGCTGTACACACGATTTTAGCCAGTCTCCTTGTAAAAAACACCTCCAATGTTGGAACGGATGCGGTCATTTGCATAGAACCAACGCTCCAGGAGAGACAGAGCGTATAAAAGAGCAGCTTAGAAGTAGTGAATCTATTCTGAAGAAAATGAAATCTGATTCCACAAAACCTTATGGACAAGATGTTTGGGTCAAGGATTTGGAAATGAAAATTAAGAACCTCAAAAAGGCTTTAAAACTCAACCCCTCCTCCACTCCAATACAATTATTTCCTGATGGTAAAGAAATCACAAAACCAATATCTAAACGAAGAAATAGCTCAGTCTAATACAATGAAAAATCTAAGAGGTGAAGAACTGGATAAGCGCTTAAAAGAAGAGTTACAAAAAATGATTGAAACAGGATATGTCTTAGCCCCTATCTCGAGAGCAACTCTACAGCGCAGGTTAGGCCTAAAAAGTAGAGGAACATTGGCCTTAGGGCATCGGGCAGAAATGATTCAAGCTGCAAGAAGAAAACAGCTCAATAATGCTGGGGTTAGTGAAGAAACCAAAAAACGAAAAAGCCTTAGGGAACAAAATGAAGAATTGAAGGAAATTATCAAATCCTTAGAAAAGGAAAGAGATGGACTAATTGAAAAAATAGGTCAACTAATCAATGGTATACAGCTCAGAGGGTACGACATCGAAGATTTAATGGTCGAAATACTTGGATAATTAAATCATTGCGACTTTTTGTCCTACTTTTTTTGTTATATGCTTCGGATTTTTAGATAACAATTATTCAAATATTGAATTTAAAATCTCTCGATCATATGGACTTATTCCGAAATCACCTGAAACAATATCATCCCCATAACTATTCCAGATAGTTTCAAAACTTGTCCCAATTGAATTCTCAGTCCACTCTGCTTCTGTAAATTGCATCACGGGGCCGTCATGTATTTCACAGTGATTCGAAGAAACGATTAAACCATCTTCATCATATTGCTGCATTTCTTGAAATAATTGCTTGGTAAAGTCATGTGCGATTTTATCATTATCGAATACTTTTCCTAGTGGAACTTGACTCGCCCCAACTAAAAGCTTTGGAGTCAATCCATGAAAATATCTCGCAAATTTACCTTCGCGATAGGCTATTAGTATATCGACCCAATCGTTCATATCTGTATATTGTTGTTAATTTAATGTTCCCTATATGTTTATCTTAAGCCTACATAAGAAATTGAAACGGCTTATAGTCTACAATTTGGTATACGCAGGTTTCGCAATCATCGTTTTATTGAGCTTTACTAACGGTTGGAATATTAAAAGTGGGCAATGTCGAGGACATCTTTGTCTGGTTGAAATGTAAGTTGCAACAAGCTACTGTCTCCTATTTTACTGCTGGCAAGCCTATTTTAAATACGTTATTACCTACTGGATATTAAGCTAGATCAAATACTTCAAGTGCTGTATAACCATTACTAGGAACAGATTTCAGAGCATTATACCAAGGTACGGTGTCGGCATCAATTATACCTATACATCCTTTTGTCCCAATATAATCTCCACCATCAGGATGAATGCCTAGCTCCGTTCTATGAGTTGAAAATTGTGGAGTTATAAGTTGAAACCAACATCTAAACAAAGAATCACAAAAAGCTGAGTCGCCAGTACTTTTGTCTATCAAACCATTTCTTTTAACATGATAAAGCCCTGCCGGAAGTTCTTTATTACCATACGGCCCGGATATTGCTCCAGATCTCAGTTTTTTTTCATTCCATGATAGTGTTCCATACGCTTTGTTATCTTCTCTTCTCTCAATTACGAATTTAATTGCCATTTTATTTTATTGAATTATTTAAATGTTTAACTCCTTCATTAAATTTCTTTGATTCAGTTAAGAATAGTTTTTTTGGTTTCTTGTAAGGGAATAGCAAACCATTCAAACCGTTTTGCGGATAAGTATTTGAATTTAACCGAATTGTATACTTAGTTCCAGTGCTGTCTGTATTGTAAATCATTTTCAATATTGGTGTTTTTACCTCGGCTATTCCATGTAAAGCAGACCATTCAACAGGCCAAGACAAAATTTCAAACCAAGCATTATATAAATTAGTTGGTAGTTTATCCTTGGCAATGGTTTTTATATTGTGCGCTAATTCCAATGAATTTTCGCAAGACAATTTTGAAGGTTTGAATGGTAGAACTGATATGCCCAAATTGGTCCAAAAAGGATTTAATAAGTTGTTATTAATTTGAACTTCTTTTGAAATGGTATCATCTGTTTCTGAAAGCAAGTACATCCAAGTATAGTCAACTAATTTGCTCTCACTGTATTTCGAATAAACTTCAAACCCGTTGACTGAATTTTGCGTCAGCTTTAATGCATCTGGTAAATGTTCTTTGGATTTGATGAGTTCAATGACATTTCCCCTTTTTCCTATTATCACCACTCTTTTATCTGCCGAAAAATCCTTGCCGCATATAGCTTCTACAGTTGATGGTGAAGAATTTAGATGCTCGCAGAATAAGTCTAATTCCAAGATCTTTTTTTTAAACTCATATACGTTATTAATGTCAATATACCTGACCTGAACGGTTATTAGTTCAAATACCTCTTCACTTAAAAGAAGGTTCTCTATAGCAATTCGTAATTGACTTATAATGGGATGCCATAGCGTTTCCAATTCATTGCTGACCCAAGTAATCCTTTGAAATTCATGCAATTCATAATCTAGCTTATCGATAATCAATGTTCTAAATTTTCTATTATTTCATTTAATCGTTTGTTTTTACCCTCAGTCCAAAGCTTCAATAATTCCTTTTCAATATATTTCCTTTGGTTAGATAGTGAAAAAGGTGTTTTGCCTTCTTTAATTAATTCCATCTCAATTGTTTCGAATAGAGCTTTAAACAGTGCGCAGTTTTCACTTTTATTTCGCCAATCACCTTTTGAAGCTGTTCCAGGGCATTGACCTTTACAAAACATGAAAAACCTGCAATCTTTACATCCGCCATATTTGTCAGGGGTATAATAAAGAGAAATGTATCGTTCATATCCTACTTGATCTGGTTTTTGAAAATTTATTCCTTCTTTATCAGTGTTTCCGCAGTTGTTAAAACGACCTTGTCCATCAATTCCAGTTACGGCCTCAGTTGTATATGGATCACAAGCACTCCATACACAATCTGAATTCTCATCATTTCCTAATAGTAATTCACGTATATTATCAAAAAAATCAAATCTTAAATTTGTCAATGTTCTTTCAAACATCCTGTATTCAATAAATGCATTAATGTTTTCTTGACTATTAAATGCATGATGATATAAGGGGGCACTGTAGTCGACTTCAAGAACATGAATTCTTGCTGATTGAAGACCTAATTCATCTAATGATCTTAACCAATTAAACATTTTCGGTAGTCGATTTTTGGTACTATTGCACTTAGTAATCTGAAAATTAAGAGATGTTGGTACTTTATGAATAAGCAGCTTTTTTAAATTTTCAGTTGATTTTTTAGTGCTTTCCCTAGTTTTAGAAAGTGTTCTGTTCCATCTAACATCATTCAATTCTTCAGGGCCATCTACTGAAACAGTTACATGAACATTATACCTTTTAAAAAGCTCAATGTGATTATCATTGCACAAGGATCCATTTGTCAGAATTTGATTTTTTCCATATTTATCATAACCAAATTTGAATAGCTCTTCTAAATCTTCTGTTTTTATTAATAAGGGTTCACCTCCCCACAAAATAAATGGTTCATCTAAAGCATCTATTCTCTGTATGGTTTCTTGAAGGTTATAATTGGAACTGCCATTACCACTATCCCTTAAAGGGTTTTGATAACAATATTGACAGGCGATGTTACACTTTGTTCCTAATAATCTTAATTCAATCATTTTTTACCACTTGACATAAGGACTCTTGATGTATGGGCTTTTGATATATGGGCTTTTGATGTATGGGCCTTTGATGTATGGAAAACGAATATCAATGTCCGGAGTTTTAAAGCCTATTTTTTTCAGTATTTCCTTCGCTACATTCTCAGGAACTTTAAGTACATTTACTAAAACATCACCAACTTTGCCAGCCTCATAGCCTATATTTTTAAGTGTATTTGAAATTATTTCACTCGAATAAGAAAGTCCAGATAAAACTTCTCCAATTATCTCTGCCGAGCTTCCTAGGACATTTTTCAGAACCTTAGCAATTTCTTCTACTGATGCCTCCATTTTTTTTAATACCTCAGCGATTTGTTTTTCGCTGTAATCATAAACCAACTTTAGAGTTCTAGCTATTTCCTCAACTGAACTACCAACACCCTTTAGTATTTCAGCAACAACTTGTCCAGATAATCCAAGAACATCTTTTAAAGCTTCCGCTATTTCCTCTGTTAAATATCCTGCCTGTTCTAAGGCTTTTGCCAGTTCTTCTTTAGATGCCTCGTAACCTTTATTTAATGCTTCTGCTACTTCTTTGGCTTGATACCCAACTTTACGCATTAACTCAGCACCTTTTTCCAGGGTTTCTTCAAATTCTTTATTTAAGGCCCTTCCAATTTCTTCTAATTTCTCTCCTACAAATTCAATAGCATCTTCAATTGTTGCAGTTAACCAAGCCAGAGCATTTTCTGCTAATTCTCTGATAACCTTCTCCTTGATGAAATGCTCAAGTTCCTGTACTATTTTATTGAGGTCTCTGATTGCTAAGGTTAAAGTGCCCAAGTCAAAATGGACACCAATAAAATCAAAAGATAGACTCATTGAACAACTGAGTTCTTCGTTGTTAAACTTTGCATTAAACGCTCCTTTTAATTTGCAGTTTAGCGTGATGTTACCCAAACTTCCAAGGGATATTTTCATTCCATCGATGCCAGCGTTAATAATTGTATCTGCCTCAAAAGATTGATTTTTATAGATAATCTTCAGTTCATTTTCCAGAATACCCGCTATGTCACTTTTTAATTGTGCCATAAATCCATTATTGTTTATTGAACCGTTGGCTTCTCCAGTTATTCCTAATACTTCAATTTTGGTAGAAAAGGAAAAATAATGTGGTATACCTGTTGAATAAAATGAAACCTCCATGCCTCCAGGCTGTATTGTAGTAGCTCCTTTATAAGTTTCGGGTGTTCCTTGTCCATTCCCTGTAATTTTCAGTAAGCCATTGCCGATGTCGATTGGGTCGGCTACAAATTTTCCTGTACTCTTTCCGTCACCGGTGAATTTAAGTTCTGTAAATGTCTTATGGCCTAATATCTTTGTAATCGATGATAGTCCAAAAACTGGATATGCGATAGTACCGTCAGGTTTTTTTTCACCCAAAGGATTTTCGCACCAATGGAACATGACTTGTTCCATTGATATCTCATTTAAAAATTTAGGTAAGGCAACATCCTGATTAGTCATCGCCTCGATAATGAGTTCAAGATTTATCTCATCCAGATATAAATACGCAAATGTCGGGGTGATTTTACCTGGTAGAGCAGTATAAATAATTTTAAACTCATTTGATTTTATTCCAAATGATTCATTGAGTTGGCCATCTTCAAGATTATGTGGTTTATTTGGTCCTATGTAGAATGTTCCTTCTGCTCCAACAAAAGGAGTACCCACTAATGTACCTGCACTTACGGTTAACGTATTTAAATTAACTCCGGGTACACCAAAAGGCACTGGCAATTCTTTTGCAATAGAATCAAGGTTAAAATTTCCTTGTATTTTATCTGCTCCATATAGAAATGCTCCTTCAATTTTTATTGAAGGAATTGCAGGCAATTCGATTTCAAACATACCGTCCAGTGAAAACTCAACGGGAGCAAGTGGGCGAATTTTTAATTTAGGTTCACTAATTTGAAATATATTGTCAACTTTTATGTCGCGGGGTATTAATAAATTAAAATCAATATCGATTCTATCTCTCAAATTCCAAGACATAAAGTAAGGCCCCGGGC
Organism: Flagellimonas sp.; assembly: GCF_965215805.1. Classification (GTDB taxonomy): domain Bacteria; phylum Bacteroidota; class Bacteroidia; order Flavobacteriales; family Flavobacteriaceae; genus Flagellimonas. The sequence goes on along the minus strand of NZ_OZ244124.1, from coordinate 3,270,472 downwards.
CCATTATAGGTTCCAGCGGTTGAGAAATCAAATTAGCTATGTCACCAGAATTTTTCAAGTCAATAAATCCTGCCAAATTAATTCCAGGTAAAAAATTTACTGCCTCTGAACTGTAAATTGGAAATGATTTTGAATCAATCCTGGTTATTGCCTTTGACGTAATGATGAAGGCAAAATCTTCAATTTTTAATGAATCGAGAGGCTTTAAAAGGTCTCCTATTAAGTATGGAATTGAAGAAAATGTCAGAAAAGCTTTATTTGGTTTGCAAATTGCAAACAATTCAAGTTCTCCATTTTCATATGTTATTTCTATTTCATACTTGAAAGAATCGTCTCTTCGGTTTCGTCTTGTGAAAAAGAAGTTTTTTGAAGATGATAAAAATTTAATCCTATCAATTTCATCAGATAAGATTTGAATTTCACGAATCCTTATACTTGAGTTTCGAAAAAAATCGAGTCCATTTGATATTTCGTCCCCGAAATCTTTAAAAGACAGACTTAGGGATCCTGAATTAAGTTCAGCTCTTAATTCATTAAATTGTTCTTGAGTAATAGCCATAGTATTTTAAAATTTATAAAACTCATCTTCCAAGCTTTCAATCATTTTTTGGGGAAATTTATCCTCTAGCTCGTCAAGCATTAGACCTATTTCATAAGTGCTTTTATTATCCCTGTTCGCTTCAACTACTAATGAATATGGATAGCCATCATCGCTTCCTCTTTTTACTAATATTATTCTTTCATCATCAAATTCAGTGGTAATTACCATAAAGAAGGATTCTCTTTCGGACAAAAATCCTCCTCCATTATTTCCAAGACGACAGTCCCCATTGGTGTAACTGTTCGAAAGTATCTCTATGCAGTAATCCTTTATAAGGGCAGTTAACTCATTGAAACCGGGTATTTGTTCTCTAAGAATCATTCCTCTTCTTCATCTTCTAAATGGTTTTTTCCGTATTTATCCATCTCGGTTTTATAAAGTTGCTCACTCTCATCCTTGAATCTATTCCTATTCTCAAATAGTTCAGAAAACTTGTCATAGAGATTTCTATAAATTATTTGGTGCGCTTTGTTCTGTAGATTTTTTGCATTGAACTCATCCATCTCAAAATCAGAATCTATTGCATTATCAAGTAGAATCATCAAATCCTCCTTGTTTATGGAGTCTATTGCTTGCCAATCTTCATCTCCCTTATGATAGAAGGCCTTATTATCTTCAATTTTTAAGTATTTCATAGGACTTTCCTCTTTGAGTATATGCCAGATCACCAGCTTCTAAACAATTCAACATTATATCGTAGTTACTTATTTCTTCTCCATCTACAGTTTTAAGTTTTGTGTCCGAAGGAAACCCGGAGAATATTTTGAAACTTGCCTTCTTATCTACAACCTCCTTTTTTGTATATAGCACATAATCCGGTTTGATAGACGCTCCTACAGTATTATTATGGGTGACTATTATTACAGGAACTGATTTTGCAATGGATTTTATCTGCTCATTGACTTCATTTTTTAGAAATAAATTATCAAAAGAAGATTCTGGTTCATCAATTAGCAATAAATCATAATGATGGGCATTCTGTATTTTCTCTAGTAGGTTAAATTCTGATCTTTCACCACCTGAAACTTCAATTCCATGTTCGTTCAGAATTTTGTATTCTACATCAACAAAATATTTATAATATTCGGTTTCTGGCAGGACTGAAATTTTGCGCAACTCATCCAGATATTCGATAGGCGAATCATAGACTTCAAAAGCATCTTTAAATATTGTTTTCCGCCCACTTTTATTGAGAAGTTCTTGAGCGCCATTAAATCTTTTTGTAGAAGCAACTATTTTAAATCTTCGAACATCACTTTGCTCAATAACCCTTTCTGTTTTAACAAATCCCACTAGTTTTTGAAACTTGTCTAATCTTTTCAAATCCAACAAGGTTTTATAGAAATCTATGTCCTCAATAGAAATGGACGCGGTATTGGACTTTAATTCACTCTTGATATTGGATAGAATTGAGTTTATCCAAAGCTTCTTTTGATTTAATTCTTCCTCTTGATTATATTTCTGGATTAGTTCTAAAAGCAAACTCACCAACAACTCTTTCGTAATGTGCTTATCAATGATTGCTCTATATTCAATATTCTCAATCAGTAATTTTGTAGAACTAATAAGCTGTTTGAGTATATCATTATCAGTTTCCAAATATTTGCTTTCATTGAATAATGAGCATTTGGAATAGATGTCTTTCTTTTCTTCCTCAGAGGCAACTCTAAGCAATGTATCTAAATAGTTTTCTACACTTTTTTCATTTTCAATCCTGTCAATTTTCAGAATCTCATCTAAAACTGATTTAAATTCCTTCAAGTAAAGTTCGGAGACACTACTTTTTTTAATGGTTAGTAGATCGTTAAATCTTTTTTTATCTTTTTCTTCATCCGTTTCTAAGAGCTCAAATTGTTTGATATATTTAACATTTTCATAATCATTGAATATTCGTTTTAAAGTAAATGATTTACCCGATGACCGTTCTCCCAATACTACATTTAGACCGGTTGAGAGCTTTTGTCCATTTTCAAAAACCTGAAAAAAAGTATGGCCATCTTCCCTAACAAGAAAAACTTTCTCTTTGTCTAACAAACAAGTTTTTATAGCTTTTAGTGAAGTATCATCAATATCTATATAAGTTTGACGAGGAGAAAATTCAGTCATATCTTCTTTAAATCTCAAATCACTGAATAAGACTGGGGTCAAACTCTCGGCATCGTTGATACAATATTTGAATTTTTTTGCACTCGTAACTTCACCAGAACTAATGAAATCTTTTAATTCTTCAATTATTTCTGGTCTAATTATTGGTTTCTTATCATAATGAGGAATTAGAAGATATCGATTTAAATCAACAAAAACTTCTTTCAAATTTTGGACTGAAATAAAATCATGTTGATTGGAAATCGACAATGCTACCTTATTACACTTACTTTCAAAATCTTCCAGTTCTGAATCCTCTGAAATAAGAAGTAAGTGACCCTTTTCTAAGTTAATTTCAATTCCTGGAAGAACTTTAATACTTAGTTCCTCCTTGATTGAATTAAACTGTTCAAGATCAAATAGATTGTGATTGGTTATGGCAATACAATCTATTGCTAAACTGTTTACATATTCTTTTAGTTTCGATAGACTAAAAACAAAATCAGAATCACTCAAAGAAGGCTTTGTGTGAAGATGTAAATCAATTTTCTTCATGTTTATTCAACCTTTTACTATTCAGCAACTACTTCTAGCAAACCTCTTAATTTTGATAGTAATTCGTCAAATGTTATGATGTCAACATTCTTCTGATTAGTTCGTAGTAGCTCAAAACATTTACTCTGATGCTCCGTAAGATTCTTTTTTAGCCCGATTACTAAAATTGCTTTTGGATCTAATATCCTCTCTTTGTTTCCAAATTCTTTTAAGAAAACTTCCTTTTGGTCAAGACATTGGCTTATACCGCCTGATAAATCATCTGAGTAGGAGAAAACATCGGGCTTTCTATAAGGACTTTTTTTAAGCAGCTCTTTTTTGTGGGTTTTAATTTCAAGTAATGCGAAATTGTCTTGAAATCCATTCTCAAACAAAAAATCAACAACTCTCCCATCTTCGTTTTCCAATGTCTTACCGCCTACATAAGCTTCTTGCTTTCTTAAAATAACCTCAAAAGGGAAAAGATGATTTAGTATCCATGAATTCTTACCAAAAAAAGTCTGCCACTGTTTTTCATTGTCATTTTTGGCGGACATCAACCTTTCGAAGTTCTTGATGATATCCTCTATGAACACCTTGTTTATTTTATCGCGTGTTTTGATAAAGTTGGATGTTACAGAAATTTTGCTGGGTGGCGCAGTCTCCATAACTGTCGATAGGGATTCAATATCAGCCTTACTGACCTTTTCGAAAGAATCGAACTTTTTTAAAAAAGCATCTAGTTGGCCCGCATTGAGATACACTTTTTGTCTATCAAGTTTTGTGGTTATATCTGCTATTTCATTGTTTATCATCAATTTTCTGGTTCTATCGTACCACCTTTTTTCATTTCCGATTTTTTGGAGAATTGGGAGTAAATCCCCCCAGTTCAATGAGATTGTTTTATTTGAAAATCTATTGTTAATATTTATTCCAATGATAAGCTTATCAACTTCTTTGAATTTTGAGTAAAGAATCTGTGTAAATTGCCTAATTCTGTTGGAACGTAGGCCATACCTGCTAGTGACTTTGAAATCATTTGGAATATCAGATTGCTTCGGCCATCCTTTGAGCTCAATTGTCTTGATTTTCTTTGATTTTACAGTGCCATCTGTGGGATTGACTGAATATGGGAAATAGACAAACTTATCCTCCTTTTTATAGGTTTCTTTTGCCTTATGAATAGGCTTTCCCTTTTCATTACAGTATGAAAAGACCGTTTTTATATTATTATCTACGGTTACGTTTTCCTGGTTTGGGTTGTATTTTGGCATTTTCAAATAGTAATGAGATTATTGGGTTATTTATTATGAATGCAAAAAAATCTCACCATGCTCATTGCGGAGCATAGAAGAGATATTTAAGAATTGAAATTTAATTTGGGGAAGTGCTCTAAATTTAGGTTTTTGAATTTGAAATCGATTACATAAAAACCTTAATTTTTCTGGGGTTTTTCTGCAAAAAACTACTGGAATAGATTCCAAAACATAAACACTATTTTTGAGTAATGGATTTAATACCGCCTGAAAAATTTGATAAAATTCTCTTTGTCTGTTCGGTAAATAAACAAAGGTCCAAGACCGCTGAAGACTATTTTTCGAAAGAGCATAGTAATCTAGAATTCAAATCAGCTGGTACAAACATCAAAGTGTGCAGAAAAGAAGGAACCAATCCATTGACTGAGGAATTGATGGAGTGGGCTACTTTAGTATTTGTAATGGAAACCAAACACCAGAAGCTAATACAAAAACACACGGGAACCACTTACAATTCCAAAATTAGAGTTCTAAATATTCCGGATAGATATAAGTACTATGACAAAGAGTTGATTGAAATATTAGACTCTAAGATTAAATTTCAGTGAAAAAAAGAAATGATTTGTTGTTCATCAAAAAAATCTGCCCATGAACATTTCTCATGAACACTTTTTTACAGCATGAGCTTGAATAGCTTGATTTATAAGCCTGTTTTAGAGTTTATGAACAAATGACATTGGATACTTGTAAAATAGAATATTTCAAAGCCTGAGAATACCCTAATTACTATCCCCCAGTTCCATTCTATTGAATATTTGATAAAATTTTCCTTTTAAGGCTTTTTATCAACCGCATGCTCCTCAATATATGTAGATAACTTAGAGGGTTCCGGGCCTATATAATGGAAACGTTCGGCCCATTCCAGTCCATAAGGCTTTCCAATTTCCTTATCTGAAGGAACGCCGCGCATACGTTGCGAATCTATATCCAGCACAAAATGCTTAATGTAATTCGCGTTGGCCGTTTTATCATCATCACCCAAAATGGGTAGCCGTTTTCCTTTCTCGGAAAGACTTTTCTTTAGCCGTGCCCCGGCTTCACCACCTGGACCTTGGGTAGTTATCACCGCATTGGCATGCACTTTTTTATCAATGCTCTGGGTGGTTTCCACAATCCTGTTGACCAACTGAGGCCCTCTTGCAAAATAGTACCGTTCAGCAGCTGCATGGGGTTTTAAGCCGGTTTCAAAATGCTCTGGATAATCCAACCTCCCGGCAGACATCCATCTGGCCGATTCTACCGCCATGGCGGTAATGTAATGATCAGGGTTCTCCTCATAATGTCCCCAGGGATCATAGGTAATTATGGTATCCACTTTCAGCAGCCGAAACAGAAAAATAAGCCTCCCCCTTAACTCTTGGATGCTGATATTATCCATTCTATGGTTTCTATACCCCAAATCGTAAACTTTGGACAGTCCCAAGGCTTTGGCCACCCGTTCGTTGTCTTTTTCATTGTTATGGATCACTTCTCCTACCGTGGCTCCCCTCCCGGCATGGTCGTCGTTACTCGTGCGAATTAGATATCCCGTATACCCTTCCTTAATGAGTTTGGCCACGGTTCCCCCAGCAAACAGGGCAATGTCATCATTATGGGGCTGGATGGCAGCCAAAACCTTGCCCTTGTGCGGTTGGCCCGACACATGTTTTTCTACAGTGATCTTGTCTGTATTGTTGATTATTTGGGAATGTTCAAAAGATTTGGGGAATGAAGGTAGGAGTCCCATGGCTACACTTTTGCCTATAAATGATCTTCGTTCCATAATTGTTGGGTTGTGGTTCTCTCAAAGATACACCATTATCCCGCTGTAAGAGAGCATCTTTCAGAACCGATTATACCCATTGGGAATAGAGATTCTGCAATCCGAAGTACTAAAAAGGATATAATTATCCTAAATCTGATAATTGTCATATTATTTGGAACTGCACCCCTCTAATTTTGTGCACATGAAAAGCTTTGTGACTCTTTTCGTTGCTTTATCCATGATGGTACAACCGCTTTGGCCCGTTGTGGAATACGTGGCCAATTACGATTACATAGTTACGGTGCTGTGCGAAAACAAGGAGAAACCACAGCTTCAATGTAATGGTAAATGTTATCTGGCCAAGCAACTGGAGAAAAGCGCAGAGCAAGACGAACAAAATCCATTTGGGGAACATAATCCAAACACAGAAATCCAACATCCCGTCTTTTTTCAGACTTTATTGGCTACTGGACTTGGAACCCAGTTCTCCAATACTTCCAAAGCTAAATTTACTGGAACTCCCCTACTGATTTCCAAGCTTTTTGTAGTGGAGATAAGCCAACCTCCAGAACTCGCCTGATGTTATTTGTTGTAGTTGTTTGATTGCAGGGGGCGCTCCCCTACTGGCACAACTACCCTTTCCTAAGAACTCTTTTAATAACAATCAGGATGAAATTCATTAGTAATCTTGGGCAATGTTCCTTGGAAGGAATTATGCCCAACAGAAAAACTTTACTACGCTACCTACTTTGTCTGTTACCATGTTTTGGACAATTGAATGGGCAGGAGCTCCAACAGGATAGTTTTACCCCATCTATTTTGCCAGTAAGTCTGGAAGAGGTGATACTTATTTCTTCGTACAAAAAATACCTGGAACACGAATCGCATCACAAACCACTCTCCACCTTGGACGAGTATTTGGAATCTTCCAAAAAAGTAAACTTGGTCAAACGGGGTGCCTATGCCTGGGAGCCCATTTTAAATGACATGGGCACCGAACGTTTGGCAGTGACCATTGATGGGATGCGCATTTTTGGAGCCTGCACGGACCGTATGGACCCGATAACCTCCTACGTGGATGTTTCCAATCTGTCCGATGTTCATGTGACCGGCGGACAGCAGGGAGCTAAACAGGGCGCAACCATTGGAGGCGCCATAGACCTACGTCTGGAGAAGAGCAATTTTAGACCTCTGGATTGGACCGCATCCATTGAAACAGGGTTTGAAAGCAACAATATGGCCCAAATTGTGGGTGGGGAACTCAACTATTCCAATGAACAGTTTTATCTGGATACGGATATTATTTATCGAAAGGCAGATAATTATGTGGATGGTAACGGTGAGGAAATAGCCTATTCCCAATTTGAAAAGTATAATCTCTCTGCAAATGCAGGATATAAGGTAGCCGAAGGAAAACAGCTTTTGGCCAGTTTTATATTTGATGAGGCTCGTGATGTTGGGTATCCAGCCCTGCCCATGGATGTTTCTCTGGCCCGTGCTTTCATTGGCTCTGTCAGCTGGGAGCAATCCAATTTTATTGGGGATTTTGAGCAATGGGAAACCAAGCTCTATGCCAATTCCATTACCCACGTGATGGATGATAGCCAGCGTCCGGATGTTCCCATTCGGATGGATATGCCTGGATGGAGCGATACCTATGGATTTTTCTCCCAGGCGCAATTAAAATTGGACGAGCACACGCTTTTGCTCAAAGTGGATGGGTTTTACAACCGTTCTTTAGCCGAGATGACCATGTATCCCAACGATCCCAATCAGCAAGAAATGTTTATGCTGACTTGGCCCGATGTAAGAACCTTGAATACCGGTTTATACGGAGAGGATAAAATTGAGATCGGTTCAGGAACCTTAAAGTTATCTGCAAGAGCAACCGTACAAGGTTTCAACATTGCAGATTCCTTTGGGCTTAACAGCCTACGCATTTTTTATCCTGAAATGGAACAGCGTCAAACCCGCTTTTTAAAAAGTGTGGCTGCGCAGTATCACAAGAAGTTTAAGACGGTTCACTTCACTGGTGGATTATCTTATGGTGACAGGGCTCCCACCGTGTCCGAAGGTTTTGGATTTTATCTGTTCAACAGTTTTGACAACCATGACTACATCGGGAATCCAGACTTAAAGAACGAGAAGGCCCTTGAAGCCAAACTGAAGCTATCCGTGCCTTTGGAAAAACTCAGTCTGGGATTGGATGCCAATTACTTCCATACCATGGATTATATCATTGGGGAGGTAAGCCCCAACCTAGATGTTATGACCATTGGTGCGGAAGGCGTTAAGGTCTACAACAACCTGGATTATGCCACGCTTTATAATCTCGGTTTGGATGCTAGCTATGAGTTTAGCCCAGACCTTGACCTTAGCGGTATGGTTACCTACCATCGAGGTAAGGATCAAGATAACAGGAACCTCCCCTTTATTAGCCCGCTTTCATATTCAGCCCAATTGCAATATGGAAAAGGAAGTTTTTCAGGTTCGGTTGGTATGAAGGGTGCGGCCGATCAAGTAAACTTCAATCCAGAGTTTGGGGAAGACCGAACAACTGCCTATACGGTGTTTTCTGCATCAGTGGGAAAGACCTTTTCAATTCAAAAAGACAAAATGCTTGTAAAAGCCGGAGTTGAGAATGTGTTTGACACCTTCTACTCCACCTATACCGATTGGAACAATATTCCAAGAATGGGGCGGAATTTTTATATGACCGTTTCCTACGCCATTAATTAAATCATTAAAAACAGAAATACATCAACTATGAAAACAATAAGACCTTTTTTAATAGCACTAACACTGATATTGGGATTTTCATCCTGTTCTGACAGTGAAGACGACCCTATAATAATTGATGATAACCCCCTATCGGATTATGTAATGCTGACCGCTATTGAATCCAATACCCATAGCGTGGAGATTTATTCAGAAGCTCAGCAAGCGTTTACTGTGGGTTACAATGAACTCTTTCTTCGAATTAAAGATGAGTCAAGCGATACCTACATCTCCAATGCCGAGATTTCCTGGAAACCGATGATGCACATGACAGAAATGATGCATTCCTGTCCAAAATCCAGTATTACCGTGACCGAGAACACCTCGGTCTATAAGGGTTATGCCGTATTCCAAATGCCTGGGAATTCTGAGGAATATTGGGAAATGGAAGTGGAATATACCGTGGATGGGGAAACCTTTACGGTTTCCAAACAAATTGAGGTCATTGCCCCTGCGGATGGAAATCAGAAAGTATCGGTATTCATGGGAGCTGACGAAACGCGTTATGTCCTCGCCATGATGCCACTGGAGCCCGAAGTTGCGGTAAACGACATTTCAGCTATGCTGTTTAAGATGGAGAACATGATGTCCTTCCCATTGGTTGAAAATTACAAGGTAAATATAGATCCCCGAATGCCAGGTATGGGCAACCATAGTTCACCCAACAATGAACCCCTTATTTACGATGCCGAATCCAAAAGCTATCAAGGTAAGTTGTCCCTGACCATGACAGGCTATTGGAAAATCAATATGGTGTTGGAAAATAATAACAGTGAAGTAATTAAGGGAGAGGAAGTTACAGACGACAACGAAAGTAGTAGTTTATATTTTGAATTGGAGTTTTAAGCGAATTCTTTAGGAACGAAAAAGACCACCTTTAAAAGGTGGTCTTTTTTATGATGTAACTATTTAGTTTTAAAGTTTGATATCCTGAACCGTACCATCGGGATAGGTTAGCGTCGCGTCATCATCGCACTCCCCTTCCCCAAAATCAACTAAGATGGTCAGTCCATTTTTGGCAACGTTCATGCTTCCACTGGTCAAGTATTCGCAACCTAAGGCGCCCTGAAGGTCACTTACCGTGGAAACGGAATAGGTATCGCCATCGGCCTCCACCTGCCAGGTTCCTGATAAGCTGAACGTGCTGTTTTCCAAAGAATCGCCAAAGGTGAAACTAAAAGTTTTGGTCCCGTTTTCAGAAATAATGCTTCCATCCTCCATTTCAATGGTCATATCACTCTCTACTGTAAATGATATGGCATTCTGCTCCGAGTTGGCAGAAAGAGCATAAGCTCTGGTACCATTGATTTTGATATCACCTACATAAAAATCTTCGTACACCGCTGTAAAGGCTGCAGTTTCATTTCCAACTTCATAGGTAACCGTCAAGGTACCGTTAACATTATCAGTGCCATTCAGGACACAGTTATTAAAAGTGGCCACGAATCCGGTATCTGTGTACTCGGCAGAATAACAGTCATTGCTTCCCTTGGCCGACTTAGCCGCAGCGCTGTTGGCAAACAATTCAGCAAGCGCGTTATCCGCAGTGCCTGCTATGTCATCCGTGCTCAGAATAGTTTGAAGGTTAGCTTCCGTCAGTGTTTGATCGCCAGTGGCAACGGCATCCTCACTACAAGATTGGAAAACGGCAATTATCAATGAAAATAGGGCTATAGTTTTCCAAGTGCTATTAAGTCTGTTCATGTTACGATAGTTTATGGGTTGTTGCACTAACGTAACAGGAATGGGCTTTAGTGTCATCCAAGGGAACAAATCGATAAAATGCGCGCTTCATTCCCAATATCAGTAAAAATCCAAGGATTTGTCTTATTTTACAGTATGCTATTACTTGTTTACAAAGAATTTATTGGATCACAGAACTTGAAAAAGGCTTTGACCATAGTGTTTTGCCTTGTGGTAAGTCACCTATCTGCCCAAGTAGGACCTGTAAAGGTTACAGAAACCAAAAGCAAGAACCGAATTGCCTTTTTCGCTGAAAATAGGACATTTACAGACTATGACGTATTGTTCGAAGTCAAAGGAAGTAATTTTAGACAAAGTGCGGCCAAGCCAAGATGGATTAGGGTTCCTGCGGCTTCGAGGGTTCATTTGAAGACCATTATTTTGATGCGGGACAAGCAGCCGGTGTATACCAAAACTTTAAAGACGAACGATAGTCTTTCCAAGCGGGCGTTGAAAAAGGAATTTGAGGTGTTGGACATTCCACCACCCAAAATCAAGCCTAAAAAGCAAATAACCATTTACACCTCTTCCGGCTGCGCAAGCTGTGATAGTATTGTTAGTCAACTTAGTTCCAAAAATTACATTTTCAGGAGTGTTTCGTTGGATGAAAAACCTGAGGTAAAGGAACAATTGGGCAAGTTCTTGGCAAAGTCCACCCAAGAAATGGATTCATTGTCCAGTCCCATTATAAGTTTGGATGGAAGATTGTACAGTTGGATTACTTCTTTTGACCAGATGATGGAGGAAGTAGAAAAGGATTAAGGCTGTTTTTGGGCTATGATGACCCACATTTGTTTACTTTCATCACGTTCCCAATCTCCATGATCTTCGATTTCGGAAATTATTGTAAAACCAGCTTGACGTAATTCCCTTCGTACGTATTTTGGCCCCAAGGAATGGGCATTTACCTGATCTCTTCTGGATTTACCCCTGACCCTATCCTTCAATTTTTCCATTAGCATCACCTTCCCTCCCACTTTTAATGCATCCTTGACGTGTCTTAGGATTTTCTCATGGGAATCCATTTCATGATAGGTATCGATAATGAATATGGCATCGAGTTCATCCTCCGGAAGTTTTGGGTCGTCATAATCCCCTCTAATGGTAATGATGTTTTTAAGGTTACGGTCCGAGGCATTTTCCCTTAAGGTTTCCAATCGGTCCGAACGGACGTCTACCGCATATACCCTACCCTCGTTCTTAACCAGACGCGCCAACCGAATGGACAAATATCCTTCATGGCATCCTATATCCGCTACCTTATCACCGCTTTCGATCCCCGAAAGTTGCAATAGGTATTCGGTCTTCATCCATAAATCACGCTCTGGCCAATCTTCCTCGGTGTACTGTGCCTCACAGACAACCATACCCAGAAAGAAAAGCCAAAGCGTGGAATGGTATTTTATCATTTTTGGAATCAATCCTCAATTAGGCCTTGCCCTTCAATCCATGGGGCGCCGGCAGCTTTCAGCTCTGCCTCAATGGACGGAATGGTACTTTTTATAAGGGCATTAAGCTCCTTTTTAACATCGCTTAATTGCTTGCTGGCCCTTTGTAAGGCAGCTTTGTGGTTACCGGTAGGCCCATACGTATTACCCAATGCTACCTGCCCAATAAATGCTCCATCTCCAGGTGAAGGCGGGTTCTTCTCTCCTACCTCATTTCTGGATGGGCTTCCCGTCATTGTCTTTTTGATGGCCTGCAATTGAGATCTAACATCATAAATTTTAGAGGACAATGCCGCGGTTGGGTTTGAAGCTTGATCAAAGGCGCGCTTCATAGCATCTACCTTGGCAATGCTTCTATCCAAATTGGTGTTCGTTGCGGTCATATTCTGCTGAAAAGCTTGGAACTGCTTCCTAAAGGCATCAATCTCGCTGGTAGGTTTGGCAGGCAGCGCACCTTTTCTAAGCGGTTTCACCTCAAAGTTTTGAGATTCCGAAAGTTCTTTTAACTCGCCATTGACTCGCTGGTATAGCGTAACCGAATAATTCCCAGGGGTTGCCGTATACGGCGAACCTAAAAAGTCGTCATCACCTCCTTTGGGTTTTTCAAGTTTGATGCCGGTTCTATCTGCATATTTTAAATCCCAGGATACTCTGTTGAATCCTTTTTTATTGGTTCCCTTTACAGAATTGACCACATTTCCTGCAGCATCCCTTACCAAAAGCACCAACTCAGGTTTTTCCTGATTGTTTTCTTTATCCAAGGCCTCCCAACCAGGGAAAGCAATACTTGACTTCTGCTTGTTCAATGTTTTCTCACGCTTGGCTCTTTCCTCCTTCAGAGTTTTCAGTTTTTCCGGAAGGAAATAAGTAAAGACCGCTCCGTAAGGTGGATTTTTTGCCACATATTTCGTATTGCCCTGACCGTAAACCCCGTCTTTTTCGATGTACCAATAAGCCGGTTTTACTTTGTAAAGGGTAGCCTCTCCCATTTTGGAAGTGTCAAAATCCCTTAGGGCAGAGATATCATCCAATACATAGAATCCACGTCCAAACGAAGCGCAAACCAAGTCATCTTCCCTTCTTTGAATGGTTAAATCCCTAAAGGAAATGGTTGGTAATCCACCGTCCAACTGCATCCAGCTGGAACCACCGTTGTTGGTGAAATAAATTCCGAATTCGGTTGCTGCAAACAGGAGGCCTTTTTTCTTATGGTCCTGTACAATCCTCCAGGTAATCAATCGCTTTGGAAGGTTTCCATTGATGAAGGTCCAGCTGTTTCCTTTGTCTGTACTTTTTAGGATGTAAGGTTTGAAATCACCTTCCTTGTGATTATCCAATACCAAATACACCGTATTGGCATCATAAAGGTCAGCCCTAACATCGTTTACAAAAGCTCTGGAAGGCACTCCTTTAATGGTGCCTAGGTTAATCCTTCTCCAGCTAGTGCCCCCATTCTCCGTAACCTGAAGAATTCCATCATCCGTTCCAGCATAGATCAAACCCTCTTGAACCGGTGACTCAGCCAGGGAAGTTATTGTATTGTAATTGGACATGGCCAACACATCCCACGAGTTGTCCCAGCTTTGCTGACGTCCCATGATGGGTAAGTTCAAGCGCTCCTCATTTCTTGTCAAATCGCCTGAAATCGCAGTCCATTCATCTCCCCTATTCTCGGATTTCCAAACGCGGTAGGACGCAAAATACAAGCGAGTTGGTTTGTGTGGACTAACCAAAATAGGCGCATCCCAATTGAATCTTTCATGTGGTTCCCCAGCTGCAGGTTGCGGTTGAATGAATACCGTTTCTCCTGTAGTTTGATCTATTCGCCATAGCCAACCCTGCTGGAATTCACCGTAAGTGATATCTGGATTTCCAGGTTCAGTAGCAGACTGGTGTCCGTCAGCACCCAACGTAATCCACCAGTCGGAATTTAAGATTCCCTCACTGCTTGCGGTTCTAGACGGTCCTCCATGGGAGCCGTTGTCCTGTGTTCCGCCATAAATATTGTAAAAGGGAGCAGAATCATCCACCGCTACCTTATAATACTGGGTCAAGGGAAGATTTCCAAAATACCTCCAGGTTTTTGTCAAGTCGTAGGATTCATATAATCCACCATCTGTTCCAAAGAGAACATAGTTTGGATCAGATTTCTTAAAGGCCATGGCATGACTGTCCACGTGCTTTTTCTCCTCGTTCATGGATGTAAAGGTCTTTCCATGATCATCAGATACTTGTACCACGTTGTTCATGAGAAACAATTTCCCCTCATGATGGGGTGACGCATACAATTCTTGATAGTAGTGTGGCCCTGTGGCTCCAGATACCGCATCCGATTGCTTTGTCCAAGAAGCTCCTCCATTTTTGGAAATGTAAACCCCACCTTTTCTTCTATCCAATTCAATGGCAGCATATAGGGTTTCATTATTGAAGGGTGATAGCGCAAGACCAATTTTACCCATATTGGATTTGGGAAGTCCGTTACTCAATTTGGTCCAAGTCTCACCTCCGTCCGTGCTTTTATGAAGTCCGGAACCAGGTCCACCGCCCATAAGCGCAGCAACCGTTCTGTGTCTGTCCCAAGTGGCTGCATAGATTACATCTGGGTTGGTAGGGTCCATGGCAATATCCGTAACACCGGTCCATTCATTGTTGCCCAATGTTTTACGCCACGTCTTTCCACCATCCGCGGACTTATAGAATCCACGTTGACCACCTTTGCTCCAAAGTGGCCCCTGGGATGCCACCATAATAACATTCGAGTTTTCTGGATGGACAATGATTTTTGAAAGATGCTCGGAAGATTTCAGGCCCATGTTTTTCCATGTCTTTCCTTCGTCATGACTCACATAAATACCGTCTCCAAAACCAACATGTCTACCTCCAACATTTTCTCCTGTACCTACCCAAATGGTGCTTGGGTTATTTGGATCAATGGTAACACAGCCAATGGAATAGCTGGCCTGTTTGTCAAAAATTGGTTTCCATGTAGTTCCATTATTGATGGTTTTCCAGACTCCACCAGAACCAACGGCCACATACCAAACACTTTCATTTTTTGGATGGATGGCAATGTCTGCAATTCGACCCGAAGTAAGAGCTGGGCCCAGACTTCTGAATTCGAGTCCTTTAAAGGTTGTTGAATCTGGTTTTTGGGCGGTTAAGTGAAGGGAAAAAACAAAAAGAGATAGGATTGCTGAATAAATTCTCAAGCGGTGTTTCATTTTAAAAAATTAGATTGAATTAGTCGCTGAAAGATAAGTAAATACATCAGCCTTAAATCTAAAAAAAATGTGAAAAAATGAGTTTATCTATCCTTTATTCGATAAACAAATTTTAAGCCGCTCCAATCCTCGTCCACAGCCGCTACTTTGGTGTCCACCAAACCTATAGCCAAAAGATGTTCCCTTATCGGGTCTCGTTTAAGATCTGTTGTTATTTTGGAACTTCCCTTGGGCCAACTCACCCATAACAAGCCAGTTTTTTTTAGAGCAGGTTTGTAGATTTCAACAGCTTCTGCAAGTTCAGATCTGGTAGTGCAGAATAAATGAATGAAATCAACAGATTCTGACGGGGCCTGTTCTTTAAAAGAAATTCCAGATGGTAGATCAGAAAATAAATCCAAATAATGTTTAGGTTGGTTCACGACCAAGATGCTAAACCCTTCCTTTATCCCCAATTTCTTAGCCAGAGGAGTTCCTGAATACCCTGAAGTTGTTTTCAAAATGTTCGTTTTACACCAAATTAAAACAAATTGGTCAATCTTTTGCCTTCATAAAGTGATATAGGTTGTCAATTGCTCCCCTAGCACTTTTTTCAACTGCCTTTTTGCCTAGAAAGAATCCTAAAATTCTTTTTATCAGGGACTTTGATTCCCAATAGAACTCAACTTTTAAGTGGCTGGATCCATCCGGGTTTGGTGAAAAAATATAGAATTGATAAAAGTCATCAAACAGAGGATGGTTATGGGTCAGTTCGCCATAAATCAAATTTCCGGGATCGGTCTCCTTGGAAATGGTTATAAAATCCAGATGTTTACCGTTGATCACACAGGTATGTTCACTTCCTAGTCTGGTAACCTCATGTTCGTTGTATTCCAATTTATCCACTCCTTGCTGCCAATTGTGCCGAAGCGCATAATTCGTAATGTTTTCCATAACTTCCTGTGCCGGAGCTGGGAAATCCTGTTCCACTACAACTTGGGGAGGTTCATCAAATTTTAGCAATTTGGGTTGGACAAAACTTCGGAGTTTCAACTCCTTGGGATCGATCAACGAATAGATGTATTCCACTTCTTTCTCATCATAGATGTCCGAGCCTTGCCTAAACCTGAACATCTTGCTGGAATAATATGGGGATAACATAATGTCCAATGCCAATTTCCGACTTATCAGCGTATAGTTATCGCTGGCCACGGAATTTTTTAGTAATCTATGGGCTTCTATCACTTGTTCTCCAAAGGGTTTTCGGGTGCCCTGCACTTCAATATGCTGTAGATGTCCACTGTGGGCAATGATCTTGAGCTGTAGGTTGGGAGCTGTGGCGCAAGCATTGCAAGGGCAAACCCTATTTTTCTCCAACATCTTTAGGTGGCTATAAAAAGCCGTGAACATGGACTCTATTTGTGCTAGCAGATTTTCTTGGGAAGGCACTTCATTCTCTTTGTAAAAGAAAAGGGCATCACCCTCAATTTCCGCCAGTTTTAAATCTTGGGTGTTGGCATTCACCAACACTTCCAATAATTCTGATATTACATGTTGGCTATGTTCTATCTCGGTAGTCTGGATAAACTTGGTATATCCAGAGATATCTGGAATGAACAAAAGGGATTTGGACATGTTTTTGATTGAATGTTACACTAAATAGTCTGGTCTGGAAAAAGAAACTTACGTCAAACGGTTTACTCCTCCAACTTCGTCAATAGTTGCTTGAAGCCAAGCGCCACTCCATTGGTCCAGCCAAAGCCATCTTGAGTCTCATACTCCCCTCCCCCTGATAACAGGCTTAAATCCTCAACATTGTACTTTTCCATCATTTTACCGGTATTCTTGTAAACCTTTTCATTTAAGGCCAACCAGCGATGCATGATTTCGATAGCTTCTTCTTTGAAACCGTAATTCAAGAGGCCTTTAACGGCAATCCACTGCAGCGGCGCCCAGCCATTGGGGGCGTCCCATTGTTGTCCGGAATGCTCCAAGGTAGTTAACAAACCACCATCCTTTAAAAATTGGGTCATGATAACTTCCTTTACCATGTTTGCCTGTTCTTGGGTAGCTATTTCAAAATAAAGTGGAAACATGGCTGCCAAAGTTGGATTGGGTGTACTGCCTTCCTTTTCAAAATTGTAGTCCAGATAGAATCCTTCTTCTTGATTCCAAAGGTATTCCTGAATCAATGCGCTTCTTTTTTTGGCAAGCTGACCGTATTTTTCTGCTTGTTCGAGCTTACCGTCCAGATTTGCTCCAGTTGCAATAAGTTGCTCCAAATAATACAACAAGCAATTCAGGTCAATAGGTAAGATGGCGGTGGTTTCGGTGGTTTCAAATTTCCCTTTTTCACCGTACCAACGAGAACTAAAGTCCCATCCAGAAGCTGCCGCCGACCTTAAGTTCTTGTATAGAGACAGTTTGGATGAATCTGTAGGCAGTTCACTGGCCAAATGCAGGTCTTCCTTGTAAGCTTCCGGCCTAGGGCTTGTTCCCTTGTCCCAGTAGCGATTCAAAAAGTTGGATTGCCCCATGGGAACCACATGTTCGATAGGGTCCTCACTTATGTCATCAGCGGATCCGTTCATCCAAAACTCATATTCTTTAATTAGCTGGGGCAAGTACTTTACAGTTATCTCATGATCCTTTCGAGCTATAGCTCCCACCATTAGTGCGTAGAATGGAGGCTGCGACCTTGTTCTGTAATAATTGCGTGTACCGTTTGGTATAAAACCAACGGAATCAATCAAAAAACTAAAGTTGTCCACCATATTGGCGGCCAAATCATCCCTGCCAGCCACTAAAAGCCCTTCCAACGTAAAATAACTATCCCAATAATAGATTTCCTGAAATCTTCCTCCTGGTACAACGTATTTATAGGGTAGTGATATCCTTGAACCATGGGGCACAACAGCATCTGGTCCTCGCGTTAGTTTATCCCACATCAATGCAATGTGTTCATACATGGTTTTGGTGGTATCTGTCTCAAATTCCAATGCTTTCATGGATTGGTCCTCAAAGTGATTTTCAACAAAAGCAGACAAGTCAAAGCCCTCCTCCTGTTTGGCAAGAAGGTACTCCGTTTCCAGTTCTAAAAAGTGCTTTTTTGGAACAAGGTCCACAAAGGTTTTGGAATCCTTGAACAAACCGGAAAGCTGGACATCCTTGAACAGTTCTGTTTGATATAAACTTTCGGGTTTAACCGAATCTTGTTGCTTACAGCAAATGATAAGCAAACAAAGAAGCACTAATGGGATAAAACGTAGTTTCATTGGAAAGGGAATTGTATTGAAAAACAAAAAGGTTCAGAAAATTAGGGAATTAATCCCATTTTCTGAACCCCGTGGTGTGATTCTTCATTCAAGACAACTACGGTTCCGAGGAGAGAGACATTGGAATGCGGGTGTGGTAGTTACTGAATCAATTTTTGACCCCACTAGAATTTTGAACCGCGCTTAAACTGTCCGTGACCATCTGTGTCCGAGCTTCCTCCTCATCCCTAGGAGGTTCGTAATCATCTGATTTGCTACTACTGCAGGCCATCAAAAGCATCACTCCAAACAGCATTAAAAAGAGCGCGTATTTGATTGCATTTTTCATGACTAATCATTTTCATTTTTACCTAATGTAGCATTTTTAAAGCTGCTGACGCATGTTTATGTGTAAATCGTATACGATTCTGTATAATTCGCTGTATACAACCTAAGAAGACTTAAAATACCCGATTTAACCCCACTTGTTAAGCCAAGTCTAGAATGAAGAACTTTAAGTGAGAAAAACATAATCCTGGATTTTTGCCTCTATCTTAATCCATCGTGGAGGTACACTAATCCATTGAAATTGTTTCCTCAATAATATGCCCTTCCAAGGAGAACCCCCGTATCAGAAACATTGGATTGGGCAAAGAGATGTTGGAAATTTTGAACGTTACCCTGCCCTTCTCGCCTGAAACAAGTTTAGGCTTCCAATCTATTTCCTTAATGGGTAAGGGCTGCCTGTTGAATTCATACAATGGGGTATAGTACTTTATAGATTTGTCATACCCTTTTTTAACAACATGCCCTTGAAACAATTCTTCGATTCCCTTTTTATAGTTGTCCGTAGTGAAAACTTGGTAGGATCTATGTCCTCTAACGGATGTCACGAACACATTTTCAACATCGGTCATACGCAAATTCAGATGGCGCAGGTCATCAGATCCGGCCCGTTTTCCATCAACAACCAATTGAGCCTCCTTGCTGCCAGCAGTTAAATACCATTCCTCACCATTCCAAGTGTTCAACACCACTCCGTCCCTATTTAAGAATTGAAATATGTTATCGTTTTTGGAACGATACGTATCTGAAATGTCCATATTGTAGTACAACCCAATATTTGAGACCAGGGGTTTGTATTTTTTAATTAATCGTTTGCGCTCCAGACGTCTTTTGCTCAATTGTTTGGTGCTCACCTCGACTTCATCCAAACGAGTTATGTTGTCATTGTCCAATTCGTCAAAAAAATCAGAAAAATCCTTGCTCTCCAAAGCATGTACATGCGGTTTTCGTAATGCATCCCATCTTAGCGGAAGTGAGATGCGGGTGATGGTATCCACAACCAAAGTTTGTGGCTTAATGGCCTCCGAACCATTTTCCAAGAATGCTATTTTAATACTGTCCCCTTTATAAATGAGTAGTTTTTTAAAGTCAAACTCCTTTTTTCCTTGAAGCGATATTTTATCAATAATCTCATCTTTATTGGACAACAATACCAGACTGTCCGATGCTATTGGACCTACTTTTCCTTTTAAATGAAAACCAAGTTCAAAGTTGTTTGTGACCTTCGGGTGAAGTTCTTGGATTATCTGTTGATGCTGCACCCAGCCTTGGGTCAAAAGTAGAAGGTCTAAGTGCTCCAATCTTTTCTTGTTGCTTTCGTTGAAATAATAGAATGGTTTATCAACATGTCCGCGGATGTAGGGTAACAATAAATATGCCCCAACCATACTTGCCCTATTGACGTATGTGTAGTCATCGTTAACGGAAAGTACAGAAACGCTAAGATTGGTGCGTATGGGATGTTTTGTAACCCTATCCAAGGTAGTCAGTTGGTACAAAATGGAATCTTGCTCCCTTTTTATAGGTTGAAGCCCAATATTGGACCTAGGACTATCAGGTCTTTCAATAAAGAACTTTCTTCCTAGAACGGGCGTGTCCCCTTTAAAAATGGTAACCGAATTGACACCATTGTGAAAGAGCTTTTTTTCGGCTATAATTTCAATCTTGTTTGATTTAATTGAATCAATTGATAAATAATCTATCAGCTGGTTTTTTTGATATAACAAAAGGGAGTAGTTTCCTTCAAAAGACCTAATGGTATTTTCATTGGTCTGCAGCTGAATCATGACGCTATCCTGGGTTCTATTTGAGATAGATAGGGCAAATCCTGTTCTTTTAGCCTTTGGCAGTGGTTTTCGTATAATGGTATCGCTAATTTGAACAACGGCTTCATAATGTTCACCTTCCGCATAACCAAAACTGCATTTGGCCATTCCCAAATGTTCTTCAGAAAAACTGACAATTTTCTCTCTCTTGGAATTGACCACATATCCTTCAAAGCCAGTATGCTCACCGTCCACCAAAGCCTTAATCCCCATGGTGTTTTCAACTCCCTCTAGAAAATTCCCACCTTCTGGAAAAAATTGAATGTCATAAAGCGTGTTTGACAAACCTTCCCTTCTATTGGCATTATCCAGCAAATCAAGCCGGTGATGATACACATTTTCCTCACCAAAATTCTTCATGTAGTTGGTATACGCCTGGAGGTATACATTTTTTCCTAGCAAGTCTTCGCTTAAAAAAAACTGTCCAATGCCGACACCTTTATTGATCAAAACATTGTTTGTCTCAATTAAATTGCCATCCGAATCAAATAAATCTACGTAAACCAACGTAGTGGTCAAGGCGGGCATGTTGGTTTTGGTTGCCACATATACCTTAAACCAGACTACATCTGTTTTGGAATAGATTTCCTTATTGGTATGGATAAAGATTTTTTCAAAATAGGGTTGCTGATTTTTTAAAGGGGTAAGGATATTGGTCTCAAAAGTACTTTGAGCCATTAAGACTGTTGGAAGCGCAATTATACATACTAGGGAAAAAAGGAGTTTCATCAAGACTTCCGTATATAGAGCTCAAATTAAATAAAATTGTCAGAAAAGTAAACAAGAGTTGCTTTGCACCTTTAAACATTCCAAATAAAACCTTACTGATGCTAAGTAGCATTCAAGAAAGGTGTTTTTTACTAACGGATTGGTCCCTTGCCCTTGTTTTATTGTGCTTTACCGATGTTTGGATAAAAATCGTATACGATTCTTTATATTTAGCCGTATGCAACCTCAGATACTTAGAAACCAGGTAAAATCCCATCTGCTCAATCAAATCCAAAACGGAAAACTCCAAGTAGGTAGAACCATTAATCTTGCCCTATTATCGCGTCAATTAGGAGTAAGTGTAACTCCAATTCGCGAAGCATTAAGCCAACTGGAGCAATCCAGGGTCATTTGTGCGGTACCCAATAGGGGTTTTGTGGTGACCCAACTTAGTAGGCAGGAGGCAAAGAATATCTATGAGACGGTTGCACAATTGGAAATTATGGCTGTAGAGGGGTCACAATATACCGATTCGGATATTGAGGCATTGAGAAGGCAGCAAATCAGGCTACAGCAATCCCATACCCCCTTTAAAAGATTGGAGGCCAGGTTTGATTTCCATCATATTTTGGTGAGAAACTGTACGAACACTGTATTGCTGCAAATTCTTGAGGATTTGAAAACCCGCTTGCTATTTTACGAGCAAGGATATGGTAATGATGCCAGTTTTTATGAAAATGTGGACAATCAAAATGAAGCAATTATTCATGCCATTGCGGAGAATAACGTTCCAACGGCAGCCTTGATCCTTAAAATGAACTGGATGGTGGTGCTGGAATATGTGGAGAAACAGTTGAGTGCTTGACCTTTAAATACTAAAAGTAGTGAGGCAGCGTTAATCCATAAAGGTCTCACCTATGCAATTCTTAAATAAGGAAATTGAATCCCTGGTCAAACGTAAGACGGCCAATTCATTGATTAAAAAGCAGATTTCTTGTGGCATTTTCCAAGATTTGGGAAAACAAGAATTGGAAAGTGAACAAACCCAGAAATCCAAGTAGATTTAATCCTCGAACAAGGAAGTATCCACCCCTGGAATCAACTTCACCGCATTTTTATAGTACACCTTTTTCAAGACTTCGTTTGGTAAGTCCAAGCCGTACATAGCCCAGAATGCATGGTATTTTTTATAGTAGGGAAAGTACTCATCCGCCGTTTCCAAAACCCTAAAGTACGTTGGGAACTCCTCCGGTTTCCAGCTATCCTTTCCAAATAAGATCCTGTCTTGATATTTAATGAAAAACTGTTTGGCCTGCCTGGGTTGACGTCCGAGTTCAGCAATGATAGCGCCAATACCCACATACATATTGGGCATTTCATCCATCAACTCCCCTAACCTACCCAAATTATTGGCATACCATCCCATGTGGGCATTGATGAATTTGGTTTTGGGGTGTTTTTTAAACATCCTATGCTGCTCATCAATAATTTGTTGCCAAGGTGCGGGATTGGTCGCAGAACGCTTTCTTCTAGGTCTGGTTTTCAGTTCCAACCATCTCTCGTTACTGCTATCCATAGGATCCCAGAACGATTTTGGGTCTGCGGCATGAATCAAAACAGGGATTCCCAATTCGGCACACTTCTCCCAAACGGGATCCAGTCTTGGGTCATCTATGGCCACCCGATTGCCCTCGTTATCCTTGTATCTCAGCCCTAGACTTTTATAGATTTTAAGCCCTTTGGCACCACTTTCAACATCCAACTCCAATTGGGCCGCCGCCAATTCGCCCCAGTTGGCGGTACCTACGCCACTAAAATCTACATTTGCAAAGACAACAAATCGGTTGGGAAAGTTATCATTCACGTTTTTAAGCTTTGCCCTTAGCCCAGCTCCCGAGCCGCCACTCAGGTTCACCATCACCCCCATGTTCATCTGATCCATATCCCTGATCAACTCTGACAAATCCTGGGATTCCATATTAAACTGATGGCTATGTACGTCAATAAAAGTGAATTTTGCCCTCTTCACAGGATTTTCCGGTACAACCAAGGTTGATTTTGGGTTGTATTCCTCAAAACCCATTTCTTGACCTGCAACAGTTCCAAATAAGACAAAAAAGATTAAAGTAAAACTATATATTTTCATTATTAACCTTTTGTTTTTCAGTGATATAATTATAATCATTAATGGTATCAACATCAAGAGCTTTATCCATAGAAGGAATGGATATACAATCATTTTTGTATTTGGAAATCAGCTTCCTAGCTCCAAATTTTTGATTTAATCCAAACAGCTCTTCAAATAGGGAATGATGAAAAATGGCAGGAACCCCAAGTCCGTTTTCATATTCGGTGGCAACAATTTTACTAGAACTGCCTAAAAAATTCGTTTTTAGCTCGGTCAAAAAAGAAGAATCTATTAATGGCTGGTCTG
This sequence comes from Flagellimonas sp., assembly GCF_965215805.1. Taxonomy (GTDB): domain Bacteria; phylum Bacteroidota; class Bacteroidia; order Flavobacteriales; family Flavobacteriaceae; genus Flagellimonas. Next base: position 3,246,456 of record NZ_OZ244124.1, on the reverse strand, counting down.
CAAGCATAATCAAAACTCCCTGTGGGATTACATTGGATTTTATAACCTCATTTATACCAAAAGCAATAGAGCTTCCCATTCCTGTTTTCCAATCAGGGTTATGGACAACATGTGCCTTTATCTCCATAGATTCTGATATATGCTTGGCGTTCGCCCCCAAAACCACATAAACCTGTGAAGAAACTGGCTTGGCCTGTTCAATGGCATTCCCCAACAAGGTGGTCTTCCCCCAAGCTAAGAGCTGTTTAACAGTTCCTTGCATACGAGTAGATGCCCCAGCAGCCAAAATAATCGTTGAAATTTCTTTGGTCATGACCTAAGTGTGAATCCGACCCATTTTATGCTTCAATAATGTAGGTTCCTTCCCCCTTACCACGGTGAGAATCTCCGAAACCACCGAAACGGCTATTTCCTGCGGGGTTTCCGCACCAATATCAATTCCAGCTGGACCATGGACACTTTCCAAAAATTCCTCAGAAACATCTGGACAACGCTCCATAAGCTCATCAAAGAGTTTTTCCCTTCTTCTAAGTGGCCCCAAAAGACCGATGTATATTCCCTTTTGCTCCCTTAGTGCCATCAAGAACTGTAAATCCTTAACATAGCTATGGGTCATAACAACCACAGCGGTTTGATTGTCCAAAGTAGGTTGGTAGAATTCTGGTTCCACGCTTATCAATTGTTGAATCCCTGGAAAATCCCTTTCGGATTTTTCTTCCCTGGGGTTAGCCACAACCGTAACCTCCCAGCCTGTGGCGGTGGCATATTTACACAATTGTACGGCATCATGTTCGGCTCCAATAATCACCAGTTGAAAACACGGATGCATCTCCTGTTCAAATTGCAGTAGACCTTTACTATCTGAAACTTCCGAATTATTTATTGGATTTGTATCATTCTGGAAGTGAAACAACGTACCGTAATCTGGATTTTCGCCTGGCTCTTTTTCAAAATACGAACTGATGGAAAAGCTTTGGCGTGTTTTGATGGTGTCCCAAAACTGGTCAAGGAACGCAGCGTCAGGGTTAAACTCTTCCAAAAGGATATAAAGAATGCCTTCGCAACCCAACCTATACCTTCCATCGTAAACCATGACTTTGCCATCGGCGGTGGCAAATACCGATTCCGCCTGTCTCAAAACTTCTTTTTCCACACATCCGCCGCTTACGGCCCCTACCATATCTCCATTATCAAAAATCAGCATTCTCACCCCTGGTCTGCGGTACGATGAACCGTCCAATGCTACAACGGTGGCCAAAACCGACTTTCTTCCCAGTTTCTTTTTTTCTTCGAATTCTTGTACGATGTGCTTTAGCTCGTGCGTCATGAAACCATGTTTCTTGCTGGAATAAACGGAACCAATTGCTCTTCTTCTACCTTTTCTTGTGGCTTTAGGCTAATAAATCCATCAGCTTTAGAAAGCGCCATCAAATCTCCAGAACCTGTGGTGGAGATTCTTGTGGCCATAAGTTTTCCGTTGACCCAATCTACCCTGACTCCAATAAAAAGGGTAAGATCCGTGGTGTTTTCCGTTGGTTCTTTTAAAAATACATCAAATTGCGGGGAAGCCATTCCCAAAGTTTTGTTAAGCCAAGGTTTAAAATACACATGATAGCTTACAAAGGTGGAAACAGGGTTTCCAGGAAAGGAAAAAATGGTCGTGTTGGACTTTTTATGTTGTCCAAACCAAAAAGGTTTACCTGGGCGCTGACGAACCTTGTGAAATACTTTTTCCACTCCCAAAGCATCAAAGGTTTGGGGCAAAAAGTCAAATTTGCCCTTGGACACTCCTCCACTCAACAACATCACGTCATAATTTTTTAAGATTTCGCCCAATTTATCTTTTAAGATTGATGGATTATCAATGAAGTGGAAGCAATCTGATGGAATTTGTAACCTTTTAAGCAAAGCTTGAAGGGTATGCACGTTTGATTTTCGGATTTGATGCGGTTCAGGCTTCTCCTCCACATCAACCAACTCATTTCCAGTAGAAATAACGGCAATTTTGGGTAGTTTTTTAACCTTGATTTTGGACTTTCCCACCGATGCTAAAACACCTATCTCCGCTTCGTTTATCAGGATTCCTTCCGAAAGCAGCACCTCTCCTTGGGCCACATCGCTCGCCTTATAATGAATGTTCTGTCCTTTTTTGACCGATTCACGAAGTGAAAAACCGTTATCCTCCTCTTCAAGGTGTTCGTACATGATTACGGTATCCGCATTTTTGGGAACCATGGCCCCAGTCATAACCTCAATACAATGTGAAGCGTCCAAAAGTTGTTGTTGGGGACTACCCGCTTGCGCCATTCCAGATATCGGGAAGTTTTGGTTGGCTGACTGAATTCCAGTAAAATTTATGGCAATACCATCCTTGGTTGCTCTATCAAACGGAGGGAAATCCCTATCTGCATGGATTGGCTCTGCCAAAATTCTACCAAGGCAATCTGAAAGGTGAACCTCCTCGGCACCAAAATTCGAGGAAAGATTCAGTACCTCTTGTAACGCGTTTTCGTGTGAAATCATTATGAATTATGGCTTAGTGCCATCATTTGGTTCATCCCGCCTAAAATAGAATAAAATTGGATGTTGGGATAATTGGATTGTAGTTGTTTTACGGCTTGGGCGCTTCGTTTTCCAGACTGACAAATGACATAGATTGTATCATTAACAGTGAAATCAAACTGCTTTGAATCCAGTTGGTTCAATGGGATATTTATGGCTTTGGACAAGTGGTTGGTTTCAAACTCGGCAACAGTTCTAACATCAATCAGTACATGTTCTGTTTTCAAGCCTTGGAGCTGCCGATACGCATCCGCTGAGATTTCTGGAATTACTTCACAATCAGGTGTCTCATAAAACTCTTGGAGCGCTTTGATTTCTTGGTGGACGGGATTCGCCTTAAAGTTGAATTTGCTCATTTGTTGGCTTAGGCCATCGTAAATCAGCAACTTTCCTGACAATACTTCTCCTATACCTGCAACCAGCTTAACTGCTTCCAAAGCCTGGAGCGTTCCTATTACTCCCGGAATCACCCCTAAAACTCCATTGTCATTGCAATCAGGAACTTCTTCCGAAGTGGGCATATTGGGATATAAGCAGCGGTACGTAGGACCTCCTTTATAATTGAGCACGCTCACATGTCCTTCAAAACCATGTAAAGCCCCATAAACAAAAGGCTTGTTCAAAATAACACAGGCATCATTGATAAGGTAGCGGGTTGGGAAGTTATCCGTAGCGTCTATTACCACATCGTATTCCGATATAATCCCAAGCGCATTTTCCTTCGTCAAAAACGTATCGTAAAGCTCGAAAATGGTTTGCGAATTCTGTGCTTGCAATTTCTCATGGGCCACCTCCAATTTGGATTGTCCCAAATCTTTTTCTGTATATAATACTTGCCTTTGAAGATTATGCAGTTCTACCACGTCTTGATCCATAAGGCCCAGGGTTCCTACTCCCATTGCATTTAGATATTGTACCACCGGTAGCCCCAATCCACCCAAACCAACGACCAAAACCTTGGCCTTGGTAAGTTTGTCCTGGCCATCAGGGCCAAAACCTTTTAAACGGGTCTGTCTGTCGTACCTAAAATCCATGCTATCCCAATTTGGATTTGGCAAATTCGTAATCCGATAACGAATTGGCATTGTACAATACTTCATCCTGAATGGGATGAACCAACTGGATATCTGAATTGATCAAAAATTTTCTGGGACAGGTGCTATCCGTACTCTCCAAATGCTCAATGGACTTTTTAAGCGCCGCAGGCTCCCAAATGGTGACCAAGGGTTCCGGAAGACCACTTTCATGAGTAGCATATGAGGTGGCCAACATATCTGGATTTCGCTTCGCGGCCAAATCTTTTATGGATTCCAAATCCAAAAGAGGAAGGTCGCACGCCAAGACCATCCAGGCTACATTGGGATGTGCTTTATGGGCACTTAAAATTCCATTAAAGGGCCCACGATAGTCATTTTGATCCACTATAACATTAAACTCATTTGAAACGGACGCTCGTTGTTCATCCCTCACACTCAAATAAACTTCAGCACAAACTTGTTCCAAAAGATGGTATAGATATTCCTGCTGTGGACGACCATGGTAATTTAAAAGACCTTTATCAGAGCCCATACGAGTACTCTTACCTCCGGCAAGCACCAAACCATATAATTGTGGAATTTCCTTTGACATAAATTGAATTGGACTTTTGAATTAACCGCCAATGGAGGTCATGGAATTATCAAATACGGTTCGGGAATGTTCTTCTTGTGCCTCAAATCCCGTTTTGGCCCTTGACCCCACGGCTTTTAGAATGGCGTTTTCAACTCCTTTCTTAGCAGCTTCTCCTCGGATAATATCCCTGATATTCGCTTTAGGTTTCCCATAGAGACAAGTAATCACATCTCCCGTGGCCGTAATTCTCAATCGATTACAGCTCCCACAGAATGTACGGCTAAAAGAAGGGATGATTCCAAAAGTTCCAGCGTGCCCTTGGATTTTGTAATTCACCGAAGTAGACGTTTTGGGGGATTCCAACTTCTCAAAATTTGGATAGCTATGGCCCACATGTTCCAAAATGGCTTTATGATTCCATTTAATACCATCAAAGTTTTTAGAGCCACCATTAAAAGGCATTTCCTCCAAAAACCTAACCGAAACCTTGTGATGTTTCATAACCTCCAAAATGGGGATAATATCTTGTTCGTTCTGCCCCTCCAACACAATAAAATTGATTCTCACGTTGAATCCTTCGGTGATCAAACGTATTAAGTTATTGTGCACCGTATCAAACTGGTTCCTACGCGTAATCCGTTCAAAAGTTTCCCTGTTGATGGAATCCAGACTCACGTTGATGTTTTTAATCCCGAGTTCCTTTAACTCATCAATATGAGGGCCTATTACCGTGGCGTTGGTCGTTACCGAAATATCATTTAGTCCGGACATTTTGGTCAAAGCCCTTAATAAGCGCATCAAATCTTTGCGTACAAAAGGTTCACCGCCCGTAATCCGAATTTTATCTATCCCCTGCCCTACAAGAACCTCGCTCACTTGGATGAGTTCATCAATTGTGAGGAGCTTATTGTTTTCTGCAAAATCAATTCCTTCTGACGGCATGCAATAGTTACATCGGAGATTGCACCGATCTGTAACCGCAAGTCTTAAATAATTGATTTGTCTGTTATGATTGTCTATCAGCATAGTTCAGCTTCTCTACCTAAGTGCAAGATACTACTTTGCCCACAGTTAACCTCCGCTAACTGGCGGGATAAGTGCAATTTCGTCATAAGCGTCTATGGATGTTTCATCTTGCGCGTAAGCATTGTTTACAGCAACAGCCAAGGAAGAAAGCTTATTGAGTTCCGGATAGGTTTCCCCTAAGAACTCTTTAAGCTCTTTGACTGTTTTTGGAATTTTTCTGCCTGTAGCGCTAGCTGTGGGAACGGACAAGGTGGAGCTGCCCACTATGTCCTTGGTTATCCCGAACAACAGTATTGTCATAAAATCAACCTATTACTTCCTTTTCAGGTACTTTTAAAAGTTCTGGATTTTTGCTGAATGGTTGTTGATATAGCCTATTGCCCGTAGCTGCCTTGAATGCGTTGGCAATGGCCCCTCCAGCTGGTGGCAAAGTTGGTTCACCCAAACCTGTTGGAGAAAGCTCATTCTTGATGAAATGGGTTTCCACTTCGGGAACCTCGCGCATTCTGATGAGTCTGTATTTATCAAAATTCTGGGCATGTCCTTTTCCACCATCAAAGGTAAAATCACCGTACATGGAATGTCCTACCCCATCAATTACACCGCCTTCTGCCTGATTGGCTGCTCCCGTTGGGTTCACCACAATTCCGCAATCAACTACACAAGTTATTTTCTTGACCACGGGTTCACCATTTTCAATCTCTACATCGGCCACCTCCGCTACATGGGAGTTATGGCAATAGTAATTCACAAATCCTTGGTAAACATGGCTGGGTTTGGTACCCCAACCTGATTTTTCAACGGCAACCTTGATCACCTCTTTCATACGTTCTGGAGAGTATTCGATGCGTTCATCCGCTTCAGCATCTACTTTGTCCAACAAATCCAAACGCATTTGAATCTTATCCACTTCCATTAGCTCTGCTAGCTCATCAAAAAAACTTTGCTCTGCCGATGCCAAGAAATTGGTATAAGGCGCTCTCCATGCTCCTGTGGTTATGTTACTGTCGTATGACGCGGAATCCACTTGGTAATTTTCAATGGCACCTGCCGGAAAGAAATTTGGAATCAATCCGTACATACCATCATTGATAGCAGCTTCCTTTAAGTGATAAGCTGTTATTTTCCCATCTTTGATGCCCGCCTTGATTCGGTATTTGATCGCAGGTCTGTAGACTCCTATTCCCATATCATCTTCCCGGGTGAAAACCACTTTTACCGGTTTTCTTATGGCATCGGCTACTTCAGCAGCCTCAATAACAAAATCCCCAAACAAACGTCTACCAAATCCGCCACCCATACGGGTCATTTCCAGAAGGATGTCTTTTTCTTCCCTTCCCAACATTTTGGCAACCAAACCGGCTTTCCAAGCTGGGGTTTGAATAGGCCCTACCAGATGCACTTTTTCATCGGTTACATCTGCATAGAAATTCATGGGTTCTAGACAATTGTGTGGTAAAAATGGCGATTCATAGGTTCGTTCCAGAATCTCATCCGCTTCTGCAAAAGCCTTTTTCACATCCCCATCGGAACGCATGGTATTGAACTCGTTTCCATCGAGGAGAGCGGTAAGTTTTTTATCGTGATCCTCCGTGCTTTCAACCGTAGTATCATCTTCCCAAACCGCCTCAATAGCTTCTTTGGCCTTAAAGGCTTGCCAAGTTGTTTCTGCTATCACCGCTATTTTATCGCTTGAGGAAATCTTGCTTCCAAAACCTGGATCTTCGGCCAACAGGTTTCTCACTTTTTCACCAATTTTGACCACATCAAGCACTCCAGGCATGCTTTTCGCCTTGCTATCGTCATAGGAAACCAACTTTTTTCCAAAGGCAGGAGGTCTAACCAAAGCGGCATACACCATACCCTCAGCTTTATAGTCCAATCCAAACAGCGGTTTGCCTGTTGTAATCTTATCTATATCCACATTGGTGGCACTTTTCCCCATGATTTTATAATCCTTAGGATCTTTTAAGGCCACTTCTTCCGGGACTTCCAGCAATGCAGCCTCATTGACCACATCCCCGTATCCCAAAGTTTCTCCAGCCGCGTTGGTAATAACACCTTCGCTTACGGTGCACTCGGCGGCATCCACGCCCCATCGAGCGGCTGCGGCATTGACTAACATTTGTTTTGCAGTTGCCCCGGTTTGCCTAAGTGCATCCCAACCAAAACGAATGGATTGGCTACCACCCGCTACTTGTCGCTGGTAATTTTCTGTATCCAATATGCCCTGTTCCACGTAGACGTCCTTCCAGGCCACATCCAGCTCTTCGGCTATGATCATGGGCATGGACGTCTTTACGCCTTGTCCAATTTCAGGATTTGGAGAATATATGGTTACCGCGCCATTATCTGCAATCTTGATAAAGGCATTAAAGTCGTTGTAATTCAGAAGTGAAAGATCCACAGGCGGTTCGGCCTTGGGTTTACACGCCTGAAAAAGATTAAAGCCAATGAGCATTCCGCCTCCAGCCAAGGAGGAAGTACGCATAAAGGCCCTTCTACTAAATGTTATTGTTGAATTTGATGACATTTTGATGTTTTTAGAGGTGGTTTACGTTGTGTTGGAATCAGCCCATATTCTCGGCAGCAGTCAAAACCGCTTTCTTGATTCGGGTGTAAGAAGCACATCTACAAATGTTTCCGTGCATGGCATTTTTAACTTCCTCCTCCGTTGGATTTGGGTTGTTTTCCAAAAAGGCTGTAGCGGTCATAATCTGACCTGCTTGACAATAGCCACATTGTGGTACATCCACTTCCTTCCAGGCTTGCTGTACAGGATGCGATCCATCTTCGGATAGTCCTTCGATAGTTGTAATGGACTTTCCGTCCACTTGGGCAAGGGTCAAAGAACAACTTCGCATGGCGGTTCCATCTACATGTACTGTACAAGCACCGCACTGCCCTATTCCACAACCATATTTTGTGCCCACTAGATCGAGATGATCCCTGAGCACCCACAATACTGGAGTGTCCTCGGCTACATCCACTGTTTTGGACTCCCCGTTTACTTTAATTTGATACGTTGGCATAGTTTAATTGTATTGATTGATATTAGAAAGATTCAGTTGAAGTTACCAAAAATTGACTGGACTGGTTTTTTTTTAACAGGAGCGCACTTTTTTTAACTTTTCTTTAATGGTTATGAGCAATTTGAAAATAATTTTCAAGCTATTTGTGCGTTAAGCAATCAGAACCTCAAACTTTTGAAAATGAAAATTCCTTTCAAGATTTTTCCTGTTTACCTTTTTGTTTTGTTGATCTCATCTTGCGGAAATGCAGATGACGACGTCAGTTTTGACATCAACCATCAAGAATTGGGGCTTGGCCAGGAGCCTGACAACTGCTTGGGTTTTGAAGACAACGAACTATTGTTGTCCATCCAGGATCAATTTACCACCTTACCTGGTAAGGTCTCTATATTATTTAGGGTATCCGATGTGCTTGGAAATCCCATTTCGGGATTGGAAGCCAATCAGTTTACCATCTATGAACAAGGGCGGAACGATGATTGTTTCAACACGATTTCATCTTCGGAGTCCTTGGCGCGGATCTCTCCAAATTCCCAAGTATTCAGCAACAACACCTTATTGATTTTGGATTTGAGCAACAGTGTTCTTGAAAACAGTCTTGAGGAGCTTAAATCGGCATCAACGAGCTTTATAAACAATGTGATGCCAAACCCTGAAACGGAATCTTTTAAAATGGGAATTTATTGGTTTGACGGGGAGGATGAATTGCATTTGCTAAACGATCTAACCTCTTCATCCACGGAGTTGGTGAATGCCATTTCAGGCATTACCACTGATATCAGCAATGACCCTTCTACAGATTTATATGGAGCGGTGATAAAAGCTACTGACAAAGCGGAAGAATTGATTCAAGCCAACAACCAACAAAGTGTAATTGGAGCTGCGTCTGTAGTCATTTTTACGGATGGAACGGATCAGGCGTCTCGCTATACGGAGCAAGCAGCTTTAAAGGCAGTAACTGATGCCGATCGGAACATTTCTTTCTTTACCATTGGTCTTGGTGCTGAAATTGACACGGAAGTTTTAACGGATATTGGACGTACAGCAAGTGTATTTGCAGGAAACAAGGAAGAACTGGAGGCCACTTTCACCCAAATTTCGCAACGAGTATCAGAACAAGCCAATAGTTTTTATTTGTTTGAATATTGCACCCCTAAACGAGATGGAAGTGGAGACAACAACTTGGTGATTCAATTAACACATTCCGGGCTTCAAGGTGCCGTGCAAACCAAGTTCAGCGCCACTGGCTTTACCGGAGGGTGCGAATAGTTTTTTGAACGACATCACACTTACAGATTCTGATTTATCTGTATCTTTCGCTTCACTAAAATTTTGTATCATGATTTCTATCTCTAAAAGATGGGCTGTCCTAAGTTTAGCCCTACTGCTCTCATCACTAACATTCGCCCAAAAAGCAAACCCCTTGGAAGGAAGATGGGATTTGGAAGTGGAGTTCAACGGCAAAACCGTTCCTTCTTGGTTGGAGATAAGAAAGTCTGGGGTGGCTACTTTGATAGGCAGGTATGTGTCCTACAATGGAAGTGCTAGACCCATCGCCAAAGTGGAAGCCAAAGATGACGGATTTTCATTCGTGATTCCCCGTCAATGGGAACCTGAGGGGCAAGACATGAAGATTGAAGGGAAATTGGATGGAAACGCTTTAAGCGGCACTATGACCTATACGGATGGCTCTGTGCATTCATGGAAGGGAGTTAAATCTCCAAAACTACCCCATAACGCCAATCCTGAATGGGATGAACCCATAGCGTTGTTTAATGGTGAAAACTTGGATGGATGGCATACTGATGGTGAAAACCAATGGGTAATCAAAAATGGAATTCTTACCAGTCCACAAGCAGGCGCCAATTTGATAAGCAACCAGAAATTCGGCGATTTTAAATTACATGCTGAATTCCGTTTCCCTGAAGGAAGTAACAGTGGAATCTACCTTCGAGGCAGATACGAAGTACAAATTGCCGACAATGCTGGATTGGAGCCCTCCGATATCTATTTTGGAGGAATCTATGGATTTTTGGAACCCAACGAAAATGCGGCCAAACCTGCCAATGAATGGCAGACCTATGATATCACCTTAATTGGAAGACGGGTGACCATTGTGGCCAATGGCAAGACTATTATCAGTGACCAAACAATTCCCGGTATCACTGGTGGAGCCCTGGATAGTCGGGAATGGGAACCCGGGCCAATCATGATACAGGGAGATCATGGCCCGGTTGAATTCCGCAGTTTTAAGGTGACCCCTGTTAAGACTTCAAATTATTAATTCTGAAGTTTTATTTTAATGCCTTAAGCTTAATATTTCTCCACTTAACTTTAATGCCCCCTCCGTCATGGATTTGAAGGGCAATGGCTCCTTCGCCTTGTCCAATTTTTTCGTCGGAAAGGTGAACCATTTCCACTCCGTTGAGCCAGGAAGTAATGCTTGGGCCTTTGGCAACTATTTTTAAGGTATTCCATTCCCCCATTTTCAAGGCCTTTTCCTTTTCTGCATCCGGCTTGATCAACCAACCACGACCATAGGATTCATAAATACCTCCTGTATGCTTGTTTGGTGGCGCTACTTCTACCTGCCAACCAGAAACCTTGGTTCCTTCAAACGTAGAACGAATAAAAACACCGCTGTTACCATCACTTTCTTGCTTGAACTCCAGGGTAAGCTCAAAATTCTTATAGTTTTTCTCCGTACTCAGATACCCATATTCAGCTTTTGGCCCACTTTCGCATACCAACAATCCATTTTCAACATACCATTTTTCGGATCCATGATTGACCCATCCATCGAGGTTTTCCCCATTGAAAAGGTCAATGGTTTGCTGCTGGGAATTTCCAATAAAGCAGGCAAACAGTAGGGCAAATAACAAAGTGTAATTTCTCATGATTTTGAATTCAGTTTATAGCATTGAAGGCTTGAAGGTAGGAATTTAGGCAAGCAATACGCTTTTGAGGGTAGGGTTTTTAGACCAACAGTTGTTCTAATTATACAGACAACAACTAATTGCATCCCAATAACTAAGAAGAAGTTTAACTCAAACAAAATGTCATGGATGTAGTAAAAGAAATAATCAGAAATAGCGCTATTGGCCCATTTTCCAAAAGATTTCAGGGAATGGTGCTCTCCTTGTTCGCTTCCATTGTTTGTACCCTGTTCATCATGCTTGTACTGCTATTGAGATACGGATCGGAAACCAATATCCAGTTTGGATACTAACGATACATTAAACCGTTTCCAAAATTCTGATGCTCCAAATCTTGGGATAAATCCAGCAGGAATCCATTGATCACGGCATGTGTGATGACACCTTCCTTTTCCAAGAAGAACGTCGGGTTTTGTCCCACCGCCAATTTAAAACTGGGTAATTGATATCCCAATTGGATTTGGTTGATAGGGTCACTTGTAAACTCATTGGAACTTATTTTTTTGGACGACAGGTATCCTATCCCCTGCTTTAAAGTGCCCAAGATGCCCCCAAGATTTTTTGTTTCACCCTGAAAAACATTGGGTGGTACTATGGTATACCCTGATGCATCAAAAGTTTCGTACCCATAATAGGTGGACAGATCCCCTTGATCTACAATCATGCTTTTGTAATAAAAGTCTTGATGTCCTTCCAAGTCCACTTCCCTGCGATGAATACCTAAATCCAAAATATAATCGTTGCCCAGAAGTTTGTAGGTCACATTTTCCAGCTTTAAGTCAAACAGTTTACGGTCATTTCTTGGAATCTTTTCGTAATCTTCAATGGGGATGTCCAAATAACTTTCCTTGGCTATAGTGTACAAAGCAGATAAAATGGAAACATAATTTAGTTTTCGGATTTCCTGTTTTTCCACATCATTCCGATAACCTCCCGATTCAATCAAAATTAAGCTGGTGCCCCATTTAGCAATATTGTCCCCAAATGCCCGTGGCTCAAAATCGTCACTATAACGCCCAACTTGCCCTGGAGCATAATTTTGGATGATGTTGTTCATATACACAATGACCTTCATGGCATTGGAACGAACGTCATTGATATCCTTTTCATAATTATAAGCTGTGGCCAAATAGGAAATGGTAGCAGGCTTATCCGTAAGCTCTGCATTATAATAGGTACTTTGATCATGCAAATTGAAGCCAAATTTGGCATCCAAGCTATCCCTGATCCGTTTTAAGGTTCGTCCTTCGGGAGATTGCAAACGCAATGCATCCCTATTGATATCGATTCCCAACGCATTGCGTCTTTGGTACACCTCCGCTCCATCCGGATTAAGCATGGGCAGAAAGTGAAGTTTCAATTTCGATAAAATCTCTTGCTTTTCATCTTTAAAATCAGGAGCATCCAGAAAATTCAGGATATCAAAAATGGACTGGGTGGCCGTGGGCTCATCACCGTGCATTTGGGACCATAAAAAGATGTTTTGATCCCCGCTTCCAATACTAATTAGGTGCAAATCCCGCCCTTCAATGGACTCCCCTACTTTTTGAACCTTAAATTTTGGATTGGCATCAAACCTTTGAATCAGTGGCTGTAACTGATTATACTTAATTCGCCTCTTGTTAAGCGTGGGCTCTTTGTACGTCTCGTAGGTTTCGTAAAGTTTGGAGGTGATAGCTTCTTGGGCCTGGCAATTGATACCTAGAAACCAAATAAACACAACTGCAATTATTCGTGACATATTATTGTTTTGTTGGAACCGGTTTAAAATTTAATCTTTTTGTGCCCTTTCGGACCTTTTCCATGAATTCAGTTCCTGGATCTGTTTTTTCGGTACGATAACCGTCATCAACTTCCAACCATAAGGGATGATTTTCAAAAAGGGTGTATTCATAGTGACCAATGAGGTAATCAATGTTGTATTTACCTGCCAAATACTCAACCAAATAAATATTGGACTTCAACTGTGCCTTGGTCAAAGGAGTTTCTGCCGTACCCCCTACATTTTCCACGCCAATGGCACAATGGTTAAGTCCGATGACATGCCTGGCCATGGTGGTTTCATCCATTAACCTGTAAATGGTTCCATCCCTATCAATCAAAAACTGGGTGGAGACATTCAAACCGCTTACGCCTTTAATATCGGGTCTCCAGTTAGGCAAGGTTGGATTTTCAAATGCCTCAAAAGAGCCCTGTAAAGTTGGGATAGCCGTCCAGTGGAGCACAATCATTTTTGGAACAATTTCCGGGATGTCCTGCTCCAAATTATAGCGCTGTTTCAAATATTCTTTGGTGAGGGCTATCCGCTCCTCATTAAAAACAATCGGTTTATCCTTAATTTCCTTGGTAGCAGAGCAGGCATTTAGTAGCACTGCCAAAATCAATAGTCCAATTTTTTTACCCATTTGGTTGAATTTTAATTTTGATTGGATGAATCTGCACTAATGGCGTAGCATATGTTCAGGCGTTGTTTTCCCCATTCCCTTGCTTTTCCAATGTCGTTTCCCATGTAAATATCAATCCTGTTCTTCCACCTTCGGTGCATTTTATCTTTTACATAAAATGTGTCCGGAAAAGTATCTATCAACACCATAGTGTTGTGTTTTAATCCGATTTTAAGCAAATCCCTTGAAACCGCAATGCACTTCATACCCGGTTTTAAGGTGTCTCCCCAAGCTGCAATATTGGGATTGCCTTCGGTTTGCCAGGAAACGGAATTATACGCTGAAACAACCACTTCATGACCATACCATAGATAGCTATCGACGACCGCTTCCTCCTTTACGGGTTGGGCACATCCATAGCATCCAACGACCACTAAAATACCTAATATGTATTGGAACTTATTCAATCAATTTGTTTTCTAGAACAAGCAGGTCAACGTTATCTTCCTCCCACAGCTTGGACAATGTTTCCGGAACCGGGGTGAAAACATAGGTAAAGCTGCTCAAAACAATATCCTCATCTCCATCTTGATCCGCATCCAAGGCATCCATCAAGAACCAGCGACCTACGTTTGGTTCTTCAAGGGTTTTAGTGGAAAAATCAAAAGTAGCTGCATCCAGGTTATCCAGATAAACAAAAGACAGTTCCGGCGCATTTTCATAATCCGGGAAGCTGCTGATCAACCCAAAATCCAAATCCCCGTCCCGATCAAAGTCCCTGGCCAACACCCTGGTAGCGCCATATAAAGGATAAAAATAGGCTTCAGAAAATGAGTTTGCCCCATCATTTAGGTGGATTCGCATACCGTGATAGGGCTTGTGAACATAGGACTTGTCCGCATTGTCTCCATTAACGGTGATAATATCGTCATAGCCGTCCTTATTGTAGTCAACCAGCTCAAACCAACTGCTTCCATATACTGGACTGAACTCAAGTACCTTTTCTGCCCTAAACTTCAGATTTTCCGTTTGATACAGTATGGTAATACTCTCGTTTCCCTGGGAAGTAAGGGTTATTAGGTCCAATTTTCCATCCTTATCCATATCTTGGCAGAGGGTGCGGATACAACCTGGTTGGTTGAGCAAGGTCCGTTTTTTGTATTTGCCCGATTCCTCTTGAATTAAGATGGACAGCTGTCCAGTTTCATCACCAAATTCACTGACCACTATCTCAACTTTGCCATCACCGTCCAAATCTTCCATTAGGGTATGCACAGGTCTATGCAACACATGATTGATGGGTTTTACCTCTCCATTTTTTTTGGAAATGAGCTTGCCATGTTCCTGCTCAGAGGGGTCAAGTATCCCCACTTCAGTAATGATTGCCAGGGAATCGCTCTGGTTATACCAGGTTATGGGCGTACTTCCATTAAATAAAGTGTCAATATTTTGACTTTGAAAGTCATACGCATTTAAGTGCCCTTGGATATCTCCATAAAAAATCTGATTTCCATTCCCAGAAGCCTGCAAATAAGAAATCAATGCCCCATTTTGTTCATCTAGGGCAAGCGTTCTTGGTTCGAACGAATCCAGAAATTCAGAAGTTGGAATTTTAGTGGGTTCCAGCTCTTCGGGTGCCATTTCAACAATATATTTTTCCAATGAAATCCAATCCGCCAATTTGATTTTTGGCCGGAATCCTGACTGCACTTGGTTGGGACCTCGATGCATCTCTTCAATTTCCATTCTCGCAAGCATATCAGGGAGGACGCCGTTTTTCCAAATGGCTTTGGGCAGATGCTCAATTTTGGGCAATATATGGCAACTGGCGCAATACTGTTGGTACAACACCTCCTCTCTTTTGGGTTTTTCAGGGGCGCAGGAATGAAAAACAAAACAAGCTAAAAACAAAATTAGTGTGAACTGAAGCGCTATTCGAATTCTGGTCATTTACTATGCTTGATTTGCAATTTAGAACCCGTGTTTGGGTAAGGGTACATAGGTATTATCATTGGACATCATGGGAAAGGTTCTATTGGCCCAAGCTGTTCTTGCGGCATTGATTTTCTCCTTACTGGAGGAAACAAAATTCCAGTAGATATGTCTTTCTTCAGGAAAAGCTTGCCCACCAAACAACAACAAATGTGAATTGGGAGCTACGACAATATTACAGGTATCTTCTACCTTACTCACCAGAATGTTTCCTTTCCCAATCTGTTCTCCGCAGGCTTTGATGCTACCCTTATCAATGCAAATTCCTATTTCTCCCTTAAGCTTTCCATTTACATTCAATTCAAATGCTTCTTTGGTCTTTATTTCCACCATAAACAAAGGGGAATAGGTCGGCACTGGAGACTTTCTATTGTAACCCTCTCCAGCAACCAAAGTAAATTCCGCGGAACCCTCTGTCCATTTGGGAAGTTCGTTATTGGGAATATGGTGAAAAGCAGGATCCATATCCTCTAAATGTTGGGGCAAAGCCACCCAAATCTGATATCCTTGGGCCAAAAAAGTCTTTCCATTTCTAAGATGCGAAGGAGTACGTTCGGTGTGCGATACCCCACTCCCTGCAGTCATCCAATTTACCGAACCTGGTTGGATCAGCTGTTCTGTACCCATACTATCCCTATGCATGACTTCCCCATCAAAAAGATAGGTCAAGGTAGAAAGCCCAATATGTGGATGCTGGTCCACGTCCATATATTTGGTTGGTCCAAGCGTTGTGGCCCCCATATGATCAATAAAAATAAAGGGACCAATCATTCTTTTCTTGCGGAACGGGATTAATCTTCCCACCAAAAAGTCGCCAATATCCCGACTTCTTTCTTCTATGATCATCCCAAGGTTGGACATGTAGTAAATGTTTATATTTAGTTCCAGAAATTTACGATAAATCTTAATCATGAAACTACTTAAGCGCATTTTGATACTGCTACTCCTAGTGATTGGTGTAGTTGTGTACCTTAATTATCCCAAATTGAACATTATCTCTGGTTATGCATCCAAGAATATGGCATCCAGTGTGTTTGTGGCCGAAAGGTCTGCTGCCTCCATTACTCAAAACGACAACAATGTACCCCTGATCAAACTGGCCAATACGGAGGTGGACGCACAGGAAAAATCTGCCAGTTCTTCGGTATATGGGCTAATGGAGCGCAAATCGGTGTTCAGGGAAGGCTTGGGCACCGTTTTGGTAAATGATGACTATGACCCGAACGCCTCCAACTTCAAACCCACCAGAACGCAACCACAGGATACCATTCCTTATCCTTATGGGCACGCAGCTCCGTTAGATTCAGTTTTTGCTGAAATTAACCAAGACCAGCTCAACCAGGCAATTGCCATGGCCTTTGGTAATCCCGAGGTTCAAAAGACAAGAACGTTGCTGATTCTCTACAAAGGGCATTTGATTGCCGAAAAGTATGTGGAGGGTTTTACCGAGGACACCCCTATTTTGGGATGGTCTATGACCAAGAGCGTGCTGGCTACTTGCTACGGAGTTTTGGAGCATCAGGGGAGGTTAGAAATGAGTTGGCCCGCTCCCATTACCGAATGGGAAAAGGACGACCGCAAAGAAATTACCTTGAACCATCTGATGAGGATGCAAAGTGGATTGGAATGGGATGAGGACTACTCCAAAATTTCTGATGTAACCAAAATGTTGTTCTTGGAAAGCGACATGACCTTGTCCCAAAGAGAAAAACCTTTGGTCGCTACGCCTACGGAGGTTTGGAATTATTCTTCAGGGACTTCCAACCTGCTCTCCGGGATTTTGCGCCAACAATTTAGAAGCCATCAAGAATACCTGGATTTTCCCTACGAAGCCTTTATAGACAAAATTGGGATGCATTCCATGGTCTTGGAAGCTGATATTGCCGGGAACTACGTCGGTTCTTCCTATTCCTGGGCCAATACCAGGGACTGGGGTCGGTTTGGCCAATTGTATTTGGACAGGGGGCATTGGAATGGGGAACAAATTTTTGATGAAGGATGGGTGGATTACATCACCAAACCCACTGTACATTCCGAAGATCAGTATGGAGCGCATTTTTGGTTGAATGCCGGAGGCAAGTATCCAGATGTACCCAAGGACTTATTTTCTTGTAACGGATATCAAGGACAATATGTATTTATGATTCCATCCAAAGACCTTGTTGTTGTTCGCACTGGCCTGGCAGAAGAGCCAGAGTTTGATGTTAATGGTTTTCTTTCCGCTGTCGTAAAAAGCGTGCAGTAAATCGAGGAAATATGCTAAAAAGACAGGCTAACCACAACAAAAGGGCACTTCACAACAATAATTTCCTTTACGGGAACACTGGTGGTACATTTACCATGTAATAATTACGTAAGTAAATTTTTTCATTTTCATATAGTGTTCTCGTAAAAGAGTCTTGACCCAAGTGGCAAGGCTCTTTTTAGTTTTATACACTACCTCCCTACACAACAGAATTTGCCTTACTCATAAGTTTTGCAAGCAGAACCATTGGATCTTTAAGGAAGTACCGAATGGGCGTATGGTTCCAGATGTGTCTAAATGCCAAAACGGTCAACGGCTTTTTCCTCATTTTGAACTTAAATCCCCGAAGATTATAGTAATTCATTTCGCTATACTGCTTTTCTCCAAGGTCATTGCCCAATGCCGACTGAATCGCGAGGTTTGGAAAATTGACACCAGCGCGCAAAGACGCCAATAAAGTTGACCAATAGCGCCCATTGACCTCAATGACCAAGATTCTGTCGTTTGAAGTGTCGTATCTCAAGTCTATTTGGGCAACCCCATTCCAATCCAATGATTTCATTAAACCTGAAACCACTGATAAAACTTCTGGGTCATGCATTATTTGTATCCCATTGGGCGGTGCAAAATTGCGCTTGTCCCCCAGAATATCTTTTTGAATGGTATGCGCTATTATTTCGCCCTCCTTGCATAGCACCCCACAGCCAATGTCATATCCAGCTATGTACTCCTGAAACAAAAATCCCCCACTATCATTGGTTTCTTCTTTACATAGCTTTTGCAACGCTTCCTTTTCCTTTAAAAGCACAATCCCCTTCCCCATCCCGGTTTCTGTTACCTCATGTGGCTTAAACAAGAGTGGAAAACGCAAATTTTCATGATCAGGTAATTTACAATCTGAGGTTACATAGGAAAGAGGTGCAGGTATATTATTGTCCTCCAAATGCTTGGCAAAGGCAATTTTATTGGTGACCGTACTTATGGAGTTTGCCAGGGGTAAATCAACAATTTTTACATTCTTGGGCAAATGCTGTCCATTCGAAGATAAGAAATGAATTAAACCTTCCTGAATGGGAAGAATGATATCAATTCCCAGCTTTTCACAAAGGTCAATTATTTTTTGCCATAGCTCTTCCTTCGTTGTTTCTGATGGACATATGGTTACGCTCTTGATGAAACGGGAATGCTTATAAAACTGTTTTTTTTCATGTACAATAACATGGATTTCAATACCCTTGGATTGAGCTAGGCAATACAAGATTCTATCAAAGACCCCTGCTTCGGCATCAGGAATTAAAACCGTTGTCTTTTTCTTCATAAAGATTTTTGGGTAGTAGGTCTAAGGAATCCAATTATTCTTACCAAAATTGGGCTTTCGTTTTTCCAAAAACGCGTTTCTACCCTCTTTGGCCTCTTCTGTCATATAGGCCAAACGAGTGGCTTCCCCGGCAAATACTTGCTGACCAACCATGCCGTCATCCGTTAGGTTCATGGCAAATTTGAGCATTTTAATGGACGTTGGGGACTTGGCCAAAACCTCCTGGGCCCACACATAGGCAGTGGATTCCAATTCGTCATGCGGAACAACTGCATTTACCATTCCCATTTCATAAGCTTCCTGTGCAGAGTAGTTTCTACCTAAAAAGAATATCTCCCTGGCCTTTTTCTGACCTACCATTTTGGCCAAATAAGCGGAACCATAGCCTCCGTCAAAACTGGTCACATCAGCATCGGTTTGTTTGAAAATGGCATGTTCCTTACTGGCCAAGCTCATATCACAGACCACATGAAGGCTGTGTCCCCCGCCAACGGCCCAACCAGGTACCACTGCGATTACCACCTTGGGCATAAAACGGATAAGCCGTTGTACTTCCAAAATGTTTAATCTGTGATAACCATCTTCTCCCACATATCCTTGGTGCCCTCGTGCCTTTTGATCTCCACCGCTGCAAAATGCCCATTTTCCATCCTTGGTTGAAGGCCCTTCCGCAGAAAGCAACACAACGCCAATGGAGGTATCTTCTTGAGCGTCATAAAATGCTTGGTACAGCTCACTTGTAGTCTTGGGTCTAAAGGCATTTCTAACATTGGGGCGGTTAAAGGCGATACGGGCCACGCCATCGCACTTTTTATAGGTTATATCTTCAAATTCAATGGCAGTCTGCCAATCAGGTGTATTCGTCATTCAATAAAGATTTGTCCAAAGATAAATAGATTGAGCATATTGATAGTGCTCGTCGCATTTCATCGAGATCTTATGCTTCTTTAAAATATGAGTTGATAGAATCCGTTGCTATAGGTAAAGGAACACTTATGAACACCCCAAAATCTTATTTCGCGTTTACCCTTTTCTTAATGCTTTCCATTCTTGTTATTTCCTGCAGTACCGAGGAAGTGATACCAGATACCGAATCAGAAAATGAAATGACGGACACCACTGGTGAGGACAATGAAAATACGGACGACCCAGATGATTCGGATAATCCAGAAGAACCTGAGGCTCCATCTACCCTGACCTTGGAAGATGGATTTACCATTGATGAAGCCTACCAATTCACCAATTTGATTCTTTCCGAAAGTGAATACAATAAATTTCTGGTGGATGAAGGTGATATGCGGATGGTGACCAACAAGGTCTATGAATATTTCAATGATGATTTTGATTTTATCATTGTCCTCAATGTAGAGGACTCACAGCCCAGTAATCTGTACTATGGACTGTCAACACCTGCGCAAAGCGATATTGAGGGCCTAGGTAGGAACATTTGGGATAACACTGCTGCCTTTGGGTCTTCGGGAAAATTAAAGACCGTTATCCATATGCCACGTGCGGAGTATATCAGAAATGGCCCATTCTTGCATGAAATTCAACATTATTGGACCAACCACGGCATCATCCCTACTACTGCAGGAGGGCATTGGGGATACTCCAATGTGGGAGGCCAATTGGGAGGTTTTGAAGAAATTGAGGACTTGGGCAGTGGCAGATATCGCGGAAGTGTGGGAGGCGAAGTAGGCTTTGGCACAGTGGCCAACGGTGGAAATTCCGTACCCTATGCCAATTTGGAACTATATGCCATGGGGCTCATTGGTCCTGACGAATTGGAGTCCGTTATAGTAGCCGAAAATCCAGCTTCAACTGGGGAATTTGGGGTTTTTACTGCAGATGCCCTAACCACCTATACGGCCGCCAACATCATAGCTGAACATGGAGATCGTGTACCTTCCTACGGTAGTGCCCAAACCGAGTTTAGAGCGCTTGTGGTTGTACTGTCCACTGGAGCAGTGCCACAAGACACCTGGGATACCTTGAATTCCAATTTGGAGAATTTTGCCAAGCAAGGGGAACCGGATTCTTCATGGGGGAACCTTTATAATTTTTGGACCGCCACTGGAGGTAGGGCTTCCTTTAGTTTTGAGATAGTTGGTGGGAATGTGAAATAATTAGGATTAAAACACTTTTAGATTGTTTTTGGTTTTTGGATTGGTGTAAAATTTCTGACCTTAGTACACCGTGAAAGCTATTGTTCAAACTTCTTATGGTCACCCAGAAAGAGTACTCCAACTACAGGAAGTGCAGACCCCGCTACCCAAAGCAAATGAGGTTCAAATCAACGTAAAAACCACCACTATCAATGATTATGATTGGGCCGTGACCACGGGCAAACCTTATTTGTATCGTTTGATGTTTGGCCTCCTCAAACCCAAAAAGAGCATTCCGGGAATGGAATTGGCGGGTGTGGTTTCCAAAGTTGGAGAGCAAGTAAAAGACTTTAAGATTGGGGACAAGGTCTTTGGGGATATTTCCGAACATAATTTTGGGAGTTTTGCTGAATACATCTGCCTTTCTCCTGATGCAATCAGGAAAATGCCAATCAATATGGATTTTGGGCAAGCTTCTGCCCTCCCCCATGCCTCCTTGTTGGCCTTACAGGCCTTTGACAAGGTAAAGCTAAAGGAAGGACAGAAAGTCTTGATCAATGGCGGTGGCGGTGGGGTTGGCACCCTTGGACTTCAATTGGCCAAACTTAAAAACTGCGAAGTTACGGGGGTAGATTCCAACGATAAATCGGAAACTATGAGACAACTAGGGTTTGATCATGTCCTGGATTACCATAAAGAAAACTTTACCAAAACAGGAAGCCGCTACGATGTTATTCTAGACTGTAAAACACATCAGTCTGCATTCGCCTATGGAAGGGCGCTGAACCCCAGCGGGAAATACATTTCCATTGGTGGTAAATTAAGCCGTTTAATACTACTATTGATTTTTGGAGGGATTTTATCCAAAATGGGTCAAAGAAAATATAAGATATTGGCCCTTAAAGCCAATTTGGGATTGGAACGCATTGGAGAACTATATGTTCAAAACAAACTAAAACCAACCATTGATGGCCCCTATTCCCTGGAGGAGGTCCCAAGGTTGGTCCAATATTTTGGCGAGGGAAAACATAAGGGGAAAATTGTAATCGATTTAAATGATTCCCGACCATCTTGATACATTGTTGTCATAATTGAATTCAATGACTGAATTGACCATTACTACATACGAAGAACAGGATTATACAGCTTGGAAGGATATGGCCCTGAAGCTCTTTAAAGATTATCCAGCAGAAGAGATTGAAAGAGGATTGAAATCCATCCTTAAAAAATCGAATCAGCAAACTTTTATGGCGAAGGATGCTGGCACTGCCGTAGGCTTTGTGAGCACCTCCATACGTGTAGACTATGTTGAGGGTTCCACCACTTCTCCTGTGGGTTATGTGGACATGGTTTATGTAAAGGAAGGATATAGAAAGCATGGTTTGGCCAGACAACTCTTTGAACAGGCCGAAGCTTGGGTCAGAACTAAAGGTTGCACTGAAATGGGCTCCGATACATGGCTATGGAACACAGATGCCCAGCAATTTCATGAGAAAATCGGATTCCGTAAGGAAGAAGTGCTCGTGCATTATATCAAAACCATCAAGGAATAGGTATTTCTGTTTTTTTCTTTTTCCATTTCATGCCAAACAGTACACGTGTTAACAAGGTATTTCTAATGATATAGTGGTACAACACCCAGATGGTCCCCAAGCAAATCACGATCAACAGCAATAATTTGATTACTATGGGCAGTTCCCATTGCAGTATATAATACCCGCTGGCAACAATCACGGCTTGATGCATGATATAAAACGGATAGACCGCAGTGTTCAAATAGCTCAAATACTTGTTTTCGAAATTCAGGTATTTCATGGTATAACCAATGGAAGCCAAAATTATGTTCCAGATATGAAAACCATTCATCAACCCAAATGCATAAATCTGTTCTTGCTCTTGAGGTTTATTGTACTCCCAGTTCCAAAAATATTTCCACATTAGAACTAGTGCCAATACCAAGGCGATTCGCGCAAAAAACTTACGGTACTTTAGGCAGGTCTGCCAGAAGGTTTCCAAATTCCCCAAGACATAACCAAACAGGTAAAAGGTGATGGATGAAACAAACACATACCAATCGTTAATGAGACTACCCTGCTCTGGCCAATCTATATACAACAGAAAAAAATACTGAACAAAAGGCAGCGCTAGTGCCAAATGCGCAATAGGGCTTCTAAAAAGTGCATTGAAAAAAGGTTTCAGGCGATCGAACCATTTCACCTTGGACATGGAAAAGATAGGAAGCAATAGTATAGTAAAGACAAACAGATAGGCCACAAACCACATATGACTCCAGGTAAAAGCCCCATCTGGATAGGGAACTATATCATAGACGGTGGGGTAGAAAATCGAAAAACCCTCCTGAATCCGCCCCTTTTGCAACCACTCAAAATAAACTTGAAAAGGAGTGATAAAAAAAATGGCAAAGGCCAAAGGAATGAACAATCGAACAAAACGTTCTCCGATAAAAGCAGGAATTGACCTCTTCCTTAAAGAGAACCGCACGCCCACCCCAGCTATAAAAAACAACAAAGGCAAACGCCATTGATGCAACCACCAAATAACGCGGGTAATCCATGGGGAAGTCTCTTTGTTATTGATTTCCCAGGTATAATGTTCCACAAAGGGTACGGCACAATGAAAAAGGATCAGTGTACCAAATGCCATGACCCGTAGCCAGTCTATGTAGTGCAGTCTTTTGACCATGTTGATTGGAATTGGTTCTATCTTGAAGACTGAAAAATCCGAGCTAAGGTTGCCTGAAGACATTAATATGGGGATAGATATAGGCTTCCAATAAATTCAATTAGATTTGAATATGGGAAAACTCAAAGTCACCACCCACCCTGATTTTGAAAACAGAATCCAGGATTATCCTTCGGAGATAAAGGAAAAAATGCAAGGGTTAAGAACCCTGGTAGTGGAAGCCGCCAGCGAGGTGGAAGGGATAACCCATTTGGAAGAAACCTTGAAGTGGGGCGAACCCAGTTTTGTAACCAAGCAAGGTAGTACCCTTCGAATGGATTGGAAACCCAAGACCCCAAATCAATATGCGCTTTACTTTCAATGCACCAGCAAATTGGTACATACCTTCAGATTGGTTTTTGCCAATGACTTCGCATTTGAGGGGAATCGGGCTATTTTGTTGCCCATTGATGCCGCGCTACCTACCGAAGAATTAAAGGCTTGCATACAGGCTACACTTAACTATCATAAAGTAAAGCATTTACCAACTCTAGGCCTTTAATCCCCCAACTTAACTGGCTAAATATTAGTGTTTTGTCTGCAAAATTTAGTATCTTAGTAAGCAATCCCTTACAGTTCCCCTAGTTTATAAATGTTTGGTTCGAAAACCAGGCTTGTCGCTTCTTCAGAGCACTAAAAAGGATGTCATGAGAACGTTATTAAATGGCATGGGAACCCACAGGGTACTTTCATTATTGTTGGTGTCCCTAACCCTCTTTTGTCTGTCTTGCAAACCCGAGAAGAAAGCATCTGCTGATTCAACAGAGATGGGAAAGGTGGTAGAGGTCATTACGGAGAACATGGACTTTCAAATGGCTGATACCATAAGCTCAGGTTGGAACACTTTTCGGTACAAAAATCTATCCACCGAGACGCATTTTATCCTTGTGGACAAATACCCTCCAGGTAAAACTTCCGAGGACGCTGAAAATGTTATAGGCCCCATATTTGATGCTGGGATGAAGCTCATCAACGAAGGCAAAACAGATGAAGCCATGGAAGTCTTTGGCCAACTGCCGGAGTGGTTCAGCGAAGTACAATTTCTTGGGGGCACGGGATTACTGTCCCCTGGTGAAACTGCAGAGACTACGCTATATCTAGAGCCTGGCAATTACATTTTGGAATGCTATGTAAAAATGGGCAACGGCATTTTCCACACGTCCATGGGCATGACCAAGGATTTGGTGGTCTCCGAGCAAAAATCGGGAAACCAGGAACTAAAGGCCAATATCAACTTGAGTGTCTCCAGTGCCACCGGTATTTTTACCAAGGATTCCATTGTGGGCGGGCTCCAAACCTTTTCGGTACATTTTGTGGATCAGATTGTACATGAAAATTTTGTGGGTCATGACATTAATCTGGTTAAGCTTGGTGAAGATGCCGACATGGAAGAGCTGGAAAACTGGATGAACTGGGCCACTCCTACCGGGCTCATGGAGCCAGCGCCCAAGGGGCTAACTTTTCTGGGCGGGGTAAATGATATGCCCGCGGGACGCACGGGCTATTTTACCGTTCAGTTAGATCCAGGCAGCTACGTACTTATTTCCGAAGTTCCCAATCCCACCTCCAAGGGTTTGTTGCGAACTTTTTCCATCAAGTGAAGGAAATCTTAGCACAAAACAAGCAAGAATTATTCTGGTTGTAGGTTTTGCTTTCTTCAAAATATGGACTAATATCACGCCCATGAAAATGAAGTTACTTCTCTTGGTATTCTTGGCAGGTTTCATTTGCTCTTGTTCCCAAAAAGAAAACATCCCCACCCCACCCAACATTGTATTGATCAATATTGACGATATGGGATGGAAGGATGTGGGTTTTATGGGCTCGGCATATTACGAGACTCCCAATCTGGATGCTTTGGCCCAACAGGGCATGGTTTTTACCAATGGGTATGCAGCTGCAGCTAACTGTGCACCCAGCCGCGCCTGTTTAATGACGGGGCAATGGACTCCCAGACATGGTGTTTATACGGTAGCCAGTTCAGAAAGGGGAAACACCAAGCATAGAAAACTTATTCCGACCAAAAACACGACTACCTTAGCGAACAATCACACCGTTTTTCCACAGATTTTGCAACAAAACGGGTATACCACCTGCCATGCAGGCAAATGGCACTTAAGTGATGACCCAATGGATTTTGGTTTCGACAAAAATATTGGTGGTGGGCACAATGGGCATCCCAGCAGTTATTATCCGCCCTACAAAAATGTTAAAATTGAAGCTGGGAAAAGTGAGCATCTAACGGACTTGGTCATGGAACAAACGGTAGCGTTTGTGGATTCAGTAGGTGGACCTTTCTTTTTATACTATTCCCCATATGCGGTTCATACACCTATCCAGCCAATAACAGCATTATTGGAAAAGTATCAAAACAAATCTGGAACGCAGGGACAAGACAATGCAGCCTATGCCACCATGGTGGAAAACTTGGATAGGAACATAGGATTACTCATTTCAAAGCTTAAGGAAAAGGGTCATTTTGAAAATACGCTTATAGTTTTTACCTCAGATAATGGAGGATTGTATGGAATTACCCAACAAAAACCATTACGCGCAGGTAAAGGGAGTTACTATGAAGGAGGTATCCGGGAACCTTTCTTTTTTGTTTGGAATGATAAGATTCAACCCAGTACTAAAAATGATGTGCCCATCACTAATTTGGACCTGTTCCCTACTCTTCTGGAGGCTGCAGGTATCAATTTCCAGGAGGAATCCCTTGACGGAACCAATCTATTGCCCATTTTAAACGGTTCCGAAAGGCAAGTGGTAAGGGAGTTGTACTGGCACTTCCCCATTTATTTACAGGCGTATGATGTGGACAATAATGAGAATCGGGATCCTCTGTTTCGAACACGTCCAGGTTCGGTGGTCCGCGATGGGAATTGGAAGCTGCATTACTACTTTGAAAACAAGGAAATGGAACTCTACAACCTAAAAGAGGATATTGGAGAACAGCATAATCTTGTATTGGAGAACCCTGAAAAAGCCGAAGAACTTCTGGAGCAACTTAAACTATGGTGGGCAAACACCGAAGCACCAATTCCTTCAACCTTAAATCCCGATTATGAAGAATAGTACACTCTTTTCTTGTTGGATTCTGATATTGGTGACACTATTGAGTTCTTGTGAAACCCAAAAAACCAATCCCAACAGGGAAACCATTGAAGAATTCTACCATGTGTTCAACAAGCGCCAAGATTTTGAACGTTTTTTGAACTTTTATGATGACACTGCGGTTTTGGAAGATATCATTAATGGCGACCGAATTGAGGGCAAAAAGGCTCTAAGGGATTTCTTTGATTGGACCAATCCAGACTTTGAACTCTTGGAAGAAAATAGTTTGGTGGTTAAGGAGATAACGGCGGATGACAACAGAGTTGCCATTAGTGGTTACTTTACCCCATTTAAATGGGGCGATACAGAATTTGAAGCCATGCATTTTACCACGCTGCTTACCTTAAACGCGTCAGGTAAAATCATAAAGCAGGTGGATTGGATCAATTATCCATCAAATCTGGTCAATTACAATACCCGTAAAAATTCCAATACGTGGTTAAAGTAGAACTTTATCCCTACTTCTTGTTTTTCTCCTCTATCCACTTCCCCATATACTTGGTAGCGGCCAAGCCTTGCTGTTGAAGTATTCTACCTATGAGGTTGTCGCTACGGCGCTGTTTCAGGTGCTCCTGTACCTCTTCTAAATCCTTCTTTAGCGAACTTTGAATTTTGGATTTTGGAAATTGATTTTTGAGGATTTCCAATCCTTGGTTTTGAGCATCTTGCCATTTAGATGTGTCTGTATATAGCTCAATGGCCGATTGGGCAAAACTTTTCCAATCTGTACAAATGGCCCCAGCCCACGGAAAATCCCCATGCATCCCCTCCGCTCCTATAGGTGTGGTGATGGAAGGCGTGCCATTTAACATGGCATCTACCAATTTTCCTTTAATGCCTGCTCCAAATTGAATGGGCGCCAAGAGCACCCGAGAACTCTGGAGTACTGCATTTAAATCTTCTACCCAACCCTTCACAACAAAACCTTCTTTGGGATTATGCATTTCCAATACCTGCTGTGGCAAATAGGCACCATAAATACAAAGTTTAGCTTTAGGCAAACGCTGTCGGATAATATGCCAAATGGTTTTTTTCAAAGTCCCTATAGCTTCCACATTGGGAGGGTGTTTTCCGTTGCCCACACATACAAAATCCCTTCTCTGGTCAAAGTTCGGCCAACAAGCCAGTTGTTCCTCCCTGGGCGCATTCAACATAAAAGGGAGATACTTTAAGAGACTTTCAGGTACATTGGCCTCGTGGGTCAATAGTTGCATTTCAAAGGAGGAAATCATCAGCGTGAGGTCAGAGCGATAAATGCTTGACACCTCTCTTAAAGTTATGGGATGGTTTTTCCAGTGCCCCTCCTTTAATTCCTCCCCTTTTTTAAAGCATTCTTCGCGGGATTTACGTAATGAGTGAAGGTCTTCGGTGTTCAGAATCCTTACCGATTCAGGAGCGAACTCTGCCACCCGCCATCCAAATTGTTCCTCGGTCATGAAGCGGTCAAAAACCACAAAGTTGGGTTGTAAATCCTGGATAAAATCATCAAAACTGGCATGGTTCAGTTGTAATGCGACCTGTTTCACTCCCATTTTTTCCAAATCCAAGCTATGTTCTGTCCTAGCAGCTACACAGCCAAAAGTCACATCATATCCAAACTCCAAAAACGCGTTGATCAATTGCATCATTCGCTTCCCAGCCGCCGTTGTGGAAGGCTCTGGCCATACATGTCCTATGATGAGGATTTTGTTCACTTCGTTCAGTAACAATGATCAATTAACAATTGGCAATGTACAATAAGCAAAGTTTAAAATTGAAAATGAGTTTCACTGCTCGCAGTGGGATGAACAATTATCCATTAGCAATGTACAGTCAACAATTATCCGAGCTACAGCAATCTAAAAATCCAAGAATCCAACCGTCCATCTGTCTACATAAGTGCCGCAAATTTCTTGGAAATGCTGGAACGGAGTTTTCGTTCATAATCTTCTTCCAACCACTCTTTGTAGTTCTTGGTGTTGTTCATGATGCAGTATGAATATTGTCGTACCCTATAGGCAATTTCCTCCTTAAGCTCCTTGGCCAAGATTCGGGCATCAAAGACGTCCTCACTGTTTTCCACGCAGATATTGGCATGCTGCTCAATGCTCATTTCCAATACTTCCTTGGATTTTTTCCCTTGGGCAAAGACCTTTTTGTATTCTTCCTTAATGTTGAAGGTGATATTCTCGGATTTACTGAATTTGGCCTTTAGCTCCTCAGGCATTTCATATACAAATTCCCGTTCAATGTCCTCATCATTCTTGATGTTCTCCAGATAGAAATCAGGAAAGTGGAAAATTTCCTGCCAATCCACAGGAGCATCCCATGGCCCGAAGCGGGCAATATTGTTCCCCAAATCAATCACAGAAAACTCCTCTTTATTTTCCAAGATTCGCGACCCCCTACCGATCATTTGAAAATACAAGGTCAATGATCGGGTTGCCCTGTTCAGGATGATGGATTGCACCGAAGGTTCATCAAAGCCAGTGGTCAAGATACTTACCGAAGTTAAAATGGCTTCCGGGGTATTGGCAAACCAATCCAAGATTTCGCGCCTTTCGTTGGCTGTATTCTTGTTATCGAGATGTCGGATGTTGTACCCCGCCTTTTTAAAGGTTTCGTACACATAAAGAGAGGTGCTGATACCGTTATTAAAAATCAGGGTCTTGGTTCCTTTGGCCACATCCTCGTAAGCTGTCAGCAACTTGCCAAGCATGCTATGGTTGCCATAAAACTCATCGGAGGATTTTACGGTATAGTCCCCGTTGATACCCAGCTTTAGTGTACGAAGGCTAACATCGTAATTATAGAGATTGGCCTTGGCCAAAAACCTCTTTTCTATCAAGGATTTTATGGACTCCCCAATGATCAGATGTTTGTAGTTGTCCTTCATGGGAAGTTTGATATTGGAACTTAAAGGCGTGGCCGTTACCCCCAGAATAGTGGACTCTTCAAAATACTTAAAAAGCTTTCTGAAGGAGTTGTAGTGCGCCTCGTCTATAATAACCAAACCAATATTGTTCAGCTTTACCTTCTCTTCCTGAAGTCGATTGTTGAGCGTTTCCACCATGGCCACAAAGCACATGTACTCATCTTGATCATAGAGCTCCTTTACTTCGCTGTTGATAATTTTATTGGCCACGCCAAAACCGTGCAGCATTTTGGAAGTCTGTCCGCTCAACTCGATTCTATGGGTGAGTACAATGACCTTTTTACCTGTTTCTTGGGTGTATTTTCGGGTAATTTCGGAAAAGACTACGGTCTTCCCACCTCCCGTAGGTAATTGATACAGGATATTGGTGCCTTGAGGCAGCTCATTGATGTGTTTGAAAATCTTTTTTAGATCTTCTTGTTGGTAATCGTATAAGTTTTTTTTGCTAACGGCTTTTTCTATCTCCAACGGAAAATATGGATTAAAGGTTCCAAAATATCAAACCTTACAAAATTAGCGGTTTTTTACACTCGAGTTGAACAATGTTGTCGCATTTCTTTTAAAATACTATCAACAATTGCCTAGACCGCTGATAATGAACTACTTTCCTGTTTGCTAATAACATTTTAATAACAATAACATTTGGCACTTGGAAAATTGTGTTATAAAGTGTATTATGAATGCTTAAATTCACTTCAATCCTAAACACACCAATGAGGCAGTTAAAAATCATAAAACAAGTAACCAATCGTGAATCAAAATCCCTTGATAAATATCTACAGGACATCAGTAAGATTGAACTGATTACTGCCCAAGAAGAAGTGGAGTTGGCGCAAAGGATTCGTGAGGGTGATCAAGCTGCCTTGGAGAAGTTGACCAATGCCAATCTCCGGTTTGTGGTTTCTGTTGCCAAACAATATCAAAATCAGGGGTTGACCCTGCCCGATTTGATCAATGAAGGGAATTTGGGATTGGTGAAGGCTGCACAACGGTTTGATGAGACCCGTGGATTCAAGTTTATCTCTTATGCCGTATGGTGGATCCGGCAGTCCATTCTTCAGGCCCTGGCCGAACAATCCCGTGTGGTAAGACTTCCATTGAACAAGATTGGATCTATCAACAAAATAAAAAAGACATTTTCTTATTTGGAACAAGCGCATGAAAGACCACCTTCTGCTGAAGAAATTGCCAAGGAACTGGACATGACCGTGTCTGAGGTGAAACAATCCTTGAAGAATACCGGGAGGCATGTGTCCATGGATGCTCCCTTGAAAGAAGGGGAAACTTCAAGCCTTTACGACGTTCTAAATTCATCCGAATCTCCAAAACCGGACAAGGATTTAATGCACCAGTCCCTCTACACTGAAATCAATAGGGCGCTTGAGACTTTATCCCCACGCGAAGCGGATGTTGTTCGGCTGTACTACGGTATTGGAGATCAGCAGTCCATGACCTTGGAGGAAATAGGCAGTACATTTGATTTGACCAGGGAGCGCGTGCGTCAAATCAGGGAAAAGGCCATTCGGAAATTAAGACACACTTCCAAGAGCAAGATTTTGAAGTCTTATCTTGGTTGAGAACCAATGCTAGACCTAAAACGAAAAAGGGCTGCCGTATGGCAACCCTTTTTTAATGCTTTATACCCCAGGTCCAACTTATGGACGGCTTAATTGACTGATATTAAAATCTGTCAGCATTTGATTTAAATCTTGGATAAAACTCAAATAAGCGGTGTTTTCCTGGTTTTGATTTTTCATGAACTAAGGTTTTGGGGTGTTTGTTCTATAAATAATCCAACTCTGCGAGTTCGTTTAAGCTCAGTATTTCATTTAATTCTTGAAGAAATGCCAAATATTCTTCACCGTAGGTATCGTATAACATAATTATTAAGTGGTTTTTTGTTTGGGGTTATACTTATAACGTGAACTTAAGACAAAGATTATGAAAGGGCAATAATTTGTGGTAAAACAAGTGAATTTAGTGGTGAAGCCTGTTAATGGGATTTCTGGATTATTGGATTATTGGACCTAAGTGGAAGGAAATCAGTGAGAAAACAAGAGTAATGGGACTTAACTAGGGTAATCCATATTCCAAACTACTCGGAATCAAGGATATCCAAAGGAACACCAAAGTCCATATCAAGGTCTGGATCCACGTCAGAGGGCTCTATATTGAACTCATCATAGATAAAGCACAAGTCCATGGGCAAACGCGTTTTTTCTGATGGATCGGCAATGCCCAATTTTTCCAGGAGCGCACACCTAATTTCAAAAGCTTTGCTACTGATCTTATGATTTTCGTGGGTTTCCAGTTCTTCCAGTAAGGCCAAATCCTTTTTATCCCCTATCTCCAGCATTTGGTCAATGAGCATCAGCTTACAGTCCACATCCGTGGCATGTTCCAATAAAGGAAAGAAGACACTTTGGTGATATTCCGGAAGGTTTTTGACCATGTTGGTGTTTACATATTTCTGAGCACATCAATTTCAAAATCGACCAACTCTTCAACTTTTGGGTACTCTACCAAGAACTGTTGGTATAGGAAATTTAAGTATTTTATATCATTATCTGTCTTGCAAACCGTACTCATTTGTTCGGTAATCTCCAGTAAACTAACAGTTTTCATCATTTTAAGACAGGCCTGAATCTTTTGACAGGCGAAATCCACACCTCGGAAATTTTCAGTTTGAAGATGTACTTTGATCTTACCAATAAACTCCAGGACATTCTGCTTATAAATTCGAACAAGCTCCTCCAAAAGCTCCATTTGGCCCATGCATTCCTCCAAGACCGGTTTTAGATTGACCTTTGACGTGGTCATAAAGGATTCGAGGTTTTTCTCAATCAGTTGTTGATTATCCTTCACTGAGATATTGGATTGATCCAACTCATCAGTTTTTAAACGTTCTCCAACTTTTTGCAATGCCCTTACTATCTCTCTTTGCCGTTGGTCCAAATTGGTCTTGTCCAAAAGTGCTAGCAAGGTCAACAACTGAGTTACTGAATTGGCTTTAGTGAAGCCTTCGTCATTAAGTGAAGAAGACGAAGGTTGGATCCCCACTTGCTCGTAGATTACGTCCAACTGTTTCATTTCTGGAATGCCAAAGACTTTGTCTTCCAGTCCTGTTCTAAAAATATCGAAAGAGCGCTTGAGTTTTCCAGCCTCTTCTGTTCCCAGTTCCTCGTAAGAGAAGCTGCTTAATCCAATTTCCAACTTTTCCAAATACGTCAATAACTCCCTAGTTCCCAAACTATGCTAATTAATGGTTCTTATTAGCATGAATATGTTTATTCCTCTGGGGAGGGGCAACTAAATGTTCTGTACCATTCACATTTTGTTGTCAAACTGCATTATTTGTAGGTGTAAATTCCAGACATTGACAGGTTTTCAAGTTTTGCTGAATTTTACGCGTTTTCCAAAGCTTCTTTGTCTTTTTTGGCCAACCGGTCCTTAACGTACTCAATCTTGGTTTTACCATGAGGCGTAGGATTTCCATTGGTATCAAGGTTTACCATAATTATGTTGTCCACGGTAACGATGCTTTCATGGGTCATTTTGTTCCGTACCTCACAGTTCAATGAAATTGAAGTATGTCCAAATTTCGTGACTTCCATACCTATCTCAACAATATCACCTTCAACCGCCGTACTCATAAAATTGATTTCCGATATATATTTGGTCACCACCTTTTTACTTTCCAGTTGTATAATGCTATACAGTGCCGCTTCCTCATCTATCCAAGCAAGTACTTTACCTCCGAACAGTGTTCCATTTGCATTAAGATCTTCCGGTTTTACCCATTTTCTGGTGTGAAATCTCATACTAAAAGGGATTTATTTGACTTGTTTTATAACAAAATTAGGTCAAAAAAGAGGTGTGCAATCCCAAAAGATTCCTAATGGCTATCGAATTATGAAATCAGAATATCTGAGGGGTATAGATTTAGGAATTGGCAATTTTGACTTCCCATAATTGCCAAATAAAAACACGCTTTTTAGTCTTGAAACTAACCAAAAAGGCCTTTGTCCCTACTGATCAAAGTCTGGGGAATGGTCAAATTGGAATCCAGGTGGGCATTGAGTTTTTCAATAAAATGTGCTGACAGCAAGGGAGATTCCCTTTCCAAGTTTTGGTGTACGAAAAAATGGATGTTGGTCAAACCTTTGTTTTCCCATTGTCCCAATCGCTGCACCCAATCCTCAAGCCTCAAGTAGTCCGATTCATGATTGGCCCCAACATATCTTATAAATGCTTCATTGTTGCTTAAGCGCATATGCATCATGTCCCTACGGCCGGCAGTATCCACCAAAACATTGGCAATATTATTCTCTTTTAGTAGATGGTAAAGCTCCTGTGCTACCTTTTCATCCGTAAACCAATCAGTGTGTCTAAACTCCATGGCCAGCGGAAATTCTTTGGGCCAATACTCCACAAATTGCTGTACCCTATCCCAATTTTTGGGGCCAAAATTATTGTGCATCTGCAGAAAAATGGTTCCCAGTTTTTCCTTTAATTGGGATGTTACTGCCAAATACCTGTCAGCAATCTCATATACCTTATCATTGAGTCTTCTTAAATGGCTCACCTCATTGGTCATTTTAGGAAAGAATTTGAATCCTTCCGGAGTTTTGTCGTACCATTTTTGATATTGCTCTTCTGGGAAAATTCTATAGAAAGTTGCGTTCAGTTCTATGCTATTGAATTGGGAAGCATAGTAAACCAATTCGTCCTTGGTTCCCCTTGGATAGAAATTCTTAAGGTCTTGCCTATTCCATTTGGCACAACCCACATATATTTTAGGAGTACCGTTACTCGGTATATTGGATAATACTACTTCGGTATCTGGATGGTCTTCAGGGATAGTGAAATCAACTAGTTCTGGATGGTCTACTTTACCAAATTTCATGCTTATATGGATTACGGTGAAACGAAGTTATGAATAAAAAGATCCTGTTCATAACATCGTTAAAAACTATTGAGGCCACTAAAAATGCGAGGTTCCCGATTATGTAATTTTAATAAAACTTTCAACCATGGATTCAAGATCCGAACAACTTCTGGACATGCGTCCAGAGATTGGGCAAGGTACCTTCCACAGTGATATGGGTTCCGATGAACGTTTTCAAAACCAAACTTTGCGCCCAATTATCAAGCTTCAAAACCACTTGATCATCGAAGTTTTTAAGAACTATATTAGAAAGCACAAAGGTGCTTTTTACGAGTTAACGCTGGAAAAAAGAATGGAATTTATTGAAAATTCCATCCAAAAGGATATCAAATTCCGCAACTCGCTTAAGGGCATGATCATTGGTCATTTTACGGTTGATGAATATCAGAATTACATTCTAAACTCCTCTGCCTTGAACAAGCGCATGATGAATATGGTCATCAACAGATTGAAAGACCAAATGCAATTGTTGGAAAACCATGTCTTAGTCTAACAGGGATTCACCGTTAAGATTAGTGGTAAGAATATCACTCATTAAATCAAAATAAGGCCGTATCGACTTAAAGGATTCATTCACCTCGTTGATGAAATTTTGGGATAATACCTCTTTATCCGAAAAATTCCGTACAAAAATGAACTGTTTCTTCTTAATCAGGTCAATATCTGGATGCTCCTTGTCAAACCCTTTAGGCGCAGTTTTAACTCCATCTCCTTGTAGTTCACCCCAAACCGATTTAAAGTTTTTCCCATTGAT
This sequence comes from Flagellimonas sp., assembly GCF_965215805.1. GTDB lineage: Bacteria > Bacteroidota > Bacteroidia > Flavobacteriales > Flavobacteriaceae > Flagellimonas. The sequence continues at coordinate 3,210,773 of NZ_OZ244124.1, read as the reverse complement.
TACTTTTCGGAAATCCGAGGCATCCATTTCCAATTCCTTTCGGATCCTGAAGAGGTCTTCTTTATTGGGAGCCCAAAATCCAGTAGCTACAAAGCTTCCCCCTGGTTTAATATGAAGGTAATATCCCCCTCTTAACCTTGCTCCCAAACGGGAAAAAGAACCTGCAAAATGGGTTTTGTATGGAGTTTTATCCTTGGAAAAGCGCACATCCCGATAAATCCGGAACATTTTCATTTTTTCTATTTCATCATGGGTATCCAGCAATTCCTGAAGATGCTGATAAAAAGATTTCACATCAGCCTCATGTTTCTTGAAGGTTGATTTGTGCTCCGCAAACCACTCTTTGTTATTGTTTTGGGCCAGGTCTTCTAGAAAATTAAATGCTTCTTTGGTAATTAAGGAATTATTCACAGTAGTGGTATCAGATGTTATTTTTAAGCTAAAGTTAGCCATTTCTGTTACGCGTGGTAATCATTTGGCTATTTTTAAACTTTATTTAAAAGCATGGACAAGCAAAAAATCATTGAAGAATTGAATAGGCATAAGAAATTACCCTATTTAGACTATAGACTTAAAGAAGAAACCGAGAGTTTTACCAACCTTCTTTTTCATACGCTATTCGATGTAAATACCCCTGTTGCTGAAAATTTAGAGGTGCTGGAAAAGCAATTCAGCAGACTTGTGGATTTAGCTTGTTGGGACTTGGAGCGACCATGCGTTAAAGTCTGGGACAATTATGTGCAGACCCTGCCCAATATTTTGGAAAAGCTGAATTTGGATGCCGAAGCCATTGTTAACGGGGATCCCGCTTCCTTATCGCTTCAAGAGGTGTATATGGCCTATCCCGGATTTTATGCCATAGCCATCTATCGTTTGGCGCATGAACTTTACGAGCAAGGCTTTCCTTTGGTTCCCAGATTGATGACAGAATACGCCCACCGACAAACCGGTGTGGATATCAACCCCGGTGCCCAAATTGGCAAATCGTTCTTTATTGATCACGCCACAGGAGTGGTCATTGGTGAAACTGCCATCATTCATGATAATGTAAAAGTCTATCAAGGTGTGACCTTGGGAGCGCTTTATGTGGCCAAGAATCTTCAGAAAACAAAAAGACATCCCACAATCATGTCCAATGTGACTATATATGCTAATGCCACTATCCTTGGAGGTAATACGGTAATTGGTGAAAACTCTGTGATTGGTGGAAACGCTTGGTTAACGGCTTCTGTACCTCCAAATTCCACAGTTTTCCATACTTCGGAAGTTAAAATAAAGACGGTTACGGATGTCTAACAGTATTTTAGACCTGATTGGGAACACCCCTTTGGTGGAATCCAAAGTACTGAACACCAACCCGAATGTCAAACTCCTATTTAAATTGGAAGGTCAAAACCCGGGTGGAAGTGTAAAAGACAGACCGGCCCTTAATATGATCAGGAGTGGTATGGAGCGGGGTGAGATTACCCATACGACCAAACTCATTGAGGCCACCAGTGGTAACACAGGTATTGCACTTGCTATGATTGCTGGAATATTTGGCTTGGATATTGAATTGGTAATGCCCGAAAATTCAACTAAAGAACGGGTACAAACCATGAGAGCTTATGGAGCTAAGGTTACTTTGACACCTTCGGACATTGGTATTGAAGGCGCAAGGGATTACGCGGAAGCCAAGGTGCACAATGATGGCTATAAAATGCTCAACCAGTTTGCCAACAACGACAACTGGATGGCTCATTACAAAACCACAGGGCCTGAAATTTGGAGGGACACCCAAGAAAGGATAACGCATTTTGTATCCAGTATGGGTACCACCGGGACCATCATGGGAACCTCTACCTTTCTTAAGGAGCAGAATCCTAAAATCCAGATTGTGGGGGTTCAACCTACGGATGAATCAAGAATTCCGGGCATCCGAAAATGGCCGGAGGAATACCTTCCCAAAATCTTCAATCCCAAAAAAGTGGATACGATAATGGAGGTCAGTCAAGAAGAAGCAGAGTCCATGGCCAAATTATTGGCCAAGGAAGAGGGGATATTTGCAGGAGTCAGTAGTGGCGGTGCGGCGGCAGTGGCACTTCGTCTGGCCAATACTCTGGAAACTGGCACCATAGTGTCCATTGTTTGTGACAGGGGGGATAGATATCTGTCTTCAGAATTGTTTGATTAGTCCGTTAATTCCAATTTTAGGCCGTTTTTATAGATTTGAAATCCTTCCAAGTCGTTGTGCCGCCCTCCCGGAATGGTATACATCTTCTTATCCAAGTTTGAAATGGAATTAAATAACTTCTTTCCCGATTCATAAGGCACTACCCTATCCTCAGTGCCGTGAAAAATACGGATGGGAGCTTCAACCGACTTTAAAAATTCAAAAGAGGGCAGTTTATATCGCATTATTTGACCAACGGGTAATATGGGAAACCTACCTTTGGCCACATCTACTAGACTGTAATATGGAGTTTCCAAAATCAACTTTTTGGGGCTATTGTTGGACGCAAGATGAGACGCAATACCAGTCCCTAGCGATCTTCCATACAGTATGATTTGGCTTTCATCATAAATTCCTCTTACGTGGTCGTAAAACAGTTGGGCATCCGCATACAGCAACTCTTCACTGCGTTCCCCAGAACTTTTCCCGTAACCTCGGTAATCCATTACCACTACCTCATATCCTAGTTCAGTAAAAGCAGTTCCAATATTTCCCCATCTGGATAAATCGCCGGCATTTCCATGAAAATATAGCACAAGTCCTTTGGGATTGTCCACCGTAAAATGAAGGGCATTCAATTGGGCACCATCAGAAGTGTCCAAAAAAAGTTCCTCAAAAGGCTGGTTAAAGGAATATTCATAATCATTGGGCAATTGGGTGGGTAAAAAAATCAGCTTTTCCTGAAATGTATAGAACATAATCGTGATTAAAATAAGCAGGGATAAAAGAACGAGAAGAACACGCTTAAGCTTTTGCATTGGCTTTTTTTGACGCATGTTTGACGTGAAAACTGGAACCCTCCAAGTCCACTTTTTTGGGTTTCTGAGTTAAAATCTCGGTGAGCATCTTATGATACGACTCAAAATTGTTCAAATTTTTATGTCCTCCCCCTATTACTGTATAAAGTTTGGTCAACTTTGGTTTGATTTTAGATAGTTTGACCCCAGTTTTATAGGGAATAAGCTTATCATCCGTTCCGTGAATGATATGAATAGGGCAATTTACGTACCGTAGCCATTTATAGGTGGGCATAGGAAACTTGATTAAAATGGAGAGGGGCATAAAGGGAATGTACTTTTTGGCCACCTTGCTCAGACTGTAATAGGGTGCATCCAAAATCAACATTCTTGGATTGTTCATGGAAGCCAATTTTGCTGCAAAACCGGAGCCCATGGAACGCCCATAAAGGATTATATACTTTTCCGGCACCTTATCCTTGATTTTATTGTAGATGACCTGCATGTCCCTTTTTACAGCTTTTTGGGTGCGTCTGCCTGTACTTTTCCCAAATCCTCTGTAATCAACCATGATAACATCATAACCATGGCGCGTAAAATCCACTGCGAACTTGCCCCATCCCTTGATACTTTTAGAGTTGCCTTTGAGGTAAAAAACAACCCCTTTGGGGTTCTCGGTCTTAAAGCGAAGGCCATTGATGACAGCACCATCCCGAGTTTCAATATTGTATTCGTCCGTTTCTTGGTTATTGTAGTAAAATTGAAAATCCTCGGGTAGTTTTTCGGGCTTAAATAGAAAATAGTCCTGTAGAAAATAGAGCAACACACTGATCAGTGCGTATACCCCAAGGACTATGCATAAAATTAAAACCCAGTTTTGCATGAATCAAAGCCTTTGATCCAAAATACAAAAAAAAGCTTTGGTACTACCCTAGCAATTTATAAATCAAATATTTAACTTCAAGTGTAACATTTCGGGAAATTTGCAGTCCAATCAACATCATCAATCATCCAAACATCATGAAAACTAACTCCAATACCCTTTCCCAAGAACGCATTCATATTGTGGATGCCCTTAGGGGATTTGCCCTTGCAGGCATTGTAATCGTCCATATGGTAGAAAACTATATAGGCGCGCCTTCCCCCACCAGTTTTAATGAGGCGGTACATCAAGGCCCAATGGACTATGTAGTTGACGGATTTATTGGGCTATTGCTACGCGGAAAATTCTTTGCCCTGTTCTCCTTTCTCTTCGGCCTTAGCTTTTTTATCCAAATGGATAAAGCACATCAAAAAGGTGAGAACTTTGCTGGGCGATTTCTCTGGCGCCTGCTACTTTTATTAGGCATTGGCTATGTCCATAGCTTGTTTTATGCGGGGGATATCCTTACCATCTATGCCTTACTTGGAATTTTTCTGATTCCTTTTTATAAAATCAAGAATAATTGGATTCTGGGCTTCGTGGCCCTTCTCTTTCTTGGATTGGGCAGGTATATTGTGTTTTTCTATACCCAAGGACAAAATATGTTTGGAACCATGGAAATGTCACCGGAAAGTGCTTCGGTACTTGAGTACTATACTATTTTGAAGGAAGGAAGTTTAAGCGATGTTTTTTCAGCAAACGCATTCAATAGCCATCTAAACAAAATGGACTTCCAATTTGGCATATTTGGTCGTGGATACGCAACCTTTGGTTATTTTCTTTTGGGACTCTATATCGGTAGGACAGGTTTCTTCAAAAAATACAGAGAACAGAAAAAATTGGTTAAGCGAACCTGGATTTGGTCATTGGTTCTTTTTTTGGTGTCCGGGGGACTCATGGCAGTGACTTTTGGCAGTATGGGAGGAAATGTAACCTTTGACAATTGGACAGCCATGTTGGGCTTAACTGCAATGGACCTGAACAATGTTGCAGTTACTTTTATACTCATCAGTGTTTTTGTTATTCTTTATAAATTGACGAAACCCCAAAAGTTCTTGGAAAAATTTATTCCTTACGGAAAAATGGCCTTGACCAATTACTGTGGGCAAAGTGTTATTGGGACATTTCTACTGTTCGGTTGGGGGTTAGGCTATATTGGAGAGCTGAGGAATCTCTATACCTTCGGAATTGCACTCTTGGTCATCGCTCTTCAAATGGTTTTGAGCAAATGGTGGCTGTCCAAGTTCAAATACGGGCCCTTGGAGTGGCTTTGGAGAAGTGCCACCTTCTTTAAGTTTTTCCCGATAAAAAGGTAGCCTGTAAGGTCTATTCACAACATATTTACCGACTTACCCAACATTGCAGGCGGTTCATCGATTTGTTGGAAATAAAACGATTCGTTATCCCGTTCTTTGAGAGAAGAATTGAGGATCCCAAATCTCAAAACATTATGAATCTACTAGATAACATCCTTACGTGGCGTAGAACCAACATTCTGATTTTCATTGTCTTGGTAATTCTGGCAGTGTCCAATTTTTATGGACTGTATACCAATAAGTTCTACTTTTTTAAGCTGGACAATTACATATTTCCATTACTTTCCATAGTACATTTTTTATACCTCTATGTACTTTGGTTTAAGATTACCGAAGATGAATTGCCCGATCCAAAAATGAGAAATCTGGAATATATACTTTATGCCATCATGATTGTATATGCATTCAAGATTTATGATACTGCAGATATTCTAACTTCCTATTCAGAATTGCAGAGTTATGTAGTGCCATCCACCTTTAAGCCAATAGGCATCACCACCTTGGTTTTGTATTGCATATTACCTTTGCTAACGTTGTTTTCTTTCTGGCAACGAAAAAGGCATGTTGGCAGTTATAATTTCGAAAATTATAACGACAATTTGAACATCTGGATGTAATCCGTTACAATCCGCGGATATAACTTCCGTACAAGTCCTTAAATTGATAACCTTGGGTAAAGCGGTGTTTGCTCAGCTTTTTGTGAGCTACCAATCCCCATAGTAACAATTCCTTCAAAAAATAGGAATCTTCCTTGGCCAAAGAGGGATGATATTCTTCCAGAAGTTCATTAAGAGGAGAAATCGAGTCCAATTTATTCCGATATTCCTGGTCGTTGTCCTCATCCAGCAAATCAAAACCTTCCCCTTCGAAGAACCAATGAATCAGTTCATCATAGACCGACTCCGCATCCTTGCGCTCCAACTTGGCAATTTTGGGGAAATACGCGGGGAATAGGGATTTGATGGCATCTTCAATTAGTGACTCCGCCACAGAACCAGCTCCCTCCTGCTCGCCTTCGTAAACCAGTTCTATCTTTCCGGTTATGGACGGGATTATCCCCATAAAATCCATGAGCCTCACCGTTGTCTTTTCTTCTTTAGATCGGGCAATTCTGCGTTCAGCGGCACTCAACAAATTCTCAAATGCCGTGATGCTCATTCGTGCGCTTACCCCACTTTTGGCATCCACATATTCACTTTTTCGAGCTTCAAAACTGATTTGTTCCAGCACATCCAAAGCCAATTCAGGCACATGGATAATCTCCTTTTGCCGCTGATCCAATTGGGCTTCCTGAAGCGTAATTTTCTTGGCTATTTCCAAGTTTTCTGGATAGTGTGTTAGGATTTGCGACCCAATTCTGTCCTTCAGAGGGGTGACTATGCTACCTCTATTGGTATAGTCCTCTGGATTAGCCGTAAAAACAAATTGAAGATCCAATGATAAACGAAGTTTAAATCCTCGAATTTGAATATCGCCTTCCTGCAAAATGTTGAACAACGCTACCTGAATCCTGGCTTGCAGATCGGGCAATTCGTTTATGACAAAAATACTTCGATTGGCACGGGGTATCATCCCAAAATGGATAACCCGATCATCTGCATAGGACAATTTGAGATTGGCAGCCTTAATAGGGTCAATATCCCCAATTAAATCGGCTACAGTAACATCTGGGGTGGCCAGTTTTTCATAAAATCGCTCATCCCGATGAATCCAGGCAATTGGGGTTTTATCCCCTTTTTCCTTGATCAACTCCAAAGCGTATCGTGAGATGGGCTCAAATGGATCGTCATTGATTTCGGAACCTTCCACTACTGGGATCCACTCGTCCAACAATTGAACCATCAAACGCGCCAAGCGGGTTTTGGCTTGTCCCCTAAGTCCTAATAAATTGATATTATGTCGGGATAAAATGGCACGTTCAAGCTCTGGAATCACTGAATTTTCATAACCCCAAACCCCATGGAAAGTTTCTTCGCCATTACTTATCTTTTCCAGGAGATTATCCCGTAATTCATCTTTAATGCCCTTATAAGAGTACCCTGCGGTCTTTAGTTCGCCAAGGGTCTTGATGTTCTCATGTTTTAATTTTGACATGGTATCTTGCTATCCTTTTATTCTTTTTCTTCTATTTTGTTCGTAATCCTCAAATATCATTTCACCCAACCCTTTTAAGCCTGTATAGAAGGCTTTGCCCTTGTTTGCCTTAGTAAACTCCCTAACAAATTGCATCAAATAGGGGTCTTCGGCAATCATGAAAGTTGTAATGGGTATATGGAGCTTACGTGCTTGTTGGGCCATATTGTAGCATTTCTCAACAATATAATCATCAAGTCCCACACTGTTTTTGTAATAATCCCCATTGGGCAGTCTTAAACAAGATGGTTTCCCATCCGTAATCATAAAGATTTGCTTATTGGTATTCCGTTTTCTGCGGAGCATGTCCATGGCCAACTGTAAACCCGCTACGGTGTTTGTGTGGTAAGGACCAACCTTCAGGTACGGGAGTTCTTTTATGGCAATGGGCCAGGCATCATTTCCAAAAACAAGGATGTCCAAGGTATCCTTGGGGTATCTGGTGGTAATCAACTCTGCTAATGCCATGGCCACCTTTTTGGCCGGGGTAATACGGTCCTCGCCGTACAATATCATACTGTGGCTGATGTCTATCATCAACACCGTACTCATTTGGGCTTTATACTGGGTATCCTCCACCACCAAATCTTCCTCGTTCAACAAAAAGTTGTCCAATCCGTGGTTGATTTGGGCATTTTTTAGACTCTCCGTCATGGAAATATGTTCCAAGGCATCTCCAAAACGATACTCCCTGAATTCCCCAGTATGCTCATCTCCCCTACCGGATTTCCCAGTTTTATGATTCCCGCTTCCGCTGCGTTTCAGCTTTCCGAAAATTTGATCCAAGGCCCTCTGCCGAAGCATACGCTCCAATTTGGCGGTAATGGAGAGGCTTCCTCCACCCTCTCCTTCTTCCCCATCACCTTGCTCGCCATTGTCTTCGAATTCCTCACGGATAAAGCCCTTGGCTTTCAAGTCTTCAATAAAGTCATCTATGGTATAATCGTCGTCGGTAAGCTCATATTCCTTGTCCAATTCCCTCAGCCAATCCAACGCCTCCTCCACATCACCCGAAGTATGCGTGATGAGTTCTTGAAAAATCTCAAAAAGTTTTTCAAATGGAGTTTGATGGGGCGCTTCGTAGGTAGTAAACCGAAATCCCTTTCTAGTATTCATAGCCATTACATAAAAATAAGGTATTTCCATGTAATCCCTATGGCTTTAGAGAAACCTTAACGCATTTGTTTATCTCTATTTATGGCGTTTCTGAAGGGTGCGCGCAATATCACTTAGATGATAACCTTTGGCTTGAAGGAGTATCAAATAATGAAACAAGAGGTCGGCGCTTTCGTTCAAGAATAAATCGTCATCATTATCCTTTGCCTCAATAACGGTTTCCACTGCTTCCTCCCCAACCTTTTGTGCTATTTTATTGATTCCTTTTCGGAACAAGGAGGACACGTAGCTATCCGGATTTTCCTTGTCATCCATTCGGGAAGCAATAATCTCCTCCAACTGTGAAAGAAAACCGTAGTTCTGCTCATTTTCCTCGCCCCAACATGTGCCTGTTCCCTTGTGACAGGTGGGGCCAACAGGGTTGACCTGCACCAATAGGGTATCACGATCACAATCCAGATTCATCTTAACCAGTTCCAAGTAATTCCCGCTTTCCTCTCCTTTGGTCCAAAGCCGCTGTTTGGTTCGACTAAAAAATGTGACTTTACTGGTCTTTTGGGTCTTCTCTAGAGCCTCTTGGTTCATATACCCCAACATCAGCACGTTTTTGGTCTGGGCATCCTGGATGATGGCTGGTATTAATCCATCTGGGTTTTTATTGAAATCTACTTCCATTTCTAAGCGATTGATACGGTTATAATCGAACGGGAATACCTTCTTCCCTAAGCTCTGATTTTAATTCTTTAATACTAATTTCCTTAAAGTGAAAGATGCTGGCTGCCAAAGCCGCATCCGCTTTTCCCACTGTAAATGTGTCCGTAAAATGGGAAATACTACCTGCACCTCCCGAGGCTATAACTGGGATGTTAACCAATGTTGACAGTTGTGCCAAGGCCTCATTGGCAAATCCATTCTTGGTGCCATCATGATCCATGGAGGTGAACAGGATTTCCCCTGCGCCGCGCTGCTCCACTTCTTTTGCCCATTGGAACAGATCTATTTCCGTGGCTACCTTACCTCCCACCAAGTGTACCTTCCACTGATCATCAATTCGTTTAGCATCTATGGCCACCACAATACATTGGGATCCAAATTTACTTACCAATTCATTGATCAACTCTGGCCTTTTGACCGCGGAAGAATTTATGGAAACCTTGTCCGCTCCATTTTTGAGCAGTATGTCCACATCCTCCACAGAGGAAATTCCACCTCCTACAGTGAACGGTATATTAACTTTTTCACCCACATGATACACCAATTCGGCTAGCGTCTTTCTTTTCTCCTCCGTTGCGGAAATATCCAGAAAAACCAGCTCGTCAGCGCCTTCTTGGGCATAAATGGCGGCCAATTCAACAGGATCTCCAGCGTCTCTAAGGTCTACAAAATTTACACCTTTCACGGTGCGTCCGTCTTTTATATCCAGGCAGGGAATGATTCGTTTTGTAAGCATATTTTTTCGTCACCTTGAACTTGTTTCAGGGTCTCACTTTAGTAATCCAAAGTCTTTAGCTTCGGATTTGTTTTTTTTATCAGGTTAATCTTCCATTCGTAATGCCAATTTTTCAATTGCTTCTCACGTGCTATCGCTTGTTCAATATCTGAGTAAGTTTCATAATAAATAAGTTCAACCAGATTATATTTTTTGGTGAATTTTGAACCAATACCCATCTGATGTTCCACAACTCTTTTGGACAAATTAGAGGTGACACCGATATAAAATGTGGTTCTGTACTTATTTGTCATGATATACACATAGCCGTTCTTCATTTTATGCGACCCTGAAACAAGTTCAGGGTGACGTACATTTTTATTTTATCCAATTAGCTGTCCTCATTCTTCACATTCAAATCCACCCCATCATAGAATCCTAAATCTGTATTGTTCAGGATCTTGGTCCATAACGCAATCTGTCCAGTATGGTACGAAAAGTGCTCCACCACATGAATGATATTTCCAACTCCTGAGAATTCAAATCCCTGAACGGATCGCTTTCGTATCAACTCTCCCAAGGGTGCTTCCATAAAAGCCTTTTTGGCCTGTTCAACTGTATCCAAAAGCTTTTTGTACAGTTCGGTTTTGCTGTATCCCTCAAAAGCAGAGAATTCCGCATCCCGATCTCTATTGTCGTCCAAACCTCTCAACGACGCAATACCGTATTGCGTGATGTTTCCGCATAAATGCAGAATCAAATTACCAATGCTATTGGTTGATGAATTGGGCTTTTTCCAAATCATCTCTTCTGAAAGCTTGTCCAAACATATTTTGATCATGCGCAAGCTTTCATCCATCCGGTACATCGCATTTTGAATCACTTCATTTTGCAATTGATTAGTTGACTCCATGTTCCAAAATGTATTTTTCCAGTTGTTTTAAACTGATTTTGTTTTCATATATCGCCTTGCCGATAATGGTTCCCTCACAGCCAATAGCCGCTAATTTTGGAAGCTCTTCATAAGCCGAAATACCCCCGCTCGCAATCAGATGAATTCCTGGAATCTCAATATCCTCTACCCCACTACCACTGATTTTGGTCTCCACCTTTTTGGTTTTATCCAAAATCTCACCGTACAAATCAAAAGCGGGGCCTTCCAACATGCCATCCTTGCTAATATCGGTACAGATGACGTATGCAATTCCCTTTTTCTGATAAGATTGGATAAACGGTATCAAGGATTGGTCAGATTCTTCCTGCCAACCGGATACGGCCACCTTCTCATCCTTGGCATCGGCACCCAAAATAATTTTGTCCGACCCGTACTGCTGCAACCAAGCTGTAAAGACTTCCTTGTCTTTAACCGCAATACTTCCTCCTGTAACCTGATTTGCTCCAGATTCAAAGGCAATATGTAAATCCTCGTCAGACTTTAACCCTCCTCCAAAATCAATCTTTAAGCTGGTTTTTGAAGCAATGCTTTCCAAAACTTTATGATTGACAATGTGCTTGGATTTGGCGCCATCCAAGTCCACCAAATGCAAATATTGGATTCCGTGATCTTCAAAAGCCTTGGCAACTTCCAAAGGATGTTCGTTATACACCTTTTTGGTATCATAATTGCCTTTGGAGAGTCTCACACACTTTCCGTCAATGATATCTATAGCGGGAATAAGTCTCATTTTCAATTGTATTTTGCCTTGTCCATAGCCATCCACATATCCGAATTCCCTACTTTCTGAAATCCAAAGGCATCATAGAGCTTGTGGGCATCCTTTGTCTTTAATGCTACGGTATGAACCTTGTTAATTTCGGGCTGATCCAGAATATGCTGAATCAATTTTTTACCCAATCCCTTACCTTGATATGGCTCAAATATGATCACATCCATGATATAAGCAAAAACCACATGGTCGGTCAACACCCTTGCAAAACCAAGCTGTCCCTCCTTTTCGGAATACACTCCAAAGCACATGGATTGTTCTATGGTAGTCTTGGTCATTTCCATGGACCGATAACTTCCCCAATAGGACGCCTTAATGGCCTGGTGCACTTTATCAATGTCCAATTGTTGCTTATCCGATGATATATAATAGGTCATATCAGATGGTTTCTAAAAAATTTTCCAAGATCAAACTTCCAACATTACTACTCTTTTCTGGGTGAAATTGCACTCCATAAAAATTATCCTTTTGCAGGGCGGCACTGTAGTTCAAAGCATATTCGCTGGTCGCAATGGTGTCAGTTCCCAGAGGGGCATAAAAACTATGCACTAAATAAATATGTGACTTATCAGGGATTCCCTTAAACAAGTCAGACCTTAAACCTTCAATCTGATTCCATCCTATTTGTGGAACCTTAACCGAGTTTGGGAATCGAACCACTTCCAGATCAAAAATGCCCAATCCGTCGGTGTTGCCTTCCTCTGAAGAATTACACATCAATTGCATGCCCAGACAAATTCCAAGAACGGGTTGTTTCAGCTTTGGAATGATTTTGTCCAATTCACTGGAACGCAATTTTTCCATAGCCGAACTGGCTTCTCCCACCCCAGGGAAAATGACCTTGTCCGCAGCTAGGATTTCATCTACCTTGTCCGTTAAAATGGCTTCATAGCCAAGGCGTCTGATGGCAAATTTTATGCTTTGGATATTTCCTGCTCCGTAATCAAGTATGACCAATTTCATTTTTTTTCTCTCAACTTCTTAATGGTTTGACACTAATCTTGCGAATGGGTCGAATGGACTATCCCCTCAAACCCAACCAGAATCAGTTCTAAAGCATTCCCTTGGTTGAAGGGAGCACCATTTTTTCGACATCTCTTTTCACTGCCATTTTTATAGCCTTGGCAAACGCTTTATAAATAGCCTCAATCTTATGGTGTTCGTTGGTTCCTTCCGCCATAATATTTAGATTGGCCTTGGCACCGTCCGTAAACGATTTAAAAAAGTGATGAAACATTTCTGTGGGCATATCTCCTACCATTTCGCGTTTAAACTCCGCGTCCCATACCAACCAATTTCGTCCTCCAAAATCAATGGCTACTTGGGCCAGGCAATCATCCATGGGTAAGCAAAAACCGTAGCGTTCTATACCCAGTTTGTTACCCAAGGCATCGTAAAATACTTCCCCCAGTGCAATTCCAGTATCTTCGATGGTGTGGTGCTCATCCACATGCAGATCACCATCAACTTTGATATCCAAGTCCATTTGACCATGACGTGCCAATTGATCCAACATATGGTCAAAAAAGGAAAGGCCGGTGCTGATGTTACTTTTCCCAGTTCCGTCCAAATTTAGTTTTATCCAAATGTCCGTTTCATTGGTCTTACGGGATATTTCAGCTGTTCGATTGCTCAGTTTCAAGAACTCATAAATCTTCTCCCAATCATTGGTTTCCAAAGCAATAAAATCCTCAAGCTCTTCTTGTTTTACCGTAATTTCCGAAGTGCCCAACTGGGTGTTGTCATTGATGAAAATTCCTCTGGCACCCAGATTTTTGGCCAGCTCCACATCGGTCAAACGATCTCCAATGACAAAGGAGTTTTCCAAGTCATAATCTTTGGTAAAATACTGGGTCAACATCGCCGTTCCTGGCTTTCTGGTATCGGCATTATCCTGGGGAAAAGTGCGATCGATAAAAATTTCGTCAAAGACCACGCCTTCATTTTCGAAAGACTTCAGGATAAAATTATGCACTGGCCAAAAGGTTTCCTCTGGAAACACTTCTGTCCCCAACCCATCCTGATTGGTTATCATCACCAATTCATAGTCCAGTTCCTTGGCAATTTTACCCAAAAAAGTAAACGCCTTGGGGTAGAATATCATTTTCTCAAAGGCATCAATCTGTTCATCCACAGTCTCTTTGATGATGGTTCCGTCCCGATCTATAAATAGCACTTTCTTTCCCATTATTGTAACTGTTTTAAGGTGGCTATCAACTTTATATTTTCCTCCGGAGTACCTACGGTCAACCGAAGTGTATTATTGCACAAGGGTTGATTGCTCCTATTGCGAACCACTACCCTATTTTGAATAAGTTCATCATATCTTTTGTTGGCATCATCCACTTTTATCAATAAAAAGTTGGCATCCGATGGGTATATCTTTTGTACAAAGTCCAATTCCCCCAATGCCTTTTCCAGTGCATCCCGTTCTGTAAGAATTTGATCTACCTCATTCGCAACAACGGAGGTGTCCGAAACCCTGGCAAAGGCCTTTTCCTGGGTCAATTGATTGACATTGTAGGGAGGTTTGATTTTGTTCAGAATGGCAATAATTTCTTCCGAAGCGTAGCAGACCCCAAGTCTAATACCCGCCATACCATATGCCTTGGACAAGGTCTGCGTCACAATTAAATTGGGATACTTCTGAAGTTGCCCCAACCAACTTTTAATTTTTGAAAAATCGATATAGGCTTCATCGATAACCACAATTCCCTTAAAACTGTCAAGCAGTTCTAGAATTGCTCCCGAATCAAATACATTTCCAGTTGGGTTGTTGGGAGAACAAATAAATATCAACTTGGTGCTATCGTCCACCGTTCCCAATATTTGGTCAACAGCTGGTTGAAAATCAGAGGTCAGAAGTACTTCCCTATTTTCCACAGCGTTGATACCCGCCAAGACCTTATACATTCCATAGGTAGGCGGTAGAGTGATGATGTTATCTTGATTGGGTTCACAAAAGGCCCTAAAAACCAAATCCAGGACTTCGTCACTACCATTCCCCAATAAGATACCGTGTTCTGAAATTCCTTTTTGATTGGACAACAAGGTTTTTAGACTTCTTTGCTGTGGATCTGGATATCTGTTGACCCCATTTTCGAACGGGTTTTCATTGGCATCCAGAAACACCATGGCACTGCCGTCAGAAACATATTCATCTCGAGCGGAAGAATACGGTTTGAGACCTTTTACGGATTCCCTTACCAAGTTTTCTATGTTGAAGGTTTTAAGCATATTATTAAGGTCTCGACTGCCTGCCTGTCGGCAGACATGGCGTTCGACCTGACATTAGATTTTCTTTAAACTGTTTAGTCTAAATGTTACTGCATTTTTGTGTGCCTGAAGCCCTTCCGCTTCCGCCATTAATTCAATTGCGCCACCAATCCGTTGGATTCCCTCAGCCGAGATTTTTTGAAACGTCATACTTTTCATAAAGCTGTCCAAATTTACTCCGCTATACTGCTTGGCGTAGCCATTGGTAGGTAGCGTGTGATTGGTGCCTGAAGCATAATCGCCAGCACTTTCCGGGGTGTAATTTCCGATAAAAACGGAGCCGGCATTGGAAACATTTTTAGTATAAAACTCCTCATTTTCTGTACAAACAATAAAATGTTCGGGGCCGTATTCATCAATAAGTTCCAAGGCCTGTGCATCACTGTTCAATAAAATCAGTTTACTATTGGCGATTGATTTCTCGGCAATGTCTTTTCTGGGTAATGCTCCCAATTGGTCCATGATTTCTGAAGCAACCTCAGTCAAGAGTTTGTCTGAAGTGGACACCAAAATTACTTGGCTATCCACACCATGCTCCGCCTGGCTCAACAAATCAGACGCTACAAAAGCTGCATTTGCCGAATCATCAGCAACCACCAAAAGCTCACTGGGACCAGCAGGCATATCAATGGCCACCCCAAATTTGGTAGCCAATTGTTTGGCCACAGTCACATATTGGTTTCCAGGGCCAAATATTTTGTAGACTTTGGGGATAGATGTTGTTCCAAAGGTCATTCCGGCAATAGCCTGGATACCTCCCGCCTTGAAAATCTTCGTGACCCCACACAATTGGGCTGAATACAGGATAGCAGGATTTACTTTTCCTTGCTTATCTGGCGGGGTACAAAGCACAATTTCTTTGCATCCTGCCAGCTGCGCCGGAACGGCCAACATCAATATGGTAGAAAAAAGCGGAGCAGTTCCACCAGGAATGTAAAGTCCAACTTTTTGAATAGGCCTTTTTTCTTGCCAACATTGCACTCCTGGCATAGTTTCCAAGCTAACCCTTTCCGTTTTTTGGGCGGCGTGAAATCTTTCAACATTGTTCTTTGCCAAGGAAATGGCATCTTGTAGCTGTTTCGGAACTTCTTTTATGGCTTTCTGGATTTCGTCCTGGGATACCAAAATGGACTCCAATTCCACTTGGTCAAACTTTTTGGTGTACCCTGCAATAGCTTCATCCCCACCATTTCTGACTTCATCAAAAACGGTATCCACCACAGCCTCAATATCGCTCACGGACTGGGTAGGTCGTTTCAATATGGCCTTCCAACTTTCCTTGTTCGGGTAATCGATACGTTCCATTAGATGACCATTTTTTCAATTGGGCAAACCAAAATGCCTTCCGCTCCAGCCAGTTTTAGCTCATCAATAACTTCCCAAAAAGTGTCCCTGTTGATTACTGTGTGTACCGAACTCCAGCCTTCTTCTGCCAAGGGCAAAACGGTGGGGCTTCGCATCCCTGGTAAAATGGAAATAATCTCGTCCAACTTATCATTGGGGGCATTTAGCAGGACATATTTGTTCTGACGGGCCTGTAACACGGATTTAATCCGAAACTGTAGCCTTTCCAGTATCTCTTTCCGCTCTTCTGAAATCTCAGGTGAAACCGCAAGAACCGCTTCGCTCTTCAAAATAATTTCCACCTCTTTAAGATTGTTTTTGAACAGTGTGCTACCACTGGAAACAATATCACAAATGCCATCAGCCAATCCAATATTGGGGGCAATTTCAACA
Source organism: Flagellimonas sp. (assembly GCF_965215805.1). Classification (GTDB taxonomy): domain Bacteria; phylum Bacteroidota; class Bacteroidia; order Flavobacteriales; family Flavobacteriaceae; genus Flagellimonas. The sequence continues at coordinate 3,194,168 of NZ_OZ244124.1, read as the reverse complement.
GAACCATTGATGATGTGCAAATCAGCGGAAACTCCTTTGGACTCCAGGTATTTTTTAACCGTGTTTGGATAGGAAGTAGCAATTCGTTTCCCTTCAAAATCCTTGATCGTATTATACTCCATCCGTTTTGGAACTGCCAAGGACACCCTGCATTTGGAAAAATTTAGTTTTTCCACCACGATAATGTCCTCTCCTTTTTCAATAAGTACATTTTCCCCGATGATTGCAATATCAACAACCCCATCCCTAAGGTATTGGGGTATATCCCCATTGCGGAGATAAAACACCTCCAAAGGGAAATTTCTGGCTGTGGCTTTTAGCTGATCCTTGCCGTTGTCAATGGCAATACCGCAATCTTTTAAAATCTTGAGGGAGTCGTCATTCAACCTTCCACTCTTTTGTACTGCAATTCGAATCTTTGTCATTCTTGCTTTCGTTTTGTTTGGAACCAAACAGGCTTAAAAACAAAACCCGTTTGATTTCTCAAACGGGTTAGAATATATTTTAAAAACAACAATACATCTCTATCTCGCTTGAGGGCAAGTATAAAAATGATGATGTGTGTTTCTGTTTCTCATTATGCGTTCAAAAGTAGTATATATTTTTTTATCAAAAAAGGATGATTTAGTTATTTCCCAAAATCAAAGGTAAACCATCCCCGCTAGATCCGACCACTACTACTTTGGAGTTTGGGGATTCTGATAGTTTCAAAGTTGCCTCAATTCCTTTGTCCTGCAAGATCTTGTCCGTAAGGGAGGCACTTAAAATCTTATTGGCATCTGCCTTACCTTGAGCTTCTATACGCTGGCGCTCCGCTTCCTTCTGTGCAGTGACCAGTCTAAATTCGTATTCCAAGGATTCTTGTTCTTGTTTCAGTTTTCGCTCAATAGCCTCTTTAATTGTAGGTGGCAAAGTAACATCACGAACCAAAATTTCATCCAAAACAATGTACTGGTCGTCAACTATCTTTTTGGTTTCCTCAAATATCTCTTGCTGTATTGCATCCCTTTTACTGGAGTATAATTGTTCAGGGGTATATCTACCCACTACACTACGGGCCGCAGATCTAATGGTTGGCAAGATGATTCGTTGCAGGTAATTTTCGCCAATCTCCTGGTGCAATTTCCCCAATTCGTTGTAGTTGGGCTGGTACCAAGCGGAGGCATCCAATTGAATATCCAAACCATTGGAGGACAGTACTTTCATTTTCTCGAAAATCTCCTGTCTTCGTACTTCATAGATATAAACCTTGTTCCAAGGCGCCACAAGGTGAAACCCTTCACCCAAAGGCGGTTTGTCCGTTACAACACCATCACCAAAGGTTTTGTACAATACTCCTGCCTCACCGGAACCAATGGTCACGGCCGACTTGGATATCACAATGATGACAAAAATGATGACTGCAACAGCTGGCAGGGCAATCTTTGGTAATCTTTCCATTTCTAGTATGTATTTAAATTAATCCGTTGTATTTTCTGATGAACCATTCCAAAGCCAGTGTCATGGCCAAGATGCCCAAAAGCACTTTAAAATCTATTAAAGATACGACATTTTGAGTGCTCTTTTGGACAGGTGTGTATCGTTGGGAATTGGAAAGTTCTTCGGCCAACTCATCCATTTGACCAGGCAGATAAGCCTTTCCATTATTATTTTCAGCTAAGCGTTGAAGCTTGTTGAAATTTGAAGAGTATGTTTGCTTTTCAGGGTTAAAATCCAGGATTTTGAAACTCCCCGACCTTTTCAGGTTTTCACTTTCTACTGTTATCGTAAAATTATATTCACCCGCTTGAAGATCACTTAGGTCCGTTTCGTAATACGAGCCTTTAAGCAATAGCGGTGCTTCACGTGAAAAACCATTTTCCTTGGCTTTTATGCTAATTTTTAAACTGGCCGCAGCATCAAACGCATAGCTCTCATCATAGTAGGAGGCCCTAACCTTTGCCAGACTCGCATCATCAAAAACCCTGTCATAATCCAACTCCAATCTGTTTCTTCCACTGTTACTGGATAAATACACCATGAGCTTACTTATCAAAGCATCGAAATCCTCAAAATTTTGGTTGTCCCTATAGTTTTGTGCCCTCCATCTCCAGAGGTTTTCCCCAAACAAAATAGCTTCCCGCTGAGTCCCTTCTGTAAGAATCGAAAATAAGGGAACATCCAAATTGACTCCGCGGATGCGTTGAAACAAAAGAGTCTCGGATTCTTTTTTGAGTTCTATATCCCCTAACTGCCCCTCTAATGGAGGATATCCTTGGACGGAAAAATTGCCCAATCCAAATACGCCAAAGCCATTGTTCAATACTGGGATTATCTCTTCGGTTTGATTCAGTCTTTCCTTAAAAAAACTATTTTGGATTTGATTTAGAAAAAGCCAATCCGTTTTGGTGCCGGCAATGGTAAATTTGTTGGCTCCAAGTTGCTCTATACGGTCGTAAACGTTTTTGAACCTTCGGGTGGGTTGATACAAAATAAAAAGTCCCACATCATCGAATTTTTCAGCGCTATCAGTAGGTTTTAACAACACCACCGTTCGCTGCTCGTTGGTTTCAATTGACTTTTTGAGCGCACCAATGTCCGGGTGCATTAGGTCCGAAACTATGGCAATTTTAGTTTTTTCATCAATAACTTCAATGGCGGTCTCGCGTATATTGTTGAAGGTGTTTCGTTCATTTTCCAATGACCCCACTCGTACTTGCAACGGTTTCACTCCTACACTTTGTGCCTCAATCAAGGTATTGAGGGTATGACTTCGCTTTGAGCTTGAAAATTGCATATTCTCCCGATGTACTATTTTCCCATCCATTAGAACGGAAACAGATTTGGTAACCTCCCTGTTTCCTCTATATACCAACTGTGCTTCCAAAGGAAACTTGTTTTTCAAAAAAGCGTAGGTGTTGGTATTGATCAACCTGACGGACAAATCCTCGTACTGGGTCGTATCTCCAATTACTACTGGGTGAACCGTACTATTGTTGTTAAGATTTAAGTATTCATAATCCCTGCCCAGAGTTTGATTGCCATCAGTAAATAACAATATGGACTTGGGATTGTTCCCAAAAATTTCATTTACATCGGTAAGAGCCTTGTATATATCCGTGTTGTTCCGAGTAAATTGTATGGAGTCCAATGGATTCACCCCATTTCCAAAACCATATTCGTGAATCTCAAATCGGGCTTGCACCGCTTCCTTCCCCGTCCAGGCATTCAAATATTCCTGAATACCAACTTCATCTGTGTGTGTATCCATGGATAATGATTCATCCACCAATAACACCAGTTTGGTTTTTTCTACAAAAAAATCGCGCTTAACAAATTGCGGGTTGATCAATAATAATAGGGCGCAAAAAAGAGTCAAAAATCGCAAGGAGGCCAAAATAATTCTTTGGGTTCCTTTCCTGGGATTTTTATGGAAGTATTGATAAAATACAACGGCAAGTGCGACAATGGCCGCTAAAACTATCAGTAGTACCGTTTGTATTTCCATTCAATTTAGGTTAGCATGCCCCCATCCACATTGAGTACTTGCCCAGTAACATACGCTGATAAATCCGAAGCCAAAAACAAGCAAGCGTTGGCAACATCTTCTGGATTACCACCACGTTTTAAAGGGATGGCGTCTCTCCACTCCTGCACCATTTTATCATCCAACTTGTCCGTCATTTCAGTTTCAATAAAACCTGGGGCTATAGCATTGCAGCGGATATTTCGTGACCCAAGCTCCAAGGCAACGGATTTTGTAAAACCAATCATTCCTGCTTTTGAAGCGGCATAATTGGCTTGGCCCGCGTTACCCTTCACCCCAACAACGCTACTCATATTGATAATAGAGCCTTGACGCTGCTTGAGCATTGTGCGTTGCACCGCCTTGGTCATATTATAAACTGATTTCAAATTGATCTCTATCACCGTATCAAAATCCTCCTCGCCCATTCGCATTAAAAGCTTATCCTTGGTGATTCCAGCATTATTGATAAGCACATCGATTCCACCAAAATCTTCCAAGACCTTGGCCACCAATTCTTGGGACTCCTCAAAACTTGCTGCATTACTTTTATAGGCCTTGGCCTTAACACCCAATGCAGATAATTCCTTTTCCAATTCCAACGCGGGAGCTTCACTGGAGCTATACGTAAAAGCCACATTGGCACCAGCTTTGCCAAATACCTCTGCTATTCCTTTACCTATTCCTCTACTTGCTCCAGTAATGATGACATTCTTGCCTTCCAATAGTTTCATAATATTCCAAGTTAGTTTGAATGGTTGATATTCAAATATAGTTTTTGTTTTAGGTTTTAGCGAAAAAAAATCCCGTTAGAAACGGGATTTACAATAGTTTTAACGGTTGGATTATCCAACTACTTCCTTGACCTTTACGCCAATCTCTGCAGGAGAGTCCACAACGTGGATACCACATTCCCGCATTATTCTCTTCTTGGCTTGCGCAGTATCATCACTACCCCCAACTATGGCTCCAGCATGACCCATGGTTCTACCGGCAGGAGCAGTTTCACCAGCAATGAATCCAACTATGGGCTTCGAACTTCCACTTTCCTTATACCATTTGGCGGCATCAGCTTCCAGCTGACCACCAATCTCCCCAATCATCACCACACATTCTGTTTCTGGATCGTTGATCAAAAGCTCAACCGCTTCCTTGGTTGTAGTCCCAATAATAGGGTCACCTCCAATACCAATGGCAGTTGTGATACCCAATCCCTGACGTACCACCTGATCAGCAGCTTCATAGGTTAACGTACCAGACTTGGAAACAATTCCAACATTTCCTTTTTTGAACACAAATCCTGGCATGATACCAACTTTGGCTTCTTCAGGAGTAATAACTCCCGGGCAATTGGGACCCACTAAAGTGCAATCCAAATCTTTGATATAATCATTGGCTTTTACCATATCCGCAACCGGGATTCCTTCCGTGATGGTAATAATCACTTTTATACCAGCACTGGCAGCTTCCATAATTGCATCAGCAGCAAAGGCTGGCGGTACAAATATGATACTTGTGTCCGCTCCTACCTTGGTAACCGCATCTTCAACGGTATTAAAAACAGGCTTGCCCAAGTGTTCCTGACCACCTTTTCCAGGGGTAACCCCTCCCACTACATTGGTTCCATACTCAATCATCTGACCTGCATGGAAAGTTCCTTCACTTCCCGTGAAGCCTTGAACAATAATTTTTGAATCTTTATTTACTAGGACACTCATATGTTGTATTTGTTAGCCTCGACAAAAGTATGTCATTGGTGCTAAAAGTTAAAGTATTTTATTAGCTATTTCCCGTTATCTTTTTTAGCAGCGATGGAAGGTTTTTTAAGGTGTTGATTTCTCTCATTTTAGTACGGGCTTCTTCAGCCGGACTACCAAAATAGGCTTTGCCTCCCTCCAAGCTCTTGGCCACTCCGGATTGCGCATAGACCACAGCTCCTTTTCCAATGGTAATGGCACTGATAACCCCTACCTGTCCCCAAAGAACCACTTCATCCTCTATCACCACACAGCCTGCAATTCCTGTATGCGAAGCAATTTGACACTTTCTTCCTATTACGGTATCATGCCCTATTTGAATTTGATTGTCCAACTTGGTCCATTCCTTAATGGTGGTATCCCCGGTCACTCCTCTGTCAATGGTGCAAGAAGCGCCAATATCCACATTATCTTCCACTACTACCCTGCCGCTGGACAACAATCGCTCAAACCCTTCCTCTCTTTTCTTGTAATAAAACGCATCTGAACCCAAGACCGAACCACTGTGTATGATTACATTATCTCCAATCAGGCAATTGTCGTAGATGGAAACATTGGCGTGTATCAAACAATTTTTACCAATTTTTACATTGTTCCCTATAAATACGTTGGGTTGAATAACAGTGCCTTCCCCTATTTCGGAAGAATCGGCTATAGCAGAACTTGCGTTTTTAAAAGGTGAAAAATGATGGGTAAGTTTGTTAAAATCACTGAATGGGTTATCCGAAATTAAGAGGGCTTTGCCCTCTGGGCATTCCACTTCCTTATTAATCAAGACTACGGACGCTTTGCAGGCCAGTGCCTTATCGTAGTATTTTGGATGATCCACAAACACAATATCACCTTCCTCCACCACGTGAATTTCATTCATGCCCAAAACTGGAAAGTCCTCACTTCCCACAAATTTGGCATGAATTAATTCTGATATTTCCTTTAGGGTATAGGTTCTAGGAAATTTCATTCCGCATTACTCTTTTACCCGCTCTTGGTAGTTGCCTTTATCCGTATCCACCTTTATTTTATCCCCTTCGTTGATAAACAAAGGAACATTGATACGTGCTCCAGTTTCAACAGTAGCAGGTTTGGTGGCATTTGTGGCGGTATTACCTTTCACTCCCGGTTCTGTGTGGGTGACTTCCAAAATGACACTGGCAGGCATTTCCACAGAAAGTGGCATACTGTCCTCGGTGTTGAACAAAATGGTCACCACTTCGCCTTCTTTCAACAAATCCGGAGCATCCAGGGAACTTTTCTCCAATGAAATCTGGTTGTAATCATCGGTATTCATAAAATGAAAAGTATCTCCCTCAGCATAAAGGTATTGGTACGAACGGGTTTCCACTCGTACATCATCTATCTTATGTCCTGCAGAAAACGTATTGTCAATCACTTTACCAGTTGTAACACTTTTGAGTTTTGTTCTCACGAAAGCGGGTCCCTTTCCAGGTTTTACATGAAGAAACTCAACAATCTTATAGATATCATGATTGTATTTGATGCACAGTCCTTTTCGTATATCGGATGTATTTGCCATAATCTTAATTTGAACTAAAGTATCCTTTCATAATTCCTCGCTGGGAATCTCTTATAAATTGAAGTATTTCATCCCGCTCCGGCGTGGCTACCATCTCGGCTTCAATAATTGAAGCGGCTTGGGTGTTGTTGTAATTTTGTTGATATAGAATCCTATATACATTCTGGATTTCCCTGATCTTGTCCGATGTAAATCCGCGTCTACGCAGCCCAATGGAATTTATTCCCACATAAGACAAGGGCTCCCTGGCAGCCTTTACATAGGGAGGAACATCCTTTCTAACCAAGGAACCTCCAGTTACGAAGGCGTGATTTCCTATGGAAACAAATTGATGTACGGCCACCATTCCCGCCAAAACCACATTGGTGCCTATGGTCACATGACCCGCCAAAGTGGAATTGTTGCTGAAGATACAGTTGTCGCCAATGAAGCAGTCATGAGCGATATGGCAATACGCCATAATCAGGCAATTGTTACCAATGACCGTTTTCATTCGGTCTGCAGTACCCTTATTGATGGTAGCACATTCCCTAATGGTCGTATTATCGCCAATATGGACTGTGGTTTCCTCGCCTTGATATTTTAAATCCTGGGGGGTGGCAGAGATAACAGCGCCTGGAAATATGTTACAGTTTTTTCCAATTCGGGCGCCTTCCATAATGGTCACATTGGAACCAATCCATGTTCCTTCGCCAATAGTTACGTTGTTATGTATGGTGGTGAAGGGTTCAATCACCACATTCTTGGCAATTTTTGCCCCTGGGTGGACGTAAGCCAGCGGTTGATTCATATTATTCTCCCTTTACTTTAGTGATTTGAGCCATGATCTCGGCTTCGGAAACCAACCTTCCGTTGGCATAAGCCCTACCTACCATCTGGCAGATACCCCTTCGAATTGGAGACAAAAGGTCCAACTTAAAGATAAGGGTATCCCCTGGCACAACTTGATGTTTGTATCGAACGTTATCGATTTTCAAGAGATAAGTAAGATAATTTTCTGGATCAGGTACGGTACTCAACACCAAAATACCCCCAGTTTGGGCCATGGCCTCAATCTGCAAAACTCCTGGCATTACAGGTGCTCCTGGAAAGTGCCCAACAAAAAAGGGCTCGTTCATGGTAACGTTCTTTAGCCCAATCACATGTTCCTCGGATAATTCCAAAATCTTGTCGACCAGTAAAAACGGAGGTCTATGCGGAAGCATATCCATTATCTGGTTCACATCTTTGACAGGTGGAGCATTCAAATCCACATCCGGAACATAGTTACGACGCTCTTGCTTTATTATTTTTTGAAGTTTTTTGGCAAACTGGGTATTTACAAAATGACCCGGTTTGTTTGCGATAACCTTACCCCTAATTCGCGTTCCGGCCAAAGCCAAATCCCCAACAACATCCAACAGTTTATGTCTTGCTGCTTCATTTGGATGATGTAAGGTTAAGTTATCCAGTATTCCGTTGGGTTTAACCGAAAGCTTTTCCTTTTTGAACGCCTTTTCCAATTTTTTCATGGTGGATTCAGAAATCTCCTTATCCACATAAACAATTGCATTGTTCAAATCTCCACCCTTGATCAAACCATGTTCCAAGAGCATTTCAAGTTCATGAAGAAAGCTAAAGGTACGGGCATCCGCAATTTCTTCCTTAAAATCACAAATGTGTTGCAAGGTGGCATTTTGGGTTCCCAATACTTTGGTGCCAAAGTCTACCATCGTGGTTATTTTGTATTCCTCTGCTGGGATCACAGTTATCTCGCTTCCAGTGGCCTCGTCCTTATAGGAAATGACATCTTTTACAATGTACTCCTCACGATCGTGCTCCTGCTCTACAATTCCAGCTTCTTCCAAGGCTTCAACAAAGAATTTGGAAGAACCATCCATGATTGGGGGTTCCGGTGCATCCAGTTCTATAAGGACGTTGTCAATGTCCAAACCTACCAAGGCGGCAAGAACATGTTCAGAGGTTTGGATTTTGACCCCATTTTTTTCCAAATTGGTTCCTCGTTGGGTGTTTACCACATAGTTGGCATCGGCCTCAATGATAGGCTCGCCTTCCAGGTCAACACGTTTAAAGGCAAATCCATGGTTTTCCTTGGCGGGAACGAAGGTCATCGTAACATCTTCCCCGGTATGCAAGCCTACACCTTTTAGGGTAACCTTGTCTTTTATAGTGCGCTGCTTTACGCTAGTCTTGCTCACTGTCAATTCTTTTTTCTAAGTTGGAGATTTGATTTACCAGTTTCGGTAAATTCTTAAAGTGTACATAAGATTTATTGTAATCGCCATAGTTCAAGGCAGGGGATCCTTGTAGAACCTCGTCATCCTTTACGTTACGCCCAATCCCGGATTGCGCTTGAATCTTTACGCGATCACCTATGGTGATATGGCCCACAATTCCCACCTGCCCTCCAATGAGGCAGTTCTTTCCAATTTTGGTGGAACCGGCAACCCCTGTTTGGGCAGCAATTGCGGTATTCTCACCTATTTCAACATTGTGTGCTATTTGTATTTGATTATCCAATTTTACTCCTTTACGAAGTATGGTTGAACCCAAAGTGGCTCGATCTATGGTAGTTCCGGCACCCACATCCACGTTATCTTCCAGAATAACATTTCCAGTCTGGGGAACCTTGCTATATTCGCCATTGGAGTTAGGTGTAAACCCAAACCCATCGGCACCGATTATGGCCCCACTGTGAATTACACAATTGTTTCCGATAATGGACTCAGAATAAATCTTCGCCCCAGCAAAAACAAATACGTTGTCTCCCATGGTTACATTATCGCCAATGTATACGTTAGGATATATTTTTACATCCTTTCCAATTTTTACATTGTTGCCCAAATAGGAAAAGGCCCCTAAATAAAAACCTTCCCCATAAGAGGCAGATTCTGAAATGAAACAGGGATTTTCAATCCCCACCTTGTTGTTCTTTACCTGATTATAGTATTCCAACAGCTTCGAAAAGGATTTATAGGCATCATCCACCTTGATCAAAGTGGTCGACAAATCCTGTTCAGGGATAAAATCCTTATTTACAATGGTAATGGAAGCTTTGGTAGAGTATATATAAGAGGTGTACTTTGGATTGGCCAAGAAGGTCAAAGAACCCTTTTCCCCCTCTTCTATTTTGGATAATTTGTGGACAGCAATTTGAGGATTACCCTCAACTTCTCCCTCTAAAATTCCGGCAATTTGGGTGGCTGTAAATTTCATTTCTGCAAAAGTAACAAAATTTGTTAAACGGCTTGTTTAGGATAGCAGCAGTAATATTTGGTCACTGTCTTGGACAGGGCCTTTAAGCTAAGTTGATCCGATTCCTTTAATACATCTGTGACCTTGCCGTTCTTCTTTAAGATGCTAATGGCTTGGTGATTGCCACTATATGCTTTGTTTGATATCTCACCTGTGAACACAAAACAGGATGCATCCGATGTTGACAAACCCCACTCGGTTTGTATTTGTTCCAATTTATCTTCCATCTTCTCCAAAGTAATGGGTCGATTCTTGATTTTCACATGCAACAGATTTCTATTCAATACCATTTGGCAAAGTTTGGATAGCACAACATCCGAATGTTTTTGCCACGATTTTATGGCCGATAGCACATCCACATCATCTAGCTGGGCAAACAGGTCTAAAGTGGAAGTTGGGATTGACGTTCCTGATATGCCTTTTAAGAAAAATAGAAAAGCTTCGCTTCCCTCCAAGGTATCGCCTTCATTGACCAACTTCCTGGCCCTTTGCATAATCCGAATCAACATCTGTTCTGCACACAGTCCTGTTTTATGCAGGTACACCTGCCAATACATGAATCTTCGGGCCATAAGAAACTTCTCCACCGCATAGATTCCCTTTTCTTCAACCACCAAATGTCCATCCACCACGTTCAACATGGAGATCAAACGCTCGGAATTGATGTTACCTTCTGTAACCCCGGAATAGAAACTGTCGCGTTTCAAATAGTCCAAGCGATCCATATCTAATTGACTGGACACCAACTGATTCAAAAATGGCCTGGGATATTCCCCTTTGAATATGGAGATGCCCGTATCCAATTGTCCATCAAATTCCTTGTTCAAAGCAGTCATGAATTCCAGGGAAAGTTGTTCATGATGGAAGCCGGGAATAACGAAACCTTCCAAAGCATGCGAAAAAGGGCCATGTCCTATATCGTGCAGCAAAATAGCACAGAGCAAACCCGTTTCCTCTTCCTCACTAATTTCAATATTTTTCCAACGCAGGGTCTGGATGGCCTTGGTCATCAAATGCATACTTCCCAAAGCATGGTGAAATCGGGTATGGTGCGCACCTGGATAAACCAGATAGGACATTCCCATTTGGGAAATTCTACGCAATCGCTGAAAATATGGGTGGGCGATCAGCTTAAAAATAAGTTCATTGGGAGTTCCAATAAAACCGTAAATTGGATCGTTAAATACTTTGAGCTTATTGGTCTGTGCCAAGGGCTTTGTGTTTAATTCCGCAAAGATAACCACTATATGAACAAGATCACAATTCTGTGGGTCGATGATGAAATTGACCTATTAAAACCCCATATCCTTTTTCTTGAAAACAAAGGCTACAAAGTAGTGACCAGCCAAAGCGGACAAGATGCGCTGGAAGAGATAAGAAGTACCTTTTTTGACATTGTTTTTCTGGACGAGAACATGCCGGGCATTTCTGGTCTGGAAACCCTGAACGAAATTAAAAAATATGACGCCTCCATCCCCGTGGTCATGATTACCAAGAGCGAGGAGGAATATATTATGGACGAGGCTATTGGATCAAAAATTGCAGATTACTTGATCAAGCCCGTTAATCCCAATCAAATTTTACTTTCGCTCAAAAAGAGCTTGGACAACTCCAGATTGGTTTCTGAAAAGACGACAGCAAATTACCAGCAAGAATTTCGGAAAATTGCGATGGACTTGTCCATGGTGAACAGCTATGACGAATGGGTAGAGCTCTACAAAAAGCTTATTTACTGGGAGCTTCAGTTGGAGGAAATTGAAGATTCCGGGATGTTCGAGATTTTGGAATCCCAGAAAGTGGAGGCCAATGCCCAGTTCAGTAAGTTCGTGGATAAAAACTACCAGGATTGGTTTAAGGATGGAGATGGGCCAACCATGTCGCACACGCTGTTCCGAAAAAAGATTCAACCTGAGGTTGAAAATCAGAAAACCTTATTGGTTGTTATTGACAACCTTAGATATGATCAATGGTTGGCCTTTGAGGAGACCTTGGCCGTTCATTATAAGAAAAAGCTTGAGAGTTCCTATTACAGCATCCTGCCCACCGCCACCCAATATGCCAGAAACGCCATCTTTTCGGGCTTGATGCCCTTGGATATGGAAAAAAGACATCCGGATTGGTGGAAAAATGATACGGATGAAGGAGGCAAAAATTTGTTTGAAGCCGAATTTTTGGGTGCCCAACTTAAAAGGTTGGGCATGGACATTAAATGGGAGTACCATAAGATCAGCAACCTGAGACAAGGGAAGCAGTTGGCCCAGAATTTTAAATCCCAAAAGGATAATGACCTCACGGTGTTGGTTTACAATTTTGTTGACATGCTCTCCCATTCCAAAACAGAAATGGAGGTAATCAAGGAACTTGCTGCGAACGACAAAGCCTACCGTTCGTTGACCTTGAGTTGGTTTAAAAATTCACCCTTGTTGGAAATTGTGCAACAAGCCCAATCCCTGGGCATGAAATTAATCCTGACCACCGATCACGGAACCATTAATGTAAAACAACCTTCCAAAGTTATTGGGGACAAAGCCACGAGTTTAAACCTTAGGTATAAAACCGGGAGAAGTCTTACCTATAATAATAAGGAAGTGCTGGCTTCAAGAAATCCGCAGGACATACATCTCCCCAATATAAACTTGAGCAGCTGTTTCATTTTTGCCAAAAACGATATGTTCTTTGCATATCCCAATAACTACAACCATTACGTAAGTTATTACCGGAACACGTATCAACATGGAGGAGTTTCGTTAGAGGAAATGATTGTTCCTTTTGTAGTTTTGGATCCAAAATAGCGTAGTTTGAAACGTACCTTTCAATTATCGGAAATTGATCAAGTGGCCCAAAACATACTGGACACCGTTCCACACAAGACACTTCTTTTTTATGGTGATATGGGAGCAGGTAAAACTACATTGATCAGGGCCTTAGTCAAAAATTTGGATGGAGTTGATGAGGCCAGTAGTCCAACTTTTGGTTTGGTAAATGAATATCATGATCGGCAGGGTCAACTATTGGGATACCATTTTGATTTTTATCGAATTGAAAATGAGGCCGAGGCTTTGGACTTGGGGCTGGAAGACTATCTATCCACAGAAGCTTGGCTCTTTATGGAATGGCCAGAAAAGGTAAGTTCTTTGTTACCTACCCAAGCTGTATCCATTTACTTACACTTCATCGATGAAAACACTCGTTCAATCGAGTTTAGTCTAGAGTAATAATTAATTCGTCTACCTTATTTGAACATTTCGATTAACGGTATCGAATTCGGTAAAAAGTTCCCTTTTTTGGATTAAATGCAATTTTTATCGATGAAATGCATTGTAGGTAAGTAAATTTTCCTACATTTGTTATTGAAATGAATTCATTTATTAACCAAAAACTCTTTTACGATGAACACTAAAAGATTATTTTTTGGATTACTTGCTATTGGATTTTTGGCGATGACGGCGGTTTCTACTGACGTTATTACTGTAGACCAAGATCAAACTGCAAGTATTGAAAAGAGCAAAATTAAAAGACCTCGATAGGTTTATTTAGTTTTATTCGAATCGAAAAGCCCTTCTTTGAAGGGTTTTTTTATTACAATAAAATCATGTATTTGCAGTTATGCATATACAATGATAGAAAGAAAGCGCATAAAAAGTAAGCTATTTTTTGAGGGAATACTGGCATTGATCATTGCACTCACGCCCATTATATTCTATTCATACAAGTATGTTCCAATTGGGCAGCAGGAAATCTCCAGTGCTATTTTTACATTATCATCAAATGGCTTTGAGGATGTTGGAACAGCGTTATACTTTTACTTGACAAAGTTGGTTCCGTTACTACTATTGATTTTTTGGTTCGTGACTTGTAAAAACTGGTGGTATCATGCTATTTTAATACCTATTTCCATGTATGCCTTCCAATTGTATTCTACCTTTACATCAGACTCTAATCGAGTTGACGAAAACGAGGTTTTATACGTTATGGCCGTCACCATGGTTATAGTACCGATCGTTTACTTCATAAGGATCAAGCTATTTGACAAACACGTCCATGGAATTGATCTGGATTCTATGGATACCGAACTTCGCATTCTTAAAGAAAAGGAAGAACTCCGTAAAGAACGTGAGAAACTGGAACAGCGGCAGCACACCCTTTCAAAAAAAATGTAAATTTGTTTTAAACCCGCTGCGGTTCTTTCAGATTTGCAATGTATGGACCAACCTTCCTCCCCTTTTAGTAAACAACAACTGTTACCCCAGGAAGAAACCCTTGAGATTCTCAAACAAAAAGGTGAGCTCTTTATTGGCATTCCCAAGGAAAACCAATATCAGGAAAAACGTATTTGTCTTACCCCGGATGCGGTCAACGCCATTTCGGCACATGGACATCGGGTACTTATTGAATCGGGAGCTGGCGAGGGTGCCAACTTTACGGATGCAGATTACACCGAAGCCGGGGCGGAAATAAGCCGGGATACCAAAAAGGTTTTTTCCTGTCCCATTATTCTAAAGGTGGAACCCCCTACCCTTTCAGAAATTGATTTGATCAATCCACAGACCATTGTCATCTCTGCCTTACAAATTAAGACCCAGTCCAAGGAATATTTTGAAACCTTGGCCAAGAAACGATTAACCGCCATTGCTTTTGAATACATCCGGGATGAGGACGGGAAATACCCAGCTGTTAGATCACTTAGTGAGATTGCGGGCATCTCCTCGATTCTTATAGCATCTGAGTTAATGGCCACCACCAACAAAGGCAATGGACTCATGTTTGGAAATATTAGTGGCGTACCACCCGTGGAAGTAGTCATTATTGGAGCTGGAACTGTGGGTGAATTTGCTGCGCGGTCGGCCTTGGGTCTAGGAGCCAACATCAAGGTGTTTGACAATTCCATTACCAAACTAAGAAACATACAGACCAATCTTAATCAAACGGTTTATACATCTACCATTCAGCCCAAGAATTTATTGAAGGCATTGAAACGTTGTGATGTGGCCATCGGGGCAGCCCGCGGGAAGGACCGTTCCCCAATTGTAGTTTCAAGTTCCATGGTAGAGAACATGAAAAAAGGAGCGGTGATTATTGATGTCAGCATTGACATGGGTGGCTGTTTTGAAACTTCGGAAGTAACCAGCCATGACAAACCCACTATAGAAAAGTTCGATGTAATCCATTACGGGGTTCCCAACATCCCTTCACGTTACCCAAGGACCTCCAGTATTTCCATAAGTAATATCTTTACGCCCTATTTACTGAAGATTGGTGAAGATGGCGGTTTGGAACACTCGCTGCGTTTTGACAAAGGTCTACGAAATGGGCTGTACATGTACCATGGCATTCTGACCAATAAATCTGTGGGAGACTGGTTTGGCCTCACCTATAATGATATTAACTTTCTAATTTTTTAATACGGAATGGCATTTTTAAGGCGCTTGGGATGGTATCTGGTAGGACTGTCCATAGGGATTGTATTTCTTGTTTTCTTTCTTAAGAAAAAATCTGGGGAGAACGGAATTGATTTCTGCTATTTTCCCAACTGTAGAGTGCTCAAGGACATGCGCTCCAAGCCATTGTCTTTTGGCGATCAAGTTCCAGAGCAATTCCGAGACACGCTATTAATTCAATCCTTTTTACAGGATGGGGATATCGATTTTGGGAACAGCGATACCAAATCCGAGCCTTGCAAAACCTATACGGTCTTGCTTTCAGAAGGGAATCAACAAAAGGAGCTGATCGCTAAAAATTGCCCGGAACAAGTTTCAGTAGAGTCCATCATGATCAGTCAGCGTTAACCTCTTATCTGAATCCCAGAAAGCATGTTCAAACTTCCCTACATTTTCCTTTGTCTTCTACTGGGTTTTGTAAATTTTTACGGACAAGATTCTGCTGAAATATCTTTGAAAGACCTTGATTTCGATGAAATAAAAAGGATATGGATTGAAGAGCCAGATTCTTATCGAGATACTTATTTTGATCATCATGTAGCCAAGGCAAAGGAGCTAAAGGATACACTGCAATGGGCCCATGCTTATAGATATCTCTCCAGGGAAGTGGATATGGAGCAAGGAATCAAATATCTTGATTCTTCCATGACAATAGCACAAAACATAAAACTCATCAGTCAACAAGAACTGGAGAAATTCATGGCTTTAGCACATTTTTCCAAAGCTGCTATTTATTATTTAAATTATGTTGATGATAAAGCAGTCGTGTCTTTTATAGAGAGTTATCATTGGGCAAGGAAAGCAAAGGACATTTATTTTCAATCGGTGGTTTTATCCGAGATTGCCAACGCCAAAGCGGAATTTGGTCAAGAGAGCGAAGCCATCTTACTTATTCGAAAAAATTTGGAGTTTCTTAAACAGAATCAGGGCAAAATGGAACGATGGGACGAATCTTATCTTCTCAATCTCCATAACATGTCAAGATGCCTGACCTTCGCAAAGAAAACAGATTCAGCAAAAGTATATATTAAACGCGCTATACAATTTGCTAACCGGAAGGGAAATTATGAATTCTATCAGGAATTGATCATACTCGATGCCCAGATAGAATACTACAAAGGAAACTGGGAAAGAGCTAGGGATACCATCCTGAAATATGCAGAATCTTCCATCGGAAGTTCCAAGGCCGATAAATTGTTTTACTTGGGTGAAATCGAGGGGGAAATGGGTAATTTCGATTTAAAAAGAAGCCATTTTATAAAATTCGACAGTATAATGGCTTCCTTGAAGTATCCGCTGTTTGATAACGCCAACGAAGTATATCAAAGTCTACTGAAAGATGCTATCAAAAGAGATGACAAAGAAGGACAGCAATATTATTTAGACAGATTGATTTACTATGACAGCCTCTTGATAAAAACGCAAAATCATTTGCAAGAAATCACCTTAAAAGAATTTGACCTTCCCTTGGAAGCTGAGGAAAAGTCGTTATCAGACCAACTGATTGCCCAAAAAAGCAAACTATTGTTGGGATTTTATGTTCTCTGTGCAGTTCTGTTCTTAGGACTGGCCAGTGTTTACTTTCGTTATCGAAAAACGAAATCACGACTGGCCAAGGTAATGTCCCAGCCCGTTCAGGTTGAAAAAGGCCAAGCTAAAGGCATCCAAAATACCGATGACAAGCTGGACACACAAATGTTGTCAACTGTCTTGGACAGCTTAAACCTATGGGAAAAGGAACTTGGTTTTTTGGACGGGTCGGTTACCCAGCACGATTTGGCCAAGATGATAAAGACCAATAGTACTTATTTGTCCCAAACCATAAACCATTACAAAGGACAGAACTTTTCCAGCTACCTAAAGGATATACGAATAACCTATGCTATAAATCATTTGAAAGAAAATCCCGGAATGGCCAAAACCATGTCCATGATCCAAATTGCAGAGCACTATGGCTTTAACTCCCTCCCAGTATTCTCAAAAACCCTGAAGCGAAAAATTGGTGTAACACCCGGAGTATTTATCAAGCAGTTGGTCAAAGAAAAAGATATTTCCTAGAATTTTGCTTGACCCTATTTTCTGGCAGCAATCAATTCCTTTAGATACCACCGTAGGTTTTCTATGTCGTACTCTAACTGATTATCTACCATAATTACAGGATACTGTACCCGTTCAACATTTGGTTCTTTTTGTCTTATAAGTTCAAACATGACCTTTGAATAATACTCGTTAGAAGAAGCGTCCAAATATGTAAAGGGCATTTTCTTTCGTTCCAACATTTCTTTTGTATATGTAGAACGGGGACACCCTTCTCCATAAAAAACTACCAGGGTACTTTCATTCACCTTCAATGAACTTAGGAATTCTTGTTTGATGCGTTTCTTTTGTCTTATTAACTCCTCCTTTGTAGGAGCAGCCTTATAGGTATAGTTAGTTTCGTAAGACCAAGGTTTTCCCTCTGGAATAGCAAGTACAATTATTTGTTCGGAACCATTGGCGGGAATCAATTTGGTAATGGGGCCCTAATAGCCAATTAGGTTTTTAACTGTAATGTTCAATGTAAACTGATTAGTTACGTCCGTACTGTTTTTTGCAATAAAAGCCAAACTGCTATCTGATTGCTGTGTTATTAGTTCTATCTCCTCGTTTTGGGAATGCAATAATTGCAGCGACAATAACGACATTAAAAAGAAATTATAAATTATGCTAGTTTGATTATTCTTTTGCGCTTTCATCATTATATAAAGTGTTTACAGACATGCATACTCCAATTTATTAAGAATATGTTTGGGACAATAATCAACCTAAGGAATCATTACCGGGATGAAATGGGGTAAATGTTTGCTAAAGTATTACAATGATCATAAAATTTAAAAAGTAAGTAATTGGTGTCTGCTGGTATTCCAACAATTTTTATCACATCCATTTACTATTATTTGGGGTAATCAAGGGTAACCATATCCAACTTTGTTTTGTTCTTGACCTTGAATTTACCTTCTGCAATAGTAAAGGTGACCGCAACACTTTCCCAACTGAAATGACCATTATGTCGGTAATAAAAAATGAAATAATTTTCTTCATCAATAGGTACAGCAGAGGAGATTTGATAATACCCTTGCCATTCAGGGACCTTCTCAAATATATCAATCCTTTTACTTATTAGTGCAGGATTGTGATTGTCATCAACTTGTAATCTTTCGATTATAGCCTGTGTCTGCATCGCTGATAGATGAAGATGTTTTTCTATAAAGTTGTGACCCTTCAAATCCTTAGCAAGGTATTCCCGTGCTATGGAATTAGCCTTTTTTTTAATGAGCACCAACCTTTTATTTCTGATGGCCCTATAGTATCTGATGCTATCGGTCTTTGTCATCTTGCCTTTTTTCACTAAAGACTTAACCTTTCGTTGATGCAAAACAGAGATTGCAGTGTCCTGAGATACAATAAAGGCGACCAATTTATTATAGATTTCATCACTTAGCTTTTTTTGGACTGGATGTTCTGAATATCCTGTCAAAGGAACCATAAAATTCCGATGTTGATTATTCGACAGTTTATAGTGTAGTCGGAGGATTCCAGTTTTTTTTGTATAACATTCGGTACCCGTTGCATGGTATTCCAAAAACATTCCATAGGCTCTATATGTTGTGGCATCCCAAGTAAAACCAATACAATTTTCCTGACCATGTTTATAATAATATTCGATACTCTCATTCCTATTCAAAGAAATAGGTCTTTTAAGCTTACCGCGTTCCATTATTGACACCCTATCAGGAGTTCCGAAATATTCCAATACATCACTCAAAACTTTAGACCCGTTATCACCAAATTCCAACATGGTCCAAAGGATATTGTTTTCATCCGACACCCCCAATGCGAAGTCGTTTATGGGATAACCCAAAAACCACAGTTTTTCGTTTCCAGTATAGAGGTAATTGAAATAGGGAATATCAAACTTTACATTTAAATCCACATAAGTCATCTCCGTAAACATATCCTTATAATCGGCTATGCTAGTATTCAGGAGGCGAGCATATTTTTGATCATCTTGACCAATGGCCCGCATAATGACCAACATGAAAATCAAAATCATTGAAAGTCTTCTATTCCACATGTTACATACGTTTATAATTATGTATTTACAATGATCAATCACATTTTGTTCCAATAGCAAGTGGACCAAAGCCTGTTGTTTCATACTCAATCAAGTTCTCAATCGATTCCTTTACCAAAGGATCCATTAAGGTCCATGCAATGGAATCAAAAAGACCCGTCCATGCCAAGGCTTCTGCTTGGATTTCATCTATACCGTAATTTCTAGTGGTAGCAAAAGTTTGAATATAATCAGCCATAACATCAACCACACCCACCATAATTCGATGTTGAGCATAGGCCAGGTCATTAGGTGGCATTGGGCCATTTTGAATTTTGGCTACTTCAGCCGACCATTTATCCGCCAAAATAGCCATGTCAAGATTCTCCGGGTTATCAAACACGATTCCCTTCTGATCTAATTGATAAAGCATAAGGGCATGGACATTTTCATGGAGGACAGTGGCAAAAATAGATACGTCAGTTGCTAAATTTAAATAGGTGGTATTTAGATAAATGGTCATATCACTAATTCTGCTATTAGCTAGTGTAACATGTGTCTCGCCTAAAGTTAGTCGACCTTCACGATCGTCTTCCAAAACTTTGTGTTTATAGGTAATGTCAAAATCGCTGTCATCATTACCAAAAGCATCCTTCATAGTGCCCCAAACATCGAGTTCAGCAGACAATGCCTTACCAATTATGCCCTCAGTACAAGGATATCCTTCTAATAGGTCTGGGGCAATGATTATCCTTTCGGGCTGCACGCGAGGCTTTGGTATAGAGCTTACTTGCCCACTGCCATCAAGGGCTGCAAATCCCCAGCTGTTCTGGGAAGGGGGTAGCGATGTACCAGAGGGTACAAACACATATGTTCTTGTCTCTTGGGTAGTTGTATTATAATATTCATTGGCCTGTCCAACTCCGTCGCCATTTCTATCCAAGTACCAGTCAGTATAGCTGTATGAAATTTGCCATTCATAGTGGCCGCCACCGTATTTGCAACCACCAGTACCTGTCTGAGGTGGTGGACACCCATTTTGCACCGTGCACCTCGCAACAACCTTGGCATCACATCTGGCTACTTCCGGTTGAGGAAGATTCGTAGTATTTCCAATGTCTTTAACACCTTGATATGCCTCTCCTTTGCGATAAAATCTAGCCATATCTACAGTACCTTCAATATCAAACAAATATACCATACCTGTGAAATTGCCTTCCTCTAGTTCAAAATACGAATCAAAAGCCACGCCATTATGTGAATCCATTCGCACCAACCAATAAGCTGGGGACTTATCGACAATAGTAACTAGCAGACTATAAGTGATATCGGTAATCTCACCCGCTTCGAGTTCTGGTTTTATAATTTCTTCAACATTATATTCATACCAGATCCTGTCCTCAATATTAATGGTTTTATACTCATTCCAAGAAATAATAATGTTTTCTGAGTGTATACCCGAATACTCCCCAAAGTTCCTATGATTGAAATTGGACTTTATCATTCCTTGTTCTGTAAATTGAATTTCCTCCACCATGGAATCCAAATCAAAAGTTTCTGTCTCACAACTTATTATCAATAAAGCTGTCACAATACCTAAAAAGAGATATAAATTAGTTCTTTTTTTCATACGATAATTGATATTTGAGATTAACATTAATTGTCGCCATCATTTTTATTCTTGAAGAGCTTAGCATTAAAACAATGAATCGCTAATTTGCGCTCTACCTTTTAAAAAATTGACGTGGAGTAAAATTGAAAGAGAATCCTGGATTAGACAATTCAAATCCATTTCCATTTATAAATGCACCTATCCATTTATAAATTGAACTAAAAAACAGGGTAAAAATGACCTGAAAACAAAAGAATGAATGATACGATGACCCAAATAGAGTGTTATCCTCCTATCAAATGAAGTAGTTAAAAGATGTATTCTTTAAACTGAATAGAACCACACGAACTATAAGTCCAACTTCCTACGCTGCTTTTCTTTTTGCAACAGAGCCAATTCCCGTGTGGTCTGCCCTGACACGGAAGTATTCTCCTCTGCCCTTCGGATCAAATAGGGCATTACATCTTTCACCGGACCATAGGGTACATATTTGGCCACGTTGTAACCTGCTTCCGATAAGTTGAACGAGATATGATCGCTCATCCCATACAATTGTCCAAACCAAACATTGGAATTGTTTTTTTCAAGACCTTTTTGCTCCATTTGTTCCAAGAGCTTTAAAGAACTTGCCTCGTTATGGGTGCCTGCAAAAATGGAAATGGTATCCAGATGATTCATGATAAAGGACACGGCACAATCAAAGTTTTCGTCCGTGGCTTTTTTAGATACGCAAATGGGACTTTTATAGCCTAGTTCTTTGGCGCGATCATTTTCCTTCTCCATGTACGCTCCGCGAACAACCTTTAATCCAATTTTGAATCCTTGCTCTTCTGCCAATTGGTTCAGTTGCTCCAAATAGTCCATTCGATCCCAACGATACATCTGCAACGTATTAAAAACAACCGCCTTTTCCTTATTGTACTTCCGCATCATGTCCAAAGCAATATCATCCGCAGCTTGTTGCATCCAACTCTCTTCGGCATCAATCAATAACTTAACGTCCAAATCGTGCGCTTTTCTGCACACTTGCTCATAACGATTCAGTAATCGTTCCCAGGCTAGCGTTTCCTGATTATCCAGATTTCCCCCTGCGCTTACTTTTTCATACAACTCAAACTTCCCAAATCCTGTAGGTTTGAACACAGCAAAGGGGATGGCCTCTTTTTCTTTCACAAAGTCCAATACTTCCAACGTCTTTTGAAGCGCAAAATCGAATTGATCTTCAACTTCCTTGCCTTCCACAGAATAGTCCAAAATGGAACTTACTCCATTGGCAAACATTTTATCAATTATGGGGATACAATCTTCCTCATTGACTCCACCGCAGAAATGGTCAAATACCGTGGCACGTATCAACCCTTCAATAGGTAAATGCGCTTTTATGGCAAAATTGGTAACCGCAGTTCCAATTCTTACCAGAGGTTCATTCGCTATCAGTTTAAAAAGGAAATATGCACGTTCCAATTCGGAGTCGGTTTTCATTTGGAACGCTATTGCAGTATTCTCAAAATCTGGCTGCATTGTTATGAATTTATTAAAGATTCAAATATAAGTAGCCACTTTGGATCATTATCTATAAAATTAGTCTTTATTTAGCGGTGCAATTACATTTTATGGATTCCATTAAATCGCACGCTTACGAGGTATATCTGGAAGAATTGGCGGAAGCCTCTCTGAGACAACATGTTGCCAAAAGCAACTACTCCAAAATCTTTGTTTTGGTGGATGAAAACACCAAAAAATATTGTCTTCCCCTGCTCGAGGAGAAAATGAGGGGTGAGGTTCCAGTGGATGGTATTTTTGAAATTGAATCCGGAGAGGAAAACAAACACATCCAGACCTGCATGCTTGTATGGGAATGGTTATCCGACCAAGGTGCTGATCGAAAAAGTCTATTGATCAATCTTGGGGGAGGTGTACTCACTGACCTAGGTGGGTTTGTGGCTTCCACTTTTAAAAGGGGAATCGATTTTATAAACATCCCCACTACACTTCTTTCCATGGTAGATGCTTCCGTGGGTGGTAAAACCGGAGTGGATTTGGGAGTTCTCAAAAATCAAATTGGGGTAATAAACCAACCGCAAATGGTCCTTGTCATTCCTGAATTTCTCCACACGCTTGATCAGCGGCAACGAACCAGTGGATTTGCTGAAATGCTTAAACACGGTTTAATCAAGGATGAAGCCTATTGGAAATCGCTTAGGGAAACCAAAGACTATGGGAATGCAGCCACCATACAAAAATCCATCAGTATAAAGAATGAGGTGGTCACAGAGGATCCAACAGAACAGAATATAAGGAAAATCCTGAATTTTGGACACACCTTGGGGCATGCCATAGAATCCTACTTTCTGGAAAATCCAAACAAAAAGAGTTTGTTGCACGGAGAAGCCATTGCTGTGGGAATGATTCTGGAGGGCTACCTATCCCATAAATTAAAAGGGCTATCCGGATTATCACTTCAAGAAATCAAAGAAACTTTTCTGAAACATTTTGAGAAGGTGGAATTTGAACCAGAGGACATAACTGCTATTGTTGAGCTTTTAAAATACGATAAGAAAAACTCGCATGGCGATATCAATTTTGTACTGCTTCATAGTATTGGAAAAGCTGTGACCGACATCAAGGTTCCTGAAAATTTATTTGCAGAATCCTTTGCATACTACAAAGAATCTTAGGTACATATACTAAAACTTGTCATTTACAACTCTTTGGCCCGGTCAGTTTTAAAAATTTATAGCTTAGGATAGGAAACCATAAACCTATCCATAATGAAACGTGTATTAATAGATTACAAAAAGCTAGATCGCAAAGTGGCGGCGGTTTTAATCGATTCTTATCCCTACGGTTATGGGGATGAAGATATCATTACCCTTAAAAAACCCAACGGGGATATTATTGAAACCGTGGAAGTAAAAACGGAGGACACCATCTATTTGGTGAAAATCAGTAAAAGTCTCTCCAACTTCATTTCCAACTTTGAGGAGAACATGGAAAAAGAGCTTGGGAATACGGAAAAGACAGAGGCCGTACTTGGCGAAGGTGAAGAATCCGTAAATCCTGAAATAGACCCTGATCAAGAACAAGAAAACGAAGGCCTATACTAAAAACTACTTTTCACTAGTTCAAATAGCGTTCGCGTATCACGGACATGTGGTGGGCTTGGTGCCCGCAAATGATAAAACCCATGGCCCTAGTGCTCATAGCTGAACCGCTTGCCATCCCCATACGTATTAACGCTTTGTCATCAAAGGAACGGAAAAGTGCTATAGTGGAATCCCGAACAGCTTTGTATTCCGTCATAATTTCTTCTTTGGCCTTGTTCGTTGCATTGGATTCGGGAACATAAATATCCTGGTCAAATCCTGATAAGGGAGTAGCGTCGTTTCTGGCAAACCTCAGAGCACGGTATTGAAAAACTCTTTCCGCATCTATAATATGCATTAACACTTCTGCCAAGGTCCATTTTTCAGGACCATAAGCAAAGCCAAGTTTGACTGTAGGGATATCCTTGAGAAAGGAAAGAAAAACATCCCTTCCATCCACCAACTGATCCAATAGTTTTACCTCTCCTCCCAACGCCTTTATATAGGTATGATAAAAAGGATTGTATTCAGACGGGGAAAGTTCTGAACTTAGCATATCCGAAAAGTATTTAAGCTTACAGCTCGTTAAAGATGGTATGCATCAAACGCTTTTTGTCGTTGATGCTCTCTTCCAAGGAAATCATGGTCTCTGTTCGACTGATACCGTCAATATCATCAATTTTGAAGATAATGTTCTTGGCGTGTGTGGTATCCCTGGCCCGAATCTTACAGAAAATATTGAATTTTCCCGTGGTGATATGAGCAACAGTAACGTAAGGAATCTGGTTCAAACGTTCCAGAACAAATTTTGTTTGGTGTGTTTTCTCCAGAAAAATTCCGACGTATGCGATAAAGGAATATCCTAATTTGACGTAATCCAAGGTCAATGAAGATCCTTTGATGATTCCGGATTCTTCCATTTTTTTAACCCTGACATGAACAGTACCAGCAGAGATCAGTAGCTTTTTGGCAATATCCGTAAAAGGTGTACGGGTATTGTCAATTAACATATCCAGTATCTGGTGGTCGATTTCGTCTAACTTAACTTTGCTCATAGTGTGAATATTTTGATCAAAATTAGTTAATTAAGAAATTATATTTAAAAAAAAGGCATTTTTTTTAAACAAAATGTAACAAATACCTGATAATACCAAGATTAACTCTTGATATTCCGTATTAACGGAAGAAGATTCTTACGCTCTATTTGTTCTATCTGGCCCGAAATGGAACAATCCAAAGTGCTATGACCAAAACTAGCGTCCAACTCCCCTACCTCTGCCACTTCAGGGACAAAGTCAATGGCCCCGTTTTTCAAAGTCTCCACAAATCGGATACCCACTTGGTGATTTACCGGCAAGGATTCATTGATTAGATGCGCATTATGAACAAGGATATCAAAAAAGAGTTTTTCATTTTCAGGAATATCGAAATATTCTTGATGCTGAAATTCAGCTATCCGATTTTTTGAAATAACCCCTAGAACTTCCAACAGAGCCATAAAAATATATTTTCTGGTCTCCTCTCGCTGGTAGTCTTCTTGAAAATGACCGGCCTCGAACAAAATGGTGGGTACACCTAACATCTGAAAAGTGTCTCCTATGCAGTTCTCATTAAACCCGTCATCATACCTTCCCACCTGCCCTGGAATTTGATTCTGCAGCATGCGATTCATTGCAACAATAAGCTGCATAGCTATAGTCCTGGTTTGATCAACGGTTCGTTCTGGATTGTTGGA
This sequence comes from Flagellimonas sp., assembly GCF_965215805.1. Classification (GTDB taxonomy): domain Bacteria; phylum Bacteroidota; class Bacteroidia; order Flavobacteriales; family Flavobacteriaceae; genus Flagellimonas. The sequence continues at coordinate 3,168,153 of NZ_OZ244124.1, read as the reverse complement.
TGGAGACAGAAACGAAACCGTTGCGGGTTTATCCGTGTTACCTGCACTAAAAAGGGTACGTTGGTCGTGTAGGTTAAAGCAGAAATCAGGTTGAAACCGTTCAAATAGTTCACGCAGAACAACACTCTCAGGCTGCGTTCTATCTTTGGCATCTCGATTAAGATCCACTTCATTGGCATTTACCCGGGTGTAGGCGTTTGCGCCATCCGGATTGAGAATAGGGACTATGCAAAGGGTACAGTTTTCCAAAATCGATTGACTGAGATCATCTTCAGCAATTAGGCAGTTGATCAAATCCAATACTGCTTTTGTTGTGGTGGATTCATTCCCGTGCATCTGGGACCACACGAGCACTTTTTTTGGACCCCTCCCAAGAGTTATGGAAAAAATAGCATTTCCTAAAGCCGAGCTGCCAATGGTTTCAACCAAAGAAGAATCCAGGGTGTTGAGCCATGTTTTTTGTAGGGAATCAAGAGTAACATAACGTCCCTCCACAGACTTTTCCTTATACCTTTCAAAGTGAATCATGTACAGCAATCCTAAATTAAGTTTACAAAAGTAATCCAAACATAATTTACAATTGTATACGTTTTTGTAACCATTTGTTCACTCTTGTAATCAGTTGCCTCTTCTGAGAGGCACAATTGTAACCACAAAAATCAATTTTATTTATTAATATCCATATATTACTTATTAACAGTAGTTTACATATATTTACATAAATCTAAAGTTTATATGAAGAACAACTCTTCCACTTGTTTTATGTTGACTTTAGCCAATCGTATTATTAATTTAGCCATAGAAATTTATTTTTGTGAACAACGAGATTGCCATCCGGATTAAATCGGTAATTGATCATTTTGGACTAACGGTTTCTTCCTTTGCAGATTCCATTGGAGTACAACGCTCCAGTATTTCCCATATCCTGAGCGGAAGAAATAAACCCAGCTTGGATTTTGTGATGAAGGTGGTAAAGACCTATCCGGAAGTCAACTTGTATTGGCTCTTGATTGGAAAGGGGAAATTTCCGGCTCCGTCAGAAAAGGAAACCTCCCCTGCCCAAGTTACATCTGAGATTGGCAATGAGACGCCAGCAAAAACCTCGGGGAACACAAATTCCGATCCTGTGCGTATGGTGGTTTTTTATGCCGATGGCACCTTTGAATCTTTTGACGCAAAAAAAAACGGATAGGTTCAGGCGCATTCAGTTCTTTGCATTTACTTTGCATGCATGTTTCAAAAACTGTTACCCCTTCTTGTACTTTCCCTGATACTATCGTGCCAGCAACCTCCTGAGCGTAATTGCACGAACTTTAAGGACGGACGTTTTTCATTCACCACGGAAATAAATGGTGAAAACAAAACCACCACTTTCCTTAGAAAGGGTGACCTGGAGGTGGATAATTTTGAAGGAAAACAAGATTCGTCATCCGTAAGGTGGATCAATGATTGCGAATATGTCCTTAGAAACCTGAATCCGAAAAGCAAAGCCGAGGAAAAATCTATTCACATAAAAATATTGACAACTTCAGATTCTTCTTATACATTTGAATACAACGCCATTGGCGATAAACGAAAATTTAAGGGTACCGCCCATAAAATACACTAACCATGTTTGAAATTTTTACGAGTCCAGATGCCTGGATGGCATTGCTAACCTTGACCTTTTTGGAAATAATATTGGGGATTGACAACATCATCTTCATTTCCATAGCGGCTGGCAAACTGGAGCAAAAAGATCGTCGCAAAGCCACTAATATTGGACTGGTCCTGGCGATGGGAATGCGAATTTTATTGTTGTTTGGAATTACCTGGTTGACCAATATGAAAAAACCGTTTTGGGTCTTGGACGAATCATGGATTACCGGTGGGATTAGTTGGCAGGCACTCATCTTGTTTTTTGGAGGACTCTTCTTGCTCTATAAAAGCACCAAGGAAATTCATGAGAAAATCGAAGATCGTGGACATGATGAGAGGGAAGTGAAAAAATCGCGTTCCTCTTCCTTGACCAATGCCATTGTTCAAATCACAGTAATCAATATTGTTTTTTCATTTGATTCCATTCTTACGGCCATTGGGATGACCAACGGTATTTCTCCCAACCCAACGGATGCCTTGGTTTTAATGGTTACCGCGGTAGTGATTTCGGTCGTGATTATGATGCTGTTCGCCAATCCTGTTGGTGAGTTTGTGAACAGACACCCTTCAGTTCAGGTATTGGGATTGTCCTTTCTTATCCTAATCGGTTTTATGCTAATTGCCGAAGCGGCCCACTTATCGCATTTGATTGTTTTTGACAATGAGGTTGGGGCTATTCCAAAAGGTTACTTATACTTCGCCATAGCATTTTCACTAATGGTAGAGTTCTTTGATCTTCGGATGAAGAAAAACAAGACTAAAAACAATAAGGAGGCTGTAGAGCAATAAGGTGCTTTAGTTGGGTCTTTGGTACGCCAACTTTGGGTTGAGTCTTTTGTACTCCTTGAACTTCGCCTGCTGCTGTTTAACGGTAAGCGTGCTGCCGTCATGGCTCCATCCAGGAGGGCCAAAGATGTACATCAACTTGTGGGATAATTTTTTGGATTTCTTTACATCATTCCAGATATCCTTATACTCATGAGTCAAAATCACTACGGGGTTATAGGAGTCTGGAGAATGAATCACGCCGTATTTAACATCAATATCGTCGTCCAAGGCTTTCCAAGTTCCAAATAGTTTGTCAAATATATTTAGGAATCCCCCATGGTTTTTATCTAGATATTCCACGTTTTGTGCATGATGCACCTGATGCATGGTGTGCGTATTGAAGATTTTTTCCAAAAATCCGAGTTTCGGAACATAAACCGAATGCAATTGAAACTGCCATAGCGCCTCTATACCCAAGCAAACCACTACCATTTCCGGAGGAAATCCAATGGCCGGCATCCACATATAAAATAGAGGTTTGTAAACGATGGTGAACCATCCATTGCGCACCGCAGTTCCCAAATTGTAGTTATCCGAAGAATGATGGACGATATGCGCTGCCCAAAGAAAGCGAATTTCATGGTTTGCCCTGTGGAACCAATAATAGGTAAAATCATCTGCCAACTGACACAACAACCAAACATACCAGGCATAACCAAAAGACTGGTATCCCAAAAAGTTCTGTCGAACACCATTTACCTCGGGATTGCAGAGTTCATAAACACCCTCAAAAAGAACAATGGCGAACGCCACCTTGAAAAGAGGCCCCAAAATCGCGGACCCAACACCCATGAACCCACTGGCAGCCAGATCTTTCCAATTATATAGCTCATGATCTCCATGTGCTTTACTGTACGCCAGCTCTGCCAAAATAAAAACAATAAATACGGGTACTCCGTATACTAAGGGGTTGGTGAAATCCATAAGGGGGTATTAAACTGTGGGGTTAGCTGCGTGTACAAGGTCACAAAATAGGTAGAATAACCCATTAAAACAAAGTAGTTTGCTCAGAACTTTCATCATTATCCTTTTTCTCATCATTTGAAAAACCAATTGACTCTTCATCCACCACCTCTATTTCCTCAGGAGTTGGATCCTTGGGCTCTTCAAATGGAAGTGGCTCCAGAGCATTGATATTTTTCACTTTTTCCGTGGTCAATTGGTTGCCAGTGGCTTTTATTCCCTTGACCGAAATGAAACTTTCGATATCCACTTGTTGGTTAGGTTTGGCATCCTTGCCCCTTGGCTTTACAAACTCCAGCTCAATCACTGGTCTCCAATCTGTAGATACCAATTCCAAAACAGATTTGGGATGTTCTGAAATAACCAGTTCTTCCCTGGACGAATTTTCTATGAGGAACCTCTTGATGTAATAACGCTCTTTTTCTCCTTCATAATGTACTACGGAAATGGGCTTGTTGGGATTCCATTTTTCCAGTACGATCATATCATCATTGAAACGCGTTAGCAAATCGGGTGGAATGGTCTTTACCTTTCCCTTTTGGTCAATGATCAAAAGCAGGTCATCGCCTTTAAATTCCCCTAAAAGCTCCCCGCGTCCGTCTACATTGAGACGGTTCACAATATCATCGAACCAAATCTTTCTGGGTTTTAAGGTGGATACGCCTTTTTCTTTAAGTTCAATGCGCTTCACAGGGTACTTGGTAACCAAATTCCCCTTGGATGCCCTTCCTTTTATCAGCAAATCGGCAAAATCCAAATCCCATTTCAGCTTCTTGATGCTGCCTGATTGGCGCAGCAAAACCGTAATAATTTCGGCCTCCCCGTTGGGGTTTGCAGAGAAATACAATACCTCGGCAGAAGCTTTGTCCCCTGCCAGTTGATACATTTTGTCTCGGGTAACTCCTGTAACGTTAAATCTTTTGATGTAGCTGGGCCCACCTCTACCATCCTTGTAGATCATGTTGTAGGTGGTGCGTTTGTCCTTTTTCTTAAATACCGCAACATGTATAATTCCTTTGTCAACAAAAGTCTTGGAATCCACCTTGGTGACCATCATTTCCCCTTTTTTGGTAAAAACGATGATGTCATCAATATCGCTACAGTCGGTTACATATTCATCTTTTCTAAGGGAAGTGCCAATGAAACCTTCTTCTCTATTCACATATAGCTTGGTGTTCCTGATAACCACCTTTGCCGCCTCAATGTCATCAAAAATCTTGATTTCCGATTTTCGCTCACGGCCTTTGCCATATTTTTTCTTTAGCTCTTTGAAGTAATCAATGGCGTAATCCACCAAATGCTCCAAATGGTGCTTAGTTTGGGCAATACGTTCATCCAAGCTCTCAATAAGCTGTTGTGCTTTCTCCAAATCAAACTTGGAAATTCGCTTAATTCGGATTTCGGTCAAGCGAACAATATCCTCTTCGGTTACAGCTCTTTTCAGATTTTTGGTATGAGGTTTCAAACCTTTGTCAATGGCAGCAATCACGCCTTCCCATGTTTCCTCTTCCTCAATGTCTCGATAGATTCTGTTTTCAATAAAAATCCGTTCCAAGGAAGCAAAGTGCCACTGTTCCTCCAACTCACCCAATTGGATTTCAAGTTCTGCTTTAAGCAGCTCCACCGTATAATCCGTAGAGCGCTCCAGCATTTCCTTAACACCGATGAACAAGGGCTTGTTATCCTCAATGATGCATCCCAAGGGCGAAATAGATGATTCACAGGCCGTAAAGGCGTAGAGTGCATCAATAGTCTTGTCAGGCGAAAGGCCGCTAGGCAGATGCACCAAAATTTCCACATCCGCCGCAGTGTTATCCTCAATCTTTTTAATCTTGATTTTCCCCTTATCGTTGGCTTTAAGGATGGAATCAATTAAAGAAGATGTGTTGGTGCCATAGGGTATTTCATTGATCACTAAGGTATTCTTGTCCAAGGTCGAAATCTTAGCCCTTACCCTTACTTTTCCTCCTCGCATTCCCTCATTGTAGTTCGTCACATCAATGATTCCTGCTGTGGGAAAATCAGGGAAAAGTTTAAATCGCTGTCCTCTCAAATGTTTGATGGACGCATCAATAAGTTCATTAAAGTTATGCGGAAGGATTTTGGTTGATAAGCCAACTGCAATCCCTTCGGCTCCTTGAGCCAATAACAAAGGGAATTTGACAGGTAGGTTGACAGGTTCCTTTTTTCGTCCATCATAGGACAACTGCCATTCTGTAATCTTTGGACTGTACACTACGTCCAACGCAAATTTGGAAAGGCGGGCTTCTATATATCTCGATGCCGCCGCACTATCGCCCGTAAGAATGTTTCCCCAATTCCCTTGGGTATCAATAAGTAGGTCTTTTTGACCTATCTGCACCATGGCATCCGCAATACTGGCATCCCCATGAGGGTGATATTGCATAGTATGCCCCACCACATTGGCCACTTTGTTATAGCGACCATCGTCCAATTCCTTAAGAGAGTGCATAATCCTACGCTGTACGGGCTTAAAGCCATCCTCAATGGCCGGAACCGCACGTTCCAAGATTACATAGGAGGCATAATCCAAGAACCAGTCCTTGTACATGCCGGTTACGCGGGTAAGACTGTCTTGGGGCTTTTCCTGGCTTTCTAAACCTTCATCATTCAGTGCTTCATTCTCTTCCATTTAGAAGGAGGTCATTTAATTGGTTTATAGTTGGTTTTCTTCTATTAAGTCAAGTTCTACTTTAAGATTGTTGATGATGAATTCCTGGCGATCTGGTGTATTCTTTCCCATATAGAATTTCAGCAACGTATCTATGCTCATGGCCTTGTCCAGCATTACGGGCTCCAATCGGATATCATCCCCTATAAAATGTTTGAACTCATCTGGAGAAATCTCACCCAACCCCTTAAATCGTGTAATTTCAGGTTTGCCAGTTAGCTTTTCAATGGCATTTCGTTTTTCTTCCTCGCTATAGCAATAGATGGTTTCCTTTTTATTTCGAACCCGGAACAAGGGAGTTTGCAAAATGTATAGATGCCCTTCCTTGATCAGTTCTGGGAAAAATTGCAGAAAGAAGGTAATCAAGAGCAATCGAATGTGCATCCCATCCACATCGGCATCCGTAGCGATTACAATATTATTGTATCTCAAGTCCTCCATGGACTCCTCAATATTCAACGCTGCCTGTAAAAGGTTGAATTCCTCATTCTCATACACAATCTTTTTGGACATGCCATAGGAATTCAATGGCTTTCCTCTAAGACTAAAAACCGCTTGGGTATTTACGTCCCTGGATTTGGTAATGGAACCTGAGGCCGAATCCCCCTCCGTAATGAAGAGGGTGGTCTCCAACCTACGATCCTTTTTCATATCCTGGAGATGCACACGGCAATCGCGTAGTTTTTTGTTGTGAAGACTAGCCTTTTTGGCTCGTTCCCTGGCCAGTTTACGAATCCCTGAGAGTTCCTTGCGTTCCTTTTCGGCTTGCACAATTTTTCGCTGCAGGGCATCAGCCGTTTCTTGATTTTTGTGCAGGTAGTTATCCAGGTACTTTCCTATAAAATCGTTCACATAGGTGCGGACCGTGGGTAGGTTCCCGCCCATATCGGTAGAACCCAATTTGGTCTTGGTCTGACTCTCAAAAACCGGCTCCATCACTTTTATGGACACTGCCGAGATAATCGACTTACGAATATCCGAAGCATCATAATTTTTGCCGTAGTAATCCCTGACAGTCTTTACAATGGCTTCCCTAAACGCCGCCTGATGGGTACCTCCCTGGGTAGTGTGCTGCCCGTTGACAAAGGAGTGATACTCCTCACTGTACTGTGTCTTGCTGTGGGTAATGGCCACTTCTATGTCATTCCCTTTCAGGTGAATGATGGGATATAAGAAATCCTCTTGATTATTATTGTCCTCCAGTAAATCCTTAAGCCCATTTTCCGAATGGAATTTTTCCCCGTTAAAGACAATGGTGAGGCCAGGATTTAGATAAACGTAATTCTTGAGCATGCGTTCCACATACTCATTGCGATATTTATAATTTTTGAAAATGGATTCATCGGGAACAAAGCTAACTTTGGTTCCCCTTCTTCTAGAGGTTTCCTCCAGCATTTCCTCGTTAATGAGGTTTCCGGTTTCAAATTCGGCTGTCTTGGATTTTCCGTCCCTGGTGGATTCAACCTTGAAGGAAGCGGACAAAGCATTTACCGCCTTGGTTCCTACCCCGTTCAATCCCACGGATTTTTTAAAGGCACGGGTGTCGTATTTTCCCCCAGTGTTCATTTTGGAAACCACATCCACTACCTTGCCCAAGGGAATTCCACGACCGTAGTCCCGAACATGAACGGTGTTTTCCTTGATGTTGATTTCAATGGTCTTCCCTGCTCCCATGACAAATTCGTCAATACAGTTGTCTATCACCTCCTTAAGGAGAATGTAGATACCATCATCGGCTGAGGAGCCGTCACCAAGTTTACCAATATACATTCCGGGACGCATACGGATATGCTCCTTCCAATCCAGTGAACGAATGTTATCCTCTGTATACTGGGTCTGTGCCATAAACTAGGGTTAATCCTTGCTAATATAAAATTTAGGCACAAAAATACTAGGGCAGCGGCTAGAAAGTAATCAACAAGGGATGTTGATAGGGAATTTTATTGGGGTTTAGCATAAACCTGTACACCTGCAGGCGGGGTTAGATGAGTTGGCCACAACAGTTGGACACGAATTTGCACCAAAGCTTCATTCTTAACCTACAGTTTTATCCATTCAACAATTTATGGGCTTTTTGCACATGGTTTCCTTCTGGGAAATACTCCAGGTATTTTTTAATATCCATTTTGTTATATGTGTTGTTATATTGGGTTTCACAGGTTTCCCAAACGTTATCGTCTATCAGGGCTGCGTCCATCCCAACTTGTTTAGCTTCCAAATAATAGGCTATAGCTTTGTCAAATTCCGTTAGAAAATAGTACCCAGCGCCCACTTGGCTCAGGTAAAGTCCTTTGTTCCATGGAAATTTGATGGCCAATTCCAAATAGCGCTGTACGGCTTCTTCAAATTCTCCGCTTGTTAAGGCATTGGAAGCTTGCCACTCCAAGATTTCTTCCTCTTCGGCGGTTTTTGCTTTTGAAAGGTATTCCTGATTTTTTTGGCAGGCCTCCTCAAGGGATACAGTTTGTTTCCCCTTGAACAAATTGCTGAAAAAACCCCTCATTTAATTCATTTTTAGCTTGTTATACTAAAATGGGGATTCTACAGATAGGAATTATGGGCTAATGGATGGATTGGGCTTTTGAGTTGATGGATGGCCCGTTGGGATTGATGGATAGCTGTTGGATGCTAGATGTTGAAGCAAGTGCAATTTTGAATTGTAAATTCTTAATGTTGAATGAACTTCAAACAGAACATTTAGCATTCAACATTTAAAACTTAACCTTAAACATTGAACCTAAAATGCATCACGTCTCCGTCCTGTACCACATACTCCTTGCCTTCTACACGCATACGGCCCGCCTCTTTTACTTTGGCTTCGCTACCGTGTTGTACGTAATCGGCATAGGAAATGACCTCGGCGCGAATAAAGCCCTTTTCAAAATCGGTATGGATTACCCCAGCAGCTTGCGGTGCGGTAGCACCTACTGGGATAGTCCAGGCACGTACCTCTTTTTGCCCCGCGGTGAAGTATGTTTCTAGATCAAGCAATCGGTAGGCTCCTCGTATGAGTTTTGCTGAACCAGGTTCTGAGAGTCCCAAATCTTCCAAGAACATCTGGCGCTCCTCATAGGTTTCCAGTTCGGTAATGTCAGCTTCGGTGCCAACGGCCAGGAAAATTACTTCGGCATTTTCATTGGCCACGGCTTCCTTTACTTTTTTCACATAGTCATTCCCGTCCACCGCTGCACCTTCGTCCACATTGCATACATACATTACGGGTTTGTCCGTGATCAGTTGCAAAGGTTTTACATAATCCCAATGATCATCTTCAGAAATGGAAATGGCCCTTACCGAGGTGCCGGCCTCCAAAGCTTCTTTTATCTTGTTTAACACCTCCGCTTCTTTCTGGGCATCTTTGTTCCCAGTCTTGGCAGCACGCTTTACCTTATCCAATTTCTTTTCCACACTTTCCAAATCCCGAAGCTGTAGTTCCATATCAATGGTCTCCTTATCCCGAATGGGATCCACGGAACCATCCACGTGGACAATGTTGTCGTTGTCAAAACATCTAAGCACGTGCAAGATGGCATCGGTTTCCCTGATGTTGCCCAAGAATTGGTTGCCCAGACCCTCACCTTTACTGGCTCCTTTTACCAATCCAGCAATATCCACAATTTCCACAGTAGCAGGAATCACTTTTTCAGGATTCACCATATCCTCTAATTTCTCCAGACGAGGATCAGGTACATTGACTACTCCTATATTGGGTTCAATGGTACAAAAAGGGAAATTGGCACTCTGGGCCTTGGCATTGGACAGGCAATTGAACAAGGTTGATTTTCCTACGTTGGGCAATCCTACAATTCCGGCTTTCATCAGGTAGAAATTAGATTTTAGACGTTAGATTTAAGACAAATGACAATTGCTAATTGTTCATTGCAAATTGTCAATTGATTTAAGCGTGCAAATATAGTCTGAAGTTTTGGAAAGAAAGCAATCCTGCATGGATTAGAAGCCATTTACAAAAAGATAGATACCAAGCCCCATTACGGTAAGTATTCCAAGAATGACAATTACAGAAAGAATACAACCCAATTGTTTCCAAAAACCATTATAATCCTTTTCCTTTTGCTGCATTGTTGCTTCTGTTTTAGTCCTGCAAAAATAGCAAGAAATGCTTTTGATAAAAGCCATTCAATGTTACTACCTTTAGTCCATGGCACAGATTACACTACAAGGAATATTGTTTGATGCAAAGTCCTCTTTTCTAAAGGGCCCCGCATTGGCCCCACCATTGATCCGTAAGGCTTACCACAGTCATTCCGCCAATTATTATGCTGAAGATGGCAAAAAAATCGCTCCTGAAATGTTTGATGACAAAGGCGATTTTGAAATTGATTCCTATTTCGATATTGAAAACACAACCGTCAAAAATCTAAAAAAAGGAACACCCTTGCTCACCTTTGGCGGGGATCACTCCATTACTTTTCCACTGATTAAGGCATTTCATTCTGTCTATGGAAAGCTGGATATACTGCATATTGATGCGCATGGCGATCTGTATTCCAGTTTTGAAGGGGATAAGTATTCCCATGCTTGTCCGTTCTACAATATCATGGAAAATGGTTTGACAGAAAACTTGGTACAAGTAGGGATTCGAACCTTAAATGAGGAACAACGACAGCATGCCCAACGGTTTGGGGTCAAAATCAATGAAATGAAGGATTTTGCCTCCTTTATGATGCCCCAATTTACAAACCCGCTATACCTTTCAGTGGACATGGATGCGCTGGATCCAGCATTTGCACCAGGGGTATCGCACCATGAGCCAGGAGGGTTGAGCACGCGTCAGGTCATACAATTGATTCAGGATATCCAAGTGCCGTTGGTGGGTGCGGATATTGTCGAGTACAATCCTACCAGGGATGTAAATGATATGACCGCAATGGTCTGTGCTAAACTTTTTAGGGAAATTGTGGCTAAAATGATGTAGCCTATCCGTCCGGGTGCATAAATTTCTGCTTGCCCAAAAGTACATCTTCGGACTCTACCCGATCCTCATCGGGCACACAGCAGTCTACTGGACACACAGCGGCACATTGGGGTTCCTCATGAAAGCCCATGCACTCGGTACATTTATCAGGAGCTATATAATAGATTTCGTCGCTGATAGGTTCTTGCACTTCATCAGCATTTACAGCCTTTCCGTCTGGCAACACAACATCGCCAATCAACGAAGTACCGTCACTATAGCGCCATTCATCAGCACCCTCATAAATTGCGGTGTTTGGGCATTCCGGCTCACAAGCCCCGCAGTTGATACATTCGTCTGTTATAATAATCGCCATAATTTTCTTTTTCCAATATGCTGAGTTTATTTCAGCATGCGTACTTTTGCGCAAAAATAAACCCTACCAATTTAGTGTACAAATATAATGACGGCCCATAACCCAATAGTGCAAGCTTTTGTTAAACTTGGAGGTTTTATCCAGGATTTTTGTGAATCCCACAATTCTGGAGCCAATATTGCTAACGCGGATTTTAAAGAAGTATTGGCAAAGGCTGAACAACAAAATGGTTGGTTTACCCAAGAAAACATGCTTTACAGCCTTGGACACTGGGCCCATTTGTTGACGGAGGAAAATATGGCCACTTGGTTGTCTCAATATGCATTTGAAAAAGGAAAAAATGCCAAAGTTGTCGGGATTGTTATGGCCGGAAACATTCCCTTGGTTGGTTTTCACGATTTTATTTGCGTACTACTGTCAGGAAATAAGGTTCAGGCAAAATTATCTTCCAATGATACCGCGCTCCTGCCCTATCTTGCCGAACAGTTGGTTGGGTTTGAAGGTTCCCTTAAGGACTCCATCCAGTTCGTTGATGGTAAGTTTAACCATTTTGATGCTGTAATCGCCACGGGCAGCAACAATACAAGTCGTTATTTTGAATACTACTTTGGGAAAAAGCCCAACATCATTAGAAAAAATCGGAATGCTGTTGCCGTTCTTACGGGAAAGGAAACTAAAGAAGAATTGATAGCACTTGGTGAGGACATTTTTAGGTACTATGGTTTAGGTTGCCGGAATGTCTCCAAAATCTATGTGCCAAAAGATTACAGTTTTGAACTCCTTTTCAACTCCTTATTTGAATATAAGGACATCATCCATCAACATAAATATGCCAACAATTACGACTACAACAAAGCGGTGTATTTAATGAGTGAGTTCAAAATACTGGACAACGGGTTCTTGGTTTTGAAGGAAGATGAGGGTTTTGCTTCTCCCATCGCTTCTTTATTTTATGAGCATTATGATTCCCTGGATGCAATCAAGAGCTTTCTTGAAGATCGGAAGGAGGACATCCAATGTGTGGTATCCAAAGGTTTTTTGGCTTCCGAGATAGGTTTTGGGGAAACCCAAAAACCAGGTCTTAAAGATTATGCCGATGGGATTGACACCTTGGATTTTTTACAGCAGCTCTAGATAAGACCATCCGATTTTTAGATCCAAGTTTTTTTAAGACCTTTGACGCTTAATTAATCGGATTGCAACTAACCTCTATCAAATGAAAAAGCACAATTTTAGCGCAGGCCCATGTATTTTGCCACAGGAAGTAATGCAGAAAGCGGCAGAAGCCGTTGTGGAATTGGATGGCATTGGGTTATCCCTCATCGAAATTTCCCATAGGAGTAAAGAATTTGTGGCCATTATGGAAAAGGCCCGCTCCCTGGCTTTGGAATTGTTGGGGTTGGAAGGCAAAGGTTATCAAGCGCTTTTTTTGCAAGGCGGGGCCAGCACCCAATTTTTAATGTCCGCATATAATCTTCTGGATAAAAAAGCGGGGTACATCAATACAGGGACTTGGAGCTTAAAAGCCATCAAGGAAGCTCGCTTGATGGGTGAAATTGTGGAAGTCGCCTCTTCCCAAGATCAAAACTTCAATTACATCCCAAAGGGTTACAAGGTTCCAAAAGACTTGGATTATTTACATTTGACTTCAAACAATACCATTTTCGGTACCCAGATCAAGGAGTTTCCCAAAACTGATGTACCATTGGTTTGCGATATGAGTTCGGATATTTTCTCCCGACAAATGGATTTCTCCAAATTTGATTTGATCTATGCCGGGGCACAAAAAAACATGGGGCCGGCCGGTACTACCTTGGTCGTTGTTAAGGAAGATGTTTTGGGCAAGGTATCCCGAAAAATCCCTTCTATGTTGGACTATTCCGTGCATGCCAGTAAGGATAGTATGTTCAATACTCCCCCAGTTTTTGCGGTTTATGTTTCCATGCTCACCCTGCAATGGTTAAAAGATTTGGGAGGAATTGCTGCCATTGAGGAAATCAATGAGCGTAAGGCCAATCTAATTTATTCGGAAATAGAATTGAATCCCGTTTTCTCTGGATTTGCGGCCAAGGAGGATCGTTCCATTATGAACGCAACTTTCAACATCACCGATGAGACCCTAAAGGAAATCTTTGATCAAAAATGTCTGGAAGCTGGAATAAGCGGTATAAACGGCCACCGTTCCGTAGGCGGATATCGTGCATCCATGTACAACGCTATGCCCTTGGAAAGTGTTGGTGTTTTGGTGGATATTATGAGTGATTTGGAAAAAAGAGGATGATTTTGGTTTTAAGCGGAACAATGTTAAGTGTTAAGTATTGATTGAGGAGAGGAGTAGCAAATTTGCATTGTCCATTATTAAATTGGTTAAGGAACTCAGGAATGCAAAGGAGTTTGTTTTTGCCGACCAAATACTAAGATCTGCAACAAGTATCGGAGCCAATGTGGCTGAGGCGGGTGCAGGACAAAGTAAAAAAGATTTCATACATAAAATGGCAATTGCTTCCAAGGAAGCAAGAGAAACAAGGTATTGGCTCAGATTGTTAAATGAGAGTAAATTGGTACTTATAGATTTTTCAGATTATCTCGAAGAAATTGATCAAATCATAAAAATTCTGACCAAGATTGTCAAAACAAGTCAACAGCAATTCAAAACTTAGCATTAAAAATTCAACACTTTTAATTTATGAAGGTGATACTAGCAAATGACGGACTTTCCCAGTCCGGAATAGAACTCCTGGAAAAAGAAGGCTTTAAAGTCCTAACAACCAAAGTGGCACAGGAACAGTTATCCAACTACATCAACGACAAACAAGTACAGGCGCTATTGGTGCGAAGTGCTACCCAGGTGGACAAATCCTTGATTGATGCCTGTCCCAATTTGGAACTGGTAGGCCGTGGGGGTGTTGGAATGGACAATATCGATATTCCTTATGCCAAATCGAAGGGAATCCATGTGATCAATACACCAGCTGCGTCCTCAGCCTCTGTAGCCGAACTTGTTTTTGCCCATTTGTTCAGTGGGGCCAGATTTTTACACGATTCCAATAGAAACATGCCCTTGGAAGGAGATAGCAAATTCAAGCAATTGAAAAAGAGCTACACCAATGGAATGGAACTTAGGGGAAAGACCTTGGGCATCATTGGTTTTGGACGAATTGGTCAAGCTACCGCCCGTATTGGGCTTGCCATGGGAATGAAGGTACTCTATGCAGACCATAATGTGGAGGACTGCACCTTGAGTGTTTCTTTCTTTGATGGACAGTCCCTTACCTTTTCCATGAAAGCAAATTCCTTCGAGGAAGTTTTGCAAGCATCCGATTTCATTACAATTCATGTACCAGCGCAAAACGGATATATCCTGGGGAAAAAAGAGTTCGAAATGATGAAGACCGGTGCCGGAGTTGTAAATGCGGCTCGTGGTGGCGTTTTGGATGAAGTTGCGCTGATTGATGCCCTGGAAAAAGAAAAACTGTCATTTGCCGGTTTGGACGTCTTCGAATCCGAGCCCACTCCCGAAATCAAAATCCTGATGCATCCCAAAATTTCCTTGACACCCCATATTGGGGCATCCACCAAGGCCGCCCAAGACCGGATAGGTTTGGAACTGGCCAATCAGGTGGTTAGCTTACTGGGCTAAGTTTTTTTAATCAAACCCAGATTCGATACCTTCAATTTTGTACATTGTGGGTCTTAACTAAACACTAAAGGAATGTCAGGATTATTAGATTTATTAAACAGCCCAATGGGCAAACAATTAATTAGCGGAGTAGCTGGGCAAACAGGTCAGCCAGAAAACAAGACCGCAGATGTGCTCAGTATGGCCATGCCTTTACTTATGGGTGCCATGAAAAGAAATGTCTCTACCCAAAGTGGTGCAGAAGGATTGATGAACGCGCTTTCATCAAAGCACGATGGAAGTATTTTGGATGATCTTGGTGGACTCTTCGGCGGCGGTGTGGACCAAAGTGTAATGAATGATGGAGCAGGGATATTGGGACATATCTTCGGAGCAAAGCAACCTCAGGTGGAAAGTGCTTTGAGCAGCAAGTCGGGGATGGATGCCGGTTCCATAGCTCAAATTTTGAAAATAGCAGCGCCCATTCTATTAGGATTTTTGGGCAAACAGACCCGTCAGCAAAACGTAAGCAGACCTGATGCCCTTGGTGGCCTTTTGGGAGGTCTTATGGGTGGAGGAAGCTCTGCCAACAAACAACAATCCCTTATTGAGACCTTCCTGGATTCGGATGGCGATGGTAGCGTTATTGACGATTTGGCCGGAATGGTACTTAGTGGCGGCAATCAAAAGAAAAGTGGACTTGGAGGGCTCTTGGGAGGGCTCTTCGGGAAATAATCCAAGAATTAACGTTATTTAACAAGGCCATTTGAAATTTCAAATGGCTTTTTCGTACCTTAATATTATGAAAAAGAACATTTTACAAAAGGTATTTGGGGCTATAATGATGCTAGGATTGATTCTTTCCTGTACGGCCCAAAAAGAAACGGTAGCCATATCTGAAGAGGAAAAAGCGGTTTTTACCTCGGAAGATGATGCACAGGTTGAAATTAAGGATGAAGAAACAGAGTACGAAATCATTATCATTGAACCCGGTTTTTATCAATGGCTGCAAAGCATAGCCAGACCAGAAGGTTATTATTCCCAACACTTCCTGGAAAACCGAAATCAATTGTTGGTCATCAATTGGAATCAACGGGTACTTCAGCCCCAAAGATTCAATCCCAATCTGTATCAGCTTCAGATTGATTATGACCCGAATATTGACTATGGGTACGATGTAAACTACAAGCTCTACAACTATTTTATTTATTTCCAACGCAAATACAATCAGCGATTGGGCCCCTTCCTTCCAAGGATATAAAATGTTATTTTTGCCATCGATAATTATTCGATGAAAAAAATTCAAGAGCGCTGGGATATTACCCAGAACTGGCAGTACCTTTTTCCTTTTCTTGGTGTAGCCTTGCTATTGCTTACCGCCTACATGATTGCAAGAAGGTTTTTGCACCTTTTTGAATTGAATAACAGCATTTGGGAATGGCCATTCACACTTGGGCTATTAGTCCTTTTGTATTATGTAATGCTGCGCTTTTTTTTATGGTGCTTCAAGAAATTATCCAATAAATGGATTGTGGAACAGCGGTGGGAGATGATTGCCATATTTATTGTTTTTGCCGTTACAGGCAGTCTCTCCGGTAAATTGGCAGGACCCTTGACTGAACTTGTTGGGTTAAAGAAAGAACTGGTAAGCGGGTGGTTGCATTGGACGGCCAGAATCCTACTTATCTTTCCCATTTATCAAGTGTTATTGGTTTGCTTCGGATGGCTTTTTGGGCAGTTTAAGTTCTTTTGGAACTTTGAAAAGAAGATGCTCAAGCGCATGGGACTGGGATTCCTTATCCCCTAGTTTAAGGTTTTGTTAACATAATTCCTACCATTAATTTGGTTAGATTTGCCATCTAATGCAGGATTTAAAGAAGATTTCCGTATTTCTTTTATTCATCACCCTCATGTTGGTGAAGGTTTCTGCTTTACATGTTTACTCCCATCAGGATGGGGAAGCACATGACATGGAAAACTGCGATATCTGCGAAATTGCACTGGAATCACAGCAATCCAATTTTGAAATTACTGGAAATGTCACGATACCGGAAGTCAACACTTTCTTCATTACCGAAGAGGTGGAATTCCAGTATCAGATAAATGTTCCAATTCCCTGCTCCCATTTCTTCTTTTCGAGGCCTCCACCCTCTGCTGTTCAGGCCTAATGGCTTGAATCCCTCAACTGGACTTGTATATGAGTCCTAAATGTACACTAATATTTTATTGATTTAAGTATGAAAGCATTGCTTTTCATCACAATGGTGATAGCAATCCCTTTTTGGGGCCTATCGCAGAATTGTACCCATACCATTACTGGTAAAGTAACAGATTACCATAGCAAATTACCCTTGGAAAATGCAACCCTCTTGATCATAGGAACTGCTCATTCGGCAGAAACCGATGCCGATGGAAATTTTCTAATGTCCTCAGTTTGCGCTGGGAACTATGAATTGGAGGTGTCGCATCCCGAATGCAATACCATTTTAATGAATGTGGCAGTCCAAGAAGATACTAAAATTGATATCAGGTTGGAACATCATTTGGAGGAATTGGATGAAGTGGATGTGGTTGGGGAAGCCATTAACGACAAGACCAACACGGCATCCGAGGAAAAATTGAAGCTTCCGACCTTGGAACTCTATAGTTCAGGAACTTTAGGTGATGCCTTGCGGGAATTGGGAGGCGTTTCTTCCTTGAATACGGGTGCCAACATAGTAAAACCAACTATTCATGGTTTAAATGGTAGTCGAGTTTTGATTTTAAACGATGGCGTGCGCATGCAAGATATGGAATGGGGAGATGAGCACGCACCCAATATCGATATAAACACGGCAGGAGCTGTTTCTGTAATAAAGGGTGCTTCCGCGCTACAGTATGGCGGTGATGCCATTGGGGGGACCATTGTTCTTGAACAGACCAAAATTCCTGTTAAGGATACCATTTTTGGCAAAACACTGATCAGCGGCAATACCAATGGTAGAGGAGGCGCAATAACCTCCGAATTGACAAAAGCTTTCGGCTCTGGTTGGTTTGCCAAGGTTCAGGGCTCTTACAAACGACTTGGGGATTTGGAGGCTCCAGATTATGTTCTTTCCAATACTGGAATACAGGAATTTGGTACCTCTCTAAGGTTCGGGAAGCGTTTGTTCACTTGGGGTTGGGACATTCGGTATGCCTATTTTTCTTCTGAAATTGCAGTTTTGCGGGCTTCCCATATAGGTAATGTGGACGACCTGATCCGAAGCATTAACAACGGACAACCGGAGGTTATCCGTGATTTCACCTATGATCTGCAAAACCCGAAACAAGAAGTAAAACATCATTTGGCCAAGCTCCATTTTTATAAACGATTTGAAGGACTTGGTAAATGGAATTTCCAATATGATTTTCAAAGCAATCGAAGATTCGAATTTGATGTTCGACGAGGAGAACTGGATGGCCGTGCTTCCATAGATTTGGAATTGACCACCCATACCCTATCCACTGATTTTAAATGGGATGCCAAGGAAGATTATCAAATACATGTGGGACTTTTGGGTCGCTATCAGGAAAATTTCCCCAATCCTGCAACTGGAGTTCGTAGGTTGATCCCTGATTATGAGAAGTTTGACCTGGGAGCTTTTGCATTGGGTGAAATCCAAATCACGGATCAATTCTTGCTGGAAGGTGGAGTTCGCTACGATTTCACTAGAATAGATGCGCAAAAATTTTATCAAACTTCCAGATGGAACGAACGCGGATATGGCAGTGAATTCCAAGATCTGATTTTAGAGGATTTGGGAACCTCTTTATTGGTTAATCCAGTATTTGACTATCATAACATTTCGACCACGATAGGTGCAAAATATCAATGGGATACGGGAGAGACCTTAAAATTTAACTACGCATTGGCCCAGAGAGCGCCAAACCCCTCCGAATTGTTTAGCGACGGCTTGCATCATTCCGCTGCCCGAATTGAACTAGGGGATTTAAGGGTGGATAGCGAGACCTCGCACAAGTTCACAGCTTCCTTTGAACAGGATTTCGATCATTGGGGATATTCCATGGAACCCTTTGCCAACTGGGTGCAAAACTTTTTACTTCTTGAGCCCTCAGGTGTGGAGTTCACCATTAGAGGTGCTTTTCCCGTTTGGGAATACCGTCAGACCGATGCCAGGCTCCTTGGACTGGATTTCTCGGCTTATGCCAATTGGACGAACTCATGGAAAACGGACCATCGCTTTTCATTGGTTAAAGGGCAAGAAATGGACAACAACATGGCTTTAATCAATATTCCAGCAGCTAATTTGCGCAATCAAATCACGTACAGCATTCCCCAATGGAAAAATTTCAGTGTTTCCCTGGAAAGTCAATATGTGTTTAGACAAAATGAGACACCGGACAACATCATGGTATTTTCTCCTGAGCAGCAACAGGAAGTTCTGCTCCAAATAAATACAGCGCCAGATGCCTATCACCTGTTGGGCTTACGTTCTCAAATGGAATTTCCATGGGGAGGCAATAAAAAAATAACAACCTCATTGGTGGTCAACAACCTATTGAACACCAATTATAGAGACTATCTAAATCGCCAAAGGTTTTTTGCAGATGATTTAGGGAGAAACATTTTGATTCAATTAAAACTTAATTATTAAATCCTTTATTACATGAAAACAATCAAATTTTTATCAATGGCAATCCTAGCGGGAAGTATCTTGGTATCTTGCTCCAATGATGATAACTCCCCAGAGGAAATCAATGAAGAGGAAACCATCACTACCATGACGGTTACCCTTACCCCAGATGGTGGTGGAACTGCCATCGAGCTCCAATCCAGGGATTTGGATGGCGACGGTCCAAATGCGCCTGAAATCACCGTTTCAGGAAATTTGGCGGAAAACACAACCTATAACGGATCTGTTGTGCTCCTCAATGAAACTGAAACTCCCGCAGAAGAAGTCAATGAGGAAATTGAAGGTGAAGCAGCCGAGCATCAGTTCTTCTATGTTGTTGATGGAGGGTTAAATGCCACAACCGAATATACTGATGAAGAATCTGACTATGTTTCTGACGAGACAGGCACCAATTTCACAACCAATAATCCAGTGGGTATAACTTTTACGCTTACCACAACAGACGCAAGTTCAGGAACACTAACGGTAACCTTGCGACATGAGCCTAAAAAACCCAATGATGGGACTTTGGCTGATGCTGGCGGTGAAACCGATATAACACAAACCTTTAACCTAACTATAGAGTAACACCTGATTCCAAAATCAAGGTGCTGTAAATAGTATAATTATTTCATGAATAAAGAATTTAGACATACGGTCATAAGCACTTTAATGGTTGCTGTATTAGCCATACAGCAGCTGTTTGGTGCTTACCATATGTTTATTTTTCATGCAAATGATTTTGAACAGGACCTAACCCATGGTCATGAATTGGTAAGCAGCAGCGAAGATTCATGTGACCTCTGCGCAAAATTGAACCCCACACTGGTGGTTTACACCGCAGAAACTTATTCCCTAGCCCAAGGTTCCCTATGCTTTTGGGTTCCAGAATCTAAAAGCCAACTCACTTCAATTGCTGGGCAATATACACAGTATAGACGAGGTCCTCCCTCTCTGCTTATCTCCCTTATTTAAATAGGCCTTTCCGTCATCAGGGATTTGGCCCTGGTTCCTTACACTTCGAAGTCAAAAACGATTTTGAGGGTGCGACTGCATATACACTTCAAATCAAAAAACAACTCAAAATGATTACGACCAACAATCTCTCCAAGGTTTATGGTGATGCTACTGTACTGGATAATCTCAACCTAAATATCAAAGCGGGTGATCTATACTGTTTGCTAGGAGCCAATGGCGCGGGCAAAACCACCACAATCAACCTGCTACTGGGTTTTATCGAACCCACTACAGGCAGTGCTTTTATTAATGGTCTTGCTGTATCTGAAGACTCAAAGGAGACTAAAAAACACCTTGCTTACATACCTGAAAATCTTATGCTGTACCCCAACTTATCCGCAGTTGAGAACCTGGATTACTTCACCGGGATTGGGGGAAATCAGCTAAATAAAGCCCAATTGGAGGCATTTTTGGAAGAGGCCGGACTTCAAAGCAGTGCATTCCACCAACGAATTTCAACCTTTTCCAAAGGAATGCGACAAAAAGTGGGAATAGCCCTGGCTCTGGCCAAAAACGCCAGCGTGTTGTTGCTCGACGAGCCCACCTCGGGCTTGGACCCAAAAGCCAGCAACGAATTCGGTTTGTTGCTCCAAAAGTTACGAAGCAAAGGAGTCGCCATTCTTATGGCCACCCATGACCTTTTTAGGGCAAAGGAAATTGCCACTCATATAGGTATTATGAAAAACGGCCAATTGAAGCAGGAATTTGTTGCCGATGAGATTTCCCTAAGTGATTTGGAACATGCGTACTTGGAAACTATGGATTATAAAGAGGCGGTGCTATGATACGCAGTACATTTCTAAAAGAACTTAAAGAGCTGTCCCGGGACGGAAGGGTCAGAATTAGTTTTCTGATCGTAGTCCTATTGATGGCAGCAGCCACTTGGATCAGTAAAAGTCAATACACAACCATCAACGAACAATATCAGGAAGCGGAAACCGCTGAGCGCCACATTTGGGAAGCGCAGGGAGAAAAAAACCCACATTCCGCGGCCCACTATGGCACCTATGCCTTTAAGCCCAAGTATCCGCTTTCCCTTGTGGATCATGGGGTTGATAAATTTACTGGAACCTCCATTTTCTTGGAGGCCCATAAACGTAACGAAGCCCAATTTAGCAAAGCCGCCGATCAAACTGGTTTGGCCCGATTTGGCGACTTGACGCCCGATTTTGTACTCTTGTTTATTCTGCCTTTGCTGATTGTATTTCTTGGATACAACGCATTTACCAAAGAAAAGGAAATGGGGACCTTGGTCCTTTTGAAAAGCCAGGGAACTCCTGTCTGGAAACTGATTTTTGGCAAGTGGTTGGCCATTTTTGCCCCTATTTTCATCGCTGTAGCAGTACTTTTTGTGGTAGCTGGAATCGTCCTGTCCAATCTTAAGGATTTTGGTGTCTTCAGTTGGGAATCTTTGGGGGTTATGTTCCTTGTTTATATGGCCTATTATGTGATTTTCATCAATTTGGTCCTGTTTATTTCCTCTAAAGTGAAGAAATCGGGAATCTCTCTAGTATTATCCTTGGGAGCTTGGATTTTAGCCTGTTTGGCAGTTCCAAAAGCTGCTAGTAATGTGGCAGAGTCCCAATACCCGTACCCTACCCGACAAGAATTTGCGGCTAATATTACCGAGGATAAAAAAAATGGGATTGATGGTCATGACCCTTGGAACAAACAAGCTAAAATGCTGGAAGATGAAGTGCTAAAGCAGCATAATGTGGATAGTTTGGAGCAACTTCCATTCAATTTTGATGCCTATCGGATGCAGAAAGGAGAGGAACACACCGCTGAAATCTACTTTAAGCATTACAAACATCTAAAAACGCAATTTGAACAGCAGTCCAAATTGTACCGCAACCTCGCCGTGTTATCACCTTTTTTACCAGCACGGTTTATGAGCATGGCCGTGGCCAATACAGACTATGCCACCCACTGGGACTTCGCCGATGCGGCAGAAACATATAGAGTAGACCTACAGGCCTTCCTCAATGGCAATTTTGCCGTAAATTCTTCATATGGGGACTGGAGCTATAGGGCAGATGAATCCACCTGGAAAGAAATGCCTGCATTTGACTATGACCCGCCTGAACTTTCCGAAACCCTTTCAAGGAACTCTTCCAACTCGGCCATTTTATCCGCTTGGATATTGGGTTCATTTTCCCTTCTATTTCTCACCACTAAAAAATTATAGCGATGTACAAGTTTAACTTTATATACGAGCTAAAAGGACTTCTTAGAAATGGTTGGATCCAATTGTTGAGCCTCCTCCTTTTTGCACTCTTCTTTTTTGCCTTTTACAACGGTCATGAAAAAGTGGACAAGAGAAAATCGGATATTCAGGCGGCCCATCAGGAGGTACAGGAATCCGATCAGGTAATGCTAATATTATTGGACTCCATAGAACGTGGTATGGAGGTCTCTGCTTCGCCTTGGACCATACCATCCAAACCGATGGCGGTAGGTAACTATCATCCACGTGTAGCTGCTATGGACCCTTCCAATTTAGCTTATATCTCCACAGGGCAAAGTGATTTATTTACGCACTATGTAAAACCAAAAACCTCTGGTGATGATCTAGCCCTTAATTTTACAGAAATCACTAATCCTGTTCAGCAATTGTTTGGCAGTTTTGATCCAGCATTTGTCATTATTTTCTTGTTGCCCTTGATCATCATTGCATTTACTTATAATGTCCTTTCGTCTGAACGGGAAAGCGGTACATTGAGGCTTTTGGCTTCCCAGCCCATTTCGTTGGCGTCATGGGTACTGCAAAAAATGGTCATACGTCTGTTTTGGATCATTGTAATGATTGGTGTTATACTCACAATTGTATTCTATATCAATGGCAATGATAGCAGCTTAACTAATCTTTTACCCGTATTTGGTGTGACCGTGGGATACGTTCTGTTTTGGTTTGCTCTGGCATTCGTAGTCAACCTTTGGGTAGGAAGTTCAGCGAAAAACGCCATAGCTCTTATAGGCTTATGGCTGCTATTTGTTCTGCTGATCCCATCCACACTGAATCAGATGGGCAGCACACTATATCCTATGCCCTCCCGAACGCTGATGATCAATCAGTTAAGAAATGCCAAGGCGGAAGCCACCAAGAAACAAGATGAAATCCTGGATAACTTTTTAAGGGATCATCCCGAATATGCCATCAACGATCCCAATCAGGGACGAAGTTTCTATCATCGGTATATGGCATCCCAACAATTGGTTCGGGAAGAGCTACAACCCGTTATTCAAAAGTTTGAAGGGCAATTACAGAATCAGCAGCAATGGATTTCCCAACTCAAATGGGTGTCCCCTGCCATTATTGTTCAGCAGGAACTCAACACTTTGGCAGGAACTTCCACTAGGGACTATGAAAATTATAGAAAACAAGTAACGGCCTTTGCAGAAACTTGGCGTCAGCATTTATTGCCTTTCCTCTATAACAATCAAGTCTTTTCCAGTGAGGATTACAAAAATCTACCTGTATTTGAGTATGTATCATTGGAATCCAATAGCACCACAAAAAGCATATTCGTCCTTGTTGTGATTGCCTTGGGATTGGTAACGCTGGGGTTTGCAAAAGGAATGGGGTATCAGTCCAGTAAAAACATAATTACCCCATAGCATGAGAGCGCATCTAATTTTGATTTTTTCTTGGCTCCTATGTGTACATGGTATCCAAGCCCAGGAAGAGAATGCAGAGAATTTTCCTCCACTGGAGGTGCCCTTGGAAATTTCGGTTTCAAGGGCTGCGTCCCCTATCCAGGTTGATGGTCGTTTGGATGAACCCTCATGGGATAAGGCTGAACTGGTTGATGATTTTTTCCGCAGGGAACCCAGACAGGGAGGCAAGATCACCTACAAAACCTTGGTGAAATTCCTTTACGATGACAAAAATCTTTACATATCAGCATTTTGTAAGGATTCCTTGGGAATTCCAGGAATTCGGATTCAGGATTTGCGTCGGGATTTTAGCTGGGGTGAGAACGATATCTTTGGAGTTGCCCTAGATCCCCAAAACCTGAAACAATATGCCCAAGGGTTTCAGACCACACCTTATGGGAACCAAAGGGACTTCCAGAATTTCAATGGGAACAATTTTGATACAGGCTGGAATACCCTTTGGAGGGTTCGCACCCAGCGATCTGACCAAGGATTTACAGTGGAAATGGCCATTCCGTTTAAATCCCTTCGATACAACCTTCCCGAAAATGGGAATACCATCGAGTTGGGAATGACCATGGTTCGCTATGCCCGTAGAGAAGTGGAAGTATCCACTTTTCCGGCTATCCCACAGTCATTCACGCCCTATAGAATGACCTATGCCGCTAAATTGACGGATATTGAAGTGCCACCTCCCTCCGCCAATATTAGGGTGGAGCCCTATACCTTGTACCAGTATGATGAGAATAAAGAAGGAGATATTCTAACTTCAAAAGCCAGTGATCCCAAGTTGGGTTTTGATGTCAAATGGGCCATGAATCCCAAAACGGTATTGGATTTAACGGTAAATACCGATTTTGCCCAAGCCGATGTGGATCGAGCCGTAAACAACTTGGAACGTTTCAATATCTTTTTTCCAGAACGACGACAGTTCTTTTTGGAAAATTCTGGAATCTGGGCGGGTGGATTGCAACAATCCATTAGGCCTTTTTTTAGCAGACGTATTGGACTTCAGGGGAACTTTAATGCCATCCCGGCACCAATTGATGTTGGTGCACGTTTTACCCAACGTACCGAAAAAAATGCTTTGGCCGGATTGTTCGTACGTCAAAGAGAAACGGATGGTTCTGCAGGAGCAAATTTTGGAGTATTCCGTTATCTCAGGAATTACGGTAGGGAAAACAATGTTGGGGTTATGGTCACGCATCGCTTGGATAACGAGCATGATGACCTGAATTTGGATAGCAACAATAACACTACCATTACTATAGACGGGCAAATACGCCCCACAAGTCAATGGGATATTCAGTATATCCTATCCACTTCCATAGATGAGGAAACTGGGGAAACTGGCTTTGCTGGGCGTTTTTTTGCAGGCAATGACTCCAATAAATTCTATTATGGATGGGTAACAGAATATACGGATGCCAATTACAATCCAAGAATGGGTTTTGTTCGTCAAACCAATGTGATCAGACATAATCCAGGTGGGTATTTAGTGGTCAGACCTAAAAAAATGGACTGGATCAGGCGGTGGGATCCCGGAATGTTTGTCAATTATTTGCATGATGCCTCAGACCCTACGCAGTTCCAACAGGCTAGTTTGTACATCTTCCCAATTTTTACTTGGTTCAAGGACAATAGTTTTTTTGAGGTTTCGGCGACACCAACTTGGCAAAACATCAACTTTGATTTTGCTCCATTGGGTCTCCAGATTGCACAGGACAACTATTATTACACACGTTATTTGGTTCAATATAATACCGACCAATCCAAAAAATGGTCAGGTGACCTAGGTTATAATTTTGGAAGTTTTTACAATGGAACCCGGAATACCATCAATGCTGCAGCCCGCTTTGCTCCCATTCCCCATGCCGCACTGGCATTGGAATACGAGCATAATACCATCAAAGATGTGGGGATTGGTGACTCCAATTTAACCACGAATCTGTATTCCGCTAATTTACGGTTGGCGTTAAATCCCAGGGTACAACTCTCCACTTTTTACCAGTATAATAGTTTTAACGAACAGGGAAGGTGGAATGCGCGTTTGAGCTGGGAATATATGCCGCTTTCTTTTGTGTATCTCGTATTCAACGACACTCAAACGGACATTTTTGATCCGATGCAAAGTACCAGACAATTTATAGGCAAGATCACCCTCCTAAAGCAATTTTAAGCGGCTGGGAGGGTACTAATGCCTTCAATAAAATCAATAGCATGAATACCCGAAGGAAATTTTTAAAAGATACTGCCTTCGCTACTTTAGGTATTGGTCTTTCGCATCATCTTTCACTTGCGCAAACCTTCAATCCTAGCGGGACTAATTTGGTAAGCCAAACCGCCAATCCTTGGATCGAGCTTTCTGCGAATGCTTATTTGAAAAATGTTCAATTGATTTCCAAAATGGCACAAAACAAGCCCATTATGGCTGTTTTGAAAAACAATGCCTACGGCTTGGGTGATGTACAAGTGGCTCAAATTTTAGATCAAAGTGCGCACATTGCAGGTTTTGCACTGGTAAAGGATGAACGCTGTCTTGCGCTGCGCGGAAATGGGGTTAGCAAACCTATATTGTTAATGGGGGATTTTAATGAGGACTTGGGAATGGATTTGGTCAATAATGCTATTGCCTTAAGTGCATTTTCCCTAGAATCCAGCAACAAAATAAAAAAGCTGGCATCCGAAAGTAATAAAGAGGTTCTTGTAGAACTATATGTTGATACAGGCTTGGGTAGAATGGGAATGCCCTATTCCAAGGGTATAGGTTGGATCAAGGAATTGGTCGCTACACCCAATGTTAAAATTACGGGCCTATTTAGTACATTAACAACGCCAGAGGACTTTGCCCGGACGCAAATTCAACGCTTCTCCAACATTATTGGTCAATTAAAGGACAATGGAATCTTACCATCAAGATTGCATATGGCACCTTCCCTATCACTACTTGATCTACCGGAATCCCATTTTAATACGGTAAGACCCGGCATTTTGTTACACGGCACCTATCCCCTTTCCAAAATGGATCAAGCCAAAAATGTGCCGTTGCAACCTACCTATCGGTTGAAAGCAACCGTAATTCGAATGGAAAAACTACGCAAAGGAGATACCATTGGTTTTTCGAGATTTTATAAAGTAGAGGCTGATGAGTGGATTGCTACCTTGCCCATTGGATGGGCCGATGGATATTACAGCGGAGCCGAAAACGGAGCCAAAGTACTGATCAACGATACACTTTACAAGGTGGTCAACGTGAATGCCAGCCATTGCAATCTATCAATAGGCCCAGAAAAATCTGTTGTTGTGGGAGACACAGCAACGCTAATTGGGCCTGACCGACCTGAAATAACACCAGAGGGATTTGGTAAATTAGCAGGTGGGCACAACTATCTTCAAATTCAGTATAAAGAATCCATTCCTAAATTCGTTCATGATGAATTCCTATAAACACCTGGTTATTGTCCTCTTTAGCTTGGTTTCTTCTTGGCTTTTTGCACAAGAAAGTTTCATTAAGCTACCAGCGGAGGATTTGAATTTATTCGTGGAAGACGTTGGAAATGGTCAGCCCATCATTTTTATTCCTGGTTGGACCATGACCACAGAATTTTTTAAGCACCAGAAGGACCATTATGCTAAAGACTACCGATATGTTTCCTATGATCCCAGGAGTCAGGGCAAGTCCACTAAAACTGAAAATGGGAATACGTATGAAATCCATGCCCAGGATCTACATCATTTGATTACTGAACTGAAACTTGAAAATGCCATATTAGTTGGCTGGTCTAGTGGGTGCGCAACTGTTTTTGAGTATGTTCAGCAATATGGAACGAAGAATCTTGATCGACTGGTTTTGATTGACGAGCCACCCAAGTGGATTGGTGATTCAGAATCAGAATGGGTCTATGGAACTTTTGATGGTTACAGGGGGAGTCTAAAAAATCTATTGAGTGATCCCGAAGGCTATGCCAAAGCTGTTGTGGATTGGATGCTGGAAACTGAAATTTCCCAAACCGAAGAAGACTGGATGATCGCCGAAACCCTTCAAACTCCCAAATATGCGGCATTGAGTCTGTACATTGACGGACTTGTAAGTGATTATAATGAAATCGTTAAAAACATTAATGGTAAAATCCCAGCCCTCTACATGGTAAGGAATGGTTGGTACAACGAAGCTTCCCATTGGTTACAAAATCAAGCCCCGAAAGCTAAATGTGTTCCCATTACCAGTCATGCCATGTTTTGGGAAAGCCCAGAGGAATTCAATGGATTATTGGACGGGTTTTTGAACTCCAATACCACCAAATGATGCTGAATCCCAGATTAATCTGTGGTTACTTTTTTAGCCTGGCAAAAACATAGGTGTAAAGCCACATCAAGGTAAAGGAAGGGACAATATCCAAGCCTGGTATAAGTTCTTCGACAAATGTTACGACACCTGCCACCTGACCAATTTTTCCTTTGTACATGCGAGTCATAAGCCAACCTGCCACGGGAGCCCATATGACATCTGAAAATTCCCCGATGCCCGGAATGGCGAAGGACAGCATTCCAATACCGTCAAACAATAATCCCAAAAGTAAATGCTGATATTTTTGGTCTTCCACCTTTGCCATTGCGGAAAAATAGCAATTCCAAATGAAATGGGGAAATCCCCTAGGACAAATCCGAGCTGATGAGTTTCAAGAACTCATTGCGGGTCTCAATCTTTTCAAATTGTCCCCGGAACCCTGAAGTTGTGGTCACCGAATTCTGTTTTTGAACCCCTCGCATCATCATGCACATATGCGCTGCTTCTATGACCACAGCAACACCTTTTGGCTTTAAGGTGTTGTTTAGGCACTCCAATATATCATGGGTCAAGCGCTCCTGTACTTGTAGTCTTCGGGCAAAGACATCCACAACCCTTGGTATTTTGCTCAATCCCACTATATGCCCGTTTGGAATGTAGGCCACATGGGCTTTTCCAAAGAAAGGAAGCATGTGATGCTCACAAAGGGAATACACTTCAATATCCTTGATGATCACCATGTCGTCATAATCCTCCTCAAACATGGCGCTACGCAATATTTCAGCTGCATCCTGGCCATATCCTTGGGTTAAAAACAGCATGGCCTTGGCCGCTCGTTCAGGCGTTTTTTGGAGGCCGTCCCGTTGTACATCCTCCCCAATCTCGTCAATGATTTTGGCAAAACGATCCTTGACCTCGTTGGTAATTTCGATATTGTATTCTTCCAGATTCTGATAGGGCGCCATGGGCTATGTTGCGGTATTTAGCTTGTTAGAAAAATGCTTGTTCAATTTCTTGATTTTTGGATCAATGATAAACTGACAATACGGTTGATTGGAGTGATCATTGTAATAATTCTGATGCTCCTGTTCCGCAATATAAAAAGGTTTTGCTTCTGAAACGGCCGTTACAATGGGATTTGTGAACACTTTTTCCCTTTCCAACAGCGCAATAAACTCCTCGGCCTCCTTCTTTTGATTCGGGGAAGTATAAAAGATTTCACTCCGGTATTGGCTGCCCACATCATTCCCCTGCCTATTTAATGTTGTGGGGTCATGGGTGGCAAAGAACACTTCCAATAGCTCAACAAAGGAGACTTTGGTTGAGTCATACTTGATTTGAATGGCCTCTGCATGCCCTGTTCTACCCGTACAAATTTCCCGATAGGCTGGATTCTTGATAGCTCCACCCGTGTAGCCCGAGATTACCTCAATTACTCCATTCAATCTTTGAAAAACCGCTTCCGTGCACCAAAAACAACCTCCGGCAAAAATTGCCAATTCCAAATTTTTGTTCCCTTGTATGTCCATATTTGTCAAACCTTAAAATAAACTTATCCATTCCAGCATTCATCCCCAAATGGATCTGCATTTTATTGTCGTAATTCTTAAGAAAAACTTTATTTAAAACTCAATTTTTGTTCGCTCAACAGTAATTGTTACTTTCACTCCCCGAAGCAAGGATTTTATGATCATAGCCACAAACATTAAAAAATCTTTTGGGCACCTGGAGGTTTTAAAAGGTGTTGACCTGACCATCAACAAGGGTGAAGTTGTTTCGATTGTGGGCGCTTCCGGGGCTGGCAAAACTACCCTTTTGCAAATATTGGGGACCTTGGATGAGCCTTCAAACAAAACCGATAGTACTTTGCTGATCAATGACACCCCAGTGAATCAATTGAACGATAAAGGATTGGCTCGGTTTCGGAATGAGCATATCGGGTTCATATTTCAATTTCATCAACTTTTGCCCGAGTTTACGGCATTGGAAAATGTATGCATACCTGCTTTTATTAAAAAAACACCCAGGGTCGAGGCAGAAAAGAGGGCCAAGGAGTTGTTGGACTTTCTAGGGCTTTCTGACCGTTATGACCATAAGCCCAATGCGCTTTCGGGGGGCGAACAGCAAAGGGTTGCCGTAGCCCGTTCACTTATCAATAATCCATCTGTAATCCTTGCCGATGAACCTAGCGGAAACCTGGATTCTGAAAGTGCGGACAACCTCCATCAATTGTTTTTTAAACTACGTGATGAATTTGGTCAGACTTTCGTTTTGGTAACCCATAACACGGAATTGGCCAATATGGCCGATAGAAAACTAACCATGGTGGATGGTGTGATTGTCTCAAGATAGCATGACAAAGGGCGAGCTTAAGGAATTCTTGGATGCCAAAGTGGAGCAGTACAATCATCCCAGTTTTTTGGAGGATGACCCCCTTCAGATTCCCCATCGTTTCTCCATGAAAGAAGATATTGAAATCAGCGGCTTTTTAACAGCTACCATTGCCTGGGGCAATCGGAAGAGCATCATAAAAAATGCCTCTTCCCTAATGGAGCTGATGAATCAATCTCCCTATGATTTTATTTACAACCATTCCGAGGCAGAATTGGAAAAGCTTGGCTCATTTGTACACCGCACCTTTAACGCCCTGGATTTGACCTATTTTATCAAAAGTCTTCAAAACATCTACACCAAACATGGGGGATTGGAAGCTGTGTTTACCAAATTTCAACAAAAGGAAACCCTGCAGCCTGCCATTTCCGAATTCAAGAAGGTGTTTTTTGAATTACCCCATCAACAACGCACCACCAAACATGTTTCCGATCCAGCAAAGGGTTCTGCTGCCAAACGGATCAATATGTTTTTACGCTGGATGGTTCGTGACAATGACACTGGGGTGGATTTTGGACTCTGGAAAAATCTAAACCCATCACAACTTTCCTGCCCTTTGGATGTACATTCGGGAAATGTGGCCCGAAAACTAAAACTGCTCAAACGGAAGCAAAATGATGCCAAGGCTCTTGCCGAATTGGACAACAATCTAAGAAGGTTGGATGCATCAGATCCAGTTAAATACGATTTTGCGCTTTTTGGTTTAGGCGTTTTTGAAAAATTTTAGCACTATTTTGTTAGGTGATTGTATGTTATTTTTGGGTTGAACGTCTAACACCAAAATCCAAACAACCAATGAGCATAAATGACAGTTTTGGCATACCCTCCTATGTCGCTTCCGAAGATCGGTACGAAAAGATGAAATACCGCAGATGCGGAAATAGTGGACTCCTTTTGCCCATGATTTCCCTTGGACTATGGCACAACTTTGGGCATACGGACGATTTTAACAAAGCACGACAGATTTTGCGAACAGCCTTTGATCATGGGATCACCCATTTTGATTTGGCCAATAACTATGGTCCACCCTATGGTGCTGCCGAGGATAACTTTGGACGTATATTCCAAAAAGATTTCAAAGCCTATCGTGATGAGTTGATTATATCTTCCAAAGCTGGATGGGATATGTGGCCAGGGCCGTATGGAAATTTTGGGTCCAAAAAATATCTGATTGCAAGTTTAGATCAAAGCTTGCAGCGTATGGGTCTGGATTATGTTGACATATTTTACCACCACAGACCCGATCCAGACACCCCTTTGGAAGAAACTATGGGCGCCCTGCATCAAATAGTCAAGCAAGGTAAAGCACTTTACGTTGGAATTTCCCAATACCATGCGGAGGACACGGCCAGAGCATATGATATTCTTAAAGAACTTGGAACTCCCTTACTTATACATCAACCTCGATACAATATGTTTGATCGCTGGATAGAGGATGGGCTTTTGGACGTTTTAGGTCAAAAAGGAATCGGTTCCATTGCTTTTTCCCCGTTGGAACAGGGTATACTGACCAACAAATACCTCAAAGGACTTCCTAAGGATTCCAGAGCGGTTAAGGACGCCCGCTATTTGAAGTCCGATCAGATTACACCAGAGGTTTTGGACAAGGTCGCAAAGCTTAATGCCATTGCTGAAGGTAGAAACCAAAGTTTGGCCCAAATGGCCTTGGCCTGGGTATTACGTGATGAGAAAATTACAACCGTGCTGGTTGGGGTTAGCAGGGCAAGTCAACTACTGGATAACATCCAAGCTTTGGAGAATTTAGATTTCAGCGCTGATGAATTGCAACAAATTGAAACCATTTTAAAAGGCTAAACCACGGCTCATGTCAGAGACCGTAACCATTCGGAATATCAAGCTGGATTTTCTGGCCTCCCTGGGCAATGGATTTGTAAATGGTCTCCACAATAATCATGTCACGGCGTCCCATTTCGCCTGGAGCCACATTGGGTTCGCCAAATAATATATGCTTGGCAAAGTCATCCATTTGCAATTTCTGCTGACTTTCCTGTGGAAAGTTTAAATCTCCACGGGAAGTACGTCCGGCCAAAGGAATATAAGTGCTGGCAGGATCCAATTCATACCAACCTTGATCACAGGAGGCAAACAAGCGGTTGGCCCTGATGTTGTGTGAGGTCATGATATTTCCAACCGCCCCACTTTCAAACTCAAATTGAGCGGTTATGGTTTCATCCGTATCCTTGAAATAGTCAGGATCGGTGCTGTATTCCTGGGCGGATACAGATACGGGATTCTCTCCGGTTCCATAGATCACACTTTGAATGGCATAAACTCCCATGTTCATCAATGCCCCTCCGCCAGATAAGGCTTTGTTCAATCGCCACTGTCCTGGGTTGGACCTGGAACGGTATCCAGCATCTGCAGTTATATAATGAACATTTCCAAAGGTTTTCTCCCGAACATATTTTTTGATTTCTTGGGTATAGGGTTCTGAATGAAGCCGATAACCCATACCCAGTTTAACCCCAGCATCTTTACATGCTTTTATTATGGCATCACACTCCACTACGGATACTGCCATGGGTTTTTCACAGATTACATGTTTACCTGCTTTTGCCGCCCTTATACAAAAGTCGGCATGCATGCTATTGGGCAGGACCACATATACTACATCTATGGCAGAATTGTTTTTGATGGTGTCAAAATTTTGGTAATTGTATATATTCGCTTTGGGAATGCCATATTTGGATGCCCATACTTCTTCTTTTTCAGGAGTTCCAGTGACAATTCCAGCCAGATAACAATGCTCTGTGTCCTGCAATGCAGGGGCCAATTGGTACGTGCTGTAACTTCCCAATCCTACCAGTGCAATTCCCAATCTCTTCTTGTTTTGTGATGTGGCGTTGGCAGCGATAAAAGCTGAGGAGCCCAGTAGTGCGGTAGCTCCAATACCTTTGCCCAAAGTGGAATTAAATGTTCTTCTGGAAATGGTTTTCATACCTCTTAGTTTTGAGTTCTTTAAAGTTAGAAATAAACAAGAAGAAAAGAAGCTGGTTTGTGTTAATCTATATGAACTTATTTCTTTCAAATCCACTCAAAATCCCTACTTTTAGAACTAGACTAATTTTAACACAAAATGAAACAAAACTTCCTAGTTCTTTGCACCCTTCTGTGCACTGTTTTAACCTTTGCCCAAAGTCGGAAAATCCCTATTGACACTACCATCACCACGCAACATAGTGTTACTATCAATGGGGCCAATATTAGCTATACGGCCACAACGGGCACACAACCTGTATGGGATGATATGGGAGAGCCGATTGCCTCCCTTCACTATACCTATTATACGAGGAACAATGTACGTAACAGGGCAGAGCGCCCCTTGTTGATTTCCTTCAACGGCGGACCAGGTTCCGGATCTGTTTGGATGCACTTGGCTTACACCGGACCAAGGGTACTTAAGATTGATGATGAGGGATATCCTGTACAGCCCTATGGGGTTAAGCAAAATCCCTTTTCGGTTTTGGACGTTACCGATATTGTTTATGTGAATCCAGCCAATACCGGATATTCCAGAACCATTCCAGAAACAGGTGAAAAGGTGGACCGGGACAAGTTTTTTGGCATCAATGCGGATGTGACATATTTGGCCGAATGGTTAAACACCTTCGTAACCCGAAATAACAGATGGCGTTCCCCTAAATATATCATTGGTGAAAGTTATGGGGGAACCCGCGTTATGGGATTGTCACTGGCCTTACAAAACCAGCAATGGATGTATCTCAACGGGGTAATCATGGTTTCCCCTGCAGATTATAAAGTCATCAGGGTTGGTGGGCCGGTTTCAAGCGCGCTGAACCTCCCCTATTATACTGCCGCTGCTTGGCATCATAAGGCGTTACCATCAGAACTTCAAAGTAAAGATTTGCTGGAGGTATTGCCCGAGGCAGAAAACTACACGATCAATACTTTGATCCCAGCCATCGCCAAAGGTGGATTTATTTCCGACTCGGAACGAAATGCGGTTGCCAAAAAAATGGCCTTTTATTCAGGCTTAAAAGAAAAGGATATCCTAGATCACAATTTGGATGTGCCTACCCAATTCTTTTGGAAAAATCTACTGAAAGAAGATGGTGGTTATAACGTTGGAAGGTTGGACAGTCGCTATTTAGGAATTGATCGACAACTGTTCGGAGAAGGACCTGATTATTCTGCAGAGCTGACCTCTTGGCTGCATAGCTTTACCCCGGCAATCAACTATTATCTTCAGGAAGAACTTAAATTCAAAACGGATATCAAGTATAATATGTTTGGCCCCGTACATCCTTGGAACAATGAAGATGACAATACACGGGATAATCTGAGACAGGCCATGGCGCAGAATCCATATTTGAACGTTTTGGTTCAATCCGGGTACTATGATGGTGCCACTACCTATTTCAATGCCAAGTACACCATGTGGCAGGTTGACCCAAGTGGGCGGATGAAAGATAGGTTTGAATTTAAAGGGTACCGATCAGGGCATATGATGTATTTAAGAAGGGAAGACTTGAAAAAAGCCAATGATGACCTCAGAAACTTTATAGTAAGAACAACGGCCAATGGAAAAAGTGCCAAATATTAAAATCATGAGTAAAATAGCAATCTTGTCCGTGATATTCGGACTCACTGCCCAATGTATCATCTCCCAAACCATACCTCCAAAAGAATGGCAAATCAAAACTGCCCTAATGGCCGTACCAGCGGATTATAAAGACGGGGCCAAAGTATATGGCTATGATGCTTCGGGGAATTTTGTTACACTGCGAGAAGGAAGCAATGATTATATCGCATTGGCAGATGACCCCAAAAAGGAAAAGTTTTCCACCGCTGCATATCATAAGGAACTGGAACCCTTTATGGCTCGTGGAAGGGAGTTGAAAGCCCAAGGTAAAGATGGGAAGGAAATCTTTGATATTCGCGAGGAGGAAGTTAAGGCTGGAAAGTTGAAAATGCCGGACAAGACCACCTTATGTGTCTTTACGGGAGATGTAAACACGGAAACCCAGGAAATTGAAAATCCCTATGTGCGCTATGTTTTTTACATCCCCTTTGCAACAGGGGAAACCACAGGATTACCCACCACCCCTACTCCTCCTGGGCACGCTTGGATTATGAACCCAGGAACCCATAGGGCCCACATTATGATAACGCCACCGAAGAATTAGAAAGGTTCAATGAAAAAAATTGTCTTTGACAATCCCCATCGGAAAAAGCATTTTGCTTTTTTCAATCACATGAACCATCCGCATTTTAACATTACGGCCAATGTAGACGTTGGCTCGTTCTTACCTTATGTAAAGTCAATGGAATTGCCATTAACCTTTAGTTTGGTTTATTTGTTATCCAAAGCAGCCAATGATATCAATGAGTTTCGATGGAGAATTAGAGAAAATGAAGTAGTTGAGCATGAGAGTGTGCATCCCTCTTTTACGGTTCCCACCAACGAAACTGACGTTTTTAGTTTTTGCACGGTTCCATTTAAAACAAGCGCCCAGGATTTTATCCATGATGCTAAACGGATCAATGAGGCCATGAAAACAAACCCTTCCATTGAAGATGAACCTGGAAGGGACGATTACTTGTTTATGTCGGCTATCCCTTGGGTAAGTTTCACCAGTATTCAGCATGCCATGCACTATCACCCGCATGATTCGGTGCCCAGAATAAGCTGGGGGAAATTCTTCAGCCAAAATAACACACATTTAATGCCTTTGTCCGTCCAAGCGCACCATGCTTTGGTTGATGGTAGACATATGGGACGGTATTTCGAGAATGTTCAGGAATTACTCTATAATCCTGAATTATTATCAGATTAAATACTTATTTAATAAAAATATTGTAACAAATCAACAATTTTACCTACTTATAATGAAAATACATCATTATGGGTTTCAGTTCGCATGCCAGCAAAGTAGTTAAAATCAATAGGGCCTTATTAAAGAAAAGAAAAATAAGGACTAAAGCGGATGTTTATGGCAATCCAGTTGAAACTACCTTGGAATTTAAACCAGAATCACCACATTCAAGGCGCCGAGTAAAAGAAATGATCCAAGACAATAGGAAAACTAATTTGGCCGCGGGTTTAATGGCATTCCTAATTGTACTGCTCTTTTTGATTTCGATAGTCCTTTACCTGAGGTAAGCGAACAATTTTTATGAGAGAATTTGTTTATTTTTAGCAAACACCTTCAATCATGTCAAAACACAGAATCCTAGTTATTGCCTTGCTGTCTTTCCTTTCATTTTTTAAAAATACCCATGCCCAGGATTGGCCCAATCTAGCCAAATATCAAGAGGCAAATCAAAAGATATTAACCGCTCCAATGGATGAAAATCGCGTGGTTTTTATGGGTAATTCCATTACCGAAGGGTGGACCAATGGCATGCCTTCTTTCTTTGAAAATCCTTCTTATGTAAATCGGGGGATTAGTGGTCAGACCACGCCTCAAATGCTATTGCGATTTAGGCAGGATGTTATTGATCTAAAACCTAAGGTGGTTCTTATTTTGGCCGGCACCAACGATATTGCAGGTAATACCGGACCAATGACCTTGGAGCAGATAAGGGATAACATTCAATCCATGGTGGAATTGGCGCAAGCAAGCAGTATTACACCCGTAATCTGTTCAGTGCTCCCAGCTTTTGACTACCCATGGAAACCAAAAATGGCCCCGAATATAAAAATCCCCCAATTGAACAATATGCTGCAGCGACTGGCCAGGGATAAGAATATATTTTATCTGGACTATTTTTCCGCCATGTCGGATAACAGGAATGGGCTTCCCAAGGAACTGGCTAATGATGGGGTTCACCCAACTACCGCGGGCTATGAAATCATGGCCGAACTTGCCAACAAAACCATTCAAATGGCTATTAAGAGTTAGATATGAAATTTTCCATTCCGCTTTTGGCCTTATTTTTCGGATGGTATGCGAGTGCCCAAAACAACATTCAAGTCCAACCCCTACTGGAACATTTGCCCATGTTTGATAAAATCAGGGATTTTACCATGGATGCAAATGGGAAAGAATCCTACTTCACTGTTCAATCCCCTAACGAGGAGGTGTCCGTAATCGTGAAATCCGTTAATGGGGAAGATGGTTGGGACATGCCAACAATTGCCTCTTTTTCTGGAAAATACAAAGATCTGGAACCATTTCTGTCCCCAGATGGGTTGCGCCTATATTTTGTGTCCAATAGACCTGTGGAGCCGGCGTCAACAACTCCAAAGGATTTTGATATTTGGTACGTGGAAAGGGCTAATGCGACCTCTAAATGGTCTACACCCATTAATATAGGTGCTCCAATCAATACCGAACACAATGAATTTTATCCTGCTGTGGCGCAAAACGGGAATTTATATTATACCTGTGATTGTCCTGGGGCGCTAGGAAGGGATGATATCTTTTTCAGTTCGTATGATGATGGGAGTTATGCCGAACCCATTTCCTTGAGCGGGAACATTAACACGGAAGGCTTTGAATACAATAGTTACATTTCCCCTGATGATTCTTACTTGATTTTTGGAGGATACAACCGCGAGGACGGTCAAGGGAGTGGTGATCTCTATGTCAGTTTCAAAGACGATTCCGGGAATTGGACCAAAGCCATACCCCTACCCGCTCCTATTAATTCGAAATACATGGACTACTGCCCATTTGTGGACCCAGCAAACAATGTTTTGTACTTCACCAGTCGTAGAAGTCAAGAACCTGGCTCCAACATGGTTTCCATGGATGATCTCTTGGATTATCTGAAAAGCTATCAAAATGGTGGTAGCCGATTGTACAAAGCTCAGTTTGATATCTTATCACTGAAATGATTCAGGAATTCTTCGCAATTTCATGCAAAATCCTACCGTCAGCCTTTTTATGCCATTTAAAAATACCCAGGAATACCTTCCCGCATGTTTGGATTCCATTCTAGCTGAGACCTATCCCCATTGGGAGGTCTTGGCAGTTGATGATCATTCTGAAGACAATAGCAGGAAAGTTCTGGAAGCTTACGCCAAGAAGGATAACCGAATAAAAGTTTATCCCAATTTTGGTAATGGAATTATTCCAGCTTTACAAACGGCCTATGAACATAGTTCTGGAGAATTGGTTTCCCGTATGGATTCTGACGACATCATGAAGCCCAATCGCCTGGAAGTCATGGCAGGATCGTTGGGTAGTCATGGAAAAGGTCATGTGGCCGTGGGGCAAGTACAGTATTTTTCCCATCGAGGTATCAGCGATGGGTATGCACGATATGAAACATGGTTGAATGCCCTGACTGCAATCGGGAACAACTATAATGAAATCTACAAGGAATGTGTAATCCCTTCCCCTTGCTGGATGGTGCACAGGGATGATTTTGAATTGAGCGGTGCTTTCCGCCCCGATCGGTATCCCGAGGATTATGATCTCACCTTTCGATTTTATGAAAATCAATTAAAAATAATCCCCTGTAATGAAGTGCTTCATTTATGGAGGGATTATGATACCCGGACATCCAGAACCCATGAACATTATGCACAGAATTATTTTTTAGATATCAAGCTTCATTACTTTTTAAAACTGGATCATGACCCAACCCGTCCTTTGGTAGTTTGGGGAGCAGGTTTTAAGGGCAAGTCCATTGCAAAAAGTTTGGTAAATCAAGAATTGGACTTTGTGTGGTTATGTGACAATCCCGCAAAAATTGGCAAAAAAATATACGGACAGGAATTGGTGCATTTTGAAACGCTGAAAAAACTGAAAAATCCCCAGAGCGTGATAACAGTGGCCAATGAGACTGCCCAGAAGGAAATCCGTGAATTCTTCTCCACGCTGGGACAACAGGCCATGAAAGACTATTTTTTCTTCTGCTAGGTTTTGCAATGAGCAATGAGCAATGAGCAATGAGCAATGAGCAATGAGCAATGAGCAATGAGCAATGAGCAATGAGCAATGAGCAATGAGCAATGAGCAATGAGCAATAAAAATGAAAAATTGAAAATTGAAAATTGATAATTGACAATTGAATCTAACAAACCCTTAACACCGCCATTAGCTAAGTATCACCTATATTTGCTTAATCAAAGTTGGGAATGCAGTTTAAACATCCGGAAATCCTTTGGGCCCTATTACTTCTCCTGATTCCCATTTTTATTCATCTTTTTCAATTACGAAGGTTTAAAAAAACTCCATTTACCAATGTAGCCATGCTACAAAAGGTAGTTTCGGAATCCAGAAAAAGTAACCAGCTCAAAAAATGGTTGCTCCTCATCACAAGATTGTTGTTGATTGCTGCTCTGGTGGTCGCCTTTGCCCAACCCTTTAGCGCCTCCCAGACCGCAACCACCACAAAGGAGACGGTTATTTACTTGGATAATTCCTTCAGCATGCAGGCCAAAGACAAT
This sequence comes from Flagellimonas sp., assembly GCF_965215805.1. Taxonomy (GTDB): domain Bacteria; phylum Bacteroidota; class Bacteroidia; order Flavobacteriales; family Flavobacteriaceae; genus Flagellimonas. The sequence goes on along the minus strand of NZ_OZ244124.1, from coordinate 3,127,729 downwards.
GGACTTTCCATTTTGGAACAGGCCGTTCAGGATTTGATCAAAAATGTTGGAGAGGATAATGTGTTCACCCTGTTCACCAATGAAAATATCTTCAGAAAGGTTACCGTAAATGAAATAAAAAACGAACTGTTGTCCTTACCATATACCCATAAGCAACTGGACGTTGATGCCATTTCTTTGCGTGCCAACAGCCTGTTCCCAAATTCGGAAGGCGCCATTAAACAATTGGTATTGATTTCGGATTTTCAACAAAACATGGGACAATCCATTGGAACACAGGACACCACCCTACAAACCTATTTGGTTCCTTTACGTTCTTCGCTATATAGAAATGTTTCCATAGATTCCATAAGCCTGGAAGAACATCCTGCCGATCAGTCAAAACTTACGGTGAGGCTGTCAGGCGGTATCAATGAGGAAAGCCTACCGATATCCTTGCATAATGGAGAGCAGTTGATTGCCAAAACTTCTGCAAACTTCACTTCAAACGGAAATGCAAAAGTGGAACTTTCCATTCCCGCAGATACCGAAATTCTTGGAACAATCAGTATTCAGGACAATGGACTTTCTTTTGACAATCAGTTTTACTTCAATATTGATGAAAAGGAGAAAATAAAAGTGCTTGCAATCAGTGAATCGGACAATAACTATTTGCAACGTCTATTTCCGCCAGAAGAATTTCAACTTCAGCTATTTGGGTTAAACCAGTTGGATTACAGTGCCCTGGGGGATCAGCATGTGGTAGTCCTCAACGAACTGAAATCCATCCCCAACGGATTGCAGCAAGTGCTCCGAAGTTTCAATGAAAATGGCGGAACGGTGATACTGGTGCCTTCTGTAGATTGCGACTTGAACACGTACAACCCATTGTTGTCCAATTTCTTTGCCACCAAATTTCTGGAAACACAGGTTTTGGAAAAGAACATCACAGGAATTTCTTTTGATCATCCCGTGTACCAAAACGTTTTTAATAAACGTGTACAAAACTTTCAATATCCCAAGGTAAACCAGTCTTACAAACTGGTGACCCGGGCCCCAAGCCTGCTTACTTTTGAGGGAGGGGATCCTTTCTTATCTGGAATCAATGGGTTCTATTTCTTTACGGCAGCTCTGAGTTTGGAAAATTCCAATTTTAAAAACTCCCCATTAATTGTACCTACCTTTTATAATATGGCAGCTTTCAGTTTAAAGGCGCCTGCCATACAGCACATGCTGGGGCAACCCACACGGATAGACATTGCAACGGAACTAGGAAACGATAACATAATGAAGGTTGCCAAAATGGATTATGAATTCATTCCAAGGCAACAATCGTTTACCAACAGGGTACGTTTGGATTTCGATGAAAACCCGTCAGAGGATGGCATTTATAAGATTCAGAAATCCGAAGAAACAATCAAACGCATCAGTTTTAACTACCCCAGAACGGAAAGTTTGTTAAGATATACGGAAGTAGAAGGAACAGAGCATGTTAGCGTCCAAGATTCCGTAGCTGGACTTTTTGAACATCTGAAAGCATCAAATACCATTACTGCTTATTGGAAATGGTTTGTTATTTTAGCACTGTTTTTGGCCCTCTTGGAAGTCCTCATTCAAAAATTTATTAGATGAACATTCTGCTGAAGTCCGCAAAGATCGTATGCCCACAAAACAAGGCACTTCATTTAAAAAAGCGGGATATTCTCATTAAAAAAGGAGTAATCGAAAAAATTGCGGCTTCCATTCCTTCGGTTACAAACATCAAGGAATTTACCGCCAAAAATCTTCATGTATCCTTAGGTTGGTTTGATAGTAGCGTAAGCTTTGGGGAACCCGGTTATGAAGAACGCGAAACCATATCCAACGGATTGAAGGTGGCGGCAGCCAGCGGATTTACCGATATTTTGTTGAATCCCAACACCAAACCAGTACCGGATACCAGCTCAGATATTGTTTTCCTAAAAGAACGAGGTAATGGCTCCGCCACCAATCTATATCCTATTGGGAGTTTAACAGCGAATGCTGAAGGCAGGGATCTGGCGGAACTATTTGACATGAAAAATGCGGGAGCGATTGCTTTTTATGATTTTAAAAAGCAGCTGTCCAATCCCAATCTTTTAAAAATAGCCCTTCTCTACGCCCAAAATTTTGACGGATTGGTCATGTCTTTTCCCCAAGATGGACAAATTAAAGGAAAAGGTATAGTGCACGAAGGCGAAATCTCCACCACTCTAGGGTTGAAAGGAATTCCAGCCTTAGCGGAAGAACTACAGATTTCAAGAGACCTGTTTATTCTGGAATACACAGGAGGCAAATTGCATATTCCCACCATTTCCACGGCCAATTCCGTTAAACTTATCGCCAATGCCAAGCGTAGAGGTATGGACGTAAGCTGTAGCGTTGCGGTGCATAATCTGGCCTTTACAGATGATTCGTTAACTGAGTTTGATACCAACTTTAAAGTTTCACCTCCCCTACGCGAAAAATCGGATTGTAAAGCCTTGATCAAAGGAATCAAAGACGGGGTTATCGATTTTGTAACTTCCGATCATTTGCCTTTGGATATAGAGGAAAAAAGGGTGGAGTTTGACAATGCGGCCTATGGAACCATAGGATTGGAAACGGCCTTTGGCACACTGAACCCTATTTTTAAATTGGAAGAGACTATCTCCATTTTAACCCAGGGACGTGAACGTTTTGGACTTCAAAGCCCGAAACTGAAGGAGGGAGAAAACGCATGCCTGACATTGTTTGATCCCGACATGGAATGGGAATTTAAAGAAGACTTAAGCCAGTCCACCTCCAAAAACAGCATGTTTTTAGGTACACGATTGAGGGGCAAGGCTTTGGGAGTCATCAACAATAACCAATTCACTGTTTAATATTTTGAGTAGTTCCAAACCAGGCAGGTCTACTGCCATTGTAAGCTATATTACTATTCTAGGCTGCTTGATTGCCATCACCATGAACATGGAACCCAAGCAAGCTTTTGCCAGATTTCATGCCAAACAAGCTTTTGGAACACATCTGATCTACCATTCGTTGGCGACTTATCTGAATTTGACAAACGTGGACATTGTCATGGTTTGGGGAGTTCTTTGGGTAGTATACCTTGTTGCCATTATATATGGTTTCATTGGAGCAATCAACAACCGTGAAGGTTTACTACCAGGGCTGGGCGCAAAGTTTCAAAAATGGTTTACCTTTATTCCTTAAACTAATTTCATGTCCCCCACTGCATTATCCCTTGAATACCTACTGAGACCTTCCAGTCTTACCTCTGGCAAAATACCCGCAATTTTTATGTTCCACGGTTACGGTAGCAATGAAGAAGACCTTTTCTCCTTTGCTTCGGAACTACCAGAGGAACCCATGGTAATTTCGGTGCAGGCTCCCTATTCGCTGGAACCCTTTGGTCATGCTTGGTACGCAATAAATTTTGATGCCGAATACGGGAAGTGGAGCGATGATGAACAGGCAAAATCCAGTCGGGATAAAATTGTTGCCTTTATTGATGAAGCCTGCGAAGCTTACAACTTGGATACAGAAAACATTACGCTTTTAGGATTCAGCCAGGGTACTATTCTCAGTTATTCCGTGGCTTTGTCTTATCCCGAGAAAATCAAAAATGTGGTGGCCCTTAGCGGTTATATCAACGAAAAAATCCTGCTGGACGGTTATACCGACAAAGACCACGGTCAATTGAACATTTATGCATCCCATGGTCAGGTAGACCAGGTTATACCGCTGGAATGGGCCCAAAAAACCCCAGAATTTCTAACCCAAATGGGCATTGCCCATGTTTACGAGGAGTTTCCCGTGGGGCATGGTGTTAGTCAACAGAACTTTTATTCCTTTCGGGATTGGTTGACCAAGCATCTTTAGTGGCTGCGCGTATAGAGCAGGTGGTCCAATAGGGTAAAATCTACGGAGAGGTCATCCTTAAGTTCATATTTGATCACCAAATCTCCCCAATATTTACCATCAGAAAAATCAGCCAATAACCATTTATGGTTAAGTACCTTTATTTTATTGATTTTGAAATCGCTCTCCATTCCGTCATAGGGAACTAAGGGGTTATTTCCCTTCCTTTCATTGGTCTCCAAAAGTTTATCCTCTATATACCTTACTGGATCTTTCAAATCAAGGTGTTCATAATAAGCCAATGCATCGTCATTATTTTCCAAGGAGAAATATTGAATATCCAAAATCTTGAGTTGGGATTTTTGCAGGGAATCCTTCAATTCTGAAATTTCGCTTTGTAACCCATCCAAATCCGAATTCATAGCCTTTTGGTAATTGTTGGCACTTACAAATTGGTAAAGAACAATCAAGGCGGCAAAAACAAATAGGTACAGGAAAATTTTACTCTTCATAATATTTAAATCTTCAGTTTTAAATTATCGTAGGCCAAATGTACATGCTTTGGCAATTTTTTTTCCACTTCATCATGAAAGCCCAACATATGGCTTATGTGGGTAAGATAGGTTTCCTCCGCCCCTACTTCTTCTGCAAATGCCAAGGCCTCTTCCAAATTAAAATGGGAATGATGGGCCTCCTCCCTTAAGGCATTGACCACTAAAACCTTGGCCCCTTTCATTTTGTCCACTTCGCTTGGTTCCACACGCTTGACATCCGTTAAATACACAAAATCCCCAAAGCGATAGCCAAAAACCTCCAGCCTATTGTGAAAGGCGCGAATGGGAAGTACCTCAATACCACCCAAAGGTATCGGCTTGTTACTTTCAACCTCGGTCACACTCACTGCTGGAGCGCCAGGGTATCTATTTTCATCCGCAAATATGTAATCGAACCTAATTTTTAGGGATTCCACTACCCTTTTATGTGCAAAAATGGGAATATCCCCTTGTCTAAAGAAAAATGGGCGAATATCATCAATTCCCGCGGTATGGTCGGCATGCTCATGGGTAAAAAGGATACCATCCAGCGTAGTCACCGAATGTGTGAGCATTTGCTGTCTAAAATCCGGGCCACAATCCACTACATAATTGAAATTGTTCCAAGAAACCAAGACTGAAACCCTTAATCGCTTGTCCTTCGGATTGGGACTTAGGCACACTGGATGATTGCTGCCAATAACCGGAATACCCTGGGAGGTTCCCGTGCCCAAAAAAGTAATGGTCATCGCATCATCCATTAAATCCAAAATTATAACTTATTTATTTAATAGATTTGGGGAAGAGTGTAACTTTGTTTTCCATAAACCATTGGTTATGTCCACTGTCAAGAATTCTACAAACGCCTTTGAAAATATCCCTTCAATCAAGGCAAAAACACTGCGAATAAATTTGAATCCCAACATTTATGGAACCTTTGCTGAAATAGGTGCAGGTCAGGAAACTGCGCGGCAGTTTTTCCGGGCTGGAGGTGCTTCCGGAACCATAGCAAAGGCCATGAGTGCTTATGATAAGGCCTTTAGTGATGCCATCTATGGTGTGGAGAACGATGGGCGGTACGTCACCCAGTCCCGTTTAAAAAGGATGTTGGCGCATGAAATGCGATTGGTGGAAGAGCGGATCAGTCGTGAGAACAACCCTGATTATTTGTTCTTTTCCTTTGCAAATACGGTGGCCACAATCGATTTTTCCAAACGTTACAAGGGACACGGATGGGTAGGTATTCGATTTCAATTGGATCCAAAACAAAAAGAATATGATGAGATTGTTTTGCACATACGTTTTCAACAAAATGAAGCGAGACTGCAGCAAGAAACACTGGGTACTCTTGGGGTTAATCTTATATATGGTGCCTTTTTTAAATACCACAAGCCCAAAAAATTGCTCAAGTACCTCTATGATCATATAGATAGAGATACCATAGAAATTGACATGGTCAACTTTACAGGACCACACTTTAAGGATGTAGATAACCGCTTGATGAGTCTTCAGCTTATACGAAATGATATGACCGATGCGGTTATGTTTGGTCCTGATGGCAACAACTTGCTACCCGCAGCTGTGCTATACAAAAAGAACATTTTGGCCCTTAGAGGGAGTTTTAGGCCAGTGACCAAGGTAAATATGGACATGTTCCAAAAATCCTATGATATTTTCATTCGTGAACAAACGGTTGAATACGAAAATACCATAGTGGTTTTCGAGATAACGCTGTCCAACCTGAAAGCATCGGGTGAAATTGATGAACAGGATTTTATGGATCGGGCAGAATTGCTTTGTTCCCTTGGACATACTGTACTGATTTCCAACTTTAAGGAATACTATAAATTGGTTGAATACTTTAACAACTACACCAAGGCCAAAATTGGTATTACCATGGGTGTCAACAACTTGGTGGATGTATTTGACGAAAAATATTACCGTCACTTAAGTGGTGGGATCTTGGAAGCCTTTGGAAAACTGTTCTTCAAGGATTTAAAGGTGTATCTGTATCCGATGAAGGATCCCGAAACAGGGCAGATCATGACCAGCAACAACGTGAAGGTTCACCCTCGTATGAAAGAACTTTACAAATTCTTCAAGTACAATGGTAAGGTGATGGATATTATTGATTATGATCCTGATATCATGCATATCTTCTCCCAAGAAGTTCTACGTCGCATTACCAGCGGAGAGGATGGCTGGGAGGAAATGCTTCCTGAAGGTATTGCAGAGGTAATCCAGGAGAAACAACTTTTTACCAGAAAACTGATCGCTGAGGATAAAAGCTCTTAAGCTGTAAGGTTGCTCATCGCTTTTTATACTTTAGAAATAGCCAGGTTGTAATTATGACTGCCAATCCGATAGTAGCATAAATCCAGAAAGAAGTTTTGTTTTCGGGGTTTTCCATAATTAAAATGGAGGTGTTGGCTTTTTGGTTGGTAAGTTCCTGTTTTTTACCCCCTGCCCAGGTCACCACAATCCTGTCTACCGTATTGGCCGTTCCCAGACCAAAATGGGCTATTGCGGAATTTTGGGACATGTGACTGGAATTACCGCCATCAATTTCCCTAATCATATGCTTCCCATCCGAGAACACCTCTACCCTAGCACCAATGCCATTGGCTTCAGATGCTGTGCCCTTAAGGGCTACTTTAAACCAGTTCCCGTTGGCACCATCGTTTCGGAATAACTTGGTAACGGAAGGCACTCGGTAGTTATCATGGATAGGCTTTTGGTTGACCACCAAAATATCCAAATCCCCATCATTGTCCATATCAAATACCACAGAACCCCTACCCACTCCTGGGTCATTGATTCCCTTTAAACTGGCATTTTCAACAAAACTTCCATCTTGGTTGTCGTAGTAAAAATTGGCCATGGGATTACAATTGGGATTTAAATCCCCATTGGAAACATAGATATCCAAGTCCATGTCATGGTCAAAATCGGCAAAATTCGCTCCCCAGCTAATGGCAAAACTGTAGGCGCCCGTTTCCTTGGCCACATTCACAAAGGGTTTGTTGCCGCCTTGGTTTTGCATCAAATAGTTGAACTTGATATTGGTCACAAAATAATCCAGTAGGCCATCCTCATTATAGTCGCCTACCGCCGCTCCCATGGCATTGATCTTAAGATCCATTTCTTTGTCTTCACTGACATCCTTGAAACCCTTCCAAGGTGATCTATTTTTATATAGGAAGTTGGGCACAGCCTTATAACCAAAATCGTTATGGACAAAAATGTCCTGATCGCCATCATTGTCATAATCCGTAAAAACACTTCCAAAACCAAAACCTTTATGGCCTAGATTGTATTCCTCGTACTGGTTTTCGAAATGCTCTCCTTCTTTATTGATGAACAGATAGTCCTTGGAAGTCTGATGGGCACTGGCGATAGTGGCATCCTTCAGTATTCCCAGTTTTCCCGTGAACTCCACAAAATAGTTGCCCACGTATAAATCTGGGTACCCATCCGCATTTACATCCCCAAATGAAGCGCCCGTACTGAAGGAGTTAAACTCCTCTAAACCATAGACAGTGGTAGCATCCGTGAAGGTCCCATCCCCATTATTGATAAAAAGTAGATTTTTTGCCCTTGGAATTACGGTAGTGTTATCCTCGGAATTTATGGTGGTTATAAACAGGTCGCGCCATCCATCTTTGTTTACATCTGCACTGGCCACTCCTTGCGTAACATAATCCGCGGTTATTTCCAAACCAGATCCCTCAAATACGTTTTTGAACTTCCCTTCCCCTTGGTTAAGATATAATACGTCCGATGCTGTGCCCCCAGTAATGTAGAGATCCTCTAGTCCATCGTTATTTATATCGAAAGCTACTACCCCACCTCCAAAGGTTCCCTCGTAGACCAGAAACTGATGATCAATTCCAGCATCCTCAGTAACATCGGTGAACATTTTCTGTGCTTGAAGAAGGAAAGGACATAAAAGGACCAAGTGGACGGCCAGGGAAAGTTTGCGCATAATCAGTCTGATTTCCTCCAGTTTAAGTTGATTACATTTTTAGCAATTTTCACTCCTTCTTCCAAGCCCACATTATTGTCCTGGGGAGTGTGAATTCCCCCATAAAACCGAGAATCCGCGGTTTCTTGGGCCGCTTCCCAAAAGGAGTTGAAAGATCGTACCACAAAATCCGTATCCCTAACTTCGTCCCTCTCCCTTCCTTCATGGGCCCTGTCCGTAATCTGGACTTCCTTTCCAAACTCGTGTTCCAAGACTGTGGCCATTGCACCAGCATTGATGGCATGACCTGATGGAAACGCTGGAAAAGGAGGGTCAGGCCAAAAGGACTCCCATTCTTGATCAATAAACTTGGGAATAAAGGTGTTGGGCCGTTCAGAGAAAAAGTGATACTTCCATTCCCAACAATTGATAAAGGCATCTGCCACTGCAATACTCGTTTTGGCATAAGCTTCCGTTGCCTCAATCATACTGGGAAGTTTCTTCTCTACGGCCAAGGTTACATAATAATAGGAATGACCTGGAGGCGTAAATGACACATCAGGATCATCTCCCCACCAAATAGCCGCTTCTTTTTCCTCTTGGGTGAGTGCCAAATCTTTTTTATAGACTTCCATAAATTCCTCATAGTAGGGAGAGCCAGGTATGGTGTCATATGGAATCATATTAGGTAGCTCCAATGCTGAATTTTCCTTTAAAAACCTTCGGTTTTCACCCCAATGCGGATGCAAGGGATAATGACTGAATGACTGGGCAAACAAAGGCGGTTTCCAAGAACCTGGTCGCTCTGGGTGAACCATTTCCTTATCAAAATTGTAAAGATACCCTCTGTGTCCTCCGTCAGATTTTGACCATTCGAAAATGGCATTCGCTACTTCTTTTCCATAGGAAACGGATCGCTCCACAATTTCCAAATCGTTGATCTTATCCGAATAACTCTGGTATATATCCTGTTCCAACGAATCTATACGGGCCTTGTTCTCATCTGAAGTTTGCAGATAAATCTGTCGTAAAATTTGGGCCTGTCCTGCATTCAGGGACAATTCCCAGCTGTAGGTTTTATCATTTTCGGGTTGTGGAAGTTGATCCAAACCGTTGAGTTGGCCTTGCAATGAATTATTGTTTTGAAAACCGTGCACCACAGACTCATACATGGTCAATCCAATGTAACCAAACCCGCGGGAAGCAAAAGTTGGAGAATTTGCTGGGGTAAATTGGGTAATATATGTAGCCATTTTAGCCCATTCCAGGACTACGTCCTGCTCTGAGTACTCTTTACGTTCGCTGCAGGAATTTATGAAGACTGCAACGACCAAAATCCAATATGATTTTCTAATCACTTTTATCATGCACACATTTAATTAGCCCCAAATTGATAGGCCTCCAGGGATTGACCCTGAATTCCCACAAGCAATAGGTCATTCAAAATCACGGCACTTTCCACAACTCCATCTATGCGCAATCCAGACTTGGTCTGTTCCGTATATGAAAAGTTTCCATTCCCATCTCCCAAGAATAGCGTTCCGTAGTTGGCATCAAATTTTCCCAATCGTAATTTATAACGATGATTGTTCCCCAGTAACAGGAGGTCTAAATGACCGTCCTGATTAAAATCCTTGGATACAATCTCGTTCACAGGAGAAAATTGAGCTTGTCCAGGAAGCTTCATTTCCTTGAATGTTCCATTTGGTGTTCCTTTAAACAGCGTTGTTTCCATGTGATTCACAGAGAGCCTTTCAACTTTAGAAGTAATTTCCTCTTCAAAAATTTCAGATAAGTCGGCATCAGCATAGCTGCTATAGCTATTGAATTTAGGTCGTAAATGGGTCAATTGTCCCAACAGTTCATCCCTTGTTACATAGGGATAGCTTTTTCCTTGAATATAAAAACAGAATATGGGGTCTACTGCACCATTATGGTCAAAATCGTCATAATAAAGTTCCAAAGGTTCAGTGGACGAGGCTTGAAATTGGGTATTTGTCCCCATGTTGCCCGCAACGATATCCAGCTTTCCATCTTTGTCCAAATCCTCAATATGTACCGTGTTCCACCATCCCTGATACGAACTCCCAAAAAATTGGGATGTTGATTCAGCCAGCTTACCCTTTTCTATAGAAAAGACAGTAATGGGCATCCATTCACCAACTACAACCAACTCTTTTTTCCCGTTGGCATTCAAATCTGCCCAAGCAGCATCAGTAACCATTCCCAATTCAGAAACCTCAGATGCCAGTTGTGCGGTCTGATCTTTAAAACTGCCCTTCCCGTCATTCATCAGAATAAAACTTTTAGGGGTTTCAGGATATCGACCAGGAACCACCCTACCTCCCACAAACAAATCTGGGAATCCGTCTTCGTTAACATCATGGGATGCTATGCAACCCGTGCTAACATGCATTGCAGGAAGTGCATCTACGCTTCTTGAGAAATTGCCTTTTCCATCGCCTAAATACAGGCGATCTTGCAAAAGTTTGTCCCCAGAATCCAAATGGTGATAACCTCCGCTGGCTACATAAAGGTCAAGGTTGCCATCGGCATTAACATCCAAAAAAGATGCTGCGGAATCGTGAAATTCCTTGTCCACATTAAAATCTGGGATATTCAGTCTCTGAAATCGGCCATTGGCATCTTGCACAAATAGTGCACCGGATTGGTTTTGGGCTCCGCCAATAAAAATATCTTCCCTACCATCATTGTTCACATCCCCCTTACTAAGGCATGGGCCGTTATGGGAAAACTCTTCTAGTAGAAGTGATTGTCGTTTAAAATCATTGATCTGCACTTGTTGGTGGGCATAATCAATTGGCGAGGTGATTTCCTTAAAGTACTGCCCTGAACTTTGCGCAGTTTTACCCGCTGAAGGAACCGCATTGGACTCTTCGAGCTCTAGCACTTGATTGGACGAAACCTGGGTCAACGTCTGTACTTTACCACTGCTCCATCTTATTTTTAGAGAATCCACGAAAGTCAGGTCACCTAACCCAAAATGCATCACATCTGAAACAGACGATAGATAGCCCCTAGTGGTCATTTGTTCCTGGATTTGGATTCCGTCCCGGGAATACAAACTTACTTTTGCACCCAAGCCACGTAGATTTCCTGGCTTTCCCTTCAGTTTTACTTGAAGGTAATTATGCTTTTCATTGGACTCATTCTGATAAATAAACACAGGCTTGTTGATGTTGTTCACAATCAAATCCAAGTCGCCATCATTGTCCAAATCGGCATAAGCAGCGCCATTACTGTTGGACACCTGATCCAATCCCAGCGTTTGGGTTTTATTCTCAAATTCCAATCCACCTTTGTTGATGAACATATAGTTCAGCAAATCGGTTGAGGGCATTTGTTTGATAATCTGCAATACGTCTTCCCTGACCAATCTACCTTTGGACTGGACATAGTCTTCCATATAATTGATGAAATCCAAGTTGGTATAATCCCTAAAATAGCCGTTGGTTACGTACAGGTCCTTCCAGCCATCATTGTCAAAATCGGCCAAGAGGGCGGCCCAGCTCCAGTCGGTATTGGAAACTCCCGCCAACTGTCCTATCTCACTGTAAGTGCCATTTCCATTGTTGCGTTGTAACATATTACGCATGTATTGATAGTGGAAACCGCTGCGTAGGTTTAAATCAAATTTTTCATAATTGTCCGGGGAAAGAAGCAGTTTTTGCCTGCGGTTATCCTCAGGTAGCATATCCAAGGTATAGATATCCATCCACCCATCGTTGTCAACATCCGCAATGTTATTTCCCATGGAAAAATGGCTGGTATGGCCCATGCTGGTTTTCAGCTGATCTGTAAAAGTACCATCGCCATTATTTATGTAGAGATAATCAGGGATCGTGTAATCATTGGAGACGTAAAAATCTTCCCAACCGTCATTGTTGACATCGCTAATACATAGTCCCAATCCATAGCTCAAGGCCGAACCGCTTATGCCGGAATTTGGGGTTACGTCTTGAAAAAAGCCATTGGTTTGTTTGAACAGTCGAAGGCCGCGATGCGGATCATCAATTTTTAATTGGTTCTTCGTACTGGTCTCATTTAATACAGGTAAGGACTTTGGGTTATGGTTGAGCATCAAAACGTCTAAATCCCCATCATGGTCATAGTCAAAAAAATGGGCTTGATTGCTAAATCCTGCAGTATCCAATCCGTATTGCTTGGCACTTTCTTCAAAAACGGGAATTCCATTTTCATTGTTCCCCTTATTGATGAACAATTGATTTCTTCTTTTCTTATCAGGCAAGGCGCCCGAGTAGCAAAGGTAAATATCCAACTTGCCATCACTATTGATGTCCACGGAGCTTACCCCAGTTTTCCAAGGTCCTTTTCTTCCAGAAGTCCCGGAAGCCAGGGTAACATCTTCAAACTGCATATCCCCTCTATTTAGGTACAGTTGATTGTCGCCCAAATTGGCTGAAAAATAGATGTCGATATTCCCGTCCCCATTGTAGTCACCTACCGCAACCCCTCCACCGTTATAGAGATACTCATACATCAAAACATTGATGTTCAGATTCTCTTGCAGCCGATTTTGAAAATGGATATTGGTCTGTTCAGGGGATAGTAGGGTAAATAACCTCTCCTCAGCTTGGTGCCCTTTGGAATTTGCCGATTCATTGGATTCTTCTTTGCATCCAAATAGTAACAGCAGGCAAAGCGCCCAAGCCGAAGTAATATTTCTGAGGTTATGTATCATATCTGGAATGGAAAAAATCCATCCTAATGAAAGGACGGATTTTCCACTAACTCAAACGAAATTAACTAATAAACCTAAACTTAATATTCAAATTAGTATCCGGGGTTTTGTTCCAACAATTCGTTTCGGTTGATTTCATCCCTACTGATTACCCTGTAATACATTTTGTCATCCCAAATACGGGTTTCATTGTCTGTATTATCAATGGGTACGTATAGATAATCGTATACATCTTTGTCATGTCTGTACGGTATGTGTGCTGTTTGACCACCTTTGAGGGTTGCCGATGTCTGCATTACCTTAATTCCCCTACCAATGGTCTCTGCAGGAATCATCCAGCGTCTTGCATCAAAATATCTGTGCTCCTCATAGGCCAACTCAATCCGTCTTTCATTTCTGTAGCGGTCTCTGAGAGCATCCCCAGTATCAGCAATGGCAGGCATTCCAACTCTGTATCGGATTCTGTTCAGCCAAGTAATCGCCTCAGCTTCGTCTCCAGTTTCAATACAGGCTTCCACATAATTCAAGGCCACTTCGGTATATCTTATAAACGGCCATGGAACCACCTGGGCATTGGAACGGTTATCTACCAATCCTGGATCCGGGTCAATGAACTTTCTTACATAATATCCGGTTCTACTTCCATTCCAATCCTCAATTGGGGATTGTCTGGTATCCACACCAGGAATTGTTCCTCCAGCACCATCATCATAGGAACCTGTCTGGATTTGATCCACTGGATCTATACTTACAACGTCGGATGGGCGGGGTTTCCAATCGGCACCATCGTATAGTACCGTTGCGTAAAAACGCGGGTCCCTATTGGCAAATGGGTCTGCTGCATGGGTTGGATTGTTCCAATCAAACTGGGAACCATCCATCATTTCGTAGTCATCCACCAATTGTTGAATAGGGGTGTTTCCTGCCCAGTTGTGATAACCGTTAGGCCCGTTGTTTACCCCAACATTGATTCCGCCCAATGGCCAATCGTTTTCTTCGGTATACAAACCTGTATGGGTACGCTCCCAAATCAACTCTACAGCCGCAGCGGCATCGCCCACGCTACTTCCGCCTCCCATTGAAAGTGAAACATAGTTGGCCTCACCTTCTTCGGCAGATACTGGTGCATTTAAATCCAATTTATATCCTGATGACATATCCAAAACTGCTTTTGCGGCAGTTTTGGCCGCTTGCCAACGAGAAGCTTGGTCACCTCCAGTGTAGGCTACCAACGCTAGATTGGAAAATGAACTTAGGGTTCCGGAATTCCCGGAAGCTGTTGGTCCATGGTGCAGGTCACTAGCCGCGTACAACAATACACGGGCCTTTAAGGCCAAAGCAGCCAATTGACTTGCTCTTCCTTTTGTGATTTCCTTCCCAGCCAACATTCCGGCTGCAGCATCCAAATCGCTGATAATAAAATCTACAGTTTCAGCATACGTATTACGGGCTATGCTAAAATCCTCACCAAGTTCATATGGTCTATCAATGAGCGGTACACCACCAAAGTGTCTTAATAGTTGATGGTAGTAATATGCCCTTAGGAAATGACTTTCACCCATTAATCTTTCCTTGAGGTCTGCATCATCAAAGGTTGCCTCAGGTAATTCCTGCAAGGCAATATTTGCATTACGAATGGCACCGTACAATTCTTCCCATGTTGGAAGAATCCTTGTGTTACCCAGGTTAGAAGGCGTGGAGGTTCCCTCCATTAATACATCTATACCCCTACCGGAGTGGGTAAACATAGCTTCATCTGTTAAAGCGGAAAGACCTTCCTCTTCAAAGCCTGCGTTACCCAGTGCAGAATAAATACCAAAAACAAAAGCTTGTGATAAAGCGCCATCTCCCCAAGTTGCATCCGAAGACACACTATCCTTGGGCTGTGTGTTCAAAAAGTCATCGTTGCACGAAATAAACAGCGCGGAGGCCATCAAAACAAATGCAACCCATTTTTTCATAATTTTCATAACCAATTTTATTAAAAAGTTAAACTAAATCCTGCGTTAATTACCCTAGATTGTGGATAAGCCCTTCCGTTTCCTGCATTGGATTCCGGGTCGAAAATCTTGTTTTCGGCAAAGGTTACCAAGTTCAGACCACTCAAGTACACTCTTGCGGCTGATAACCCAAAAGGTGCAATAACGTCCGTAGGAAAATTGTATCCCAAGCTTACGTTCTTAATTCTAAGGTAATCCTTGCTGAATAACAAATAAGAGTTTTGACCAAAGGCTCCACCTGTATAATAGGTGTCTCCCCTACTGGCCAATCTTGGATGTACACTGCTAGGATTGTCTATACTCCATCGGTTGTCATAGCTATACTTTAAATAGTTACCTATGTCACCGGATTCAGTGAAAATACGCAGGGAAGCTCCTGTTGCTCCCTGTAACAACACTGAAAGATCAAAATTCTTGTACTGTGCATTGAAAGTTGCACCAAAGTTAAAGGTTGGGGTATCATTTTCGTCCAAACGAACTTGATCGTCCCCATCAATAACGCCATCATTATTGATATCCTTAAATTTCATGTCACCAGGTCTAAGCTGGGAAGTAACCCCACTGTAGTCCAAGGTATTGGCGGCTATATCCGCTTCATCCAAAAACGCGCCATCAGATTGGAACACAAAATGGCTTCTAATTGGCTTTCCTTCCATTCTTTGATAGGAAGGCGCCCCTGGAACTTCGTCCATAAAATCCACCGTGTTCTTCGCAACCCCACCATTAATTCCGGCATCCCAACTAAATCCGTCAGGGTCTCCACCAAAATAGTTTACTGCAAATTCAAATCCTTTATTGGTCACCTCACCTGCATTTACCGGAGGTAATCTATCAGCAATACCCGAGGAGCCAGGTGTAGAACCGGTTTGCTGAATCAGGATTTGATCCCTTTTGTTCAAGAAATACTCCAATACAAAGGCAATCTTGTTGTCCATGAGCCTACCATCCAAACCAATGTTGAAGTTGTTGGCGCGCTCCCAAGTAAAGTTGTTGTTAGCCAATAGCGGCTCCAATATGGTGGTCTGAACAGCTCCGTTAATCGGATATCTGTTAAAGTCATATATGGATAGGTATGCATATTCCCTTAGCTCATCATTGGAAATTTGACCATCGCCATCATCATCAAAAGCAACTTGGTCATTACCCATTTGCCCATAAGAAGCCCTGATTTTCAGGTTGTTGATGAAATCCACATTGAAGAATTCCTCATTGGAAATATTCCAACCTACCAAGAATCCCGGGAAGAATCCAAATCTATCATTTTCAGGAAAAATGTAGGAACCATCATATCTCCAGATAAATTCCGCCAAATATTTTTCCTTAAAATTGTATTGTACCCTTCCGTAATAACCCAATCTATTTCTGTTGAAGGCTACACCATCTGCAACCTGTCCATCTTCACCACCTACGGTAAGTTGGTCAATGGCATCAGAAAGGAAATTTAATCGACTACCAAACAGCTCTTCAATATTAATGGTCTCCCTGGTTACACCGGCCAATGCACCAATAGTGTGATCTCCAAAGGATTTCTCGTAATTTAAAAGCGCGGTAAGGTTGACATTCAATTGGTTTCTGGACCATTGTTGCAATCTGGATCAGTGAATGAAGAACGTTGTGCTCCATTCAGAATTACCTCACCGGTATTTATATAAGTATCCCTATCCAAAAAGTAAAGATCCCATGGCGTCTCCCATAATTTTCGTTGGTCAAATCTTTGGTCAACACCAGCCAACAAGGTCAATTTTAAACCATCGATCCATGGGTTGGTAATATCCACAGAACCAGTGAATTGAAGATAATCTCTTTTCTCCCTATCATATCCAGTTTCGTTGGTAGCGATTACCACTGGTTGCTGTCCATTTTCAATATCCGGACCAGGTAATCCTCCAGGCCATACGGCCACATCAGTTGGCTTACCACGCATCAACATTCTAAAAATTGCATCAGAGCTTTCAGTGGGAAGAGATCTATCCTCTTTTCTATATCCCATGCTCATCTTTGCGGTAACATAGTCGTTAATGGTTGCTGTGGTGTTCAATCTAAAGTTATACTGTTGGTATCTGGTACTTGAATTTTCATAAATACCATCTTGATCGGAATAACCTAAAGAAGAGAAATATTTCATCTTTTCCGAACCTCCAGAAATGGATAGGTTATGTCTGCTCTGGCTTGTCCAATCTTTAAAAGTCGCATCAAACCAATCACTATCTGGGTAGAGATAAGGGTCTGACTGGTTCAGATAACCCTGCACGTCCGCAGGACTGAAGACAGCATTAACAACCCCTGTTCCCGGATCTATTGGCGTATAGCTTCCGTTGGTGCGGATAGCTTGGGATGCTGCAGACCACTCACTGGCAGGCAAATTGTAAATAGGCAACTCATTTCTTATATCCGCATACTCCACAGCATTTGCCATTTCAGGTACGAAAGTGGGCTGGCTCAAGCCAAAATCAGCTGTATAGGTAATCGTAGGCTTTCCTTGCTGTCCTTGCTTGGTAGTTACGATAATTGCACCATTCGCCGCTCTTGCACCATAAATAGCTGCAGAAGCATCTTTTAGTACGGAAATGTTTTCAATGTCATTGGGGTTTAAACGTCCAATTCCACCATCTCTATCTGGAATTCCATCAATAACCACCAAAGGCTGATTGTTACCCAAAGTATTTGTACCCCTAATGGTGATGTTTGATTCATCGTTACCAGGCTCACCACTGGTTTGGATAATTACCACCCCGGGCAAACGCCCAGCAAGGGAGTTGGAAACACTAATGGCCGGGGAGGATTCCAATACAGCACCCTTTACTGCTGTAACGGCTCCCGTCACCGTGGCTTTCTTTTGTGTACCATAACCCACCACCACAACTTCATCCAGTTGAGAGGCATCTTCTTGCATTTGAATGGTCAGGTTGGTCTGGCCATTAACAGGCACCTCCATGGTTCTATACCCCAAATAGCTCACGATCAAAACGGCATCTGGCGCGGCTTCCAAGGTAAACAGGCCATCAAAATCAGTGGCTGTACCATTGTTGGTGTTCTTTACAACAACCGAAGCTCCTGGAACGGCAATGTTTGTTGCCGCATCCACAACGGTTCCCGTAATGGTATTCTGAAGGTGGTCAATCAAGACCTCATTAATTTTCTCCGGGCTGATACTTGCGCTAACCTTTTGCTCGTTCTCACGTAAAAGGTTTTCGATTTTTTCTTTGATCTCCGGCTGGTTTTTGGGAAAAAGGATGATTTGGTTTCTTACATAACTGTAATCAATCTCAGTTTCCAGAAACAGCACGCTCAACGCGTCATCAATAACGGTATTGTTAACACTTAACGACCGTTTTTTATCAACGTTGACGATGCTACTGTTGTAAAAAAAGCTGTAATCGCTCTTTTTCTCAATTTCTTTAAGAATCGTTTTGAGTTTGGCATTTTTCATGTTCAAGGTAATGTTTTGAGCGTAAAGGTCTGATGCCAAGACTTTTACCATACTAAAACATACCAACAGAAAGTAAATCTTCATAATCCGAATAAAGGGGATTGACGAAAAAAAAAGTCTCTTTTTTTTCATAATTTTGAATGGTTTTAGTTACTTAATTAGCTACAATTGGGTAATTAGTCAAAGGGGGTGTTTGCGAGACGCCCTCTTTTTGTTTTTATTCTTTCGGTTTTATTTTTGTTTTTCCAGTACTACATAGTTTTGTTTTAGGGTACACTTTATGGGCGATGATAATTCAAACAGGCTCAACACCTGATCTATACTGAGATTATCAAACACTCCTTTAAATTTATATTCAAGCAATTCTTCGGAATTGACCAAAAAGGTCACATCATACTCCCGCTCCAAATCCTTGATCACATCCTTTAGAGGGGCCTCGTCATAAATCAATTTGCCATCCTTCCAAGAAATCAGAGGTTCGGTTTGAACCTTATCAATAATCAAACGGTCATCAGATTTGTTATAGGTTGCCCGTTGCGAGGGGTAAAGCAATACCGTCTTGTTATCCTTTCGTTCCACAACCTGAACCTTCCCACTTACCAGGGTGGTCTCTACTTTTTTGTCTTCCGGATAGGACTTTACATTGAAAACAGTTCCCAGAACCTTGATATCCATACCTTCATTGGTATTGACAATAAATGGTTTTTCCTTGTTTTCAGTTACTTCAAAAAAGGCTTCACCTTTGAGCATTACCTCTCTGGTGTTTCCAGTAAAATTTGTAGGATAGGATAAAACGCTATTGGCATTTACGATTACCTTGGTTCCATCAGATAGCATAACTTCTTCCTTTTCCCCAATGGAGGTGGCAATCATGACCATGGCGTTTTCGGTTTCAACGGCTGTGCTCTCGGCAGAATGATTAAAATAGAAGGCAAGACCAAAAAGTACAACAAGTACGGCAGCATACTTCAGCAGTGCCCTAGTTTTTCTCGGATGCACCGTTTTAACCTCCCCAGTATCTTCCCTTAAGGACAGAGCAACTTGTTCTGCCTTGGCCCGATGGTATTTTTTTTGAGCTCTCTTGTTTTTAAGTAGCCATTCTATAACTTGCTTCTTTTTGTGAAAACCAAGTCGTTCTTCAATAAGATCGTAAATGTGCTTATTCCTCATTGCAGCGTGTGCCTTTTATATTAATGACGTATAAGAGACCACCTATCCCCTACTTGAGGTTCAATTTTTTTTATTCGAAAGTGAAATGTTCCCTTAATTGGGTCTTTAAAAGCCTGATTGCCTTGGAGATATGGTTCTCAACGGTTTTGGTGGAAATGTTGAGATCTTTGGCAATTTCTTTGTGTTTCAAGCCTTCTTTTCTGCTTTTGACAAATACTTGTCTGCATTTTTTTGGGAGCTGGTCAATGGCTTTATCAACTTGCTTGTGCAATTCATCCTCGATTATGGACGAAGCACTTTCGTTGGAAAGTGCATGGAAGTTCAAAAGATTCTGACGCTGTTCAAGATTGGTCTCTATCGCCAGCACGTTCTTTTTGCTTCTCAGAAAGTCAAGGCAAGCATTGCGGGTCATTCGAAATAGGTACCCTGTGAGGTTTTCTATGCTATGGTTTTCTTCCTGCTTTTTCCACAATTTCACAAAAACATCCTGCACAATTTCCTCTGCATCCTGTTTGGAAGAAATGTATCCTCGAGCGATTAGAAAAAGCTTGTTGAAATATAAATCATGAATGACCTCAAAACTCTCATTGCTATCATGAGAGACTGCTACAGGAGTCTGTATGAACAAATTTTCAGTGGCCATTGTTAGAGTTAGTTGAGTCGATTCCAATCAGCAATAATTGGAAATCAATAGTAATATTACCTCAATTATTTAAATAATCAAAAGAATGGCCTTATTTTTTGAAGAAATCACAAAATTTTAGAATTGTCTTAAAATTCCAAAACTTATTCTAAAATCTGCGCTGCATGATTTTTGGCCTTTACTTTATCAATAACCTTGGTAATAATTCCATCTTCATCCAAGACAAAAGTGATGCGATGGATGCCATCAAAAACCCGACCCATGAACTTCTTTGGACCCCAAACCCCAAAGGTATCTATAACCTCATGGTCTGTATCTGCAAGTAAGGGATAAGGAAAATTAAACTTATTTCTAAAATTGGTTTGTTTTCGTTCAGAATCCTCGCTAACCCCCAAAATTTCGTAGCCATTGTCCTGAAGCTCGGCATAATGGTCACGCAAATTGCAGGCCTCAACAGTGCAAGTTGGCGTATTGGCCCTAGGATAAAAAAAGACGGCCAATTTTTTACCTTTGTAACCACTCAATTTAATTGTGTTGCCATCTTGGTCTTTTGCTGAAAATTCTGGTACTTTATCTCCTACTTTTAAAGTATTCATATGTATTTGCCTTTAAATCAATTGTTTAATTTATTTCATTCAAAGTTAAACAAAAATGACTAAACTAGAAAAAGTCAATTTTGCCATCCGCACCCTGGATGAGCTATATCCAACTATTCCCATTCCGCTAGATCACAAAGATCCATATACCCTTCTTATCGCGGTGCTGATGTCCGCACAAAGTACAGACGTAAGGGTCAACCAAATTACACCACTGTTGTTCGCCAAGGCGGACAATCCTTATGACATGGTTAAACTGTCTGTGGATGAAATTAGGGAAATGATTAAACCCGTGGGGCTTTCCCCAATGAAGTCCAAAGGTATACATGGATTGTCCCAAATCCTAATTGAAAAGTACAATGGAAAAGTGCCTAGGGACATGGCCCTATTGGAAGAATTACCTGCCGTGGGACACAAAACGGCAAGCGTTGTGGTTTCCCAAGCATTTGGGATTCCTGCATTTCCAGTGGATACCCACATCCATAGATTAATGTACAGATGGGGATTTAGCAATGGTAAAAATGTGGTGCAAACGGAACGGGATGCCAAACGGCTTTTTCCTAAAGAAATCTGGAATCGGTTGCATCTGCAGATCATTTGGTATGGAAGGGAGTACTCCCCTGCACGGGGTTGGGATTTGGAAAAAGATATAATTACCAAAACAATAGGAAGAAAATCTGTTTTGGACGAATATCATAAAACCAAAAAGAGCCGCTAATTGCGGCTCTTTTTGACTTGTTTTTCAATCACTTAGTTCAAAGTAACTTCAAACTTGTGTTTTTTGTAATCAACTACTTTAATTGATTTTGAATAGCTCAATAAGAAATCAATGGTTTCTCGTCTAGCTTTTACCGACTTTACGGTTTCTTGTTCTTCAGAGTAAACGTTTTCCATATTCTAGCATTAATGTTACAATTAGATAACGCCGCTAGAATTGAAATATTGTCGTCTTCGATGGAATGCAGATTAATTCGTTAAAACGATATTGTTCCGTTCTACAATTTTTCTCAGGTTGATCAGTGCATATCGCATCCTACCAAGAGCGGTATTAATGCTTACACCAGTGTTTTCAGAGATTTCCTTAAAGCTCATATCCTTATAGATGCGCATCATCAAAACCTCTTTCTGATCTTCAGGCAATTCCTCGATCAAAAGGGTAAGATCACTATCTATCTGATCCTTGATAATTTGTTTTTCAGCGTTGAGCTTCTCATCCTTGATGACAGAAAAGATGTTGAAATCATCGCTCCCCTCGAACTTGGGCATCCTTTTGTTCTTTCTAAAGTGGTCTATAATCAGGTTATGGGCAATTCGCATAACCCATGGCAAAAATTTACCTTCCTCACTATAGGAACCTCTTTTAAGGGTCTTGATTACTTTAATGAACGTATCCTGGAAGATGTCCTCTGCAACATCCCTGTCCAATACTTTAGAATAAATAAAACTGGAAATTCTTTGGTTATGCCTGTTGATTAAGGTCTCAAGGGCCTTTTCGTTTCCGGCAATGTAATCCTTGACTAATATCGAGTCATCAATCTGTAGTTCCATACAAATTACTTTTTTGGTTATAATCGCCAGCCTTCCTTTTCCTAAGAAGGGCTGAGAGTTATTAGCTTAATTTTAAAAAAGTAATTATTTCTGTATAGGCCTATCAGCGTTTTAATTACATACCAAATATAGAAAAACAGTATGCCCGCGAAAAAACAATGTTGTGATTTGGGCTTTTTCCGATGTTAACTCATGCAATATACGTATTAAGTACCTTGTACCGTATCTTTGGGTCTCAAATTTTAACATATGACAGCGGTTGACCATATAGATCCCAAGAAAAACATCATCATAAAAGGTGCCAAACTCCACAACCTTAAGAATATAGATGTTGTTATTCCCAGAAACAAACTGGTAGTGATCACAGGACTCTCGGGTTCTGGAAAATCCAGTTTGGCCTTTGATACCCTATATGCTGAAGGTCAAAGACGCTATGTGGAAAGCTTGTCATCCTATGCCAGACAATTTTTGGGCAAATTGGACAAACCCAAAGTGGATTATATAAAAGGTATAGCCCCTGCCATTGCCATTGAGCAAAAAGTGAATTCAACCAACCCTAGATCTACGGTAGGTACCACCACCGAAATCTATGACTACCTAAAACTATTGTTTGCGCGTATCGGCAAGACCATATCTCCCATTTCCGGTAAAGAGGTCAAAAAAAATACGGTAACCGATGTCATTGATTATATAAAGCCGTTGGCAGAAGGAACCAAGCTTTTGCTGTTGGCACCAATAATAATTAAGGAAGATAGGGAACCGCTAAAATCCCTGGAACTTTTTTCCAAACAGGGTTATGCCCGTATTAAATACCAAGGAGAAGTGCTTCGGATTGATCAGGTTCCCGAAAATATAGGTCGGGAATTTGATTTG
This sequence comes from Flagellimonas sp., assembly GCF_965215805.1. Lineage (GTDB taxonomy): Bacteria > Bacteroidota > Bacteroidia > Flavobacteriales > Flavobacteriaceae > Flagellimonas. The sequence goes on along the minus strand of NZ_OZ244124.1, from coordinate 3,104,406 downwards.
GTCGTAGATCGTGTCATTGTTAAGGATGATGAGGATTTTTACAACCGTTTGGCCAACGCAGTGGACAATGCCTATTTTGAAGGCAAGGGACAATGCGCCATAGAAAACTTGGAAAGTGGGAAAACCAAAATGTTCAGCAATCAATTTGAGCTGGATGGAATGAAATTCTTGGAACCCAATGTACATTTGTTCAGTTTCAACAATCCCTATGGTGCATGCCCCAAATGTGAGGGTTATGGGGACGTTATCGGTATTGATGCCGATTTGGTGATTCCCAATACCGCCCTATCCGTTTACGAAAATGCCATTTTTCCTTGGCGTGGCGAAAGCATGTCCTGGTACAGAGACCAATTGGTCAATTCCGCATACAAATTTGAATTTCCCATTCACAAACCCTGGTTTGAACTTTCCGAAGAACAAAAACAACTGGTCTGGGACGGGAACGAGCACTTCACGGGACTCCATGGTTTTTTCCAAATGTTGGAGGAAAAAAGCTATAAAATCCAGAACAGGGTAATGCTGTCCCGATATCGAGGTAAGACCAAGTGTACTGTTTGCAAGGGCAAAAGACTTCGGAAGGAAGCAGATTATGTCAAAGTGGGCGGGCATTCCATTTCAGATTTGATAGAACAACCCATTAAAAAGCTGGCTCCCTTTTTTGAACAGCTACAATTATCCGAGCACGACAATAAAATTGCCAAACGTTTACTAAAGGAAATCACTACGCGACTGGATTTTTTAAGTAAGGTGGGATTAAGCTACCTCACCTTGAATCGCAAATCCAATAGCCTATCTGGTGGAGAAAGTCAACGCATTAATTTGGCAACCTCCCTGGGTAGTAGTTTGGTGGGTTCCATGTATATTTTGGACGAACCTAGTATTGGCCTGCATCCCAAAGACACCGAAAACTTAATAGAAGTCTTGCTATCCCTTCGGGATTTGGGGAATACGGTAATCGTGGTGGAACATGATGAGGACATTATGAAGGCCGCCGATGAGGTTATCGATATTGGCCCCGAAGCAGGAACCTTGGGAGGTGAAGTAGTGGCCACCGGAAGTTTAGACCATATACTAAAGGCCAATTCCCTCACCGCTGATTATTTAAATGGCACCAAAGAGATTGAAGTGCCAATTGACCGAAGGAATTCCAAAAATTACATCCAAATTGTTGGAGCAAGAGAAAACAACCTAAAAAACATAGATGTTACCTTTCCTTTGAACATGCTTACCGTGGTTACAGGGGTTTCTGGAAGCGGAAAAAGTACCTTGGTAAAGAAAATCCTGTACCCGTCCATACTCAAGGAGGTGGGCGGCTATGGTGAAAAGGCTGGGCAGTTCACCAAAATCGAAGGAAAGTATGCGCATGTCAAACATGTGGAATTTGTAGATCAAAACCCAATCGGGCGTTCCTCCCGCTCCAATCCGGTAACCTACATAAAGGCTTATGATGATATCCGAAGTCTCTTTGCTTCGCAAAAACTGAGCAAGCTAAGAGGATATCAGGCCAAACATTTTTCTTTTAATGTGGATGGGGGTCGATGTGAAAAATGTAAGGGAGAGGGAGAAATCACAGTAGAAATGCAATTCATGGCCGATGTACATTTGGAGTGCGATGTCTGTGGCGGTAAACGATTCAAAAAAGAGATTCTGGAAGTCCAGTTTGAGGGAAAGAGCATTCATGATATTCTAAGCCTTACCATAGATGAGGCCATTGACCATTTTAAGGCCTTCAAACAAGATAAAATTGTAGGCAAACTACAGCCACTGCAGGATGTAGGATTGGGATATGTGACTTTGGGGCAGTCTTCTTCTACCCTATCCGGGGGTGAGGCACAGCGTATCAAACTGGCATCCTTTCTAGTAAAGGGGAACACCAAGGAAAAAGCGCTTTTCATCTTTGATGAACCTACAACGGGACTCCATTTCCACGACATTAAAAAGCTGCTGAAGTCTTTTGATGAACTCATTCGTAAAGGTCATTCTGTTCTGGTGATAGAACACAACATTGAATTGATCAAATGTGCGGACTACATTATTGACCTTGGCCCAGAAGGTGGGGAAAATGGGGGTAACCTGGTTGCCGAAGGCACTCCTGAGGAATTGGCACAAAACAAAAAGTCCGTTACTGCGAAATATTTAAGGGAGAAAATCTGAACAAAGTTCAAGAACCAAGACCCAAGACTCAAGACTTAAGAGTTCTTTATTCTAAATGTTGAATGCTAAATTTTAGATTCTGAAATCATTCAGCATTAAAAATTCCCAACCAAAAATTGAACATTGCTAATTGTTAATTGTTTACTGTTCACTGTTCACTGTTCACTGTTCACTGACATCCAACACCAAGCCTCCAGCATCCTGCTCTTAATCAAATCCATTACCAAAATCACCCCATCCATCAATTCAAAAGGGTCATTCATCAAATCAGGCACATTTTAAGCAACCCGCCACCATACTTTTAAGTTGCGGATAGTTTTATCCCAAATCTTTTAGAAACACTTAAAATATGCTTATGAGAAAAATTACTTTTTTGATTCTGATTCTTACCTGTACCACAGTATTTTCAAATGGAAACAGCTCCATCCTTACAAACGATGTAAAAATCATCGAAGTTTTAGCTGACAGTCTAGAAAATGTAAATTATAGCAATTTTGATTTTGAGGTTCCAACCAAAATTATTTTTCCGAATTTAACTTACATTGATGGGGATATTTTAGCCGAATCATCCAAAAATTTAGTAGAACTTGATTTCAAAGTTTTAGATAGTATAAGAGGAAGTATCTATATCTGGGAAAGTCCAGATTTTCGGAAAATCAATGCCCCAGGTTTAAAAAGTGCATTAGGTACCATCTCTTTTTATTCAAATCCCAAATTGGAAATTGTAAATTTCACAGGATTAATAAAAACCGGCAGGGATATTCATTTTGTACATAATCCAAAATTGTTGGAATTTAATACCCCTAAACTTGAATCAACAGGCGACAATTTTTACTTTCATTCGAATATCAATTTGATTGAAATCAATGCACCCTCATTAAAATCGGTAGCCAAGCATCTATCTATTCATGGCCACGAGAAACTACAAAAATTAAACCTCTGCAGTTTAGAATTTGCGCTTTACACAGATATTTCCGGTAATAATCCAGTTGTTGAGGAGCCACCATATTGTCCAGACCTATTCGATGACGAAGAGGAAGAAGAAGATAAAGAAGATGAATCAGAAGATGAAGAAGATGAATCAGAAGATGAAGTAGAAGAAGTAGAAGATACCGACGACGATAATCTAGAGGAAGAGGAAGGTTCCGAAGATGATCCCAGGGTGGTGGATGAACCAACCCGAGTTGCCCTCTACCCCAACCCCGCAAGAGGAGTCTTTCGTATTGATTCCGAAATTGAGTTCTATAAAATAGAAATCTATGAGGCTACCGGGAATCTTGTTACCACCTTTAGATCTTCTCAAGAGGAATATGATATCAGTCTCCTCCCCGCAGGTTTATACTATGTAGTTGCCCATCACACAGACGGGGTGCATGCAACAGTTAAAAAATTAATGGTTCTATAGTTTTGGCTGTTGCACTTTAATACTCCTCAAAGCAAAAAAAGAAATTAACTCAATTTTATATAGTTAATTTTCAGTTAGTTACGCTAATCCAATATTTTTTGGCACGCTGTTTGGTTCATGCTATACAGAATGTAAATAGTTGCATTCAGAATTTAAAACCCTATAGTATGAAAAAGTTAGTACTCATTATAGCAGCAGTGCTTTTGGGTGTTCCAAACATCCAGGCAGCCAAAGAGGATACAGCCTTTGTTACAAATGCGTATCGTTACGGGAACTCATTCATCTTTGTCGAAAATGGGGTGACTTTTTCAGTTTACCCAGATGGCGAGTTCGATTTCTATATCGACAATCAAGTAAATGTGGGTATAGGTGCCCGAATTGGAAATGTGGGCGTAACCTTCAATTCGGGATATAACTACAATCCTTTTGTACAGTATGACGATTATGGTGCTGTAGTTCAGGTAGAGAACATCCCCATTTATTATGACTATTACGGTCGTGTATCACAAATTGGTGGTGTGGACGTATGGTACAGAAACGGTCGTGTAAGACGAGTTGGTGGATTGAACATCTTTTACAACGGTGGAGTTTTTAGTCACTATACTGGATATATCAATATCTATAACAGACACTATGTATACAGACCTTTCCACAGGTATTTTATCAGACCTTCCGTTGGATTCTGTAATGTATACACAAGACCTTATAGAAGGTATTATAGACCTATTAGGTATACCTACTATAGACCTTACAGACACAACTATAGAAGAAGTTATGCCCATAGAGGGAAGGTTTTTAGACATGATCGATACAATGACAGAAACTATAAAAGAGGTAATATCTATAGAAATGACAAGCGGGTTACCAGACGTAACCATGTACGAAGAGATGGAGCCGACTATGGTAGAAGCAACAGATATACTGGTAGAAACGATTATAGAAACAACGATTACAGAAAAAACAATACGGTAAGTCGTTCCAATAGAAGCGTTAAAAGAGGTACCGGTGTTGATCGCTCCATAAAGCAGGGCAACTATAGAAACAGTAATAGTGTTCGAAGAAACAATGAAGGAAGAACTGTAACCCAAAGACAGGTGACCAAAAGGCCAAACAGCCGTACAGTCACTAAGAGAGAGGTCACTTCTACACCAAAAAGTAGAACGGTTACGCGTAGCACAAGCACTACCTATAGGAAACCACAGACCAGAAACAACAACAGGTCGGTAACCAGTAGGAACAATGTTCAAAAGAGAACGGTTTCACGTAGCACAAATAATAGCTATAGAAAGCCTCAGGCTAGAAAAAGTACTAGCAGGTCAGTGACAAGCAGAAGCAGTGCTCCCAAAAGAACCGTAAGCAGAAGTACCAAAACAACGGTACGCAAAAGTTCAGGGAATACCAATTCAAGAAGAAGTAACAATACAGGCACTAGGACAAGAAGCTCCAGAAGAGTGCAATAAAGATAGTTTTTAGGTTGGTTAGTTGTTACCCCGTAGTTGGATTTATTCGCTACGGGGTTTTTCGTTTCAACCACTTGGCCAAAACCCCGGACACTTCCTCAGATATGTTAAAACGAAAAAGAATTCCCAAATACATGGCAATAACCAAAGCCGACTTCAACCCAATATTGACCAAGGGATGAAATGGGAACTGGAGCATTCCAAACAACGCTCCAATTAGCAGAAGGGTGGCAAACACCTTAAAGGTGGCTGCCGTCATCGGTAGCATTCCAAATTTGAGTTTTACAAAAATCAACTTGGAGAGATTAAAAAGGAAAATAGCTATGAAACTCGCCATGGCCGCACCTTCAATTCCGTAAATGGGAATCAACCATAAATTGAGCAAGATGGTCGCCAATGCAAAACAAATCCCCACGGTCAATACCCATTTGTAGTATTTTGAATAGTAGAGTATTGCGGTGATATTACCCAATAAAGAATCAAAAACCTTGGCCAGACCAATAAGAAATACAATGAAAAATCCATCTCGGTATTCCTCTGGAATCATCAAATACAAATCGTTTAGGTTGAGCACGATCAAAACAAAGAGGATTCCAGAAGCAATAAAGGAAGTCAGGGAAGTCTTTTTATACAAGTTTTCCAGCTCAAAGGTATTCCCATAATTCAAATAACTGGCGGTCATCGGATAGGTTATTTGATGCATGGCCCTTGTAGGTACAATAATGCTAGTAGCAATGTAAATGGCAACTCCATAATACGCCACCTGATCCAATGTTCTAAACTGATTGATCATGACCTTATCAATCTCGAGCAGAATTAAGGCTACAGACCCGCCTAGAACCATTAACAAACCATAGCCCAGTATCTGTTTGGTCTCCTTCGGGAAATTGAAATTAAGAACGGGGCGTTGCAGGGAATATGCATACAGTTTCATCATAAGGGTACGTAGCAAGTAGACTCCAACAAGGGCTTGGTAAAAAAAGTCAAGAGAGATAATTTCCAGATACAATAACACCAACAATACGGTGGCGCAAACCCTGGCAAAAACTTCTTTTAAGAAATTTCCAAAAACGGACTTCAAATGAACCTTGCCCCAAGCATAGAACACCTCAAAATAGGCCAGCGACAATCCTACCAAAAACAAATACCAGATATAATCCTTGACCAAGGAATTCTGCATGGAAAGAAAATCCCCAATGTTGTCATAAAATAGCCAGACCAATAAGGTCAAGGGCAAAATGATCATTAAGGGCGCCAAAAGAATTAGCGTCAGAAATCCATTTTTGTCTTTGTCGTCCTGGGCACTATAAAATTTGACCATAGAATTATGCGCCCCTGCAGACATTATGGGCATTAGGATAGCACCAGAGGCCAAAATAAAGGTAACCAGCCCGTAATAGGCAGGTTCAAGAATATTGGTGTAGAGAAAAAGGGTGTTTAGGGCCCCAAACCCAAACCCAATAAAGGTTGTGATGGTATTTGTTACTGTCTGTTTTAAGACGATTCCCATACAATAAAGTTTACCAGCTCTTTGGTCAATTCCCGGCGGTGGAATTTTTCAATTCCTATGGAATTGGCGCTCAATGCGCCTTTTTCAAATTGTTCAAACCAATCCAAAAGTACATTTTTTAATCCTGGGGCATCAGCAGCGGATAAAGAGATTCCCGCTTTTGTTTCCTGTACTATCCTCCCCGCTTCCCAATCCTTGGGTCCCAAGGCCAAAATGGGCCTTTTCGCGTTCAGGTATTCAAATAATTTTCCTGGAATAATTCCTTTGGTTTCTTCGGATGCTATTTCCAACAACAATAATAACTGCGACTTTTGCTGAACTTCCACTACTTGTTCATGGGGTAGATATCCCAATTGATTTGTATAAGACTGCAAGCCGTGCTTGCCAATGGATTCCCAAACTTCCTCCCCTACTACACCCGCTAACTGTATGCTCAATTGTTTTGCAAATTCTGGTCGTTCGTTGACCAGTTCTTGTAGCACTTTCCAGAGCACATTTGGGTTCCTTCCTGTTAGTAGCGAGCCCAAATGTGAGATGGTGAACTTGGAGTCCAATTCCAAAGGTCGCAATACTTCATCAAACCCGTTGGTGATCACCTTAATGGGTCGGTCGGTTATAGCTTCAAATTCCAATTGGGTAGTCCTGCTGGTGACCACAATCTTGTCCGAGTTTGTCAAAACCTTCTTTTCCAAATCTTTGTGTTTTTTCTGGGAACTTTTGGTCAACCGAAGCTTATTGTGATACCCAATGGTGGTCCATGGATCACGGAAATCCGATATCCATTGAATGTTCGCCTTCTTTTTCAGTTCCAATCCAATCAAATGTAGGCTGTGCGGGGGACCCGTAGTGATTATGGTTTCAATTCCTTCTTTTTGAATAATCCCTGAAAGAAATTTGACCGAGGGATTTACCCAGTACTTTCGCGCATCTGGAATAAATAGGTTTCCCCGAATCCAAAGCAAGATTTTTTCTAGAGACGACGGCTTTTTCTCTGGGATGATTCCAGAACTAATGGTTTTGGTTTTCTTTTTGGACAATAGGGATGCCCACGCATAGGGTTCCTTAATGGGTCGCTTTAGAACCTGAACATCTTTCCGCACTTCCGAAAGTAAATTTTCATCCACCAAAGGATAATGCGGATTTTCCGGAACATAAACTATAGGTTCAATATCAAAATCTTGGAAGTACTTAACAAATTTCAGCCAACGCTGTACCCCTGGCCCACCCGCAGGCGGCCAATAATAAGCTATGACCAAGACTTTGCGCATTATTCCTTTTTGGATTTTTTAGGTCTGAGTGAAAACCCAAGTCCACCAATGATGATCAATCCCAATAAAATATTGCTTGCCAATGCAATTTGACTCCCCATCTGAACAACTGTAGGTTCAAACTTAAATTCTATGGTGTGCTCCCCAGCAGGAACCTTCATCCCTCTTAGCGCATAATTTACTTTATAATGGGGTTCCAACTTTCCATCAACAAATGCATTCCAACCCAGGGGATAGTGCATTTCCGAAAAAACAGCAAACCCATCATTTACATTATTTGTTTGATACTTGATCACATTGGGGCGATGGTCAACAAGGGTTATTGAGGCCAATGAATCCAGTTCAAAATTCAGTTTGGTAACTGTGGGATAGGCTTTGGTATTTACAATAGCCTCTTCCTTGGAATCAAAATCTACCAACCCCTGAATCTCTTCATTGGCTGAACCAACTGGTTTTATTTTTCCAACAAACCAAGCATTTCCATTGGCATCATCGTTTATGGCAGGAAAACTACCCCCTTCTTCATCCTGCTGGATGATGTACTTTACATTGAGCATGTTCAGCACCTGCAGATTGTTTTGGTACAGATGGTGTTCAAACAAATCTTGTAATTGTCTGGGCTTGGCAGCGTGGTACCCACCAATGGAATTGTGAAAGTAAGATGTTCTGGCTCCATTCAGTCCTTCTTGCGGATCAAACACCCGATAGACGGAATCATCTTGTTGGATCATTTGGTCAATCTGGCTGGCTTGGAATGGTGTTGCCACACGGCGTTGGCGCACAAAATCTCCCTCATTGACATACCTTACGTCCACCCCTATCAAATCAAATAAAATCAAGGCACCTAAAGCAATTGCCATCAAGTTCTTTCCTATTTTATCTTTGATAAAGAACCATAATACGGTAGCCGCCAACAACACATAAATCAAAGAGCGAATGGTATCACTAATATAGACTGCTTCACGATCACGTTGTATCATGGTCATTAATTCATCTCCAAAATACCCGCGATACGTCTCGTCCCGTAGTCCTTCAAAATCAAAGAAGCCCTTCAATAAAAAAATGAAGACCGTAAGTCCCAAGCTAATAAAGAAGGCCAATTTTAGCGAACGAATCTTCTCCTTGGATTTCATAGAATTTCTGAACAACTCCCGAATACCCAGTATCCCCATCACAGGCATGCACAGTTCCAAAACCACTTGAATGGAAGAAACCGCCCTAAATTTGTTGTACAACGGAAAGTAATCCACCATAAACTGTGTCAAAGCCGGAAAGTTCTTTCCCCATGAAAGCAGCAAGGACAAAACAACCCCGGACAATAACCACCACTTCTTCTTGCCTTTAACCACAATCAAGCCCAAAACAAAGAGAAAGAAAATTATGGCCCCTACATAGGCTGGCGCAGCCACAATGGGTTGGTCACCCCAATACAATGGCATCCCACTGGAAAACTCCAATGCCTTGGTTGGGGAAAGTCCTTGGTCGGTCAAATATTCGAAGGCTTTGGATTTGGAACCCAAATCCTCGTTTCCTGAACCTCCGAACAATCGCGGAGAAAACAGATTAAGAGATTCAGCAATACCATAACTGTATTGGGTTATGTAGTCGTAGTCCAATCCAGAGGTGGCCACTTTTGGGCTGCCATCAGGGTTAATGGTCAATTCCGATTTTCCCCTGGTACTCCAGTCCGCATATTCCTTGGTAGCCAAAAGTCCAGTGGCGTTAGTGGCAATGGACAGCGCAACAGCACCAATCAAAATCCCGACAGAGGCAAAGAAATGTTTTAGTTTTTTGTCCTTGATGGCATAAACCAACTGTACCAAGCCCAAAATCAATACCAATAACATAAAATAATAGGTCATTTGGTAGTGATTGGCATTTATCTCCAAGGCCATGGCCAGTGACGTTAAAATAAAGCCCAACAGGTACTTCTTTCGAAAGACGAGCACTATCCCGCCCAAAACCATGGGAATATATCCCAGTGCATGCGCTTTGGCATTATGCCCCACCCCCAGGATGATAATCATATAGGTGGAAAAACCAAACGCCAGTGCGCCTAATATGGCCAATCGATACTCGACTTTAAGGCAAAGCATCAAAATATAGAATCCAATAAGGTACAGAAACAGATAGTCGGCAGGTCTTGGGAGAAAACGAATCAGCCGATCCAACTTTTTAATGTAATCGTGCGGATAATTCGCCCCAAGTTGATAAGTCGGCATGCCTCCAAAAGCGCTATTGGTCCAATAGGATTCCTCCCCGGTCAACGCTTTGTAATCATTACGTTCCTTGGCCATGCCGTTGTATTGGGCAATATCTGACTGGAAAATAGCCTTGCCCTGAAGCACTGGGTAAAAATAGACCAGGGATGCAAGGATAAAGAATGCTACGACACAAATATGGGTGCTTAGCGCTTTTACGGAAAGGTTCATGGATTGATTTTGAAAAGACAAATATTAGTCAATTTCTTCAAAATCTATGTATTCTCCAACTTTTTTTGAGGGATTGGATTTTGGGTTGGGTTGCTTATAAATACTTGTTTCTCCTTCTTTTTCCTTGGGTTCACTGTAATCCTGATACGATCCAAATTGTTGCCCAAATCGTTCTTCAGTTTTGCGTACCGCATAATTCAGCAATCGGGGTGCCAGCCATTTTAGCAGCAATTTGACCGCGTAATATACTAATACAACCAGTAAAATCGTTTGTAATAAAACCATATAACAATAGCTATTGCATCAAAATTACATTGTTAGTACCGTAAACGCACTTAAAGTTTCATAAAATAGTATTAAAATCAGTTATATGGATTTCCCTAGTTTGAGAAAAATCTCTTTGCTTTTCTTTTTGGTTCCCTTTATTTCCATGGCCCAATACACAGATGTTATCAATTCCAACAGGCCCGGGAGAGCCGTTAGCGCCTATGCCGTTGGAAGAAATGTGGTACAGTTGGAAATGGGATTGGTTTACGAGCAACGTGACGACGCTTCCTTAAACACGGATTCGAATATTTTTGGAACCGACCTTGCCCTTAGATACGGGCTGTTGTTTGAAACTTTGGAACTGGTTTACGAGGGATCCTTTATTTCGCAGAACGTCACCTTTACTGATTTGGGAACAAAGGAAAGACGAACAGATTTCTCTAGAAATAGATTGGGTCTTAAATTTTTGATTTATGATCCATTCAAGAACCCTGAAAACAATAAACCCAACCTTTATAGCTGGAGGGCCAACAATGTTTTTCAATGGAAAAACCTGATTCCTGCAGTTTCCATCTATGGAGGTGCTACTTTTACCCTTGGGGACAATCCTTTTTATCCAGGAGACGATGTTGCAACACCTCGGGTAGGGATCAACACCCAAAGTAGGTTATCCCCTAGATTTGTTCTCATTTCCAATGTGGCCTACGACCGAATAGGAACGGACTTTCCGGAATGGAGTTATGCGATGTCCGTTTCACATTCTTTTAGAGATCCCAAATGGAGTGTGTTTTTGGAAGGTCAAGGGTTCAGCAGTGACCGATATTCGGATATTCTGTTACGAACTGGGGTGGCCTATCTGATCAACCCGAATTTTCAGGCAGATTTTCATCTAGGTTCGGGTTTTAAGAACGATCCATCCCGCATATTCACAGTTTTGGGCTTCTCCTATAGATTGGACTACCACAAGGACAAATTGGTTTCCGTTAATCAAAAAGGCAGTGGAAGTGGGAAAATCAAGAAGAACGCCGCCAAGAAAAAGCGTAAAAAAAGTAAAAAGAAGAAGAAAGATAAGTTGGATTTCTAAGATTTCCGGATATCATTTTTCTTCTGGGAGATTATTCCTAATATTGACCCTACAAACTACTTTGTATGGTTCAAGTAAAACAGGTACAATCCAAGTCCGATTTAAAGAAATTTGTAAAATTCCCCTTTTCCATTTATAAAGATTCTCCCTATTGGGTTCCTCCCATCATTAACGATGAAATGGAAACTTTCAATACGGATAAAAACCCTGTGTTTCAAAATGCCGAGGCCTCCTTTTTTCTGGCCTACAAGGATGGGAAGCTAGTAGGAAGGGTGGCTGCGATAATCAATTGGCTGGAAGTCAAAGAGCAAAATCTGAAGAAGATGCGCTTTGGATGGTTTGATTTTATAGATGATTTGGAGGTTTCTGCTACCTTGTTGGAAAAGGTGGCTGAAATTGGACAAGAACATCAACTGGCCTATATGGAAGGACCTGTTGGCTTTTCCAATCTGGACAAAGTAGGAGTGCTCATTGATGGTTTCGACCATATTGGAACCATGATCACCTGGTATAATCATCCATACTATCAAAAACACTACGAGCACCATGGTTTTGTGAAGGAAAAGGAATATCTGGAAAACAAGTTTTTGTTTGCCAATGCCGATCCAAAGATTTTTGAAAAGGCAAATCTCCTAATCAAGAAGCGATATTCACTACGCGAACTCAACTTTAGCAATAGCAAGGAAATCATGCCCTGGGTGGACAAAATGTTCGATTTGTTCAACAACAGCTATTCCAGTTTAGCCTCTTTTGTAAAGATTACAGATGTTCAGAAAGAGTATTTCAAAAAGAAGTACATCAGCTTTATAAATCCTGAATACATCAAATTTATTGTCGATTCCGATGATCAGTTGGTAGCATTTGCCATTGTAATGCCGTCTTTTTCCCAAGCCTTGCAAAAGGCCAATGGTAAACTATTCCCAACGGGAGTCTTCCATTTATTGAAGGCCAAGAAACACAGTAAGGATGTTATCTTTTATTTGATTGGAATTCGTCCAGATTACCAGAACAAAGGCGTTACTGCAATTATTTTCAACGAATACTACAAAACTTTCAAAAAACGCGGGGTGGTCAACTGCATCCGTACTCCTGAATTGGAAGAAAACGTGGCAATCAGGCAAATGTGGAAGCATTTTGACCCAGTCACCCATAAACGAAGAAGAACATATAAAAAGTCGTTAAGCTAGTTAGTTGACTTGATGGGATTCATAGTATAGTGCGGCTGAATTTGGCAATCACAATTTTAGCCAGCTTTAGCCGTTTTGTAGACTAATAAACAACCTTAAAACCTCAGCATGAAATTTTTACTTTCCGCCAAAAAGTATGCAATCCTTTGTATTTGTTTAATTGGGCTATCAGTTACTGCCCAAAATGAGACTTCCAATTATGAAAAAGCGCTAGGGGAGCTATTCGCTGTTAATGGATCCCATGAAACTTTTGTAACCGTTATAGACCAAATGTTTGATATGATTAAACAAAACTATACCTCGGTGGACACTGGTACTTGGGATGAACTACAGGCAGAATTCAAAAAAACCTCGGTTGATGAATTGGTGCAATTGCTGACACCTGTTTATCAAAAATACCTGACGGAAGAAGATTTATCGCAGCTTGTGGCCTTCTATTCAACCCCAGTTGGGAAAAAATTTGCTGACAACACGCCCAAAATCACAGCTGAATCCATGTCTGTTGGACAACAATGGGGATTGAAAATCAGTGAAAAAATGATAAAAAGACTGGAAGAGAAAGGATATTAATCCAAAAGAGGTCCCCCTCTTATTCACCCATCGCAGCGGCTACAGCTGCAGAAAGTCTTTTATAGGTTCCGTTTTGCAATCGTTCCCGAATGCCGGAAAAGGCATCCAGAGTCTCTTTGATATCTTCCAAAGTATGAGTTGCAGTCGGAATCAGTCTCAACAAGATCAGTCCTTTGGGTATCACAGGATAAACCACAATGGAACAGAAGATTCCATAGTTTTCCCTAAGGTCTTTTACCAAAGCCATGGCTTCAGGAATACTTCCATTCAGGTATACAGGAGTTACACAGCTGGATGTGGTTCCAATATCAAATCCACGCTCCTTAAGGCCATTTTGAAGGGCATTTACATTTTCCCAAAGTTTGGCCTTTAGCTCCGGTCTTGTGCGCAACATATCCAGACGCTTTAAGGCTCCCTTGACATAGACCATAGGAAGGGACTTGGCGAACATTTGGGAACGAAGGTTGTATTTTAGGTATTCTATAATTTCTTTGTCAGCAGCTACAAAAGCTCCAATACCTGCCATGGATTTGGCAAAGGTGGCCAAATACACATCTATTTCGTCCTGTACACCTTGCTCCTCTCCTGCTCCGGCTCCTGTTTTACCCAGTGTTCCGAAACCGTGGGCATCATCAACCAACAATCTGAACTTATATTTCTTTTTGAGGCCAACAATCTCTTTTAGAATTCCCTGCTCTCCACGCATACCAAATACACCCTCGGAAATCACTAAAATACCACCACCAGTTTCTGAGGCCAGTTTGGTAGCACGCTCCAAGTTTTTTTCCAAACTCCCAGCATCATTGTGCTTAAAGGTGAAACGCTTGCCCATATGCAATCGGACCCCGTCAATAATACAGGCGTGGCAATCCACATCATAGACAATAATATCATCCTTGGCAACCAAGGCATCTATCACAGACATGAACCCTTGATAACCAAAATTTAATAGGTAAGAAGCTTCTTTGTGAACAAAAGCAGCCAATTCCTGCTCCAATTGTTCGTGATAGTCGGTATGTCCGCTCATCATACGAGCACCCATAGGATAGGCAGAACCATGCTCATAAGCAGCATCCCCATCCACTTTTTTAATTTCAGGTAGGTTGGCCAATCCCAAATAGTCATTAATACTCCAGGTAATAACATCTTTTCCTTGGAATTTCATCCGGTTAGAGATAGGACCTTCCAATTTTGGGAATACAAAATATCCTTCTGCCTGCGAAGCCCATTTTCCCAAAGGCCCTTTATTTTCAATAATCCTGTCAAATAAATCTCTCATCTACCCTAAAATTAATTCAAATGCAAAAATATATATTTTTGGTAAGCCCTCACAATGAAATGGGAACATAAAAAAACGGCAATGAAAACCATTGCCGTTCCAATTTTTTATAAGTCTCTGTTATTATTTGATATACTCCACTTTTTCAGGTGCTTCGGAATTCTGGATGTCGAAGAAACCTTGGTTTTCCATCCATTCATTACTGTACACCTTGCTCATATACCTTGAACCATGGTCTGGGAATATTACCACCACGTTGCTATCCTCTGAAAATTCACCTTCAGTGTTCAACTGATACAAGGCCTGCATGGCGGCTCCACTGGTATAGCCAACAAACATCCCTTCGGAATGCGCAATTTTTCTGGCCATATGGGCACTTTCACCATCGGTTACCTTGATATATCGGTCAATACAATTAAAGTCCGTTGCCGCAGGAATCAAATTTTTACCCAATCCCTCTATTCGATAAGGGTATACCTCATTATGGTCAAATTCCCCGGTTTCGTGAAATTTCTTCAATACCGAACCATAAGCGTCAACTCCCAATATTTTTACCTCAGGGTTCTGCTCTTTTAAATACCTGGCTATTCCGGAAATAGTACCTCCTGTTCCACTACAGGCCACCAAATGGGTGATTGTACCGTTGGTCTGGTTCCAAATTTCAGGACCCGTGGTATTGTAATGGGCCGCTATGTTCAGTTCGTTGAAATATTGGTTGATATAAATGGAATTCTTGGTCTCGCTGTGCAATCTTTTGGCCACCTCATAATATGATCGTGGATCATCCGCACTAACGTGGGCCGGGCATACATATACCTTAGCTCCCATGGACCTCAACATGTCTATCTTATCAGGTGATGATTTGGAACTAACCGCCAAAACACATTTATAACCTTTAACAATGCTCACCATGGCCAAACTAAACCCTGTATTACCAGAGGTAGTTTCAATAATGGTGCTTCCAGGTTTCAAAATACCCTTTCGCTCCGCCTCCTCAATAATATAGGCAGCAATTCTGTCTTTGGAAGAATGGCCTGGATTAAAGGCCTCTACCTTGGCATAAAAATTACCGGTAAGGGGTTCTGCGATTTTGTTTAGCTTAACAAGAGGGGTATTTCCAATTAAATCAAGAATACTGCTACACGCACTTATCTGTTTTTTCATAACTGGGTTTAGGTAAGGGGCAATTGCCGAACATGCCAACAATTAATCCGGGACAAAAATAGTATTTTTTATTTTAAGCGGCATTTTATCCAAGAATTATCCCCTTACACCCGATTTTCCCAAATTAGTCCAATGGTAACGCCTTATCCAACTTTTCCTTGGATTCTGTGATTGGTGGCATACCATGGTCAATCCTTTTGGATTTTGACAATATGGGTCGTATCACAAAACCGTAATTGTATTCCTTGGACGGCAGACGAAACTCTTCATGGGGTCTTGCATTGATGGTCCAACTGTCATCTCCTCCCACGCCCATTTGTCGGTAATCCACGTTAAGGGTTATGATATCCCTTTCCGGTAATTCCACAATATGTCCCTTGGGGTCCGAAAGATCCTCCATGGTATACGGCCATGCACTAACACTTAAAGGAACACTGCCCAAAATTTCAAGCCCTTTGCCTGATTTATCAGCAAGTCTTGCCCATTCCACCCCAGTATAATTATTACTTTCCTGTGGCCGTACATAATGGAAAAAGTCGTTTTTAACCGATTTGCTGTACAAGCCATAAGCGGAAGAGGTAGCTCTATCCACATAATTTTCGTGAGGGCCCTTCCCTAGCCATTCCATGGCATCAAAATCGTCATGCAAGGTCAATTGCAAACCAAATCGAGTTAGGTTAGGAAGGTCAGCTACTGGGGTAAAAGTGCTTTCCACAGCAATTTCACCATCTCCAAACACTGAATATCTGACTACCAAAGTTGGATGTTGTCCACCATCTTCGGAAGATACCTTTGGCAAATCATAAGTCGCCTGCAAAATCATACTTTTGGGGCCTTGGTAAACAACTTCAAACGAACGCAATGTTCTGTCTTTGGCTGCATTTTTCCAATACTTTTGCCGCTCCGGCATGTTAGATCCGACATCATTGTCCGTTGGAGGTCTCCAGAAGTTGGGCTGTATCGCTCCTTTTAACAATTCTGTTCCCTGTAAATCTATAGAAGTGAGTGCACCGGTCTTTTTGTCAAACCGAACTCTAGCTGTTTTGGTAACAACAGTCACAGCATCCTCGGTTTCTTCGGCAGACAAATCCCTATTATCTTTTAACTTTTGCTCGGGAGCCTCCTCAAAAAATGGCAATTCAAACTGTTGCCAGGAGGTTTCATGACCTGCCTTTGTCCAATTGTAGTCCCTGTTTAATCTAAGACTCAGGGTAATATAATAGCCAACTCCTGGTTTCACCTTGGGTTGTTTGTAATTGATTTGAATCGTTCCCGTGGCCTGAGCTTCTACATCAGGCACCTCAAATGTGCCTTCTTGCACGGTTTGGCCGTCAGCCTCCAATTTCCAAAAGCCATCATATTGGGACAAAGAAGTAAAATGATGTCTGTTTTTGAGTTTGAAAATTCCATTCATCAAATCATCCGAGGTGATTTCAACAGGTTGTTGCACCTTTTTGGCTTCCCAAGTGGCTGGTTTGGGGGTTTGGTCCGGGCTAATGACCCCATTATTGTTGAAGTTTCCACTGTGAATGGTTTCTCCGTAGTCGCCCCCATAAGCCCACATCTCTTTACCATTATCCAATTTTTTGATGAGTGCACCATCCGTCCAATCCCAGATAAAAGCACCAATAAACCTCTTATTGGCCTTGATGGCGTCCCAGAATTTGGTAAAATTCCCCAAGGAATTCCCCATAGCATGCGCATACTCACAATAGATCACCGCACGGGGGTCTTTTGGGGCATTGGCAAGATCTACCATGTACTCTATGGAATTATACATTCTACTACGGATATCCACATAAGGTGGATCGGTCAACCCCCTGTCCCAACTTCTGTACTGGGCTCCCTCGTAATGAATAAAGCGGGTAGGGTCGTAATCCTTGATCCAACCCGACATAGCAGCATGATTTGGACCCATTCCACTCTCATTTCCCAAAGACCAAAAAATGATGGAGGGGTGGTTTTTATCCCTTTCCACCATCCGTTTCGCCCGATCTACATGGGCATGGGCCCAATCTGGATTGTTGGTCAAGATTCCCGTTATACCATGGGTTTCAAGGTTAGTTTCATCAATTACGTACAATCCATATTCGTCACATAGTTCATACCAAAATGGGTTGTTGGGATAGTGAGACGTTCTCACAGCGTTAAAGTTGAACTGCTTCATGAGCAATGCGTCCTTCCTCATTATCTCTTCGGATACCACTTTACCGGTATGCTGGCTGTGGTCATGCCTGTTAACACCATATAGGAGAACCGGTTGGCCATTCACAAAAAACTCCCCGTCCCTGATTTCAATAGACCTAAATCCAACCTTGCTGCTCCTTGTTTCTACTATGGCTCCCGTAGCATCCTTTAAATACAGGACCAAGGTGTATAAATTTGGATGTTCTGCAGACCATTTTTTAGGGTTATCGACTTCTGCTTCCAAAAATGCAAAATCGATTGTGGCCCTTTGAGGATATTGTTCCTTTAAGAGCTCCGAAACGGATCTTGCAACCGCTTTGTCAAATACTGGATTGGAGTTTCCATCAAACAGCTGCATGGACAGTTCCCAATTGGAAACATCTACCCCCTCTTCCAGTTGAAGCTTGGGTCGAAGGCTGAGTTTGCCATTTTCAAAGGCGTCATCCAATGAAGCACGTACGAAGAAATCGTAAATATGCGTTGTGGGCAAAGCTTCCAGATAAACGTCCCTATGAATGCCGCTCAAACGCCAATGGTCCTGGTCTTCCAAATATGAGCCATCACTCCATCTAAAAACTTGGGCTGCCAGAACGTTCTCCCCTTCCTGCAGGTAATCAGTGATATCAAACTCTGCTGGCAATCGACTCCCTTGGCTATAGCCTACTTTTTTTCCATTGATCCATAGATAAAATGCAGAAGTGACACCTCCAAAATGGATAATTACTTTGTTATTATCCCAATTGGCGGGAATTGTAAAATTGGTTCGATAGAATCCGACGGGACTATCATCTTTTGGGACATTGGGTGGGTCCACGGGCACAAATGGATAGGTCACATTGGTGTAAATGGCCCGTCCATAGCCATGAAGTTCCCAATTGGCCGGAACAGGAATACCATTCCATGTAGATACGTCAAATGTCGGTTGGTAAAAGTCCTCATGGGCCTTTCCTTGCTCCACAGTTGGAGCAAAATTGAACTTCCAAGTTCCATTAAGGCTCTGATAACGGGGACTGGCTTTTCTGTCACCCTTAAGGGCCATGGCTTCATCGGGAAACGAAACGGAAGTAGCGCGAGCAGGAAGCTTGTTAATACTGGTCACCAACGGATTTTCCCAATCGTTGGGAGATTGCGAGAGTGCGGTCCAGGTTGCGAGAAGACACAAGACCGCCATGAAATTGTTTTTCATTTTGAGGTTTTGGTTTTAGATATGCTACAATTAAGTAGCCTCTAAATTACGCAATCAACGATGGATTCCATCATCCAAAACCACTTTTATGAAATCACAGAAAAGGTAAGTTTGCTACTCTATTTTTTCCTCCAAATCCAGGATAAATGCATACTCCTTGGCAGTTTCCCTTAAGGATTCAAACCTTCCTGACGCCCCGCCATGACCTGCATCCATATTGGTGTCCAGGAATAAAAGATTGTCATCGGTCTTCAACTCCCGTAATTTGGCCACCCATTTGGCCGGTTCCCAATATTGAACCTGGGAATCATGCAATCCAGTAGAAACATAGAGGTTGGGATACTTCTTGGCTTCAACATTGTCATAGGGAGAATAGGATTTCATATAATCATAGTATTCCTTTTCATTGGGATTGCCCCATTCATCATATTCCCCAGTGGTCAATGGAATGGAATCGTCCAGCATGGTAGTTACCACATCTACGAAGGGTACCGCAGCGATAACACCATTATACAACTCCGGCGCCATGTTGATAACGGCTCCCATTAACAGTCCGCCAGCAGAACCACCGCTTGCATATAAATGTTCAGGGCTGGTATAGTTTTCTGCAATCAAGTATTTGGAACAATCCACAAAATCGGTAAAGGTGTTCTTCTTGTGGAGTAATTTTCCATTGTCATACCATCCTCGACCCAAATATTCGCCTCCCCTCACATGGGCAATGGCATAAACAACGCCGCGGTCCAACAAGCTCAATCGAATAGAGGAAAAATAGGGATCTATAGTACTTCCGTAGGAACCATAGGCATACTGTAACAACGGACTGTTACCGTCAAATTCGACATATTTATGATAGACCATGGAAATTGGAATTTGGACTCCATCCCTCGCTGTGGCCCAAACCCGTTTGGTTCTATAGTTGGCTTTATCAAACTTGCCGCCCAACACCTCTTGTTCCTTTAAAACTGTTTTGGATTGGGTCTCCATATCAAAATCGATAATGGCATAGGGTGCTCCCATTTCATTGTAATAGTATCTGAACATCTTGGAATTAAATTCCACATTGATGGAAGCTCCCGCCACATAAGTCTCGCTATCAAAGGGCAAATAGTAAGATGCTGAGCTGTCCCATCGGTTTACCTTTAATTTGTTAAGACCATTTTCCCGTTCCGAAAGCACATAATAATCTTTGAATATCTCCACATCTTCCAACAAGACCTCTTCCCTGTGCGGAATAAACTCCTGCCAGTATTCCGAAGAAGTTTTGGCGTCCGTGGTCTTCATCAGCTTGAAATTCGTGGCTCCATCCTTATTGGTCAGGATAAAAAAGTTGCCGTTGTAGTGCGAAATACCGTATTCTACCCCCCGCTCCCTGGGAGAAAATATGGCAAATTCCCCTGCTGGATCATTGGCATCCAAAATTTGATATTCCGAAGTCAGTGTACTTACCGACCCTATGACCAGGTATTTCTTCGATTTGGTTTTATACACAAAAGTGTTATAGGTGGAATCCTTTTCATGGTAGACCAATACATCCTCTGAAACCGATGTGCCCAAAACATGTCTGTAGATTTTATCGGCGCGAAGGGTTACTGGATCCTTTTTGGTATAAAACAAGGTTCTTCCGTCATTGGCCCAAACAGAACTTCCAGTCGTGTTTTCAATCTTGTCATCAAAAATTTGTCCAGATTCCAAATCCTTGATTTGGATTGTGTATTGTCTTCGCGATACGGTATCTGTGGCAAATGAGGCCAAGGTATTATCAGGACTCACGGAAATCCCTCTCAAATTGAAGAATTCATGTTCTTTGGCCATTTCGTTGCAATTGAACAAGAGCTCATCTGGGGCTTCCCTATCCTCTTTCTTCCTAAAATACATGGGATATTCCCCTCCTTTTTCATAACGGGTTATGTACCAGTAGCCATTGTACTTATACGGAACCGAATTGTCATCCTCCTTGACGCGGGATTTCATCTCTTGGAAAAGTTCCTCTTGAAAATCCTTGGTATGCTTGCTCATTTCTGAATAGTAGGCATTCTCAGCATTGAGGTAATCCAAAACCTCCTGATCTTCCCTATCGTTCATCCAATAGTAATCATCAATTCTAATGTCCCCATGTTTTTCAAGCTTCTTGGGGTGTTTTTTAGCTATTGGCGGAGTAATCCTCATGCGGTCTTCAGTTTTATTTTTACAAGCGGCTGCAAAAATAAGGCATATCAAACAACCTAAGTAGGTATAAAGTGATAGTTTCATCGCGACAGATTTTGCCCAAATTATTACTTTTGACCTGAATTTACACTATACTATATCATGTTTGGAGATTTTATGGGAATGATGGGTAAACTCAAGGAGACCCAAGAAAAGGTTAAGCAAACCAAGGAACGTTTGAATACCGTGCTGATTGACGAGGAATCCTCAGACGGATTGCTAAAAATCACTATTACCGCCAATAGGGAACTTAAATCAATTGCCATTGATGATAGTCTACTTGAAGACAAAGAGCAATTGGAAGATTATTTAGTGCTAACACTGAATAAAGCCATAGAACAGGCCACCAAGGTAAATGAGACGGAATTGGCCGCTGTGGCCAAAGAGGGTATGCCCAATATACCTGGAATGGATTCCCTTTTTAAATAGGCAATCAACCTATAGTTTTTAGGGTTTTTAAAAAATGATCGTGCATTGTCTGGGTGTAATCCAGATGTGTGACTATACGCAGTTTCCCTTGCCCCATTCCTATGATGGAAATCTGGTTTTCGGTCAGTTTTCCCAAAAAGGCATCAGAGGTCATTTTGGATTCATCCAATTCAAAAATAATGATGTTGGTTTCAATGGGTTCTACCTTCTGGACAAAATCCAAGCTTTGGAGCAGCTCCCCAATTTCCTTGGCCTTTGCATGATCCTCGGACAAACGGTCAATATGATGATCCATGGCATAAATGGCAGCAGCAGCCAAAAATCCAGATTGCCGCATTCCACCTCCAAGAATTTTTCGGACCCGAAGCGCTTTGTCCATGGCCTCCCTTGAACCCACCAAGACTGAGCCCACTGGGCATCCCAATCCCTTGCTAAAACAAACACTTATGGTTTCGAAGAGGTCACCGTAGTCTTTGGGATTCTCATTTTTGGCTACTAAACCATTCCAAAGTCTGGCACCATCCAAATGATAATGCAACTGGTTTTGATCGCAAACCTTCCGTATTTTCTTTAATTCTTCAAAATTCCAGCAAGCCCCACCTCCTTTGTTGGTCGTATTTTCTATACATACCAAGGTAGATAAGGGACTGTGATAAAAGTCGGGCGGATTTATGGATTCCTCCACCTGTACGGCGGTCATCATTCCTCGATTTCCATCTACCAATCTACAGGATACCCCACTATTAAAACTTGCCCCTCCTCCTTCATAATTAAACACATGGGCGTACTTGTCACAAATGAGCTGTTCCCCAGGTTGGGTGTGCAATTTAATGGCTGTTTGATTGGCCATGGAACCACTGGGAAAAAACAGGGAAGCCTCCATACCAAAGTATTCAGCAACTTTTTCTTCCAAAGCGTTCACGGTGGGGTCATTTTTAAACACATCATCCCCTACTTTGGCGGCCATCATGGCCTCTAACATCCCAGGAGTGGGTTTGGTTACGGTGTCACTTATTAGATTTATCTGCATGATTATTTGTTCACTGCAAGTGGTTTGTGTTAATGGTTAATGGTTAAAAGGTAGTTTTTCCATGTGTCACTATCAGCAATTCAAGCTACATTACTATTAACTCTTAACTTTTCACTTTTAACTATTTAATGGAAACAATCCATCCCAATAGGAGAACCATCTGGAATTTTGGGAACTGCAATCAGTTTGAACTTGGCCGGGGCATTCATAAAGGCATCAATACGTCTCACGGTCTCTGCTGCAATCGTGCCTTTTCCCTTACTTAGCAAGGACGACCTCAAACTTCTTAGCGTTTCATTGGCAATGGCATTTACTTGCGGATGAACCTCTTTGCTGGCGGCCAAATTCATGATATGATATAATACCCTAAAGTTGATTGTTTGTTGTACCTCTTGCAGATAAGGATCACGATGCGATTCATCAAAGGTTTTTTGAATGGTATTTTCCAAAACAGCATTCAAACCTAATTGGTCTTTATCAAGACTTTTTTGTTGGATGAGGCGCGAAGCCCTTTCAGGATGCAATACCAATCCCAAGGTCATATCTGCGGCAGTTTCGGCAGCGGATAGCGCATCAAAGGCCACTCCGCTTCTACCCTTAAAGGACTCCCTTGTTTTTCCATACCCAATGGCCCTCGGAGGGAACAATTCCAATTTGTCTTTAGGTAAAGCTATGTTTGCTGCATTCAAGGTAGTGAGGATGGTTTCCAATGCATTCTCTTGTCTAGCGGCGCTAATGGTGCGCACGGTGTGTTGTCCATCTCCTTTGGTGGCATAATTGTAATCCAAACCACCAATCAGCTTGGAAACTGCTTCGGTTTGATATCTATGGAAGAAATATAAGGGAGCAAAGACATCCTCCAAAACTGAATTGGGTTCCCCCGTCCGAATGTTATCCATGGAAAAATTGGAGATCGCTGTTTTTCTTATCTCCATTACTCTCTCCAATTCTTGGGCGGCATTTTTGCCGTTGTCCCAAAGATGTCCAAGAGCATGCGATCCACCCCTGGGTCGGGCATCTTGATCGGATATATACCGCAGACCATCATCTTGGGCCTTTTTCAAAATGGCATTAAGCCCTTCCCGTTCATTCGTACCACTTGGGAAATCGGTATAGGAGTAGGCAACGGTTACCTTGTCCCACTCCCCTATGCCAGTATCGTAGGCATTGGAGAAGTCGATAGTTCCATCCTTCAGCTCAAATTGAGGATGGGGATAGTCCATTACAGAAGCCCTGTTATTGGTACTGGCAGCAAAATTATGGGCAAATCCCAAGGTATGTCCAATTTCATGTGCAGATAACTGACGAATCCTGGCAAGTGCCATTTCCAACATGGGCTGATAGTTATCGTCCCGTTCTGCAAAGGGTTTGTTCATTAAGGCTTGGGCTATTAAAAAGTCTTGGCGAATCCGTAAACTGCCCAGGCTAACATGCCCTTTAATAATCTCTCCTGTTCTGGGATCTTTCACACTCATACCATAACTCCAGCCCCTTGTGGAACGATGCACCCATTGAATAACATTGAATCTTACATCCATAGGATCCGCATCATCCGGTAAAATTTTGAGTTGAAAAGCATCTTTGTAGCCTATGGCCTCAAAGGCTTGGTTCCACCATCTCCCACCATCCAAAAGCGCAGAGCGAACAGGTTCTGGAGTGCCATTGTCAAGGTAATACACAATAGGTTCAACAGCTTCGCTCACCTCCGCATTGGGGTTTTTCTTCATTAAGCGATGTCGTGTTATATACCTTTTTAGAATAGGTTCTTGCACGGGCGTTGAATAATCATAATATGAGAACAGGTTAGATCCAGAACGAGGATCGAACTCTCTTTTTTCATAATTGTCATCCGGTAATTCAATTAAGGAATGGTGTTGTGCAACTGTGACCAACGAAGGATTTGGAGTTACAGATCGTATCCAGTCCCCTTGTGCATTTCCTTTAAACGTAAGGGTGACATCAAATTCCACATTTTTTGGGAAGGCCTTTGTGCGCTCAAAAGCCAAGGCACTTTTGGTTTTATCCAAGCTATAGGAACCTTGTTTGGTATTTTTCAATCTTGAAGAAACCCCATGGGCATCACGCATCAAAAAGTCGGTCATATCTATTAAATAACTCCCTTTTGATTCTTCCTCTATTTTAAATCCATGCAGCACAGATTTGGCAAAAGCCTGTTCCACTGACTTGCGCTCCAGTTCATTCTCCGTAATGGCTCTAAAGGTCAAATTGGGTTGAATCAGCAATAGCTTGTTTCCCGCTTTTTTGAAATAAACTACCTGCTCATTTCCCAATTGTCCCCTATCCAGACCTATATCGTTACTTCCAATTCCGCTACTCAGGGAATACACATAGAGAAATTCCTTTTCCAGATCATCCACTTGAAGAAAAATCTTATCGGAAGCATCATCATAATAAAAATTGAAATACCCATTGAACTTTTGGTAATCCTTAGCTTTTTCAAAATTTTGGGCAACTGAAAATTGGGAGTAAACGGCAATCGCGAAGAGAGCAAGAATGTATTTTTTCATATTCGAATTAGTTCTAGCTAAAATTATATAAATTTCGTTGTCTGACTGCATTGAAACCTTATTTTTGCCTGAAATAAATTCTATGATTACCACAGATCAACAAAAAGATCTTATTGAACGCCTTGGCGCGTTAAGGAGGTATCTTTGACATTGATGCCAAACTCATCGAAATAGAAAACGAAGAGGAGAAAACTGCAGCTCCCGGATTCTGGGACAATCCCCAAGAAGCACAGCAACAAATGCAAGCCTTGAAATCCAAGAAAAAATGGGTGGAGGATTACAATTCCGCTACATCTTTGGTGGGTGATTTGGAAGTTTTGATGGAGTTTCTTCAAGCTGGGGAAGTTGAAGAAGATGAGGTCAACTCGCAATATGACCAAGCCCTGTTATCCATAGAAAACCTGGAATTCAAGAACATGCTTTCCGAGGAAGGAGATGAGCTTACGGCGGTACTTCAGATTACAGCTGGAGCCGGTGGTACGGAAAGTTGCGATTGGGCATCCATGCTGATGCGCATGTACTTGATGTGGAGCGAGAAAAATGGATATAAGGTCAAGGAACTCAACTATCAGGAGGGAGATGTAGCCGGGATCAAAACGGTGACACTCCAAATTGAGGGAGAATTTGCTTTTGGATGGTTAAAGGGCGAAAATGGGGTTCATCGCTTGGTACGTATATCCCCATTCGATAGCAATGCCAAAAGACACACGTCTTTCGCATCTGTGTATGTGTACCCCCTTGTGGACGACACGATTGAGATTGATGTAAATCCATCCGACATTGAAATAACAACAGCACGATCTAGTGGCGCTGGAGGACAAAATGTGAACAAGGTGGAAACCAAGGTTCAACTGGTGCACAAGCCTACTGGAATTCAAATTTCCTGTTCAGACTCCAGATCACAGCACGATAACCGGGCTACGGCCATGAAAATGTTGAAATCCCAATTGTACGAAATTGAGCTTCGCAAAAAACAGGAAGCCCGAGCGGAGATCGAATCATCCAAAATGAAGATTGAATGGGGATCACAAATCCGAAATTACGTGATGCACCCCTATAAATTGGTCAAGGATGTACGTACCTCTGAGGAAACAGGAAATGTGGATGCGGTGATGGACGGGGAAATCAATCCTTTTTTGAAGGCCTTTTTAATGATGATGGGGCAGAAAGCGGAGTAGTGTTTGGTGTTTGGTGTTTGGTGTTTGGTGTTTGGTGTTTGGTGTTTGGTGTTTGGTGTTTGAAACTTAAAAACTATTTAGAGAATTGTAAATTGACAACTGTTAATTGCTAATTGATCCATCATGATAAAAATATATCACAACCCTAGATGCAGAAAGTCGCGCGAAGGATTGGAGTTTTTGGAAAACAGTGGCGAATCTTTTGAAGTGGTACGGTATTTGGAAGAAGTTCCGTCGAGAGAAGAATTGGAAACCCTAATTGGTTATTTGGGTATTTCACCAGAGACATTGGTTCGCAAAAATGAAGCTGTGTGGAAAGAACAATTCAAGGGTAAAAGTCTCACGGATTCTGAAATTATTGATGCGATGGTACAACATCCAAAATTGATTGAGCGACCTATAATTGTAAAAGATAATAAGGCGGTCATAGGAAGACCTGCAGATAAAATTAGTATCTTGTTGGGCTAGGGTAATCCATTGAAAAACAACGATAAACAATTCTGTTTTTGATTATGAAAAAAACACGAACCTTATATATATTGGCCACGCTATTAGGCTTGTTCTGTGTGAATGATTTGGTAGCGCAGTATGGCTACGGGAGTCCTTATGGCTATGGCTACGGGAGTAGATATGGTAGACAACGCAGCACCATCCCCCAGGCAGCAGACCCACCTAAAAAGGCCGATCCGCTTACCGCAGAAGAAATTGTGGACCTTGAAATGCCCAAGATCACCGAAGAACTTGGATTGGATCCTTTTGAAGTTGCTGTGGTAAGAACCACATTGGTCAAATCCGTTCAACAGCGTATTGAACTTCAAATCTTGGAACTGGAGCCTGAAAAAATGAGAGAAGAAGTGGAAAAAATAAAGGAACGCCAAGATTCGGAGATGAAGGCGGGCCTCCCGGAAGACAAATACTTGGCCTATATAGAACTGCAGAAAAATAAGTTCAAGGCCAAAAAGAAGAAAAAGAAGAAGAAGGATAAAAAGAAATCCAAAACATAAAAAAAGCCCCCGAAAATTTCGGGGGCTTTTTTTTATCTATTCGTTTCGTTTGGCGCGTTTGGCCTCACGTCTTTCTTGGTACATTTCCCTTAGGTTGCCGAACAACCAGTAAGGCACTACAAAAGTCAATAAGAAAATCATCAACCAAAAACCGATGGTCAAGATGGTTAAGAATGCAAGAAATCCTAAATATTGGTCAAATTCGAACATGTGGTTTGCTTTTGTTTGGCAAAGATACCTTCATTTCATCAAAAAAAACAAATCTGTATTCAAAAAATGTTGATTTGGGCATAAGTCATATAAAATAAATGACTGAACCCCTAAATTTGCATATCCTTAAAAAAGCAAAAATGAGTTTCAGAATTGAAAAAGATACGATGGGCGAAGTCAAGGTCCCATCTGACAAATACTGGGGAGCCCAAACGGAACGTTCCCGTAATAATTTTAAAATTGGTGTCCCCGCCTCTATGCCCTTGGAAGTGGTATACGGCTTTGCCTATTTGAAAAAAGCCGCTGCCTATGCTAATCATGAATTGGGAGTTCTCGCTGAATCCAAAAGGGATTTGATTGGTCAAGTTTGTGATGAAATCCTCGCAGGGCAGCACGATGGGCAATTCCCCTTGGTCATTTGGCAGACCGGTTCTGGAACCCAAAGCAACATGAACGTGAACGAGGTGATTGCGAACCGGGCACATGAAATTGCTGGTAAGAAAATTGGTGAAGGAGAAAAAACCATACAACCCAACGATGATGTCAACAAAAGTCAATCCTCCAATGATACCTTTCCTACGGGAATGCATATTGCCGCTTACAAAAAAATCGTAGAGGTAACCATCCCTGGAGTTGAACAATTAAGGAATACTTTGGATAAAAAATCCAAGGAGTTCAAGGATGTGGTCAAAATTGGACGTACGCACTTGATGGATGCCACTCCCCTAACCTTGGGTCAGGAATTTTCCGGTTATGTTTCACAATTGGACCACGGTCTGAAAGCCTTAAGGAACACACTGGAACACTTAAGTGAGCTTGCTCTGGGAGGAACCGCTGTTGGAACCGGATTGAATACCCCTAAAGGGTACGATGTTTTGGTAGCCAAATACATAGCAGAATTTACCGGACAACCTTTCAAAACGGCTGAGAATAAATTTGAGGCTCTTGCTGCACATGATGCAATCGTTGAGAGTCATGGGGCTTTAAAACAGTTGGCCGTTTCCCTGAACAAAATTGCCAATGACATTCGAATGATGGCTTCCGGACCTAGATCGGGTATTGGAGAAATCATTATTCCCGCGAACGAACCGGGAAGCTCCATTATGCCGGGAAAGGTTAATCCTACCCAATGCGAGGCACTGACTATGGTTTGTGCACAAGTAATGGGTAACGATGTCGCCGTGTCCGTGGGTGGTACGCAAGGACATTATGAACTAAACGTCTTTAAACCTATGATGGCAGCAAACATTTTGCAATCAGCCCAACTCATCGGAGATGGTTGTGTAAGTTTTGATGTGAATTGCGCAGTTGGAATCGAACCCAACCATGAAGTCATTAAAACTTTACTGAACAACTCATTGATGTTGGTCACCGCACTGAATACCAAAATTGGATATTATAAAGCAGCAGAAATTGCCAATACAGCTCATAAAAATGGCACTACTTTAAGAGAAGAAGCCATTAACCTAGGATACGTTACCCCAGAAGAATACGATGCTTGGGTAAAACCGGAAGACATGGTGGGTAGTTTAAAGTAATTTCAATACCCATCAAATAAAAAAGCCCGATCCATTACAGATCGGGCTTTTTTGTGAAATGTGGATAGTGTATACTATTTTAAAGCAAATTTGGAAGTTCCCAAAAGCTTCAGCTTGTTATCATATACATTTACCATGTAGTTTCCTTTTTGGAAATCGGAAGCCGGCTTATTGATGTAATCGCATACATCCAAAGAGCTGTTCTCATAGTAAAAGTTGGTACCCTTGCTATAGGTGATGGAAGCACCTTCTTCGCTAGATTTAGAGAAGCTATCTCCCAATACATTTCCTTGGGGATCCAATACCTCAATAAAGAACTCACGGTCACCTGCTTCGGCAATTACGTTATCAGCAACGGTAAAACAAACTTTAAACTTATCAGTAGCTTTAGCTCTAGAAGTAGAAACCAATTTACCGCTGTTTCTTTCCCTTACGGCATCAACAGTAAAAGTAGAAAGGCTTAGTGCAGATCCTCTTTCAACGGCATCGGCCAATTGAGTGTTCTGAACTACCAAAGAATCGTTAAATACAGTTTGCTTTTCCAGCTCTACAAAAGTGCTGTCTCTTTGCATAGCCAACAAGGTGTTGGAAGTAGTCAAAGAATCTACTTGCTTCAATAATTTTTCTCTTTCTGCCTTAAGTACACTTACTTGTCTTCTGTATCTTGAAAGAGAAGCGATATCAGCTTTCATTCCTTGTACAGAATCAATGTATTTTGCAATGTTGTCACGAGCGGCAACCAATTCCTCATTGGTAGCGTTGCTTTCCAAAATTGCTTTGTCGTACTCAGATTTTAGGTTGTTCAAATCCTCCACAACCAATTCCTTCTCCTGTGTAAGAGCAGTAGTGGTTTTTTTCTTATCCTGGTAAAGGCTAACCGTATAGATAATGGTTCCCAAAAGAACCACAGCCAACAAACCTGCGATTACCTTTAATCCGTTGTTACTTTTTGTTTCAGTCATAACTTTTAAATTAATTGATTCTTGCTATTAAGTGATTTGATCAATTGCGTTCTGAGTTATATACGCTATAGTTTTTGATTTGGATCATTTATATGTAAACTATGTTAAAAAAATATGGACTTGTAGTCTGGATGTACTAATTTTAAAGGGCTTTCTAAAATTTTGTCTCATGAAAAAATTATTAACAATCCTATCTTTTTTCCTTTTTTTATGTGGGGTAGGCCCAAAATCCATGGGGCAAGCCGTGATGATTGTTGAAAAACCGAAAACGGAAGACGTCAAAATAATTCCTATCGAACATGCGACGGCCGTCTTGGAATGGAACGAAATCACCATCTATATTGATCCTGTGGGTGGCAAAAAAGCCTTTGAGGGCCAAAAACTACCTGATCTCATTCTCATCACTGACATTCACGGAGACCATTTTAGTTTGGAGACCATACAAGAACTGGATACGCACAAAGCCAAGATTATGGTACCACAGGCTGTAGCTGATAAGATGCCCCAAGAATTTACCCCCCAAATCGATGTATTGCACAATGGGGATTCCAAAGAACGGTACGGAATTACGGTGGAGGCCATACCCATGTATAATCTTCGGCAAGAGGCCCTTAAATTTCATGCCAAAGGGAGAGGCAATGGCTATGTGCTTGACATGGAAGGGCAACGGCTCTACTTTTCTGGGGATACCGAAGATATCCCTGAAATGAGGGCTTTAAAAAATATTGATAAGGCCTTTGTATGCATGAACCTTCCATATACCATGAACGTTTACAGCGCGGCGGATGCTGTTTTAGAGTTTCAACCCAAGGAGATCTACCCGTATCACTACAGGGGCAGACCCAACGTAAGCGATGTGAAAATGTTTAAGACCATTGTCAACAACGGAAATCCAAATATTGAGGTTGTGCAATTGGACTGGTACCCTAATGATGAATTTTAATCCCATAAAATATTGAAGCCCAAATTTCGTTAAGGTTAGAGTACCAACCCAAATCAGTACTTAACCATGATCAACAAACACACCTCTTTGTTTGCCCTAGTGTGCATTTTAATGGCGCATTTTTCCTTTTCCAATCAGTGTGATAATTTCTATGCCAAAATCACCTATGGACTAAGCCATACCAAAAAGGCCATGGGCGCAACCAATTTTGAACATCAAATGTATTATGCCGAAAGAGCTTTGATTGCCTTGGAAAAATCTGAGAGTTTTATGGCAGAATGCGCTTGTGCTAAATCCGAGGATAAAAGATTGGATGCCATTGAAGCCCTCAACAAGGCCATAGAACCTGTGGATTGGGATGCTGGACGCTTTTTTTCCAAGAAATCCATGGGATTGATCAATGAACTGATCACCATTTTGGATGAATGCACTCTTGGCGTTGTGCCCGATACTGTGGTTGAGGATAGTGCTGATACCACCTTGGAGCATGAAGCTTATGCCGATTCCGAAGAAGATAAGGATTCCATGGAGCAGGAAATGCTCAAGGTTTTTGATAAACATGCCAATGATAAATTGACCAGAGCAGAGAAGGCAGTTTTAGACTTGGTGCAATTCAGTAATGGCTTTCAACAAAGTTTGCCTGAAAAGGAAAACGACCCCAATAGCCTGGAGCACCATCAAAAAGCCTATATTGAAGATGCTAAAAGTCTACTGCAACAAGCACTTAAAAGCTTGGAATCAGAACAGTAAATCCGTTGGTTGATTCTAGCGAATCAGCTTTTTGTATTTGATACGCTTGGGCATGATATCCGCGCCCAGGCGTTTCTTTTTGTTCTCCTCGTAATCAGAGAAGGAACCTTCAAAGAAATACACTTGGGAATCCCCTTCAAAGGCAAGGATATGCGTACAGATTCTATCCAGGAACCATCTATCGTGGGAAATAATCACTGCACAGCCTGCAAAATTTTCCAATCCTTCTTCCAAAGCCCTTAATGTGTTAACGTCCAAATCGTTGGTAGGCTCATCCAACAACAATACGTTTCCTTCTTCCTTGAGGGTCATTGCCAAATGAAGTCTGTTGCGTTCCCCACCGGAAAGCATGTTGACTTTTTTGTTCTGTTCGCTCCCTGAAAAATTAAATCGGCTTAAATAAGCTCGGGAATTGACTTGCTTCCCTCCCATCATCACCAATTCTTGTCCATCACTGAAATTTTCCCAAATGGTCTTGTTGGGGTCAATATTGGAATGGCTTTGATCCACATAGGCCAGTTTGGCCGTATCACCTACTGAAAATTCACCCTTATCCGGATTTTCTTCGCCCATGATCATTCTAAAAATGGTGGTCTTACCAGCCCCATTTGGGCCAATGATACCTACAATTCCAGCCTGGGGCAAATTGAAATTCAAATCTTCGTACAGAAGTTTATCGCCGTAAGCTTTGCTTACCCCTTGGGCCTCAATAACATTGGTACCCAACCTTGGCCCATTGGGAATATAGATCTCCAATTTTTCTTCCAGTTGTTTTTGATCTTGACTTAAAAGCTTGTCGTAGTTCTTTAGACGGGCCTTTTGCTTGGTTTGCCTTCCTTTGGCTCCCTGGCGTACCCAATCCAATTCGCGCTCCAAGGTTTTTTGACGTTTGGACGCCTGCTTGCTCTCTTGGGCCAGACGCTTCGCCTTTTGATCCAACCAACCGGAATAGTTTCCTTTCCATGGGATGCCTTCTCCCCTATCCAATTCCAAAATCCAGCCTGCAACATTATCCAAGAAATAACGGTCGTGGGTCACCGCTATAACGGTTCCCTTGTATTGGGCCAAATGGTGTTCCAACCAATGGACCGATTCTGCGTCCAAGTGGTTGGTAGGCTCATCCAATAGCAATACATCCGGTTCTTGCAACAACAATCGGCAAAGAGCAACCCTTCTGCGCTCCCCACCGGAAAGTACCCCAATCTTTTTGTCCGATTCAGGAGTACGCAATGCGTCCATGGCTATTTCCAGTTTGGTGTCCAGTTCCCAAGCGTTGGAAGCATCAATTTTATCTTGGAGGGCAGCCTGTTTGTCCATCAACTTTTGCATCTTGTCCGCATCTTCGTAGACTTCAGGTAACGCAAACATATCGTTGACCTTGTTGTACTCGTCCAATATGGCAACCGTTTCGGCCACTCCCTCTTTCACGACTTCAAGAACGGTCTTCTCCTCATCCAGTTGCGGTTCTTGTTCCAAGTACCCTACCGTATATCCCGGAGAGAATACCACATCGCCTTGGTAATTCTTGTCCACCCCAGCTATGATTTTCAGCAAAGTGGATTTTCCCGAACCATTAAGTCCTAAGATTCCAATCTTGGCGCCGTAAAAAAAGCTGAGATATATGTTCTTTAAAACTGGGGTATTGGCCGTTTTAAAAGTCTTGGTCACCCCGGACATTGAAAAAATGACCTTCTTATCGTCTGACATTAGGTTGTTATTAGAATTATGTAAAAAAGGAAATTAAACTCGGCCTTTGAGCGCGTTAAAGACCCATGCAATAGCAAAGAATCCTATGCCAACGGAAGCAAATCCGTAACCCGCTACCTCATCATATTTAAAAGCCCCAAGTGCGATCATACCCAAACCTACCAAGATCATAATCCATGTGGCCCAGGCCAGCACCGTATTTTTGTTCATTCCCATATCATTAGTTCAGTAGAAAATCAAATATCGTAAAAAATGTAAGAACCCAAAATGACAGGGGCAAGTTTAACCCTCAAAAGGAAACTTGATCCCCGCCTTTTGTCTGATGGTATCCATTAGCTCCACCAAGTCCATACTGTGCTGGTGCGACCATAAAGGACTCTCCAATAATTGTTTACGCAGGCAATGATGTACGTGCTCAATTTCATAAACAAATCCAATGCCCTGGATAGGAAGTTCTACGGTTTCCTGCACTCCTTTTTTATCAATAGTGTAGGCAGAAGCCTCATGCCACCTTGGCTGAAGAAACAAGGTTCCTTCACTTCCCGATATCTCCGCCTCCATTTTAGAATTACTGCTAATTCCACTGTACAGCACAGCTTGACTTTTGGGATAATGAAAAATCATCGAAGTCTGCACTTCGGTTCCATTCGGATGAAAATTGGAAACTGCATGAATTTCATCAGGTTTACCCATGAGGAGAAAGGCTAAAAAAATGGGATAAATTCCAATATCCAATAAAGAACCGGATGCCAAGTTTGGGTTCAATACCCGAGAATCAACATCGCGATCCAAGCCGTAAAAGGCAAAATCTGCATGCAGATAGCCCAGTTCCCCAATACTACCTTCATCCACCAGTTGTTTTACCTTTTGGATGGAAGGGTTAAAACGTGACCACAATCCTTCCATAAAAAAGACTTGATTCTCCTGTGCCACTTGTATCATTTCCCGAACCTCTCCTTGATTGATTCCAGCTGGCTTTTCGCAGAGCACAGCCAAACCATGGCGCATGGCTTGAATGGACAAATCTTTATGGAAGTTATGCGGTGTGGCTATATAAACAATGTCCACAGTTTTGGAGGCAAACAGTGCTTCGTAACTATCAAAGACGTGTTCCGCATTAAACTCAGTTGCAAATTTTTCCGCCTTTTCACGGCTTCTTGAAGCTACTGAACTTATCTCAGCATCTTCAACCAAAAGTAAATCCGACGCAAATTTTCTGGCAATGTTTCCTGGGCCAATAATGCCCCACTTTATCTTTGATTCCATAGAGATCAAAAGTAATGATTATAACTCCTTATCTTTAGCGGGACGATGAAATCATATTGAAATTATGGATATAAACTTCAATAAAAACGAAGATCACAATAAGCTTAAACTTTCCGAACTCCGTAACAAATTGGCCCAAACAAAGCTTGGTGGTGGCAAGAAAAGAATTGAAAAGCACCATGCCAAAGGAAAAATGACAGCACGGGAACGCATTGATTATCTGTTGGATGCAGATTCCGAACAGCTAGAAATTGGAGCGTTTGCCGGAGAGGGCATGTACGAGGAGCACGGTGGATGCCCTAGTGCAGGTGTGGTGGTCAAGATTGGGTATATCCAAGGGAAACAATGCGTAGTGGTGGCCAACGATGCAACGGTAAAAGCGGGCGCTTGGTTCCCTATAACAGGAAAGAAAAATCTCAGGGCCCAAGAGATTTCCATTGAAAACAAACTACCTATCATATACCTGGTGGACAGTGCCGGGGTGTATTTGCCCATGCAAGATGAGATATTCCCGGATAAGGAACATTTTGGACGGATTTTTAGAAACAACGCGGTCATGAGCGGTATGGGAATTACCCAAATCTCTGCCGTCATGGGAAGTTGTGTGGCTGGAGGTGCCTACTTGCCCATAATGAGCGACGAAGCCATGATCGTGGACAAAACCGGAAGTATTTTCCTTGCGGGAAGTTATTTGGTAAAGGCCGCTATTGGCGAAAGCATAGACAATGAGACTCTAGGCGGTGCCACTACCCATTCGGAAATCAGTGGAGTGACGGATTACAAAGCCAAGGATGATAAGGATGCCTTGGACAAAATCAGGAATATAGTTGGCAAAATTGGCATGTTTGAAAAAGCGGGCTATAATCGAACTGAGGCTCAAAGTCCTACAGAAAAAGAAGAGGACATTTATGGCATCCTTCCCAAATCCCGAAGTGATCAATACGATATGCTTGAAATCATCAAGCGTTTGGTGGACAATTCAGAATTTGAGCAGTACAAGGAAGGCTATGGTAAAACCTTGCTTACCGGCTATGCCCGAATAGATGGCTGGGCTGTTGGAATTGTGGCCAACCAACGGAAAGTGGTCAAGACCAAAAAAGGCGAAATGCAATTTGGTGGAGTTATCTATTCCGATTCGGCTGATAAGGCTACCCGATTCATCGCCAATTGCAACCAAAAGAAAATCCCGTTGGTCTTTTTACAAGATGTCACCGGATTTATGGTGGGGAGTAAAAGTGAACATGGGGGCATTATCAAGGATGGCGCAAAAATGGTGAATGCTGTTAGCAATTCCGTAGTTCCCAAATTTACCGTGGTCATTGGTAATAGCTACGGGGCCGGGAATTATGCCATGTGCGGGAAGGCGTATGACCCAAGACTGATTGTGGCATGGCCCAGTGCAGAATTGGCAGTGATGAGCGGGAATTCTGCTGCTAAAGTGCTTTTACAGATAGAAAAGGCTTCTTTGGAGAAAAATGGGGAAACCTTGGATGCCAAAAAAGAAAAGGCACTGTTCGACAACATTAAAAAACGCTATGACAACCAAATATCCCCCT
Source organism: Flagellimonas sp. (assembly GCF_965215805.1). GTDB lineage: Bacteria > Bacteroidota > Bacteroidia > Flavobacteriales > Flavobacteriaceae > Flagellimonas. Next base: position 3,067,944 of record NZ_OZ244124.1, on the reverse strand, counting down.
ATTATGCAGCAGCTAGGCTGTGGACAGATGCCATTATCAATCCTTTGGAGACCCGAAAATGGATTTCAATGGGAATTGAGGCCGCCAATCACAGCCCCACAGATAAAAAATTCAATATGGGGGTATTGCAGGTCTAGTTATTGGACTGCGAATTTGGCCAATTGTTGCTCATCTCCATTGTCCTGAAGTCGTACCAGGAATTCCTCACTGTACTGATTGGCTTTACCAAAATTGTATTGCACCGTGCACTTTAAAAAAGTTGGTGTCGTGTTGCCAGAAGTTCTATTGCCCATGTAGGTGACATTTAAAATCCAATCTCCCACGGTTTCTGGCCCCACAATTTCAAATTGTTCGCTGCCAAAACCATGTTGAATTTCATCCATTATTCTTTTTCTATCCGCAGCCACGGTATGCTCCCAGTTAAAAAAGCGCTTTTGAGGGTTTACAAATTGCACCACAAATTCAGCATCGGTATTGTTCCATTCCAAGACCAGTCGGGCATTGTACGTGAGATTGTTTCGATATGATGAGGACACCTTGGATATATCCAAGTGTTTTCGTTCCTGATTGACCAAGTTCCTTAAATCTGCACCCACCAGTTTTTCCAAGCCTAAAAAATTTACTTTGGGATTGGCACTTCCATCCAAAATAGCATTGTAAAGGTTGGAGGCCATTTGATGGTTCCCCAACTTTTCCTGCGCTTTGGCCACATCCAGATAAGGTTGAATCTTATTTGGGAAATCTGTAATCATTTTGTTGGCTGCCACCAGAGCCAATTCGTGGTTCCCAATTTCCATGGATTTTAAATAGGTTCCCCTTAATTCCTCATAACCGGGGGTTGGTTTTTCCAAAGTGTTGGACAATATGCGGTTGCCCAAGCCCTTGTCGGAGTTATAAAAGAAGGAAGCCACGTCCACAAGATATTCAGGAGTATCCCAATATTTTGTTCTTTGATTGAGATATAAATCATATGCTTCCTGTACACTTTTTCCATTTTTTAACTCCTTAAGATAAGGTGTTACCAAGCTTTTTTTGTTCACCTTTAACTTCCCGTCATATACGTTGTTGGTCAATCGGGCCAAATCTTTTTTCTGTCCCCTTGGGCCGTCCACAACTGCTGTTTTAGTAGTGATCAGGAGAACCCCATTGGCCCCCATGCTACCATATCGATTAGTGGCTGCCAATCCCTTTAATACGGTGACCTCTGCAATATTGCGAGGATCAATAAAACCAGTACCTGCGACGTCGCCAGTAAAAGAATTGGAGCGTTCCATGGGTACTCCATCAATAACAATCAAGCTATAATTGTTGCCCAGAATGGAATTGCTGGGTCGCATTTTAGTTTGGCTCAAATCATCATTTTGACCCAGACTAACACCAGAGAATTTTCCTTGTACCGCTGTATTGGCGGTAGTGGCGGCATCAGGAATGGCATCTTCCTTTATTGACTGCACTGCATAACCAATTTTGTCTTTGTTTTCTTTCCCGTAGCCTGTTGTAATTTCCTCTGGTTCTTCACCCCCAACTTCCTCGGTCACCACCACTTCCTGAAGTTGAATTTCCCCATCGCTAATGGAAAAATCCAAGTTTTTGACCTCATCCAAAACGTGCTCTGTGACTCGGTTTCCATAGGCTATGACCAGTGTGCTTCCCGCTGGTGCATCAATTTGAAATGAACCTTGGTTATCCGTGCTAACCTTATTAGCAGGTTCTTCTTTAATGTACACATCCACAGAAGCCAAACCAGCCGCTCCACCATAAACGGTCCCGGAATAAGTTACCTCATCCATATCAGTATCCGTATTGGCCTTCTTTTCGGTTAGATTGATCAGATTACCATTGTTTACGATGGATAGCAAATTAAGACTGGCCCTATCAAAATCCTTTTTGCTATTGACAATATAAAGTTCGCCTTCAAAACTAGGTGAAGAGGAATCCAGGTTTTGTTTTCCATCTGTAAATAACAAGACATCGCCGCTTCCCGCATAATCGCCCAAGGAGGCATAGGAAGTCGCTCCATCATACTTGAAAGTTTGGAGCTTATCTTTTACCGCCGACCAGTCTGCATTCTTAACCGTGAATTGATTCTTGGAAACAATTTCATTACTAAAAGGCAACAGGGTAACAGCTGCATTCTGAACGGTCTTGAAATAGGCATCCAAAAAGTAAAACTCCTTTTCCAAATCCCTGTCCTGCATGGAATGCGAAACATCCCAGCATATGGTAACATTCTTAACTTCTTGGGCCGTTAAGCCTACGGTAAACATAAAACATAACAAGAAGGTCCAAATCGGTGTAGTCTTCATATTGAATCAACGAATTTTAATTAAGCGCAAACAATTGCTGATTTACATCTCTTGCCCGTAGCTTAAAAACTTTGATTTCCTTGGTTTGATTTTTCGTATTGAAATTATGATACACAGTAGTTTTCAAATACGCAGGGGTAAGTTGTTTGTTGCCCAAATATTTAATATTCACCTTCCAAGTTCCATTAAGCGGTTTGTAAATCAGGTATTCCTCACTGGAAAAGCCTACTTGTTTCTCCTTTGTAATTCGATTTGGGTCTGCATCCAGGGAATGGGCCCAGGTAAAGTACTGTCCGTTGGGATCCACAAACTGAATTTCAAATTCCGCTTCCCCATCATTCCATTCAAAAACCAATCGGGTACCATCAAAATTGTCAGAGTTGCCAATGCCCTTCCCGACCAACTTGGATAATTTTGACCCATTGAGAACAAGCAGGTTACTGAAATCCTTGTCCATGACGGATTCAAATTCCTTGGATTCCCCCAAAATATCCTCTCCAATCAGGTAATTGTATCTAGCATATAAGGCAGCCGATTTTTCCACTTCGCCAATGCTCTTAAAGCTATAGGCCAAATTTTTATAAGACTGTACGTAACCTGGTCGAAGTTTAAAAACCTTTATATAGATTTCATGGGCTTTTTGATGCATACCCTGGGCTTCCAATTTGTAGGCCAAGGCCTTTAGCACTGTAGGGTCTGTACCAAAACGCTCCTCCAATGTCTCTACCATCCGAAGTGCAAACTTGTCATCCCCTATCCGCTCCGAAAAATAGGTGAAGCAATCCAAATAAAAATAAGGCGAATTGGCATACATTTTTTCCATGTCTTCATAACTGTCCCTTGCTCCTTTTTGATTCTTGGCCCCAGCAATCTTCTCTAAATAAATAGGAGTTTCCAGACTGGATTCCAGCACCACATCCTTGTCCTCAAAATAATTGTCCCGAAGTAAAGCTGGGTTCAGAGGCTCTCTCTCGGGAGTCCTGTTAGGGCTGAAGTTACCTGTTTTGGTATTGATTATGACCACACCTCCTGCTCCCATAGTACCATATTTGGCTAGACCTGTCAAGGATTCCAATACGGCGATTCGTTCTATTTCCGAAGTATGCAAAAAAGTAGGGGGAACGGTAGTCACCACCCCATCTATTTCGTATAGTGCGGGAAGGGGTTTGGGATGCCTCAGCGCCCGTGGTAGATACAAAACAGGAGCGGTAAGGTCCGTAGGCCTTCCCTGCTTTCGTAATTGAGTCAAAGACCCTTGGGCTGCAATACGGAATGCACTTGGTCTAAATACCACTGAAGCCGGTATCCAAGATTCCAGGGCGTCCACAAAATCCTGACCCGCAGGACTAAGGTCGTCCCCATCAATAATTTTTAAGGAATGACCCAAACTCTCCTTGTCCAGTATGCCAAAAGAGGTCTTTATTATATCCTTATTGGTGTTATACTCCTGAAAAAGTTCTTGTTGCGATTTTTTTCTTCGCTTGGACACCACCACCTCGTCAAGTTCCTCAACCCAACTTTTAAGGGAAACATTTAAGAACTCGGTTACATCCTCTACTACAATCTCAACCGTTTTCTTTCCCATAAAGCTAAAGGTCAGGGTTTCCCCTTCCTGCACTTCAATCTGATATTTACCCTGACTATCCGTTTTTACACCAATATCGGTGTCCTTGACACTAACGGTGACGTTTTCTAGAAGTTCTTTACCATCGGTAACACTGCCCTGAACATTTTTTACCTGCCCCAAGGATACTTGTGCGAACACCAAGCTAATTGCGAGTACAACTATTTTTGATTTTACCATTTTGCAGTTCTTTATGATTGACGCTATACAAATTAGCAATTTTATTGCTTCGATGCCAGTTGAACCAACAATTGACCTACACCATCGGCTATTTTGGGTATTAATTCCCCTGATGTTCCTTTACTCGGGGAATTAGGAGCAACTCGGTTTGTCTCCCATTTACATACCTGAATCCATCTTCTCCATAAAACCCTGCTTCTTCCAACATCACCCGAATATCCCGTTTCCATTCAGGGATGTTCACGGTAGTATTTAGCTCGATGGCGTAAACGGTGTTGGGATTAAGGGGATAATTATCCCCATCATCCTTCATGACCCCACCTTGGGCATCCCACATTCCAATAGTGGTTCCTGCTGAATGTCCATAGGATCCTAGAGGATGGGTATAAATAGCAGGCCGAAGTCCGGTAGCTTTGGCATCGCTTAAGGCTTTGGCCAAAATTTCGTTGCCCGTCCTGCCCTTAATCATGTTTTCTGTGAGAAAATCCTGTACACGGTTTCCATCATAAAGTGCATTCACCAAGAAGGAAGGGGCAGTAGCCTCGTTGGGTTTAAGTACATAGGCCAGTTCTTGGCAATCGGTATTCAAGCGCAAATAGGTGATTCCAAAATCGCAATGCAATAAATCCCCAGGCTGTATGACCAAATCGTCAGGTCGCCCGGAAAAGGAGTACAAATGGCTTACCAATTCCTCGCTAGTGCGCTGAACATCCACTGTGGGATGAAACCAAGTTTCAAGCCCTAAATCGGTCACTTTTTGGCGCATCCACCACTCTACCTCCGTGGTGGTGGTTATTCCGGGCGTAATCACTTTTTCGGAAAATGCCTCTGCTATAATATCATGCGTAATATCCACCAATTGGTTGTAAATGACCATTTCCCTTGGGGTTCTGGTTTCTATCCAACGAACCGCCAACTGTTCTGCCGATGTAACCCGAGAATGAAACTTTTTGGGAAGGTTGGCCATAAATTCATCATAGTCCGTCTTGTCCAATCCATCCGCTATGTTGTGATCCTTGGAAAAATTAAGCCCAATACTTTTCGGATTACGCTCTTCAATGAGTTGAATCAGACGTTTCCACTGGTTGGGTTCCTTTTCCTTGTCCCAAGCGGATTGGATGCTCTTACCCACATTGTACCGTGCCACTGCTAGTTTATCTATGGTGTCATTTGCTTTATCTCGATAAAATAGCAGGATGGTTCTCCTTCTGGCATTGAGCCAAGTGGCGGGCAGCATGGTTTTGAGAACAGGGTCTTCATTATACTCTCGGGAAATCAGAATCCACATATCCAGTCCTGTTTGATCCATTAAGGTGGGAAGCAAGGTATTGAAACGCTCTTCCAGAATTTCATCCACTACCCTTGCTCTTTCCTGTTCGGGAAGGATTTGTTGGGAATTTAGTGTGAAGGGTAAAAGAAGAAGGGGTAAAAAATTAATGAGGAAGGTGTGTTTTTTCATGATTGGAATTTGATTCCATCAATTTACGAAACTTAGGGAACTACCCCATTTATTCATTTACCCCACAAGTAGCAATTAATTGAAAATACCCATCCGTCAATTCAAAACGGGTATCCATCAATTGGTGCCCTACAAATAGATAATAGATGCCTTCCTTGGTTTCAAAATTTTGATAACCATGAATTCTTCCACAAAAAAACTTCTTGTCTTGACGTTATTTTGCATCATTTCAATTATTTCCTGTAAAAAGGACAAAGATGAATTACCTGTCCCTGAAATTACTACGTTCAGTCCTACCTCGGGCACTGTGGGGACGGCAGTCACCATAACAGGTGAAAATTTTGGAGCCAAAATTGCCGACAATCAAGTAAAATTTGGCAGTGTGACGGCTACCATCAACTTTGCCAACAACAAGCAAATTAAAGCGGAAGTCCCCGAGGGAACCGAAACGGGCAAGATAACTGTACGTGTAGGAGAACAAATGGCAACCAGCAGTTCCAATTTTACGGTTGTTCCCATCGCCTCCCCATCCGTTTCCATTACAAGTTTTACCCCTGCAAGTGGGCGAGTTGGTACTGAAGTTACCATAGTTGGTGAAAATTTTGGAGAGACCGTTGCTGAAAACGAAGTGCGATTTGGAGATGATTTGGCCACTATAAGCAGCTTAGACGAAGACCAATTGGTGGTAAGTGTTCCCCAAGGAGCAGAAACTGGAAAAATATTGGTTACCGTTGGGCAGCAAAATGCGGAAAGTATAGAAGACTTTACCGTAATACCTCCACCTACCATAAGCGGTTTTGACCAAAATGCAGGGAAACCGGGTGACCAGATAACCATAACCGGAGAACATTTTAGCACCACCTTGGAAGATAATATTGTGACTTTCCCTGAGGATGTTACTGCCACGGTGATCAGCGCCAGCGAAACCGAATTGGTAGTAGAGGTCCCAGAAAACACCAGCACTGGTCCTATAAGTGTTTCCATTCAAGGAAATGTTGGAACGAGCACAGAGGATTTTACACTGATACCTGCTGGTTTTGAAGAACAATTGGCAAAAGTATTGGCTGGAGATGGTGGTATAGATGATGAGTTTGGATATTCGGTTGCTATGGATGGAGATTATGCAGTAATAGGAGCCCTAAAGAATAATGCGGCCTACATCTATAAAAGGAGCGGTGTTCATTGGAGTGAAGTGCAAAAGTTAACAGGCAATCAATCTGAAGATAGGTTTGGGGTGGATGTAGATATCGATGACAATTATATCATTATAGGTGCCTATCTAAATGACACCAATTCAAAGGCAGAGGCCGGGGCCGCATATATCTTTAAGAAAAGTGAAGGTGATGTCTGGAATCAGATACAGAAAATAAACGCCGATGACCCAGCGAATCAAGATTATTTTGGGATATCTGTTGGGATATCTGGTGACAAAGCCATTGTTGGCGCCACCGGAGATGACGACCTAGGTAGCGAGAGTGGTTCTGCTTACATTTTTGAAAAAAATGAAGAAACATGGAGTCAAATTCAAAAGTTGAATGGTATAGATACCAAATCCGATGAATATTTTGGCAGATCTGTTTCCATTGATACTGATTATGCGGTTGTTGGTGCCCACTGGCACGACGGAAATGGAGGAACGAATAGCGGGGCTGCATATATTTTTAAACTAGAATCAGGTGCTTGGAATCAAAAACAAAAATTAAGTCCTTCATTGGCCAATGATAATTTTGGAAAGTCAGTCGATATTAGTGGAAGCTTTATAATTGTCGGAGCAAGGTTGAGTGATGAGCATGGCTCGAGTAGTGGTTCTGCATTCGTGTTCCAAATAAATAGTGAAATATGGGAACAACAAACCAAATTAATAGCAAGTGATGCTGAAGGTGGAGATTTTTTTGGTGTATCGGTCTCGATCTCTGGTAACTATGCAGTTGTTGGATCATATGGAAATGATGATGATGGGGCTAACAGTGGTTCCGCTTATGTCTTCGAAAACATTGGAGGTATATGGACGGAGCAGCAGAAGCTATTAGCTGCGGATGGCGCTGCCGGTGATGAGTTTGGCACCTCAGTAAGTATCAATGGAAATTATATCTGTGTGGGGTCCGCTCTAGACGCAGATAACGGTGAGGACAGTGGTTCCGTATATTTTTACTAAGCGGAAGGTTTCGGCAAATAAGCTCAAGGCCTAGGTCAAAATTAGTAAGGCGTTGCACAATGCTGTAACACTTTTTATTTTGTTTTTCCCATTCTTTTAAGGGTGGCAGTACGTTGCGGTTTTCCACTGGCTGTTTCCACAAAAGTTGAAACGAAAAAGATTTCTTTAGGTACTTCATACTTGTCTAAATCATTTAGCGATTTTATTTGCCGAAGTAATTCGGTGCGGTCCGTTTCTTCCCCTTCGATCACCAAAACCAGTTTTTGCCCCAAAGTTTTATCCGGGATTCCAGCTACAAAAAAGCGTGAGGGAATTATGGGAGCTAACTTTTGTTCAATTTGTTCTGGAATCAGCTTTACCCCTCCAGAATTGATGACGGAGTCATATCGTCCCAGCCATTTGAATTCCGATTCACTGATGAGTTCCACTATGTCATTGGTGATAACTGGCTTATCGGAAATTTTTGGGGCGTCAATAATCAAACAGCCTCGTGAGTCTTGGGAAATAGCTGTTCCTGGGAGAATAGTGAAAGCCTTGTCAACAGGTCCTTCACTTTGTTCAGGACGACAATCCAAGCTGGTATTGAGCTGCTTGACGGCAACATGGGTAATGGTCTCTGTCATCCCGTAAGTTTCATAACAGGTTGTGGAAACCGTTTGTAGTTTCTCCTTTAATCCGAAGGAAACAGGAGCACTACCAACAATCAAGGTTTTGATTTGACCCAATTGGGTCAAGGACCTTTCCACCTGTAAAGGCACCATGGCGGAAAAATCATAGGTCTTACGGATTCCTGATAAAGGCATGGACGAGGGTTCCACATAGTCCAGTTCCAGCCCCAACACCATGGCTCTGACCAACATCATCTTGCCAGCAATGCTGGAACAGGATAAACATAAAAGAGCGGAATTTCCAGGCTCAAGATTAAAATACGACCCCGTAGCCAAAGCGGAGTTGACCATATGCTCCTTTTTCAAGCCAATGTCTTTTGGCGTTCCAGTTGAACCAGAAGTTTGAACAACCACTGTGGTAGTTTCCATCCCCCACTCCACCAAAAAATCGCCTATGGATTTCTCAAAAGGGACACCTTCCTTGATCAAACTATAGCCTACCTCCAGCAGTTCATCAGAAGCATAATGAATGCCATTAAGCTTAAAACTAGGATGTATTTTATGCCATGAGGGATTCCGCATCATTCGAAGCTACAAATTCTTCCTTGGTCAACACACGACCAAATAATTTATCCTTCCAATTGGTCCATTTGTACTTTTTGCCAAAGAACCATAACAGCAACGGGAAGACCACAAAAATGGGAACCAGCACATCATATCCCATAACGGGATCAGAAATATCTTTGTATATGGAATTGGTTTGAAATGCCGTCCAATCCGCGGTTACCAAAAGCGCGGTAATCAAATTGTTGGCGGCATGAAATCCCAAGGCCAATTCCAAGCCTTCATCCATAAGCGTCAAAATACCAAGGAAAAGCCCGGTTCCAATGTAATACACCATAATCCCCATTCCCAATTTTTCTACTTCAGGATTGGCCGCATGCATCACTCCAAACAACGCAGAGGTAACCAACAACGGAATCCATCGTCTTCCTGTGGCAATCCCCAAACCCTGCATCATATGTCCTCGGAACAAATACTCCTCAAAACTCGTCTGCAATGGAATCAGTAAAATGGCAATTACTGCCAAAGAGAGGAATTTTGCCATGTCAAAATTCAGGACATAATCATCTGGAGAAAAATAAATGTCAATGGCCGTAATCAAGATCGTTACCCCACCCCATAATCCGAAAGCAAAAAAGATACGCTTCCAATCTATCTTTTTACGAGAGGTAGTCAAGGAGGTAATAGATTGCTGGTGAATCAATTTGGTCCATCCCAATACTACAAAAAAGCCCACAGCCAATGGAACCAAGGCCAGAATCAAAACCAAATTGGAACCCCATTCACTGATCATTTGCTGCATAGCATCTTCCACACTGATGGGAGAATTAATGGTCATCACATAATTCACTGCCATTAATCCAATAAAACCGAGGGGTAAAAAAAGGTACTTCCAAAGTCCTATATCTCCTTTATATCCTTGTGCTATGTACATAAATTATCAATTAAGTTCATATTCCATTTTTTGTCCGAGCGGTAAAACAGTTTTCCATCGGAAACTTCCAGTGGACTCTCTATATTGTTGGTGAACAAGCTACCTGTTCCCAAACCTTGGGGCATTTTGGTTCCCAACGTATAGGTCCATTGCGCTATGGAGTTAAGTCCAACGTTGCTTTCCAAGGCGCTGGTAATCCACCAACCTATATCTTGTTTTTGCGCCAAATCTATCCATTCCTGCCCACCTCCAAAACCGCCTATCAAGCTGGGTTTAATAATTATGTATTGCGGTTGAATGGTTTGTAGCATTTTTATCTTTTCCGTTACATCAAAAACTCCTATCAGCTCTTCGTCCAAGGCAATGGGTATTGGAGTTGTTTCACAAAGTTTCGCCATCGCTTCCCACTGTTTGGACTTTATGGGCTGTTCAATGGAATGCAACTGGTATTCCGACAAACGCTTGAGTTTTTCCAAAGCATCAGACAGCTCAAAAGCGCCATTGGCATCTACACGAAGTTCAATCTCTTCAGGGCCAAAAACTTTTCTGATGGATTTTAAAATGGTCAATTCCTTTTTAAAATCGATGGCTCCAATTTTCATTTTGATGCAATGAAAGCCAGACCTCAGTTTCTCCTCCAATTGGGAAAGCATGAAGTTCTCATCGCCCATCCAAATTAAACCATTGATGGTAATAGGGGATTCTTTCTGAACAAAATCCGAAGCGAAAAGTTCCATTGGATGATCTGATTCCAAGGACAAAAAGGCTTGTTCCAATCCAAATTGGATGGACGGGAATTCCAACAACTCCTCCAATAACTTTTCTTTGCCCAGGTGAATATTATCACAGACCCAGGCCAATTTTTGCTCGTAATGCGGCACATCATCCACACTTAGCCCTCTAAGGATTCCGCATTCCCCAATTCCCTTTTTAGCGCCTTCTTGAAGACACAGAAACCAGGTTTCCTTTTCAGTCATCACTCCTCGGGATGTCCCACTGGGTATTTTAAATTGTAGAATGTACTTTGAGTAGCTCGCTTTCATCCGATGGTTTCAAATTTAACCAATTTAGGATGCAATGAAAGGAAATAATTTAGCTGAAGTTGAACCAAAAACGGACTCCCTCGGTGGCCTTGTCTATATTGAGTTTGGACTGGAGTTGGTTCACCAATCTATTCATCAATCGGATTCCCATGGAGGAATGGGCGCGTTCATCCGCATCTTCAGGTAGACCTATTCCGTTGTCGGTATATTCAAAATAGCCTTGGTCCCCATTTTTTCGTAGGTGGATATAGATTTTTCCATTTTCATCATTTTCCGGGAAGGCATACTTAAACGAGTTGGAAACGAGTTCGTTCAGAATCAACCCAAATGGAATGGCCCTGTCGATATCCAATTCGGTGCCCTCCGCGTCAATGGTAATGCTGATGTTATGACCCCCTTTCTTATAAACAGACTGTACACTATTGATCAAGCTTTCGATATAGCCCTGCATTTCAATAACGGAAAGGTCATCATTTTGATAGAGCTTTTGATGTATCAAGGCCATGGCCTTTACCCTACTCTTTCCTTCTTCCAAGGCCTCAATTGCAGATTTGCTTCTGGTGTTTTTGGTCTGAAGGCTTAAAAGGCTGGAAACCATTTGAAGGTTGTTCTTTACCCTATGGTGAATTTCTTTCAATAAGGAATCCTTCTCCACCAAGGCATTTTCAATGATGTGTTTTTGCTCTGCGATCAAGCGTTGATTCTTGATACTTTTTAGGTAAGCATACACCAACCCAGCAAAACCCAGTAGCGTAAAAATCAAGGAGATAAACACCAGGTTGATACGCTCGTCCTTGGCCTTCATCTCGCTTCGGGCCAATTCATTGATACGCTTTTGCTCATCAATCAAACGCTGGGAGTTTTCCAAATCCTCATTGGCCACAATGGTCACCAACTGTTGTTTGATAATGGACGATTGTTTTTGGTTAAGGGAATCCTTGATACGTTCGTTGCGCTTGTAATACAATGCCGCACTTCTGAAGTTCTCCACCTTGTCATAAAAAGCAGCCAACAAACTGTTGCGTTTAATATTTTGTAGTATGCTAATATTCTCAAATTGAATATCCAGACTCCGCTTGGCAGCCACATACCGTTCCAAATGTAAATTTGCATCGGCAAGGTTGAGGGTATTCTCTATTACCTCGCTTTTATGATCACTCCTTGAAGAGGTGTTCAAGACCTCAATGCTGTTTTCCAGTAGCGGAATGGCTTCCTCATATTCACTGAGCAACACATGGCATTTCCCTATGTTACCTTCAATTTCGGCCTTGAGCAATTCGCTTTCAAAAAGCTGTTCCTCGGTTTTTTCTTTGGAGATATCGTTCAGGAATACATCTAAATAAGCCTTTGCTTTTTTTAACTCACTAAGGGCGGTTGGGGCCGAATTATCCAATCTGAGGTAGTTACCCACTTTGCTGTGATACTTGGCCAGACCATAGGAATCATTGTCGGCAATGGTGGGCTTGACCTCCATAATATATTGGTTCCTTGCTTTTCGGTGCAGGCCAAGGTTGCTGTAGATATCATAGAAAGCCACATTGTCTGTATAACCAAACTCCCGTTTTTGCTTTCGGATTTCTATCTGCTTGTCATACAGTTGAAGGTTCGCATAGTTGTTGTCCAGCACATCCAGTATTACCTTTCTGGAACCCGCGTCCATGGTATCTTTTGCAGCGTAGAGTTCCATGGCCAGTGCTACACTCTTATCGTACTCCCCCAAATCATTGTACAACTGCGCCTGCATTACCTTATACAATTGCGTAGCTGCACTATCATTTATTTTTTGGGCATTGGAAAGATATACTTTAACGGTATCCAACCAATCATAGGCTGAATTAACGTTGTATCGATTTACGACATTAAAGAAAACATCAAACCTGTCCTGGGAACCATTGGTATTCTGGAATTCCGTCAAAGCACTGATTTCTTCACTATCAACGGATTGTGCAGAGACATTCAAAAGCAGTACAAAAAATAGGACTGAAAATAATGGTTTGAGGTTATGCATCATTAATCTTACGGGTAGTGCTTATGAAGATTTTAGTTTGTACGTTCTGTTTTGTGTTGTTTCCTAGGTCAGCGTCTCATCATTCCTGCTTCCAATTCAAATGATGTCCTCCTTAATTTAACGTAGGATTTGAAACAAAATTAAATGCATTCGAAAAGACTTGTTGGGTATTGTTGTGAAAGTGTCCATTTCTGTTGTGAAACCCTCTCTGCTGTATGCAAAAATGTATTTTGTCGGTGTTTTGTGCATTTCATGGAACTGTAGCTCGCCAAAACCTTTGTAAAACCAAAAAGGTCCTGCCGATTACGACAAGACCCTTTTACGAGAACACTATATGAAAATGAAAAAATTACTTTTCTGAACTAATAACACTGCTAAAGTATGGGCGTTCTACCAGATGGGGAAACTAATGTTGTGAACCTTCCAAATCTTGTGGTAATTCCTATAATTGAGTGTGTGATATAAAAAAAGGTGCCCAAAGGCACCCTTATATATTCTTATCCATTCAATCTCTTTAGCTGTTCATGGAAGAGATGATAAACTCCTTGAAATCTTTGGAAATTGGAATGAGGTTGTTGTTGATCATGATATCCTTGGAGTTTATGGCATCTATATGATCCACATTTACAATGTAGGATTTATGTGCCCTATAGAATTTATTCTTTGGAAGTTTTTCCAAATAATCCTTCAAGGGCGATCTTACCAAGAATTTCTTATCCACCGTATTTACTTCCAAATAAACATTGTCCGCTTTGATGAACTGGATATCGCTAAATTGAATTCTGTAATACAGGTGTTGTTTTTTTACAAAAATGGAATCTTTCAACACGGAGTTGGAAGTAAAAGTATCTCCTTCGTTCCCTGCAATCTCCTTGCTCTTCTCCTTTCTTGCATAATCAAAATTGGAAAGTGCAATTTCTATCGAGGTATATAGGTCCTGCTGTTCAAATGGTTTTACCAAGTAGCCATCAGGTTTAACCGTCTTGGCATTTTCAACAGTGGCTCTGTCCGAGTTGGAGGTAACAAAGATGAAAGGAATGTTGTAGACATCCCTGATGTGTTTTCCAAGATCTATTCCTGTTTTGTCCGAAGCCAGTATGATATCAATAAGTACTAAGTCTACATGGTTGTTCTTCAGTACTTCCACAGCCTGCTCGTACACTATTACATTGTCCACAATCTCATAGCCGATTTCCTCCAGCATGGATTGCATATCATCTGCAATAATTACGTTGTCCTCTACAATCAATATTTTAATGGCGTGTTCCAAATTGTCTAATGTTTAGTGGGTTGTTAATCAAAATTACAAAAAAAACTTAACTGCCATGAAGAACAAAAGAGACAGTAAAAAGGTACTTAGCGCCAATTTTTTGAGCTCTCCATCCAGCAATATGGGCTCTTTGGTACGGACCACTTTGGTCAAGTGAACAAAAATGGGAATAAAGGCCAATAGGAAAAACCAATATTGAATTTCCTGGATACTTAAGATAGCATACGTCAAAAAACAGAAAAAGGATAACACAATCAAGAACTTATGGTAGTGCTTACCATTTTCAAAACCCATTTTAACGACTAAGGTATTCTTACCATGCTTCTTATCCGAAACCACATCCCTTAAATTGTTCAAATTAAGAACACCTACACACAACAGTCCTATGGAAATTGCAGGAAGTATTGAAATCCAATCCAAAGACTTGGTATACAAAAACATGCTTCCCAACACGCCCAATAAGCCGAAGAACAAGAACACAAAGATGTCTCCCAACCCCATATAACCATAAGGATTGTCCCCCATGGTATAACGGATAGCCGCCCAAATACTTAAGATACCCAATACAGAGAAGATGAGGATATACTTGAGATTTTCTTTACCAAAGGCAATATAAACCAAGGTCAGTGCCAATATCAAACTTAGGACTATAGCTGTAATGATGCCTTTTTTCAAAGCCTTTCGGGACAAGATTCCGCTCTGCAGTGCTCTCGCAGGTCCAATGCGATCTTCATTGTCAGTGCCTTTAACGCCATCCCCATAATCATTTGCAAAATTGGACGTGATTTGAAATCCTATGGTGGTCAACAGAGCCAGGGTAAAAATGGTGGAATTAAATTGCCCTTGGAATACAGCCAATGCAGTTCCAACTATAATACCTGATAAGGATAGCGGTAATGTGCGTAACCTAGCAGCTTGGATCCAAGCCTTAAAATTCCCCAAGATTAATACGGATCTTCAATTTTAACTCGCTTCCCGTCTTGATAAGAAGCTACAAAGGCATCCTTGAATCCCATATTGACCAACTGCTTCCTAAAGGATTGTGCCTCGCCCAAGGTTTCAAAGTTACCCAAGGAATAGGCATAGAAAGGATTGGTCTTCACGAAAAGGGTATTGGTCAATGCTTCGGAAGCCAAAGTTACGTTGTTGTCCACAAAGGATTTCACCTGTACCGAATAGATGGTCTCTTTTTCCAAAAAGGCCTTGGCCAAATAGAACTCCCTCACCAAACTCAATTCTTCGTTTTGAAGTTTTAAGTTGTCAATTCGGGCCTTGATAACATCCAAGCTATCTATGGAGACCAAAAGGCTATTCTGATTCTCATACGAATTTTTACTGCTCAGTCCTGCGGTAAAAGAAGTAATGGCCAAAGTACCCACGATAAAAAGGGCCGTGAATCCCAGAAGTATATTGCGCTGCAGTTTAATCTTGCGCAAATCTTTGTTCTTATATTTAATCTGGTCTAAAAGTCTTTCATTGATAATCTGGGCTTTATCAATATCCTTATGCAGATCCAGTAAATCGCTTTCTTCAATAAATGGCATATTAGGTAAGGCTAGTTTTCCTGTCGGCGCCCTAATCAGATAGCTGTCAAGGAGTTAATATACACTTATACAAATGTATAATTTTTGGGGAAAGAAAAAAACGGATTGGTATCAAATCCGTTAACAATTTTTAAACTTTTCCAAGGATTATTTACTACAACAAATAGATTCCATCGTCCTTGATAGCGATCTTTCGCTCCTTATACAAGGTGCCTATGGCTTTCTTAAAGGCCTTTTTACTTAAGTGCAATTGAGTTTGGATCTCCTCCGGGCTTGACTTGTCATGCAACCCTAGAAATCCTTGGCTTTCCTTTAATTTATCCAATATCAAGTTGGCAGTTGGTTCCAACATTCTGGCTCCCAGGGGTTGCAGGGAAACATCTATCTTATTGTCCGGCCTTACCGTTTTGATGTATCCCTTGAGCCTATCGCCAATGGCAATAGGTTTAAAGACATCACTTTCAAAAACAAGCCCTTTGTATTTGTCCTCAATAACAACTTCCCAGCCCAAAGGGGTTTTTCTACCC
Source organism: Flagellimonas sp. (assembly GCF_965215805.1). Taxonomy (GTDB): domain Bacteria; phylum Bacteroidota; class Bacteroidia; order Flavobacteriales; family Flavobacteriaceae; genus Flagellimonas. Next base: position 3,051,722 of record NZ_OZ244124.1, on the reverse strand, counting down.
ACAAGCAGGTTGACTTCTGTGTTGGGTTTGAGGTCAAAACCTTCATTGGACAGAAATTTATTGATTCGGCTGGAGCCGGTCAATCGGAAGGTAACCTCATCCAAATAGCAGTGTACAATGTAGCTTTTCCCCTCCTCCATTCTAACCGCCTGTTCTCTAAATGGAACCAATAGGTGTTTTTCCAGGCCCCAATCCAAAAACGCTCCGTATGAACCCACCTGAACCACCTTCAAATAAGCAAATCTGTCCCTTATAATATAGGGTTCCAAAGTAGTGGCAATTGGTCTTTCCGAACTGTCCAGATAGCAGAAGACCTTCAATTCCATGTCAATCTCAAAATCTTCGGGAACATATTTATTGGGCAACAAGACTTCCGTTCCCTCCCCATCTCCCAAGAAAAGACCAATCCTTGTACTGCGTAAAACTTTAAGCGTGTTATAATTTCCCAATGCTATCATGCGGCAAAGGTAGATTGAAATTATGGGTATAAAAAAGCCGGCCTCCCAAGAAACCAGCTAGATGATATTTTTTATCGCCGTCTAGTTATAGACCGACTCTTTTCCAAAGTGCTTACAGAGCATATAGTAGATTACTGCTCTATACTTGTTCTTGTCTGCGCGACCATACTGATCAATGACACCGTTCACAGCTTGCATAAGCTCGTCACTGTCCGCTAGCCCAAGTTTGTTAATGAGGTAATTGTTTTTCACGGTGTCCAGTTCTTTTTCATCAGACCCCGAAACCCTGGAGGCATCCAAATTATAAATGGACGGCCCCAAGCCCACCGTCACCTTGGTCAATAAATCCATATCCGGATTTTCACCAAATTTTTCTTTGATATCGGCGACGTACTTCACAATTAATTCCTCCCTTTTGTTCATGGTTAAAGTATTGGTTTTTATGGTTATTATCTATAGCTTCTAAGATATAAAATCGAAGTAGTCGAGCAAAATTTTGTTATTGGCTTCCCTAGGGGTGAAGATTTCCAAAATCTTGGGCTTTTGAGAGTTTTCATAGAAATTTTTCAGGGCCTGTCCTACTTCGTTTTCGTTCCCCGCTTTTAGATATTCAAATTGAAACATTTGCGCCAAATGTTCGGCCTTATGCTGATGACTGGTTTCAAAAAAAGTGGAAAACTCTTCCGTTTCTTCAAAGCCTGGCAAAATCCTAAAGATTCCTCCTCCTGAATTATTGATCAATATAATTCGGAAGTCTGGTCGTATGTATTGGTTCCAAAGCCCGTTACTGTCGTAGAAAAAACTCAAATCGCCAGTGATCAACAACGTGGGATTGTCATAAAAAACGGACGCTCCTATTGCTGTTGACGTACTCCCGTCAATTCCACTGGTTCCCCTATTACAATAAACATGCAATGAGGAATCCATAGGGAACAGTTGATTGTACCTTACCGTTGAGCTGTTGGCCAAATGCACTTGATAATCCTTGGGTATTTCACTCTGGATTTGATGGAAGACAGTGAAATCGGAAAAGCTAATTTTTTCCAGAAAGGCCTGTTTCTTCAGTTCATAATTGTTCTTGGTTTGTAGCCAACTATTTCTATAGGTGCTTTCAATTTTTTGAAAATTCCCGAGCCCATTTCCAAAAAATGCGTTGGGATGGGTTGTTATATGTTCTGATAAACAATAAAAGGTGTCATAAGCCTTCTTGGAATCAATATGCCAATGATGTTTTGGTTGGTACTTGCGTAGGAAGGCTTTTATCTTTTTGGAAACAATCAGCCCACCAAGGGTAACCAGCAAATCCGGCTGAAGTGCCTGGAAGAGACTTTCCCGATCTGAAGATTTTTCTATAGGCGCTATGATGCTGTCAATGCTTGGAAAAAAATTGGAATGGTGCACATTAGAAGTTGTTTCAGTAAAAACCAGTACACTCTCATCATTGGCCAATAACTCCACTATTGCCGTATCCAAGTCCTTGGGAGGGTTTACCCCGATCAACACCATTTTCCGTGGACTGGCATTCCAAATGGGTAGCAAATGTGACCAATCCGTTTCCTGGTGACCCCCATCATCCATGGTTTGAACCTTTGACAATTCAACAGTTGCATTTTCCATGAGATCATACAAGGGTTCTTCAAAGGGGATATTAATATGAACTGGGGAAGAGGTTTTAAAGGCAATATCGAGCGTCTTGCCAATTTCCAATTCATTGTAGTCCTGAATGGTCTCTTGCTTGTCGTTGGATTTGACCGGTTCAAGACCATGGGTATTATCCTGCTTTAGGTTGGCGGAATACCCAATGTGTTTTTCAAAAATATGCTCTTGTCGGATGGTTTGTCCATCCCCAATATCAATCTTATCAGTGGGTCTATCCGCAGAGACAACCACCAAAGGGATATCACTGTAAAATGCCTCGGCCACTGCTGGATAGAAGTTTAACATCGCACTTCCAGACGTGCATACCACCGCCACAGGTTCCTGCAACTGCTGCGCCATCCCCAAAGCAAAAAAAGCAGCGCAACGTTCATCCACAATGCTAAAACAGGAAAAAAATGAATTCTTGGTAAAACTCAGGGTCAAAGGAGCATTTCTGGAACCTGGGGAAATCACAATATTTTTGATTCCCCTAGATTGAAAATAAAGAACCAAGGTTTGGGCCGAGGGGATATTGGAATACATCATGGATTACAAAAATAAGCTCCAAAATGTTCTCCGCCTAAAATTAATGACTTACAAATTGCAAGATGTTAAGTAAGGTTTTGCTTTTATTCTGGGTCTCAGTCCATTCCTTTTCTGTATCGGATGCCGAGGTGATTCCGCCGCCTACAAAAACGGAAGCTTTTCCAGCCTCGATCTCCATACATCTCAGATTCACAAACAACGAAGTGGAAGCGGTTTCTTCCAGATTCAATTCCCCTAAAAATCCTGTATAGAAAGTGCGGGGATAGCCCTCATGATCTTGAATAAACTTCTTGGCCTCTTTAGTGGGAATACCGCAGACCGCTGGAGTTGGGTGCAAAGCTTTAACCACATCTTTTATCGTAGTACTGCTTTGTAGCTTGCCACTTATCTCGGATTTCAAATGCCAAAGGTTTCCCGCCTTGGAGGACTTTACGGTTTCCATCTCCAAGCCATGGGCTATTTCGGATAGCTGCTTCAGTATGTATCCCGAAACCATTTCCTGTTCCTCCACTTCCTTGGAACCCCACTGGGGTTGTACACCTTCCAAATAAGGTAGGGTTGCCGCCAAGGACATGGTCCTAAGTTCCCCATTGTCAATATGCACCAATGTTTCGGGAGAGGCACCACACCAAGTTCCCACCTTGGGATGATGAAACAGATAACAAAAAGCTTGGGCATAATTTTCAAGAAGTCGTTGAAACACCTCTAATGGGGACTGATGGAATTCCAAGTCTATTTTTCTGGACAATACCACTTTCTTTAAATCCCCCTGCTTGATTTGGGTCACTCCTTTTTGAACCAATTTCAAAAAGGGTTGTTTCCCTTTTTCAGAAAGCTCATCAACTTCCCCAACGGGCCCGCTATTTGCTTCATAAGAAGATGTCGCAACTTTGTCAGCCTGAATCAGTATCGCATTATCTTGCCAATCAAAAGGAGCAAAAATAAAACCCTCCTCGTCAAAACTTAAGGCTAAATTAAGTGCGTTGCTATCTTGAAAAACTGCTTTTACCCTAGTTTCGTTGGGTTTGCGATAAACCGCAAATGGCCGTTTATTGGCAAGGGCAGATGCCAAATCCTCCAACAACTCTTGGAAATCTTTATTTTCTGGGTAAGGCAATAGTAGTCAATTTACAATTGGAAATTAGGTCGCCCTCCTCATTGGTAATCTTTATCTCCCACAATTGGGTAGTGCGCCCTTTATGGATGATGGAAGCCTTGGCATAAACAAAACCATCTTTTATGGATCTGACGTGATTCGCGGAAATCTCGATTCCCCTAACAAAGAACTCCTGCCCATCCAGGAACACGTAGGATGCCGCGCTGCCCACACTTTCCGCCAAAGCCACTGATGCACCTCCGTGCAAAACGCCATCGGGTTGATGCACCTTTGGGGACACGGGCATTTTGGCAATCAAAAAATTCTCACCCACATCCACATAGCTGATGTCCAAGGTTTCCATTAAGGTATTCTTGCAAATGTTATTGCATACCTCAAGTATTTTGGCTTTGTGTTCTTCCATACCCTTAATTTTTGTAAAATTACGCAAAGGTATCGCTTTAAAATATTAAGTTGAACAGTTTATGAAACTGACAGAAAAAAGGGTGGTTTACCAAACCCAAAACAGTTATGAGACGTTGAACACCTTGAGCGAAAAGACCCAAAACGTTTGGATGGTCTTTCACGGAATGGGCTATTTAAGCCGATTTTTTATCCGATATTTTTCCAAGTTGGATCCAGAGGAAAACTATATCATCGCCCCGCAAGCCCCTTCCAAATACTACCTCAAAGATGAATTCAAATATGTAGGCGCAAGTTGGCTTACCAAGGAGAATACCCAACTGGAAACGGAAAATGTGCTGAACTATATTGATGCGGTTTTTGAAGCAGAGAACATACCCTCCCACCTCAATTTGGTGCTTTTTGGTTTTTCGCAAGGAGTGTCCATTGTTTCGCGGTGGATGGTTCGCAGAAAAATACAATGCCATTCTTTGGTGATGTATGCTGGTGGTATTCCTAAAGAATTGGTTCCTGCAGATTTTGATTTTTTGGATTGGAAATCCACAAAGGTCACCCTGGTATATGGCAGTAACGATCACTATTTAACCCCGGAACGCAGGAAGCAGGAACAGGCAAAAATGGATACACTTTTCTTGGGAAAAGCAGAGGTGATTCATTTTGAAGGAGGACATGAAGTGAAACCGGAATTATTAAACCAATTGATTTAGAATTATGACAAGCCCCAAACAGCATTTGACCCATGTTACGCTTGTGGTACGGGATTACGACGAGGCTATTTTGTACTACACGGACAAGCTGAATTTTGATTTGATCAAGGATATTGATTTGGGTGAGGGTAAAAGATGGGTGCTGGTCTCTCCCGAAAATTCGCAATGCCAATTGGTACTCGGTAAAGCAGTAGGGCCTGAACAAGAAGCTGCCATTGGCAACCAAACCGGTGGCAGGGTGTTTATGTTTCTACACACCACAGATTTTTGGGCCACCTATAGACAAATGCAATCCAATGATGTGGTTTTTAAAGAAGAACCCAGGGAAGAGCCTTATGGAACCGTAGTGGTTTTTGAGGATTTATACGGTAATCTGTGGGATTTGTTAGAGCTGAAATAATCAATTAGGTTCACCTTCTTCCCCAACTTCCGCTTCGGGAAAATAGGTTATCCGTCTGGTTGAATAGGTATTGTCAGGAGTAATAATCTGTTTAATCCAATTTTTATCCGGATTGCTATCAAATTGATGGATGTATTCTTTTACGGATTCTGAATTGGAGGTACGTGTAGTTACCTTTTCCAACATACTTTCCGTATCGTATGTGTAGATAAGTTTCCTTTCAGATTCGAATTTCTTTTGTACAGCATTGAAATGAAAAAACTCCTTGGAATCCAACTTTCCGTTAGCATTGAAAACTTCTTCTGTAGCCTTATTGGGTTCTCCGTCTATAAACTCCTTGGTCAGGACAATCCTTTGTGAACCTGTAGCCATCTTCTTTTCCGAAGTTCTTATTGACTTTTCCAAAACACCGTTGCCAAAATAACTCGTAGTAAGCTCATTCTTATAAGGGACATATTCAACGGTGCATTCATCCACACCCTCGGCATTGGAAGTGATGATTTTCACAAGTCGTTCCTCCTCATCAAACAGGTACTCTTGCTGCTCCAAGAATTCCTTGTCATAGGATACAATTCGCTCAAACAATTTCCCCGGTTGCAAACTATCCCTAGTATAAAAATTGACCATGGAGGTAGCCGCATCCAATATATTGTCTTTGTAGCTCTCCATTCGTTTTTCAACTAAATGGCCTTCCTCATATTTGTACAGGGTAATATCCTGATCCGTTTCATTGTACTGGGTAATCGTTCGGATTAAAAACCCATCTTCATCAAATTCAAAGAGTTCCTTTCCGTAATCTGTGATTACCAAACAAGATTTAACCTTCCCCCTTAAATCAAAGTCCTGAACCTTGAGCATTTGAAGGTCTTGGGCCAAAATCCCAAAATGTGCGGTTAAAAGAATAAAAACAAAGAGGTACTTTTTAATCATATTGTAAAATTACTTCGAAATGATACAATTATAAAACAAAAAGAATGCCAGTTGTCGATTATCCTTAAAAGCTGGGAATCAAAACTTTCGTTCAGGCTGAAATGGATTGATGTCCATGGAAGGTTTTGACCCCGAAATCAATTCCGTGATCAATTTTCCAGTAGCTGGTCCTAGGCTCCATCCCATCATGGCATGGCCAGTGGCCAAATGAAGGTTTTTGTGTTTGCTCGATGTGCCAATATAAGGTAATCCGTCAGGGGTTACCGGTCTTAGGCCACATTGGGCATTTTGTTTGTCCGCCTCCGGTATTTGAAGTCCTTTGTAATAGAGGCTTGCTCCCTTGGCAATGGCTTCCACCCGTTCTTTTCTAATCTTATTGTTGATTCCGGAAAATTCCATGGTTCCCGCAAAACGGGTAAAACCATCCATCGGCGTTACGGCCATTTTTGCTTCCATCAAAATGGCAGGCATGGAAATATTGGTTGGGGTTTCCACATTGATTCTATAACCCTTTCCGGCTTGAAGTGGTAATTTAATCCCTAATTTTTTTGACAATTTGTAGGTCCATGACCCAGCTGCAAACACAATCTCATCAGCCTGATAGTTGGCCTGATTGGTTTTAACCCCTGTAACCTTGTCTGAGCTTATGGTCACATCCTGAACCTCCTCATTTTTTCTAATATCAACCCCACTTTTTTGGAGATGGGCCAACATACGCTCCATAATCTGATGCGGAGTGGTATGCCAATCCGATTCATAGTGAAAAGCTCCCTTTGCATTCAGCTCCACATGGGGTTCTAGAATTCGTAATCCGTCCAAGTCCAGATGATGAACGGTTAAACCAAGTTCCTTGGCTCGCTCGGTAACTTCAAGCTCATGATCCCTTTCCTTTTTGGTCTGGTACATCATCAGCAACCCTTTACGTTCCAATTGAAACTCTCCCAAATCCCCAGAATTCCAAATCTCCTCATAAAGCGATCGGCTCAAAAGATTAATGTCCATGATTACAGGCATCGCCTTCCGAACCTTTTCCGTTGTAGAAGATTTTTTGAAGTACCAGGCCCATTTAATAAAATCTGGATCCAATCGGGGTTTCATATAAAATGGACTGGAGGAATTGAACATATATTTGATTCCTTTGGAGATCATTCCCGGGGAAGCCAAGGGAACAATATGGCTTGGGGTGATATAGCCAGCGTTAACATAAGACGCCCCGGAATCCATGTTGGATTTATCCAAAACAGTTACCTGATGTCCTTCCTTCTGTAAAAAATAGGCAGTGGAAAGACCAATGATGCCTCCACCTACAACAATTACACTCTTATTTTTTCCCATTTTAAATTACTTGGAACCCGTGGGCATAGGGATCATCATCCGTGTCAATGGTGATGGTATTTCTGCCATAGACCTTGGCCCATCCCTGAATACTGGGTATTATGGCCACTTTGTTGTCCAAGGTAGTTTCCCGCTCCACTTTCCCTACAAATGTAGAACCTATGTAGCTTTCATGGACGAATTCCTCCCCTAATTTTAATTTTCCTTGGGTAAACAATTGAGCCATACGGGCAGAAGTTCCTGTACCACAGGGCGATCGGTCAATAGCCTTATCCCCGTAGAAAACCGCATTCCTGCTGGAAGAAGTTTCGTTCAACGGATTCCCTGTCCATAACATATGGGTAACCCCATTAATAGCAGGGTTCTCTGGATGGATAAATGCATCTGGGTATTTCTCGTTGATTCGTTTTCGAAGTTCTTGGGAAAACTGTATCAATTCCCCAGCGGAGTAATCCTGCACCCCGGAAAAATTGGATTGCGGATCCACAATCGCATAAAAATTCCCTCCAAAAGCAACATCAAATTTCAATGCCCCGAGAAAGGAAGATTCAACCGTGAAGTTTTGCGCAGCCAAATAACTCTTCACATTGGTTATCCGCACCCATTCCACTTTCTCCTGAGGTTGTGAATAGGATATTTCAACCAATCCCGCAGGGGTTTCCAAGTTCACCTTTCCCTTTACTTTGGGTTGGATAAGTCCTTCCTCCAAGGCAATGGTCATGGTACCAATGGTTCCGTGACCACACATGGGCAGACAACCACTAGTCTCTATAAATAGAATGGCTGCGTCATTTTTTGGGTCATGCGGTGGATACAGAATGCTTCCGCTCATCATATCGTGCCCTCTGGGTTCAAACATAAGCCCTGTTCTGACCCAATCGTATTTTTTTAGGAAGTGTTGGCGCTTTTCCTCCATGGTCTTTCCCTGGAGTTCGGGGCCTCCCTCTACAACCAGGCGAACCGGGTTTCCACAGGTATGGGCATCAATGCACTTAAACGTATGTATGGGCATTAAAAATTTGGAATTTCTGGTCTTGTTTTTACTCCTTCTTCTATGATGGCAAGAACTCTTTGGCGTTCTTCGCCATGCAAAGGTAACCTTGGTAATCTTACCTGTTCGGTTCCAATGCCTGTGGCCACTTCGGCCAACTTAATGTTCTGTACCAATTGTGGGCTGATATCCAACTCCAATAAGGGCATGAACCAACTATAAATCTTTGAAGCTTCCTCAATTCTCCCTGCTTTGACCAATTCATAAATTGCGACTGTTTCCCTTGGGAATGCACAAACCAAACCGGCCACCCAACCGTCTGCTCCCATCACCATGCTTTCCATGGCCAAGGTATCCACGCCACATAAAATGGCTAGTCTGTCCCCAAAGCGGTTTTGAATTCGGATAATGTTGGTAATATCTCTGGTTGATTCCTTAACGGCTTGGATATTATCGTACTTTAAAAGTTCTTCGAACATATCCAAAGTTACCTCAATCTTGTAATCCACAGGGTTATTGTAGATCATTATGGGAAGCGAAGTGCTCTCCGCTACGGCCTTAAAGTATTCTACAGTTTCGCGATCGGTAGATTTGTACCTCATGGGAGGCAACATCATAAGTCCGGAGGCTCCTTGCTTTTGAGCAAGAGCTGCAGCTTTGACGGCCTGCCTTGTAGATTGCTCCGCAATGTTCATAATAACCGGAACCTTGCCGTCCGCCAATTCAACTGTGTGTTGCACCAATACCTTCTTTTCCTCATCTTCCAAGGTACTGGCCTCACCCAGTGTCCCTCCTAAAATAATTCCATGGACCCCAGCCTCCAATTGGGCATTGATGTTCACCGAGAACATTTCAAGATCTAGCTTATCATCTTGAGTAAATTTGGTGGTAACGGCAGGCATTACCCCTTTCCAGCTTATGTTTGTCATTTTCGATTAGTTTTCGCAAATGTAAATGGAGTTCCTTGCATACAATTCCTGAAAATTAGCCAAATATTACGATATATTATCTTCATTTGGTTAATTTTGCTTTATAGAAGGTAATTTTTGAACAAATGAAGGTTTATTCCTTTAAGATTCCCAAAAAACCCGGCGAGAACATCATCGTTCAAAAAGATCAAGGCACTGCCTTCTACGACAAGCTCCATCAGCACGAGGAAATACAAATAAGCCTTATTGCCCAAGGTAGTGGAAAGCTAATTGTGGGTGACAGTGTGCACTCTTTTACATCCGGAAATTGTTTTGTCATTGGTAGCCATATCCCCCATTTGTTTAAAAGTGATCAAAGCATAGATCGCGTGCAGATGATTTCCATATTCTTTGCGCTGGATTCCTTTGGGAATTCTTTTTTCAAGCTCAGGGAGATGGAAGAGCTTCAAGCCTTTTTCAGCTATGCGGAAAGCGGTTATAAAATACAAAGTCAAAGGGATGAAGTAGCGTTTACCATGCAAGGTATCCAAGTCAAGGGTCATTTTGCACGATTCATGACCTTGTTGGAACTCCTAAAAACGATAAGCGGTTCCGAAGGGCTACGACTGTCAAGCTTTGTACATTCCAAAGAAATTTCACATGATCACGGAGAAAGATTAAGGGTGGTTTTTGATTTTGTAATGGGGAACTTTGATCAAAAAGTGGATTTGGAAACAGTTGCGAGGCTAGCACACATGACGCCAAATGCATTTTGTCGATTTTTTAAACAGCGAACCAATAAAACCTTCTTCAAATTTTTGAGTGAAATCCGAATTGAGCATGTTTGTCAATTGCTGAACCAAAACAAAGACCTTTCCGTGGTGGAAGCAGCTCATGCTTCCGGCTTTAATTCCATATCCAATTTCAACAAAACTTTTAAGGATATCAAAGGAATCAACCCCACAAAATATAGAAAGGAAATAAGCTAATTGCTTAAAGCGATGTTTTGATACAAATTGTTTGTTACTTTTGGCAGATTATTGAACAAATTCCTAGAAATGAGATTCATACTTCTTTTGTTATTCGGTCTTCAAATTTCCTGCAATTCCGCACAAAAGCCGGTCGAAACCAATACGGTGTCCACAAGTATAGAAGGTCCCGTTACCTATGCCCAGACCATTACAGAAGAAGATTTAAAGGAACACCTTTATGTCTACGCTTCGGACGAGTTTGAGGGTCGGGAAACTGGACAACCCGGGCAAAAGAAAGCAGTGGAATATCTTAAGTCGTATTACGAATCTTTGGGAATCCCAGCCGCCAAGGCCAATGGCGATTATTTACAAAAAGTGCCCTTAGAAATTGCTCAAGTGCCCGAAGGTTCGGTCTCCTTTAATGGATCCACCTTTGAGTTGGGTGATGATATACTTAGTTTTTCGGAAGCGAAAGGAAATTACGAGGAACTGGTGTACGTTGGTTATGGCATTGAGGAAGATTCTTATTCTGATTATTCGAATGTGGATGTAACAGGAAAACTGGTTTTGATCAAAGCAGGGGAGCCTATAAATGAGGATGGCACTTATACCCTTTCAGGAAACAAGGAAAAGTCCATGTGGAGCAATATGAGCGAAGGGGTGGGGAAAAAATCAGGTCTGGCCATGGAAAAAGGAGCCCAGGCCGTGCTTTATTATGACACCACAAACTATCCCAGGTTCAAAGGATATTTTGACTTCATGAAAAATAACAAGAGTGGTCAAATGACCTTAAAGAATCAATCCGACACCCAATCCTTGATACTTTTGAATGAGAAATCAGTTAAAGCCCTAAAATCAGATATTGAAGCAGATCATGCTCCCAATACCCTGTCTGCCACTGTTCAATTGAGCATAGAAAGTTCCAATGGAAAAGTGGATTCTGAAAATGTTGCGGCTATTATCAAAGGAACCGAAAAACCTGACGAATACCTGATCATCTCCTCCCATTTGGATCATATTGGTATTACTGCAGATGGGCAAATCAATAACGGCGCCGATGATGATGGTTCTGGCAGCGTGGCTTTACTTGAAATAGCAGAAGCATTCAAAAAAGCGTCTGAAGCGGGGGAAGGTCCAAAACGTTCCATTGTTTTTCTTCATGTAACGGGTGAAGAAAAAGGGCTGTTGGGCTCCAAGTATTATACCGATGTAGATCCCATTTTTCCCCTAGAACAAACCGTTGCGAATTTAAACATTGACATGATAGGACGGATAGATCCCAAAAGAGGGGGAAACAGAAACTATCTCTATCTAATTGGTTCGGACAAGCTAAGTACGGAATTGCATAATTTATCCGAAGAAATCAACGCCAAATACACTCAAATAGAGTTTGATTACAAATACAATGACGAGAATGATCCCAATCGGTTTTATTACCGTAGCGATCACTACAATTTTGCCAAGAACAATATTCCCATCATTTTCTATTTTAATGGCACCCATGCAGATTACCACCGACCAGGGGATACTCCGGATAAAATAAACTATGATCTTCTGGAAAACAGGACCAGACTTGTTTTTTATACCGCTTGGGAAGTAGCGAATAGAGAAAAAAGGGTGGTTGTGGACAAGTCCGCAAAATAGAGGCTTAGTAGCACAAAAAAGCCCATCCTGAATGAGAAGGTTGACTTAGGGTGTAAGATCGAGTTCCCTTCGGCATAGCTCAGGACAGGCCTCTCACCCGTTCTTCCTTGATCATCTGGCACAAAAAAAGCCCATCCTATCGGAGGGCTTTGCTATTTGGGTGGAAGACCGGGTTCCCTTCGGCATCGCTCAGGACAGGCCTCTCACCCGTTCTTCCTTGATCATCTGGCACAAAAAAAGCCCATCCTATCGGAGGGCTTTGCTATTTGGGTGGAAGACCGGGTTCGAACCGGCGACCTCTGGAACCACAATCCAGCGCTCTAACCAGCTGAGCTACAACCACCATTTAAAGCGGAGGCAAAAATACTCCTTTTTATTTTTTCTGTCAAAAGAAATTCACCTTTCACAACCAATAAAATCAAAAAAGTTTTTAATGCGCTGTTCAACAGTATTCTTTTCCCGCTTTTTGTCCCAAACAAAACCCAACAAGCCAATTTCAGTCCACAACGTCTCTCATGGACTCACCCACTCAGACTGGCTAATTCTGTCAAAACATCGATGAAATGCGCATTTTGTCAGACAAAACACACAATTTTTGCATGTTCACAACATTTAGTTTCGAAAGCGGCCTCGCGCGGGTATTTTTAATCTCATTTAGTTTAAGGCCCCATGTCCCAAAAAAAGTATTGCTATCAGGAACTTTTTAAACCCGGTAAAGTAGTCGTTTGGCTACTTATGTTCATTATCGCATTTTCATCCTACGCCCAAAGTGGAGAGCGGGATAGCCTAGCTTTTCGATTAAAGCGTTTGGAAATCACAAACAGGTTTAATCCGAAGGATACCACCCATATTAAACTGCTTATTAATCTTGCTGACTCCTATAGATTCTTCAATAACGATAGCCTCTATTCCATTAACAACCGGGCCATGGATTATAGCAAAGCAATTGGCTATTCACATGGAGAAATTAGGGCGCTTGAGAATCTAGGGAGTTTTTACTCTGATCAGGGGAATCGAAAAAAGTCCATGCCCATCCTTCAAAAAGCATGGCAATTATCAAAAAGCACAGGGGATAAGGATTGTGAACTAAGCATCATAAATGCGCTCTCCAATGAATATTACTATGAAGGAAACGTGGCAGAGGCCCTAAGCCTATATTTAAAGGGAATTGACGTGGCCAAACAAGTTGGAAGTGATAGGATGTTGTCCATTTTAAACGAAAACATCGCTAGTCTGTATTCTGACCAAAAGGATTTTGCCAACGCGCTTGTTTACTATGATACGGTGCAAGCCATAAACCGAAAATTGGGTGATGAAATTTTCCATGCACAGACCCAAAGTAACATGGCTTCACTTTTCAAGGATGCGAAGAACTTTGATCATGCCATGTTCAACATCAACAAGAGTATTGCCAGTTTTGAAGAACATGGGGTGTACGAATGGTTGGCTTATGCCTACCAGGTTAAAGGAAGTATTTATTTGGAACAGAAAAAGTACCAATGGGCCTTGTACTGGTACGACCAAAGTAACTTACTCCATAAAGAGCTAGACGATGATCGGGAAAAAATCCATTTACTGAACGGGATGGCCAAGGTGTATTATGGCTTGGGGAAAGATAGTCTATCCATGGCCTACGCGAAGCAGGGCTTGTTTTTGTCCAAAAAAATTAAATCCCTGCAAGGTCAGATTGACTGCTCCGAAACTTTGTACAAATTGTACAAGGACAAAGAAAATACCCTTACGGCTTTGCTGCATTTGGAAACGTTCAAACAGCTTTCCGATTCCTTGTTTAGGGACAAAAACAGACAGAGCCTTTCCATGTTAAAGACCAAATTGCAGTATGAGCAGGAAAAGGAACAATTGATCAAGTCCAATAAATTGGCCTTGGCCAAGCAAAGAAGCTACATCTACTTTGCCATCATGATTCTAATCGTTCTCAGTGTGGTCACATTTATGGTAAGGCGCAACGCCCATATCCAGAAAAAGCTTAATGTTGAACTTCAGCAAAAATCGGAGGTGGTAAGCCAGCGGGAATCCGAACTTCATGAAATCAACAAAACAAAGACCAAATTGTTCTCCATTATCGGGCATGATCTAAGGGGACCTGTAGGCGCTATGCAAGGTATGTTGAAACTCTTTACAGATGGTGAAATAGGAAAGAATGAATTCATGTCGTTCATTCCCAAGTTCAAATCCGATGTTGAAAATATCTCCTTTACCCTAAACAATTTACTTTCTTGGGGACAGACCCAATTGAACGGGGTTGCCACCAAACCCAAAAGGATATCCTTGGACAAAATAGTAAATAGCAACATACAGCTGCTCTCGGAAGTAGCATCTGGTAAATCGATAAAAATTATAAACCAATTGCCTGAAAATCCTGTAGGTTGGGCCGATCAAAACCATATTGATATCGTTATTCGAAACCTGCTGAGCAATGCCATCAAATTCACCCCTGAAAATGGACTTATTACCATTGAAGCCGAAGAAAAGAGAAATGATTGGCAGATTATGATCCGGGATACTGGAATTGGGATGAACAAGGAAATCCAGAAAAAAATATTTACGGATACCACCAACATCACTACCTACGGTACCAATAATGAAAAAGGAACGGGTCTTGGACTTTCGCTTTGTAGGGAAATGATTCTAAAGAACAAAGGGGAAATATGGGTGGAAAGTGTGCTGCGAAAGGGATCCACTTTCTTCTTCACAGTGCCCAAAGCTGAGGACAAATATCAAAAAGCTAGTTAAATCAGCGCATCCAGGTTGTCCACAGCAACAAAGCGTTCCACATTAAATCCTTCGGCGTACCCAACACCCACTAAGCGTCCCATATCCCTTGCCCTGTAGGTTACACTATCAATAAAGTTTTTACTGCTGATAGGTGTTTCAGGTTCATCACTCTTGGGGTCAAAAAATTGGGAGCTATAGGCTAAAATAGCTTCATTCTTTTTTTCAATAAAGCCTGAGACATCCACCACAAAATCAGGTTCCAGGTTTTTCCATTGGATAAAATGATATACCACTCTTGGCCTCCAGGGTTGCTGCCATTGGTCATCTCCGTCCATTTTGGTGTCTATTTTTACCAAACCACTCAAAAAGCAGGCATCACTTACCAGTTGGCTGCCCTTGGCATGATCAATATGTCTATCATCAACGGCATTGCAAAGCACCACATCCGGACGATATTTGCGAACCATTTTAATGATTTCCATTTGATGGCTCTTGTCGTTCACAAAAAAACCATCCGCAAATTGCATGTTTTCCCTAACGGCCACTCCCAGGATCTCTGCAGCTTTGGCTGCCTCTTCATCCCGAATCTCAGCGGTTCCCCTGGTACCCAGTTCTCCTCGGGTAAGGTCAATAATTCCAACTTTTTTACCTCTTGCCACTTCCTTGGCAATGGTTCCTCCTGCTCCCAGCTCTGCATCATCAGGATGGGCGCCAAAAACTAAAATATCTAATTTCATGAATGTTTGCTATGCATGCACCTGCATGGATTTTACCTCCTTTATCGCTTGTTCGATATCCCCAGTTAGGTCTTCAATATTCTCAATTCCTAACGAAAAACGAACCAAAGAATCTTTAATTCCCTGTTTTTGCCGGTCTTCCGGACTCATGAGCGCGTGGGAGGTGGTTACAGGAGATGAGACCGTACTTTCCAATCCAGCCAGACTCATGGAGGGTTTTATCAGTTTTAATTGCTTGAAGAATTGGGAAACATCCACCTCATCGCTCAACTCAAAGGAGAGCATTCCCCCAAAACCTTTCATCTGGGATTTTGCCAACAAATGATCAGGATGATCCTCCAATCCTGGATAATGCACATGTACAATATCTGGATTTTCCACAAGGTAAGCGGCCATTTTAGCTGCATTGGCATTTTGCTCTTTCACCCTCAGGCCCATAGTCTTTAAACTGCGCTCCAATAGCCAAACGGTATAGTCGCTAAGACTTCCCCCAAAACAAATAGCGGTTTGGTATACCCTTTCCATGTTTTCTTTGGAGGAGGCCACAACCCCCGCACAGATATCTGAGTGCCCACCCATGTATTTGGTGGCACTGTGGCACACCATATCAATACCAAAATCGATGGGGTTTTGGTTGATTGGGCTTGCAAAGGTATTATCGATCATGGTCATGATACCTTTGGACTTGGCAAAATTGGCCACTCCAGCTAAATCTGTAATGGTCAACAACGGATTTGATGGTGTCTCAATATAAATAAGCTTGGTGTTGTCCCTAAGCTCTCGTTCAAAGTCCTCCACTTGCCATCCTGTAGTAAAGGAATAGGAAATACCGAACCTTTCCAATTGGGTCACCGCAAGATTATAGGTTCCTCCATACAAGGTCTGCTGAAAAACAACATGATCCCCTGCTTGCAGAAATGTCAACAAAGCAGTACTGATTGCTGCCATCCCACTTCCAAAGATCATGGCTTGCTCCGCATGTTCCAAGGCCGCCAGTTTTTTGCCCAATGCTTCTTGATTTGGCGTGTTGAAATATCTCGGATAGCGTTTTACATCCACATCTTCAAAGGCGTAGGACGTGCTTGTGTAAATTGGAGAGGTGGCGCCTTTGAACAAAACATCCTCAACGCCACCTTCATGGGTACATATGGTATTGATTCCCTTTTTTTCTGGATTCATATCTGCAAATGTTTATGCTAAAGATACGAAACAGGTCATACTTGGACCTTCTTCCAATTTCCTTTTTTGAACCAGATTACCGCCATTACCGCCAGCAATACTTCTGCCGCAGTTATGGCCACAAAAACGCCAGCCGCGCCCCAGTCCAATACCAAGGCAGTAACGTAGGCAATGGGCAATTGGAACATCCAAAAGGAAAAGAAATTGATCTTGGTTGGTGTCTTGGTATCCCCTGCTCCATTAAAGGCTTGGGTAACCACCATACCATAGGCATAGAACACATACCCAATGGCAATGACCTGTAGGCAAAGGGCGCCGCTTTCCACCACGCTGGGCGTATCGTTGAACAGGGAAATAATGTTCTTGGCAAATATCAAATACACCAAGGACACCAAGCCCATAAAATAGGCATTGTACTTTCCTGTTTTCCAAACTGAAACTTCCGCTCTATCCGGTTGTTGCGCTCCTAGATTCTGGCCTACCAAGGTGGCCGCCGCGTTGCTCATACCCCAAGCAGGCATCAAGGTAAACATGATGACCCTGATGGCAATGGTATATCCAGCAAGTACCTCGCTTCCAAATTCGGACATGATCCGCATAAGAAAAACCCAGCTAGAGGTACCTATCAAGAATTGGGCAATTCCACCTAGCGATACTTTGATCAGGTTGATCATAACTTGGATATTGACCACCAAATCTTTCATGGCCAATTTGATCTTGCCCCATCCGAAGAACAGAATTCCCAGTTGAAACAAAACGGCAGAACCTCTTCCAATGTTGGTAGCAATCGCAGCTCCCATAACTCCATACTCAGGAATTGGTCCCATTCCAAAAATGAAAATGGGGTCCAAGATTATATTGAGTCCGTTGGACAACACTAGGGTCCACATGGCGATGGACGCATCTCCTGCTCCCCTAAAAATAGCGTTGATCAAGAACAACAACATAATGGTGATGTTCCCTCCTATCAAGAATCTGGTGTATCCACTGCCTTCGGCAATAAGGTCCGGCTCTCCTCCCATCAACTGTAGGATTTCCTCTGCCCACAAAATGCCCACAATTCCCAAAACAATGGAAACCAGCACCCCCAAACCGATAGCCTGAACGGCAGCCACCCTTGCGCCTTGAACGTCTTTTTCCCCGATCCTGCGGGCCACTACGGCTGTTGCGGCCATGCTCAACCCAATAGCCAGAGCATAAATCAAGGTAATCACGGATTCCGTTAGACCGATGGTAGCCACAGCATTAACGCTGACCCGTGACACATAGGCGATATCCACAATGGCAAAAATGGACTCCATCAGCATTTCCAATATCATAGGAATGGAAAGCATGAAGATGGCCTTGCGAATACTTCCAGAAGTAAACTCAGTTTCCTTTCCGGATACAGCAATCCAGAAGTAATTGAAAAATTTTTTAAGTGATAATTTATTTGAATAAGTCATTGTAAAAGAATTATGAGTAAAAAAAGAGGGTAAACGTCACTAAACCGAAAGAAGATTTTCGGTTACATTTTCGGCCTAAAGGCCAATGTGACATCTATTGCGTACATAATTCCTATAACTTCATGATGGTGCAAAGATGCAATTTTTTTTGAAAGCACAAAGGGGTGCCCCAATTATTTGGCATAATTTACTTTATACCTCCACAAGCTAACACCTCCCAAAATCAACACACCCAGTACGGTATACCAGATAAAACTTGGGGTAATGACCTGTTCTCCGCTGGCATAGCTATGTAAGCCCACCAGATAAAAATTCACTCCAAAATAGGTCATCATAATACTGGCAAAGGCAACAATACTTGCAAAATTAAAGGTCCATCTGCCTCTCAAACCAGGAACCAAACGCATATGTAGGACAAAGGCATAGACCATTATGGAAACCAAGGCCCAAGTCTCCTTGGGATCCCAGCCCCAATAACGCCCCCAACTTTCATTGGCCCATTGACCACCCAAAAAGTTTCCAATGGTCAACATTACAAGTCCAACGGTCAATACAATTTCATTGATAAGTGTCAGTTCCTTTAAATTCAGCTCCATCCGTTGTTTATTCTTTTTAGTGGTAAGAATAATCAATATCATGCAGACAACACCCAAAATCATACCCACTGTCAATGGACCATAACTACCCACAATTACCGAGGTATGGATCATTAACCAATAACTATCCAACACAGGAACTAAATTGCCTATGGTAGGGTCTATCCAATTTCTATGCGCAAAAAACAATAGCATTGCACATACAAAAGCTGCCGCGGACAAGGTCAAAATGCTTTTTCGTACGAAGAGCATTCCCATCCCCATGGTAGCCCAAGCAACAAAAAGCATGCTTTCATACGCATCACTCCACGGTGCGTGTCCCGATATATACCACCTAAGAATTAAGCCTGCCGTATGCCAAATAAATAAAATGACTATGACTCCCTTGAGTGCATAAGCAGCTGCTTTCCAAATCTCCCTATCCTTAAAAATTTGGCATATTAGAATAACAAACAGCAACAGTCCAATCATACCATAATATTTGTACAATCGGTTGAAAATGTCCAATTTGTTATAGACAACTTCAGTCTCTATCCTTTTTTCGCTCGGAAGTACCTCTAGGCCATGATTTCTCTGATTTTGTTTAAAGGCTTCCAATAGTTTGTTGGGTTGGGAATAATCCCCCGTGGCTATTGCCGTTCTAAGCGTGCCCAAATAGTAAGGCATTGAATTTTTTATGAAATTGGCATATAAGGAATCCGACACATGATATTGTCCTCCCCTATACTCTACCGCAGAAATCCATTTGTTGTTTTCATCATTCAACAATGGAAATATTTTGACGATTTTTCCGCTCAATGCTTGATCCAAAAGACTCAGTCGAATGTTGGCGTCTTTTAAATCCTGCTGAAATTTATTCGGACTAAGTGCAGTGGTTGCCTCATCTAAAAACGGCCCTAACTTGTATACACCCCTGTCATCAAAAAAGTCGGTTGCCTTGATAAATTTTTGAGCCTTGGGAATACCCAGTACATTTCGAATACTATCGTTCTTTCCTTTTTTATCCACTGCAATGAACTCTGCATTGTACCAAGCGGGGGGATTGAGCATCATTGATAAAAATACCTGATCGGAATTCATATTCCCAAACTTGTCCTTTAGGCTCAATTTCCTTAGCAGCTCAGAAGAAAATGTATTGATAGGCTTCATCCGTCCTCCCTCATCTTGTATGACCAATTTTCCAAAAGCCTCTGCATGCGCCTCAGAAACAACAGTGCTTTGCAATATGGAATCAATCTCTGCTTGTGTAGGCATCGTCCTATGGTCGTGGCCGTCGTCTGCAGTATGTTCCTGGGAAAATGCAGTGAGGGTGCAAAGAATGGCGATAAGGGTGGTTAGTGATTTCTTTTTCTCCGATACCTTTTTTAAAGAAGCCGTTAAATCCCTAAATCGGGTTTTACCAAAGAACATGATACCCATTAGCCCTGTGTAGAGAAGAAAGTACCCGACATAGGTTATCCAAGTACCCCAAAAATCGTGATTGACCGAGAGTACGGTTCCTTTCTCATCGGGATGGAAACTGGCTTGGAAAAAACGGTATCCTTTGTGATCTAGAACATGATTCATAAACACGTCATAGTCAAAGGAACGTTGATCATTTACAGTAATCTTGCTCATAAAAGAGGCATATCCTGTTTCGGTTCCCGGATATTTTTCCGCAATAAAGTCGTTTAGCCTAATGGAAAAAGGAAGTTCATAGACCTTGGAACCATAACTAAGGCTAAAATCCAATCCTCCAACCTTTATTTTATCTGAAAAGTTAGAACTCCCCTTGCCACCCAATAGGGTTTTTTCCACCGTTTCCCCATTGGCAGTAATGGCAACCACCAAAGCATCCAAGGATTCCTTGGTGACCTCTTCCCTGGGCATCTCCACAATACCATAACTTCCCCTGACCAAAGGTTCCGGTATTACAAATTGCATGCCTGCCATGGTATAAAGCGACCGCAGTTGCAATTGCTGCAAACTATCTTTTGCAACTTCGCCTTGGAATTGGTCTGCCATGCGCATAAATCGACCTTCAAAAGGAGCATTTATTTGATAAGATTCCCCATCAGAATGAATATTAATAGCTCCCTCTGTTGGGTTGTTCAAAGCAAACAGTACATTATGAATACTAGCTACTTTCCCGCTTTCCAAATAGTGTTCATGCCTTTGTCCATCTCCCGACTCGACTAGCTTCAAATATTGATTTCCATTCTCATCAGGAATCAGCCCTTCTTTGGCCCCATCAATGAAGTTGACATAAGAAATGGTGAATGGTTGTCCATTGAAATCTGATTTCCATGGCAATCTTGACCGCATACCTTCTGCGGTAACCAAAAGGTCATCCTCCAAAATCCTGCGCTTCGTTTCCCCATTGATATCCCCATCTACATATGCAGTCAGATAAGTCTTGTCCGAAAAAAAACGATTTTCCGTAGCTCCCTCCCGTATGGGCATTACCCCTTCATAACTAATGTACCGTGTAACGAAAGCCCCAAGGATGATCAAAATCCATGAAAGGTGCAAAATCAAGACAGGCCATTTTTTCCAACTGAGGAGTTTGTAACGAAAAATATTCCCAATAAAATTGATCATAAAGAACACCATAATGGCTTCAAACCAGGTGGCGTTGTAGATGTAAATTCGCGCGGTTTCGGTGCTATACCAACTTTCCACAAAAGTGCCAATGCCCATAGCTGCTGCAAACAATAGAAAAAGTACAGCCATAAGTTTAGTGGAAAAGAGGGTCTTTTTAAGGAGGTCAATCATCTAACAGGACGTGATTTTAGCTTGCAAAATTAAGCTATTTTCCAATCAAAATATCCCAAGATTCCCATAAATCGAAATCCCTAAATCCGCTGAACATGTTAACAAATTTGGATTATTGTCAGCTTCGATATAATACATTCTTATTTTTGTGCCATGATTTCCGTTGTGATTTTGGGAACAGGTAATTTGGCCCAGCATTTGTGCCAAGCTTTTAGCAAAACAGATTCCATTCAATTGATTCAGGTTTACGGTAGGAACCAAGGCAATCTGCAGTGGTTTTCCAGCTATACCAAACTATGTTCCGAACCCAAAGACATTGCGAAGGCGGATGTTTACCTTATTGCAGTGAGCGATCAAGCCATTGAGGAAATTTCCCGTCACTTGCTGGACAAAAATGGGATTGTGGCCCACACTTCTGGAGCTACCCCAATGAACGTATTATCTGCTGAAAATCGTGGTGTTTTCTATCCCTTGCAAACCTTTACCAAAGGTAAATCCGTGGATTTTGATTCCATTCCCATTTGTCTGGAAGCTCAAAATGAAGGAAGTTTAGTGGTTTTACAAGACTTGGCTCAGGCCATATCTACCGAAGTCTCTCTTATCAACACAGAACAACGCAGGCAACTTCATCTTGCCGCAGTATTCACCAATAATTTTACCAATTACCTCTATGGAATTGGAGAAGCCATTTGTAAAAGGAACAAGATCTCATTTGATTTGCTAAAACCTCTGATTCAAGAAACGTCAAATAAAATTATATCCCTAACGCCCAAAGAAGCCCAAACAGGCCCGGCGCGTAGGGGTGATGAAAAAAGTATGAACCAACATTTAAGCTTGATGAGCGATCACACCGAACAAGAAATCTATCGCTTATTGAGTGAAGCCATAAAAACCGAATATGAAAAAGAACTATAAGGAACTGCTCCATCAGATTTCCACCTTTGTTTTTGATGTAGATGGAGTTCTAACGGATGGGTCGGTACTCGTGACCTCCAAAGGGGAAATGCTAAGAAAAATGAATGTCAAGGATGGTTATGCACTTAAGACCGCATTGACCAAGGGATACAAGATATGTGTTATCTCCGGCGGTACTAATCCAGGCGTTAAAGAACGACTCAAAGGTTTGGGGGTGACCGACATTTATATGGGAGCCCATCACAAACAAGAACCTTTGGAAGAATTCCTCGACATTTATGATATAGATCCAAATACAGTGCTTTATATGGGGGATGATCTTCCGGATATCCCGCCCATGAAAATGGTTGCCTTGGCTACTTCCCCCCAAAATGCCGTAGTGGAGGTCAAAGCCATATCCGACTACGTATCCCATAAAAATGGTGGCGACGGCTGTGTTCGGGATATCATTGAGCAGGTATTAAAGGTTCGTGGGGATTGGAACGACAATTACAGCGCTAGCAATGATTGAAAACCCGCTTAAGGAAAAACTCAAGGATCATAAATTGATATTGGGTTCAGGTTCCCCAAGACGCAAGAAATTCTTGGAAGACTTGGGATTGGACTTTGAGGTAAGGCCCAAATCGGTGGAAGAAATTTATCCAGAAGAACTGCAGGGCAGTCAGATTTCGGAATTTTTGGCCGTTTTGAAAGCGAAGCCTTTTCAGGGTACTTTGGAGCCCAATGAAATTGTGCTCACTTCGGACACTGTGGTTTGGCATAAGGAAAAGTCCTTGGCCAAGGCACCTAACCAGAAAGAAGCCCTGCACATGTTGCAAACCATGTCTGGAGATTGGCATGAGGTGATTACTTCTGTATGCTTTACCACAGCAAAACAACAAAAGGTGGTTAGTGCTACCACCCAAGTAAAGTTCATGGATTTTAGCGATGAGGAACTCCATTATTACATAGAGCAATGCGAGCCCTTTGACAAAGCCGGGGCTTATGGAATTCAAGAGTGGATTGGTATGGTTGGAATCTCCGAAATCAAAGGTTCCTATACTAATGTTGTGGGCTTGCCTACCCATTTAGTTTACAAAACGTTAATGCAACTGGTTTCCTAAGTATACATTCGTAACTTTAAAGAAATTTACTGCCATGAAAAACGTGTACAAATTTGCTTTTTTAGGGATCTTGAGTGCTGCATTCATCTATTCCTGTGTGGACACCACCAAAGCGTCCAATAAAGAAAATCCCGTGAATGCGGAAACAGCAGTCGTGAAACCCAAAAAACCTAAAAAGAAGTTATCCGAAGATTTTAAATCCTATTGGTATGCTGGCAATGCGGAAATAACTTCGTACAAACTGGAGCAGGCTCGATATGGGGAACTTAGGGACGGAACCGCGGTACTTATTTATGTTACGGAACCCTTTTTACCGGAAAAGCAAGTAAAAGCAGATGGCAATAATCAAGGTAATGTATCGGTTCTGAAGCTCAATGCCACCAAAAACTATCTCACTGGAATCTATCCCTATTCGGTTATGAGCAGCACTTTTTATCCTGTACATGATAATCAGCATGCGATCAAGACCAGTCTTTCCATGCAGGAATGGTGCGGGCATGTATATTCGCAAATTAACAATAGGAATGACTTTGAGTTTACCTCCCACTCTTATTTTGAGTCCGAGGCCGATCAAAACCTCAACTTAGAGAAAAACATCCTGGAAAACGAGATTTGGAACAGGATCAGAATCAACCCCAAAGATTTACCCACTGGCGAATTGAAAATCATCCCTTCCTTGGAATTTGCCCGTCTGCGTCACAAACCCTTAAAGGCCTATGACGCAACTGCCGAAATAAAACAAGTTGATGGCTTGAGCACCTATACTATCAACTATCCAGAATTGGAACGTAGCTTGGCTATTACTTTTACCACAGATTTTCCATATAGCGTTGAAAGTTGGACGGAAACCTTTAAAAGTGGTTTTGGTCCCAAGGCCAAACAGATGACCACCAAGGCCACCAAGTTAAAATCCATCAAAACAGCTTATTGGGGACAAAACAGTAATGATGACATGGTCTTAAGGGATAGTTTAGGTCTATAGAATACCCATTTTTATGCGGTTTATTGCTTGTTAAAGATGTTCTAAATTGCATTTAGGCTGGGGCTAATCTTTCTATATTTGGCGCAACCACCAAAATAATCAGGTATGCAAAAATATTGGGTTGGCTTATTAAGCTTCATTTGCTTTTCCACAGCTTTATTTTCCCAAGCTCCGGATAAACCTTCTTCAACAGAAATTCATCACAAACTTCAGAAACTGAACTTTTTGGGAACTGCCCTTTATGTGGCGGCCCATCCTGATGATGAAAATACCCGACTGATTTCCTATTTGTCCAATCACGATAAAGCGCGCACCGTTTATTTGTCCCTTACTCGGGGCGATGGCGGTCAAAACCTTATTGGCTCCGAACTTCGTGAATTATTGGGTGTTCTTAGAACCCAGGAATTGTTGGCCGCCAGACGGGTTGATGGTGGTGAGCAGTGGTTTACCAGGGCCAACGATTTTGGATACTCCAAACATCCAACAGAAACCCATAGAATTTGGGACAAAGACAAAGTGTTGGGCGATGTGGTCTGGGCCATTCGGAATATTAAACCAGATGTAATCATCAATCGATTTGACCATAGAACCCCAGGAACCACGCACGGGCACCACACCTCCTCAGCTATGCTAAGTGTGGAAGCGTTTGATTTGACCAATGATGCGAATGCCTATCCCGAACAATTGGAATTAACGTCCACTTGGCAGCCCAAACGCGTTTTTTTTAATACCTCATGGTGGTTTTATGGAAGCCGTGAAAATTTTGAAAAAGCAGATAAGTCAAAGATGCTAATGTTGGATACTGGTGTTTATTATCCCGAGCTTGGTTTATCCAATAATGAGATTGCAGCCATGTCCAGTAGCTCCCATTTGTGCCAAGGTTTTGGCAGACTCACTATTAGGGGTTCCCAAGAAGAATATGTTGAACTGTTGAAGGGCGATCTTCCGGGTTCCAATAATTTGTTTGATGGCATCAATACAACTTGGTCCCGCATAAAAGGTGGCAAAGCCATTGGGGACATCTTATATAAAATAGAGGAAAACTTCAATTACTCCAATCCCTCGGTTCACGTTCCCGAATTGGTACAAGCGTACCAACTTTTGCAAGCAGTTGACGATGAGCACTGGAAAAATCTAAAATCCGAGGCCTTAAAGGAACTTATCCTGGACTGTGCTGGATTGTATATGGAAGTGAGTGCGGATTCAGGTTCCACCACCATCGGAGATCAAGCCAAACTCAATATTGAAATTGTGAACCGCAGTGCCCAGCAAATCACACTTCAGGAAGTTTCCATCCTGGAATCCACCGAAAGATTGGAACCCAATCTTGCATTGGGCAATAACAAGAAGGAAACCTTGAGCTTGGATATTTTGGTCAAAGAAAATCTCGGAAATTCAAGTCCCTACTGGTTAACTACTCCTTGGAGCCTTGGGATGTATAAGGTTTCAAACCAACGTACGATTGGTAGAGCTGAAAACCAAAGTGCCTTTACAGCCAATTTCACTTTGGATTTCTCTGGAACTACCATCGATTTCAGAAAACCGGTTGTCCATAGGTATTCAAGACCTGATAAAGGGGAGTTGTATGAGCCTTTTACAGTGCTACCGCAGGTGACCTCAAAAATTTCTGAGGATGTGTTGATCTTCTCGGACGCCAAACCGAGAGATGTCCTGGTCCACGTGCGAGCCGGAAAAGATAACGTATCCGGAACGTTGGAGCTCCAACATCCCGAAGGATGGATGGTTTCTCCAAGAAATGCTTCCTTTTCCATAGAACAAAAAGGACAGGAACAAGCTATTGTTTTTAAAGTAACCCCTCCCGCTGGAGACCATGAGGGAAAAATCAAGGCTGCAGCCCATCTTGAAGGCCAGACTTTTGATAAGGAACTGGTTGAAATCGCATATGACCATGTTCCCAAGCAATCCATCTTACTTCCATCGGAGTCTAAGGTCGTCCGAATGAACATCCAGAAATCAGGAGAGCATATCGGCTATATCATGGGAGCGGGTGACAAAGTACCGGAAAGCTTAAAGCAAATTGGTTATCAAGTCCATACCATAGACCCTAATGACATTCAAAGTGGGTCGTTGGACAAATATGATGCGGTTGTTGTTGGGATTAGGGCCTATAATGTTGTGGAGTCCTTAAAATTTAAGCAACCTATTTTATTTGAATACGTCCAAAATGGCGGTAACATGATTGTTCAATACAACACCGCAGGTAGATGGAGCAAGCAGTTTGAAAACATTGCTCCTTACGACCTCACTCTTTCAAGAGATCGGGTTACGGATGAAAACGCCGCTGTAAGTATAATTGCCAATGATCATTCCTTGGTCAATTTTCCAAATACCATCAAAGAAAGTGATTTTGACGGCTGGGTACAGGAAAGAGGTCTCTACTTCCCAAAAGAGTGGAGTCCTGAGTTCACCCCCGTGCTCTCCATGACGGATGAGGGCGAGGAGGCCAAAGAAGGAAGTCTCTTGGTTGCCCCCTACGGAGAAGGCCATTACATATACACAGGTTTGAGCTTTTTCCGGGAGCTCCCCGCAGGGGTTTCAGGTGCCTACAAACTTTTCGCCAACATGTTGTCCATAGGTAAGAGCGAAGTCAAAACGGATAGCAATGTCAAAGGATAGCATGGAAAATAAATGGGTTTGGAAACGGGAATACTCCATTGTATTGCTGCTCAACTTCATTTACATTTTGATTTTCTACTTCATCATGACCCTTAATACCTAAACCTTAATGGGGATATTAGATTGGATTGTTCTGGGCAGTACGCTGCTTTTTATTGTAGTCTACGGTGTATGGAAAACCCGTGGAAGTAAAAATGTGGAAGACTATGTTCTTGGCGGAAATGATGCCAAATGGTGGACCATAGGATTGTCCGTTATGGCAACCCAAGCAAGTGCCATTACCTTTTTATCCACTCCTGGGCAAGCATTCCATGATGGGATGGGCTTTGTACAGTTCTATTTTGGATTGCCTTTGGCCATGATCGTCATTTGTTTGGTCTTTATTCCCATATATAGAAAACTTAAGGTCTATACCGCTTACGAAATGCTTGAAGGTAGATTTGACCTAAAAACCAGGTCTTTGACCGCCATTTTGTTCTTGGTGCAAAGAGGTTTGGCTGCAGGAATTACCATTTTTGCACCTTCCATCATCTTGTCCGCTGTATTGGGATGGGACTTGAGGACCCTAAACATCATTATTGGTATCCTTGTAATTATCTATACCGTTACGGGAGGAACCAAAGCGGTTAGCGTTACGCAGAAGCAACAGATGTTTATCATTATGGTGGGCATGTTCTTCGCTTTCTTTTTCATTTTAGGTTCCCTCCCCAACGGGGTGTCCTTTGGTGAGGCTTTGAAAATTGCGGGCGCCAATAACAAGCTCCAAATCTTGGATTTTAGTTTGGATACCAACAATAGATACACCTTCTGGAGCGGTATTACGGGGGGATTCTTTCTGGCATTGGCTTACTTTGGAACAGATCAAAGCCAAGTCCAGCGATACCTATCCGGGGAGTCGGTTCGGGAAAGCCAATTAGGACTGATTTTTAACGGTATCTTCAAGATTCCAATGCAATTTTTTATCCTGCTTGTAGGAGCCATGGTTTTTGTTTTTTATCAGTACAATGCTTCCCCGCTTAATTTCAACCCTGCGGCCACAGAAGCGGTAAAAGAGTCAAAATATGCAGCTGATTATGAGCTGTTGGAAGAGGGACATTTGGCCTTGGAGCAAGAAAAGAAAAAAGCCCAAGAAAGCTTCTCCTCTGCCCTAGCACTAAAGGAATACAATGCCATTCAGCAGGCCGAGTTGGATATCATGCAAATTAACCAACAGGAACGAGCCAATCGGGATGCGGCCAAAACCCTTATTGCCCAGGCCGATGATTCTGTTGAAACCAACGACAAGGATTACGTTTTTATCCATTTTATCCTGGATAATTTACCCACGGGGCTTATTGGGCTATTGCTGGCGGTAATTCTTTCAGCGGCCATGTCCTCCACTGCTTCTGAATTGAATGCTTTGGGTACCATTACAGCTTTGGACCTGTATAAACGAAACAACAAGGAGGAAAAAGATGCCAAACAT
This sequence comes from Flagellimonas sp., assembly GCF_965215805.1. GTDB lineage: Bacteria > Bacteroidota > Bacteroidia > Flavobacteriales > Flavobacteriaceae > Flagellimonas. The sequence goes on along the minus strand of NZ_OZ244124.1, from coordinate 3,023,126 downwards.
TACGTTTGGGCCACCAAAGGATTCACTTTGCTATGGGGGATAATGGCTATTATCATTGCCTGTGTGGCCAACCTTTTTGACAATCTAATCCAATTGGTAAACATTATCGGCTCTATTTTCTACGGGAACGTATTGGGTATATTCCTTTTGGCCTTCTTTGTGAAGTTTGTTAAGGGTAATTCTGTTTTTGTTGCCGCTATTGTAACACAAATCATAGTAATTATCGGTTGGTATATGGACTGGATGTCCTATCTGTGGTTAAATGCCTTCGGTTGTGGTTTGGTCATTATCTTGGCAATGGTCATAGAGAGTTTTGACGGTTTATTGGGGAAACCTCCAGTCAAGACATAAAAAAACCCACGCAAGCGTGGGTTCAAAATCTTAAGGTAAACTACTAAAGTGCTCCCCATTCCTTTAAGGAATCCTTGTTCATTTTGACATAATCATCATTTCCTGCCTCTTCAGACTTGGCCAATGATTTTTTGGCAGTTTCAATAGCTGCTTTTTTATCTCCAGCCTTGGCATAGATCAATGACTGCTGACGCAATTGCCAGAATCTTGGCTCATCAGTCATGGATATAGCTTTTTCCATCCACTCTTTAGCTTTGTTGATGTCTTTCCCTTCACTGAAGTAGTATACTGCAGAAACATAATAATCACGTGCGCTTGGACCGGCCAAAGTGTTTTCGATGGATTTCATTACGGTAGCATCAGCAGGAACTCCAAAAGGAACGGCTACATAAGTGTTTTCCCAAATAAAACCAAGGTTCGCACTTGTAGTTTTTAGATCATCAATACTGATGGTAAAGGTTTCAACAGCCATGGGCATTTTATAAACGGGAACCGTAGCTTTGGCCACAACCTTGTTATCATCCCAATCTTGCGGAGTACCTCCCCCTTGGGTATCAGTATAAAAGAATACCTCCCAGTTTTCGGCACCAGGTTTTGTGAAAATGGAATAGGTCCCTGCCTTTACTTCCTGCTCGGCAATGGTTACGTCGGTACTAAAACTGATCGTGGTATATGCGTTGGCCCCTGTTCTCCATAATTTATCATAGGGTACCAAATCCCCATAAATGGTTCTTCCCCTCATGGATGGTCTGGAATAATCCACAGTAACATCTGTTAAACCTACTTTTTGCTCAAGTACAGAACTTGGACTTGGTGCAGGAGTGTCTATCTGTGCTTCCATGGAAACCGTTAGGAGTGCTACAAATACAAATAATGCTAATTTTTTCATTTTTAAATAGTGTTTTAGATTCGTTAGTATAACAAAGCTAAATATTAAGGTAGGTAGGGCTTGTTAAGAAATCTATAAAAGAAATCTGACTATTTTATGATAAAGGGTTTCGCAATTCTCCCGCTCCTAAGGTGGAAGGATATGAAGTAAATGGAGGGCTGCAAAAAAGAGGTGTCAATGGAGCCCTGAGGATTGGAGTTGAAATCATGGACCAAAATCCTCTTTCCGCCAACATCAAATATGGCATACCCAAAGAGGTCCGTTCCTTCGTTAAAATTATAGTCAAGGGTCAAAGTGCCCATGGGCTGATACAGGATAAGGTCTTGTTCCCCTTCACCCCCGCTAGGTGATTCAGGATTGGGATCTGGATCTGGAGTTGGTGCTTCAGAAAAAGTCAATGAAAATAGACTGGACGGCACTGAAATGGATGGAATGCGCCTTTTGAATTCTTCGGAACTTAAATAATAGGTATTGTTAAACTGCGTCACCCCCTCTATTTGATTGAAACCTAAATCCAGTGGCGTCTGGGCTATTGTCCCCGAAAAGATAGTAGCTTCTTGGGGTTGTTCCACTTGTACCAAGAACGGCATCAATAGTTGTGAATATCCCACCAAAACGAGCTGCTCTGTGTCAGCATCATAGGTAGCTCCCGTAATCAATCCATCCACTTGATAACTGTCCAAACGGATTGCATTATAGGTTCCTGGGGTGGTGGGAATCCGATAAGCAACAGTACCCAAATCCTTCCATTGTTTGGTAAAGACAATCAGACTGCCATTAAAATTAACCATGGCTTCCGCATCCCAATTGCTAAAAGAATCTGAGGTAAAACTGGTTTGATCCCCATAGGAAAAGTGTATTTCCTCTGCAAACACCGTGTTTGAGGCTAGGTAATCGGACTTTGCAATTCTATAGATTGTCAAATCGGTTCGATCTCCTTTGCTATTTCCAAAATCCCCTATATAGATGTAATTTGAATCCTGGGCCAAGTCTTCCCAATCTATGTTGGTAGCATTGGCCAAGGCTACCGTCCTAACAATCGAACCATCAGCTGGATCAAGTTCATAAAGTGCCGCATCGTTACCGGAATCATTATGGCTAATCAATTTGCCATCAAAATATATAAGTCCGGAAGTCTCGTTGATGGTCCCAGGTAAATCCGCAATCTTCTCAAAACTAATTTGTCCATGTGCTACGGACACCAGCAAGGACGATAAAAGTATTTGATATAAACATTTCATAGCAATCAACCTGTAATTATAGGTTCCAAGTTACAATTTTGGTCTAATAAGCTGTTAATCAATCCAATTATTGTTTTGTTTAACTTTTTTGTTATCATGTTAAACATTTTTAGTATCTTTGATATTATGCAACTACATAGGCTCCACACAAAACAGTTTCTTCCCATCAGCTTGATGGAAGCTTGGGAATTTCTTTCCAATCCTGAAAATCTTAGTACCATTACCCCAGCACACATGGAATTCAAGATTCTTTCAGGTGCTGATAGACCCATGTTTCCAGGTCAAATTATTTCATATACTGTAAGGCCTTTTCCCTTTTTTAAAGTGCGATGGATAACTGAAATTACCCATATGGAACATGGCCATTATTTTGTGGATGAGCAACGCCATGGGCCTTATGCCTTTTGGCATCACAAACATTTTATCAAAGAACACGGGAATGGTGTGATCATGGAAGATGTTGTGGATTACGGTCTGCCTTTTGGCCCTTTTGGTGAATTGTTGCATTTCCTATTTATCAAACGGCAACTGAACCAGATTTTTGAATATCGTAAGCAAAAGCTGGAAAATTTATTCGGTGAACCCCAAACCGACGACCAATTCTTGGTTTTAAAAACTGTTTAGCACTTTAGCCCGAAAGATTTATAGCTAAACCAACCAATTGTTAATTCGGAAAAATGAGTGAGTCCATTGCCATATTTTGGTTTAGGCGTGACCTACGCCTTGTAGACAACACAGGCTTATATCATGCGCTTGAAAGCGGTTTGCGTGTATTGCCCATTTTTATTTTTGACACAGAAATCTTGGATAGGTTACCTAAGGCCGATGCCCGTGTGACCTTCATTCACGACCAATTGCGCCGACTTAATAGTGAGTTGAATAATCATCATAACAGCGCCATAGGCGTTTACCATGGTAAACCCATTGAAGTTTTTGGCGAACTACTCAAAAAATACTCTGTGAGCTCAGTATTCACCAATCATGACTACGAGCCATATGCCATAAAACGGGATCAGGAAATTAAGGACTTACTAAATCGACATCAGGTAGCATTCAAAACCTACAAGGATCAGGTCATTTTTGAAAAGGATGAAATCCTGAATGGGGGTGGACTTCCCTACAAAGTGTATACGCCTTACAAAAAACAATGGATGGCCCTTTTCAATCCATCTGTACATTTAAAAAAGTACGATTCAGACAATTTTCACAAGTTTTATGGATCGGAAGAACTGCCGTTCCTTGATTTGGACGCCCTTGGTTTTGAACGTTCCAAAATACAAGTAGCGGATTTTAATCTGGATGAGGATATAATTAACCACTACGAGGAAACCCGAAACATTCCATCCATGGATAAAGGGACTTCCCGACTTGGACCCCATCTTAGGTTTGGTACCATATCCATTCGAGAGGTAGTTCAAAAAGCCGTAAAGTCGGAAAACAAGACCTTTTTGAGTGAACTTATCTGGCGTGAGTTTTTTATGCAGATTTTATGGCACTTTCCACATACCATCACCCAAGCCTTTAAACCCAAATATGACAATATCTCCTGGCGAAACAACGAAGCCGAGTTTAACCTTTGGAAAACAGGAAAAACTGGGTTTGTTCTGGTTGATGCCGGTATGAGGCAACTGAACACCACAGGATATATGCACAATAGGGTACGGATGGTGGTGGCCAGTTTTCTGTGCAAGCACCTGTTGATTGACTGGCGCTGGGGAGAGGCCTATTTTGCGCTTAAACTATTGGACTATGAATTGGCCAGTAATGTGGGCAATTGGCAATGGGCCGCTGGATCTGGGGTTGATGCCGCTCCCTACTTCCGCATTTTCAATCCCACAAGTCAGCTCAGTAAATTTGATGCCCAAGGAGAATATATCAACAAATGGGTGCCTGAATTTCAGGAACTTAGCTATCCTCCAGAAATGGTGAATCATCAAATGGCCAGGGAGCGTTGTCTAAAAGTCTACAAAGCAGCGGTGGGTTGATGCATTTTCAGTATTTTTAGTTTTCATTTTATCAGCAGAATCATTTCCCCGTCCCAAACTATTTCTGTTGACAAAATCCTACATCAGAGACTAATTCAAATATCTAGATAATGAAACAATTTTCAACCCTCCTACTCCTTGGTTTATTCTCGATGAGTTTGGGAGCACAAAAAATGAACTCCACCAAGAAGGCAATTGTCGCATCGGTGGAAAACCATAAGGAAAATCTTATCAAGCTTAGTGATTCCATTTGGGAATATGCGGAGACGGCCTTTAACGAATCTAAATCCGCAGAGGTACTTGCCTCATATGCCGAAAAAAATGGGCTGAATGTTACCCGCGGTGTGGCGGATATCCCAACGGCCTTTACGGCCACCTATGGTTCTGGTAAACCGGTCATCAGTGTATTGGGTGAATTTGATGCCCTTCCCGGGCTTTCCCAAAAAACAGTTCCAACCAAAGACCCGTTGGAAGATGGGGCACCAGGTCATGGATGCGGACATAACCTATTTGGAGCTGCAAGTTTGGGAGCTGCCATTGCCATCAAGGAACAGATTAAATCCGGTAAGCTCAAAGGAACCGTAAAGTTTATGGGGACTCCGGCCGAAGAGAAATATTTTGCCAAAGTCTGGATGGTAGAAGCTGGGATCTGGGACGATGTGGATGTAAATGTCAGCTGGCACCCGGGAGCCAATACCGAAGCAGATGTGCAAAGCGGATTGTCCTTAATTGATTTTATCGTGGAATTCTATGGTCAGGCTGCCCATGCTTCTGCTGATCCCTGGAACGGACGCAGCGCGTCAGATGCCTTGGAATTGTACACCACTGGAATTAACTTCTACAGGGAACATATACGACCCACTTCCAGAATCCATTATCACATTCAAAATGGTGGTGAGGTGGTAAACGTTGTTCCTGATTATTCAAAATTGTGGGTTCGGGTGCGAGATCCCAAGAGAAAAATTATGTTGCCTACCTACGAGCATGTGAAAAAAATGGCCGAAGGTGCCGCTATCATGGCCAATGTGGATTACAAAATCTCCTTGGTTTCAGGTATCTATGAGATGCTTGTGAATCGTACGGGAGGAGAAATAATGCAAAAAAACTTGGAGTTGTTGGGTCCTATTACCTATACCGATTCAGAAGTTGCCTTTGGTAAAGGCATTCAAAAGGTCACTGGAAAACCTGAGGTGGGAATGGACAGCAAAATTGAACCTTTGAGGGAAACGGAAAAGAATCCCGGTGGGGGTTCTACAGATGTGGCGGATGTCAGTTGGAATGTGCCTAACATCAATCTAAGTGTTACCACAGCTCCAAAGGATACCCCTTGGCACTCTTGGGCCGTTGTGGCCTGTGGAGGAATGAGCATTGGGCATAAAGGGATGATCTACGCCTCCAAAGCTATGGCTATGACCATGGCGGATTTATTTGAAAATCCAAAGTTGGTAGCCAAGGTCAAGGAAGAATTTAAAACCCGAAAAGGGGACGAAGTTTATGAGGCGATGATTGACGGCCCTCCCCCAATTGGAAGTAATTAAACCTAAATGAAAAAACTAACAGTTTTAAGCCTGCTTTTCGCAGGCTTAATGCACTTGCAAGGTCAGGACAACCCCTTATCCATGTTTGACCCCTTAATCGGAAAAACTTGGAGCGCAGAAGGAAACTGGGGCGATGGCTCTGTCTTTAAACAGGACATCACGTATAGATACGATATAAACAACGTACTTGTAATTGCAGAGGCCGATGGGCATACCAACCAAGAACGGACTACCTATGGGCCTAGAAATCATGGCATCCGCAAATACGACAAAGATTCTGGAACAATAAAGTTCTGGGAATTTGATGTTTTTGGGGGAGTTACCGAAGGTACCGTTGTCTCCAAAGGCAAAGATTTAATCTACACCTATGCTTATGGGCAATCTGTAGTGACCGATTATTGGGAATATGTGGATGACAACACCTATAATTATATGGTTGGGAGTTATGAAAATGGCGAGTGGAAACAGATGTATCTAAAAACCCAGTTCAAGGCAGCTCCCAAAGCGGGCTTTGACTTTAAGTTTGACCATAAGGCTATCCCCGTTAAGGACATTGGGGCAATGGGCGATTATTATCGGGACGTTCTAAATCTGGAAGAAATTCCGTTTCCTGGAAACAATCCCAATCGCCGTTGGTTTAGAATCGCAGGCCATACCCAATTACATTTGATTCAGGAAGATTTCAAGGATTTTGAAAGGGACAAGAGCTTGCACCTATGCCTGTCTACCCAAAAATTGGAAGACCTCATAACGCATTTAAATGAAAAAGAAGTGCCCTTTTATGACTGGAAGGGAAAAGAGGGACGCATTAGCGATCATCGTACGGATGGCGTTCTTCAAATATACATCCAAGACCCTGAGGGCTATTGGATTGAAATCAATGACGCAAAACATGATTAAATTTAGGTCAGAAATTTAATCAGATGTCAGTTCGAGCGGAGTCGAGAACTAATCCTAGCTGTCTTCTTGAACGCAAGTGAAAGATCTCAGCAACAACAAAATAAAAAAGCTATGCCAGATCCTATATTACAAACTTTCCCCTTGGGCTTCCCTTGGCAGACCCAAGACCCATTTTTATTCTGCGTGTACCACTTGGATCATTACCCAAAGGGTAACGGAGAATTGGGCCCGGATCCAAAACTGTTGGAAGGCCGTAACATCGGTAATGATTTTACCACTAAAGATGGATGGCGTATGTACCACGGGCAGACCATTCCAGGTTTTCCGTACCACCCCCATCGCGGATTTGAGACCATCACCATAGTCAACAAAGGCTTCTGCGATCATTCCGACTCCCTAGGTGCAGCTGGCCGCTTTGGTCAAGGCGATGTGCAGTGGATGACGGCAGGCCGAGGCGTGCAACATTCCGAAATGTTCCCTTTGCTCAACACCGACAAGGACAATCCACTGGAGTTGTTCCAAATCTGGTTGAACCTGCCCAAGGCCGATAAGTTTGTGGAACCTCATTTTAAAATGCTCTGGCACGAAGATATTCCCGTAATTGATGAGGACAACGCCCAAATAAAGGTGATTGCGGGAAATTACAAGGGCACCCAGGCCAATGACCCCGCTCCTAATTCATGGGCGGCCAAAAACGAGCATCAAGTGGCCATTTGGAACATTCATGTGGATGCTAAAACGGAATATACCTTGCCTAAAATTAGCTCCTTGGCCACACGGACATTGTATTTTTATGAAGGTTCCGAAATTTATATTGGTGACCGAAAGGTGAATCCCAATTTTGGAATTGCATTAGATCCATTTCAAGAAGTGACCATCAAAATCGGTTCTGAAAAAGCCCATTTTTTAATGCTACAAGGGCAACCTATAGATGAGCCCGTGGCCAAGTATGGCCCCTTTGTAATGAACACCGAAGAGGAGATCCAACAGGCCATGGAAGAATACCGTCTGACCCAGTTTGGTGGCTGGCCTTGGCCCTACCCCGATAATGTGCATGATCAGGATAAAGGACGGTTTGCGCAATATCCAGATGGAAGTTTGGTGGAGAAAGATTAATTCCACTTGGGTGAGTTTCGTGCAGCAGGGTTTGTTTTTGACTTGCAATTTCGCAATTGCGCCTTTTGTCACTTCGAGCGCAGTCGAGAAGCAATTAAATCTTGGCTTTTTCAAGTAGGTCTCGACTGCGCTCGACCTGACAGCACTTAAGTACTTGTTTTATTACAATAGACATAAATTTATTTCTAACCGCAACTATTCAAGTTTCTCCTTCAACTCCAAAACCTCCTCCCTTAACTTTACATTGGTATGGTATAAGATTTCATTCTGATGTCTTAGGGACATAAAAAGCCCATGTAGGGAATTTAGGTTTTTCTGTTGTGCTTCAACAAGGGCCTCCAAATCGGCCTTGGTCATTTTTTTGCTCATAATTAAAATTCAAAATGTTCATAAAATGTTTTTAAAGGCTGATTTGATGCTTTTAACGCATCACTAAGGTATATAAAATATTCATTAAAATATATAAAAGCATAAAATTTAGCTTAAAGCTACTATTTGAAAGATTCTATATTTGGTTGTATCCTATAGAGAATCAGATGGAAAAAGAGGTTTACAATCGCATTAAAGCGGTTCTGGCGGAACAGGGCAGGACGAATAACTGGCTTGCAAATGAATTGGGGATGAATAGGACAACCATTTCCAAATGGTGCAGAAACGATATGCAACCACGTGTTGAAAACTTATTTCAAATTGCCAAAGCTTTGGATGTTGATGTGAGAACTCTGCTTGTTTCTTCCAAATAAGCTCATGGAGACCCTCAAGACAAAATACTTTACAGATAGAAAGACATGGCGCAAATGGTTGGAGGCCAACTTTGATAAAGTGGATGATATTTGGCTGGAATATCCAAAAAAGCAGAGCGGGAAAGCTCGAATTTCCTATAACGATGCAGTGGAAGAAGCTTTGTGTTTTGGCTGGATTGACAGCACAGTAAAATCGTTAAACCCCGAAACCACCATTCAACGTTTCTGTAAAAGAAGGGCAAAATCCAGCTTTTCGCAACCCAACAAGGAACGTTTGATGTGGCTTTTGAAAGAGGATTTGGTTCATCCATCAATAAAGTCGGATATGCAAGCCGTGGTTGCCCAGACTTTTGTGTTTCCAGAAGATCTTTTAGCCAAAATTAAAACGGACAAGCTTGCTTGGGTCAATTACCAAAATTTTTCCGAGTCCTATAAACGCATACGTATCGCTTATATAGAAAGTGCCAGAAAAAGACCGGACGAATTTGAGAAGCGATTGCAAAATTTTATCGCCAAAACCAGGGAGAACAAACTGGTCAGGGGATTTGGTGGAATCGAAAAATACTATTAGAGAATGAACCTAGCACAAAAACTCGGCTACCCAGCCAACACCAAACTTCTAATGATCCATGCCGATGATGCTGGACTCTCCCATTCAGAGAATATGGCCACCATGCAATCTTTGCAAAATGGTATTGTCAACTCCTGTAGCCTAATGGTGCCCTGCCCTTGGTTTTACGAAATGGCGCAGTGGACAAAACAAAATCTTCAGTTTGACCATGGGGTGCACCTTACCCTTACTTGCGAATGGGAAAACTATAAGTTTGGCCCCGTGTTGCCCGTTTCTGAAGTACCTTCCCTGGTAGACTCCAATGGGCATTTCTATAAAAAGAGGGAACAAGTTCGGGAACATACCACGGCCGAAGATGTCCGCAAGGAACTCACTGCCCAAATTGAAAAGTTCCTGGCGTATGGTCTCTCCCCTTCCCATTTGGATTCGCACATGTACAGCGTGGGAAGTCGCCCCGATTTGTTTGAAGTCTATAAGGAACTGGGACGACGTTACAAGCTTCCTGTACAGCGTAGTCGAGAGTTATCTGATATGGTGGGCCTGGATGAAAGTAATCCGATAAAACCCGAGGCCATTCCAGTGGACAAAGTCCACATTGGGGATATTTCGTATTTTGAAAAGGGCGTATTATGGGACTATTACGCGGGTGTGTTTGATGACTTGGTGGAGGGTTTCAATGTCATCTTGATTCATCCAGCTTTTGACGAACAGGAGATGCAGGGGGTTACGGTGAACCATCCCAACTTTGGTTCGGAATGGCGACAGATAGATTTTGATTTTTTTACTAGCGATTTTGCCAAGGCTCAAGTAAAGCGGGATGACATTCAATTAATCAATTGGACGGATATTAAGCGTATTTTTTAAGTTGCCATACATTTAACAAGTCCCGTCAATTCGAGTAAATTTTATGATTGAAAAGAATAAAATTTGTATCGAGAATTAGGGATTTGCTCTGAAATGAGTTCTCGATATGGTTTTCTATCGAAAACCTACTCGAACTGACGATAACTAAACATAACAAACATGAACCTGGAACAAAACAAACAAAAAGCCATTGCCTTTTACAAGACAGCATATTTGGGCGACCCAAAAGGGGCAGTTGAAAAGTATATCGGTAAAGAATACATCCAACACAACCCAGATGTGGCCGATGGCACCCAAGGGTTTATCAACTATTTTGAACGGATGCAGGCTGAGTATCCTGAGAAATCCATTGAATTTGTGCGCTGCATTGCCGAAGGCAATTTGGTGGCCTTGCACACCCACCAAACATGGCCAGACAACGACCAATACGTGACCATGGACTTTTTCCGATTTGATGAAAATGGAAAAATCTGTGAGCATTGGGATGCCATCCAGCAAATTCCAAAAGAATCCGCCAACCCCAACACCATGTATTAATGAGCTGGATCAAAGTTATCGGCTACGAGGAAGCCAATAAGGAACTTAAACGAATTTATGACCGCGTAAAAGGGCCCAACAACAATGTGGACAACGTTTTGCTCATCCACAGTTTACGGCCACACACCTTGGTGGGCCACATGGCGCTCTATAAAAATGTGCTCCATAATTCCAACAACACCCTGCCCAAATGGTATTTGGAAGCTTTGGGCACGTATGTGAGCCATCTTAACCAATGTGATTATTGCTTTCAGCATCATTTTGAGGGTTTTAAAAGATTGTTGGGTGATGATTCCAGAGCAGACACTTTTAAAGAAACTGTCCTAAAGAACACCCTATCGGACTTCTTTTCCAGCAAATTTTATGCGGGTAGCAGGTATGCCAAAAAGCTTACCCTGAACCACGCAGATATCACCAAGGAAGACATTGAAGGCTTACGAGAAGTGGGCTTCACCGAAGGTGAAATCCTGGAAGTCAATCAAGTGGTCAGTTATTTCAATTACGTAAACCGAAGCGTGGTCGGACTGGGGGTGGATACTGAAGGGGATATCTTGGGGCTGTCTCCCAACGACAGCGATGACCCCAACAATTGGAGTCATAACTAATTCCATAAATCTTCGATTTCCTTTCGGATAAATTGGTTGATTTCCCATTGATTGCCCAACAAGTTGCCTGTTTGGGGGTGTTGCAAGGCATAGGGCAATGGGCCGTATTCAGGAGCTATGGTGATATAGGGTCTTCCAGTCGCTTGAGCATTGTTCAACATAGCCTTCCACCAGTTTTTAAATTGGGCTAATTCTTCTTTATAGGTATCAACCCTAGGGTCAATCACCTGCGGACTTTGGGTAGATCCCACCCTGGCATGAATGTGATACGTATGTTTTATGGCCAAATCCACTGCTTCTTGCTGGTTGTCCAATAGGGTTTCCGCCACACAGCACCAATGGGAAAGATCTGAGGTAAGCTTTAAAGACGGAACTTCATGCAAATATTGCTTACAAACATGAGCTGCAAAGGGAAATCGCGACCTATGCGTCTCATGGGCAACGGGGACACCCGTTTCTTCTTCGACATCTTGTGCAAGTTTGATCAACTCCAAATTCTGCTTAAAAGAAAAGAAGTCTCGCCCTGTATGTGAATTGATCAGCAAAGGCTTTTCCTCGGCTAAATTGAGCAAATGCCGTTTGTACTCCTCCTTGTGTTTTGCAAGATCTACTTCTTGGGTCTGCCAATGCTGCCCCACAAAGTCTAGTTCAAAATCCCTTAACATGGCCGCGATTTCTTTTTTTTCCTGACCAAATGGCAAATCTATTTCCACCCCGTGATAGCCTTGTTCCTTGACTTTGCCCAAAAATACTTTCCAATCCAAGTGGGCACTCCCCCATCTTGGACATATCCATTTTATTACCATAGACTATTTGTTCCGAACTTTTCGTTCCCCGGTATGATCCACACCTTGCTCCCGCTCCAACCGGATCATCGCCTTTGGCCTGAAATTAAGAATTAATGCTCGCCTATGCGAATCTGTGGTATTGCCTTTGCTAAAATGGAGGGTAAAACCATCATGAAACGTACAGCCTCCAGGTTTTAAGGGAGTACATTCGGCGTTCTTTCCGTCTGTTTCGCAATGCAAGGCACCACCTTCTGTATAATGCTTATGGGGTAGAATGCTATCTCCCTCCTTAGGAATGAACCACATACAGCCGTTTTCTTCATAAACCTCATCCAAAGCGATCCAACAACTGGCCGATCGTTTGTCGGGCATCTTGATCCAATAGGCGGCATCCTGATGCCAAGGTGTCGGGGCATTGGTGTGGGGTGCTTTGTTGATGAGCATATCAAAATCAAGCTCCATATCCTCCCCCAACATATCTTTTACATGATCCAATGCCAGTTGATAGGAAATAGTTTCAGAGAGTTTGGGTTCGACCAGACTGGGACGCATAATCTGGGTGATTCTTTCCACAGTACCTCCTTCTCCTCCGCCCAAATCACTTCGCAATCCCAAGGTGCGCTCCTTATCCTGAAGTAGATTATCGTACAAGGCCCTTAGATTCTCCACCTCTGAGTTTGGTATCAGACGGTCTAGTTTGGCATAGCCTTGTTTTAAAAACAACTCTTTCATTGGTTTATGGTTTATAGTTGACGATTCAAATTAAATGGGATTTCTGAAAAAAGTCTTCTAAATTCGTATGACCTTATTTTTTTATACAAATACATGCAAAATCAAACAAAACAGCGTAGAGTGTTTCACCTGCCGAACTTGGGCTATCCGAGGTTTGTGGATTTTGGACATTACCACTATCGCAAGGTGGAACCTATACTGGAAGCACACCAGCACCAGGATGTTATGGAAATTTGTTTTTGTATTCGCGGGCAGCAGTACTATGAATTGGGGGAGAACTTGCTAAAACTCAGAGGCAACGACATCCTTATTGTGCCACCCAACCAGGATCATAGCTCTGGGGTTTATCCAGAAGATATCGGAGAATTATATTGGCTTCAGGTTCATCTAGATCATACCAAAGGGCAACTTTGCTATCTACCCAAAGAGCAATCAGAATATCTTGTTTCTGCACTTCAAGAAAGGGCTGGATACATCTTTAAAGGGGCACTGGTTCTAAAGTCCCATTTGCAAAAACTGGTTGACCAATTGGAATCAGAACAAACCATTGTAAACCAACTCACCACAAACCAATTATTGGTTCAGTTGCTATTGGAAACTCTTGAATTATCCCAGACCGCACAGATTGTGGTTCCTTCGGAAAGAGTTAAGATTATTGACGATTTTATTGCCAAAAACTTGCACCGGATTATCTATGTGGATGAGTTGGCAGAATTGGTGAATTTCTCAACCGCCTACTTTAAAAGTTGGTTCAAACAACATTTTGGAGCTCCTCCCAAAGCCTACATCAACCGATTAAAAATTGAACGAGCCAAAGAAGATCTGCTAAAAAACAATTCCATAACAGAAGTAGCCTACAATTTAGGATTCAGTACATCCCAATATTTTGCAACTACTTTCAAGAAGTACACTGGAATGTCACCCAAAACATATAGAGCTCAGGTTAAACAGACTTAGACCCTAACAATCTTTGCTCCAATGGCGCGTAAACGTTCGTCTATGTTCTCGTAACCTCGGTCTATCTGCTCAATGTTGTTGATGGTGGAGGTTCCCTTGGCAGACAAGGCTGCTATCAAGAGGGAAACTCCTGCGCGAATATCCGGCGAAACCATATTGGTGGCCTTCAGGGTGGATTTAAAGTCATGTCCAATAACTGTGGCCCTGTGCGGATCACAAAGAATGATCTTGGCTCCCATGTCCAACAATCTATCCACAAAGAACAAGCGGCTTTCAAACATTTTTTGATGGATAACCACCTCGCCTTTGGCTTGGATGGCCACAACCAACAAAATACTCAACAAGTCGGGCGTCAATCCTGGCCATGGTGCATCCGCAATGGTCAAAATGGACCCATCAATATAACTCTGTACTTGGTAACCATTTTCGTGCTTGGGAATATAGATATCATCTCCCCTGCGCTCCAACTGGATCCCCAATTTTTGGAAAGCGTTTGGAATCTGTCCCAAATCGTCCCAGCTCACATTCTTGATGGTCAATTCGCTTCGGGTCATGGCGGCAAGGCCAATCCAGCTACCAATCTCAATCATATCTGGAAGCATGGTATGCTCTGTTCCTCCCAATTCCTCAACACCTTCAATGGTCAAAAGGTTAGAGCCGATTCCAGAAATCTTGGCTCCCATACGGTTGAGCATCTTACACAACTGCTGTAAATAAGGTTCACAAGCTGCGTTGTATATGGTGGTTGTTCCTTCTGCAAGTACCGCGGCCATTACAATATTGGCCGTTCCCGTAACAGAAGCTTCATCCAAGAGCATATAGGTTCCTTTGAGCTTATCAGTCTCTACCCCATAGAAATATTCCTCTCGGTTGTATCGGAACTTAGCCCCCAGTTTTATAAAACCTTCAAAGTGGGTATCCAAGCGTCTACGTCCTATCTTATCCCCTCCCGGTTTTGGGATATACCCTTTTCCAAAACGGGCCAAAAGGGGGCCAACCAGCATAATGGAACCTCGTAAACCCCGTCCATCCTGCTTAAACTGGTCCGTTTGTAGATATTCTAGATTGATATCGTCAGCCTTGAAAGTATAACTGCCCTTTCCCTTTTTTTGGATTTTGACACCAAGGTCTTCCAATAAGGCAATAAGCTTGTTGACATCTACGATGTCAGGAATGTTATTGATGGTGATTCTTTCTGGTGAAAGCAAGACTGCACAAAGAATCTGAAGTGCTTCGTTCTTTGCCCCTTGGGGTGTAATTTCACCATGCAATTGGTGTCCACCCTCTATTCGAAATGTTCCCATGGATACCTAAGGAATTAATACCGTTTTTTGCCTCTGTTATTTCTTTGTCCCTTTTTGTTGCTTCCGCCATTCCTATTGGACTTGGCCAAACGGTTTTTAAGGAACTGACCGCTATCGGTAAGGTTTTCACCATGCGGAGCCAAATCAATTTGGCCGTCACTCAATTCTTTCAAGTGTGCAAAGATGGCCTGATCTTCCACTGTGTCCTTGTTCCAATTGAGGTAACATTTTTTCATGTGGTTGGCAATGGCATATTCCAAACCTGAACGCATATCCCCTTTTTCCCATTTAATGGCCACATCAATCATACGCTTGATGTTGTTGCCATAAAAACGATACTTGGGGTGATTTTGAGGGTATTCCAGTGGTTCTGGTCGCTGTTGCAAAGTCTCTTGGGAAGTAATTGGAAAAGGTGAATCCACGTCCAGTTTAAAATCGGACATGATAAAAAGTTGATCCCAGAGTTTGTGCTGAAAATCGGGTACGTCGCGCAAATGCGGTTGCAAATTGCCCATTACGCTTATAATGGACTTGGCCACTTTGTTTCGCTCCTCACGATCTGCAATGGAAACGGCATGATCCACCATTTTCTGAAAATGACGCCCATACTCAGGGATGTGAAGCTTTGGACGCTCCGTATTATATTCTAAGTTGTCTACTGAATTCAAATTAAATAGGTTTAATGAAGTTAACTAACGGGAAGTCTTTCCTATAACGTCCGCAAAATACTAAAAATTATGGCAATTTGGCCTAAAGTGATATTACACCCTCTACTTGGGAAACTTCCTTGTACTTGGCAATCACAGCATCAGGACTTTCCAACTGTACCGTAACGGAGATACTGGTGTAAGTCCCTTTTTTGGATTTCTTGGATTCAATCACCGCTCCTGTATTATCAAATATGGCATTTATCTGCTCTATTTTATCCTCGTCCGTGGGCACAATAAACTTATAGAGGTACTTGGATGGCCAACTGCTGTTTTCCAACAATTGTTCCTTTAGACGTGAATAAAACTCCTCGGATTTCTCCTTCTCCATGCTGCAAGTTTTTACAAAGATATGGCTTCGCATGCAATTTTTTTTCCTTAGTCCGATTTCATTACTTTGTGTTGATAAAATTATCTGATTGAAGAACCATAAAGTTGTTATTACCGGAGCACCTGGCACCGGAAAAACGTCCATCATCAATGGCCTGGAAGACCAGGGTCATCACTGTTTTCATGAAATCATAAGGGATATGACCTCCAACGCCAAAATGGAAGGTGAACCCGATTCTTTTGTGTCCAACCCCTTGGTATTCGTGGACGATGCATTGCAGTTCAACAAAGACTTACTTTATGGAAGAACCAAGCACTATATTGACTCTTTGGACATGAAAGTCCCCATTAGTTTTTTTGATCGTGGGATTCCAGATGTACTGGCCTACATGGACTTTTTTGACCAGTCCTATGATAAAGAGTTTACGGATGCTTGCGAAAATCACCTCTACGATGCCATTTTTATAGTTCCCCCGTGGAAAGAAATTTATATTTCGGACAATGAGCGATTGGAAACCTATGAGGAGGCTGAAAAAATCCACGATGCCTTGATGGATACCTACACTAGATTTGGGTATAACCCCATTCTGGTTCCAAAGGATCCCGTTAATGCCCGTGTTGATTTTATCTTGGATAACTTGAAATCCACTTAGTGCAAAAAGATGCGAAATCCGTTTTAAGGGAATATTGGGGGCACGAAGATTTTAGAGGTTCCCAAAGCCAAATCATTGAGAGCGTTCTGGCCAAAAAAGATGTGTTGGCCTTGATGCCTACAGGAGGTGGCAAGTCCATTTGCTATCAGGTGCCGGCATTGGCCATGGAAGGTATCTGCATTGTGGTGTCCCCGTTGGTGGCGCTTATCCAAGATCAAGTACAGCAGCTCAAACAGAAAAATATCAAAGCTATAGCGCTAACAGGCGGAATCCCTTTTTCTGAACTCAATGACCTTTTGGACAATTGTGTTTATGGCAATTACAAGTTCCTCTATCTCTCCCCTGAACGATTGCAGCAATCCACGGTTCAAGAGCGGATTCGGGAAATGAACGTGAATCTTGTCGCTATTGATGAAGCACATTGTATATCACAATGGGGCAACGACTTTAGGCCTGCCTATTTGGAATGCTCCGTTTTAAAGGATTTAACCCCCGAAACGCCAACAATTGCCTTAACAGCTACCGCAACCCCAAAAGTGGTGCAGGATATCTTGGAAAACCTACAATTGGAAAAGCCCCAAGTATTCAAAGACTCTTTCTCCCGTTCCAACATCAGCTTTAGGGTAAAGCATACAGAAGACAAGAACTATCAACTCAAAAAGATTCTGACCCAATTTAGAGGGAGCTCCATTGTGTATGCGCGTTCAAGGAAAATGACCGTTTCCTTATCCGAATTCTTGAATAAGAATGGGGTTAAATCTACCTTTTTCCACGGAGGTATCTCCAAACGAGATAAAGAAGAGAAGCTACAGCAATGGCTCAACGGAAATGTGAGCTGTATTGTGGCTACCAATGCCTTTGGTATGGGGGTGGACAAACCCGATGTACGATGGGTGATCCATTACCAAATTCCGGATAGTTTGGAAAGTTATTTTCAAGAGGCAGGAAGAGCTGGAAGGGATGGGAAACCATCATCGGCCTTGATCGTAACTTCGCTGGAGGATGCTGACCGTGCAAAGCAACAATTTTTGTCCTCCTTGCCCGATGTGGCTTTTGTAAAACAACTCTATGTTCAACTCAACAATTTCTTTCAGATTTCCTACGGGGAATCGGTGTTGGAATCGTTGAGCTTTAAATTCAACACCTTTTGTAAGCGTTATGGATTCCCGCCCAATATGGCTTATCATGCACTGCGCATCTTGGATCAAAATTCAGTGATTTCCCTATCAGAGAATTTTACGGAAAAGACCACTTTGAAATTTGTGGCCTCCAGAAACGGGATTTTCCAATATTTACAGGACAATCCAAAGGTTGCCCATATTATTCAAACCGTATTGCGTACCTACGGGGGAATTACGGAGCATGAAACCAAGATAAACCTTCACTTGCTCTCCAAAAAAGTGGGAGAAAATGAAAAAACCATCAAAAAGGTATTGAAGCAATTGCAGGCCGATGGTGTTGCCGAATACCAGAGCTCCAACAGCGATTTGGAAATCCAGTTTTTGGTGCCCAGGGAAGATGACAGGACAATCAATCCCTTCGCCAAAAAAATAAAGGATTTCAACGCAGTTAAACAGAAAAATATGGCCGCCATGCTGGACTATGTCCAAAATACAAGGGTTTGCCGTAGTGTTTTCATCCTAAATTATTTTGGGGAAAAGACCAACGAAAAGTGTGGTACTTGCGATATTTGCACCCTAGAAGATACGGTTCCTTCCGAAGGATTAAAGAAAAGTATTTTTAAAATCCTAGTGACCGCACCACAAACATCCAGACAACTGGAACAGGTATTGGGCATTGAAGAAAAACTGATTTTGAAGGCCCTACAGGATCTTTTGGAAGACGAACGGATTCGATTGAATGCAAGTAATGAGTACGAAATTGAAAAATAACAGATTGCGAATTGTGTTTATGGGCACCCCTGACTTTGCCGTAGGTAGCCTAAAAGCTTTGTTGGAAGCCAATTTTAATGTGGTCGGGGCCATTACCGCTCCAGATAGGCCAGCAGGAAGAGGGCGGAAAATCCAGGAGTCAGCTGTGAAACAATTTGCAAAAGCACACCATATTAAGGTGCTGCAGCCGACCAACCTAAAAAGTGAAGCGTTCTTGAAAGAACTCAAGGAACTTCAAGCCAACCTGCAGGTTGTTGTGGCCTTTAGAATGTTGCCCGAGGTAGTTTGGCGCATGCCCGAACATGGAACCTTTAACCTTCATGCCTCGCTCCTTCCCCAATACCGTGGCGCAGCTCCCATCAACTGGGCCATCATTAATGGGGAAACAGAAACTGGAGTGACCACATTCTTTATTGACGATAAAATTGATACGGGAAGCATCATCCTTCAAAAAACAGCACCGATTTATCCTGAAGATGATGCTGGGGCTTTACACGACCGCTTAATGGATTTGGGTGCAGGTCTGGTTGTGGAAACCTGTAAACAAATTGAAGATGGAACAGTCACCAGCATTCCTCAAAAAGATGCCACGGATATTAAGTCCGCGCATAAAATCCATCGAAACACTTGTCAAATCAACTGGGATCATTCCCTACAGGATATCCATAATCATATTCGTGGACTTAGTCCCTACCCTGCTGCTTGGTGCTATTTGATGAACCATGGCAAGGAAGAACCCATCAAAATCTTCAAGACACGTATGGAGGTGGTAAATCACGACCATCCGACCGGAAAGTTGATCTTGGAAAAACGGACGTTAAAAGTGGCAGCATCAGGAGGTTATCTCCATCTTTTGGAAGTACAACTTCCTGGAAAAAGGAGGATGAAAATCGATGAAGTGCTTAATGGTCTAAATCTGGTTGAAAATGCCCACCTTCGCTGAACCCTTATTAACACTAGGCTCACAAAAGTCCCAATTTTAATTCGACTTTATCAACAAACGTTTCAAGTTATCAACAAAAAGCCCACTTTCCCTTGGTTTTACTTGCGTTTGAGGCAAATCCATATAAATTTGTTCAGCATTAAAATTATTTTAACAACAATTAATTTAATTCCATTATGAACAAAACAGAATTAATCGATGCTATGGCAGCCGATGCTGGCATCACTAAGGCAGCAGCCAAAAAAGCATTGGAATCTTTCTTGGGGAACGTAGAGGGATCACTTAAAAAAGGAAACAGAGTTTCTTTGGTAGGTTTCGGTTCTTGGTCTGTATCCAAGAGAAATGCAAGAGAAGGTAGAAATCCACAAACTGGACAAACTATCCAAATTGCAGCAAAGAACGTTGTAAAGTTCAAAGCTGGAGCAGAATTGAGCAGCTCTGTAAACTAATTAGATAGGTTATACAATATAACGAAGCACTTCCCCACGGAAGTGCTTTTTTGTTTTAAGTCCCTATCCAAGGTTTTTGTATTTAACGGATATTATGTTACATTTAATTATGAGAACCTAGTAAAATGGTAAGCCTAAAGCCCATAAAAGGAAGGTTGCTGGTTGCTGAACCAGCTCTTACAGGAGATGTCTCCTTCAACCGATCTGTGGTGCTTTTGGCGGAACACAATCAAGAAGGTTCTGTGGGTTTTATCTTGAACAAACCCTTGGATTACAGTATCTGCGACCTTATTTCTGAAATCACCATCCCTTTTAAGGTATTCAATGGTGGACCCGTGGAACAGGACAACCTCTATTTTATTCACAAGGTGCCCCATTTGATTAATGATAGCATTGAAATCTCCGATGGTATTTTCTGGGGAGGGAACTTTGAAAAGACCGTAGAGCTCATCAACAACGAAACTATAGGGGAACAAGACATTCGATTCTTTCTGGGTTATTCCGGTTGGGGTTCCCATCAATTGGATCATGAGTTGAATTCCAAATCATGGGTAGTGGTCCAAAACGAATATGAAAGCAGTATCCTTGAGAAATCCTCCAATGCTTTTTGGAAGGAAAAAATGGTGGAATTAGGCGGTGATTATCTCCTCTGGTCCAATTCTCCAGAAAATCCCTCTTTAAATTAGATTATCCCAATCTGGCCTTGGCATTTAATTTTCCCAAAAGGGATTTTGCGGTAGCATTTCCATATTCCTTTTTTCGGTACTTACCTATGGAAACAATTCCCTGGATGCTATTGGTAAGAAACAATTCATCCGCTTTTTGAAGTTCAAAGGGCGAGATGGAATCTTCTATGAAATCCATTCCTTCCGTGGCAGTTATGATTTCATTGAGTTTCTTTCGGATGATACCGTCCAAGCAGCCATCGGCCAAAGGCGGAGTTTTAATCGTGTTCCCTACTACCAAAAATAGGTTTCCATTGATGGCTTCAACCACCTGCTTGTCCCCATTGATCAGAAGACAATTGTTGTATCCATTTTCCTGGGCAAAAACGCTGGCCACCACATTCAATATTTTATTGGTGGTCTTTAGGTTGGAAAGCATATCCTTGTTCACATAATAGTCCTTGAACAACTCAACTTCGTAAGGTCCTTCATTGATCAAATAAAATGGAGACTCCATGGGCGACGCTTCAATCAAATAGGATATTTCATGGGTTTCAGGTTCGTACAATCCACCATCATTTCTAAAAACAGTGAGTCGCACCCTGGCAGGGCTATCCTCCAAGCCATTTTTTTCAACCGTGCGTTTGATCTCCCCCTCAAGAAACTCCAAGGTAAACTCCATGGGAATTTCCATACGAAGTATCCGCATGGAAGACATTAGCCTAAAGTAATGGTCCTCCCAAAAAAAGATGGTTCCGTTTACGCAACGGACAGTTTCAAAAAGGGCATCCCCAAACTTAAGACCGCGATTGGAATGTGTTAGGATATTGGAATCCTTGGTCAGTAAAGCACCGTTGAAATTGACCATAAAAAAAGTCCCGATTAAAATCGGGACCAAATATACGTTTTAGCAAGGAATACTTCTACTTGGAACCGAGTACTTGTTTTAAATCCGAAACTTGGTTTTCCCATAGCATTCTGGCTTCGTCCACTTCGTCTTCTTCGGCAAAATCTGTAATAAACAGCGAAACATCTTTGGTGATTTCATCTACGATGATGCGCATTTCAAAATAGCTGTCATCATCATTTTCTTCCCAGGCAAATTTCACAAATTCATCGCTTTTTCTTTTGAGCATTTTGGCATTCTCTTCAGCGCCGTCCCAAATAAAAGTGAACCGTTCACTTCGGGAATTAACATTGTCGGCATACCATTCTGATAGCCCGGAAGGGGTGGATATATATTGGTAAAGCAACTGCGGTGAAGCCTGTATTACAAACTCAATTTCAAATTTGACCTTATCACTCATTCTAGTGTTCTATTTTTCCTTTTCAAGATTGGTGTATAATCTGGGAAGATATAAAAATAAATATCAAATAATAAATTAAAATGAATTTTGATTCGGCGAAAATTAAACTTTATATTTGCACCCGCAAAACCGCAAAAAGGCGAGGTAGCTCAGGTGGTTAGAGCGCAGGATTCATAACCCTGAGGTCGGGAGTTCAAGTCTCCCTCTCGCTACTTTTAAACCCCATTTGTAACGAAATGGGGTTTTTTTGTGCTTTGGTATTACGGATATCGTTTTGACAGTTTAAATGTCTTTGTAATTGCCCCTATCCCCTCTCCCTAGGTTTAATAATCATTCTAAAATACTGGTCCTTATACAGATAATAACCAATCCAGTTATATAGGGTGCGTACCTTGTTCTTGAAGTTTACCAAGCCCATAATGTGAACAAAAATCCAGATGAGCCACGCCAAAAAACCCTTAACAAAGAAGCGTTCCTTGGGCGGGTCCAAAACCGCCTTATTTCTTCCAATGATGGCCAAAGAACCTTTATTTTTATATGCAAACGACTTCCACTTGCCATTTTTGGCCAAAAGGTTGGTGGCCAAATTTTTAGCCTGTTGCAATGCGGGTTGCGCCAGCTGTGGATGCCCATCAGGATATTCCTTGTCTCCCAAGATTAAAGCGCAGTCACCCAAGGCATAAATATTATCGTAACCCTCCACCAAATTATGCCTGTTGGTTTTCAATCTTTTGCCCCTACCAAAACTGGATTCCATAAAACCCTTAAAGGTTCTGGCTGAGACGCCCGCTGCCCATATTAGATTTTTGGCGTCAATTGTATTTCCATTGGACAAATGAACGGTTTCTTCCACAAAATCGGTCACCAAGGTATTCAGCATAATCTTTACACCCAGTTCCTTCAATTTCTTGTAGGTATATTTTTGTGATTTGGTGGACATAGCTGCCAAAACAGCATCTTGTCCGTCCAGCAAATAGATATCTCCCAAATCTTTTTTGTCCAATTCAGGATAGTCCTTTTGCAAGATGTGATCACGCATCTCAGCAAAAATCCCAGAAAGTTCCACCCCCGTGGGTCCAGCTCCAGCAATCACAAAAGTGAGCAACTTTTTCCGTGCAGCGCTATCGGTAAGTCGAGTGGCCCTATCCAAGCGCGTGAAGATCACGTTTCTGAGTGAAAGGGCATCACTTATCGTCTTCATTGGAAGGCTGTACTTTTCGATGTTCTTGTTCCCAAAAAAATTGGTTTCAGTTCCCGTAGCCATGATCAGGGTGTCGTAAAAGAGTTCCCCATTGTCCAAAATAATCTTGTTCTCTGTAGGCACAACTTCTTTCAGTTTCCCAAGCCTAAATCGCGTGTTTTTCTTTCGCCTCAAAATCTTTCTAAAGGGATAACTTATGGCCGACGGCTCCATGAATCCAGTGGATACTTGGTAGATCAAGGGTGGAAAGAAATTGTAGTTGTTTGCGTCTACCAAAATGATATTAAACTCGGGCGAATCCTGCATGCTTTTAATAAATTCCAAACCTGCAAAGCCCCCGCCAACAATGACAATCTGATGTTTATGTGTCAATCTAATCTTGTTTTAATAAAACCTAAAACAAAATTACTTCCGAATGGTGAATTTTTGATTAAGCTGGCTTAAGAAAATGAAGGATTTAACCTCGTTTTAAGGTTTTAGGATGGGCAATGGATTTCTTTTCAGAATTACTACTTACCGAAACAATAAAAGCAACCGTTTCAACTGCTCCCAGTACATTTTCAATAGCACCGCACAGCACAGAAAAACAATGACCGCCAAATAGAAGAGTAATCCACCATCTCCCTGAACTTCTATTCCCAAACTGGTCAAATGGAAGAAAATAGCGCCAGAAATCACCCCAATCCCCATCAAGGCGCCCAAACCTATGGTTCTGGGCCAAAGCAATAGAGCACTGGCAATTAGCTCCACTACCCCACTGCCATAACGCCCCCAGGGTTCCATGCCTACTTGCTCAAAAATATAGATGCTTTCAGGAGCACCGGTAAACTTAAAGAATAGGGTTTGCAATAAAATTAGGGCTGCGGCTAAACGTAATATCCAGGAAATAATATTTTTCATGATGCGAAGGTTTGTGATACTTGGTCTGTATCCCATAGCCTTGCCTTACACCCATGTGTTAACTTTTGTAATTTAAAAGTTGTTCCTTTTGATTTTAATCTATTCGGAAAACGGTCAATACTCCGGCATGATCTGACGGAAACATGATGGGGTGGTAATCCACCACCTTGGATTCAATTGCACTAAGATCTTCGCCTTGGTAAAAAATATAGTCGATTCTATCGCGCAATCCATATTTGTCCGATGAAGTTGCCGCTCTGGGAGTCCATGTAAAACCAGGGTAAAGCAGTGGGTCGATGTGCAGTTCCCGATAGCTATCCTTAAATCCGGCATTGGCCATTTCCAAAGTCACAGGCCATTTGATCTTTTTATTGTGATGGATTCCCTTGGTTTCCTCAATCCAATCCAGATGGGAGCCTACGTTAAAATCTCCAGACATAATTATGGGTGTTTCCGTGGACTCTTCCAGATAAGGTGCTATTTCCTTAAGTATAGCCCGTACCTCTGCATGGCGTGTCTTTCCCTCCTCTGCGATCAACTGCTTGGCCGATTTCTTTCCTTCGATCACCCCTTGGCCATAGTCTGGAAGGTAGTGCAGCCATGTATCGAAAAATATGAGGTCCTTGCCCTTACCCAAACTAAGTTTTGCCCCACCAAAGTTAAAGGGCTTAAATGCCGTTATCGTTTCGGTAATCGGATACCT
This sequence comes from Flagellimonas sp., assembly GCF_965215805.1. GTDB lineage: Bacteria > Bacteroidota > Bacteroidia > Flavobacteriales > Flavobacteriaceae > Flagellimonas. The sequence continues at coordinate 2,998,255 of NZ_OZ244124.1, read as the reverse complement.
GCTCATAATGGACAAGTTGGAACTGATCAAATAAAAGTGATATCCCAAGGCATCCGCTATTATTTCGCCCGAGCCATAGGTTTCAATCAAACCAATGATATCCGCATCCGTTGCTCTAATGGTTTCTATTACCCGCTGTACACCAACGGCCTCACCATACCTGTGTCCTCCATGCCAGATATTCCAGGCCAAAACTTTGAGATGTTGGGGTCGAATCAGATTCTTGTCCTTTTCAGAGCTTGGATAAAACCTGACATACTGCTCCTGAATTTCCTCTGGACTAACCACTCTATCCCAAATCTTTACTTCATCCAATAAACCATTGAAGGAATTCCATTGCGCATTGGATCCATATTCCCATTTTTCATCGGACCCTCCAACAACGGTGGCCAAGTCTGTTTGAAAATTACCAATGCCAGGGGTGTTGTAGATGGCTACATTTTTTCCGTTCCAATACATCCATACCTCTTCCTTGTCGTGATTGACCGTAAATGTGATTTGATGCCATTCCCCATCATTGATTCGCTGCCTTTTGGCAGTTGGCCTATATTCAAATCGATTTTTGCCATCGTGCAACGTCAGCCCCCATGCGCCGTTCTCCCGAGTATAGAGCTGCCATCCCTTGGAATCTGGGTCATTGGCCTTTTTATTACCCATTATTGGGGTACCCATTATGGCATTTGGCAGGGTTTTTACCCAAATCTGTACCGAAAATGATTTTTTCTGGGAGTATGGAAAGGTTTCTTTTTCCAACTTAACAGGTCTTCTAAGAGCGGAATTGGCAGAGAGATCCAATGCCCTTCCCGAAATTCCATGGGCAAACTCGGATTCCAATAGGTCGACCATATAAACAGCATCTTCCTTGGTAATTCTGGTCTCCTCAAATCCATGGGAGTCAAAGTCAAGTTGAAAAATAGGTTCTTGAGTTTGGCTATGGCCAACAATGTGGACAAAAAAAACCGTGATCGCCAATGTCCTCAAAATTTTCCCTTTAGAAGGGATTCCTTTGGTACTTTCAAGAAACAACAAGTGGGAAAACAACATCGGTTACAAAGCTTCCTCTATGATTTTTTCAACCACTTCTGGGTTCAATAAGGTGGAAATATCCCCAAGATTACTTGTGTCCTTTGAAGCAATCTTACGCAATATCCGACGCATGATCTTACCACTACGGGTTTTGGGCAAACCGGGGACAAACTGAATTTTATCCAGCTTGGCTATGGGGCCAATGTGTTCTGTGATCATTTGGTTGATTTCTTTTTTCAGATTATCACGATCACGAGATTCACCTGTTTCCTTTAGAATGACATACCCATAAAGCGCATTCCCCTTAATATCATGTGGGAAGCCTACGATAGCGGACTCTGCCACCGCTGGGTGTTCGTTGATGGCATCTTCAATAGGTGCTGTACCCAAATTGTGTCCCGAAACAATGATTACATCATCCACCCTACCAGTAATTCGATAGTAGCCAACCTCATCACGTAATGCGCCATCTCCAGTAAAATATTTACCCTCGAAGGCTGAAAAATAGGTATCCTTGTAACGTTGGTGATCTCCCCAGATGGTTCGTGCAATGGAAGGCCACGGGAATTTAATACAAAGTCGACCGTCTACTTGGTTTCCTTTAATTTCTTTGCCATTCTCATCCATTAATGCAGGTTGCACTCCAGGCATGGGTAAGGTGGCGTAAGTGGGTTTGGTGGGTGTGGAAAATGGAATAGGAGAAATCAGAATCCCCCCAGTTTCGGTTTGCCACCAGGTATCCACAATAGGACATTTTTTCTCTCCCACATGATCATTGTACCAGTGCCAAGCTTCTTCGTTGATGGGCTCCCCTACCGTACCCAATACTTTAAGGCTCGATAGGTCATAATTGTCCACAAATTCCAAATTCTCCTTGGCCAAAGCCCTAATTGCTGTAGGTGCTGTATAGAACTGGGTTACTTTATGTTTTTGTACAATTTCCCAAAATCGACCAAAATCCGGATAGGAAGGAACCCCTTCAAACATCACCGTGGTTGCTCCATTGGCCAGCGGCCCATAAACGATATAGGAATGCCCCGTAATCCATCCAACATCTGCGGTACACCAGTATACATCCTCCTCACGATATTGGAACACATTCTTAAAAGTAAATGCGGTATACACCATATAACCTGCGGTAGTGTGCATCATTCCCTTAGGTCTCCCTGTGGAACCGGAAGTGTACAGAATAAAGAGTGGGTCTTCCGCATCCATAATCTCCGCTGGGTAATCCGAGTAGGCTTTGTCCAGCAACGGTTGCAGCCACTGATCCCTACCTTTTTCCATATGGATTTTGGCACCGGTTCTTTTGGCTACCAATACAGATTTCACTCCAGGACATTGCCCCAAAGCTTCGTCCACTATTCCCTTCAAATCAATGGTCTTTGCACCACGATAAGAACCATCAGAAGTCAAAACCATTTTGGCATCACAATCGTTGATTCGCGTAGCCAAAGCTGTGGAGGAAAAACCAGCAAAAACTACGGAGTGAATCGCTCCAATTCGGGCACAGGCCAATACGGAAATGGCCAATTCCGGAATCATGGGGAGATAGATGACTACACGATCCCCTTTTTGAACTCCGTTATCCTTTAATACATTCGCAAACTTGCAAACGCGTTCGTGCAATTGCCTATAGGTGATATGCTCCGCTGGCTCCTTAGGGTCGTTGGGCTCAAAAAGAATTGCTGTTTTATTTCCCCTAATATGCAAGTGTCGGTCAATACAATTTTCTGTGATATTGAGCTGCGCACCGTCAAACCATTTAATCTCGGGCTTGGAGAAATCCCAATCCAAAACGGAGTCCCATTTCTTCCTCCAAACAAAATGTTCCTCTGCTACTTCTTCCCAAAATTCCTCAGGATTTCTGACTGATTTTCGATACACCTGAAAATACTCCTCTAGGTGTTTGATGTGGTAATTGCTCATGCGCTTGGTTTAGTTAATTCAGAACCTTAAAAATATAAAAAAACCAACCGTTTTTATAGCGATTGGTGTTTTATCGACGTAAGGGTTTTATGTAACTTCGACCTACTCATCAACTTAGACGAATGACAGAGATAAAAAGGTACGACCTTCATAAAAATGACCCTTCCAAGCTTCATTTTGAGGTAAACAATGCACGAAAGTACCTTGACAAAAACTTGAAACATGCTACCGTTCCGCACAGGCACAGCTTTTACCAAATTATCTGGTTCAAGGAAAAAGGAAGGCATTATGTAGATTTTGAAGTAATAGAGCACGAGCCACATTCGGTTTTCTTTATCAACAAAAACCAAATCCACTATTTCTGTCCGGATTCATCCAATGAGGGGTTTCTATTCCACTTTAACGATGAGTTCATCAATATCCATGGCCCAGGAAGGATGGAGCGATTCTCCACAACCATTTTCAATGAGATTGGAAATCGTTTTTTGAAGATGCCAACAACGGAAATTCAAAAAATGGGATTGATTACCTCTTACATTGAGTCCGAAATCCTGGCCAGGGAACAAAACTATCGTGAGCAGGTCTATCACCATTTTCAAACCATCTTGTACTTGGTCGAACGTTTGCGAAGCAAAGCCACTAACCTAGACCCCAAGTCGCATCCAGAGTACAAAATGGCCTCGGACTTTAAAAAACTCATTTTCCAATGGTTGGATGCATCCAAAAGTATTGACGACTATGCAAGTGCCCTTGGTACCAATACCAAAACCTTGACTCGAATCTGCAAAACATACTTGTTGGACACCCCAGCCCATATTATTCGGCAAAGCAAACTCTTGGAAGCCAAGCGAATGTTGTCCAATCAGAAAACATCTGTTAAGGAAATTGCATATTCCCTAGGCTTTGAAGATCCTACCTATTTTACCAAATACTTCAAAAAAGGTACGGGCACAACTCCAAAGGAATTTCAACGGAAGGTGCTCTAAACTACCAGAAACTGTCCCTGGATCACCATTTTTTCTTCTGCGTTGTCAGGAATTTTACATCATCTAAAATGTAACATATGACAAAGCAAGCTTTAATAGTAGGTGGCACCACTGGAATGGGAAGGGCCACCGCAGAACTTTTGTTAAATGATGGTGTTGAAGTCATTATCATAGGAAGAAATGAACAGAATCTTGGTAAAGTAGCGGCGGAATTGAGCACCAAAGGAAGTGTAAAAACCGTGGAACTTGATCTCAACGATTTTGGAGCCGTTACCCAATTTTGTCTGGAATTGCCCATGGAGATGCCCCATTTGAGCTATTTGGTAAATGCCGCTGGCTACTTTAGTCCCAAGCTTTTTTTGGAGCATGAAGAAGCTGATTATGACGCTTATCACAATTTCAACAAAGCTTTCTTCTTCATCACGCAGGCTGCTAGTAATATTTTGGTGAAAAACGGTGGTGGTTCTATTGTGAACATTGGTTCCATGTGGGCAAAACAGGCCATAAAAGCCACACCTTCCTCGGCCTATTCCATGGCAAAGGCCGGCCTCCACTCACTTACACAGCATTTGGCTATGGAACTGGCAGAGCATAATATTAGGGTAAACGCAGTTTCTCCGGCAGTTGTGGTCACTCCAATTTATGGTGCCTTTATTGAAAAGGATAAGATTGAGGAAACCCTGCAAGGTTTTAATGATTTCCACCCTATTGGTAGAGTGGGTCGAGCGGAAGACATTGCCAAAACCATCCACTTTTTGCTTACAGACAATAGCTCATGGGTAACAGGGGCCGTTTGGGATGTGGACGGAGGTGTTATGGCCGGAAGAAACTAAAATGGAGGCCCCATTAATGTCATTGACGTTGATGGGGTTTAATGATCCAGTGCTTCTCCTGCTCCACTTGGTATTCTGATATCTTCCACGATTTGCTGTACATTTTCTGGAGGTGCCGCTGTAAATCTGGATATCAACAGGGCTACGGCAAAATTGACCAACATACCCATGGTTCCGAATCCTTCAGGAGAAATCCCAAACCACCAATTATCAGCACCACTGGTTTCCGGACTTCCTATCCAGCCCAGTTTGAATCGTGCAATATAATAGGTGGTGATTCCCAAACCTGCCACCATTCCGGCAATGGCTCCTTCGCGGTTCATTCTTTTGCTAAAAATGCCCATGACAATGGCCGGGAAAAAGGAAGAAGCCGCCAGCCCAAAGGCCAGCGCTACCACCGAAGCTACAAAACCGGGTGGGTTGATACCGAAATAGCCCGCTACAATAACAGCCAGTACGGCAGAAAGTCGGGCGATGAGCAATTCCTTCTTGTCTGAAATGTCTTTGGCGAATTGTTTTTTGATCAAATCATGGGAAATGGAGGTAGAAATTACCAACAACAAGCCCGCAGCGGTAGACAATGCAGCCGCCAACCCTCCTGCAGCCACAAGGGCAATGATCCAATTAGGAAGCCCGGCAATTTCAGGGTTGGCCAGTACGGTGATGTCCCGATCCACATAGAGTTCATTTGGCGATGCGCTGGCATTGGAAATTAAACGCTGACCCGAGCTGCCTCTTTCGTCCACAAATAGTGGTTTTTTGCCATCTATGGCCGTTCCAGGTAGATATTGAATCTTGCCGTCTTCATTTTTATCGGTCCACGCAATCAGTCCAGTGTCCTCCCATTTGGTAAACCAGGATGGAATTTCAGTATAAGGTGTATCCTCCACCGTTTCCATCAAATTGGTTCTGGCAAACACCGCAATCGCTGGTGCCGTGGTATATAAAATGGCAATGAACAGCAAGGCATATCCTGCCGATTTCCTAGCATCCTTCACTTTGGGAACCGTGAAAAATCGGATAATCACATGCGGTAGTCCAGCAGTTCCCAACATCAAGGCCGCTGTGATAAAAAAGACATCTGTCATGGATTTAGTACCGTCCGTATAGGCAGTGAAACCCAAATCGGTCATTAAGCCATCCAATTTATCCAATAGATATACCCCGTCTTCGCCTGCAGAACCCAATCCTAACTGCGGAATTGGATTTCCTGTAGCCATTATCGAAATAAAAATAGCGGGAACCATAAAGGCGAATATGAGCACACAATATTGGGCCACCTGGGTATAGGTAATCCCCTTCATCCCACCTAAAAAGGCATAAAACAATACAACGGTCATTCCAATATAAACCCCTGTATTCACCTCAACATCCAAAAATCTTGAAAATACAACGCCTACGCCGCGCATTTGTCCGGCCACATAGGTAAAGGAAACAAATAGAGCAGCTATAACCGCTACTGTTCTTGCTACGTTGCTGTAATAACGGTCTCCAATGAAATCCGGCACGGTAAACTTGCCAAATTTTCTCAAGTATGGGGCCAACAAAAGAGCCAACAAAACATAACCGCCGGTCCAGCCCATCAGATACACCGAACCATCATAGCCTGAAAAAGCGATAAGCCCAGCCATTCCCAAAAAGGATGCTGCGGACATCCAATCTGCAGCTGTGGCCAATCCATTTGCCAAAGGTGATACCCCTCCTCCTGCCACATAAAATTCCTTGGTGGAACCGGCTCGTGACCAAATGGCTATTCCTATATAAAGTGCAAAAGTGAGTCCTACGATGATAAACGTCCAAGTCTGAATTCCCATAGCTTATTCGTTTACCTTATATTTTTTATCCAACTTGTTCATCAGGCGGACGTAAACAAAAATCAGAATCACAAAAACATAAATGGAGCCTTGCTGGGCAAACCAGAATCCCAGTTTAAATCCACCTAAACGAATTGTGTTCAATTCATCCACCAGGAGAATCCCAAAGCCGTAGGAGACCAGAAACCAAATAAATAAAAGGATAGTTAGGTACCGAAGATTTTCCTTCCAGTACTTTTTGCGAAGTGATGTTTCCATTAACAGGTTGGTTTATTCTTGAAATATATGAAATCTCAAAAAACTACCTGCCTTTATTCACAGATACTCACAAAAAGTGGTCTAATTTTGATAACTAGGAAAGCTGACCTAAAAAGTCTGATACGTTGCCACCAATACGCTCCTGTATGTTGGTCACATCTGCTCTTTCAAAAGTTTCGCCCGTAATGCTTTCATACAATTCAATGTATCGTTCGGAAACAGAATCAATGTACGCATCACTCATTTCCGGCAGGGTTTGCCCTTCCAATCCTTGGAAACCATTACTGATCAACCACTGGCGCACAAATTCCTTGGATAACTGTTTTTGTGCTTCACCTTTGGCTTGACGCTCTTCATATCCTTCAGCATAAAAATAGCGAGAGGAGTCTGGCGTATGGATTTCGTCAATCAATACAATTTGACCTTCTTTAGTTTTTCCGAATTCGTATTTGGTGTCTACCAAAATCAGTCCACGTTCCGCCGCCAATTCTGTTCCCCTTTGGAAAAGAGCCTTGGTATATTGCTCCAAGACCTCATAATCTTCTTGGGAGACAATGCCTCTTTCCAAAATTTCCTCCCGTGAAATGTCCTCATCATGATCTCCTTGCTCGGCTTTTGTTGCCGGAGTTATTATGGGTTCTGGAAATTTGTCATTTTCCTTCATACCCTCGGGCATAAGCACGCCACACAACATTCTTTTGCCAGCCTTATACTCCCTTGCCGCATGGCCAGACAGATAGCCCCTTATCACCATTTCAACCTTAAAAGGTTCGCAGGCCTTGCCCACTGCCACATTGGGGTCTGGGGTGGCCATTAGCCAATTGGGAACAATATCCTCGGTGGCTTTCATCATTTTGGTGGCAATCTGGTTCAGGATTTGACCTTTATAGGGAATTCCTTTGGGCATTACTACGTCAAAGGCAGACAGCCGATCAGTAGCAATCATCACCAAAATATCGTTTTCCAAAGTGTATACTTCCCTAACCTTTCCCTTGTAAACGTCTTTTTGTTTTGGAAACCTGAAGTTGGTCTCCATTATGGTATTGGACATGTGCAGTTAATTTTGATGCTCAATATTCTTGTAGGCGTCAATGACCTTTTTTACCAGTTTATGACGGATTACATCCTTATCATCCAGATAAATGATACTGATCCCTTCGACATTCTTAAGAATCAAGAGCGCTTCCTTTAATCCGGATATCACCCTTCGTGGAAGGTCTATCTGGCCGGGGTCACCGGTCAATAAGAACTTGGCATTTTTACCCATACGGGTCAGGAACATTTTCATTTGGGCATGGGTAGTATTCTGGGCCTCGTCCAGGATAACAAAGGCATTGTCCAAAGTTCTTCCCCGCATAAAGGCCATAGGGGCTATTTGAATGGTACCGTCCTCGATGTATTTTTCCAACTTTTCAGGGGCTATCATGTCCCTAAGCGCATCGTAGAGCGGTTGCATGTAGGGGTCTAGCTTCTCTTTGAGGTCGCCAGGTAAAAAGCCGAGGTTCTCCCCTGCTTCCACGGCAGGTCTGGTGAGAATTATTCTTCGGACTTGTTTTTCCTTTAAAGCCTTCACGGCCAATGCTACCCCTGTATAGGTTTTACCTGTTCCAGCAGGGCCAATGGCAAAGACCATGTCATCCTTTTTACAGGCATCGACCAATTTTCTTTGGTTTACGGTCTGCGCCTTGATCAATCTACCACTTACCCCATGTACCAGAACTTCCCCACTACTCTTGGATGAAGAAAGTTCTTCTTGGCCATTACTGGTGAGCACCCGCTCAATCATGTTTTCATCCAGCTTGTTGTATTTGGCAAAATGGTTGGTCAGCATATCAAAGCGCTTGTCAAACTCTTCCAAGAGTTCTTCATCGCCATATACCTTTATTTTACTTCCGCGCGCAACAATCTTAAGTTTTGGGAAATATTTCTTCAGTAGTTCAATATTCTCATTCCTCTGCCCAAAAAAGTCTTGTGGGCTAATCTCCGTCAGTTCAATAATAAGTTCGTTCAAAAAAAGTGGGCTGTTTAAAGGTTATTTTTGAAGAAATTTTATTCTTTCTTTTTTAGTTAATTTTACTCCACAAACTTAACCAAAAATCAATTTGAGCACCGAAAAACATATCAACAGTATTGCATGGCAATCATAACCTTAACTACAGATTTTGGATATAAAGACCACTTTGTAGGTGCCATAAAAGGGACTATCCTCAACAACCTTCCGGACGTTAATGTTGTTGATATTTCGCATGCCATAAGCCCATTCAATATCCAGGAATGTGCCTACATCCTTAAAAACGCCTATCGTTCCTTCCCTCCGGGAACCGTTCATATTGTGGGGGTCGATTCCGAACTTTCGCCGGAAAACCAGCATATAGTGGTTCAGGTGGAAGACCAATATATCATCAGTGCCAACAACGGGGTTATTTCCTTGATAACGTCAGAGTCCAGTCCTGAAAAGGTCATGGAGATTGATATTCCGAATCTCAACCCCAGTTCCTTCCCTGTCTTGAATGTTTTTGTGGAAGTGGCCTGTCATATAGCGAGGGGTGGAAAATTGGAGGTCATTGGCAAGCCATTTACAGCATTGAAGGAACTACGGGAGTTTGAACCCCGCATCACCAATGAAGGTAAGAGCATTGTTGGCAATGTTATTTATATTGATAACTACGGTAACGTGATCACCAATATCCAACGAAGCCTCTTTGAGGCGTACAGGAATGGACGTGACTTTGAAGTAATTGCGCGAACCAATAAAATCAAGACCATTCACAACAGTTATAATGGTATTATCAATTTTCAGTTGGATCGCGGGCAGCGTAAGGGCCCAGGGGATGCACTGGCCCTATTCAATTCGGCAGGGTATGTAGAGCTTGCCATTTATAAAAGTGATTTGAAAACGGTTGGTGGGGCCTCTAGCCTACTTGGTCTGGGCTATAGGGATACCGTAACCATAAATTTTTTATAAATGTTGGTACGCATTGTAAAACTCACTTTTAAACCCGAAAATATTCCTAGTTTTGAGCGAATTTTTGAAGCCTCCCAATCCAAAATCCTGGAATTTGAAGGTTGCCTAAAGGTTGAAGGGTATCAGGACATCAAAAATCCCTGTGTATTTTTCACTTATAGTCATTGGAACAAGGAATCTGATTTGGAAAATTACCGTAAATCGGATTTTTTCAAGGAGGTCTGGGGAAAGACAAAAGCTCTGTTTGCGGATAAACCCGAAGCTTGGAGCTTAAAACAATGTACAATTAACAATAAAACAATTGACAATTAGCAATGCAAATACTGATAATTCCCAACATCAACCTAACTATTGAATTATTGACCATTGACAACTGTTAATTGATAATTGAACAGCATGTTTGCCATTTTTAAAAGAGAAGTCCAATCATTTTTTACCTCTCCCATCGGTTATTTGATCGTTGGGCTCTTTTTATTGCTCAATGGACTTTTTTTGTGGGTATTTAAAGGAGCGTACAACATCTTTGATTATGGTTTTGCGGATTTGGGCAACTTCTTTCTATTGGCACCCTGGATTTTCACTTTTTTGGTTCCTGCGGTGACCATGAAGAGTTTTTCGGAAGAACGTAAGGCTGGTACGTTGGAGCTTCTCCTAATCAAGCCTATTTCCATTTGGAAGTTGGTACTGGGCAAGTTTTGGGGTGCTTTTTTCCTTTGTGTTATAGCCATATTACCTACCCTGGTTTATGTTTTCGCCATTTCGGAGCTAGGTATTATTGAAGGCAACTATGATTTTGGGGTTGTTTTGGGGTCTTACTTCGGACTGCTGTTTTTGATAGCTGCCTTTACCGCAATAGGTGTTTTCACCTCAACCCTGTCGGAGAGTCAGATTATTGCTTTTATCCTGGGAATTGTCCTGAGTTTTTTGCTTTTTAATGGCTTTGATGCGATGTCCTCTTTATTTTCCTCAGGTGAAACACAACAATTGGTTCAAGATATTGGAGGCAGCGCGCATTTCAACAGAATTTCCAAAGGGGTATTGGATACCAGGGATTTGGTATACTTTATTTCCATTACCCTCCTGTTTCTTTTCCTAACCCATCAACGTCTTAAACAATTGACCAAATGAGCGGAAAGTTTTTGATTTCAGTGGGAAAGGCCTTGGCAGTGGTTGTCATTCTTAATTTGATTGGGAGCTTTCTTTACGCCCGTTTTGATCTTACTGAGGACAAACGATTTACGCTTTCGGAACCTGCAATCGCTGTGGCCCAAAAATTTGATTCCCCGGTAGTCGTGGATGTTCTTTTGGACGGGAATATTCCTCCGGAATTTTCAAAATTAAAGGTTGAGACCATTCAGTTGTTGGAGTCTTACACCTCTAAAAACGAAAACATACAGTTTAATCTGGTGGATCCTTTGGAGAACGAAACCAACACCCAGCAGACTATTTCTGATTTACAACGTATTGGTTTGGAACCTGCCCGGGTTACGGTGGAGGAAAATGGAAAAGTGTCCCAAGAATTGGTCTTTCCATGGGCCATTGTCAACTATCAAAACCAGACCGTAAAAGTGCCATTGCTCAAGAACAAATTGGGCTCTACCATGGAGGATCGCGTCAACAATTCCGTTCAGCAATTGGAATATGCATTTGCGGATGCCTTTACCAAACTGAGTATATCAGAAAAAAAACGCGTTGCCGTTATCAAAGGAAATGGGGAATTGGACGACCTCCATATTGCTGATTATCTCACCACAATTCGGGACTACTACAATATTGGTGCAATTACCTTGGACTCTGTAGCTGCCAACCCCCAATCGGTTTTGGATCAACTCAAAGGTTTTGATCTGGCCTTGATAGCCAAGCCCACGGAGGCTTTTACTGATGAAGAAAAATACGTCCTGGACCAGTTTGTGGTGAACGGTGGTAAATCCATATGGCTTATGGATCAGGTGGCCATGGAACTGGACAGTATATTTGCGGGCGGTGGCAATGCCATTGCCTTACCCAGGGAGCTTAACCTGAAGGACTTTTTCTTCAAATTTGGGGTGCGTATCAATCCCGTTTTGGTGAACGATATGTACTTCACCCAGATTGTTTTGGCTTCGGGAGATGGGAATGATTCCCAATACAATCCTGTACCTTGGTATTACAACCCCATGGTGTTCTCACAGAACAACCACCCTATCAACACCAATATAGAGGCGGTTCGTTATCAATTTGCCAACGCCATGGAAGTGCTGGAAAACGACTATAATCATACCGTATTGCTCCGAAGTTCTCCCCTATCCAAGACAGAAGGAACCCCTAAACCCATTGGTTTGGACATTTTGAATCAACCTCCTAATCGAGAATCATATACTGATGGTAACCAACCTTTGGCTGTCCTTGTTGAAGGCGACTTTGTTTCCATGTTCAAAAACCGAGTCAAGCCTGTTGAATTGGAAAACACGCTTGAAGAGGGGTCATCCAACAAGATGATCGTAATTTCTGATGGAGATGTCATCAAAAACCAACTCCGCAATGGTGTTCCGCTGGAATTGGGTTATGATAAATGGACCAATAGTTCTTATGGAAACAAGGAATTTTTGGTGAATTGCATTAATTTTCTCTTGGATGATACTGGACTTATAAACATTCGAAATAGAAGGGTTTCCATTCCTCTTTTGGATGTTGAGAAAATTGCAGAGCAAAAAAGCAAATGGCAGGTCATAAACATAGCAATCCCAGTACTTTTAACCTTGGTATTCGGAATCCTATTTGGACTCTACAGAAAGCGGAAATTTGCCGTTTAGCTGTTGATAAGTTTGTTTCTTTGCTATGTCCTTTTAAGATATATTTGTTTTTATCCATTTTGAAAGCCTGTTTGACTTAACAAATTCAACAGGAAACCATGTTTAAAGAATTTCTTGAATGAAGTTTATTGTATCCAGCACATATTTATTAAAACAATTGCAAGTCTTGGGTGGTGTCATCAACAACAGCAACACTTTGCCCATTTTGGACAACTTTCTTTTTGATTTAAAACAGAACAAGTTGACCGTATCGGCATCCGATTTGGAAACCACCATGAGTTCTGTTCTTGAAGTGGATTCTGATGCGGAAGGAGCCATAGCGGTTCCAGCACGTTTGCTATTGGATACCTTAAAGACTTTTCCAGAGCAGCCCCTCACCTTTGTGGTCGAGGACAACAATACAGTTGAAATCAGTTCCAATCATGGTAAGTATGCCCTGGCCTATGCGGATGGAGCTGAGTTTCCGAAAGCCGTGGAAGTTTCCAATCCAAGTACAACAACTCTTTTGGGCGATATTCTGGCCACCGCAATCAATAAAACCATTTTTGCTGCAGGTAATGATGACCTAAGACCTGTGATGAGCGGGGTGTTCTTTCAGTTTTCCACGGAAAATCTAACTTTTGTGGCCACCGATGCGCATAAATTGGTTAAGTACCAGCGTCAAGATGTTACAGCTTCCCAGGTTGCAGAGTTCATCATGCCCAAAAAACCTTTGAATCTTTTAAAAGGAATTTTGGCGGGCTCTGAATCTGAGGTAACCATAGAGTACAATGACAGTAATGCCAAATTCATATTTGACAATTCTGAATTGATTTGTAGACTGATTGACGGTAAGTATCCCAATTATGAAGCCGTAATTCCAAAGGAAAATCCCAACAAACTGTCCATTTCAAGGAATCAGTTCCTGAGTTCTGTTCGGAGGGTTTCCATTTTTTCCAATAAGACCACGCACCAAATTCGATTAAAAATTGCGGGCGCCGAGTTAAATATTTCCGCAGAAGATGTGGACTACAGCAACAAGGCAGAAGAGCGTTTGTCCTGCTCCTATCAAGGAGACGACATGCAAATTGGTTTCAACTCCAGATTCTTACTGGAAATGTTGAACAATCTAAACTCTGAAGATGTTTCTTTGGAAATGAGTTTGCCCAACAGAGCGGGTATCTTGACTCCCATCGATGGTCTGGACGAGGGAGAACATGTGACCATGCTGGTGATGCCAGTGATGCTGAACAGTTAAGAAATCAACTTATAAAATAGGAAGGCTGGAATTTGAATTCCAGCCTTTTTTATACAAAGGGGATTGTTAAAAAGTAAGATGGTGGTTCCCCATTGGACGCTTTTATTGCATTGACTATGGGCAATACAAAACCCAGTATGGCTACACCAAGAAGGCCTACCAATCCCAAACCTACCAAAAGGATGGCCGGAATACTGACAATAATGTACAGTAATAGACTTAGTTGTAGGTTAATAATGGCCTTTCCATGTTCGTTCATCCCCTCAACGGTCTTCCTTGAAGACAGCCAAATAACAAGAGGGACAATAAATCCTCCAAACCCGGTAACATAATGTAGCAACTGGGTCAAGTGAGCTACGGACAACAACGTGTTGTCCTTTCGTAATACATTTTGATTAATGACTTCCATTTTTGATTGATTTTAATGATGTACCTTATTAGTGGTGATTTGCGCCCAAATGTTACACCTCTTGGGTATTTCGTACTTTTACGCACATGTCATATTCCGATAACATTGTTGCCATGGCCACGCCTCCAGGTACTGGAGCCATTGCTATTATCCGAATTTCCGGGCCTGAAGCCATTGCCTTGGTTTCCGAACATTTTGAACCCATAAAACCCAAAGACCTCACCAAACAAAAGAGTCACACCATCCATTTGGGTCATATAGTACATCAGGGAAAAGTACTGGACAAAGTGCTGGTGTCCATATTTAAGGGCCCAAATTCCTATACCGGAGAAAATGTAGTGGAAATATCCTGTCATGGATCTCCATATATTCAGCAACAGCTAATCCAATTGTTTTTGAGAACGGGATGCCGTATGGCCACTGCCGGTGAATTTACTTTGCGTGCCTTTTTAAATGGTAAAATGGATTTGAGCCAGGCCGAAGCAGTTGCCGATTTGATTGCGAGTGACAGTGAAGCTTCGCATGAAATAGCTGTCCAGCAAATGCGGGGTGGGTTTAGCAATGAAATTCAAAAATTACGCGAGGAACTTCTAAACTTCGCCTCCTTGATTGAACTGGAATTGGATTTTTCACAAGAAGATGTGGAGTTTGCAGATCGTACCCAATTCAATGCGCTGCTCAATCGAATAAGTGAAGTTCTAAAAAAACTAATTGATTCCTTTGCCATTGGCAACGTCATTAAAAATGGGATTCCCATTGCTATTGTTGGCAAGCCCAATGTAGGCAAATCCACATTGCTCAACGCCCTATTGAATGAGGAAAGAGCTATAGTGAGCAATATTCCCGGAACCACTCGAGACACTGTCGAAGACCAGATTAACCTTGGAGGAATCAATTTCCGGTTTATTGACACGGCTGGAATCAGGGAAACCCAGGATATGGTGGAGAAAATTGGGATTGAAAAGACTTTCGACAAAATTGAAAACGCCAAGTTGATCTTGTTCCTTTTCGACGGTTTGGATTTTGATGTAGAGGAGTTGGAAGACCTTAAACGTAAATACCCCAGCAAGGAGGTGCTTCCTATCTGCAACAAGGTGGATTTGTTGACCCAGGCTGAACGGAATCAAATACAGCGTTCCGTTTCGGATTTGTTGTTCCTGTCTGCCAAGGATAGGACAGGTGTTCCAGAGTTGGAGCAAAAACTGTCCTCCCTAGTGGTGTCGGGGGCTTTGAGTGGGGATGGCACGATTGTTTCCAACAGTAGACACTATGATGCCTTACTAAAGGCCTTAGAGGAAATTCAAAAGGTGAAAGAAGGTATGGACATGGGGCTCTCCAGCGATCTTATGGCAATAGACATTAGGCAAGCACTCTATCATTTGGGCGAAATAACCGGAAGTGTCACTACCGATGACCTCTTGGGTAACATCTTCTCCAATTTCTGTATTGGAAAATAGATCTTTGTGTAGTCGAGATATCCATTATCTTTGGATTCCAAATTTTATGCATGTTCAACTTTTTTAATAGAAAAGTTTTTTTAGCGGATTATCTTCATGGGCTGGTAGATATTCACAACCATATTCTACCGGGTATTGATGATGGTGCAAAAACGGTGGATGAATCCTTATCGCTCATCAAGGCATTTGCGGCATACGGGGTGACCAATTTTGTGTTTACCCCGCATATCATGAACCACTACTATCCCAATACTCCCGATTCTATTAATACTTCGTTTGAGCTACTTCAAAGTGAATTGGAGCAACAAGATGTTGAAAATGTCAAAATTGATTATGCCGCGGAACATATGATCGATGACGAATTTGAGCCTTTGTTGGAAAACAATGGGGTTGTACCACTAAAAACCGAGCATCTTCTAGTAGAAATGTCGTATTTACAGCCCGCCTTTGGCTTTGACAATGCAGTCAAAAAAATCTTTGAGCAGAAGTACTTTCCTATTTTAGCGCATCCAGAGCGATACAGCTACTTCCATCAACAACCCCAAATTTACTCGGAGCTTAAATCAAATGGGGTTCAACTGCAGCTAAACTTGCTGTCGGTTTCTGGATATTACGGTTCTGAAATACAAAGGGTAGCCCTTAAATTGTTGGAAGACGAGCTTTACGACTACTGTGCTTCAGATGCCCATCATATACGACATATTACTGCATTAAAGGAAATCAATGTGTCCCAAAAAGTGCTGGGTAAAATACTACCTGTTATAGAAAATACGATTCAGACCTTTTACTGATCAATTAAAGTTCCACCACTTCTTGACCGTTCTTCCATAACCGTAACCATAGTTTCGGCCATACCCCAAATTGGTTTCCTTAACGCCATTTACCACAAAGGACAGGTTCTTGACCTTTTTCTCATCCACAAGCTTAATGGGGTACTCCAATACTTTACGGTCGGTGACACCAGCTTTGGTCACGTATAAAATCTGATGGGCAAAATCGCTAATCAACAAGGTGTCCGTAACCACAAGCATTGGGGCAGAATCCACAACCACGTAGTCATATTTTTCAATGGCCTGGTCCATAAATTCCTTTAGTCTACCACTCATGAGCAACTCAGCCGGATTTGGCGGAATCTTTCCAGAAAACACAATATCCACCTTGTTATCATTGATGACAGCAGGGGTAATGGTATCCTTGAACTGAAGATTGTCATCATGCAGAAATTCTGTCAAACCTTTTTTGGATTTTCCATTGGCACCCAATTCCCCATTCATCCTTAGTCCAAGATCCGAATAGAAGTTTTGAAGTTTAGGGTTTCTAATATCAGCTCCAACTAGCAGTACTCTCTTTTTTGTGCTGGCAAATACCATTGCCAAATTGGAGGAGATAAAAGTTTTCCCCTCTCCAGGAACGCTGGAGGTAACCAAAATCATATGACCACGTTCCTGACCATTCTTATTTTTAAGAACATAGTTCAGGTTGGTTCTCAATATTCGGAGGGATTCACCCAAGACGGAGCGATCCATTCCATTGATCAATTTGCTTGCCTTTTTGCCAATTTTAGGCAATTCTGCAATGACAGGCGCCTTGTTGAAAATTGCCTTTTCAAGCTCAATCTTATTGTGCACCTTATTGTCCATCATATCCTTCAGATAGAAAAACCCAAAAGGAACCAAGAGGCCCAGAATGAATGAAGCCAAATAGATAACCGGTTTCTTTGGAGAAACTGGGTCTTTGCTCATCAGATAAGCCGAATCAATAATTTTCGATTTTGGCGAAGCAGAAGCAAAGGTAATCTGGGATTCTTCCCGTTTTTGCAACAAATACAGATATAAAGACTCTGTGGTTTGTTGCTGACGCGTAATATCGCGGAGCGCCCTTTCATTTTTAGGAGCGGAATATATACGGGAGTTTATTCTGGATAATTGACTGCTTAGACTATTTACCTGAAGTGTCAGGTTGTTTTCCACGCTATTTAAACTGGACTTCATGCTTCGCTTTAAACCATCCAACTGCCTATCCAAGTTTACAATAATGGGGTTTTTTTCATTGGAACTTTCAAGGAGTCGTTTACGCTCCAAAGCCAGTTCATTATATCGAGCTGTTGTACCCGCAATGGTTTCGTCGTTAAGTCCTACGTTGGTCGGAAGTAACTCGTAGCCATTCTGTCCGTCCACAAGGTCTTTCATACTAGATGCGATATCCAATTGAACAGATGCATTTTGAAGCTCCTGTTGGTTGGTTGCACCTATGTTCAGGTTTACATTGGTTTGCGCACCTATGTCGGTAATTCCCCTTCCGGATTTAAAATCCTCTGCACTTTGATCCACATTGGACAAATCCCCGTAAATATCAGCAATTCGGTCATTGATAAAATCAGAGGTCCGATCAGCGATTGCCTTTTTGTCATCAACCGCATTTTGGTTGTAAATGGAAATCAGGGTGTTTATTACATCCTTACCTCGCTTTTTTACCGCATCATTAAGATTGATTGAAATAATGTTGGAAAGCATGTCGGTGACCGTAATCAGAATATTCCTCTGATAATATTCCGCCACATTTGCAATAGGACTTACCTTGACCTTATATTTTTTTCCCTTGAGCTTCTCAATATCCAAAGTACTCTTTGGAGTTATGATCAAATCGCCCAAAGAAGAGGCAATTGGTGTTCCAAAGGATTCTTTGCTAAAAGGAGCATCCTCCTCGTTGGCAAAATCAAACGAGGTTTGGGAGTCCAAAGTGATGAAAAATTCGTGCTCCGTTTTTTGTACAATGGAATCAGGGGCCAAGAAACTTACATTAAAGGGTTGGTCGTCATACAAAACGGTGTTTTTTATGCTTCCAAGAGCAATTACCTTGGTGTTCAGTCCCAACTCCTCTACCACCTTCATCAAATTCATCCTGGAATTAAGGGATTCGATTTCATCCTGTACGTTGTTTCGACCTCCACCCAAAACTCCAAGGTCGCTGAACGCTCCCAACTCCGAAGTCGAGTTTTGATCTTCCAGAATCTTAATTTTTGCATGTATGCCATATTCCGGCACAGCATAGCGGATATATAAAAAGGCAAGTAGAATAGCTACAAAAATGGATGCAACAAACCATTTCCAATTCTTTAAAATTGGCTTAAGTAGGTCGCTGGTGGTCTCGTTACTATGGAGAGCTTCCGAATTTTCAGTTTTCATTAAAATCCAATTTAACTTCTTGTAATCATCAATACTGTGGAAGTAATCACCAACGAAATAATAGAAACATAGATAGATGCTCTCTCATCCAACGATGTTTCCTGAATACCAGATTTGTTGGGCTCCACGTATACCACATCATTTTGGGTTAAGTAATAAACGGGGGACTTTATCATTTCCTTAGAGGTCAAATTAATACGGGTATATACCTTTGTCCCATTAAAATCCCTAACCACCAAAACGTTTTCCCGAACACCTCGTATAGTTAAATCCCCAGCAAGACCAAGTGCTTCCAAAATGGTTATTTGCTCTCCATTTACTGGGTATGTACCTGGTCTGTTTACCGCTCCAAGTACCGTAATGGTAAAGTTGCGGAGTCTTATGTTAATAATAGGGTCTTTCAGATAATCTGATAATCGATCACGTAAAACAGCCCTCAATTCCTCTGGGGACAAGCCCTCAATTTTTAGCTTACCGATCACGGGAAAATCAATTTCTCCGTCCTGATCCACCAAATAGTCTACCTGTTCCGGCCTAAAGCCACTTTCCGAAGCTCCCCTGAACAGATTGAAAGGTGCACTGGCTTCAGGGTTTAAGGAAGATACGTGAATGGAAACCAAGTCATCCACCTTAAATTTGGATACGGAAGTATTGTTATTGACCAAAGTTTCGAAGTCCCCTGTATCCTGAAAGTATACTACATCTTTTCTTGAGGCACATGAAGCGAGGACTAGAAACAATAAACAAAAGCTATAACTTTTGATCGGGCTGCTGTTAAATCTAAACATGTTGATTATCTAATTTTAATTTAAAAATTACGAACTAGTTGGTTTTACAAGGGTACTTTTTTCAAAACTAACCTTTTCATCTTTATCCAATTCGCAAAGTTTTGAATTTTTCGAAATATATTCGGGAACTATACTTTTCATTAGTTGAATAGTGTTTTCACTGAAAAACAAGTTACTAATACAAAGTTCATCAATTTTAGATCGTAAGTCTACATAATCCAAATCTCTCGTCTTACTTATTTTTATTTTCTCGTGATAGGTCGGTAGTGTATTTTCACCATTTGCCAACAGTTCTTCATACAACTTTTCACCTGGCCTTAAACCGGTTACCTTAATATCAATGTCCTCGGGGTAACTCAAACCTGATAGCTTGATCATGTTCTTTGCCAAGTCGTAAATCTTAACAGATTCACCCATATCGAAAATAAAGATCTCCCCTCCTTTGCCCATGGCTCCCGCTTCCAAAACCAATTGGGAAGCTTCAGGAATTGTCATAAAGTAACGTGTAATCTCTTTATGGGTCAAGGTAATGGGGCCTCCATGTTCAATTTGCTTTCTGAACAAGGGAATCACAGAGCCATTGGAACCTAATACGTTGCCAAAACGGGTGGTGATAAACTTGGTCTTGCTTTCTTGCTGCTTGCAACTCACATAGATTTCCGCAATTCTTTTACTAGCCCCCATAACGTTGGTTGGGTTCACCGCCTTGTCTGTGGATACCAGTACAAACTTGTCAATATTGTACTGAATGGCCAGATCTACTATGGTTTTTGTACCAGCAATATTTATTTTGATTGCTTCATAGGAATTATACTCCATTAACGGTACATGCTTATACGCAGCTGCATGGAAAACCAAATCCGGTTTGTGCTCCTGGAAGATATAATTCATCCTATTTTTATCCCTCACGTCTCCTACTATCGGAATAAAATTATGATATCCCTTCTGCTTCAATTCCTGCTGTAGGTCGTACAAAGCGGATTCCGCCTGATCAATTATAACAAGGGAACGGAAGTTATATCTGCATATTTGTCGTACGATTTCACTTCCGATTGATCCGGCTCCACCTGTAACAAAAATCACCTTATCCCTTACTTCCTCACTTATTTTGGAATTGGTTATGGCAATAGGCTTGCGGTTCAGTAAATCTTCAATTTGAACCGTTTTAATCTGAGATGCCTTCAATTCTCCATTGATCCAGTCTTCAACAGGAGGGATAATCTTAACCTGTACAGGAAAATCAACCAAGCCCTCAACCAATTGGTTGAGTTTTTTATGATCTATATTTTGGATACAAAAAATGACCTCGGAAATTCTCTTTTTGGAAATGAAATCCTTGGTCAGAATTTCTGGGCCATAAACATTGACACCGTTGATCAACTTGCCAATCTTTTTCTTGTCCTTATCAACATAACCCACCACCTTTACATTACTCTTGGAATGATTGGTCAGTGCTCCGTGGGTCAAAATCCCCGAATTGCCTGCACCATAGATCACCACGTTTTTGGCAGAGTTGAATCCATTCTCTTTTATAAATCCATGAAAGAGTGTTTTAAAAACGTACCTGGATGCAACTAGGGTTACAAAAGAAATAAGGCTGTTTATGATAATGATGGACAATGGAATGGTAAAATTGTCCGCCAATTGAAATTTTCTGTTTGCCAGAACAAGGAAAATCGTAAAGATACTTGCCAAGCAAATGGCATTGAAGATGTTGTAAACATCCCGCATTCCCGTATGTCTCACAACGCCCTTGTAAGAGCCTATCATTAAAAAGGAAATCAAAGCAATGAACAAGACCCAAGGTAGTTGAACAAAAAGTTTATCTACATCAAAATTGAATGTCAGGTTGAAGCGTATAAAATACGACAGTACAAATGAAAATGCCACAATGACCACGTCAATTGCCAACACCAGCCATTTGGAGGCATATCTTTCTACAGTATTAGTTAGGTAGTTCTGTATCATGAAAGAGCAATTTTTATTGTTTTAATAATGCGCTCCAAGTCCTGTTCCAATAAATTGGAACCACTTGGTAAGCACAGGCCTCTTTTAAAGAGGTCTTCCGAAGTGCCATCGGAAAAGCTAACTTCTTTTTCATAAACCGGTTGCAGGTGCATGGGCTTCCAGAGCGGTCTGGATTCAATGTTCTCAAGCTCCAAGGCCACGCGGATCTTTTCCCTTACCTCATAAGAAGGTGTGAGAATGCAACTCAACCATCTATTGCTGAACATCCCGTAAGGTTCGTCCAGAAAGGATATCTCATCAAATTCACGAAGTTGTTCGGTATAGAATCTATAGTTATTCCTCCTTGCTGCAACCCTATCATCCAAAACTTGCATCTGACCTCTTCCAATTCCGGCCAATACATTACTCATTCTATAATTGTGCCCAATCTCAGAATGTTGATAGTGAACAGCTTTGTCCCGTGCTTGGGTTGCCAGAAAGATTGCCTTGTCCCTGTACTCTTTTCTTTTGGATACCAGGGCACCTCCTCCAGAAGTTGTAATGATCTTGTTTCCATTGAAAGATAATATGGCTATATCCCCAAAAGTACCACACGGCCTTGAACCGTAGGTACTACCCAGGGCTTCTGCGCTATCTTCCAAAACAGGGATGCCATAATCGTTTGCTATGGCATGAATCTCTTCCACCTTATAGGGCATTCCATAGAGGTGAACAGTTACAATAGCCTTCGGTTTATTTCCGGATGATATTCTTTGAATAATGGCTTCCTCAAGAAGTTTGGGCGACATGTTCCAGGTTTCCGACTCACTGTCAATGAAGACCGGTTTTGCGCCGAGGTAAGTTATAGGGTTTGCTGATGCTGAAAACGTAAAACTTTGGCAAAGCACCTCATCCCCAGCAGAAACTCCAAGCAACTTAAGGCCTAAATGTATGGCCCCGGTTCCCGAACTCAAAGCCGCCACATGTACATCATGTCCCAGATAGTTTTCAATATCCTCCTCAAATCCAGTAACATTTGGCCCCAATGGTGCTACCCAATTGGTATCAAAGGCCTCATGGACAAAAGAAAGTTCCGTTCCTCCCATATGCGGCGAGGACAGCCAAATTTTAGATTGAATTTCGGTTTCCAAGTTCAGTGGTTTTACTTTAGTTGTAACTAATAGATTTTTATCAAATCAGGTACTAAAAACTTTTAATTAAGGGGACTGCAATTCGTTGAAAATTAACTCAAGAGTCACATTAAAAACTAAAGTTACCAACTTAACATAGAGTTAGGATCAAAACCATGTGATATTTCGCCGAACATGTAAAAAAAATCGATTGAATGCCATTACCATTTAGTTGACCCCTTCATTTCCAAATAAAGAAGGCGGGGAATTACCGTTCATCCGTTTATCGGGTATTACAACTAACCGTACTATAAATAAGGTATACTTTCCTCGTAATTATTTAATTTGGCCGCTCAATAAAATCGCATCCATACATTAAATAGTATAACCTCAAAAAACAGAATTGAATGAAGGTATTGGTAACTGGGGCAGCTGGGTTTATTGGATTTCATACAGTGGCCCAGTTGATAGCGCAAAATTGTCAAGTAGTTGGACTTGACAACATTAATAGTTACTACGATGTGGGTCTTAAATATGCTCGGTTAAAAGAACTGGGAATAGACCCTTCCCAAGCTGAAAAATTCAATTCCATTTCAGAAAGTTCCATTCATTCTTCCCAGTTCAAATTTGTTAGAATGAATCTGGAAGATCGCACCGAATTGCCAAAATTGTTCGATACCGAAAAATTTGATGTGGTTTGCCATCTTGCCGCGCAAGCCGGTGTTCGATATAGTCTTGAAAATCCTGAAGCTTATGTGGATAGCAATGTGGTGGGTTTCTTGAACATATTGGAAGGTTGTAGGCATAATAAGGTAAAACATCTTGTGTATGCCAGTAGTTCAAGTGTGTATGGCTTAAACAAAAAGATACCTTTTAATACTTCAGATAATGTAGACCACCCTATCAGTCTATATGCAGCCACAAAAAAGAGCAACGAGCTTATGGCACACACCTACAGCCACTTATATGGTTTCTTAACAACAGGTCTTCGATTCTTTACGGTATACGGTCCATGGGGCCGACCAGATATGGCCATGTTCCTTTTTACGGATGCCATGCTAAAGGGCAAACCCATTAAGGTATTCAACAGTGGTGAAATGGAAAGGGACTTCACGTATATAGACGATATTGTGGAAGGTGTAGTACGCGTGGTGGCCAAGGATGTTACAGAAAGAAAGTCCACTGGGGAATTGTACAAGGTTTACAATATTGGCAACAACAAATCCGTTAAGCTAATGGCTTTTATCAAAGCAATTGAAAAGAGCTTGGGGATTGAAGCCAAAAAAGATATGCTGCCCATGCAACCTGGTGATGTTAGTAAAACCTGGGCCAATGTGGATGAGCTTATCAAAGATTATGACTACAGCCCTGACACACGGATAGAAAATGGGGTACAAGAATTTATAAACTGGTACAAACAATATTATAAGGTTTAAAAGTTATACTGACGTAAATTGCCATTCATTTGTAATTTTTTACTTTCATCCGATACTCTCACCCCCCTGAAGCAACCTTAAAATTTAGAATTGTTCATGATAATCGATTTTTTTAAACATACACCGTAAAAACGTGTCAAAAATTGTTATTGCTGACTGTATTTTTGAATTTTGTCATCATATGAAAAACAACACACAATCATTTACCGAACCTATTGAAATAGCCATCAAAGCCGCCATCTCCGGTGGTTCGGCTATTATGGAAATTTATAGAAAACCCGATTTTGAACTGGAAATAAAAGATGACCGTTCCCCTTTGACTGAGGCGGATACTGCGGCCAACACCCTTATCAACCAATATCTGGTTGAAACCGATATTCCTATTATCTCCGAGGAAAACAAAAACCTGGAATACGATGATAGAAAGCATTGGGATAAATGTTGGATTGTAGATCCACTGGACGGCACCAAGGAGTTTATCAAGCGAAATGGCGAATTTACCGTGAACATTGCCCTTTGTGAGAAGGGAAGACCTGTTCTAGGCGTGATCTATGTTCCTGTTAGCCGTGAACTTTATTACGCAGATGTTACCAAAAAGATTGCTTATAAAACGATCTTAGATGAAGAACTCAATCTTACAAATGAACTATTTGCGAAAGAAGATCGTATTTCTATAAGCAAATCAACTAAAGCGTTGGCTCGCGTTGTAGGCAGTCGCTCGCATATGAACCAAGATACACTTGATTTTATCTCATCCATTGAAAATGACTTTGATGAAATAGAAGTTGTTTCCAAGGGAAGTTCGCTTAAATTCTGTCTAGTCGCCGAAGGCAAGGCTGATTTTTATCCTAGATTTGCTCCAACCATGGAGTGGGATACTGCAGCCGGCCATGCGATTTGCAATGCAGTTGGATTAAAGGTGATTTCCCAACAGACCAATGAGGAATTACCTTATAATAAAGAAAATTTGTTGAACCCCTATTTTTTAGTAAGCCAATAAGCTGTGGGTAAGATCTCTGGATTTATGGGTAGAATATCCCATAAAAGACATATTGCCAAAACCATCACCTGGAGGTTGGTAGGAACCCTGGACACCATAGTGTTGTCCTGGATTATTACAGGGAACCCTGCCACTGGACTTAAGATTGGTTTTTCAGAGGTTTTTACCAAAATGGTTTTGTATTACCTCCACGAAAGGGCTTGGGTAAGAATCAAGATGCCCGAAAGTAGAAAACGACATTTGTTCAAGACCGTTTCCTGGCGTGTGATCGGTACTCTTGATACAATTGTAATTTCTTGGATAATCTCTGGAAACCCGCTTACAGGATTGAAGATTGGAACCCTGGAAGTAATCACCAAAATGATATTGTACTACTACCATGAAAGGGCATGGTACCGTATCAACTTTGGACTTGACAAAATAGTTAGATCAAAAACATGGAAAAGAATATAATTGCCCATTCCTATAAGATCGATGTAGAAAAAAGGAGAAAACTGAATGGACACAATTCAGTTCTTGTTTTCTTCACGGGGCTTTCCGGTTCGGGGAAATCCACTTTGGCCAATGCTTTGGAAGAACGATTCCATAAGGATGGCGTTAAAACATATGTGTTGGATGGGGATAATGTTCGCAAGGGCATTAACAGCAACCTCACGTTTAAACCTGAAGACCGCTCAGAAAACCTTAGGCGCATTGCCGAAATCTCTAAACTCTTTATTGATGCAGGTGTTGTAACCCTCGCAGCCTTTATTGCCCCTTACGAAAAAGACAGGGAATTCATAAAGCAAACCGTAGGGCCGGACAACTATATTGAAGTGTTTGTGAACACTAGTTTGGAGGTATGCGAGCAAAGGGATGTAAAGGGGCTGTACGCAAAGGCACGCAAAGGTGAGATCAAAAACATGACTGGAATTTCAGCGCCATATGAAGCGCCTAAGAATCCGGACGTGGAGGTCTCAAATGAATATGGCATAGATGAATCTGTTGACATCATATATAATAAGATAAAGAACCAAATAAGACTCAAAAATGAGTAAGTACTATTTAAACTATTTAGACGAGTTAGAGTCCGAGGCCATCTTCGTGTTACGGGAGGTTTGGGCACAATTTCAGAATCCCGTGATCCTCTTTTCAGGAGGAAAGGATTCCATTGTAGTGACCCACTTGGCAAAAAAAGCATTCTTTCCTTCCAAAATTCCATTTTCCTTGATGCATGTGGATACGGGTCATAATTTCCCGGAGACCATCCAATTCAGGGATGATATCCTAAAACAGCTTGGTGTGAATCTTATTGTAGGTTCTGTTCAGGAATCCATAGACCAAGGTAGAGTTGCCGAAGAGAAAGGAAAAAGTGCAACCCGAAATGCCTTGCAGATCACCACCCTTTTGGACGCTATTGAGGAACACAAGGTAGACTGTGCCATTGGCGGTGGAAGACGAGATGAAGAAAAGGCAAGGGCTAAGGAACGGTTCTTTTCCCACCGAGACGATTTTGGCCAGTGGGACCCAAAAAACCAGCGTCCTGAACTGTGGAACCTTTTCAATGGAAAACATTTTGAAGGAGAACATTTTAGAGCGTTCCCTATTAGTAATTGGACAGAAATGGACGTTTGGAACTACATCAAACGCGAACAAATCGAAATACCTTCATTGTACTATGCCCATGAAAGGGAAGTAGTTTGGAGAAGCGATGCATGGATTCCCAATTCGGAGTTTTTAAAGCTTGAGGATGGAGAAGAAATCGTAACCAAGAAAGTTCGATTTAGAACACTTGGTGATATTACCATCACTGGTGGTATAGAATCAGATGCTGATACACTGGAAAAAATTGCTGCGGAAGTTTCTGGTATGAGACAGACCGAAAGAGGCAATAGAACCGATGACAAACGCTCTGAAAGCGCAATGGAAGACAGAAAAAGACAAGGGTATTTTTAGAAAAATAGATATGGAATTAAACAATAGTCAACTATTAAGATTTACTACAGCCGGAAGTGTTGATGACGGAAAAAGCACACTAATTGGAAGGCTTCTATATGACTCTAAATCAATCTTTGAAGATCAATTGGAGTCCATTGAAAATACCAGCTTAAAAAAAGGTCATGACGGCTTGGATTTGGCATTGTTCACGGATGGTCTAAAAGACGAGCGTGAGCAAGGTATTACCATTGACGTAGCCTACCGCTATTTCACCACTCCCAAGAGAAAATTCATTATAGCCGATACACCTGGACACATTCAGTATACGAGAAATATGGTCACTGGTGCATCTACCGCCAATGCCGCCATTATTCTAATTGATGCAAGACATGGGGTTATTGAACAAACAAAGAGGCACTCTTTTATTGCTTCCCTGTTACAAATTCCCCATTTGGTGGTTTGTATCAACAAAATGGACCTTGTAGATTTCAAGGAGGAAGTATATAATGACATTATAAAGCAGTTTCAAGATTTCTCATCAAAGTTGTTGGTAAAGGACGTACGCTTTATTCCAATTAGTGCCCTGTTGGGGGATAATGTGGTGAACAGGTCCGAAAACATGCCTTGGTATAAAGGCGCACCTTTGTTGCATACCCTTGAAACCATTCATATCAGCAGTGATTTCAACAGCGTTGATGCACGCTTCCCAGTACAGACCGTATTGCGTCCACAACGAGAAGGGTTCATTGACTATCGCGGATACGCCGGTAGAATAGCCAGTGGTATTTTCAGACCAGGTGAGGAAATTACCGTAATGCCTTCTGGCTTTACCTCAAAAATCAAAACTATTGAAGGGCCAGATGGTGAGCTTGAAGAGGCCTACGCTCCCATGTCAATTTCCATGACTTTGGAAGACGATATCGATATTGGTCGTGGCGATATGATCGTTAGGTCCAACAATAAGCCGGAACCTGCCCAGGATTTGGAGGTGATGTTGTGCTGGATGAACAACGATCCTGCAAAACCCAGGGCCAAATACACCTTAAAGCACACGAGTAATGAGCAAACAGCCATGATCAAAGAGGTGCTGTACAAAATTGATATTGAGACCCTTGGGCGAAATATGGAAGACAAGGAAATAGGTATGAACGATATATGTAAAGTACGCATACGTTCAACGAAACCCTTAATGATAGATTCCTATAGGGACAATAGAAGCACAGGGAATTTAATTCTGATTGACGAAAACACCAACGAAACAGTTGCCGCGGGTATGATTATTTAATCCTAGCTTTTAAATGTGCCGGCTTTGGACAATGACTGCCTTTTGGATTTAATGGAAATTGTCCGCTACACCTTAAAAAGTTAGCATCAAGATGTAGTGTTTGTTAAGTGCTCAAATGAAAAATCAAAATCCCCCAAAACAAATTTATTCTCATTAAATAATAATTTGATGGTTCTGTCATTATTATTATGACATTTACATTGTTTAAAAAATAACACAAAATGAATCTTACAATAATTGGTACCGGATATGTAGGTCTTGTGAGTGGAACTTGTTTCGCTGAAATGGGTAACAGAGTTACCTGTATCGATGTGGACGAAAAGAAAATCACAAATCTTAAAAACGGAATCATCCCAATATACGAACCTGGCTTGGAGGCCATGGTCGAAAGAAATATTGCGAACAAAACACTACACTTCAGTACCAAATTGGCTGAGAATCTTGATAAATGTGATATCGCGTTTATTGCTGTAGGTACTCCAATGGGCGAAGACGG
Source organism: Flagellimonas sp. (assembly GCF_965215805.1). Taxonomy (GTDB): domain Bacteria; phylum Bacteroidota; class Bacteroidia; order Flavobacteriales; family Flavobacteriaceae; genus Flagellimonas. The sequence continues at coordinate 2,969,365 of NZ_OZ244124.1, read as the reverse complement.
TTCTGCCGATCTAAAGTATGTGTTGCAGGTGGCCAAGGAGATTGGGCAGAACATGCAGCATTCCTTGGTAATTGTTGATAAATCAACTGTGCCCGTTGGCACTGCAGATAAGGTAAGGGAAACGGTTCAAAAAGAACTGGATTCCAGAAATGCGGACATTGACTTTCATGTGGTTTCAAATCCTGAGTTTTTAAAGGAGGGTGATGCCATAAATGACTTCATGAAACCTGATCGCGTGGTGGTAGGTTCCGATCATGAAGAATCCACCAAAAAGATGCGCAATTTGTACAGCCCATTTTTTAGAAGTAGCACAGATCGTTTGATCACTATGGACGTTCGCTCTGCAGAAATGACCAAATACGTTGCCAATGCCATGTTGGCTACCAAAATTTCGTTTATGAACGAAATTTCCAACATTTGCGAATTGGTAGGTGCGGATGTTAATAAAGTACGCGTAGGAATTGGTTCGGATAGCAGAATTGGATATAGTTTCATCTATCCTGGAAGTGGATACGGGGGATCCTGTTTTCCAAAAGACGTCAAGGCCCTGAAAAAAACAGCCCAGGAACACGGTTATTCCGCTAGAATAATCGGTGCGGTTGAAGACGTTAACGATGACCAGAAGTTTGTAATAGCAAAGAAGGTGGTGAATCGTTTTGGGGAGGACCTTAAAGGAAAAACCTTTGCCGTCTGGGGATTGGCCTTTAAGCCACAAACAGATGATATGCGGGAAGCACCAGCAATCTATATCATCAAGGATTTGGTTGAAAGAGGGGCCAGTATCCAAGCTTATGACCCAAAAGCAATGGGTGAAGCACAGGAGTTTTACCTCAAAGACGTTCCAAATGTTTCCTATTGTAATTCCAAATATGAAACCTTACAAGGGGCAGATGCCATGATTCTGCTCACGGAATGGAAAGAGTTTAGAGCACCGGATTTTGAAGAGCTCAAACAACAGCTCAACGAACCCATTATTTTTGATGGAAGAAATCAGTACGATGACCAAACGTTGGAAGAGCTTGGTTTTGAGTATTTCCAAATTGGGAAAAAGTAATACGCTTCAAACAAGTGTATAAATCGAAAGTAAAAAGGGCTGGATTTTAAAATCCAGCCCTTTTTTTGTCTTATCCAAGTCTTAAACTGAAAAGACCGATCTTTCTATATTTTTATATTGGAGCTTCATTGTTGCGCGTACAACCGGTTAGGATAAACTGCGCCTTAGTTCAAAAATGAGGAAGTAACCCAGTTTGTCCAATAGGTTGTTCTTTTTTTGGATTCTTTCCAAATCCTTTTCCATTGAAGCCGTTAGGTAATTCTTATAATCCCCAATTTCACCTTTTCTAAAAAACCATTTGCGTGGAGAATTCTCCCTTACCTTCTTAATACTGTTGGTTTCAATGATATCCTCAATTTGCTTCTGGTCTAGGGTAACACCAAGAAATTCCGCAAACCGTTTCAATTCTCCTGGAGTGTCCTTTTTTAAGGATTCAAAGGTTGAATGAAAGACATTGTTTTGAAATGATGCCCAATTCTTATTGTACTTTGCTAACTGTATGGCCTTATAGCGTCCAACCAACCAATAATAGGTCTTAAATGATGGTTTAAAGGAGCGCACATTAATGAAGTGGTTATAATGGGAAACTATGGCGTCCCGAATATCCCGCTGAATCATGAATACTTTTACATCATCCACGTTGCTGGCAAGCAATTCTATGTGGTCTTTTTTGTAAATATGTCCTTTTGCCAAATAGTTGTTCGATTTAATCTCCGAGGATTTAACAATATCTGCCAAACGATCAATACCAACAAAGCTATCATGCTTCTTGCTTTGAAAATTTTCAGGTAGTGGCTGAAAATCCATCAAACCTTTTAACAAATTTCGCTGCCAGGTAGAACCTGACTTGAACGCACCATTTGCAATTACTATCATATTTATGTTTTATTCCCGTTTAGTTCAAAAATTGAGACGCCAATTTATTGAATTTAAAACTCATAACGCCAATACCCGGAAAGTATTTGTTGAAGCGGCAATTATTTCAGATGTTCTCAACCATTTGTAAAAATTAGGGGTTTAATCCGTATAAACAAATAACAGGAAATGGGGTAAAATAACCGTGGAAACCTTGCAGGGTTCACCTGTTTTAATGGTATCCAAAAATGGGAAACTTTAAGTCATTTTCAGTTTCCCGAGTATTTATTCCTTTAAACGTGTTTGCACATCATCCAACTATTTTTTCAGTAGTTTTGAATCGGAAAAACCAATTTTAATTTCTTGATGAAATACATATACATTACAGGCCGAGGACGCAGTGGCAGTACCGTTATTGACGCGATGCTTGGAAATTCCAAATCAATTGAAAGCGTCGGTGAATTGGTTTCCGGACTGGGAAGGTTCAATGCTATGTGTAGTTGTGGAAAGGGAATGAATGATTGCGGCTATTGGACCAGTGTTCGTCAGAATTACGAGTCAAAGACCGGACAGAGTTGGGACAAGTTTGCCAAAGACACGGTAAAATCAGGACATGTCAAGGAATTTATGGACACCTTATTTGGTAAATCCAAATTCAATAGGGAATTGGTGAAAGATACAGAGCAATTTACCCAAGGATTGTTGGAGGTAGCTGGAAAAAAAGCCATACTTGATTCCTCAAAAAATCCCAACAGGGCTTTATGGCTTGCCAAATTTTATGATGACTCCAAAATCATACACTTGGTCAAACACCCGGATGGGGTTGCTGCAAGTAAATATAAATTCATAGGAAGAGGTAAAGGCTATAAGTTTCTTCGAAAAACCTATCTCAATCCAAAACTGGCCCCTTTGTATATGACGGTGGAAGCCATATCTTGGATGGTAGGTAATACCATGATAGGGTTGATTAAATTAATAAGGCCAAAAAAGGTGATGCTCGTCAAATATGAAGATTTTGGTGCAAAACCAGAGGTTATTTTCGAAAAACTCTCCAGGTTTTTGGAAATAGACCTTAGTGAGGTCCGTGATTCCGTGATCAATGGCCACCCTTTAACTTTTGGACATACCATTGGAGGCAATGGCGTAAGAAATAGCGAGACCTTTGTATTTAGTACCAAGAAAGGTAAGAAACGGCCGATGCCTATTTTTTACAAATTTCTTATCCGCATTTTCTGTTGGCCTCTAATGTTGATTTACGGCTACAGATTCATATAATCTGCCCACAAATAGGTTAAATCCAATTACCGAAGTACATTCCAATTTTTCCAAAGGTCGCAGAAGTGCTTATTCTCCGTCACAGAAAGGACGGCTCACAGCAATGCTATGCTTTGTAAAGGTTAGGTTGTAAAGGTTCCACTCTTAAACCACTGAATAGGGTCCAAAATCAACAATGTGGTACCTGTTGTGATTGAGATTAGTTATTGGGACTAAGGCCTCCTGGACTTACATTTTCGTAAGTCCCTGGTCCTTTCCAGACCTTATATTCATCAAAGTAAACATCTCCTTGAGGGGAATTTTTTGATGACCAATAAACTCCAATGGTGTGCTTGATTTCTCCAGTGTAGGGAATTCCACTTACGTTGGCGTATTTGTAGGTTGTGGTTCCAGTTTCGTCAACAATCTTATCCCCGTTTACCCAGATTTCCAAAAATCCATCAGCAGGGTCTAGTTCCCAATGGATCACAATATCAATCCATTCATCAAGATTATAGTTGAAGTGTGTACTTTCTGTACCCGTGCTTGCCCCACTGTCTTGAACCACATTAACTTTTGATTCATCTGTTGCAGTGGCGAAAAACATTTTCCCATTGGAACCTTGTCGTAAGGTAACAGGATTGATACCTCCGTGATCAGGAGCACCTTCTGGCCTCATGTTTCTAAACTGGGCATAAACCCTGGAGCTTTGGGCAGCTTTTTTCACTTTCATGGAGAAACCTATCCAATGCTCGCCCCAATCGGACAATCTATTTCTATGGATTTCATTTCTAGTAACGTGATTATTGTAATCACCCAAATGAACCGCTTTGGAGCCAGCTCTTGAATCTGAGGTAGTATGTGGTTCTCCCCTATTTGCTTCATACTCCCAGATATTGTCACCTGATCCACTTAGGTTCCACTGATCTGTTTCAAAATCTGAATACCAAATTAAGGAGCCTTGTCCTTTGGATTGGTCATCAGTATTGTCTTCTCCGTTGTCCGTATTATCTTCCTCTGAAGTATTGTCTTCTTCGGAAGTATCTTCTTCACCGGTTGACGCATCTTCATCTTCATTATTGCTTTCCTCTATCTCCTTGTTCGTTTCTGTTTCCTCTTGGATAACATCATAGAACAAGTCCGAGTCCTTGGCACAAGAAAGATTAAATATTAGAATGTAAATTAGTAAAGAAAACACTTTGAGTGGGGTATTAGTGTTCAGCATGGCAATATAATTAGGTTAAGTAAATGTCGAGTAATTCGATTCAGGGTTTATAAATGGATTACTGCTAAATTTTTTCGATGAAATGCCCATTAATTTGGTTAAAGTGCAATATTGGGTTTCAATTCGTTTTCAAAGTACGGTAATTTACATGGGTTTGGATGTTCATCGATTTTTTATTCGATGAACTACATATTTATTTAACATTTCATAAAGATTTGGATCGTTGAAATTCAGGCTGTTCCGAGATAAACCAATACTGCACCAAGGAATTTTGAACGGGGGTTTACAACCGTTTAGCGGTACTCCAAACTACTTTGATTCCAAGCTTGCCCGCCCAAAAAACCAAATGGCTTTGTCTATTACCAACTTAAACATTTCAACAACATTTCCTTCTTCTTAACGTTCAGAATAAATCATAAATATAGTGGGGCCAGTAATCCGTAAACTAGTATTTTAGCAGCGCACTTATGTGAGGTTCAAATTGAAGCGGTAAAACGCTAACACATTAACTATATTTCAAAGATCGTTTATCAATGAAGATTCTCCACCTCAATGCATATTATATAGATAACCACCTCTATTCCCAATTGTATTCCACATTGGATGCTGAATTGGAACAACGGGTCTACATTCCCATCAAGACGGACAGGAAACCGGAAAACGAAGTGGACTTAAATCAAGGGGAACTGATTTTTGAGAAGGTCATAAAACCCAACCACAAGTATAACTATTTCCGAAAGATCAAAGAGATCACCAATGCCCTGATCCAAAAAAAAGCGCATCAGGACGTAGACTTTATACATGCACATAATCTATTTACGGATGGTGTGGTGGCCTATAATCTAAAGAAGAAGTTTGGTCTAAAGTATATTGTGGCTGTCCGTACCACGGACATCGCTTTGCAATATAAGTATATGTACCACCGAAGGTTCAAGGCCAAAAAGGTGCTTGAGGAAGCGGAACAAGTTATTTTCATTTCACCTACCTATCGGGATAAACTCTTCCAGATGATGTCGGATGCGTTTATATCCAAGATTTCCCCCAAAGTCAAAATCATGCCCAATGGAATCAACGATTTTTGGCTGGAAAATCTTCAAAATCCATCTGGGAAATCATTGGACAAAAGAGTCAATTTGCTATACGTGGGACAGATTATGCAAAGGAAAAATGTGCTCCCTTTGATTCAGGCCCTTGAAAAACTAAATGAAACCACGGATAAGGAGTACCACCTGACAGTTGTTGGAGGAGAAAACCAATACGAAAAGGAATTCTACAACAGCTTTTTAAACGAGATAAAACCATACGATTGGGTAGATTACAAAGGAAAAATCAAGGACAAGGAAAAACTGCTGCAAGCATATCGACATGCTGATATTTTTGCCATGCCCGCCAAAGGAGAACTGTTTGGTTTGGTTTACATAGAAGCCTTATCCCAAGGGAAACCTGTACTTTATGCCTCTGGTGAAGGTATAGACGGCTTCTTGGAAGGAAAAGGCGTTGGGGTATCCGTGAACCCGGATAATCTGGAAGAAATCTGCAATGGAATAACACAGATGGTCAATAATTATAAAACCTATAGGGATTTTAGCCAAATTGTAAAGCCCTTTAATTGGAACAGCATAGCAAATCTTTATAAAACAATGTACCAGCACAATGAACAAGATTGAAAAACTAGTTTACGATACCGTAAAAGGCAATCCAAAAATCAAGATTGCTATCCGAAACTTATACCAATCTTTTTTTGATATCCTCCCCAATAAAAAAGACTATTCCATCAATGAGATAGATGCCAAGGAAAACCATTTCTTTGGATTTCATGACGTTTCCCCTTTTTCCTATGACAGTTCCAAAGTGTTGGCGAATAAACTGACGATTCCCTTGCATATGCCCACGCGTGGAGATGTACTGGAAATAGGATATTTTCCATTTAATGGTAAAATGGGGGATTTTGTCAAAATTGGTGAAACCCTGGCTTGGAATTACCATAAGGGAACTCGTTTGCAATGGTTGGGGAAGAACAGCCTCATTTACAATAATGCAAGTGGGGACAAGCTAATTTCCACGATTTACGATTTAAGTACCAACACGGAGAAATCCCTTTCCTTTCCCATGGATTCTGTTTCCGCTTGTGGGAACTATGCCGCTACTTTCAGTTATGGCAGGTTGGAACGATTAATGCCAGGTTACGGCTATGCTGTTTACGATGACGACAGTTTTAACGATATTAAAATCCCGGATAACACCGGATTGTTTCTTGGGGATGTAAACAAGGATTCCAAGGAAATGCTGGTTAGCCTCAAGGAACTAACGGAAATAGGTACGCTTACCCCGGAGTATGAAGACTGCCACCATTTTGTAACCCATACTTTGTTCTCTCCTGATGGCAGATATATCTCCTTCTTGCATCGATGGGCAGATGTGTCCTACACCAACAAAAGGCATTCCAGGTTACTGACCATTGATTTGGAAACAAGAAAATGTCACGTTGCGCCAACCAATGACATGGTTTCGCATTACGTATGGAACCATAAAAATCAAATAATCGCGTATTGTAGAACTGGCAACATTGATAGCCATGTACTTTTTGAAGAGCCTACTTTACAAAAACACAAAAGAGTGGCCTACCCTAGATTGAATTCAGATGGGCATCAAAGTTTTATTACCGATGATTCCTTTGTAACGGATACCTATCCTGACAAATACAGAATGGCCAATTTATACAGCGTGGATTGCAACACAGATGAAGTTGTGCTTTTGGCTCGATTGAACTCCTTTAAACGATTTCAATCCCAAAACTTCAAGCACTGGTGCTGCGACCTACACCCTAGAATGGATCCAAGCGGGGAGTATATCTGTTTTGATTCAGTGCATACTGGGAAAAGGGCCCTTTGCGTAATGAAAATCAGCAAATAACAACCTCACCTCCGAATACGCTTTTCCGCTTCAACCAATGGCTATTGGGTTTGAGCCGGTGCTATTTTATCATGGTAGTACAGAACAATCTACCATCCTGGTTTTCTGAAGGCTTACCATAAGATTCCAAGTACCATTTATTGAAGTAGCCTCCATATTGGTTGGCCAGGTCCAATATCATATCGTGATACATATCCTTGAGTAAAGCCAAAACTGCTGGTGGGCAATCCAATTCTATGGATTTATTTACCACTTTTTTGGTTGCGGCTTCATCTGCATTCCATGACTTGTTCAAGGCTTCCTCAGCATCATTGCTGGTTGAAATAAACTGAATTACCTCCTCCAGTAATTGCTCCGGAGCTTCAACTATGGCATCAAAGAATCCAATCAACAGTTGTTCCTTCGGAAAGATGCTGGTAAAATTTTCGATGGTACGAACATAATCGGATCGTAGCACCTGTCCTTCACTTTTCATAAAGGCCAAGATCTCGCTCTCCTCAAAATTGTCAAGGGTAAAACCTTCAATACGTTTTTTGGTATGTCTGAAATGAGACCAAGCCCTATCAATGGGGTTTCTAAGCATCAGGACCAACTTTGCATTGGGAGCCATGGCATACATTCTGGAAATATCCTCTTTGCTCAGCATGGAATAACTGGGGGTAATCTCCCCCTTTAGTCCTTTAAAAGGAGCAAATATGGATTTGTACCACTCATCACTGTAATCCGAAAAGAACCATTTGAAAGAGAAGGCCACATGCTTCATTTTCCCTTTCACGAGTGAGGAGCCTATGGACCTGGCAGCCTTTTTCAAATACGCCGAGCTCCCAATCCTATCCTTTACCTTGGTCTTGGAAAGGAAGTTGGGCGAAGGATATTTGGTATCCCGGTCAAAATAGTGGAATTCCTTAACAGGAGGTATCGCAAAACCAGGGGTTTTGGATAGATTGTAGTATAACCATGAGGTCCCAGCTTTTTGTGCCCCTATTCCCCAGAAGTTGATTGGTTCCTGACTTTTCATAATTGAAGTAACATTTAAAATGTATAATCTTTTTAAGTAATCAAAATATGTTTGCCACGTTCAACACTATGAACGTTTTCAAATCTTTTTTATGGTGTTGTTGATCGCCTCTTTTAGATAATATCCAAACAGGGAGGGTCTAAATCTAGCTATGCCAACAGCTAGTACCATTAAGCCCACCACGAATACAATAAACATGGTCACATCCGTCTCTCCCCATAAATTGAATAATAATTTATATCCAACTATCAACATTCCAAGGTATAGTCCCAGTCTCAACCCTGCTAGAAAGGGCTGAAAGAAGTACTCGCGAAAAGTTCCCTTGAAAACATTTTTCACGAGAACGATCATCATTAAATAATTTATAAAGTGGCTGATCACAATTCCTACGGCGGCTCCATTGATTCCGAAAAAGTATCCCAATGTCCCTGAAAGGACGATTATAATTGCCGTAAAAATGTACTTGCGGGTCACATTCTTGTAAATAAGTCCTTTGGATCGAATGACCGCATCGGTCATTTTTCCAGAATTGCTAAAAGTAAGGACCAACAACATGATCTGTAAAGGCAGCACCGCTTCTGTCCAATTAGATCCCATAAGAATCTGTACAATTTCGGAAGAGAAAAACACCAACAATACGGTGGTAGGAATCATTAGTGAATTACTCAATCCCAGCCCAAACTTGTAAATTTTGACCAGTTTTTCATTTTCATCCTGAATTTCCGACATGACCGGAAACATTACCTTATTGATAATATTGGCAAGAAATTGACTTGGAAGATTCTTCACCCTAGCGGTCCTTTCATAGATACCCAGAATATCTTGCGTAAAAATCTTTCCAAAAACCAGATTCAATCCCTTGTTCGACAAAAAGTTACTAAAGGACAATAACATCATCCCGGAGCCAAAGCCGAACAATTCACGGGCTTCCCGATAGTGAATTTTAAAACTGATTTTTATGGGGGCAAAGTAAAACAACACTATGGTACTGATGAAAGAAGCCAGCAGTGTTGCAATGATAAGTGACCAAACGCCATACCCATTAAATGCCAAATAGACCCCAAGTCCATAACCAATAATATTCGAGGTTATGTTGACCAGGGATACATGCTTGAAATCGAAATTTTTTAATAGTAAATTGCCAGAAATATTGCTCAGGGAAAGCAATATTAGGTTTAAGGATGCAACCTTGATCAATTCGTCCAATCGGGCATCATTATAGACAGAAGATATGAATGGAGCCATTAAATAGAAAAGGGCATAAAGAACAAACCCTATCAAGAGGCTGGTTTGCAGCGCTCCATTTATGTGCTTGTTATTTACATTCTGGCGTTGGATCAAGGCCGAGCCCATTCCTCCTTGTATGAAAATGTTGCCTATTCCTATAATTCCGTTTACCACTGCCATTAGACCATAGTCTGTTTTTAGCAGTAGCCTGGTCATTATAGCTATATACCCTAGCTGCAAAATGTTCAAGGAGATAACAGACAATGACTGCCATTTACCAGCCTTCTTAATTTTTTTGGTGAGGCTCATCCTAGTTTATTAAGTATATACCCTAGCCCGTTAAAAACTGGATGCTTTTTGGCTACGTTATGCCATCGGTCATCATATTGAATTTTGGTCTTTTTAAAACGGTTGGGGGTACCGGCAATGGTATGGTCATCATTAAGTTCCATGTATTCTGGGACCTCGTATCTATCGAAACCGAAGAAATCCGACATTTCGTCCAAGGTCTGCTGGGGGTTTTTAAAAAACTCCTCGTATTTTAAATGAAAAACATCTTCTTTCTTCACGTTCCTCAGCATGGATTTACAGGTTAACCTGTGCAGGTAGTTGGATGCAAGCAACTTGAGAAGACTCATGTCTTTTTTGTTGTATTTTTTTCGCCATTTATCCCTTGAAATGGATACGGCACGTAAATCCCTTTTTAAATAGATAAATTTAAAATTAAAAGGAGATTTTTGGTAAAGGGAAGTTCCGTAAAAGGCCTCTTTCGAGGAGTCCACCAGTACGTCACAATTGGTAATCTCAAATACGGCTTTGTACACCTTATTCATCAAAGATCGCGCCTCCTCATTCATTTCTATTTGGTGCGCCGCTTCCTTTCCCTTGGGAACATCAATCTGCGTATTTTTTATTTGCTTGGGGTCCGAAACACCAAGCTTTTGATAAACTTTGTTCCAAAATTCGCAGGTTTCCATACTGGAACCACAGGAACAATTCCAATCCCAAGCTCCACCAGGGCCCGTCTTCTGAATATGGCCGCCCAAAAGATAGGATTCCCCAATGGAGACCATTTGGGAAGACTTCGACAGAATGTTCTCAATGAGTGTGGATCCCGATCGTTGGTTGGATAATATATAGATGATGTTTTGTTTTTCTTTCATAAACTTTGCTTGGCGAAGTGACCGTTTATCCTATGCCTCTATCCTACCCTTTATAAAATTCAGAATACTACTTGCCCTCTCCCCTATCTCAAAATTCTTGGAATACTCCAAGGCGTTACTCGACATTTCAACCCTTCGTTCTTCATTGGATAGAATAGTATCTATCCCCTTTTCCAAGCCTTCTACATCCAAAGGATCCACCAAAATGGAAAAAGAGGGGGTGCATTGATCTCGTACTTCTGGAATATCTGAGGATACAACTGGTAATCCACAGGCGAGGGCTTCTGCAATAGCATTGCACGATCCCTCTTTTTGTGTGGGCAATACAAAGAGATCAGAGGCAGAAAGCAACTCGGGTATTTGATAGGAAGGTACACTGCCTTTAAAGATAACGGAATCGCCTTCCGGGTCTTGAGGCCCACTACCCATGAAAAGCACACCAACATTGGCCAAATTTTTAACCGCTGCCAATACCCGTAAAGGTCCTTTGTGGTGCATAAACCTGCCTACGAAGGCTACCAGTTTAAGATCTGCGGGTAGATTGTATTTCTGCCGCATTTCTTCCTTGTTCCTTTTATAGAATTTTGTTAGGTCCACAGCATTGGGTTTCATATAAATACGATCGGGAGAAATCCCAAAATCCACCAACTGGTCTTTTAATTTATTTGAAACAGCTATATAACCATGAATTCCATGACTGCTCTTTCTAAAATAATCCTTCGGATACCATTTTGTAAAACCTAGGAGATTGCTTTCCCCTATGGCACAGAATACGGGTTTATTATATTTTTTGAGCGCGTTTACGGCAATTATCCCATTCATCATAAAATGTGCGTAAACAAAATCAAACTCCAAATTGTGCTTTCTTACTGTCCTCTGAACCGCTTTTACCTGACCCCAATTGGTAATCATGTAAGTATATAGGGGGCCTATTTTTCTGGCGGACGCCGAGATAAACTTAGGGCGGTAAACGGTACAGTTCTCTTCCCCATAGGATTCAACCTTTTTGCGGCGGGAAGCCATGATGTTTTTAGGGGAAATTACCGTTACCTCATGTCCCAATTTGCAAAATTGCTGTATCAGGTTGTAGACAAACACACCTCTTGTTGGATACTCTAACGATGGATAATTATTAGATACTACCAATATTTTCATTAAGCCAGCTTTTTTTGTTTAACCCTGGATAAGACGTGGGCAGTGGAACCCATCAACACCGCAAAAAAGAACCAAAACAGTGTTTTTCCTATACTACCACCTTGTTTGGACATATTGAACACAACGATCACGAACATAACCAGGTTCAAGGAATCTCCATACCTTTTGTAGTGCAGAAACAATAATTTAACCAAGCGGGCCAAAAAAGTAACAAACAAGATTATTCCAGGGAGGCCGCTGGCTATATAAACATAGAGCAAAATGTTATGGGGATTCATAAAAACACCCGAATGCTCATACATGCGCGGTTTTACACCTTCAAAACCGGCGCCAATAAAAATATTGTCTTTTATAACTTCAATAGCAGCTGCCCAAAGTACATTTCTTCCAATATCCCCCCTTTCCACCGTAGCGGCAAAACGTTCTGCCATTACGGGATTTGTTTCCAACAAATAGGTAATCAGCATGGCCGAGGCAAGTACTCCAAAAATGATCAGCGCCATTTTATTTAGAATATCCGTCTTTCTATACAGGAGCAGAACCGTAAGTCCCAAAAACATGGAAACAAAGGCTCCCCTTGATCCGGACATTGCAATTATGCTTATAAATGGAATGCAAATGATAAGGATAACAACAGCCCTTTTAATAGTGAACTTGTTTATTAACCTTGAAATGGTAATTAAGAAAGCCAAGGCTGATTTGGCCCCAATAATATTGGGATTCTCCCCAAATAGCAATAGCCTGCCATTTTCATACGTAACACCTTTGCCAGCCGTTATCAGCAAAAAGGCCAAAAGCACACTGGCCAAATAGCAATTCAAAACCAGGGGCAACATTTTTGGTTTGGAGTATATATGGGAGGCGATAAATGTCATCAGCACTATTAAAAGAAGTGCTCTATAATGGTATGCAAATTTCAATTCGTGGACATACTCCGAGTGTATGGCAGAACATATAAACCCCACCACAATAAAGAGCAGTAAGGGTATCACAATTTTTTTAAAGGGGGTAAATTGAAAATTCCTGGCTATCAACGGAACCCAGGTTCCCAAATACATGATGGTTGCAAAATAGGTGACCGAATAGCCTACCAAATTAAAGGGATCCCAGTTCTCAAAAGTAACGGAAAACACCAGAAGGTACAGACAATAGTCGTTTATCCTATTTAATAAGCTTATCATTTAGACACTTTGAAATCTGAGGGCAAATTAAATTAAAAAAAGAGTGGATGCACCAACTTACTAGTCAAAATACTAGTTTTATCGAATAATTGAATCCAATGTTCCAAATACCACATCGGAATTCATCCAATAAATAAAAAAAAAGGGAATTTTTAAGATTGTTCTTCGAGCGAATAAAATTTTTGAATCTCGGCAATTGGTCGCACAGATTATCCTGAAAATCCTATTTTTGCGCTTTCCTCCAAGTCTTACATAAATGTACCGGCCACTAAGTAATTCTTGCCATGCTTGCCTTCAATTTTTTTATGGCAATTAAGCTTGTGGCAAGTAATATGTAATGCATGACAACGTTAAGGTTAAAGATTTGGTCTTTATTTTAAACCAGAGAATTTCCAAATGCTCATAAAAGTGCAATCCGATTATTGAATAACCATTAATGAAAATACTTTACATACACCAATACTTCGCAACACCAAAAGAACCCGGAGGCACCCGATCGTATTGGATAAGTCGTAAACTTATAGAAGAGGGTCACCAAGTTACCATGTTGGCCACCTCCAGTAAAATAGATTCAAAAATCAAAAGGGTCAACATTGATGGGATAGATGTTATCTATTTAAAGGTACCCTATAGCCAATACATGAGCATTTTTAAACGGTTGCTCTCCTTTGTCAGCTTTATGCTCAAATCGGCCAGAATGGCCCTTAAGGAAAAAAATGTGGATTTGGTCATTGCCACCTCTACTCCCCTAACCATAGGTTTTCCAGCGTTGGTGGTCAAAAAATTCAAAAAAACCCCATTCCTTTTTGAAGTAAGGGATCTTTGGCCCGAAGTTCCAATACAAATGGGCGGATTGAACAACAAGCTTCTGATCAAATTGGCATTGTGGTTCGAAAAGACCATTTATGTAAATGCAGAACATGTTGTTGCCCTTTCTCCCGGCATGGAAGATGGGGTGACAAAAAGAGGGATCGCTCCGGAAAAAGTATCCATGATTCCCAATATGTCCAAGATAGATGTCTATTGGAATCGGGAAAAGAACGATGCTTTTTGCAAGGAACTGGGATTAAATCCGAATTCGTTCAAAACGGTTTATTTCGGATCCATGGGATTGGCCAATGGCATGGACTTCATTATTGAGGGAATCAAACATTTAAAAGACAATCCAGAGATAGAATTTGTTTTTATGGGAGGAGGGGCTACAGAACCCATACTCAAGGCAAAATGTGAAAACCTGGGAATACAAAATGCACATTTCCTTGGTGGATTTGGCCTAAAAGAACTATCGGAAATTGTGAATTTATGCGATGTTTCCATGGTAACCTTTGCAGATATTCCAATCTTGGCCACCAATTCCCCAAATAAACTTTTTGATTCTTTATCTGCTGGAAAGCCCATAATTGTCAATTCTCCAGGTTGGACCAAGGACATGGTGGAAAAATATGAGTGCGGGGTTTTTGTAGATCCAAAAAATCCAGAGGATTTGGCCAACCAAATCACTTTTTTAAAGGACAATCCAGAGGTTTGCAAAAACATGGGATTGAATGCCCGAAATCTGGCCGAAACCAAATATGATAAATCTATTTTGTGCAAAGAATTTGCCGAAGTAGTCAATTCAGTTTCAGAGAAAATTCAGACCCATAATTCCCAATGAGCTTAAAAAGTTTCGCTTTTATATTCAGGGATTTCCGTAAGCAGAAAAAGGCTTTTTCCAACCAATATTAAAAGAACCTACCATGACTAAGGCAAATTTTCACCATATCCATCTAAATGTCACGGATATCAATAAGAGTTTAGCATTCTATGAGAAATATTTTGGTGCCAAAAGAATCCTATACAGAGGAAAATCGGATGCCTTGTTTACCGAAAAGTCATTTCTGTTGCTGGACGAGGTAAAGGAAGCCCCTGAAACACATGATGGATCCAGTTTATGGCATATTGGATGGTCTGGAGTAGACGGGCCTTCGGAGTTTGACTGGCGGGTAAAGCAGGGCATAGAAGTGCATACGCCCATAAATCCATTGAACGATAGCCATTGGATGTACTTTTTTGGTCCTGACAAGGAGGTTGTGGAGGTGTTTACCGGCAACAGAAACCATACTTTTGAACATATTCATCTTTTGGCCACCGATGTAGATGAAACCATGCATTGGTTTGAATCCCATTTGGGCCTGGCCCCGGAATACGAAAGCGCACAAACCTGGGCAACCGGCTTGTTCCAATGGAATAGGTTGTATGTGGGTAACATTAATATTACTGTAAACGGCAAGCCTGTGGAGGAAAGAACGTGGTTTCCGTCAGAGTTCAAGCTTACAGATGGGACCTCGCTTGACCATCTTGCCTTTTCTTTTGAAAACATTGAACCTGTCTTTGAACAAATGCAGTCTTCCAAGGTTGAAATAGTGCAAGGGATTAAGACCGATCAGGTACACGGACTGAAGAGTTTCTTTGTTCGCGGGCCCAACCAATTGCTCATAGAGGTGGTTGAAGAGAAACCTATTCCCGAAGGTATTTGGCTCTAGTTCACAAGTGTCTGGAAATGAATATTTTACGGGATTTGCACCTAAATTAGGCTTTCAACGTTAAATAAATAGGGAATTAGGAGAATTTCCGAGGGCAACAGCGAAAAAAATGTCATTTTCCGAAATTAGCCTTCGTTCATCCAAAGGATTTAGCATTTTGGCTAATATTTGCTTTGGTTGGTACAGGAACAACTTTTTTACTATTTCTTTGTGCCTGAAAAAACCAATTTTTAAGACTTTAAATTCCAAAAATCCAAAATCTTGGAAGTATTATAAAGAGATATTACTAAAAAGATTCATTCATTATGTACAGGAAGTTTTTTAAAAGAGTTCTAGATTTTTCAATATCACTCGTGGCGTTGATCGTATTTTCGCCAGTCATAATTATCTTGATTATTCTATTGATGTTTGCCAATAAAGGCAAGCCTTTCTTCTTTCAGCAGAGACCAGGTAAGGACGAGAAAATATTTACCATTATAAAGTTCAAGACGCTAAGAGACCCAAAAGACAAGGACAGCGAATTGGAAGATCAGGCAGATCGCGTAACGAAAGTGGGTGCTTTTGTCCGAAATCATTCTTTGGATGAATTGATGCAATTGGTGAACGTATTGAAGGGAGACATGTCCATAGTGGGCCCAAGGCCCCTATTGACCATTTACCTTCCCCTATATAATGAAGAACAAGCACGAAGACACCAGGTAAAACCTGGAATAACAGGTTGGGCACAAGTAAATGGCCGAAACATGTTGTCATGGGAAGAAAAGTTTGAACATGATGTGTGGTATGTGGACAACCTTAGTTTTGGCACTGATGTAAAAATTCTGTTTAAAACGGTTCAGAAGGTATTCCAATCCGACGATGTGTATACCGAAAAACAAGAAGATGCTTGGGCCGCATGGGGTGGAAACGCAAGTTAATTGCCATATACCCTGTATGAATACATGAAATTAGGCTTTGACTTCAAAAAATCGGCTGATAAAATGGGAATATGGACTAATGAATTTTGTTGTCAAAGGTTGTATGGAATATCAAACCAATACCTTAACTAGGGACCAAACTTAATACCAATCGAAAGACCAAATTCTTAGGATGATTGAAATCGTAAAGGAGAAGAAAAAATGGGATGCTCTTGTAAAAGGATGTGATTCCGCTGATTTTTATCACACCTATGACTACCACCATGCATCCAAAGTGAATGGAGAGGAACCTGTTTTGATTCATTATCATGACAAGGACAGAACCATTCTTTTGCCATTGCTCTTTCGTGATATTGAATATTCCCTGTACAAAGATGCGACCTCGGTATACGGGTATCCTGGACCCATCACCAAAAATGTAACTTCAGAATGTGATTTCAGTGATTTTCGGAAAGAGATTCAGGATTTGTTCGAACAACAAAACATTGTTTCCATTTTTTCCAGACTAAACTCCTTTATTCCCAATCAAGAACACTGTTTGTTCCATTTGGGACAAACCGAAACCTTGGGCAGGGTGGTTTACATTGATCTCACCAAAAGCTTGGAAGAGCAGTGGGGAAATTATTTTAAAAGGTTAAGGACCTACATAAACAAATCCAGGTCCATTTATACTATAAGGCATGCCGAAACGGATTCGGACATTGACACCTTTATCTCATTGTACCATGAAAACATGGTCCGGGTAAATGCCAACAAAGAATACCTTTTTGATAAGAAATATTTTCTCGATTTACTGGAAAGCCCCCACTTTGATACGGAATTGCTATTGGCCACACAGAACAAAACGGGCAAAATAGCTGGTGGAGCACTTTTCACGAAGAAAGATGCCTACATTCAGTACCATCTCTCAGGAACCAGTGAGCAATATCTTGACCTAAACCCTGTGAAGTTATTGATAGACGAAATGAGAATCAGGGGAACCCAGGAAAAATATCGCTATTTCAATCTTGGTGGCGGAGTTGGTAGCAAGGAAGATTCTTTGTTCTATTTCAAATCTGGATTCTCAAAAGATACGTTCCCTTTTAGGGTTTGGAAGTATACAGTAAACAAGGAAATCTATCAAGAATTGGTTGAGCAAAAAAACGGCCTTATGTATTGTGACAATTTGGATCTTAGATTCTTCCCTCAATACAGGGCTAGCGTAGTACACAAATAATGTTGCCATAAAAGTTGCCCCACATCAACAGGAATTTAAACTGAAAGCAGGGTTCAACGGGAACAAGCAGTACGGAAGCGAATCTTTTAAATGACTATATCAATACATTAAATTAAACAAATAGGGCAAATTTGATTCATAGAAAATACATAATTTCGCTATGAGCATTAAAACACCCCCGCTTAAATCAAAAAAACACAAAAGGTCTAGTCCGACCAAATAATACGGAGACAATGAGAAACATTATCATTTTAGGAACTGGGGGTTGCGCCTCGGAAGTTACATTCTACATAGAAGATCACAACACAAAAGTCCCTGAAGAAGAAAAAATCAATATCCTAGGTTATATAGACTATGCGGAGCACGTAAAAGACCATTACGAAAAATACAACTTTTCCGCTCCTGTCCTATGCGATATAGATTCCTATGAACCCAAGGAAGATGAGGAAGTTTTGATTGCCGTGATGAGTATTCCGTTTAGGGAAAAAATGATCAAGGCTTTAAAAGAAAAGAACGCCAAGATTGGAAGCTTTATCCACCACAGTGTGGTAATGGCTAAGGAATTGACCATTGGAGAGGGAAACATTGTGTTTCCGTTCTGTATCCTTGAAAAATATGCTACCATAGGAAGTTACAATCTTCTTACCTCCTATTGTTTTATTAGCCATGATTGTGTTGTGGGAGACAATAACTTCTTTTCAGTTGCTGGTGTAGCCGGATCGGTGAAAGTGGGAAATAACAATCAATTTGGACTACGCTCTTTGGTGATTCCAGGTATTGAAGTGGGCAACAACAATGTGATCCAAGCGGGTATGATCGTGGACAAAAATGTAAAGGATGATACCACCGTTTTCTATCGCTTTAAGGAAAAAGTAATGGCCATACCAAAGGTGGGCTAGATTTAAACCAAGGTCTAGTTTCAATTATCCGAACTAAGCTTGGCTTCTTGACATGTTGGAATAGGATTTCCATGGGTTGGTTTCGCTTAAATTCAGTTGGATGTTGATTTCGTTCAATAAGTTACCTATTGATCATATACGATTTCTATCAGATGTAATCCAATGAAACAAAGGTTATTCCGATTGAAAACCCAAATGTGAAGGGATTCTTTTCAACTCCAAAATATGCACATCATTCCAGTTGGATTTCAAAAATAATTTGGGCTGCTGTCATTTTGGGAGGATGGTCGATACTTTTAAGGCTTTCAACTGAAAAAAATTCGGTTGTCAGGAAGATGTATTTTTTTTGTAATGGTTTGGGAACCAAATCAAGGACCCTAAAACGTGATTTCAAAAGCAAAAAAAGGAAACTCGTTTATTTAAGTCCTCTGAATAAATTCCTACAAGCAGACCCATCAAGGTTTACAAAATCATGACTGGTTTGTAAGAACAATGAAATAACAATAATAATAGTAGACAAATCGTTCTAGCTGTTTAATTTTTAAAATAAATATTATATAACCCAAAACAACATTTCTATTATGAAAGAAGAATATCTGAAAAGTGTACAGACGATGGATGACATCATAAAAACCTCCTATGCATGTATAGGTGGAGAGCCAGGAGAGCCCAGAGATTGGGATTTCTACAGGTTCTTATTCCATCCTGAGGGCAAATTGATCAGTTATGAAAACGATTCAAACGGTAATATGAGGCCTCAGTTCTTGTCTTGTAATGAATATATTGAGCGAATTGGGAAGTGGATGGAAACCACTAGAAAAACCGGTTTTTATGAAAGAGAAATTGGACGGGTAGAAGAAACCTACGGTAACATCGCACACGTAGTTAGTACTTGTGAGTCTTTCCACAGCAAAGAGGACATGGCCGCTGGTAAGTCTTATGTGAGAAACGTGCACAGTATTCAGTTGGCCTACTATCAGGAAAGATGGTGGATTCTAAGTATGTACTGGCAAAGAGCTACTCCAGAATTCCCAATTCCAGAAAGGTACTTGAAATTCTAAAGCACGATTACTGACTGTTTTAACTAGCTGTTCAAAGACACCGAAGCGGTGTCTTTGAACGGTCAAGTTTCCAAATACATTTTGTCACCCCCAAATTTGTTAATCAGCAGAAAAGTAAGCAATCGGATTTCAACTGAGTTCGGCAACAAGTACACAGACCATCCCCCTAACAATTGTATTCAGCTATGGAATGGTTTTCTTGTCGCCACAGATTTCAACCTTTTTATGTGTTTAGCGTACCATTATGATAAAAATTAACCTAATTGAATATTTCGAAAGTACCGTTGATAAATTCCCGGATAAGTTAGCGGTTGTAGATGGTACTTCCCAATTAACTTTCAAGGAGTTAACCCAACGCGCAAAACTTATAGCAACCCAAATAGCTAAGAAAAGTGATGCCATTAATAGCCCTGTTGCCATCTATTTACCAAAAACCAATGATGCCATCGCTTCATTTTTGGGTACCATGTACAGTGGCAACTGCTATACCCCGTTGGACACAAAAAATCCAGTTCCGAGAATTGAGGCCATTCTAAAAGCTTTAAAGCCCTCATGCATCATTACCAACAACAAATTCTTGGCTAATCTTCAGAAATGTGATCTGGACGTTGACATTATCAATTTGGACGAGCTCGATGTCAATGAGAAGGTAGACGAAAGTTACAATTACAAAAAATGTGTGGATACCGATCCTGCCTATATTCTACATACCTCAGGATCTACAGGGGTACCTAAAGGTGTCGTTATCTCACATCTATCCATAATCGATTATATCAACTGGGTTGCCGACACTTTTGACATAACCGAAAACGAAAAAATCGGGAATCAGACCCCATTTATCTTTGATATGTCCACTTTGGATATTTACCTCATGATATTCAGGGGGGCAACACTTTATATCATTCCTGAACAAAAATTTATTTTCCCCGCCACCTTGTTGGATTACATCAACGAACATGAAATCAACTTCATCTTCTGGGTGCCAGCGGTATTGGTCAATATTGCCAATCTTAAACTGCTGGATTCAAACAAGATCCCTACTGTACAAAAGGTATTGTTTGGTGGAGAGGTAATGCCTCCCAAGCACTTGAACTATTGGATCAAAAGCTTGGAAAGGGAGATTGTTTATGGCAATATGTACGGCCCAACAGAAATAACGGGAACCTGTGTCTATCATATTGTAGATGATTCCTTTAATGAGGACGAGTCCTTGCCTATTGGCATACCTTGTAGAAATACGGACATTCTTGTATTGAACGATAAGGACGAGCTTTGCGAGGTAGGTGAACAAGGGGAATTATGTGTTAGGGGATCATCTCTGGCCCTGGGCTATTGGAATAATTTTGAGAAAACCAATACGGTTTTTGTGCAAAATCCGTTAAATAAGTCAGTACCTGAAAGAATCTACAGGACTGGTGATATTGTCTTTTTAAACGAAAAAGGAGAATATATCTATATCGGAAGAAAGGATTTTCAAATCAAGCTTTCCGGATATAGGATCGATCTAGGGGAAATAGAACATTATATTTTAAGTGTATTCGATACCATCAACGCCGGCGTATTTTTTGATAAGGCGAAGGAGGAAATCGTTTTGGTGTACGAATCGGAAACCGAAATACCTGTAAAGGATTTCAGGATAAAGCTAAGGGAGGTATTGTCCAAGCATATGATACCTACCAAATACATTAAGATGGATGTATTGCCCAAGTCAACCACGGGAAAAATTGACAGGGCCTTGTTAAATAAACAAATTAATAATATATAGGGTATCATAAAAGACGCCCATAACTAACAATACGGTTCAATTTGAAAGATAAAATTTTAACATTCTTGACGGAGATCAGACCAGAATTTGATTTTTCTGAAAGCAGCAACTTCATTGAAGAAGGCATGTTGGACTCATTTGATATAGTGAGTTTGGTTGCTTCCCTGGATGAAGAATTCGGAATATCCATTGACGGTACTGAAATTTTACCTGAAAACTTTTCAAGTGTTGAAGGTATTATTCAATTGCTTAACAAAAACGGAGTTACGGAATGAATCTAAAATTTCGAAATAAGAAAATTACCGGGATTCTTACGGTTTTACCTGAGAATGAGGTCAATTTTGATGATGAAATTGACAACTATGACTTCTCGCGGGCACAATCCATGAAGCTTAAGCTGATTATGGGTTATGGAAAGCGTAGGGTCGTAAAAGAGGGTACCGCGGTATCCGATTTATGCATTTATGGCATGAATTACCTTTTTGACAAAGGTCTTTTAAAGAAGGAAGACGTTGATGGTATCGTATTGGTAACCCAATCCCCTGACCATTTTGTTCCAGCTACCAGTCACATTATCCAAGGAAAGCTTGGTTTAAAACAGGATATGATGTTGTTGGACATTAACCAAGCGTGTTCTGGATATCCCGTTGGCCTTAACCAGGCCTTTATGCTGTTGGATCAGGAAGAAGTGAACAAAGTAGTCCTCCTGAATGCCGATATGATGAGTTGCAAAGTTTCTGCCAAGGATAGGGGTAGCCGTCCATTGACAGGCGATGCAGCTTCCATTACCATCGTAGAAAAAGATTCCAATGACAGCACCATTTATGGCACCATTAACGTGGATGGAACAGGTGCAGAGTCGTTGATCATACCCGCAGGTGGATTTAAAATGCCATCTACACCGGAGACAGCTGAACTACAGACGGATAAGAATGGAAATTCCAGAGCTTTGGACCATTTGGTCATGAAGGGTGATGACGTTTTTAATTTTGTGCAAAAACAGGTGCCTCCCATGATCGATAATTTACTGTCAAAGGCGAATTGCGACAAGGAAGATGTGGACTATTACCTATTCCATCAACCTAATAAGTTTATGCTAAAGAAGCTTGCTGATAAAATGGGAGTGCCACATGATAAAATGCCGCACAATGTGGTTGAGAACTTTGGAAACGCCAGCGGTGTTAGTGTTCCTACCGCCATTACTTTCAATTTAGCCGATAAACTATTGACAGAGTCGTTTTTGGTTTGTATCGCAGGATTTGGTGCCGGTTTGAGCTGGGCCTCTCTGCTAATGAAACTGGAAAAGCTCGATTTTTGTGAAATGATTGACTATAAATAACAACGAATGGAAAATTTTGAAACTTCAATTGCTGAATTGCTGGAAGAAGAGGCTGTAGGTCTAAGCGATGAACTTCAATCTTTTGAAGCTTGGGACTCATTGACTGTTTTGTCCATTATTGCCTTTTGTGATTCAGAGTATAGTGTACCATTATCTGCCGAAGAAATTGAAGGCTCAGGTACGGTTTCTGGATTAAAAGATTTGATAGAAAGCAAAATGTGATTCTGTTTCAGCTATGAGAAAGAGGTCGCAAATCCACTTGGCCCTAAAAGCCTTAACCAGTGGAAAATTGCATGGATAGATGAATTAATCCAGTGGTTGTGGCAGATAGACCACATATATTGATTTTGGTAGTTACCTTTTGTTAGTTACGTAAAGTCATTTTCCCCAAAGACATGTACAACTGCTATGTTTGGTACCTGGTTAAATAACCCAGGGTTAAGTGCAATCAATGGAGAAATGAAATAACAAAAAAAGGTGTACAGCACATTATTTTTAAAATGATGTGCAGCGCAATACTACAAAATGATCAATACCAACCCATTCAATTCAACCACTTTTCTGTCTTTCTGGTCCAAGCATTTCTTGGGGGACAAGAAGGCCAGCACTTTCAATTTTGCCAAAAACCTTTCATTTTACGAGTCAAAGATTCCCGGTCTGCACATCAATGCAGGTAAAAATTTGACCAAAGGGGTACACTACGAGTTCGACCCAAATTGTGGAAAAGAAGAAAAGGGCAAAACCTTTCTTATTTACGATGTAATTGATTTTGCCACTCCAAAGGAGGATATCAAAAACAGTCCTTTGGGCCTATATTCGGTGAAACAATATCCTGGATTCCTGATAGAATTGGGTGACTTTAGCTCCTTGGATGACTATATGTCCAAGACCTTCAAAAAAAGTAGTCGCTACAAGCTGCGTAAATACAAAAAAAGGCTTGAGGAGTCTTTCCATATTTCCTTCAAAGCCCATTGTGGTGAAATGTCAAAAGAGGAGTATGATGCCATTTTTGACAGTTTCCGAAACCTTTTGGAGAAACGCTTCGGGGAAAAACAAATTTCCAACAATAACCTAGATCCCGAAGAATGGAACTTTTATAAAGACGTGGCCTATCCCATGATTTTGGAGAAAAAGGCCGTACTCTTCGTCCTGTACAACAACAACGAGCCTATTAGCGTAACCTTGGGCTACCTATCGGACAAGAGAATATTTGATGCCATTACGGTTTTTGACATAGATTATGCAAAGTTTCATTTGGGAAGCATCAAAATCATGAACTTGATAGACTGGTGCACAAAAAATGGTTGGGATATCCTTGATTTCTCCAAGGGGTATTTCGATTACAAAACACGTTGGTCAAACAAAAAGTTCGATTTCCACTATCACATTGTATACGATAAAAGCTCATTTAAATCTCGAGTTTTGGCCTATACCCTTAAAAGCTTGTTTTCCTTGAAACAATACTTAAGGGAGAAAAAACTCAATGAAACCTTGCACCGATTTACCTATGCCCTAAAAAACAAGAAAAAGGAAAGTTTGGATTACCAATTTTTGGAGGTGGACGATAGGCATACCCAAAAAGAATTGGCCCCTTTGGATCTTAGTTTATCGGAACATAGTTCGCTAAAAGGGATTTGCTATGAGTTTTTATATCTCCATCAAGAACATTTGGAAAATCTGAATGTTTTTGAGATGGATGAAATGGACAAGACCTTCCTTTTGGTTGGCCAAGACAAGAAAATGGGTGTAAAACTAAACGTATAGTAAAAAAGGTATGGGAATTGTCAAAATCTCCAATTACAATTTTACCTTTTGTCTGTTTAAAGAACAGCATGTTCCACCTATTTACCAAACGATTCGTAATACCCGAACAGGGAAAAATTATGTAAACCCCGATTCAACCCCATC
This sequence comes from Flagellimonas sp., assembly GCF_965215805.1. GTDB lineage: Bacteria > Bacteroidota > Bacteroidia > Flavobacteriales > Flavobacteriaceae > Flagellimonas. Next base: position 2,944,693 of record NZ_OZ244124.1, on the reverse strand, counting down.
AAAAGCTTGGTTATCCAGAATTACGGAAATACGATGCATTCCCGAGTATCTAAAACCTGTACCACACACCCTTGATAATCGCCTTAAAACATTAAAAATCAATAGAATTAAGGGTTTTCATATTGATCTTACTGGATTTTCATGCGTCACGGACTATATGAACTCCAAAATGGGCTCCAAGCAACGAAGTCGATTAAAAAGTAGGATGAAAAGGCTTGAGTCCTGCTTTGATATCCGCTACGAGGTATACTTTGGGGAGATAGAAAAAGACAGGTATGAGGAGTTGTTCCATAACATGCAGGAACTTATTAAGCGTCGTTTTGATCAGATAGGTAGGGAATTCAATCAAGCTGGAAAATTAAAAGCCCTTAAAAAAAGAGCATTTGACTTGATCTTGGATAAAAAAGCTTCTTTTCATGTCATCTATGCGGACTCCCGCCCCATTGACATCTGTCTGAATTTTCATTTTCAGGACATCTTAAATGGTGCCATTAGATCCTACGATATTGATTACGCCAAATTTGGGCTGGGGCATATAGACATTACCAAGCATGTGGAATGGTGTTTGGAACACAACTATGGCATTCTTGATTTTATGTGGGGGGACCAATCTTACAAATACGATTGGTGCAACAATGTAGCCTTTCTTGGTCATCACATTTACTATAATCCCAAATCTTTGGTACATCGATTAATCGTCCCATTAAGAGTTTTGACCTATCGATTTAAGGATTACAAGGAGGCTAAAAAGGTGGAAAAGCAAAAAAAAGCAGCTCGAAGCCGCACTGCCAACAAAGCCAAACCTACCAAAAGACCCGAAATTCAGGAAATAGACCTACAGAACAAAACTAACGCAATCCTGAGCGAACCCTATAAAGAAGTTAACATTCATACAGCAAACTACTTTTGGCTTAAGCCCTTGGTTTTCAATTTTCAATATCAATATCGGGATCATTCCACGGACATCACGGTAAGGAAGTTGACCAATCTTTCGAATACGTACCTTGTGTTGGGAAAAAATAAAGGTATCAAAGTCCTAAGGTCAACCCTAGAAGCGTAACCAACTGTTTTATGAAAAAAGAAAGTGTATCGCTATTTACTGACCTATACATAAAACAAGGGCCTATTTCCCAAGTGTATTCACATATTAGGCTCTCGGACGGACAGGGCAACAACCTTATTGATCATCCAAACACCTCGGATAAAGACAAAAAAATCTATTCCTTTTCGCATGTGCCGGACCATCTTAAAATCAAGGTTCTTGATTCAGAAGGTTTGACAGAAAGAATGTTCCCCACGGTCAAGGGTCATGCAATCCGATTGGATGGTTATTCCAGTGCGGACGATTATTTACGCCATCAAAACAAAAAACAACGCGAAAACATTAACCGCGCACGCCGCAGACTGGAAAGCTGTTTTGATATACAATACAAGCTGTTCCACCACCAAATAGAGGAATCGGATTACCAATTTTTAATGGAACGCTTAAGATCCATGATAGTCCAAAGGTTTGAGCAGCGTGGACAGAAAAGTAGCACCCTGGCCATCTGGGATAAAGTATATGCCACTTCCTTTGATCTTATAAATCAGGGAAAAGCCTCATTGTTTGTGGTTTATGACAAGGATTTGCCCATAGCCTTTTCCTTTAATTATATCTATGATCGGCTGTTGTTTGGGTACATTTCCTCCTATGACTTGGATTATGGCAAGTTTAGTCTTGGTCAAATCGTAATCTATAAATTGTTGGAATGGTGTATGGATAATGGATTTATCCAATATGATATGGGCTGGGGCGATTTGGATTATAAAAAGTGGTGGTGCAATACCAGCTACCGCTTTAATCATCATTTTTATTACCCAAAGTACTCCATAAAAGGATTTTTACATGCCCAATTCAAAGGCAACAGATCTAGGATTTTGGCGTTTCTAATAGCTAAGGGAGTCAATACCAAAGTGAACAAAATCAAGAGAAAATTGAAGGGACAACCTATGAAACCAAATTTGGGTCCACAATACAGGTTTATGGATATGGATTCCTCCCAAACAGGGGCAATGGAAGAAATAAAGATGCATCATGAACAGTTACCTTTTAGCAAAAAAGTGATTAACGATTTTCTTTTTGCGACCCAGGAACATTCGGATCATGTGGCTCTCTATTATTCCGCTAACAAGGACCACTATATTTTAAAAGGTCAAAAAAAAACAAAATCAATCCTATTCAATCCAACAAACCACTAATACATGTTATTTAATTCCATTGAGTATCTGCTATTTCTCCCTGCAGTTTTTTCCCTGTATTGGTTTGTGTTCAAAAAAAATGTTGTTGTACAGAACATTTTCCTCATTGGTGCCAGTTACCTCTTTTACGGTTGGTGGGATTGGCGGTTTCTGTTGTTGATTTTCCTCAGTACGGTTGTCGACTTTTTTGTTGGACAAAAGATTTACCAGAATATCGATGTTAAAAGGAAGGCCAGGTATTGGTTATGGGTCAGTATGGCCTTTAACATTGGCATGCTAGGTTTTTTTAAGTACAGTAATTTCTTTGTGGATTCCTTTATTGACCTGTTCCACACCTTGGGTTATGACATAAAGAGCACTTGGACGCTCCAAGTTATTCTCCCGGTGGGTATCTCCTTCTATACCTTCCAAACCATGTCCTACTCTTTTGACATTTACTATAAAAAACTAACCCCTACCAAAAACTTTATTGCGTTTACGGCCTTCGTATCCTTCTTTCCACAATTGGTTGCCGGCCCAATTGAAAGGGCTTCCAATCTATTGTCTCAAATAGCGAATAGTCGGGTTTTTAATTATGCGCAGGCCAGTAGCGGTTTAAAGCTCATTTTGTGGGGTCTTTTCAAGAAAATGGTCATAGCCGACTCTTTGGCCCCGCTTGTGGATGATATTTTTGCCAATTACGGTACCTATTCCGCCTCTACCTTGATTATGGGGGTCTGTTTTTTTAGTTTTCAGGTCTATGGGGATTTTAGTGGATACTCCGATATCGCAATCGGAACCGCCAAGCTCTTCGGGATTGAGCTCATGTCCAACTTTAAGTTTCCCAATTTCTCTAGAAATGTGGCGGAGTATTGGCAGCGATGGCACGTATCGCTATCCACTTGGTTCAGGCATTATCTCTATATACCCATGGGTGGGTCACGGGTAAGCAAACTTAAGTCCGTCAGGAACATCATCGTCATTTTTGTGATCAGTGGTTTTTGGCATGGGGCCAACTGGACCTTTATCTTTTGGGGAGCGTTACATGCTGTATTCTACATCCCCGTTTTCTTAATGGGCAGAAACCGAATGTATGCGCATAATGTGGTGGGTGAAAATAGGATTTTCCCTACCCCATTTGAAATTTTCCAGGTGCTTTTGACCTTTGCATTGGTCACTTTTTCCCGCATTTTCTTTAGATCCCCCACCTTGACGGATTCCTTTCAGTACATAGACCAAATCATCAACAACTTTACCTTTGAATCCTACGTCAACCCTATGGGGTATAGGATGATGGACTATTATGTATTGCTGGCATTTTTTGTAATTTATGAATATCTGATTCGAAAAGACGAACGCAGTCCGTTCAAATTCAAATCCAAGACAGTGCGGTTTTTAATGTATACCATCATTGTACTGGCCATGCTCCTATTCTATGATGATGGGGTGAACCGTTCATTTATCTATTTCCAATTCTAGCGGTATGAAGAAGTTAGTGTTAAAATTATTGTTATACATATTTCTGATTCTTCTACTATTGGAGATTATGGTAAGAGCCTTTCATTTATATGCCGAAGACCCCCCACGATTTATAGATGATTTGGGTGTGGAAAAGCGTGTGCCAGGATATCGGGGCTATTCGGTTACCGGAAATCGCAATCAAAATTTTTCTGAGTTCAACATCAACAAGGCTGGGTTTAACTCCCACCGGGAATTTACCCCTTCCAAGGATAAATTTGAGATTGCTTTGATTGGGGATTCCTTTATAGAGGGATTCCACCAAGATTTTGACAACTCCATAGCCGTTAAGATAGAAGCGCAACTGGATGATACCGAAGTGTATCAATATGGCTATGCAGGTTATGATCTGGCCAACCAAATGCATCTCATCCACGCCTACAAAGAGCAGTTTGACCTGACTGATGAAATTATCCTGTATCTCAACTATCAAAGTGATCTTTACCGTGGTTCGTATGAACCCAACGTGGGGCGAATTAAAAAGTTATCCTCCACCATTTTTAAGGTAAGGGACAATATAAAGCTGCTTTCCTATGGTTCTAAAATTGGTGTTATTGAGCCTATCAAGAATTTGTTGACAGGACGATCTCTGGATGACAACCCCGACCAACGATTCCAGGAGCATTTGGAGAAACTGGAGCATCAAGAAACCCCGGAAACCCAAAAGGAGTTTTTGGACAACTTTAAAAGCCTCGTAGAGCTATATGGTTATGATAAATGCAAGACTACCCTTTTGCTCGACTCCAGAAAAACCAGCGATTCGTTTTTAAAGTATTGTAGGGATAACAATTTCAAGTACATCGATTTTGCACCTACTTTCGAGCTTTCTAAAGAACCGGTCACACTTATTTATGATCGGCATTGGAACAATCATGGGAGGGACTTGATCGCCAAGGTTGTATCCGACTATTTTAAAACCTTGGACAGAGCCCAAGATTGCGAGTAGCGGTGTGATGGAATCCTTAAACACTACCTTCAAACTCCTAAAAGGTATATTAAGCTTTTGGTAATAAAGATGGAATAAAAAGGAATCCAATCAAGTTTGCCATAATAAATAAAGACCAAAGCGTATTATGTTCGTCTGCAATACGCAATGGTCAAATCAATATCAAGCGGTAAAAGAAAGAGCCTTGTTGGGAGTTGTTTTCCCCCCAACAAAGCCGAGAGTCCGTTTCTAATAAAAACGGCCGCTTACGTTTCTTCTATTAATTCTATTGATAAAGTCATATCTCAGAAAAACTTCGAATGACCCATCATTGAATTGTGTACTTCCCAGAGTAGATGTTTCCACATCATAGGCAAGCCCCACTAGGAACTTTTCCGCAAACTTAACCCCAAAAAGGGCACTTACAGCGGAATCCAATCGATATGCCGCTCCTACGGAGAACTTGTCGTTAAAGGTCATATTGGCGGTCAAATCCACCTGAACAGGACCTCCACTTACAGCTCTAACCAAAAATCCTGGTTGCAACACAAGGCTAGGATTAATTTCATATCTGTACCCTGAAATCAAGTAATAGGTCATTCTATCCTTGGCCAAGAAGGAAGTTCCATCGGAGGAATTATCAAAATGCTCTGTTTCCAACAAACTTGGCACAGAAACACCCGCAAAGAATTTTTCCTGATAGTAATACACCCCTAGCCCCACATTTGGCGAGAACTTGCTATCTATATTGGGTAGATTGGGTTCTACGCCATAGTTTACCAGTTGGGTGAAATCCACATTCAGCAGTTCTCCACCAACATTCAGACCAAAGGCCAGACTGCCCTCACGGGAAGCTGGAATGGTATAGGAAAATGCGAAATTGAAATCGGTTTGCTGCACGGTTCCATCCCCAATATTGTCATTGATTACGGTCAATCCTCCCCCAAGTCTTTCAGATAATGGGCTTTCTATGCTTACTGTTTGTGTTTTTGGTGCTCCATCCAGGCCAATCCACTGTGACCTGTGCAATGCCGTAACACTTAGGACGTTGCCGGTACCAGCAAAGGCTGGATTAACCACAATTGTGTTCAGCATATATTGCGTATACTGTGGATCCTGCTGGGCATTGGCCAGATTGACAATTCCCAAAGCTGTGATTAACGTAATTATAATGGACTTTTTCATTGTAAGTTTTTCTTAAGTTTTTTATTGGTTAATGTACAAGTATCCAGAGGCATTTCTAGATCGACCTTCATCTACATAATTGATTATATAGAAGTATACTCCAGCCGGTAGTACATTTCCTTTATTAAGTGAAGCCCCTGTATTCGCAATTCCTGCAAAAGCGTTGGAACTGTTGTCATAATTATCCGTTCTGAAAACCGTTGCACCCCATCGGTTAACAATTTCCACACTGTTGTTGGCATACAATTCAATGTTCTCAATTCTAAATACATCGTTGATACCATCTCCATCAGGAGTCAAAATGGAATTCCCGATTTCAACACCACAGATGGTTCCTTGTGGCGGTGTTCCACCTTCCGAATCACATGGATCCAATGGATCGGTCTCATCAGCTACTTCCTGACCATCTTCAATGGTATCGCCATCGGTATCAGGGTTATCAGGGTCAGTTCCCAAAGTAACTTCCTCATCGTCGCTTAGTCCGTCATTATCCCTATCACAGAATGTTTCGGGTAGTGGAGTACCTCCAATAGAATCACAATCATCAAAAGGGTTGGTTCCATCAGTAACCTCTTGACCATCATTGATGGTATCACCATCCGTGTCGGCATTGTAAACTTCGGTTCCAAGGGTAAGTTCTTCACTATTGGTTAGACCATCGCTATCACAATCAGCCGCTGCCCAAATAGCATTTGCAGCATCATATCCCGTATAACCGGGAGATTGTACCGGGTCACAGGGATCGTTAAGATCTGTTCCATTATTTACCTCTGCATCGTCAACTATTCCGTCACCATCCGTATCACTGGATGCCTCATAAGGGTCGGTTCCGTTGGTAACCTCATCTCCATTGGTCACTCCATCACTGTCGCAATCCGCAGCAGCCCAAGTTGGGTTGGCAGCATCATATCCCGTATAACCCGGGGATTGAACCGGGTCGCAGGGATCCGCAGCATCTGTCCCATTGTTAACTTCGTTATCGTCGTCAATCCCATCTCCATCCGTATCAACCATTGAATAAGGATCCGTTCCATTGGTAACTTCCAAACCATTTGTAAGGCCATCGCTGTCGCAGTCTGCAGCTACCCATATCGCATTGGTAGCATCGTAACCTGTGTAACCTGCAGATTGGACGGGTAAACATGGGTCTAACGCCTCAGCTGGAGTAGCCTCCGCATCATCTGTGGTGCCATCGCCATCGGTATCCCCATTGTATGGATCTGTACCGTTGCTATTCTCATCCCCGTTCAGTACCGTATCGCCATCACAGTCGGCGGCCGCCCATGTCGCATTGGTGGCATCATAACCAGTGTACCCTGCAGCCTGTATTGGAAGACAAGGATCTACTGCCTCAGCTGGAGTTGCCTCAGCATCGTCTGTGGTGCCATCACCATCGGTATCCCCATTGTATGGATCCGTACCGTTGGTATCCTCATCCCCGTTCAATACCGTATCGCCGTCACAATCAGCGGCTGCCCAAATGGCGTTGGCGGCATCATAACCAGCATAGCCAGCTGCCCTTACAGGTAAACAAGGGTCCAGAGCCTCAGCTGGTGTGGCCTCAGCGCCATCTCCCGTACCATCGCCATCTGTATCGGCATCATAAGGGTCGGTACCGTTGGTGTCCTCATCCCCATTCAAAACCGTATCGCCATCACAGTCGCCAGCAGCCCAAATGGCATTGGTAGCATCGTAACCTGTATAACCTGCCGCTTGGACAGGAAGACAAGGATCTACTGCTTCTGCAGGAGTAGCCTCCGCATCATCATTGGTGCCATCACCATCCGTATCCACATTATAAGGATCGGTGCCGTTGGTGTCTTCATCCCCATTCAGAATTGTGTCAGCGTCACAGTCAGCGGCTGCCCATATCGCATTGGTGGCATCGTAACCTGTGTATCCTGCCGCCTGGACCGGAAGGCAAGGATCTAAAGCTTCGGCCGGAGTGGCCTCCCCATCATCAGTTGTGCCATCACCATCAGTGTCCGCATTATATGGATCCGTTCCATTGGTGTCCTCGTCTCCGTTTAGTACGGTGTCACCATCACAGTCCCCAGCGGCCCAAATGGCATTGGTAGCATCGTATCCCGTGTAGCCTGCTGGCTGAACTGGTAGGCAAGGATCTATTGCTTCGGCCGGGGTGGCCTCCGCATCATCATTGGTGCCATCACCGTCTGTATCCACATTATAGGGATCAGTGCCGTTGGTGTCTTCGTCCCCATTCAATACGGTATCACCATCGCAGTCCGCGGCTGCCCATATCGCATTGGTTGGATCGTAACCTGAGTAACCTGCCACTTGAACAGGAAGACAAGGGTTTAAGGAATTTGCTCCATCCGTAACATTGATTACGCCATCCCCATCATCATCGCATTCATCCGAAGTAACACCGGCATTAATGCTGCTCACATCAGCCTGACCAGCACCAGCAATGGTTGGAATACCATTTAAATCCACCGTATCACCCAAACTATCGTCTGCGTCCACATCGGCCAAAGTAAATCCACCATCTCCTTCCAAGGCGTCGACACAAGTATCGTTATCACTATCCGTATCGAAATGATCCGCAACTGTATCACTGTCAAAATCCCTATAGGCACAGTCCCAGGTCATGTCTGAAATCAGGAATGCCATAGCTTGGGCACTGGTGCTCACTTCTGTGGTCAAAAAGGAAAAAACCACCCGGTCAACCGCCTTGCCCAATGTGAAATTGACGTCACCAATATCGGTGTTCCCAGCAACTAGAGAGTTACCTTCAAAAACCCCACCACCCAGGTCGTCTACGGCACTTCCAAATGTATACTCGGTGGGATCCAACGCAAGTGTAGCCCCCTCCTTGAAAATACTGACAGTCAATCGTTCAGTGTAGGGATTACCAGCTGGGGCCTCTAAAGTTGTACGTTTGTCAATGTCCACAGCGCTAAAGGAAAGTCCCGTGACTGGACGATCAAACCTTATCTCATAAACTATCGGACTATCATCCAACTGTCCAATCTGCGACTGGAGTAACAGGCCGTCGGTACCATTGAAAGCCTGAGTGTTGGCGTTGTAGTTTGCCACTATGACAAAATCTGTATTCGAATTGTCGGCTGTGACCACGGTGCCATCAATGGTCGTGCTGGCAACGGAGGAAAAGTCATCTTCGGGGTCGCCACCCGTCCATACAGGAGGAGTGCCCCATACCAAAGCCGAACCCCCAACAGGGCAATCGTACTCATCAACATCCAGAATCCCGTCATTATCATCATCAAAATCCGCACCGTTCAGGACTCCATCCCCGTCAAAATCCTCATTGTCTGCCGTTTGGGCAAAAGCACTTGAGCTTATCAAAAACATTAGAAAGGTCAATAAACTAATTCCTTTCCCTTTTAAAATTGAATGAATCATCTGGTTATCTATTTATCATTTTTTCGTTAGTTCTATTAAATTGATCTATCACTTTTTAATGACCTTATAGTGGGTCAGTGAATTTATGGTGGTCACTGTCAAAAAGTAAACACCTTGGGACAGTGACGAGATATTCGTTTTCACAAAACCATTTGCATCTGTTTCCAGATTATGGTTCGCAACCAGCGCTCCATGGATGTCGAATACGCTTAGTTGTACTTTTTCAAAATTTTCAACGCCCACATACACGTTCAAATCCGATTCGTCAACAGGATTTGGATATACATAGCCCTTTGATCCAAGAATGATCAACTTTTCATAAGTACCTTGACAATCTTCTTCTGTACTGATCCTTACTTCGTTCTCATTCTTGTTAAGGTTTAATGTGATATCACTCTCGGACGTTTTAAAGATTTCACCATTGAGTTCCACCGTATATAAGTCTGATCCGGAAAGTTTCAATTCCACCTGATTTTCTGCCGTGACTGCACTGAGATCCACACTTAAGGGTTCAATGCCTTGCACTTGAAGGGTATAACACTGTTCAAAATTGAGAGCACCTGAAATTGTAATACACAATCCATAAGTTCCGGAGGGAAGATTCCCAAATTCCAAATTTTGTGTGAACTGCTCGCTTTCAAGCTCTGTCCCCGCATCATTGGTTAGTACCGCATTATAATTTAAAATGGCTTTGGCGCTTACCGAAATACTCCCATTTCCGCTTCCAATACAGGACTCACCGGTTACCATGACCTCGAAATTATCGGCATCCAGGGGAATGGTACATCCATTTTCATCCACTACAGCGCCAGGAGCAGTGTCATCACAGTCGTCTTCCAAATTTGGTATCCCATCGTTGTCCATATCATCATCGCAACTATCACCTATTCCATCCTGATCAAAATCTTCTTGTCCCGGATTGGCCGTTGTAGGACAATTGTCATCTCCATCCGCAATTCCATCATTGTCCATATCATCATTGGAAGTAAACTCATAAGGGTCGGTACCGCTGGTGACCTCTTCATCATTGCTCATCCCATCGCCATCGCAATCTGCTGCTTGCCATATGGTATTGGAAGCAACGTATCCGGAATATCCGGCACTCTGTACGGGGTCACAAGGATTGTTCAAATCCGTTCCGTTATTGGTTTCGTTGTCATCGTCAATGCCGTCGCCATCCGTATCAACGGAAACCTGATAAGGGTCGGTCCCATTGGAGTCCTCTTCCCCGTTGCTCACCCCATCTCCGTCACAGTCAGCGACGTTCCAGATGCCATTAGCGGCATTATATCCGGTGTATCCTGCACTCTGTGCCGGATCACAGGGATTGTTCAAATCTGTTCCGTTATTGGTCTCGTTGTCATCATCGATGCCGTCACCATCGGTATCACCTGAAACTTGGTAGGGGTCGGTCCCGTTGGAATCCTCGTCCCCATTGCTCACCCCATCGCCGTCACAGTCTGCGGCACTCCAGATGCCATTGGAGGCATTATATCCAGTGTATCCGGCACTCTGTACGGGATCACAGGGGTTGTTCAATTCTGTTCCGTTGTTGGTTTCGTTGTCATCGTCGATGCCGTCACCATCGGTATCACCGGAAACCTGATAAGGATCGGTCCCATTGGAATCCTCGTCCCCATTGCTTACCCCATCTCCGTCACAGTCCGCGGAACTCCAGATGCCGTTGGCGGCATTATATCCGGTGTATCCAGCACTCTGTACCGGATCACATGGGTTGTTCAAATCCGTTCCATCATTGGTCTCGTTGTCATTGTCTACACCATCGCCATCGGTATCACCGGAAACTTGGTAGGGGTCGGTCCCGTTTGTGTCCTCATTCCCATTGCTTACGCCATCTCCGTCGCAATCCGCGGCGCTCCAGGTGCCATTGAATGCATTATATCCAGTGTATCCTGCTGCCTGAACCGGGAGGCAAGGATCAAGCGCCTCTGCCGGACTAGCTTCAAGATTGTCCGTTATGCCATCTCCATCTGTATCATCGTTCACCGTAATAATCGCAGTATCGGTGTAACCTCCGTCATCCGTAGTAACTGTAATTGTTGCAGTCCCTGACGAAAGGGTATTTACTAGGCCATTGGTTACCGTTGCAACCGCTAAATTATCGCTACTCCATGTTATCGTTTGATTGGTGGCATTATTTGGAATTATTGTTGCAACCAAGGTCACTGATTCTCCCGTAGTCAGGCTTTCTGCGTTTGAAGACAGACTTACCCCTGTTACCGCAATATTTGAAGTTAACGGGTCTGGGACTGCTCCACCATTAACCCAGTATGAAGCTCTGCCACTCATAAAATCAGATAGAAGCGTGCGTCCGGGCACTGAAGGATGAATACCATCAAAACCTGGTCCTCCTATATCAAAATAGGTGGTATAATTTTGATGGGTGAAATTGTATAGGTCTACAATGGGATTCCCATCAATATTAATCTGTGAAGGGGTGTTGGCCAGTATTTTCGGAATCAAAATTTCCCGATTGTACGGTAAACTACCCAATTCTTGATTAGTTGCAATATCCTCTGCGATGGAATAGGTTCTAAAAGTAATGGGCATGAGGATTACATCCTCTTTCCGTGTTTGTCCAATAGCCGTGATCAGCGCATCGTAGTCATCGCTTATACTTTGAAGCTCTGCAGGGGTGGCGGTACTGTAAGGTCTTGTGGTACTTACATTATTACCCCCAATATGAATCATGAACAAGGTATTGGTGGTGTAGGTGCTCATGGCCGTTTGCACCTCGGTAATTATATCATTGATTTCATAGCCACTAAAACCGTAGCCATATACATCGACATTCACTCCATTCGCCTGCCATTCTGCTGTCCTGGTAGCATTGGGATTGTTTAAGTCCCGCCCAAAAGTCTGTTGAACAATAGAGGCACCAATAATAACAACCTTGTCATATTGGCCAAAGACCGATGATGAGATAATAAAGGTAAGTAGCAGTAAAAATTTACCAAATACTTTCTTTTTCATGTCTTAATTAGTGTTCTTGTAGGCCAACCAAATGGGGTAAAAATACCAATTGCAATCATTCCATCGGCAACCTTCTAATTTAGCTTCTTTTTTTTAAAGATTCTTTACATATTTTAAGTTGCAATCTTCTTTAACTATTAGCTTTTATCTTGCAGGTCTGAACAAAACCCATTTGCTTCAAACCACAATCAGGATTCCCTTTAATCCAATGCCTGGATAATAAACTCTGACCTTCTATTTTTAGAATGCTTTTCCTCGGAACAAGGTGTAATGTCATCGCATTCATTTTTCAATTTGCTTTCTCCAAATCCTTCATTCAGCACCTTGTCTTCAGATACTCCCTTGCTCACTATATATTCCCATGTTCGTTTGGCCCTTCGTTCCGATAACCATTGGTTATAATGGTCGCTTCCCCTAGAATCCGTATGCCCTTCAATTTTAATTATCAAAGATGGATTGTCCGTTAAAATCTGTGCTAGCTGGTCCAATACTTGCTTATCCTTTCGAGTCAGATAGGAAGAGTTCAAGCTAAAGAACACATTGCCCAGGCTTTCAATATCACTTCTTATCTTAGCTCTGCGGGCTTCTTGGGCTTCTTTTTTGGCTTTCTCAGCGGCTGCCAATTCAGCTGCCTCCTTTTCTCTTTTTAATCGTTCTGCCAACAGACGTGCTTCTTCCTCTGCTCTTTGCTGTTCCGCTATGGAATCTTGGATGCGCTGTTGCTCTTTTTCAATTTCGTCCAACAATGCTTTCTTTTCCTCACCTTTTCTGGAAAGTCCTTTTTCGGTTGCAAAGCGATAAGCCAACCCTACGGCATGCTGAATGTGATTGGAAGAGTTTTCGGTATTCATGGTCCATTTACCTGTGGAGCTAAAATCCAATCCCCAATGTTCAGAAAACCAGGTCCTAAATCCCAAGACAGCATTGTATGTTCCCCTACCTTGATTGTTGGCATCCGTATAACCTGCTCCAACGCCTACATATGGGTCAAAAAAACCAGTTTCCCCCAAAATCATATTTAGATCATAGCTGACTCTAAAATCCAGCCCAAGATAATCTATATCCTCAGTGTTGATTTGATTGTCCACAACTTTGCCCTCCTTGTACTTGTTATAAGAGGCAATTGCTTCCAAACCAATTCCATTCTTAAGATATCTCCCTATGCTAATCCGAGATGGGTAAGGAACCGTATTCCAACTGTCCTCAATATCAAAAAGGCTTCCAAATTCGTCACCGGAATCGTCAACGAAATTGGTTCCCACGGTAAAGATCCAAGAACTTTTTACGATACTGTCCTTTGCAGTCAATTCTGGCCGCTCCTGTGCCTTCAAATGAAGAGAAATCAAGCACATAGCTAAAATGAGCAGCGTTCTCAAAGTTTTCATAGCTGTGATTTGAGGTTATCTATGACAAAACTAAATTAAAGAGGGCAATTTACCAGTTTTGTACTTTCAAGTACCTCAATTTTTCGATAATAAGATGAAAGGCAAAAAGTATCGATAAGCTACCTCGCAACTTTCTGAATATCTACCTTTTTGGTAGTCAGAGGCATCTTAAATACGTAGAAGGGATTTGAGATTACGGTGGTTTGAATTTCTTCTTTGGAAGCGCTGCCCAATTCCAGTGCCAAAGATACGTCCGTATCTGTTTCGGCCACCCGTGCAATTACTGGTTTTGGTTGACCTTGATAATCGCCCAAACAAACCACAATAACCATTTCTTGAGAAAAATCCACCTGAGGAACTGGTAGACCCGGCTTTCTGGTGCGGTTGATTCGGGAATAGAACTTGTTAAGGGACTTGGCATCCTTTATGGCCTCTGCTTCATATTCCTGTATGCCGCTAAAACCATCCTGGGCTATCAGCACAATGTCTGGGTCGCCTTGGGATTGACCCTCTTTCTGCGCCTTACAGGAAGCCATGCAAACAAGTATAATTAACAGGGCGTACTTCATACATCAATAGGTGTTCTTGAATCTGTACTTAAAGGCTTTTTCGTAAACCTCCTCATACAAGGGCAAAATATTCAAAATATCGAACTTAGATGCCACTTTGAAGGCATTTTCCTTGAATTTTTCCAAAACTTCGTCATTACGAAGGATTTCCAATGCTTTTGCTGCCATAGTATCCACATCCCCAACATCTGCCAAATAACCTGATATTCCTTCCTTGTTCACCTCTGGAATACCGCCTGTATTACTGGATACGACCGCTACCCTATTGATCATGGCTTCCAAGGCAGCCAAACCAAAGCTTTCTGATTCCGAAGGCAATAAAAACAAATCACTAAAACAGAGAATCCTATCAATTTCAGTGCTATTCCCCAAGAAAACCACTTTTTCCTTTATTCCTAGATCGTCACACTGTTGCTCCGCGTATTCCTTTTCCGGTCCTTCGCCAACCATAATCAGCTTGGCAGGAATTTCCTTTTGGACCTTATAAAAGATGTTGAGGACATCCGGAATGCGTTTTACCTTTCTAAAATTACTGATGTGCGTGATGATCCGCTCATCATCATTGGCCATCAACGACCGCTGACAATCCGTATAATCCTGACTGTATTTGGAGCTATCTATAAAGTTAGGGATGACCTCTATTTCCTTTTCAATGGCAAAGGTATCCAAAGTATTCTGTTTCAATGCTTCAGAAACAGAAGTGACAACATCTGATTTATTAATGCTAAAGGTTACCGCCGGTTTGTAAAAAGGATGTTTACCCACCAAGGTAATATCTGTACCGTGCAGGGTAGTGATCATCGGAATAAAAACCCCTTCTTCCTGTAGCATCTTTTTAGCCATAAATCCAGCGTAGGCATGCGGAATGGCGTAATGCACATGCAAAAGTTCTATTCCGTAGAATTTAACAGTATCCACCAATTTGCTGGACAAAGCCAATTCATAAGGCTGATAATGGAACAAAGGATACTCCGGTACATGCACCTCATGAAAATGGATGTTATTACCCAGTAACTCCAGACGAACGGGCTGTTTGTAAGTAATAAAATGTATCTCGTGTCCGCGTTCGGCCAAGGCAATTCCCAATTCGGTAGCTACAACACCACTACCTCCAAAAGTGGGATAACAAACTATTGCAATTTTCATAGGAACAAATCTAAAGCAATATTTACATTCTAATTTATAATGGAATCATAAATAGCTTGCTGAATTCGGGTGCGCAGTCCTGATTTTACCAAAAGTGTGTTGGATGCAGAAGGGTATGTTCTGTTCGATAAAAACACATAAACCAGCTCCTCATCCGGGTCTGCCCAGGTGTAAGTTCCTGTAAACCCGCTATGTCCGAAGCTCTTTCTGGACACACAACCACAGGTTGGTCCTTTTTCTTTCAGTTGGGGCTTGTCAAATCCGACTCCCCTTCTAACATCCTTATGACAGAAGTAGCAGGTATTGAATTTTTTAATGGTACGCTCGTTCAAGAAACGAACCCCACCATACACCCCACCTTGGAGGTACATTTGCATGATCTTGGCCACGTCATTGGCATTGCTGAACAAGCCTGCATGACCCCCAACACCCCCTTGCATGGCCGCTCCCATATCATGCACATACCCTTGAATGGTCTGGTGCCTGTAATAGTTGTCCTCTTCCGAAGGGACTATTTCTTCTTTGGAAAACCTATCCAAAGGATTAAAGGTGGTCCTTCGCAATCCCATGGGAACATACAAAAAGTCATTGACCAATTTATCTATGGATTCTCCATAAGTTTCTTCTATGTACTTTTTAAATACATAATAGGCAACATCACTGTAGCGGTATCTGTTGGATTTTAGTTCTTGTCTCCCAATCCGATTGTATATGGAATCCTTATACGCATCGGTTAAATAGAGGTTGTCCGCCACCTTATAGGAATACCCTTCCGTAGGTGTGCTTCTGTAAAAATCAGGGGAAGGTCTTCTGTTTTTGGTCAAAGTCTGGATATAAAATGCAATCCAAGCTGGAAGTCGGCCGTAGTGGGACAAGGCTTTTAGTACAGTTACATCCTTTAATTCGGTTTCCTCATACTCTGGCACCAATTCCTTAAAGGTATTGTTCAACGCTATTTTTCCTTCTTCCTCCATCTTCATGATCATGGGCAAAGTCGATAGGATTTTAGTCAAGGAAGCCAAATCATAGATATGGGATTCGTCGATTATCTCTTCCGAGTTGTAGGTAGGTTTTCCGAAGTTCTTTTGATAAACCACCTTTCCTTTTTTTGCAATCAACACCTGTGCTCCAGGGTACATCAAAGAATCCAGTCCTTGCCTTACCAAACTATCCACAGCAGCCAGTTTTCCAGAACTCATGCCTACCCTTTCCGGGATGGTATACCCCAATCGTTGCAGCGGTTTGAGTTGAATCCCTGTATTTACCGGAAAATCTGGATGGGCCGATACCGGTAGCTTTCCATTGGCCCCGATAGCCCCAAAGATGACCTCCGCGACACTTTCCTGTGCAATCTCGCTATTTTGATACCCTACCACTAAAGCATCAATGGTATCAAATTTGGCAACATCCAATAGCGCGTACGGCTTTGCAAAAAGTGCCAGAATGGTGTTGCTGGTCCGCAATCTTGAAATTTCCTGAAGCCAGAACAATTCGTTTTTGGAAAATTTATAGGATTTCCAAGGGCTCGAATTGTTTTTATGAAAACCTATGATTACCAAGTTAAAAGGGGTCAATTGATTTCGGTAGCCCGCTGCATCCTTGGCCTTTATCTCCGTTACTTCTGCATATTGATTCAAGGTTTGAAGAAAGGTCTCGCCTGAATCATCACCAAAATGTACATAAGCAATTTTTTTGTTCTCCAATTTCTTGATTGGAAGCAATGAAAAATTGTTTTTAGCCACCGTTATCGCATTTTCCATGGCCTCTTCATGGAGGGCATCATTATCTACCGTATTCAAATCTTCGTAGAGTCCATCCAGCTTAATTGGCTTGTAATCATGAAGTCCAACCTTATACTTCGCCATCAAAATCTTTTTAACGGACATTGATAACCTAAATTCAGTAACAATCCCCCTATTGTAGGCTTCCACAAGCTTTGCCTTGGCCTGAAGTACATCTTTGGGCATCAAGAGCATATCATTCCCAGCAAGAAAGGCGTTGAGTTCCACTTCCCCCTCTGGTGCAAATTCAGCAACAGCATTCATGTTTAGGGCATCCGTGATTACCAAGCCCTTAAATCCCAATTCATTTTGTAAAAGTTCAGTAATCACCTGATCGGAAAGTGAAGAAGGTAGTCCGGCCCTCAAAAATTCCACTTGGGGCACCTCCAAATGGGCCACCATAACAGAACTGAGTCCATTATCTATTAGAGATTTAAAAGGAAGCAGTTCCACAGTGTCCAATCGCTGTTTAGTAGATGCAATTATAGGAAGGGATTTATGGGAGTCCGTTGCCGTGTCTCCATGACCGGGAAAATGTTTCCCGCAGGATAAAATCCCTGCTCTTTCCATACCGTCCATAAATGCAATACCTTTCTGGGCAACACTTTTGGGATCTTCCCCAAAGGAACGATTCCCTATAATGGGATTCTGCGGGTTGTTGTTTACATCGATATCCGGTGCAAAATTGATGTGAACCCCGAGTCTTTTGGCGTGTTTTCCAATTTGAAAACCTACTTTTTCAACAATACAGCTGTCCTTGATGGCTCCCAGGGTCATATTCCAAGGAAATGCATGGGTGGAGTCCAAACGCATGGCAAGTCCCCATTCGGCATCCAGACCTACCAGCAGAGGTGTTTTGGAAGCTTCTTGAAATTCATTGGTTAGGTTAGCTTGTCGAACCGGACCTCCTCTAGAAAAGACCACCCCGCCAATATGATGTTCCGTAATCAACTGCTTGATTTTGTCGCTGGCCTCCCTATTCTGGTTGGATGTGGCCATGACCATAAACAACTGACCGATCCGCTCTTCCAATGTCATGGCATTGTACTGGGCATCTACCCAGTTCTGCTGCGCCAAAGTATCGTTGGCCACCAACGGGTTATGTTGGGCCTGCATACTAATTAGAACAAATAAAAAGAGGGGAAAGTAAAAGTTTATCCGCATAAGTAACATTCTAGGGCATATACTTATTGCTGATAAAAATATTGCATTTCATCGAACAATGCACTGAAATTGGGATAATTTACAGATATCCTCTATAAAAAACGGGAATGCCAGCTTTCTTCGGCAGGAACTTCCCAATGTTCCAGATACTCCAATTTGTTGGCTACAAGGTTGTTAAAAACAATGGTGTTCTTGGAAATGGACTTTGCTTTTGCCATTTTTTTGAAGTCTTTCAAAGACTTATACGCAATGAACTCCCCTTGCTTGAAAGAGACATTCATTCGATCCATGAGTTCCACACCATATTTTTGCTCCAAACTTTGTATAAAATGGACGGAGGCATCAATAGAACAGCCTGAAGCACTTGATTGGGACTGATCCAATCCGATAATAATGAAACGCTTATATCGTATCTCGAAGCCTGCTTGTAAATCGCTTCCATGAGCAGTCCATTCCTGTAAGAAACTGGATAGTCCAGCTTCAATTTCCTTCAGTTCATCCTCTGTAAAGCTTCGGTTGGACTGATAAATCCATATTCTTGAATTATCCGCAAGGGATTCAAAGTCAATTAGCATGTTAAATAGAATTTGCAATAAGTTCGGCTACATCCAAAACAGTAACGCTGTCTTCCTTTTCATGTGCCTTAATTCCGTCAGTCATCATGGTATTGCAATACGGGCAGCCCGTGGCAATGATATGCGGCTTGGTTTCCAAGGCGTCCTTGGTTCGCATTACATTAATGTCCATATCCCCTTTTTCCGGCTCCTTGAACATCTGCGCCCCACCGGCTCCGCAACACAGTGCAGTTTTCTTATGGCGTTTCATTTCCACTATATCCGCATTGGTTTTCTTGAGCACCTCCCTTGGCGCTTCATAGACCGAGTTGGCCCGTCCCAAATAGCAAGGGTCGTGAAAGGTGATGCGTTTTTCTTTATAGACTTGGCCTTTCAAGGACAGACGTCCATCATCTAATAATTCCTTGATATATTGTGTATGATGGACAACTTCATAGTTCCCTCCTAGACCAGGGTACTCATTCTTAAGGGTATTGAAGGAATGGGGGTCACAGGTTACAATTCGCTTTATTTCGTAACCATTTAAAATTTCAATATTCATCATGGCCTGCATTTGGAACAGAAATTCGTTACCGGCACGCTTGGCCACATCCCCAGTACAACTTTCCTCGGGCCCCAAAACTGCAAAGTCCACATTGACTTTGTTCAATATTTTCACAAAAGCCCTGGAAATCTTTTTGGCCCTATCATCATAACTGCCAGCAGAACCCACCCAAAACAATATTTCGGGCTGTTTGCCTTCAGCCATAAACTCTTCCATGGTCTTCACCGTAAGTGCTTCACTCATAGGACTTCATTTATTCGTTTACCCAGTTCAATCGGTCCATTTGATTGTAAGGCCAAGGCGCCCCGTTGTTTTCAATATTGGACATCATATTGTTCAATTCTGTTGGCGCAGCGGACTGCTCCATGACCAAATACCTTCTCATCTCTACAATTATCGAAAGTGGATCTATGCTAACGGGACAGGCCTCCACACAGGCATTGCATGTGGTACAGGCCCAGAGTTCCTCTTTGGTAATATAGTCATCCAATAATTGCTTTCCATCCGAAACAAACTCGCCTTTATTGGCATCCATAATTTTGCCCACTTCCTCCAATCGGTCACGGGTATCCATCATAATCTTTCTGGGTGAAAGCTTTTTTCCGGTTTGGTTGGCCGGACATTCCGAGGTACATCTACCACATTCCGTGCAGGTATACGCATTCATCAACTGCACCCAACTCAAATCCATAACGTCCGAAGCTCCAAATTTCTCGGGTTCGGGGGCATCATCTGCAGGAGCAGCATAAGGATCCGCCGATGGATCCATCATCAACTTGACCTCGTTGGTCACTGCCTCTAAATTGTTGAATTGCCCTTGTGGCTTCAACTTTCCATAGAACGTATTGGGAAAGGCCAAAATAATATGGAGGTGCTTGGAGTAATAGAGGTAATTTAAAAATGCTAGAATGCCCAAAATATGAATCCACCAGGCACTGCGTTCAATCAAAATCAAATTGGAAATGGAAAAATCCTGGAATAGGCCAGCTATATATTGACTAACTGGAAAAGCTCCCGCCTTGACATAATGTGGAGCATCCAGCTGCTGCAATTGAAAATCGGCCGCATTCATGGTAAGGAACAGGCACATAAGCACCGTTTCTATATATAGGATCATATTTCCATCCTTTTTCGGCCAACCTTCCATTTCCGGCTTGATAAAACGCTGTAGTTTGATCGTATTTCTTCGAATCCAAAAAATTACTACCGAAACAATGACCAAAACTGCCAATATCTCAAAAGAACCAATCAAGAAGTCATAAACAGCTCCCATTGGCGCAAATATGCGATGGGTTCCCAAGATGCCATCCAAGATAATTTCAAGCACTTCAATGTTGATGATCAAGAAACCTGCATACACAATAATATGTAAGAGTCCAGCAATAGGTCTGACCACCATTTTGGTTTGACCCAAGGCAATGCGAAGCATGTTTTTCCAACGTTGGGGCTTGTGGTCACTTACATCCACATCCTTTCCCAAGTTGATATTCCTGGTTAGTTTTTTTACATTTTTGATGAAAAATCCGATTCCAAAAATCAGGGCTAGGGTGAATAAAATATTGGGTAAGTACTCCATCTATTATTCCTGTTTTTGAGCTGCGGGATCGTTTTCCGGAAGTTCGTAATCCTTCTGTTTTTTACCAAATACCGAAACATTGACATAACGCTTTGGATTCAATCGGAAATCCTGTAGCAATAAATCGAGTTCCCTGGAAGCGGCCGCTAAGTTGTCATATAATTTGTCATCTTGGGCCAATTTGCCCAATGACCCCTCCCCTTTCTCTATCTTTTCCAGAACGGCGTTCAATTTTTCAACGGTGGTCTTAAAATTGGATACCGTTCCTGCCAATCCTGCGTTGGCCAAGGAATCTGAGAGTTTGGAGAAGTTGGTCGTTATTTTGTCCACATTCTTCAAGGAATTGTCCAGTTGTTCCTTGTTGTTCTCCAATAAGATACTGAACTTATCCGCGCTTACTTTAAACGATGCAATAAGCTCATTAAGGCCTGCAATGCTCTGTCTTAATTCCTTTCGGGTTTGGTCATCAAGCACCTTATTTACATTCATCAATAGGGTGTCAGCATGAGACACGGCTCCCTCGACCTTCATTTGTAAGGGGGTCAATTTTTGCTGAACCAGTTCGGTTAATCCAGGTTTGGTGTTGGTAATTAAGGTATCCCCAGACCTGGCGCTGGGTGCTCCATCAAACACAGGGTTGATTTGAATGCCTTTACCCCCTATGATTCCCGTATCATATAGCTCAGCTTTGCTGTTTTTGGAAAACTCAAAATCATTATTGATGGAAAAAGTGACCAATAATTTACCCGATCCGTCTTTGAATTTGATGCTGTTCACATTGCCAACCGCCAAGCCATTAATGGTTACCTGGGTGCCGGGTTGCAAGCCTCCCACATGATCGTAGATGGCATAAAGGGTTTTGCTGTCTTCAAATAAGGAGGAGGATTTAAGATAACTAAGGCCAAAAATGAATGCCAGGATTCCAGTAAGTACGATAATCCCAGTTTTAATTTCCCTGGATAGCTTCACAAGGTACGGTTTACGGTTCTAAACAAAATTAGGAATAATTTTGACAAAGCAACCACGGTTTTAATCACCTCTTATAACACGGTCTTAATAGGGACCCTAACCCCATTTTTGTAAGCCACAATGTAGGATGTGGTATATCCTTTGGCGTCCGCTTGGGATTTGAGCGCCTTGGCTTGATCATAGGAGGTAGCATTGCCATACATATAGCGAAATAGGTTTTTGTAAGGCTCCCTGGAGAGTTTATCCAATCCTCTAAAGTTCGCCGCATTTAGGGCTATATTTTTAGCGCTGGCCATCAATTGCACTTTGAAAATAACCTCACTTTTGGGCGCTGTTTTTATTTCCTCCTTTATAACCGTGACCGTTTCTTTTTCCTTTGAAGTATTTGTATTTGTGCCAACAACTTCTTGTTTGGACTGTCCTTCGTCCTGTTTGGTCATATGCACAGCTCCTGATGAATCTTCTATGACCACTGGGGTGGATGAGGTATCCGTCACAGTTGATATGTCATTCTTGTAGCCCAAAATGGCATCAGCTATGGCCTTTCCCATTTCTGCTTGGCCTTTGGACGAATTTAGGTACCCTCCCTCACTTTTATTGGTTAGGAATCCTGCTTCCACCAGTACACTGGGCATAAAAGTTTGGTGCAATACAATGAATCCTGCTTGTTTTACCTTACGGTCCTTGCGCTTCAATCTTTTGGTGAAGTTATCCTGTAATTTCTTACCCAACATAATGCTTTGCTCCAAAAACTCCTCTTGCATAATGGTCAATCCAATTACTGACTCTGGAGAATTGATATCATATTCGGCATAACGTTGCTCATAGTTGTCCTCTAAATAAATCACGGAGTTTTCCTTTTTGGCCACTTCAAAATTTTGACGATTGGCGTGGAGACCAAGAACGAAAGTCCCAGCTCCATAGGCATCGGAATTATGGGAATCACAATGCACGGACACAAATAGGTCTGCATTGGCCTGATTGGCTACTTCCCCGCGAACAAAAAGATCCACAAAACTGTCATCCTTTCGGGTATACACCACCTTAATATCCGGATGCTTTTCCAACTCCGCTCCTGCTTTGAGCACAATCCCCAACGCAATGTTCTTTTCGAGGTAGCCATTGCCCAAATTGCCTGGATCATGTCCACCGTGACCAGCATCCAAAACAACCACAAACTTATCTTTAGGAGGGACTTCGGTATCATTATTGGTGAACGAAGTCAGGGGGAGAACAATTAAAAGGACTATAAGAAAAGATGACCAACTTTTATTCATAAGAACTGTACAATAAAGGTGTTCCGCTAAGGTTAAAAATATTGTAATCCCCAATCAACAGAACAAAAAATATATGTAAGTTTGATCCCAAAAACTGAGCCAAACTAGCACAAAAATAGGATTTATAGCGTTGCAATCAAATAAACATTTTCTAGTTCTCCTATTTGTTCTTCTCGGTAACTTACTAATCCTAAGAGCTCAGGAAGATCCCATTATCCCTTTGCCCATTAAGCCATTGCAGGATAGTATAACAGCGCCATTAATGCCTGCCAACATTCTTAATGACTCCATTTCCACTGATTCCATTGCTACGGACACGGTAAGAGGCAAAAAACCGCTTTTGCTGGATAAAATCAAGTATAAGGCCAAGGATTATGTGAAGTTAAGCCAAAAAGACAATAAAATTTACTTGTACGACGAGGCCGAGATTTATTATCAAGACACTGAATTAAAGGCCGGGGTCATTGTAATGGACTATGTTAAAAACGAAGTGTATGCCGGACGCTTAAAAGACTCCACAGGTACCTATTCCCAGTTGCCCTTTTTTAAACAAGGAACCAATGAAGTAAGACCCGATTCCATTCGTTTTAATTTTGACACACAAAAGGCCCTTATCTGGAATTCCCGCTCCGAACAGCAAGCTGGTCTGGGAAAACTGGGGAGTGATGCCATGAAGGTCTATGCGGAAGTGACCAAAAAGGAAAACGATTCCGTTTACTTCTTAAGTGAAGGAAAATTGACCACGTCCAAGGATACGGTTGATCCTGACTACTACATCAGAATTCGAAAAGCCAAGTTTGTACCCAAACAGAAGATCATAGCTGGGTACAGTAATCTTTACATTGTTGACGTCCCAACCCCGATAGCGTTGCCTTTTGCGTATTTCCCACTAAGCCAGGGACGGGAAGGGGGGCTTATTTTTCCAACATTTGGAAATGACCCGCAGCGGGGGTATTTTATTCAAAACGGAGGGTATTACATCCCCATTGGCGATGTTGCGGACATTGCCATTACTGGGGATTATTATACCAACGGCAGTTATGGTTTCCGATCGGCAACCCGTTATCGTAAAAGGTATAAGTTCAATGGGGGCATCAATATTAGTTATGAAAACCTGATCAGAAGCCAGAAGGGATTTGACGATTTTAGCCGAACCAGCAACTACAACATCCGAATACAACATACCCAGGATCCCAAGGCTAGTCCGTACTCAAGATTCTCGGCATCGGTAAACTTGGGTAGCAGTCAGTTCTTTACCAACTCGCTGAATCAGATCAATAGATCCAATACACAGACCAACACTTTTGCTTCGTCCATTAGTTATTCCAAGACGTTTCCGGCCTATCCTTCGGTCAATACCAGTTTGACCTTGACGCACTCGCAAAATTCAAGAACCCAGGCCATAAGCATGTCCTTGCCGACATTTCAGGCGAGTATGGAGCGTATTTTTCCTTTGGCCAAACGTGATGGGATTAAAAAAGGAATCTTTCAAAATATCAACTTTCAGTATGACGTTAATGCACAAAACAGCATTACTACCACGGAGGAGGACTTTTTTACCAGTAAGATGTTTGAGGATGCCCGTGTTGGGGCAAGACACCGAATCCCTATCGGAACCAACTTTAAAGTGGCCAAATACCTCAGTGTGAGCTTGAATGGAAATTATGAGGATGTGTGGACCTTGGAGACCATCAACCGAAGGTTTGATGAAGATGAACAAACTGTGGTCACCGATACCATCGCAGGGTTTGACCGCTTTAATCGCTATAGTATGGGAGCCAGTATTGGAACCGTGCTCTACGGAACCTTTAACCGTGGGGAAGACAAGAAAATCCAGGCCATAAGACATACCATAAGACCTTCCATAAGTTATAGCTACTCGCCCTCCTTTGAAAAATTCTATGAGACCTACACGGATGGTGATAATAACGAAGTGCAATACACTCCTTTTGAAACCAGTATTTATGGTAGACCTTCCCTAAGTCGTGGGAATTCCATTGGCTTTGCCATTCAGAATACCTTGGAGGCCAAGGTACGGGATAAAGATTCCACGGTTTTGGAACCCAGGAAGGTGCAGATATTGAGCAACCTCAGCTTCTCTACCAATTATAATTTTGAAGCGGATTCCCTTAAGTTAAGTCCGGTGAACGTTAGTGGGGCCACCCAAATCATCAAGAATGTTCCCATCAACTTCTCGGCCACCTTGGATCCTTATGCCATTGATAATAATGGGCGACGTATCAACACCTTTAATATTAAAAATGGCGGTGGTCTCTTTAGATTAACCTCGGCTCGATTGAACACCGGTTTTAGGCTGGACAGCGAAATGTTCAAGAAAGGAGGAAAGAAAAGTGAGGATGATTCCAAGGATAGAGACCCTGATTACAGTGCCAACCCCTTTGAGTTGAAGGGAGCCAGGGATGGGGAATTCCAATTTGATCGAGATGAACGGGAAACCGACGATGATGTAAATAATCCATTATATGCCAATGAAATTCCTTGGGATATGCGGATTACCTATGTGGCCACATATAATAACAGCAATAGGCAAAAGGAAATTACCAACCATTCCATCATGTTCAATGGAAATGTGAAGCTAACCCCAAAATGGGAGGTTGGTGTCACTTCTGGTTACGATATTAAGAACAAAGGATTTGCCGATACCCGATTTGCATTTAAACGGGATTTGGACAGTTTTAGGTTGAGCTTTGACTGGACGCCATTTGGACGCTTTGAGCGCTGGTACTTTTTCATTGGTATAAAGGCCAATATTTTGAGTGACTTGAAATGGGAAAACCGAAGTCAACCTTTTAGAAGCGTTAGGTAAATTCGCTAACTTGTTAACATTAGCTGTACCAAAATTACATCTCCATGAAAAAAATAATCAACACTCCACATGCCCCAGCCCCAATTGGGCCCTATAATCAGGCTGTATTGATCAAGGATACCCTTTATATTTCAGGGCAAATTCCCATTGACCCCAAAACGGGCAATTTGGTAGAAGGGGATATTCAAAAAGAGACCCAACAGTCCATGGAGAATTTAAAGGCCATTCTACAAGAGGCGGGAATGACTTTTGAGCACGTTATCAAAACGTCCATCTTTATCAAGGATATGCACCAATTTGCCCAAATTAATGAGGTGTATGGCTCCTATTTTGATGCAGATACGGCACCAGCCAGGGAAACCGTGGAAGTAGCCAACCTTCCAAAGTTTGTAAATGTGGAAATTTCTATGATTGCGGTTAAATAGTTTCTTTGTGAAACTCCATTAGGCCTTCTATAGGTCTACGTCGAATTACCCCCAAAATTAAATCGTTGCGCTCCAATACGGTAGCCAATTCATCTTTGAGGAAATGTGCAATGCTACCCACAAAGTTGATGGGTACCTTGGTGGCCAATTCGAACTGCATGATGTAGTTGTTGACAAACTGTTGCAATCCTTTATCTATAACACCACGGCAGTAGGGGTGTTCCTTGTTTTCGATGATAAAACGGGCAAATGTTGCCAAATAGGTATTTGGATTGGGCTGTTTGTATAAGTTTTCCTTAATGGCATCGGCTTCCAAGTTATATTCCTTGCTAAACTTGATGCCCAAATCTTGCGGCATTTTATGGAAATAATAATCCCGAAGTAATTTTCTACCGAAAAAATTCCCACTACCGTCATCCATAAGAATGTATCCGAGGGAGGTCACTTTTTGAAAGAGTTGGTGTCCATCGTAGTAACTACAATTAGATCCAGTCCCAAGAATACAAACTATTCCTTGATGTCCAATCTTGGTTGTGGAATATATGGCTGCAAAGGTATCTTCCCGAACTTCTGCTTTTGCATTGGGGAAAAAATCTTTAAAGATTTCCTTAAGGAAGTTTTTCATTCTATCGGTGCCGCAGCCCGCCCCGTAGAAGTATAACTGACTTACGACATCCTTGTTTTTGGACAATTCAAAATTGTTGGCCAATCGGTCCTCGATTACCTCACGGGTGAGCACCTCTGGACTGAGTCCCAAGGTTTGGGTCATAAATAATTGCTCCCCTTTCTCATCCAAGGCAATCCAATCCGATTTGGTTGCTCCACTGTCAACAATCAATATCATAGGTCGGTTTTTAGTTAGGTTTCGGGAAGCGGGTGACCACTTCCCGAAATTCTATATTAAGATAGTAAATTATAGGCTTGCAACGTGCTCGGCCAAATCCACCAATTTGTTGGAATATCCAGATTCGTTATCGTACCAAGAAACTACTTTAAAGAAGGAGGAGTTCAATTCCATCCCTGCTCCTGCATCAAAAATGCTGGTTCTCGGATCCGCAACAAAATCCTGGGACACCACTGCTTCTTCGGTATAACCCAAAATTCCGGCCAAATCACCTTCAGATGCTTCTTTGAAAGCTGCTTTAATTTCATCGTATGAGGTCTCTTTCCCCAACTTAACGGTCAAATCCACAACAGAAACATCTGCAGTGGGAACCCTAAAGGCCATCCCGGTAAGCTTGCCTACTAGTTCTGGAATTACCTTGGTCACCGCTTTTGCAGCTCCAGTGGATGCAGGAATAATGTTCAATAAAGCACTTCTTCCTCCTCTATAATCTTTTCTGGAAGGTCCATCCACGGTCATTTGGGTAGCTGTGGTAGCATGAACGGTTGTCATCAAACCTTCAACAATACCAAACTTGTCGTTCAATACTTTGGCCATAGGTGCCAAACAGTTGGTAGTACAGGAAGCATTGGATACTATGTTATCAGAAGCTTTCACGTCTTGGTGGTTCACTCCCATCACAAACATGGGCGCATCCTTTGAAGGAGCAGAAATAACCACTTTTTTGGCACCGCCATCAATATGGTATTGGGCAGTTTCCAAAGTGGTAAAGATCCCTGTACATTCAGCAACGATATCGGCACCAACCTCATCCCACTTCAAGTTCTTTGGGTCTCTTTCTGCAGTAATCCTGATTGTTTTTCCATTTACAACCAAGTTTCCATCCTTTACTTCCACAGTTCCATCGAACCTTCCATGTACAGAATCGTACTCCAACAAATATGCAAGATGCTCCACATCCAACAAATCATTAATGGCAACAACATCAACGTTGTCCCTTTTCACGGTAGCCCTAAAGACCAATCTTCCAATTCTCCCGAATCCGTTGATTCCTATTTTCAAATTTGACATTTTTACTTTATTTGGTTTTAATTATGTAGTCATTATATCGGAGACACGGATGAGTTCTTCATCAATGTCCGTATGTGCTTTGATTGCTTCAGCAATCGGGGTCAAAATCAGGTTATTGTCCCGTATACCAACCATATAGTTGGATTTTCCTTCCAAGAGGCTTTCCACAGCTTTTACTCCCATTCTACTGGCCAGTACCCTATCAAAACAAGTGGGATTTCCGCCTCGTTGCATGTGTCCCAAAACCGAAACCCTTACATCGTATATAGGAAGATGTTCCTCCACATATTCTTTAAGCTCAAAAACGTTCTTTCCAATTCTATCCCCTTCGGCGACAATAACAATACTGGAAGATTTTCCTGATTTCTTACTTCGTTTCAAGGATTCCACCAAGCGCTCCAGTCCCAAGTTCTGTTCAGGAATCAAAATTTCCTCCGCTCCTGCTCCAACACCTGCGTTCAAGGCAATATGTCCAACATCACGCCCCATTACTTCCACAAAGAACAGGCGGTTATGCGAACTTGCCGTATCGCGAATCTTATCAATGGCCTCCACAACCGTGTTGATAGCGGTATCAAAGCCAATAGTATATGTAGAACCTAAAATATCGTTGTCTATGGTACCAGGAATTCCCATTACCGGAAAGTTGAACTCCTCGTTAAAAATCAGTGCTCCGCTAAAACTTCCATTACCTCCAATGACCACAAATGCGTCAATGCCTTCCTTGACCAACTGATCGTGGGCCTTCTTACGTCCCTCTGGGGTGCGGAACTCCTCACAACGAGCAGATTTCAATATAGTTCCGCCCTTGTTGATAATATTATTGACACTACGGGCGTCCAAAGTTTTAAAATCACCTTCAATCATTCCCTGATACCCTCGGTAAATCGCCACACATTCAATTTCCAAATATGCGCAAGTTCGCACAACAGAACGAATGGCGGCATTCATTCCCGGAGAATCACCTCCCGACGTGAATACGCCTATTTTCTTAATTTCTAAAGCCATTAAATGATTTAAAAAGCCAAAACTAGGAAACTTTATTTAATTTACGAATGACATACTAACTAATTTGATTTCAGTAAAATTCTCAAACGTTTTCGTGAAAATTTTATTGAATAATCAAAAAAAATAGCCCTATTTGAATGACTTTTTGGTAACGCGGTTTTTTGGGGTAAAGCGAATCAAACTATCCTTACCCATAATTTCTGTGGATTGCTCTGGTTGTGTTGTTGGAGCAGGTTGTTCTTCCTGTTTCTTGAAAATTCGCTGCATCAGCTCTTTGAAACTATTGAAATCTACCTGATAAGATAGCCCCACTCCTTGTGTATATCCTTGACGTTCAGCCCATTGCCTAATTTGATTTTCCCTATTAAAAATCTTGGCACTCAGCGTGCCCTCCTCATTCAAAAGCACTTGCACTTCCACATCGCCTGCAACAACAGATTCCGATACTCCGGCTCCACCTACAGGGACCCCCACTCTTCCATTCACCAAGATCCTATCCGATATCTGGGTAGAAACGGTGACCCCAATTCTATTCTCTGTCCGAATGTCAGCTTCAGTATTAAACTGCCCTTGCTCATAGGAAAGCCCCAAATTAAATTTATCATTTTCCCCTCCGAGAAGTTGATTGAGCAAACCTGATGCCGTCTGAATTAGGTTTCCTGTTACCGCTTGTTGGCTGATTCCAGCTTCCTCATCAACAAAGGTTCCTTGAGCCAAAAGGAAAAACGCGTTTCGTTCCTTTACCGTTGGGTCTTGGAGTCTGTACTCAAGCTCGGATTGAACCACAGAATTAGTTCCTGGAAAATCAATGTCAAAAGCTATGTTCGGGCTCTCCAGTTCCCCGTCCAACCGCACCACCACTTCGGTAGGAATTCTGGACTGGTATGCCTGACCGTCCAGCAAGGGAGCTGGGTTGGCATTGAGCCTGTACACCGCTTCCAAATCCAGTTGTGCTTCCAAGGGATCTCGCTCCCATAGAATGGTTCCTCCAGGTCGTACCTGGAATTTTTTATCAATGACTCCCCCGTACTTAAAGTTGTATTCTCCGGTAACCGCCACAAATTCCCCATACATGTTGAACTTACCATTGGTATTGATCTCAATCAACAGAATTCCTTCCCCTGTTCCCTTAAGTGAGCTACCTGTGTTTTGATCCACCACAATCTCTACCTCAGCATCCGGTGTTACAGCCAAGTCAAAGGCCATTTCCAAACCTTGATAGTCTTCCAGGGTCCGTTCTTCCTTAAAAGCCTCCGCGCTACCCTTTTCCACAAAGTTGATAAAGGAGTAATCCCCTACCGTGGTTACGTCGCTCAATGGTATTTTTAATGAGGTTCCTTTTGCCGTTGTAGCGTCAACCGCAATGGTCAATGCATCCGTGGAGCCATAAATACTTCCCGTTCCATTTATAAAACCTGTACCGTAGTAAAGGGCCTCTTCATCAAAATCGGTATTGAGAATCATGAAACGATCATTGTTGGTATCCACGTCCAAATCCAAAGACCAATCTCCAAATGCTGTATGGTTTATAGTGCCATCCAAAGTAGCCTCGGTGCCCTCCACTACGTCTGAAACCCCTACTTGTTCAAAGTAAAAGGTTTGGTCAAACAGGCGGACCCGTGAATAGGGTGCAAAATTGTAGTCCACGTTCAAATAGGGTATCCCCAGGCCTGCATCATTCAAGCTGAGAATCCCATTAATGGAAGGATTGTCCAAATTCCCCACAATTCTGGTATTACCATCCAATCTTCCCCTAATGTTGGAAATAACCCCATCACCCAATGGACTAAAGGGTTCCAATTGAAAGCCCGTGAAATTGGCAAAGAGGTTAAGCTCTTGTTGATTATTGCGATTGAACACCTTCCCGTTTACGCTCATCACTTCCTTGCCGTTATCAATCAGCCAGGAATTCACCCCAAACTGGGTGAGGTCATTGTTACCAAAAATGCCTATCTCCAAGTCGCCCATGCGCATATTGTTCACGCTAAAATCCCTCACATTTAGACTGGAAGTGGGCAAATACTTGCCATCTTTCTGAAGTATATTCAGGAATCCGTCAACCGACCCATCCAACTTTAAGCTATCAATAGTTGGGGTAATTTTGTTCAGGGAGACAATTTTAAACTGTAGGTCCAGGTCCTTATAGGTGGAATCTGCCAGCTCACCCCTTAACCTGATCTGTTCCCTGTTGTTATTGTCCATCACCACATCCTCAATACGGATACTGTCCAGGGTTTTATTCAGGATGACCTTGTTCTTATTATCCCCGTCCTTGTTCAAAACCCAAGTGTTGCCCTTAAAGTTGATATCCGATGTCTTCAATCCTATAACAGATTTGTTCTGCTGATTAAAGGTGTGGTAAAAGTTGAGCTTGTAACTGTCATCATAACCTCTTCCCCCCTTGAACTCCGTTCTAAAGAACAAGGTATCCTTCAGGGTGGTGTTGATCAGGTTAAAATCCTTTACATCATAATAAATGGTGGACATGTCGGCGACAGAAACAAACGTATTGAACAGCGGGTTCTTATTGTCTATCTTCAGCTCAATATTGTCCAGTTCATTTCCATAGGCCTTTATGCTGGGGGATTTAAAAGTTAGCTTGAAATCCCCTTCATCAGAAACTATATTGCCACGAATAAAGGTATTGGGGTCAAAGGCCACCTCTGGGAAAAAGACATCCACAATCTTATTATAGATCTTGAAATTAAAACTGAGATGTTGTCCTTCTGAAATTTCAAAAGGTTTATAGTTGGTATAAATACTTCCGATGGAATTCTGCACCAATCTGCCCAGTTCCTCCACCTTAAATTTCCCTTTTACATAGCCTGTAATGATGTCCGGGGAATTAATTTCCACCGTTCGTATGGTATCTGAATCAAAAGAAGAGGTGACAGCAAAATCGTCAAAGTAGTAGGTTTCATTCTTGTTCTGATATACGGTGTTGGAGAAACGCACTTGTCCAACAATATTATCCAAAGTACTTCCTGCAACATTCATATTAAGGTCCCCCTTAAACACAGACACGCTGTCCTGAATAAAATTCATTTTCTTGAGGTCTGCATGATCTACCGAGGCAATGAAGTTGAATTGGTTTTCATCTTCCGCAAAATCTGCCAATCCCTCAAAGGTAAATTTCACATTTTGGTCGTTACTGACCAGAGATCCATCAAAAAGCTGTTCCTTCAAAATTCCGGAGACCCTTATGTTGGTGTACATATAGTCATTGTAATCCAACTTGTAGACCTGCCCGATGATTTCGGTATTCAGGTATTCGGAAATCAAGCCTTTACCCTCCACATTTACGTCCATGGAAGTCAGGCCCAATTGCTCTTCCTCCACAAAATTTCCCAGATCAAAATCAATCAAGGAAATAAACCCAATATAGGATGCATTTTCATTGGTCTGTATGTTGGTCATTTGAAGGTCGGCATAACTGCTTCCTATGGCTGTATTCAGATTCACCTGAACATCCAAGGAGGTTTCTGTGACCTCAGCATCTCCTCTAATGGTAAACTGACCCAATTTTCGCAAGGGTGGAGGTATGGTCTTTCCCAAAATATTGGGCAAAATAGCCCTTAATTGATAGTAACTGGAGGTCAAATTCTTCATCTCCGCCTGCATCACGAAAGGTGCATCCTTGCTGAACATATTGTTGAATTCAAAATCGCCCCTGATTCCCGTTCGACCTGATTCCAGAAAGAGATTGTTCACGGACAGGGCATTCAATACCCCGCCAAAGTCACCAGAAAATGTAACAGACCTATCCTTTCCAAATTCGTTATAGAAGCTATTGACATCATTCAGGGATACAGTGGACTCGGTAAACTGGGCCTTTATGTTGACTTTGTCCAAGAATTCCTTAAAATCTTCACGGTCGTATTCAAAAACCAGCTGCCCCTTCAATTCTGATTCTTTAGTGCGAATGTTGAGCGATTCAAATCGCATATATTCCTTGGTATAGGTAAATTCCGTTGCCAGGTTTTCCAAGCGCACTCCTCTTTTACTCAGTAAAGACAACTCTTCGATATCCAAGGTCACATCAGGTCCAAGAATTTGAAAGTCCTTGGCCTTGACTTCCAAGTCCACAAAATCCAAGACCACCTGTTTTTCCACATTTTCATCGGTTAACCTGAATCTCCCGTCTGCAATTTCTATTTCATCCGAAGCCATGAAAAATGGTGGTGTACCGGGCGCCCGTGGCTGTCCGTCATCCAATTTTGCCACAAAAACATCCAGATTGGTGTCCCGTTCACCCTCATACGTCTTTAGGTTGAAGAACAATCCATCAACAGCAATGTCTCCAAATTCCATTTTGCCATTCGCCATGTTCCTAAGATTCAGAATGGAGGTGGTGAGTTTTTCAATGTAGGCCAAAGTATCTTTCTTGTAATCTTCTACGTAGATACCCTTGATACCCGTGTTCAAACTAAAAAGTGAAAGACTTACCCGATCAATGTTGATGTTGGTACCAAACTCAGTGTTGAGGGATTCGGTAGCGTATCTCGCCATCCGGGTCTGAACCGCTGGAATGGATAAAATCAACGAGCCCAAGACCATGATCAGCAGAATTGCCAATACCAAGCGCAACAGTATTTTCCTTAATTTTTTGATAGGGCTTTATGTTTTACCTTTGCTCGACCAATTTTTGTTCCAAAATCCGTGACTACAGAAAAAAAATACATCCTTGCCATAGAATCTTCTTGTGACGATACTTCGGCGGCCGTACTTTGCAATACCGAGGTGCTCAGTAATGTGGTGGCAACGCAAGAAATCCACAGGCAATACGGAGGTGTTGTCCCAGAACTGGCTTCCAGGGCACACCAGCAAAATATTGTTCCTGTGGTCCATCAGGCCTTGGCCAAAGCAAATATCGACAAAAAACAACTATCCGCCATAGCATTTACCCGCGGACCGGGACTTATGGGATCCTTGTTGGTGGGCACTTCCTTTGCCAAGTCATTGGCTTTGGGACTGGATATTCCCTTGATCGAGGTCAACCACATGGAGGCCCATATTTTAGCCCATTTTATTGACGATGAGGACACCCAAAGACCAGAATTTCCGTTTTTGGGAATGACCATTAGCGGTGGACATACCCAAATTGTCCAAGTCAATGATTATTTTGATATGATGGTTTTGGGCGAAACCTTGGATGATGCGGTTGGGGAGGCCTTTGACAAGAGTGCCAAGCTCATGGGACTGCCCTACCCAGGAGGGCCGTTGGTGGACAAATATGCTCGGGAAGGAGATTCCATGGCATATCCTTTTCCAAAACCTAAGGTGGACGGTCTCAACTTTAGTTTTAGTGGGTTAAAAACTAGTATTCTCTACTTTTTGCAACGGGAAACACAGAAAAATCCAGACTTTGTCCAGGAAAACATAAAGGACATTTGTGCTTCAGTTCAGCATACCATATTGGAAATTCTGATGGACAAACTAAAACTGGCTGTAAAACAAACCGGGATAAAGCAGGTTGCCATTGGAGGTGGGGTCGCCGCTAATTCAGGTATAAGGGCTCGATTGAAGGAAGCTGAAGAAACCCTGGGATGGAAAACCTATATTCCAAAATTTGCCTACTGTACGGATAACGCCGCCATGATCGGGATTGTGGGTTATCTTAAATTTTTGGAAGGGCAGTTCACAGACCAAAGTGTAGCGGCCAAGGCGAGATATGCAATCGGAAGCTAATGTTCAATTTTAAGTTATGAATTTTAAATGTTGAATTAGAAATCCATTGAGCATTTAAAATTTAAAACTCAACATTAAACCTTCTACTTTGGACTTTCAACTTTCAACTATTAACTATTAACTTAGCTCCATGGCTTATAGTGAAGAACTTGCAGAACGCATTAGAGCAGCAGTAAAATTGTTTCCAGAACCCTTTACCGAAAAGAAAATGTTTGGCGGTATCGCATTTTTATATGGAGGAAAGATGACTGTAGGGCCCGTTAAGGATGATTTGATGGTCAGGGTAATCTCCGAAAAAATGGAGGCGGTGTTGCAGCAAGATTTTGTAAAACCCATGGACTTTACAGGCAAACCGATGAAGGAATTCATCTTTGTGTCCCCTGAGGGGTTCAAGACAGAGGAGCAACTTCATGGTTGGATCGAGCTGGGATTGGAACACGCCAAAAGTAAATTGTAATTTATGCAGCTCTTCTACAATCCTTCGTTGGACAATAGTTTTAAACAATTCTTTTTTAACGCTGAAGAAAGCAAGCACATCGCCAAGGTACTTCGGAAGAAAGAGGGAGACATTCTTCATATTACCAATGGGATGGGTTATCTGTTTGAGGCAGAAATCTTGATTGCAGATCCCAGAAAGTGTAAAGCTCAGATCGTATCGGAAAAGAAGAGCATTCCCAAGCGCTATCATTTGCATCTGGCCGTAGCCCCTACCAAAATGAACGACCGCTACGAATGGTTTTTGGAAAAAGCTACAGAAATTGGAGTGGACAAGATTACTCCAATTATTTGCGAACGGTCCGAACGCAAGGTCATCAAACAAGAACGTATGGAGCGGGTACTGCAATCAGCGATGAAACAATCCTTGCAGACTTTTTTACCAAAATTGAATCCAGCTATTTCATATAAACAGTTTATGGAGCAGCAAGTGGAAGGGCTAAAATTTATCGCTCATTGCGAGGACGGTGAAAAAATGGAGTTGAAGAGAAGGGCAGCTGCGGATAAAGATGTTACTATTCTTATTGGTCCCGAAGGGGATTTTTCAACTGCGGAGATTCAACTGGCGTTGGAAAAAGGTTTTGTTCCTGTTTCCCTAGGGAACAATAGGCTGCGCACGGAGACAGCGGCCATAGTCGCTTGCACCACTGTTGCTATGATCAATAGCTAGCGTAAGGCCTTTTTGGTCGCCCCGACAATATCCAAATTCTCCGTTTCCACCAGGGCCATCACTGTAATCTTATCAGTTGGGGAAACCAAACTTGGGATGGGTAGGTAAGCGCCCCCATTTCTCTCAGGTGACATGATGTACTTTTCGGCAACCACAATATTGCTGTTCTTGAGTGATCTGTTTCGGTTTTCTCCACGCTTGACTTGGGTTGTGCGCTCATCCAAGACCAAAACAAACCTTACTTGTCTCCCTTCCAAATTCCCAGATAAAGTATAATCAAACTTTACTTCAGAAGATGTATGCTGAACATTGTTAAGTTGAATTGTATTTGCAGGGTTTTCTGCGGTATAGGTGTTGATCCTTGCATATAATTTTGAGGAGTTGGATCCCACAAAGTGCTCCTTTCCATTAACCACAAGCTGTGGAGTATAGTTGCTGCGGTTTCTGAACTTTACATTGTATTGTCCTTGTTTTTTGCTGTATCCCGATTTACTAAAAGGATCTTCCCAACCAATGTAATTCCAATAGTCCACATGATACGAAAGTGCAAAAACCTCGTCAGGGAATTGGTTTTTCACCTTGTCCAAAAGCCGGTCGGCGGGTGGGCAACTGGAACATCCCTGGGAGGTAAACAGTTCCAAGACCACAATGGGTTCATTGGCCACGTTTTCAACTTCCACAGGTGGACTGGGCATAACCTCAATCTTATCCGCCTTGTACAAGGTGGCCAAAGACATCCCAAAAAGTGCCATGGAAGAAATTATGATTTTTTTAATCATGAATACTGTACATTTGATTCATTGGTTAATCGGAGGTTCATGAAACTACTTACGAAACACTTGCTCTTTTTAACTTTTTTTGTGATGACCATAGGTCATGCGCAAGACGTAGCCGTACTCAAATATGGAGGTGGAGGGGATTGGTACTCCAACCCCACTGCACTGCCCAATCTGATAGCTTTTTGCAATGCCAATATTGGAACCAAAATCAATCCCGAACCACAAACCGTGGAGGCTGGTAGTATATCCATTTTTAGATATCCATATTTACACATGACCGGTCACGGGAATGTTTTTTTCACTGAGGAAGAAGCGCTAAATCTAAGAACGTACCTACTTTCTGGCGGTTTCCTTCATGTGGATGACAACTACGGCATGGAGCCTTATCTGGTAAGTCAACTGGAAAAAGTCTTTCCTGAAAAACAATTGGAAGAATTGGGAGCGGACCATCCCATTTTTAATCAACAATACAAATTCCCCAATGGCTTGCCCAAGATTCATGAGCACGATGGCAAAAGACCTCAGGCATTGGGAATCTTTGACCAAGGTCGCCTACTCCTGTTATTCACTTTTGAAAGTGATTTGGGGGATGGATGGGAAGACCCTTCCGTGCATAACGATCCTGAAGAAGTTAGATTGAAAGCCCTGCAGATGGGAGCCAATATTGTGGAATACGCATTTAAAAGTTAAACCATGAGATCCAAAACCATTGCCAACGGAATTTTAAGGGCGGTAGCCATCATAGTAGGTGTAGTGCTTATTGGCTATTTGCTGTATAAAATCCAGTCTGTTCTGGCGTACTTGGCCATAGCCGCAGTTATTGCCTTGTTGGGAAGACCCATTGTTCTGTTCCTCAGAAGAAAACTCAAATTCCCAAATACCCTGGCCGTGATTGCAACCATGGTATTTATGTTGGCTATTTTTTTGGGCATTCTGGCGTTGTTTATCCCATTGATCAACGAGCAGAGTAGAAATCTTTCCCTATTGGATATTGATTCGTTAAAAGCAGACGTCAATACCCTATACCTTCAGATTCTGGAATATTTTGGGGCAACTACCGACAGTGTAAGCCATTTGATAGAGGACTCTGATTTGGAGAAGAATGTTCTGGAAGGATTAGATCTTGGCTTTATTCCCAACTTTCTTAACTCCTTCATGAATGCCTTGAGCAGTTTTAGCATTGGTCTTTTCTCGGTGCTGTTCATCTCTTTTTTCTTTTTGAAGGACAGTAAACTTTTTCAAAACGGGATGCTCACTTTTGTCCCCGATGACAAGGAAAACAACTTGGTAAAGTCTGTTGACAAAATCAATAATTTGTTGTCCAGATACTTCGCGGGAATCCTGTTGCAATTGTTCATCCTCTTTGTAATTTATACCATAGCCCTTTTAATTGTGGGGGTGGAAAATGCCATCGTGATTGCATTCCTTTGTGCTCTTTTCAACATCATTCCGTACATAGGTCCGATCATTGGCGGAGCCATCATGCTCACCCTGACCATGACCAGTTTTTTGGGTGCGGATTTCAGCACTGTAATTCTCCCCAAAGCCATGTATGTTTTGATTGGTTTGGTAATCGGTCAATTGATCGATAATTTCTTTTCCCAGCCCTTTATTTTTTCCACAAGCGTGAAGTCCCATCCCTTGGAAATCTTCTTGGTGATCATCATTGCAGGCTTGCTTTTTGGAGTCGTTGGAATGGTAGTTGCCGTACCGGGATATACGGCAATTAAGGTGATTTTGAAGGAGTTTTTAGCGGAAAACGAGGTCGTGAAAAAGCTAACAAAAAACTTATAGTATCAGTTTGAATAAATTGATATTAAATACTGGTGTTCAAAACTTTATAGAAAATAATTGGAATACTGACATCATGTCAGTTTTGCTTAAGAAACCGCTTTTTGAGGGCATTTCACAAAAAGAGCTTGTGATACAGCTTGAATCCAAAAAAAAGTGTGGTGAAAAACTACCAACCTGGTTCCAAACACCAACCATTTACTACCCTCCCAAACTGCATATTGAACAAACAAGTTCAGAGCAGACCGCAGGTTACAAAGCAAGTTTGATCCAAGGAAAAAAACTGTTGGATCTTACTGGAGGATTTGGCGTGGACAGCTACTTTTTTTCATTCCAATTTGAGGCGATTTTTCATTGCGAAATGAACACGGATTTGAGCCAAATTGCGGATCATAATTTCATGGTTTTGGATAGAAAAAACATCACCTGCATTCCTAGTGATGGATTGGATTTTTTGAAAACAACCGAACATACTTTTGATTGGATCTTTGTAGACCCCTCCAGAAGGAATGATAAAAAAGGAAAGGTGTTTTTACTTGAGGATTGTTTGCCCAATTTACCAAAACATCTTCCGTTGCTTTTTGAAAAAGCATCCCGAATCTTGATCAAAACCTCTCCCCTTTTGGATATAAAACAGGGCATCCAAGAACTCAAATTCGTAAAAGAGATTCACGTGGTTGCGGTTCAAAATGAAGTAAAGGAACTTCTATACATTTTGGAACAAGGTTATGCTGAAGAAGTCAGGATTAAAACAGTCAACCTATTTCAAGACCAACAAGATTGTTTCGATTTTGACCTACAGGACGAACAACGGATAAACGTTCAATTGGGAATACCCAAAAACTATCTTTATGAACCCAATGCGGCCATTTTAAAATCTGGCGGATTCAAATCCATTGGCAAGTCCTTTGAGGTTGGGAAACTGCATCAGCATTCCCATTTGTACACTTCGGAAAATCGCTTGAATTTTCCGGGTAGAGCTTTTAAAATTGTAGAAGTCCTACCCTATTCCAAAAATGGAATGAAATCCTTATCAAACTCCAAAGCCAACGTAAGTACCCGCAACTTTCCCCTCTCCGTTTCCGAGCTGCGTAAAAAGCACAAGATCAAGGATGGCGGGGAAACTTATCTGTTCTTTACCACGGATAAGGACAACAAGCGAATTGTTATCGTATCACAAAAGTGTAATTGATAACAGTTTAAAAGGGGTAAGGCGAAAAGCAGATACCTAATCCATGGACGACATCCATTTAATAAATCCATTGAGCCAACCGTTCAATAAAGTATGGTTCAGTCCCAGTGCAAATCCATGTCCACCTGAAGGATAAATATGCATTATTGCCGGCACCTTATGGTTCTTTAGGGAGCTATAAAACCTAAGACTGTTTTCAACCACTACAGCTTCATCGTCCGTGGCATGCAATAAAAATGTTGGTGGAGTATCGGCGTTCACATGCAGCTCGTTGGAAAAACGCTTTATAAGCTCATCTGACCCTTGGTCTCCTAACAGGGCTTCCCTAGACCCTCGATGGGTTATCTTATTGTCCAAAGTGATCACAGGATAGATCAATGCCATAAAATTGGGTCTAGCCCCAAGATCGTCCGCCTCATCCTGTTTTTCATAGACATTGTCATCATAGTGAACGCCCAAGGTTGAGGCCAAATGGCCGCCAGCTGAAAAGCCCATGATTCCAATCTTGTTGGGATCAAGGTTCCATTTTGGTGCCATCTTCCGTACCAACCTAATAGCCCTTTGAGCATCTTGCAAGGGCACTTCATGCCTGTTTTTAACTATGGATTTGGAATTGGGCAAACGATATCTTACCACAATGCCCGCTATTCCCTGGGCATTGAAAGCTTTGGCAAAATCCACTCCCTCCCAGTTGTACGCCAATCCTTGATAGCCTCCACCCGGAAATAACAAAATGGCTTTCCCTGTATTGTTTGGAAGACTTGGAAGATATACCTCTATGGATGGTTGTTGTACGTTGCGCACCCAGCGAATATTTTCCAAAGTATCCACTTCCCTTTCTCCTATGTCTATCTGATTGGGTACGCTTTTAGGCCACAGATTCATAATTGTATCTTGCCCAAATAGGCCATGCATAAACAGTAGCATGAAAACAAGAAATAGGTAGTATCGTTTCATATTCTTTTTGGTTTTAATCACAATCCCATTTAAAATCTGCTATCTTATCATTGGAACCGGCAGATAAGTTATAGTGCCACCACTCTGTTCGGATGGACCAAAAACCATGGGCCTCCATAGTCTCCTTCAACAATTTCCTATTGTCCAAGATGTTTTGGGGCAAATCCATATTATCGTGATAGGCACGTTTACCGAAGAAATCGAAATCCGTTCCCATATCCAATTCTTTCCCCTCCATATCTACCAAGGTGATATCCACGGCACCTCCTTTATTATGGATGGATCCTTTCACCGGATCGGCAACATATTGCGGATTGGGCACTATTTTCCACATCTTAAACTGAACACTATTGGGTCGGTAGCAATCAAAAAATTTGATTCTAAACCCCTTACTTAAGAAATCCTTGTTTACTTCGATCAAGGCTTTGGCTGTTTTAACCCTAGTGTAACATTCCGCACAGTCATACACCTTGGCCTTTAAAAAGTTGTTTTCCGTGGCGTACCTCATATCATATGCGAAATCATCACTAAAATCGGCCAATCGTACAAAAGTGGTATCCGCCAACCCCTCAAAAGATTTAAAAACACGTTTTGGAGCCTCAACTATAGTGTCCTTTGTTTCTTGTTGCACTGTTTGTTCCTGAGAGGTGTTAGCTTCATTTGGTTTTTCTTTGACCTCTTTACATGCAGCGATCAAAACTATCACTATGAGCAAAAGCTTTTTCATCTTATTCGTTTTTGATTGGCAAACCAAGTATATAAGGAATCGGTGGTATAGGCCCGTTCCCATGAATTATGTCCAACATTCCTATATCGGGTATACCTCACTTTGTAATTCATTTTCCGCAGCTTTTCCACCATTTTATCCGATTCTTCTACGGATATCACCTTGTCATCCTCGCCATGGAAGACCCAAATAGGCATGTTCTTATCTATCCAATGCGCGTAGGGCAATGGGGTCATTCCACAGACCACAGCCATGGCTGCAAAAGTGTTGGGATGTTGGGTAGCTAATTCCCAGGCTGCACTTCCACCCCGGCTTAAACCCGTTAGATAAATTCTATTTATATCTACATTATTTGTGGTCACCACAGAATCCAAAAGTTGTTTTACAGCCTCAGCGTTCCACCATTTCTTTTTATGTGGATTTTGGGGAGCCAAGACCAAAAAAGGAAATTGTTTGCCCTCAACCAAAAGTTTGGGAGGACCATTTTCCTTGATTTCCTCCAAATCGCCTCCGGCTTCTCCTCCCCCATGCAAAAACAGCAACAAACCGAAACTTTGATCACCATCGGTTTCATAATCGTGGGGATAGTACAGATAGTATCTAAGGTTTTCCCGAGTGACCGTTTCAACGCTATCCTCAATAATCTGTGTCTGCGCGGAACAGGCTTGAAGTAGAAAGAAACTGCACAACACAAAAAGCTTGCACCAAGGTCTAAGGATTTGCATACCCCAAGTTACAAAAGTTTGGCTGCGATTTCCTCCCAATTGTTCGCTCTTTCAAAGCCATTTGTATTTATATTGTGGGGAGAACTAAACATAATGGAACGTCCCTCGAAGTTCTCCAAATTATAAGCCCTATCATCAATGAGAATGTCTCCCTTTAGGATGTACTTGTGTCCGCACAATATTCTACGCTGCCATGGGATAAAGGGGAAGAACTCATCCAACCAATCCGACTTCTCTTTTAAGGATTCAGGAAATTGCATGGCTGCGGAAGCTATATAGAGCTCGTATTTTTTATCCAGTTCGGACATGACTTCCTGGCTTCCCTCGATAAGCTTCAAATTCCTGAAAAAGCCCTTTTCCCAGGCATGGCCTTTCATGTATGCAGAATGCTCCTTTGGAACACTCTCCCATGCCTCCTTGCCTTGATAATCTTCGGGGGTTAGTTTGATTCCATAATCCTGTTCGTACAATTCCAAATGGGCCAAATAGGTGTCGGCCAACACCTCATCCATATCAACAAAAAGCGTCATCTCGATTAAATTAGTCCCGAAGGAAATAAAAAATGGGCAGCTTACCAATAGACTTGGGTTTTATAATGATTATTTAACCCGAGCTCATCTTGAAGTTCAGGATTAGATCAATTTATGATTACGGATGGTCTATCCTAACCGAATATTGGACTTGGCTCCCAGTTTTTTGGTAGATTCCCGCTCAATAAGCGTAGTCTTCACAAGCTTGGTAGTAAAAGGCATTTCTCCCTCGTATTCAATTCTGTCAATCAGAATGTTTGCGGCCAATTCACCAATGTATTTTCCATGTTGACTCACCATACTAAGGGCAGGGGAAACGTATTTGGACAAACGTCCATTGGTAAACCCAACAATGGATATTTGATCGGGCACGTCCACACCTTTCATTTTAAGAATATTCAAGGTGTCCACCGCGGTCATTTCGTCCAAAGCTATGATGCCATCAATTTCTGTATCGGCAATAAGCAGGGAAATGAGAAGCTCCAAATCATCGTTCCTTCCCACTTTTACTATGCGTTTTTCATCGAAGTCCTTTCCATTTTCCTGAAGTGCCTTTTTATAGCCTTCCACTCGCAACTTTCCAACACTGGAATTATA
Organism: Flagellimonas sp.; assembly: GCF_965215805.1. Taxonomy (GTDB): domain Bacteria; phylum Bacteroidota; class Bacteroidia; order Flavobacteriales; family Flavobacteriaceae; genus Flagellimonas. Next base: position 2,901,155 of record NZ_OZ244124.1, on the reverse strand, counting down.
GATGGAAGAGACAATGGCTATTTTTTGGCACCCCGTCCTCAGTAAATGTTGGGTTGTCTTGTACCCTGCTTCAAAATCATCAACTACGATCTTATCACAATCCAAATCATCTGAAACCCTATCGAACATGACCATGGGTATTTGATTTTCAATGAGGTCTTGAAGATGTTCCACATTACCTTTTGCCTGTGTTTCTTCAGAAAGTGACATAATAATACCATCAGCCGTTCCCGAACTTAGTAAATCCACGGTCTGACATTCCTTTAAATAAGATTCATCCGAAATACAACTGATGATGCCGTACCCACGGGCATTGGCTGTTTGCTCAATCCCATAAAAGACCTGGGTGAAAAAATAGTTCAAAATATTGGGAACAATGACCCCGATTGTCTTGGTGCTCTTTTTTAAAAGACTCAATGCTACATGGTTGGGCCTGTAATGGTGTTCCTTGGCAAATTCCTGGATTCTTTGTTTAAGGTCGTTGCTTATTTCATGGCTATCATTAATGGCCTTGGAAACCGTGGAAACGGAAACCCCAAAGTGGGCTGCAATATCTTTTAAGGTTATTTTTTTCATAGGTTCATTCCAAAATGATAAACCGTATCCTCGAAAATCAAATTAATCCCCAACAAGCAAGGGCTACATCATCTAGCCCACAAAATAGGACAAAACGCTTATCACCACAACGAGTAAAAGTACCGAAAGTACGATGTCAATGGTGGAAATACTTTCCTTGTTCAGTCTTCTGTCTTCCTCAGTTAAAGTCCCTAATGATAGTCCACTAATGGTTACATAATTAGGCGGATTGGTACCGAGGCTGACAGCAATGCATACCACCACGGAAAAAATGAACATAAAAATGGCCATATGGGCAAAGTTTATGGTAGCAAAGGTGAGCAAAGCTCCAGATAAGTCAGCTTGATATATTTCAGCCATTATACGCAAGGCCGCTATGACCAACCCACTGAACAGGGTAACAATGGCCGCTTGCGAATTCACCCTTTTCCAAATAATTCCCAATAGAAAAACCGCGGTTATGGGTGGAGCGATGTACGACTGAACACTCTGGAGGTACTGATATAGAACACCTCCGCCTATTTTGTCCATAATGGGAATCCAAATGATACCCAATATCACAACAATGGATGTGGCTATTTTTCCAATACGAAGCAGCTTTTTCTCCTCGGTCAAGGGTTTCAGCTTTTTATAGATATCTATAGTGAATATGGTAGAGCAAGAGTTAAACACGGATGCCAGTGAGCTCATCAAAGCCGCCATAAGACCTCCCGCTACCAAACCTTTTAAACCTACGGGCAACAAAGTTTTGACCAGTACTGGAAACACCTCATCACTTTTTTCATAGGTCAATACGCCCTGTTGAGCCAATGCAAAAGCTATAATACCAGGGATTAGGAATATGAAAATGGGAAGTAGCTTCAAATAGGCGCCAAAGATGGCTCCCCTTCGACCAATCTTAATATTGTTGGCCGCCAGGGTACGCTGAACAATGTATTGATCCGTACACCAATACCATACCCCAACAATGGTTCCTCCAATCAGCATCCCTGTCCATGGAAAATCAGGATCAGATATGGGTCGCCACATATTGAAATGTTCACTACCCGCTGCCTCTCGCAATTGCTCCCATCCTCCAACTTGTTGAAGCCCCAAATATGTGATGATCAAGGAACCTGCAATCAAAATTACCGTTTGGAGCGTTTCCGTATAGATTACGGCCTTCATTCCACCAATAATGGTATAAGCTCCCGTAAAAATTACAATGCCAATGGCTCCGTACCAAAAGGGGATTCCCAATAATTCGGAAACCACGATTCCCCCGGCATAAATAGTCACCGACACCTTGGTAATCACGTATCCCACCAAGGAGAATACCGATAAAAACCAACGGGAACGGCTATCAAATCGCTTTTCGAGGAATTCAGGCATGGTAAAGGCCCTGCTTCTAAAATAGAATGGAAGGAAAAGCCAACCCAATAACAACACAATCCATGCATGCAGCTCGTAGTGTGCCATGGGCATCCCGGACTCAGCTCCTGTTCCCGCCAAACCCACAACATGTTCAGAACCAATATTAGAAGCAAAAATTGAGGCTCCGATTACAAACCAGCCCACATTTCTACCGGCCAAAAAGTAATCCTCAGTGTTTTTGTTCTTTTGAAGTACGACCCAAACGGCCACTGCAATCAAGGCCACCAGGTATCCTCCAAGGACCCACCAGTCCGCTGTTTCCAATATTGATTCCATATGGTTGGTTTTTTAGCTGTATTGGTTTAAAATGTTCTCATATAATTCCTGCTTGCCGCTGATTTGTTCAGGTTCACCATTGGCTCCTGCATAATCATATAAATCGCTCAAGGAAAGTTTTCCAGCCACATAATCTGCACCCTTGCCCGATTGGAACGAGCTGTAGCGCTTATCCAACAAGGATTCGTAAGGAGACTTTTGCAATACCTCATCGGCTAACAATAAAGCTCTGGCAAAGGTGTCCGCACCACCAATATGCGCTAGGAAGATGTCTTCCAGATCCGTGGAGTTTCTTCGGGTCTTGGCATCAAAGTTGATTCCTCCTCCTTGCAGTCCACCAGATTTTAGGAAGACCAACATGGCCTCTGTGGTTTCCAAAACGTTGTTCGGAAATTGGTCGGTGTCCCATCCGTTTTGATAATCACCACGATTGGCATCAATACTACCCAACATTCCGGCATTGGCCGACACTTGTAACTCATGTTGGAAGGTATGCTGTGCCAAAGTAGCATGGTTCACCTCAATGTTCAATTTAAAATCGTTCTCCAGGCCATATTCCCGTATGGTGTTGATGGAGGTAGCGGCATCAAAATCGTATTGATGTTTGGTAGGTTCCATAGGCTTTGGCTCAATGAAAAATGTTCCTTTGAACCCTTGGCTTCGTGCATAATCCTTGGCCATATTCAAGAATCTACCTATGTTGTCCTGTTCCAACTTCATGTTGGTGTTCAACAAGGACATATAACCTTCCCTGCCTCCCCAGAACACATAGTTTTCACCATCCAACGCCATGGTAGCATCCAAGGCAATCTTTACTTGGGCACCTGCCCTGGCCACCACATCAAAATCGGGATTGGAGGCTGCCCCGTTCATATATCTTGGATTGGAAAAACAGTTGGAGGTTCCCCACAAAAGCTTGGCACCCGAGGCGTCCTGCTTTTGCTTCAAGTATTCCACAATTGCTTGGATCCTTTTTTCTGATTCGGCCAAAGTCGAAGCCTCATCCACCAAATCAAAATCGTGGAAGCAGTAGTAATCAAAGCCCATTTTGGTTATAAACTCAAATGCGGCATCTGCTTTTTCCTTTGCAGCTTGCACTGCGTCAGAACTTGTAGCCCATGGAAACTGTTTGGTACCTGGACCAAATGGATCTCCGCCCGTTCCACAGAGGGTATGCCAATACGCCATTGCGAACTTGAAGTGGTCCCGCATGGTTTTACCGGCAACTACTTGCTCAGGATTATAAAATTTAAAAGCCAAGGGGTTGTCCGATTCCTTGCCTTCATACTTGATCTCGCCAATTCCTTTAAAGTATTCTTTGTCTCCTATAAGTGCCATTTTATCTTATTTTTTAATGATTAGTTCCAATTCTTTTTTCCAGTTATGATATGCTGTTTGATACGCTTCTCTATCCTCGAAGGGCATGTAGGTCATTACGTGATCGTTTCGCATAAAGGCCGAAAAACCGTCATAACCTTGTTCTGCAATCGCACAGGCCCTGGCCGCTCCAATGGCCCCTGTGGTATTGTATATTTCTATTTCTTGTTGAATTAATGTTGCAATGGTATTTGAAAAGATATCCGAACGGAAAAGATTGTCGTTCCCCGCCTTGATTACCTTGGGATCAATACCATCAGATTTCATTATTTCCATTCCATACACAAAGGAAAAGGCAATCCCTTCCAGGGCAGCCCGGCACATATGTGCTTTGGTGTGACGGTTGAGATCCAAGTTTAGGATGCGGGTTCCCACATCTTGGTTCATCAGCATGCGTTCGGCCCCATTGCCAAAGGGAACAATACAAAGTCCATCTGAACCTATTTCCACTCCCGCTGCCAAATTGTTCATTTCCTCATAGGACGAAACTGCCAAGTTGTTGAGCAACCATCGGTATTGGATTCCAGCTCCATTGATGCAAAGAAGCTTGCCTATATTCTGGACTTCACCTTTGATGTAATTCACATGGGCAAAGTTGTTCACCCTTGAGCTTTCCTTTACAGAAAGATTATCGGTTACCGCGTATACCACACCCGAAGTTCCTCCAGTTGCCGCTACTTCCCCTGGGTGAAACACATTTAATGACAGGGCATTGTTGGGCTGATCTCCTGCCCTGTACATGATAGGAGTTCCTTCCAATAGCCCGCTTTCCTCAGCTCCTTTTGCTGATACTTTGCTTTGAACACCAAAAGTTTCCACTATTTCTGGGACAAGGGCATGGGAGAAGTTATGGTAATCCAAAATGTCCTGTGAAATTTCATCTTGTTTGAAATCCCAAAAAATACCTTCGGACAATCCAGAAATTGTTGTATTTATCTTGTTGGAAAACCGATAGGCCAAATAATCTCCTGGCAACATGAACTTATCTATGTTATCATAGATGTCCTTCTCGTTGTCTTGGACCCATCGCAATTTGGAAGCGGTAAAATTTGCTGGGGAATTCAACAGATGCGTATCACACTTTTCCATTCCAATGGCTTCATAGGTTTGGTTGCCAATTTCAACGGCTCTACTATCGCACCATATAATGGATTTACGAAGCGGAATACCTTGCTTATCCAGCACTACCAAACCATGCATCTGATAGGATATGCCGATACCTATTATCTCCTTTTTGGAAACATTGTGGTTTTTCTTTATTCGACGAATGCCCTCACACACATGAAACCACCAGTCCTCTGGTTTTTGTTCTGCCCATCCCTTTTGGGCGGCATGCATGGACATCTCTTCTTCGGGTTGCTGAACCACCCCAACGCTCTTTCCTTTGGAGCTATCCACTAAAGCAACTTTGATGGAAGAACTTCCTAAATCAATTCCTAAGTAATACATGTAACAAGTGGCTTGGGTTTAACCAAATGTAGAAATTGCCATGGGTAAATGGTGGTGTTTTTATGGAAAATGGTTCCATTTGAATACAAGTCAAGCTTTATTCTAAATGGAATAATACTCTTACATCATTGATTATGAGATAATTATAACGATGTAATTTTTACGAAACTTTTTCGAAAACCTTTTCGTAAATTTTCGTGAAACACAAAGAAAAACGGAAATGGATTCCTCATTTTCAGGAAAATAGCAATTACTCTCAATCAGATGGAAGCAGGATTTTAAAGAGCCCTGGAAACAAATCCTATTTGAGTTCCAGCGGCTCAATATTCATGTTTTCTCCCCTAATCCTTTCGAATACCGCAATCAATTCTTGAAGTTTATCCGGATTGGATTCTGCCAAATTTTGGGTTTCCCCAATATCCTCTTTTAAGTTGTAGAGTTGGAATGCATCCGAGTTGCCCAATTCTATTTGTACATTGGGGCTCACTTTTTGTCCTCCATAGGGCGGAATCATTACCCAATCTCCTTTGCGGAGGGCAGTTCGGGTTGAAGCTTCAATGACCAGCTCCTCTCTACCTTGTGAGCTCTCTCCCAAAAATGCAGCCAATAAATTCTCACTATCTTCAAGTTCAACATCACTACCCACAAGTGTGGCCAAAGAAGAGAGCAAATCCATTTGGCAGACCAACGCACTTGAGGTTCCCGGCTTAATGGTTCCTTTCCAATAGGTGAAAAATGGCACGTGCGTACCCGCCTCGAACAAGCTATACTTCCCTCCTCTAAAGGGTCCCCAAGGAGTATGGGTCCCATTTTTTTCTACCGCATCATCATAATAGCCATCGTTGAGTACAGGTCCATTGTCGCTGGTAAAAACTATCATGGTGTTTTCCAATATTCCCTCAGTTTCCAGCGTCTTTACCAATTCCCCTATGCACCAATCCGCTTCAAAAATGACATCACCTCTAGGTCCCAGTCCTGTTTTCCCTATAAAACGTTCATGTGGGGTTCTTGGCACATGGGGCTGCTGTAGCGCATAGTACAGGAAAAAGGGAGTATCCTTCTGTGCTTTGATATAATCTTGAGCTTCTTTTAAAAATACATCGGCCATATCCTCATCGCGCCACTGCGCCTTTTTACCCCCTTTCATGAACCCAATTCTAGGGATTCCGTTGACCACACTATTGTTATGACCGTGATGCCATCTCATTTTTAGCTCTTCCGGATTGTCCAATCCAGTGGGTTCCCCTTCAAAATTCTCTGCATAATTAATTTCGATGGGATCATCAGGCTCAAGTCCTTCCACGGTACCATTTTCAATATAAACGGTTGGAACCCGGTCCTGGGTTGCCGCCATTATATAGGAGTGGTCAAAGCCAACCTCATTGGGTCCAGGCGATACTGTAGTGTTCCAATCCACCTGTCCACTTCCCAAACCTAAGTGCCATTTCCCAACTATTCCGGTATGGTATCCAGCCCCCTTAAGCATCTTGGGCAAGGTCATCTGCTCAGTTCCTATAATCAAGGGAGCGGTGCCGGGCAAAATTTTCGCGTTCTTCTCGCGCCAGGGGTAGACCCCAGTTAGCAGCGCATATCTGCTTGGTGTACAAGTCGCCGAGGAGGCATATCCATTGGTAAACACTAAACCTCCAGAAGCCAGCTTGTCCATATTGGGCGTTTGCAATTCGGTAGACCCGTTAAATCCTACGTCTCCATATCCTAAATCATCCAAGTAAATAACAATGATGTTGGGTTTCTGCGCAGTTTTCTCTTTTGGTGCTTGCTTTTCCTGTTTACAGCTGTTAAAAGCTAGGAGTAGCATGGTGCATAAAGCAAATGATGAGATTGGTTTAATGGAGTTCATGGATGGTTGTTTAATTGGATTTCTGGCTTTGCTCTTTTTAACTGAAATATTTCGATTTCAATTTGAGCAAACAATATACTTCATCATAGGCATAGGAATCAATCACCTTGAGCCATTTATTTGTTATAAATACATTGAAAACTGTTTAGCAATTCAAAGGACGTAGTTGTCAATTGATTATTGAACTTTCAACGGCTTGGAAAGTTTTAGGGCAAATTGGGACAAATAGTCCTCCCATTCTTTTTGGGATTCAAACTGACCACTTTTTTTCCATCCAAAACCAGCATAGTAGATTACTTTGCCATTTTCCATTTGTAGATGCGCATAGGCGTTGCTCAAATCCGTTTGGTCTGTTTCGTACGATTCCATATCCTTGAAAACAGAAGTAGGTGCTACAATCGCCGTACCCAACTCAGAATCACCATGGGGTTGCCAATAGCTTAGCCAGCCCTGCGCTTTGTTTCCATTGACTACTCCGTCTTTTTCATGTAAGGTAATCCCAGCAGCAATGTATTCCGCTCCCTCAAGACTTACCTCGTATTTTGATAGGTTGCTTCCCTTATCCAAGCTAATAATCTTGGATTCCTTGATTAAAACACCCTTGGCATCCCAATCCTCGTACTCCAAATAAAAACTAGTTCTAATAGATCCAGATGCAATGTGTTTCCATTTGCTGAAATTCTTGGAAAAATGATATGTACTGTCCCTTTTTACAGCCAATCCTCCTACGCCTCGGCTTGTCCCTACATGAAAATTATCCAAACCCTCACCATCATCCTCATGATAACTTCCTTCTGTGTTCAATTCTTTGCGGTACCATTTGTTGATGATGGGACGTTCCACCCTTTTTAACCAAGCATCCACTCCGCTGGATAGCGTACCTCCCTCTTGATTCTCTTCTGCCATTTTCTGTGCCTTTGGGCCAAAAACCCGGAAAGCCACCTTGTCGTTTTCCCAAGCATAATCGTCCATCCGTTCAGGAACAAAACGTGAAAAACATACCAATTTGGACTTGGGTCTTTTTGAATGATGGATTTCAATTAACTCAAATTTTCTCTTGGAATTTGCCTCTATCCTTGGTTGGAACAAAAGCACATCGGCATACTGATCTTTATCCGTATCAACTCCCTGGGTTACCAAAATTTCTTTCGTTTCAAAATCCTGGACGCCGTAGTTATTCAGATTGTCAACCCCTAAAAAGGCGCCAGTAAGTTCAACAGTCTCAAATGCTCTATCCATATCCAATTCATTTTCAACGATAAAGGTGAAACCAGAATCTTTGGGGGCGCAAGCATTTAGAAAAGCGACACTTAAAAGGGTAATTAGAATTCTATTCATGGTCAACGGATTGATTTAGCGAAGTTCGGTAATCGGAGCCACATCCATATCGGAATAGTCCAGATTTTCCCCAGCCATACCCCAAATAAAAGAGTAGTTTGAAGTCCCCGAGCCGCAATGTATGGACCAAGGTGGAGATATCACCGCTTGATGATTATGCACCCAGATATGTCTTGTTTCTTCCGGCTGGCCCATAAAATGACATACGGCTTGTTCCGCTGGAACATCCAAGTAAAAATAGATTTCCATACGCCTATCATGCACATGGGCGGGCATTGTATTCCAAACACTTCCTGATTTCAAAGTGGTCATTCCCATTTGCAATTGACATGTATCCACCACCCCTCCTATGATCATCTGATGTACTATTCTGTGGTTGGCGGTTTCCATGCTTCCCAGTTCCAATGCATTGGCCTCTTGCACGCTGACCATTTTAGTTGGATATGAAGTATGCGCTGGTGCGGAATTGAAATAAAACATAGATGGTTGCTCAGGCTCATCGCTCTTAAACACAATTTGCTTATTTCCTTGCCCTATGTAAAGCGCATCTTTATGGCCCAACTGGTAAGGAACCCCATCCACTTCAACGGTTCCGGCCCCTCCTACATTCATGATTCCCAATTCCCTGCGTTCCAAAAAATAATCCGCCTTTAATGGCTCTATGGGTTCCAATTTTAAACTTTTCCCAGGAACCGCAGAACCCACAATGTAGCGATCGTAGTGGGAATACGTTATGACAATCCTATCTTTTTGCATCAGATTGTCCACAAGAAATTCTGATCTGAGATCGGTGGTGTCATATTGCTTTACAGTCTCTGGATTGGAGGCGTATCGACTTTCATACTGGGTGTTCATGTTGTTATATTTTCATTGAAATCAATGAAACAAAGTTATGTAAAAAAATAAAATACAATCGATTGTATTATTTTCATATATTTAGACCTCAGTGTTGATTACACAACCCTTATGCATGCCAACAATGTTACCATACACGATATAGCTGCTGCGCTCAAGATTGATAGTTCCACGGTATCCCGTGCCCTCAACAACAGTCCCAGGGTCACCGCAAAGACCAAGCAACGCATCTGGGCCAAGGCGGAAGAAATGGGCTATCAACGGAATGTTTTGGCTTCCAATCTTCGCAAGAACAAAACCAATACCATAGGGGTTATCATTCCCAGAATTTCCAGGTTTTTCTTCTCCTCGGCCATTGAAGGTATTGAAGAAACTGCCTTTGAAAATGGCTACAACGTAATCATGTGCCAATCCTTGGAAAAATTGGAACGGGAAACCAATCTGGTGCAAACCCTGGTCGCCAACAGAGTGGATGGTATGATTGTATCCATTTCCATGGAAACGCTGGACTATGAGCATATGGAATTGGCTCGAAAGAACGGTATTCCGACGGTCTTCTTTGATAGGCATTGCGACATCCCTGGAAACAACAATGTGCTATTAAACGATTATCAGGGCAGTTTTGATGCCACAGACCATCTTATTACACAGGGATGCAGCAATATTGCGCATCTTGCCGGGCCCAGGGATTTAAAACTCTATCAAAACCGATTCAATGGATACAAGGAAGCGTTGGAGAAAAATGGTCTTCCATTTCAACCCGATTTGGTCATCGATTCCAATTTGATGGAAGAAGATGGGGCAAATGCAGCCCAAAAAATATTGGAGACGCTACCCCAAGTAGATGGTATTTTTTCTGCCAATGATGTAGCTGCGGTAGGAGCCATGCAGTTCCTAAAAGGAAAAAAGGTCAAAATCCCAGACGAAATAGCCATCGTGGGTTTTAGTAATGGCCCAACTTCCTCAGTAATTGATCCGTCTTTGACCACAGTGGATCAATCGGGTAAAAAAATGGGGAGATTGGCCACGGAACTGCTGATCAAGCAAATCCATGCAAAACCCAATCTGCTTGACCCTGAGACCATAATTCTGGAACCTACTTTGATTCAACGGGGTTCTACCCAAAAAAAGCCAATCATACTCCCAAAGACATGAAGTATTTCAAACTTATAACAATATTCCTGCTATGTCTGGTGCTGTTTTTTTGCACCAAAAAGGAGACAGTTCCAAATGCTGAACAATTGTTAGGAAAGGCCGAAACACAATTGAACCATCTACTTCAAGCGGCCGAAAAAGCCAACGACATTCCCAGAACTTTAAATGCTCAAAGGGAAATCATTTGGATCAATAAGGGGTTTGATTGGACGGAAGGATTTTTTCCTGGGAGCTGCTGGTATCTATATGAGCATACAGGTGATGAAAAATGGAGAAAGGCCGCAGAAAAGTTTCAAGCTCCCTACGAATCCCACAAATACAACATTGATAATCACGATCTAGGCTTCATCTTCAACTGTTCCTACGGGAACGGGTACAGGATTACCCAAAACCCAGCCTTTAAAGAAGTGATGGTGACAGCTGCGGACTCACTGATTACAAGATTCAACCCTAAGGTGGGCTGTATACAGAGCTGGAATGTGGATAAAGGATGGCAAGCAGAAAGGGAATGGAAATTCCCTGTGATTGTGGACAATATGATGAACTTGGAACTACTATTCGAGGTTTCAAAACTGACAGACAATCCAAAATATGCCAATATCGCCATTACCCATGCCAATACCACGCTTCAAAATCATTTTCGACCAGACCATAGTTCCTATCATGTAGTGGATTATGATTCAGAAACTGGAGAAGTCCGAAGCAAGGAAACCGCTCAAGGGTATGCCCATGAAAGTTCTTGGGCCCGAGGACAAGCATGGGGTTTGTACGGATTTACCTTGTGTTACCGCTACACCCAGAACCCAGAATATTTAAAACTTGCCGAGAACATTACGAGTTTTTACCTGCAGCATAAAAACCTTCCTGCGGACCTAATTCCTTATTGGGATTTCAACGCTCCCAACATTCCGGAAGAACCTCGGGATGTTTCAGCTGCGGCCATAGTAGTATCGGCCTTGATAGAATTGGACGGTTTCACTAGCACCTCCTATCGACCCGTCATTGATAAGATACTTTCATCGCTAGCCTCTGAAACCTACACAGCTTTTCTTGGAGAAAACAAAGGATTTATTCTTGACCATTCCGTGGGCAGTATTCCCCATGGGGCAGAAATAGATGTGCCTTTAAACTATGCGGATTATTATTATTTAGAGGCCTTGACTCGTTATAAACAACAATTTTAACCACATGACACAGTTCATTCGATTCCATAAAAAAATCACACGCCATATCTTCCCGATGTTGGCAGTAATCGCACTTCTAGGTTGTAATACAACTGGTGGCATACGTACCTTAAAATTAGCCCATGGACTGGATGTGAAGCACTCTGTACATTTAGCTATGGTGCAAATGAGTAAGGATCTGGATAGTATTTCCAAGGGTCAAATGCAATTGGAAATTTATCCGAACCAACAATTGGGTACAGAACGACAATGTCTGGAGCTTTTGCAACTGGGAGCCTTGGACATGACCAAAGTATCTGTTGGTGTATTGGAAAACTTTGCACCAAAAATGAAAGTTTTGGGTCTTCCCTTTGTCTTCAGGGACCGAGAACACTCCTTCCAAGTTCTGGATGGACCTATTGGGCAGCATCTATTGGATGAGGGAGAAAAATACTGGTTAAAAGGATTGGGATACTATGATGCAGGATCCCGAAGCTTTTATACCAAAGACCGACCTGTTCACAAACCAGAAGATCTGGATGGACTTAAAATCAGGGTTATGGAGAGTGTTACCGCTATGGATATGGTGAATGGGCTTGGTGGAGCCGCCACACCCATTTCTTGGGGCGAACTGTATACTTCACTACAACAAGGTGTGGTGGATGGTGCAGAGAATAACCCTCCAAGCTTTTATCTATCCCGACACTACGAAGTCTGCAAATACTACTCTCTGGACGAACATACGGTTTTGCCCGATGTGGTTCTGTCCAGCACACATACTTGGAAGAAGCTTAACGAACAGGAGCGGCAATGGTTAAAACAGGCCGTGGACCTTTCCGTGGTGCATCAGAGAAAGCTTTGGGCAATATCCGAACAAGAGGCATTGGATGCAGTTCAGGAAGCAGGGGTTGAAATCATTAGACCAGATAAAACACTTTTTGCGGAGAAGCTCAAATCCAATTTGGATAAATACAAAGAGGATAAAGCATTTTACGATTTAATTAAAGCAATACAGGAAACCAAATAATTATGGGATTACGTAACAAAATAGACCTAATAGTAGGTAAAGCTTTGATTGTCATTATGGCAATCATGGTTATCAACGTACTATGGCAAGTTTTTAGTCGATATATTCTAAGCTCGCCCAGTTCCTTTACCGATGAACTGGCACGGTATTTAATGATTTGGCTGGGTGTTTTGGGTGCAGCTTATGTTTCTGGCAAGAATGGTCATGTTGCTATTGACCTTATTCCATCCAAAATGAGTGGCAAAGCACAAAAACGATTCAAGAAAATCGTGGGCATCATGATTATACTATTCAGTTTGGCGGCATTGGTTATTGGGGGTTCCAGACTGGTATATATTACCTATGTTTTGGAACAATACTCCCCTGCGCTGCAACTGCCTTTGGCTATAGTGTATTTGATTTTGCCCATAAGCGGTATCCTCATTATTTATTACAAACTCCTTGATCTTAAAAAATTATAAACATGGACTACATTCCTATTCTAACCTTGATATTGAGTTTTATAGTGCTTTTGGGCATGGGCACACCGGTAGCCTGGAGTATTGCCATCTCATCTTTGTTGACCATGTTAGTGAGTATTCCAGCTTTACCGGCTTTTACCGCAGTATCGCAACGCATTGGTGCGGGACTTGACAGCTTTGCGCTTTTGGCCATCCCGTTCTTTGTTTTATCGGGCGAGTTAATGAACAAAGGAGGTATTGCGCATAGGCTGATTGCTTTTGCCAAAACATTGGTGGGAGCACTTCCTGGAGGTTTGGCTTTGATCAACATCATTTCTGCCATGCTTATGGGAGCCATTGCCGGTTCTGCAATGGCATCCGCCTCTGCAATGGGAAGTATTCTGGGTCCTGAAATGGAAAAGGATGGATACTCCAAAGAATTTGGTGCGGCTGTAAACATTACCTCGGCAACCACAGGTCTGCTGATTCCTCCCAGTAACATTCTCATTGTGTATTCCTTGGCCAGCGGAGGTGCTTCCATTGCGGCTCTGTTCCTAGCTGGTTATATTCCAGGAATTTTGACCGGTGCCTTCTTAATGATCGTGGCTTCTATCTGGGCCAAAAGAAAAGGTTATAAGCTTGGAAATAGAAGTTCCTTAAAAGAAGTAGTAAAGACTTTTTTCATAGCGCTGCCCAGTTTGTTTATGTTGATTGTTGTTATCGGAGGCATTGTTTCTGGAATCTTTACTGCCACCGAAGCATCAGCAATTGCCGTGCTCTACAGTCTTGTTCTGGGCTTTATCTATAAAGAAATCAACTTTAAAAAACTTCCGCAAATTCTGTTGGATTCCTCTGCGACCACAGCTGTGGTAATGCTACTGATTGGAGCTTCCATGAGTATGTCCTGGGCTTTGTCCTATGAAAATATTCCACAAGACATCAGCACCGCTTTGTTGGCCTTAAGCGACAATAAAATCATGGTCTTGATCATCATTAATTTGTTGTTGCTGTTTGTTGGGATTTTCATGGATATGACACCAGCCGTACTGATTTTCACTCCCATATTTCTTCCGATAGTGACCAAACTTGGAATTGATCCAGTTCACTTTGGAATTATCATGATTTTGAATCTTTGCATTGGGTTATGCACCCCTCCAGTGGGTTCTGTGCTCTTTGTTGGCGTCGGTATTGCCAAAACTACCATAGAGAAGGTGGTAAAGCCTTTACTCCCACTCTTTGTGGCCATGATTATTGCGTTGTTCCTGATTACCTATTTCCCACAATTAAGCCTCTGGTTGCCGAAGTTGTTTGAACTGCTATAGTCCTATTAGGGTTAACAGGCTTTAGGATTGGGGTAATTATCGGATTGATCCTCGGTAGTATTGTCCAAACACGCAAAATCCTTTTCCAATAGAAGGAAAAGCTCACTTTTGTTGTCCAATAGCATCGTGTTTTCAAAGCCGACCTTGTCGTTTTCAAACCAGTTTGCACTGAATTTTTTAGGCACCAATAAAGTTATGGTGTCCACCTTAAATTCGGCTCCCAAGTTATCCGCATCCACCGCTTTCAATGCATAGGTCAAAGTCTTGGTATTGAATGCCGTTCGTTCCTCAAAATATCCGGTCTTACAAAAGGTTTCTACCTCTGTCTTGGTCAATCTATATCGAACCGAATTGCCTTTAATTCTAATTTTCATGCTTTACTTAAAGATTTTACACCATTTTTTCATCCCTATTCGGAACCTTTCCTTTTGTACCGAAGTTTTCCTGTTTCAATTTTGATTGCCGTTTTGGCCAATATGGTAAACACGAACGCTCCAAGCGCCCAAATCCCCATGGTAACTCCAATTTCTACTCCAGTGGGTGTATATTCAGCAATCTTACCATAAGGTCCTGGGATAAATCCAGGAACAATCAGGCCAAAACCTTTTTCAATCCAAATGGCCACAAACAAGATAAAGCAACAAAAATAGAGTACTTTGAAGTTATTTCGAAGTTTTCCAAAGGTAAGTAACACCGTGGCCAGGACATTCAAAGGAATAGAAGTCCAGATCCAAGGTAGCAAGGCATTCTTTCCATGCAATCCAAAAAATAGATAATATGCACTTTCGCTGTGGTGTGTTGGTGCGTAAAATTCCTTGAACAATTCCGAAACCAACATGATAAGGTTAATTTGCGCAGCCACGGTCACAATCATTGCCAATTTTCCAATCGTCTTGTTCTCAACCTTAAAAGCAGTATAATTTCTGATAATGGCCAATACTAAAATAATCAGAGCTGGTCCTGCCGCAAAAGCGGATGCCAAAAAGCGGGGTCCCAAGAGCGCATTGTTCCAAAAAGGTCTGGCCTGCAAGCCTTGGTACAAAAATGCAGTGACCAAATGAATACTTACGGCCCAAAACACTGAAATCAATGCCCCTGGAACATATATTTTTGGATTGGCATCCTTACCCTGATAATGCCTAAACAGGATGTAATAGGGAATACTGATATTGAGAAAAAGATATCCGTTTAGGACTATTACGTCCCAGGTGAGCATGGAACTGGGAAAATTGAAAACACCTATTCCTGGGATCATGTGCCATAATACCGAAGGACCGCCCATGTCCGCAACTACAAAAGCCAAACACATAATCAAGGCAGCAACCGCCAGCCCTTCTCCTATTAGGACAGCTTGCTTAAAATCGATATCCCTTAGCACATAGGTTGGCATTACCAGCATCACCGCCGCTGCGGCTACACCCACCAAAAAAGTAAAATTGGAAATATAAAGTCCCCAACTCACCCTATCGGTCATTCCCGTCACACTCAAACCTTGATCCAGTTGTATGGAATAGCAATACATGCCCACCAACATCACAAAGGTTAGAAAACCCATCCACAGATGATATTTTCGAGATCCATGGGTGATTACGTCCAGGCTATCTATCAGTAAACTTTTAAAAACTTTGAGTCTTCTCATTGTGTCTTTACTTTGACCATCAATCCATAAAGTACCAGAACTTAGGTTCTGTCCCCAAATCCTCCTTTAACCTAAATACTTTTTTATTCTCCAGTACCCATCTAATAGTGCTATTGGGATCTAGTAGATTCCCGAAAATCCTTGCACCTGTTGGGCAAGCATCAACACAGGCTGGATTTTTGCCCTTTCGTGATCGTTGCACACAGAAGGTGCACTTCTCCATCACCCCTTTTTTTCGCATGCGATTGCCCAAATAATGTTGGTTTTTGTTGATTTCTTCCTCAGGTACTTCCGGTTTGCTCCAATTGAACCTTCTCCCATCGTAGGGACAAGCAGCCATACAATAGCGGCAACCTACGCACCAATCATAATCTACCACTACCAGCCCATCTTCTTCCCTCCATGTAGCCTGCACGGGACAAACATCAACACAGGGTGGATTATCACAGTGAAAACATTGGGTGCCCAGATAAAAGTGCCCTTCGGCGGGAACTTCATGGTAATAGTTATCGTCGGCTTCGTCAAATTTTAACCCCTTGCCATCCTTCATTTCATGAATTCGGATATATTGCATCTCGGAATTTCTATCTTGATTGTTCTCTTCTACGCAGGCACTTACACAATCCATATAGCCCTGACATTTGGAAATATTGAACGCATACCCAAAAAGCACATTTTCTTGGGCATTTTCCGAAGTCATGGAGATTGTTTTGTTGGTACGAAGCTCATACGAACGCACCAATCTGTCCACGGTTGCCTTCTTCTCATCATCAGTCATTAACTTGTAGTTCCCCTTGAATTGTTCTTCCCAATCTATTTGTGCTTTTTCCTTGGATTCTTCATCGGCTACAACACTGCAAGAAGTGGCAACGGCACCAGCACCCACAAGTAAACTGGCTGTCAATTTCTTAAATGCGCTTCTACGATCCATCTGCACATCAAAAACTTGCTCAAACCCATCTTTATGCCTCTCATCCCCGATAGCATTTCCTTTAATCTCCTTTTGATGCCCCCCACAACCGCCAGAAGTATTGCCGCAGCCACAGGTTGAAGCTTGTTGCTTTGGCTTGCTATTGGACAGGTTTAGTGAAAACCATTTCGTGTTATTTTCGCTCATACCTCAATAGTGTTAATGTGACAAACCTTCTTTTCTTTCCTTTTCCATCTGCGTATTAAATCGTGCTGGCCAACGGGTATCAAAACTCGGGCTATGGGGATTATGGCAATTCACACAGGTCATGGATGCCCTTGGGGGAGCCCAACCTGCCAATTTTTTGCCATGGGCTCCACCGGCCCAATCCTTGAATTGGGCAGTATGGCATTGGCTGCACAGCTTATAACTTAAATCAAAATCAATTTCTGAACCCGTCAAACTGGTTAGAGCATCCAAGTTGCTTTCACTATGGCAAGTAATGCAGTTCATGGTAGTGTTATCTGCATGGGACACTTTCACATCCCAATGTGCCTTTTTGCCTTTTTGCAGTGAAACCATGGATTCCAAGGGTTTGGTATGGCATTCTGTACAGGCGTATGATTTGAGCTTTGATTTTCGTTCTGGGATCAAAAACGTTTGCCCTTGCTCGTGAACTCTTAACAGTTCCAGTTCCTCAAGTAATACTTCCGAACTAATAGGTGTACCTTCATAGTTTTTACTTTCTTCTTCAATTTTCTCTGTAAGACTATGGTACTCGGATTCCTTGTGTTTGCAAGAAATGGAAATGAACAAGACCATGATCAGGCAACCAATACTATATGTATAGCGATTGTTATTCATGGCTTTCCTGCAGGTTTCTTGAAAAAACTTCAACTTGATCATATTCAACAGTATTGGGAACATGGCATTGACGACAATTGATGCGTTCCGGATGGGTTACCCGAATTTCTACCGGTGCACTTGGCCCTGCATGACATGACAAACAATTTTCCCGCATGGTCAATGCGTGGGGAATCATAGGAGGGCTTCCCAGTAGCGCATTGTTGACGCCAACTTGAGGTGGAGATACCTTGGTAAAGGTGGTCTCTGCAAATAGCCCTTTGGTATTCTGGGTCACGTGGCATTGCCTGCAGTTGATCATTTCAGGATGAGGAGAGATTGGCGCATAGGCATCAAACTTTTGAACAAAACCTCCATTTTGATGACATTGTAAGCAAACATTTCCTCCTAAATCCCGTTCCTTTCGCACTGGATGCTGAATACTGGGTGGGGCTCCTGGATAAGCCCGATTATTGTAATAAGATTCCAATGTTCGTTGATAGCTTTCATCAATAATCATTTGTTCGTAATCCAATGCATGGTCCGAATCTCTAAAAACGCCGCTTTCCGAAGGAATCAACGTTCTTGTAGCATTGGATTCAACAGGAATATATGGGCCTTCCAAGCCCTGCTGGTAGCTGTAGTTCCAAACCACAACAAAGCCAATGAACAACAAGGCAAACAACGATATGATTCCTAGTCTTTTTCTCATATTTAGGCTTTTTCCACCCTCACCGCACACTTTTTATAATCGGGTTCCTTGGATATGGGACAAAAGGAATCAAGCGTAATATCATTGATGAGCATATTTTCATCAAAGAATGGCACAAAAACCTGCATGGGAGCAGGAACTCCTCTTTCATTGATGGATGCCGGGAGTGTAATTTCCCCTCGCCTAGTGGTCAGTTTCACAGCATCTCCTGTCCTAATCTGCATGCGTTCGGCATCATCAGGGTGCAATTCCACATAGGCATGTGGCATGGCTTGGTGCAATACGGGAATCCTCCGAGTCATAGAACCGGTATGCCAGTGCTCCACCACCCTCCCGGTATTGAGCCAATATGGATACTCCTTGTCCGGTTCTTCTGCAGCGGGTTCATAAGGGCGTTGCCAAATAATGGCCCTGCCATCGGGTTTTCCGTAAAAATGGAAGTCCTCCCCATTGGAACACGCTGGGTCATATTTGGCATTGAACCTCCATTTCGTTGATTTCCCTTCCACATACGGCCATATGGCACCCGACTGGGATTTTAAGACCTCCAATGGGGCCATGTTGTGCTTCTTATTGTCGTGGTGTTTTCGATATTCCGTATAAATCTCTTCAATGTGCGTTTCTGCCTTATACGGAAATTGTTTTTCATAACCGAGACGCTTGGCCACCTCAATGAGTTGCCAAGTATCGCTAATAGCTTCACCCGGTGGCTCCACCATCTGTTCAAAATACTGGGTTCTGCGCTCAGAATTGCCATACATCCCTTCGCGTTCAATCCACATGGCAGAAGGTAAAATAACGTCTGCTATATCTGTTGTAGGGGTTGGATATACATCGGATACGACAATAAACCGACCTTCTTTTTTAGCCCCATCCCTATAGCGTTTCAGCTTGGGCATGGTAACCATGGGGTTGGTCACCTGAATCCACATAAAACGAATATCCCCTCTATCCAATGCCCTAAACATTTCCACGGTGTGGTAGGTTGGTTTGGAAGGAATATTCTCGATAGGAACATCCCATATTTTCGCAGCAAATTCACGGTGTTCCTTGTTCATGACCACCCCATGCGGAAGCTTGTGGGTTAAAGTACCAACTTCCCTAACCGTGCCGCAAGCACTAGGCTGTCCCGTCAAGGAAAATGGGCTGTTGCCTGGTTGGGAAATCTTGCCCGTCAGCAAATGGATGTTATATACCAAATTGTTAATCCAGGTGCCTCGTGTATGTTGATTCATCCCCATGCACCAAAATGACATGACCTTCTTATTGGGATCCCCATAATACGAGGCCATGTATTTAATATCCCTAACCGAAACTCCAGATATTTTAGATACTTTTTCAGGGGTGTAATCCTCTAGGAAGTCTTTAAAATCGTCAAAAGAAATTTTCTCGGGCTTATCCTTAAAACTATAATTGTCCTCTAGTCCATAGCCCATGTTGGTAAGCCCTTTACTAAAATTGCAATGTTTTTCAACAAAGGAGGAATTGACCCATCCATTTTTAATGATTTCATAACAAATGGCATTGGCCACGGCCAAGTCTGTCTGGGGAAGGAACAGAATAGATTTATCCGCAGCGGTACTGGTGCGCGTTGTCCTAGTAGCAAAATCTATGATTTTGACTCCTCTTTTCAGACGCTGGTCCAACAGGCGTGAAAACAGCACGGGATGCATTTCTGCCATGTTGTTTCCCCAAAGAACAAACACATCGGCATGATCAATATCCTCATAACAACCCATGGGTTCATCCAAACCAAAGGAGGTTAAGAAGCCTGTTACCGCGCTAGCCATGCACAAACGGGCATTGGCCTCTACGTTGTTGGTGCCTATACATCCCTTAAATAACTTGGAAGCTGCATAACCATCAGGGATGGTCCATTGCCCAGATCCATAAATGGAGACCGCATCCTTTCCGTGTTCGGCAATGGTCTCTTTCATCTTTGATGCCACAAGATCCAAAGCCTCTTCCATGGTAGTTTTTACATAGCGGCCATTCTTTTTGACCAAAGGGTGGGTTAAACGGTCTTTTCCATATAGGGCCATTATGGAATGGTAGCCCTTTACACAGCAAAGTCCCTTGTTTACCGAAGAATTAGGGTCACCCTTAACGGCAACTGCCTTCCCATTTTCTGTACCTACAAGTACACCACAGCCCACACCACAAAATCTACAGGGAGCTTTTTTCCAATCGAGTTTTGCATTGGACGGAATTCCCTCTTCCTGTTCTGCGGCGAACATTATTCCCGGAAACATGGACGCAGCCGCAGCCATTGCGGAAGCCATCGCCATTTTCTTTAAAAAGCTTCTACGGTCAGTAAGTGTAGTTTGCATATTTGATTCTATTGTGGTGTATTAAATCCAGATACCAAGGCCAACAACTTTAAGCTTTTTATGGACTCCAACCGTGTTTTAAGTGCTTCTTCTTCTTGTTTGGTTTCCGTTTCGGTAACCAACGCGATTATCTCCCTATTCCGGGCAGCGACCACTTCACAGGAAGGCATTGCAGATAGTTCTTGTAGAAGTTCTTCCTTTTTGCCGTCATGGGGATGCGCTAAATAGCTTTTTATAGGCATATGGATTGGACTGGTATTACACGGTAAACACAACCATGTTGATAGTTCATAATTGATTAGTCTTGAATAAAAATGAAATCATGTGCAACCTGGAATCCAGGAAGGAGGGCTCATCTTTTTCAATTTACTCAAAAATGGACATATTTCCACGTCAGTTTTATGACTTTTGTCATGTTTTTGACAATAAAAAAGACCTGCCTTTGATAAAATGTTATTTTTTTAGGAAATCTGTTTTAAAAAGCTCAGGTTTGATTATTAGTTGGACCCAAGCCCAATTGTTGGTATTGTCATGCGGCCTACCCCCTTTGATCAAACTCATACTTTCTGAAGCAAACATATGGGAATAACCCACATTGAGTTTGGCATACTTCATTAATTGTTGGTTGAAAACCAGGTCCAGTTCCGTTCCCAAATAGCTGTCTTCGTCATTCGCAAATGCCGCATTGGCCACAAAGTAATGGCCTTTTACCAGCAAGCTGTTCTTCTCTCCAGTGGCAAAGACCACTTTGGCGTACAAGTCGTTCAAACCTACATTATTGGCGTGGTTCCCTACATAAAAGTAGTCCATAAACCCGTTGAATTTGTGGTTGGTGCCATAGAGAGGAAAGAAGGATTTGTTCTTTGATTCCCCAGCTTGGTCGGTTCCGCTTATAAGCTCAAAACCCAAACCAAACAGGGTTTTTCCAGGTTTATAATTGGCTTCCAGGGCCAGAAGATAGCCAGCTAGGTCAGTATTGGCATTGGCCTTCCCAAATTGGTAGTACACGTTTCCATTGAACTTGATCTTGTCTATTGGAAAAGTAAAATGTGAACCAGCGGTGTGTCTATAAAAAGTTCCGTCCGGTTGGTCATTGTCAATCCCCGTGAATTTTTGGAAACCTGTATTGAGTGCCAAAAAACTAATGGAACTCTTCTCCCATGTTTTCTTTACATGGGCATATTGCATGGCTTTGTAGGTAAAAAAACCTTGAATAAAAAACCCTGAACCTTCATTGGATTGTCCTTCCTGACTAAAGGCAAAACCCAAATCGGCTTTCCAGTCATCCTTTTCATATTTCAGCAAAGCTGCGTCATGAAATCGTCCTTGCATGGTCCAGTCCACCTCACCAAAAATACGTTGGTCATCATATGAAATGGCTTGACGACCAGCTTTTACTGACCAATTTTCATCCAAATAAAGCCGCCCCCAGGCTTGGAACAATCCAAAGGAACTATTGTCATCCCCTATCTGAAGTTGGCGTGTGTCTCCCCAAGTACTTACATCCTGTACACTAATGTATAGTCTAAGCATCTCATTTTTATAGCCCAAATTTAACCGGGAACGCTGGGTGACAAAGGCAGCGGGATCCGCATTGTCCGGGAACAGATTGTTAAATCCATGGCGGTATTCGAATCGTGCTCTAAGGTCGGCCTCCAAAGTAAGTTGAGCCTTTAGTTGAAATACGGAAAGCATCGCAAAGGCAATAAGGATTGGTATAAACTTGTTGTTGGTCATAAATAAGTTATTTAGCGATACAAAAGTTGCCCGAGTTGTCCATTAAAAATATGATAAATGTCATAACCTCAGTCACTTTGGGCCCATATCTTCGCTCAATAATTGCATTCTAAATCATACCATATGGAAGTCGTCAAGGACAAAACGGTTGCAGAATTTGTGACTGAAAACATAAAAACCGCCCATGTATTTAAGAAGTTTGGAATTGATTTTTGCTGCGGGGGCGGTATCACAATAGCCAAGGCATGTGCCAAATTTGAAGTGGACCAGGAGCGGTTGGAAAATGAACTTTTGGAAGTGAACAAAACGGTGGATCGAAACCACAACTACGACCAATGGAATCTTTCATTTCTTATAGACCATATCGTCAATGTTCACCATACCTATGTGAACGAAAGTTTACCCATTATTTCTGAATACGCAAACAAGGTGGCCAAAGTACATGGCCATCATTACCCTGAAGTTGTAGAGATCAATAGATTGTTTCATGAAGTGGCCAACGAGTTGCTTTCTCATCTTCAAAAAGAAGAACAGGTATTGTTTCCATACATTAAGAAAATGACCGAAGCGGAGAATTCAGGAATTTCGGCACCTTTTGGATCAGTAAACAATCCCATAGGGATGATGGAACACGAGCATGAAAGTGCTGGGAACATTTTTAAGGAGATCGCAAGTTTAACCCAAAACTATACCGCGCCACCTGAGGCTTGTAATACCTTCAGGGCACTTTATTCCAAGTTGGAAGAATTTGAACAGGATTTGCATCTGCACATCCATTTGGAGAATAACATCCTGCACCCAAAAACCATAGCATTGGAAGAGAAATTAGGTTAGGCCTATTTGTTGGGCATAAAACTTTGGTTCATCCAGTATAGCCTACCTTTTTAATTCGTCCGCTGTGCGGTAGAAATTACTTTAAACTGTACTTTTAGAACGTAAATTGGTTTGGTGCACTCACTCAAAAAACACAGCGTTCTTGCCTTGGGGTATTTTCTTTTGATTGCTCTTTTAGGCCTTGCATTGCGGTTATTCCCAGTTGTTGAGCTTTCCTTTGATTACCGTTATATGGTGCACACCCATTCCCATGTGGCTTTGTTGGGCTGGACCTACACTGCCTTGACCACCTTGATCTATAAGGCGTACCTGGGCAAAGCATCCATAGAAAGAAAGTATCGAGTTTTGTTTTGGTGTACCCAAGTAACCATTATTGGAATGTTGTTGACCTTTCCATTTACGGGATATGCTTTATTTTCAATCATTTTTTCTACGCTTTTCCTTTTTGCTTCCTATGTGTTTATGTGGTTTTTTGCGAGACACACTTCAAAGAAACAAAAGAAAACCCCCGCCTATAAATGTATATATGTCTCCCTCTGGTACATGGTGCTATCCAGTTTGGGTCCATGGGCCTTGGGAGCAATAATGAATACCGCTGGAAGTGGTTCGGATTTGTACAGGAATGCCATTTATTTCTATTTGCATTTTCAATACAATGGATGGTTTATAATGGCGCTCATTGGGCTTTTGCTGTATTTTTTGGAACAAAAAGAAATAGCATTACCCCGCGTTGCCTTCACACAGTTCTTTTGGACCATGAACCTTGGTGTCGTGACAACCTTTTGCATCTCTTTATTATGGATGAATCCTACCAACTCCATCTATGTCATTTCCATCTTAGGGTCTGTATTGCAGCTGTGTGCTTTTTTTATTTTGATCAAACATGTATTGCCTTTCCAAAATGAGATCAAAAGGATGGATTCCAAACTATTCCATCTTTCACTAAAAATTGCAGCTATCTTCTTTTTGGTCAAATTGCTATTGCAACTATTGGGGTCCATTCCCTATTTTGCCTCCAAGATTTCTAGCAACATTGACCTGGTCATTGGGTATTTGCATTGGATTTTTTTAGGTGTTGTTAGCGTGACCGTCCTTTCTTTTTTATTCCATTCCAAATTAATCCGGCTTACATCAAGGTCCATGGCATTGTACTTTCTAGGTTTTATACTAACAGAAGGACTTATCTTCTATAAAGGTACAATGGCTTGGTTCAAAGAACCTGTGATTCGGCATTATCCATGGCTGTTGGCATTGGTAACAGGTATTCTGGCATTTGCCATCGGTAATATTTTGGTTCTTCAATTGAGGCGAAAAGACATTTCAGACAGTGCGCTTTGAATGATTACAAAACATTTTTCTGCTGGATAGCCCTTGTAAGAATTCCAGCGATTCTATTTCGGACTAAAACATCTTTCTATACATTTGAACAAAGCAAAAGTTTATGTTATCCAACGCATGCAAATATGCTATCCGATCCATTCTTTATTTGGCAATGTACATCAAGGAAGATGAAAAAGTGGGGGTTAAGAAAATTGCCGAAGCCTTGGAAACTCCCCAACCTTTTTTGGCCAAATTGTTGCAACAGTTAGCCAAAAACAAGTTGGTCTCTTCCCATAAAGGGCCAACAGGAGGTTTTTTCTTGGATGAACACAATCTAGAAAACTCCATTTGGGATGTTGTCAAGTGTATTGATGGCACGTCAAAATTTGATAGCTGCTTTTTGGGCTTGCCATCGTGTGGAGATGAAAATCCATGCCCCGTGCATTTCACCGTGGCTCCGTTCAAGAAAAAAATCTATGCCGATTTCAAAGACAAAACCATAAAGGAGTTTGTTGCGGAAATTAAACAAAAAGGCAGGCATATTTCACTTAAGGGCTTTGACATTTTACACCCTCAAGACCAACAATAGAAGAACAATAAAAATCAATAGGTAAGCAACAATCAAAAATTGCCAAAAGTAATGGGCTATTTTCAATTCCATGAACTGAAAGGCCACCGCCAAAAATTTTAGGCCAGCCAAAATCATAATTGAAATCACAAGATATATTCCTTGTATTCCCGAAAGAAACGAAGCCAAGATGGTCAGCACCACTAAGAACACCCAGGTTATTGTTGTTGTTTTATCCATTTAAAAGAATAAATAAAGTACAGGGAACAGTAACAGCCAAATAAGGTCGCACATGTGCCAAAAAGCAGCACTGGCCTCTATATCTTCAATGGTTGTCTTTTCTTTTTTTAATCCAAAATACACCGAAGTAAGAATAACCAGTCCAATGATTACATGTACCACATGAAATAGGGTAAGCATCCAATAGTAGCTAAAAAAAGTATTGTAACCCATGTCAAATCCAGCACTCAGTTTTTCATGATATTCCAAGCTCTTTAACATCAAAAACATACTGCCAAACAATAAGGTAGCAGGAAGGTATTTCTTAAGCGCATGCTTTCCTTTGACTTTTACTTCTATAATGGATAGTGCCATAAAAAATCCACTTGTGAGCAAAAAAATAGTATTGATCATTCCATAAGTGACATTTAATGTCAACCTGGAATCATGAAATTGAACTTCCTCGGTTTTGCTTTCATATACCATGGCTATCAGGGCAACACCGAAAGTTATCAACTCCAAAAAAATGATAATCCAAATTAAAATTCCGCCAGGTGGAAAATAAATACTCCTATAATTGATTTGCTTTGAATCCATATCTACGCGACACCCCTATTAGGACTGATGTTTTATTCTTTCATAAAGCTTTACCAACGATTGCAATAACTCCACCGGCGTGGTCAGAATTTGATAGTGGTTTTGACCGAACATTTGAGGCAGATAGTATTTGGCTTGGGCCTCAATGGCCAAGGCATAGGAGTTTATTTGGCGTTCGTTGAGTTCCCGTAAGGCTTGCTTGATATCATTTATTCCATATTTTCCTTCATACCTATCATAATCATTGGGCTTTCCGTCAGAAATAAGAATGACCCATTTGTTTTTGGTATCTCTTTGGTCCAGCAAGGCTCCCGAATGTCGTAAGGCAGGACCAATTCTCGTATAACCGCTGGGTTCTATTGCCCCGATTTTGAATTTGGCTCGATTCCAATCCTCATCAAAGCCCTTCATCGTGATATAGGAAGAGTGATTCCTGGTCTTCGAATAAAAACTATTGATGGAGAAATCAATATTGAATTCCTCCAATATTTCACCAAAAAGAATGGATACTTGCTTTTCAACATCTATCACCCTGTTCCCAGCGGCATAACCATCGCTGGACAAGCTACTATCCAAGAGTAAAAGGATGGAAAGATCCTTTTCCTTTTTGCGTTTGGACAGATATACTTTTTCCGAAGGGGTATGACCCGTATTCACATCAACAAAAAGGTCTGTTATGGCATCCAAATCAAATTCCTCCCCTTGGGTCTGTCTCCGTTGCTGCTGATATTTGTTATTTACCGTTGTCAGCATTTTTCGCAGTCCCAATAAAGTTGACCTGTTTTTCGCAATTGCTTCCTTATAATAATCTGGATTGATCCTCTCGATGGTTTTGGGGTACACCTTGCAAAAATCTTCTTTGTAGCTGCGCTTGGATTGGTCCCATTCATCGTAGCGGACAAAATAGCCGCTGCTATCCCTATCCGCACTTTCTGCAATGGTGGTGTTCTCCACAAAATCTGCTTGGTAAACGGAATGTGCCGTATCATCAACCCGAACGGTAAACTTCATGTTTAAATCCTCCAGAGCATTGGCATGGTCTTCCAAGTCATCATCTCCATCCATGTTCCTGAAATTCCCTCCAAACTCATCTGCAGTTTCCACTTTTTCAAACTGGTGTTGCAATACCGCATCCTCCACTTGTTTTTCATCTACCTGAACGGAAACAATTTCTTCTACGGCATTGGCTTTTAAGGTTGTTTTGGGCTGGTCTTGTGTTGTCTTTTTTACTTTCTGGGAAAAATTTTCCAGAGTGTCCCCTATTTCTTCCTCAGCAGTGTCACGCATCCATTTGCCATATATAAATGAGAAATCCGGTAACACTTTCGGTTTTGTCTGAACCGAATAATGGGATATCAATCTTTGATAATACTCTTGGGTAACAGGAAATTCCCTGAACAATTGTTCCAACACCAACGAAGAGGTTTTTTGGGCTTGTTCCTGGGAAGTTTTCAACTCATGTTCGTTACTGTCCTTCCAGTTTAGGCTCAAATTTTTTTGAACGGATAAGTAGAGGATTCTGAACAGATAAAAAGAGAGGTTTTCCTTGACAGTGGCAAATTGGGCATATTTTGGTGGCAGAAAGAAATTGTTGTTTTTGTAGCCCCCTTCCCTTTCGGCTGCATAGAGTTCTATAGGTTTTCCCGTAACTGCCCGAGCAAAGATGGTGAGTCGAGGTTTTATATCGGAAAGGTGAACCGCATGGGACCAGTTGGCCTCTCTATTCTTCTTTCGTTTTTTGAAATAGTGGGCAAACTTGGTAAAGATGTATTCATCCGGCTCAAACTCAAACATGCTTTTATCTTTTAGTAGTGAGACTCTCAAGATTCAAGACCCAAGACCCAAGACTCAATCTTAATCTTTAGATCATTAAATCACATAGATCGTTCAGTGCACTAATAACCTCCAAATCATCTGTTAATGGTTCCACCACAGCAGCATGTACCGCCAATCTTTTGGGCAAACCTGAACGTATCAATTTAGCGGCATCCACCAATAATCTGGTAGAGACCGTTTCTGTTAGTCCCAACTCTGTCAGATTTCTAATTTTATTTGCGATGTTGACCAGCTTCTTGGCATCAGCCTCCAAAATATTGGTTTCTTGTACCAAAATTTCCGCCTCAGCTTTGGCTGCCGGATAGCTAAAGGATATAGCAACAAAACGTTGCCGGGTTGAAGGCTTTAGTTCTTTAAATCCTCTTTGATAGCCAGGGTTAAAGGAAGCGACCAACATAAAGTTGGGATGTGCTTTAACAGTAGTTCCCAATTTATCGATAAACAGCTCCCTACGATGATCGGTCAACGAATGTATGGCCACGATTACATCAGGCCTAGCCTCGGCAATTTCATCTAAATACAATATGGCCCCTGTTTTAACCGCCATGGTCAAGGGACCATCCATCCAAACCGTTTCAGCTCCTTTGATAATATATCGCCCTATCAAATCCGTAGACGAAGTTTCCTCATGACAACTGACCGTAATCAAATGTTGGTCAAGTTCATGGGCCATGAATTCGATAAATCGGGATTTGCCAGTGCCTGTAGGACCCTTTAATAAAAATGGAATCCTGCCACTATACGCATGCTTAAAAATGTCTACCTCCTTCCCTACCGATTTGTAAAAAGGCTTGGACTTGGAATTTATTTTCGTTTGGGTGCTTTTTGTTTCCACTGAATTGATCATTGCTTATAATTTAAGGTCTAAAAAGCAATCATGATTGAAGCAATCCTTGAAGAGTCAGGTATGAGTAAATTGAATGCTTCACCACTGGCTAAGATTGCTTAATAGACCTATTTTTTTACTGTTTCAATTATTTTTTCAACCGTTTCCTTGTTGTCCACACCCAGCCCTTCCTGTTGGTGAACCAGCTCTCCCTGCGGATTAAATACGCTAATGATGTTGGAATGTGAAAAGTCCATTGGGGAAATTTGCTTATACTTTACCGCAAGTACATTGGCAAATTCCCTTACCCCCGTCTCCGTTCCTTGCAAAAAAGTCCAATGATCAGCATCCATAAGATTTTCCTTTGCGAATGCCTTTAAATGGACTGGTGTATCTGTTTTTGGATCGATGCTTACCAAAACATATTGCAAGTCTTCGGTTAAGGATTTTGGAATCTGTTTTTCAATATTTCGCATGTCGGCCACCAATCTGGGACAGGCAGCTTTGCATGTGGTGTATATCATTACCATGACCAGGGTCTTCCCCTTTAGATCCTTTAATTCGATACTGATGCCCTCCTCCGTATTCCACTTGGAGGTTAGATTGAAAATGGATTCCTCCGAAATAGCATCCAGTTCCATAGGCTCTACCGTCAGCGATGCCAATGACATCAAATCCATCTTACAAACCGGACAACTTCCTGCCTCATAATAGGTTTTGTCACTTTCGCATTTCATAGGACATGTATAGGCTAGCTCACTACTTGCCATCTTGGCTCCATTGTTACAGGAAACCAATACCAAAAACATTGTCAAAATGCCAATAACCCGCTTATAGTTGTTCATCATCTTTGTTTTTCACACATCTAAACCCAAGGTTTTTCATGGTGTATTTTGCCTTCAAGCTTCCTCTGGTTGCATATCGCATAAAGGCAGCATAGTTCATTAAATCTGTGGCTCCTATAGCACCGCTTCCGCAGAAAAGGTTGCTATCCTTGTCCACATCTTTTCGTGATTCACCTGATACCAGTACTGAATTAAAATCCGAAGTCCATTCCCAAACCAGACCATGTAGATCATAAACACCCCAAAAGTTTTTAAAAGTGGAGCCAACTATGTTGTTGAACGTCTTTGGCTTCTCGTACCACCCTAGGATGTAAGTGTTATAGGTTTCATTTTTTCTTGCGTCCGGTTCATATTCATCTGCCATGGCCGCATACTCCCATTCATCAATGGTGGGCAAGCGTTTTCCCTGGCATTCACAGTAGGCATTTGCTGCAAACCAACTGATATTGGTTACAGGAGCGTTCAATTCCAGTCCCTCTGCCAAAGTGGTATCCGAAATCCAATTCATTAAATAGCTTTCATCGGCAAACAGCTTTTTTACCTTGGATTTTCGCCATTTGGGATTTTGCTTTACAAAAGCAATAAACTCTTGATTGGTTACCGGATATACATCCATATTAAAATCAGAAATGGTAACTTTTAAAGAATCCCTGCCGTAAAGTGGAATGTAGGTTCCGCCAGCAATAGCGACCATTTTAGATTGACAATTTGCATTGACCACCCAAAGAAAAAGTATACAAAATGTCAATCTTAAAACAGTCATCCGCTATTATTGATTAGTGCCCATTTTTAACCTGATCTACCATAGATCGGGTCACATTGGTTTTATTATTTCCCCAAGAATTGTAGATATAGGTAAGCACATCGGCTATCTCATCACTGCTAATGGCCTGTTTGGTCATTACGCTGTTATACTTTTGCCCATTTACCGTGATTTCACCCGTTTTACCATTCAAGACAATATCTATTGCACGATTCACATCGGCATTGAGATAATCCGATTCGGCCAAGGGTGGAAAAGCATTCGGGATTCCCTCTCCGTTGGCTTGGTGACATGCAAAACAGGTTTTGGTATAGATCTGCTTTCCTGATTCCATTTTTTCCGCCAAGGTTTTGGTACCTGAACTTGTATCTGCTTTATCCCCTCCATTGGGCATGGCCTGTATTCCTCCACCTTCCGGGTTGTAAATTCCTTCTTGAATTACCCCGGAATAAATGGTTTTGTTTTCCTCACCCTGAACCTTAAGCATACCCAATGCACCTTTGTTGAAAGCCCGGAAAATGGAATGATCTACCAAAATGAAGGTGCCAGGGACATCCACCCTGAACTCCACAATTGCAGCTCCACCAGCAGGAATCAAAGTAGTTTGTACATTCTTATTGATGCTGCTACCTCCTTCGACCATTACCTTGTCAAAAATTTCTCCAATCACATGAAAGGAGGACACCAAATTGGGTCCACCGTTCCCAACATAAAGCCGGACCGTTTCCCCTACATTGGCCGTTATGGCATTATCCCCCGTCAAGGAACCAACACTCCCATTGAACACCACATAATCGGCGTCTTCGTCCACTGCTTTTTGCATATCGAAGGGTTGTAGGCCCGGATCACCGTTTTCGCCTTGGGTGTAGAAATCGCCCTGCATAATGTAATATTCCTTGTCCACTCTGGGTAATCCTCCTTCGGGTTCCACCAAAATCAATCCGTACATTCCATTGGCGACATGCATCCCAACGGGTGCTGTAGCACAGTGGTATACATACAAACCTTCATTGATGGTCTTAAAATTGAATTTCTTTTCATGCCCAGGAGCCACAAAGGACGATGTCGCTCCGCCGCCAGGACCAGTTACCGCATGTAAATCTATGTTGTGGGGCAGTTTGTTATCTGGATGATTCGACAGGGTGAATTCCACTTCATCCCCCACCCTGGTTCTGATAAAGCTTCCTGGCACGGAACCACCGAAGGTCCAATAGTTATATGTGGTTCCATCGGTCATGGTGCCTTCCTTTTCAAGAATTTCCATGTTCACGATAAGCTTTTTGGCTTTACGGTCGCCTACCCCCCTAGGTACATTTGGTGGGGCAGTAAGTTCTGCCGTCATTTCCCTGCTCACTGGAATATCTGCCGCCGCAGCATATTCTTTTTTTGTGGTATTGTCTATACAACTTTGCAAGCCAATGGCTCCAATTGCCATTAGGCAAAGTGCTACTAGTCCGTTTTTAGGTATTCTCATTTATATAATTTTTGGTTTATGGTTGTAGTTCCAAAGCTTGATCGGTTGGTTTACCATGTTTGACAAAGTCTATAATGTACAAGGCAATTCCCAAGGTTAATATGGTTGCGCAGATCAATAACACCCAAAAGTGTATGCTAATTTCATTCTGCACTGCCATAAACTCCATTTTAAACTTTCGTTCCAAGTACACCTGGGCAACACCTGCAACTCCAAAGGCCACGGTCATTCCAATCATACCAATATTTGAAAGCCAAAATGCGGCTCTACCCCTTGCACTTAGATACAGTTTCCTTCCTGTCATGTTGGGCATACTATAGCTGATAATGGCCAACACAATCATTGCATAAGCGCCCCAAAATGCCAGGTGTCCGTGCATGGCCGTCACCAAGGTTCCGTGGGTATACAGGTTGGTTTGTGGTAGCGTATGGGCAAAACCTAGCAACCCAGCGCCCAAAAAGGACACGATGGCAGCACCCAAGGTCCAGAACAATGCCAACTTGTTGGGGTGTCTTTTTTCCCCTTTGCGGTACATGTTCACCGCAAACAAGGCCATGGCCAAGAAAGCCAAGGGTTCCAGTGCGGAGAATATCCCTCCAACAACCAACCAAATCTTGTTCACCCCTATGTAATAGTAATGGTGACCCGTTCCCAATACACCTGAAAGGAATGTAAGTCCTACAATAACGTAAAGCCATTTTTCTATGACTTCCCGATCCACTCCTGTAAGTTTGATCAGCAAAAAGGAAAGGATACCTCCCATAATCAGTTCCCAAACACCTTCAACCCAAAGGTGAACTACCCACCAACGGAAGAAAGAGTCCATTACCTGACTATCAAAGGGCAACATTCCAGGCAAATACAGGAGTGCTGCAAACAAAAGTCCCATGGAGAGTACCAAGGCTGTTGTGGTCCTTCGTTTTCCTTTAAACAGGGTGACCAAGATCAAGCCTAAAAACAAGAGTACATTGGCTACTACCAAAAAGTCCAATTGTCTTGGAATTTCCAGGAATTTTCGTCCTTCCCACCAGTTAAAATGATAACCCACTATGGCTGCAACACCTACCAAAGCAAGTGAAATCAATTGCACATAGGCCAATTTCACGTTGACCAATTCGCGCTGTGCTTCCTCCGGAATTATGTAATAAGCAGCACCCATAAAACCGGAAAGCAACCAAACCACCAATAAATTGGTGTGTACCGCCCTTGCGGTATTAAAGGGAATAAAATCATGAAGTCCATCCAGCCCCACACGGGCAAATCCCATGATGAAGCCGTAGGTCAATTGTAAAACTAATAGCAGCATGGAAAGTGCAAAAAACCAATAGGCTACTTTTTGTGATTTGTATTTCATAACGTTGGGTTTAGTTGTTGGTTTTATCTTTGGCCAATGGAGATACCACAGTATCAAAACCATTGAGATCAATGTCATCTATCCAATCAAAAAATGCGATTAGGTCTGCCGCTTCCTCATCCGAAAATCCATAGGCCACCATTTTTCTTCCATTGGGTGCCCAGGCATTTGGAGTGGTAAGTACTGCCTTGATATAACCTTCCCCCCTTCGGTCTATGACCTTGGTGAGTTCAGGCGCATAATAGGCGCCTTCACCTAGAATGGTGTGACACCCCATACAATTGTTGGCTTCCCACAATTGTTTTCCCCGAACAACCTGCTCGGTAATGTTCTCATAGTTGGATTGATCCTGTTCCTTGCTAAAGGAATAAATCGTAAGTCCGATAAAGACAAGAAATGTCACCACCGTCCCTCCAAGAAAAAAAGTACGTGCTTGTTTTTTTGATAACATGGTAAATTGATTAGTATTCGATAATAAAAGACTATTTTATCCTTTATTATGTAAAAATAGATAGGTGTCTTAGTTGAACACATGATATTTATCATGTTTCCCTTAAAAGAGCATCAAGATTGGATAAATATCAGATGATGTGTTGCGTTTCCGAATAGTCTGGCAGAGGTTGATTCTTGGACTGATAACCGTTCAGGACCTGAACTCTCTTCTTGCCCAAGCGACTTTCTTTCCTATTTGCATGATAGTATCTTAAGTCATGCTCCCTTTGCCGTCCCGAACTAAAACTGGAAACCTTTTTTAGGTATCCTATCACCCGAGTGGCGTGGTCTACTTCTTTGGAGTTGCATTTATGGCAGCTGTGCAAGGTTCGTTTGTCGATATGCCCACAACGGTTACAAATGGTGATTTTAATGTTGAAGCAGAAATAGTTGCATCCTGCTCTGGCCGTTGCATGAATCAACTTTTCAAAACCCTCTTGATTGGGCGTCTCCTCCAAATTCAGATGCAGTGCTGAACCACCATCCAAGTATTGAATGGTTTCCTTGCCATGTAAAATTATTTTATCCAAGGTGTTGGTACTGATGTCCTCCACTTTGTAGAAATAAGAATTGTAGCAATCACGTGGCACAAACAGTCCATCTTTCCTATCCCAATGGGCATTTTTCACGCCCAAGTTTTCAGCTGGTACAAACTCAGTGTTGAACATATAACCATGCTCCTGTTTGGCTTTTTTATTTTCAGTATAGATTGCTTTGAGGTATTTGTTGACAAAGGCTTTGTAGTTTTCATTGTTGCCAACATCGATTCCCTGGCTTTCCGCCGCTTCTACCATTCCATTGATTCCAATGGTCAGGAATTGTTTGTCCAGCCCAATAAATCCTGCTTTGTATACAGGCAGCAGTCCGGCAGCCTCATATTCCTCAATGAGTTTCCTAAATGCAACTTGATATTTATGTATTTTACGAACTTCTTCCACCATATCCGCCCCATTTTGAACCAAGCGATTCATATTGAGCGTTATGACATTGATGGATCCTGTAGCCACTCCTCCAGCACCCAGTGAATAACTAAAGGTATTGTCACTAATCTCATTACGGAGGCGGCAGCAAGAAGCCAAACTATCCGCATTTTCTGATTGGTAAATGAAAAACGAATTACCCTCACTCAATTCCTTTGCGCACATTTGTGTAAACTCCCTGTCCACAGGTTTCCCATCTTTTGTAAGCATGGCAGCAGTGACAACAGGGAAGGTTAATATGGCCTTGGTGCGTTCGGTGTTGAACCATTTCATAAAATACGATTGTAGCCTTTTCACATTTTCCCACTGCGGTTTTGTCATATCAGGAAAAACAAAGTCCCCAAACATGCTATTAAAATAAGCTTCATCATAAAGGGAAATGTTCCAAAAGACAGACTGGTATCCCCTAGCCGCGGCAGGTTGATTGATAGCATATACCACATGCTGCAAATGGTTGGCAATGGTCTTTTCATGGGATTTTAGATAGTCTTTACCATAATCAATGCTGGCAAAATGATCAAAGTACATCAAAAACTCCACCGTGGCCAACGCCCCTGCAAACTGGGAACTGATAGCAAATACCAGATTGACAAACTCCCCACAAAAACTCTCCAAATGTTGGGGTGCCCTACTCTCCCCTCCCAATTTGGTAAGTCCATCCAACAGAAAAGGATACATGCTAATGGAAACGCAGTATGGTTTTAAAGAGGTTTCATCATGAACGTAGATTTCATGGGATTCAATTTGCCTGGTATACTCCTCTGCGAGTTCATTTCCGAAAAGCGATTCAATCTTATCTTTTACCAATTTTCTATTGACCTGGATGTTGATGTCCTTGTTCAATTCGGCCTCCATAGTGGCAATGTTTTTTGAAGTTACATTGGCATTCGCATCCAGTTTTGATCCGTCCGCGGCATTGGCAGAATGCATATACTGGTTGATAAACTTTACTTTTTTTGAAATCTGTGCGTCGGTAAGTCGTATCATATTTGTTGTTCTTTTATAAATAAGTGATTGTATAATTTTTTGGTTCGTACTTCTATAAATTTTTGATTGGTCTTTTTGCTGTCCAATCCTCCAAGGGCTTGGATCCATTTTCCGGTTTTAATCCAGGTCAACTGCTGTAAAATGCTATCTTCAACTCGATCCAACCCTGTGTACAAACAAGTTTTGTAACCTTTGTCCTTGGCATATTTTAAATATTGGATGAGTTCATCCTGGTGCCATTCCCCTCCCATAAAAAGGACACAACTTGCGAATCCGTAGTATTTATAAAGAATATGGTCAAATAGATGAAGTGTAAGCTTTTCCCCATTCCCCTCTTTCCATAGAAATGGGGAATGACAGCCCTTACAGCGCAAGGGACAGCCAGAAATACTAAAGCACAAACTTATCTCACCGGGCACTTCCTGAAGTACAATTTGGAATCTGCTGCAATACATAAATTAATAAAAGACCTTTTTATCCTTTAAAATTATAAAAGACATACATCCAAAAGTTTCTTATTGAAAATGAGTTATTAAAGATGTTATCAACATTTGGGAATTGTAAAAAATGGCTATTTTGTAGTTGAATCCTTTTGACCCAACTAACTCATGTACACCCGCAGAATATTTCCAGTTAAAGGCGTAATCCGATGGACCCGTAGACATATTTTACTCTTTCTTTTATTAGCCACTGTTCCCGTTATTCTTTTTGATGTTTTACGCTGGAAGTGGCTCCATATACCATGGTTACCGCTAGGAGTGCTGGGAACCGCTGTGGCCTTTATCGTGAGTTTTAAGAACAACGCGTCCTACGATAGACTCTGGGAAGCGCGAAAGATTTGGGGAGGAATCGTTAACACCTCTAGGTCTTGGACTATCATGGTCAAGGATTTTATCACCAATAAACACGCTAAAAATCCGATTGCCGATGAAGAGCTCAAAACCATAAAAAGAGAATTGGTACACCGACATGTTGCCTGGCTCACTGCCCTTCGATATCAATTAAGGAAGGACAAACCCTGGGAATCGCACCTTAAAAATCAGAAGTCCAACAAGGAATTCCGGGAATCCCAATATACCGTGTTGGAAGATACCGTCCCCATAGAAGAGGTCATCGCCACCTATATTTCCAAAGCTGAATTTGATACCATTTTCAAAAAAGGAAATCAGGCGTCGCAACTGTTGGGAATTCAATCCAAAAGGTTGGGAGAGCTGATGGATCAAGGTTTGATTGAGGATTTTCGTCATATGGAAATGATGTCAATGCTCACCGAACTATACACCCTCCAAGGGAAAAGTGAGCGAATCAAGAATTTTCCGTACCCCAGACAGTTTGCCACCTTGAACTATGTATTTGTCTGGGTATTTATCCTATTGGTTCCCTTTGGTATCATGGAAGGGTTTGAAGTGATAGGAGATCGTATTGTTTCGGACTTAAATGAGAATCCGGCCTATTTTGAGGTAACGCAAAATCTTCAACTCTTCATAGGAAAGCATTTCGCGTGGTTTTCCATTCCATTCAGCGCTTTGATAGCTTGGGTCTTTCACACCATGGAGGCCATTGGGGAGAACACGGAAAATCCGTTTGAAGGGGGACCCAATGACGTTCCCATCACTGATTTGAGTCGAGGAATAGAAATAGATATCCGACAGCTCATAGACGATACGGATATCCCCGAACCTTATCAATGGATCAATGACATTGTGATGTAACCTCTCAATCACTGGATGATTGCAGCTTAGTAGGCACCTCTAAGTTTTTTAAACTGGGCAAAAGCCTTGTCCACATCCTGTTGTGATGCCCTTTCAAATTCCTTTTGGGTTACTCCATAGTACGCTTGGAGACTGTCCAATTTTCTATGCAACTCTTCAATCTCTTCTGTGTAACTGGGGTCGTTGATGGCATTGTTTATCTCACTGGGATCTTCTTTCAGGTCATAAAACTCCCATGCATCAATGTCATCATAGAAATGAATGAGCTTGTATCTTTTGGTTCGTATACCATATTGTTTTTTGACCATATGGAAGGCCGGGTAGTCATAATAATGGTAGTAAATGGCTTCTTTAAAACAAGATTGGGAACCCTCCAAAACTCCTGTAAAAGATTCACCCTGCATCTCCGAAGCGTATTTACTTCCACCCGCCAATTCCAAAAAGGTGGGTGCAAAATCCAGATTCTGTACCATCGCATCCACTGAGGAACCCGGCTCAATAACACCTGGAAGTTGCATCACTAAAGGCATTCTCAGGGATTCCTCGTACATAAATCGCTTATCGAACCATCCTTTCTCTCCCAAATAGAATCCTTGGTCCGAAGTGTACACCACCAAAGTGTTTTCATCCAGTCCCGTTTCCTCCAGATAATCTAGGATTTGCCCTACTCCTTCATCCACAGCGGCTACTGTGGCCAAATAATCCTGTAGATAACGTTGTCCTTTCCAAATGTCCAATTCGTTACCAGAAAGCTTGGATTCATGAAAAGCATCATTCTTGGCCCTATAAGCATCGTCCCAAGCGCTCCGTTGTTCCGGTGTCATCCGTTCAAAATCCGTTGTCCAAGGATTATGGGCCAACCTTGGGTCTCCCGCTGTTACAGTCATTTTTAAATCATGACCCTCGTACATATCCTTATAAATGGTCTGTTGCTGCAGTTGTGCAGCCATTTGACCTTTATGCTCATTGAAATAAGTATCGGGCAACGGAAAAGTAACCGAATCATATTTGTTTGTATGTCTCAAAGCCGGCATCCAGTTCCTGTGAGGGGCTTTGTGGTGGACCATCATAAAAAAAGGTTTCCTACCATCTCTTTTATTCTGTAACCAGTCCAAGCTTTTATGGGTAATGATATCCGTTGCATATCCTTCAACAATAGTGGTGTCTTTTCCTTGAATAAACTCTGGATTATAGTAATTCCCTTGATCATTCAAAATTTCCCAATGATCAAATCCTGTTGGTTGCCCATGTAGGTGCCATTTTCCAATGACCACTGTTTGGTAGTCCAGTTTTTGGAGGTATTTGGGTAAGGTAGCCTGATTGTTATCAAACCGTTCCCCATTCATTCTAAATCCGTTGAGATGGCTGTGTTTTCCCGTAAGAATAACAGCCCTACTAGGCCCACAAATGGAATTGGTGCAAAAACTGTTCTGAAAAATTGTTCCGTTGGTTGCAATGCGGTCAATATTGGGAGTGGGTGCTAATTGTGACAACTCATGGCCATATGCACTGATTGCCTGGAACGCATGGTCATCTGCCATGATAAAAATAATATTGGGACGAGCGACTTCTATCTCCTGCTTCTGACCTTCACAAGCCACAAGCAATAAAATGCCAATGTATATAATCACTCTTTGCATCCTATGTTCTATTTTAATATGAATGTTGTGCTCAGAACGGCATTGGAATCCGTTCCAACAAAAACTTCAAAGGCGCCGGGTTCAGAAAGAAATTCCAAGTTCCCGTTGTAAAACTTCAAATCATCAGGATTCAATGTCAAGCGCACCGTTTTGCGTTCACCTTTTTTGATAAAAACCTTTTTAAATCCCTTAAGTTCCCTCTTGGGCGGGGTAATGGATCGAACCACATCGCGCAGGTAGAGCTGAACCACCTCTTCCCCATCAAAATTTCCAGTGTTCTCAACTTCCACCTGTATTTCCAATGATTCATTCTGATGGATTTCCTGTTTGTCCAATTTTAAGTTTGAATATTCAAAAGTGGTATAACTCAATCCATACCCAAAGGGAAACAGCGGGGTATTGGGAGCATCCAAATAATTGGAGGTGAACTTTTGAAATTTTTCGTCTGGAGCTGGCCTTCCTGTATTTTTTACACTGTGGTAAATGGGAATCTGTCCCACATTTCTTGGCCAAGTTGCTGTAAGCTTCCCTGATGGGTTATAATCCCCAAAGACCACATCGGCAATTGCATTTCCGGCTTCAACACCCGGATGCCAAACTTGCAACAGGGCAATTGGCAAATCAAATTCTTCTGGAATGGTCAGCGGTCTTCCACTCATTAAAACCACTGCCACGGGTTGCCCGGTATCCACCAAGGTTTTAATTAGTTTTCTTTGATTTTCAGGAATTGAAATATCGGTACGACTTGCAGCTTCCCCGCTCATTTCCGTGGCTTCACCCACTACAACAACCACAACATCTGCTTTTTTCGCAATTTCTATGGCCTCGGTCAGCAACAGGTTTGCAGGCCTTTTATCAATTTGAATTCGAGGGCCAAATACATTGACCTTTTTAGCAAAATTCGCATCATTGGAAATATTGGCGCCTTTAGCATATTGGATATCTGTACCTGGAGCTACATGTTTAAACCCTTCCAAAATGGTAACGGCCAAATCTGGATTTCCCGTAGGAGCCCAAGTACCCAACATATTGTTTCTGCTGTCTGCCAATGGCCCAATCAAAGCGATTTTCGCACTCTTTTGCAGCGGGAGGATTTGATCATGATTTTTGAGAAGAACAAAAGAACGAGTCGCCAGTTTTCTAGCCAATGCCCTATTTTCAGCGGTCAATATGTCCTGTTTGGGCCTATTTGGGTCAAGATATCTGAAGGGGTCATCAAACAGACCTGCTTTGTATTTAGCCTCCAAAACTCTTCTACAAGCTTGCGTAACATCAGCTTCGGTCACTTTGCCTTCTTCAACAGATTTTTTCAAGGTAGTTAGAAATCCTTCTCCCACCATATCCATATCCAAACCAGCCTTTATGGCCAAACTGCTTGCGGCTTGTAAATCGCCTAGACCGTGTGCCACCATTTCATTGACGGACGTATAATCCGAAACCGCAAATCCATTGAACCTCCAACGTTCGCGCAACAATTCTGTCAGCAACCATTTATTGCCCGATGCGGGAATCCCGTCTATGTCATTAAAGGAACTCATCACACTGGCAACTCCCGCATCCACAGCAGCTTTGTAAGGAGGCAAGTACTGATTGAACATCTTAATCTTGCTCATATCCACGGAATGATAGTCCCTTCCAGCTTCGGAAGCTCCGTAAAGGGCCAAGTGTTTTACACAGGCCAACATCGTGTTTGGAGCCGTTAAATCCTGTCCCTGATATCCTTTAACCATAGCCCTGGCAATGGCTGAACCCAAATAGGGGTCCTCTCCAGCTCCTTCCGCTATCCGTCCCCATCTGGGATCACGGGCAATATCCACCATTGGAGAAAAATTCCACATAATTCCATCTGCTGTGGCTTCTTTTGCAGCCATCTGCGCAGCCTCTTCCGTCAAGTCCATATCCCAACTACAGGACATTCCCAATGGAATGGGATAGGTGGTTTGATATCCATGAATGACATCAGCTCCTATGAGCAACGGAATTTTAAGCCGCGTATGGTTTACAGCCATTTCTTGTGCCATCCGGACCTTGTCTGGGCCAGAAACCCCAAAAAGTCCCCCAACCTGACCTGCCTTGATTTTGGCTTCCACATTTTTGCTTACCACTGCGCCAGTTGCCACCCCACCTCCTGGAGTAAGTAAATTTAATTGCCCAATTTTTTCCTCCAAGGTCATTTTCTCCAGCAAGGTTTCTACCTCTGGAATAGGAGATTTAATTTGACCCCAAGTATGGCTTGTCATTATGAAGCCTATCAGGAAGAAAAAAAAGTAATGTTGGATTTTGGTCATGTTGAATTGTTAGAAAAAGATTGTCCCCCTAAAATGTTAAGGGGTTAATTGTTGTATTGGAA
The DNA here is from genome assembly GCF_965215805.1 of Flagellimonas sp. Classification (GTDB taxonomy): domain Bacteria; phylum Bacteroidota; class Bacteroidia; order Flavobacteriales; family Flavobacteriaceae; genus Flagellimonas. Next base: position 2,859,935 of record NZ_OZ244124.1, on the reverse strand, counting down.
TCCCAATAGATCAAGTCCGTTCTGAACATCTTCATTCTGCATGAAAAGATTCCAGAGCAGTTCCGTTCTATAATTTTCTATCATGAGTATTTGAGGCCCCTGATCAATGGCCAAATACGCTTCTGCCACCCAAAAATCATTTTCGGGGCTAAAGGCATCATAAAATCCAGCCGGGCCGAGTAACTTGTCCTTGTTCCTATGGAAATAATGCATGGCCTCCAGTGCCTTTTCGGGAGCATAGGGAATTGAAGAAATAGCAGCAGTGGGCGAAATCACCCCTGTATCATTGGCGGGATGATGGGCATTATAGCCCAGGTTTCCATCACTGTTTCGGGTATAACTAGCGGTAAGGCCCCAACAATCGGGTCCGTAATCCTCAAAGTTTTTGGGATTTTCAACGCAATAGTTGTAGTTGATGTTGGTATGATTAAGGTTTACGCTCCAATAGTTTGCGAATTCATCCGAAAGCCCTTTTGGGTTCAGTCCCAAATAGGAATAATGCGCCCAAAACAAAGGCCCTCCATACTGTTGGGCTCCTGGATGCCTTACAATTAAAGGAATGTCGTACTGGGTATTGGAGGATCTGATTCCGCCATTTGAAGCCCAACCGTTGGTGTAGACTTCCTTGGTAATTCCATAATCAGGAGATGCAGCTGCCAAAACATAGGCTATTAGCACCTCATTATATCCTTTTAGTTCGAGATTGATATCGAATTCAAAATTGGGGCTCCAATGCCAATACAAAGCATTTTTTTCTTGGGTGTACCAATTCCATTCCACTCCTTTCCACAGCGTATCAGCCTGTCCTGACAGCTCTTTTTCTACATCTGTTCCATTTTTGAAATACTCTTTTACGCAGATCAGTCCCTGGACTAGAAATGCGGTTTCCACCAAATCCCCGCCATTGTCCGTTGGGCTAAAAGGTATAACGTTGCCCGTACTTCCGTTTATCCAATGGGACCAAGCCCCGTGGAATCTATCTGCATTTTCCAAAAAGTCCAACAGTTGGGAAAGACGTTGCACTGCCTGTTCCCTTGTGATATATCCCCTTTCAATACCCACCAAAATAGCCATCAGTCCAAAGCCTGTTCCCCCAGAAGTGACCAAATGCGAGTCCCTGTCTGGATCATTGGGGTGATACCGTTCTTTCGCCCCACCCGAATTGGTCTCTGCAAAATCCCAGAAATATCTGAAGGTCTCCCTTTGTGTCAAATCCAAAAGTTCCTCATCGCTAATTGAGGGTTCTGGAACCACAGGCTCGTCATCGTCTGGAAATGCGATTGGGGTGTAGGTATAATCATCTTCTCCACAGGCGCAAAAAAGACAGAGTAAACAGAGGAAAAAACAATGGACCTTACCCATCATTTTCGGTTTTGGAATGTTGAAAACCTAGTTTATCAAGACCTTTTTGCACTTCCTGGTTAGACATGAACAGCTTCCAAAATAATCCACTTCGATGATTTTCAATCATTACAGGAATAGGACCTTGGTCGATGGCCAAGTACCTGGGTAAGTACCAATTTTTATCCAAGCTAAATGCATCGTACGGTCCATATTTGCCTACCAGACTATCCTGTTCTGTGTATATATATCGAAGGAAACGCATGCTTTCTTTAGGGGTGTAGGGCATGGACGAAAGTGCTGCCGTGGGTGAAATAACACCAATGTCCCTATCCGGTCGGTGGCTAGCGTATCCTTTGGGAGAATAACTGGAAGTCAGGCCCCAGCATTTCTCTCCATATCCCTTAAAGCCTTTTGGATTTTCCATACTGTGGTTGTAGTGGATCCGAGCATGGTTTACGTTCAATTTCCAATAATCGGCATAAGCATCCGTGAGACCTTTGGGGTTTAACCCCAAATAAGAATAATGTGCCCAAAACAAAGGTCCAACTGGCGAACTATCGTGTTCGTAATGATCCAGTTCTGTTTCCAAGCCATAATAAACCGTATCCTTGGTGATATTACCGCTTTTGGCCCAACCTTTTTCGTACACACTTTTTTCAATAGGGTGGGTAGGAGAACTGGCAGCCAAAATGTACATGATCAAGGCTTCATTGTATCCACCCACTGGAAAATTCATTTCCCATTGATATTCCGGGCTCCAGTGCCAGTACAGTACCTTTTCCCCATTTTTGGTATACCAATCCCACTCTACTTCCTCCCAGAGATTCTGAATGCGCTCACAGAGCTGTTGTTCCTGTTCATTTCCGTTTCCAAAGTATGCTTTTACCGTAAGCAGACCTTGGATAAGGAAGGCGGTTTCCACAAGGTCTCCCCCATTGTCTTTTGGACTAAAAGGTGCCGTTTTGCCGCTTGGTTGCAGCCAATGGGGCCAAGCCCCATGAAATCGGTCGGCTTTTTCCAAAAAGGATACTGCTTTTTCATAGTGAAGCAAGGCCTGTTCCCTGCTTATAAAGCCACGTTCAACGCCAACCAAAATGGCCATCAAGCCAAAGCCGGAACCTCCAATGGTGATCACGTCCTTGTCATGACTGGGGTAGATGTTATCCAAGTGGATGCGCTCACGGGCGAGTCCTGAAATTGGTTCTGCTCCTTCCCAAAAATAATTGAAGGTCTGTTCTTGAACCAAGTTCAACAAATCTTCATCTGAATATGTTTTAGCCGAAGTATTTTGAGCAATGGCTTTTTTGTTGGTCCCTTGGCCATTGCATCCCGCTACTATGGATGCAACGACCAAAAGAACTGAAATTAAAAATAACCTCATTGAAAACTAACTAACTCTAATAATTGCTACTAATTTATAATGTCTTGAATCTCGGTCTGTGTCAAAGCTTTGTTGAACAATCTAAGCTCATCAATATAGCTCAAATCCGATTTGTGATTCCATTGGGTGAATCTCGGAGCACCCGATCCAATGGACAATACGTCACATCCGCTCCAATCGATTCCGTCAAATGCACCTTGTGCCACAACATTGCCATTGATATACACCACACATTCTGTTCCTGAGATGGTGAAGGCCAAATGAACCCAATCTGTAGTGTCGCTGGGAATTGAAGCTGTTGCTCCGCCGTCAAACCAGCTATCTGCTGTGCCGTTACCAGCATTGAGCTTGAATACCTGTCCATCTCCCCCAGCTTCCCTAAAGAATCTGAAACCATTGGTTCTCAAATTCTGGACATCAGGATATTCTGCATTTTCCGTATCTGGCGGTCCCATGACCAAAATTCCAGCCCTATCAGGATCAGCGTTAATCTTGTACCACATGGTGGCACTAAATTCATCGCCTGTCAGGTTTGTGGTTGGAAAGGTTAAATAGGAATCCGTAGCGCCAGCATAGGCCTCATCCCCACTGACTCCTTCGCCTGCCGTTCCAGGTGTTCCCACCGTAGTGGCATCAGCTCCACTCACCAAATCGGTATTGTTACCATTGAATGGAAGGTACAATGTTTCTCCATCAAGTGGTTGATATCCTCCCCCATAGACTTCTTGTACTTCCTCAAAACTCAATGCTTTGGTAAAGAAACGAAGCTCGTCCATGGCACTTAGGTCGGACAAATGGTTCCAATAATCAAAGGTGGGACCTCCCGAACCAATATTAAAGGTTTCACAGCCTGTCCAATCTATAGGTGCGGACATATCCGAAGAGCGAACTTCCACCCCATTAAAGTAGATGGTGTTCTTATCATTGGCTATGGTAAAGGTAATATGGACCCATTCTCCTGCAGCCACATCAATCACATCTCCATCGTTCCAGCTTTCACCTGCACCTGTTCCTACATTTAGTTTAATACGCTGCTCGTCCGCACTACCTTCCCTGAACAATCTAAATCCTTGGAAACGGTCATCCGCATCGTCCCCAATCACAATGATTCCTGCACGATCTGGATCTGCATTGACCTTGTACCAAAACGCACCACTAAACTCATTGGTTAAAAGTCCTTCAGCGGGGTAATTGATATAGGAATCCGTGGCTCCCATAAAGGCTTGGTCTCCTTCCTTACTATCATTGGTAAATCCAGTTGACCCCACTTGTTGAGCCACTTTGCTTCCCACCAAGTCAATGTAATCCCCTTCAAACGGCATGTACAATGACTCACCAGGGAACTTAGGGATATACGGATTCACCGCATTCAGCATGATTTGAATATCAGTTTGCGAAAGCGCCTTGTTGAAAATACGCAGCTCATCCATATCACTGGAATCGGACTTGTGATTCCAATAGTCAAATGTTGGACCCCCTGCTCCAATGGTCATCACCTCACAATTGGTCCAATCAATGGGTGCCGCCAAATCTGCTGAAAGCGTCTCCATTCCGTTGAAGTAGATGGTACTTTTTGTTCCCGAAATAGAAATGGCAATATGCACCCACTCCCCGGCATTAACATCTATAACACCTCCATCGTTCCAGCTTTCGCCAGCTCCTGTGCCCACGTTCAACTTGATTCGCTGCTCATCAGCACTTCCTTCCCTAAACAACCTAAATCCTTGACGGCGGTCATCGGCATCATCGCCAACCACCAAAATACCTGCGCGGTCTGGGGTGGAATTTACTTTGTACCAAAATGCAGCACTAAATTCATTGCTTTTCAAATTGTCCATAGGAAATTCCAAATAGGCATCCGTGGTACCTCTGTAGGCATCCGATCCCACAAAGCCGCCCCCTGCAAAGCCAGGCGCTCCAACTTCTGTAGCCTGTTGAAATCCAATCAAATCCCTATAGTCACCATCAAAAGGCATGTAGAACACTTCCCCATCAAACATGGAAACATAGGGAGGGGCTTTGGCGAAATTCACTTCTTCCGTTGTTGTTTTTCCCTCTATATCCGAAGCCGTGACCGTTAGTTTGTGGTCTCCGTCCTTCAGCCCATCATAGGTGAATTCTTCCAAAACAATCCTATAGTCCTTAAATGTATTGAAGGACGCTATTTGGTTTCCATCCAAAAGTACCTTGATGTCCTTGACCTCAATGTCATCTGTAACCCTAATGTCGACATCCAAAGTGGTCTCATCCTCAAAAACCTTGATTTCTGTTCCTTCAGTAGGGTAATTGATGGTCACCTGTGGGGCAGATTCATCTGCACCTGCACCGACTTCGGTTATAGGATCTATACCTTGATCACAAGCGGTAAAAAATACCACCGTGACTAAGGCTGCTAGTATTTTATATGTTTTTTTCATCGTTTAGTTCTTTTCGGTTATTTCTGTTAGTTGCCCAGGATTGGAAACTGATCTACTTGTGCCTGAGGATAGGGCAAGAATGCCTTGTCGGCACTAAAGGTTCTTCCATCATAACTTAGTTCACTGGTTCTATTGAGTCGGACCATGTCATAGTATCTCTTTCCCCATTCCATTCCCAACTCAGCGAACTTTTCATCCAAAATTTGATCTAAGGTAGCTCCTGAAACAGCAGGCATATTGGCCCTGGCCCGAACCAAATTCACGGCTTGATCCGCGGACATTCCCGATGCGGTTGCACCTTGGGCCAAAGCTTCGGCATACATGAGCAAAATCTCAGCATACCTTATAATGTTGAAGTTTTTATTGCTCCCATATGCTGTTCTTCCAGATATCAATTGATTGGATGGTAAATAGTGTTTTCCACTGGCAAACAGGGCTCGGGCATAATCTTCAATAACATCCCCATCTCTTGTAGTGTTGCTTACAAAAGCAGGCAATGTGGCATAATTGGGATCAGTTTGGAGTTCTGCAATCCCCCTATCCGTGAACAATACGCTAGTTTCCAAACGAACCGTCTCTCCGCGATCCAACATAAACTTGATGAATTTCATACTGGGCTCAAAAAAGCCCCAACCGCTGGAAGCTCCGTCCACAGCTGGTGTCCATCCCTGTGGCCCGTAAGGTGCATACAAGTGACCCTCGCGATCTCCTTCACCTTGTCCAAAATCTGAGTATTGCATGTCTAGAATGCTCTCATCACTTAATTTCCCAGGGGTTTTAAATAGCTCGTAGAAATCTGGGAACAAACTAAACTTGTTGGAGCTGATAATCTCAGAGCAGGCATCAGCCACCATTTGATAATTTCCCAATTCTTGGTTGGCCAAGGCCTTAATGGCCAATGCGGTATATTCGGTTACCCCACCTGGAAGATCTTGTCTCTCATTTGGACGTACATCGGGTAAAAATGGCAGAGCCTCATCCATTTGATCCGAAATGTGCTGCATGACCTCGGCTTGGGTTGGCACCGTCTCCACATCAAAAAGTTCTGATGTTTCTGAAGAAGTAGGAATAAATACATCACCCCAAACTTGTGAAATATGAAATAACATGATAGCCCTCAACACTTTCGCCTCTGCAATGTACTGGTCTCCCAGAGCCTGCCCTGCCGCATCTGCGACTTCTTGGTATCTCGCTATTTGCTCCATACCCGTGTGAGCCGTAATCACGTCAACATAGATGTTTTCCCAAAGGGAATTATACATCCAATAATCTTTGTTGTAGTTGAACAGATCAGTTTCCGCAAAATCCTGCTGATCTCCCAATCCACCGGCATTGACATCATCTCCGCGTACCGCTATAAGTAGTGGTTGTTCCCAACCTCTGGATTGAAAGGCTTCGTACACTCCAATGATGGAGAGTATCATGTCATCAGTATTTGTAAAGTCCGTCCCCCCAGCAAAATTGTTATTCAATTGTGGCTCATCCAGTTTGTCCGAGCAACCTACTGCGGCAAAAAGAAGGAGTGCCGCTAGGGTTATGTTCTTGATTTTCTTGATTAGCTTCATTTTCTTTTTTTTAGATTTTTACGTTTACTCCAATGGTATAAACTGCAGGTATTGGATAGGTTTCGTTATCCACCCCATTCGGCACCTCGGGATTGAATCCGTTATAATTGAACAAGGTCAACGGCTTTTCAGCAGTAGCATAGATTCTTACCTGTGGTATTCCTTGTTGACTCCCATCTTTATTGATGGTATATCCCAGGGTTATGTTTTGAATTCTAAAGAAATCGCCGTCTTCTATGAAAAAGTCGTTCAGTCTTTGATTCCATCCCTTTCTAATTCCTGCTGAAGAGGGATAGCTGTTCGATGTACCTTCACCATGCCATCTGTTTACGGCAAAGTCACGGTCCCAATTGGTATCGTTTGTAAAGATGACCTCACCGCGCTTTCGGTTGAGAATGGAATTCCCTCCTTGACCAATGGCACTAGTGCTGAAATCCCAATTTTTGTAATTGAATCCTATGTTGAATCCATAGGTATATGAGGGAAGGAAAGATCCTAAAACGGTTCGATCGTCATCGTTAATGTCCCCATCTCCATTGATATCCCTGTAAATAAAGTCCCCAGGTTCCAAGTCATTGGCAACCGCAACCGGATCGGCTTGTATTTGGGCATCATTTTGATACACCCCTACAATCTCCCTGCCGTAAAAGGCAAATATAGATTCACCTACAATGGATCGCTGACGGAATTCGGCAGTACCGGCATCCAAAAATTCCGCTCCGCCCAGACCCAGCACCTCGTTATCCAAGGAAGCAAAGTTGGCCCCAATGGAATAGCTGAAGTCATTAGAAACTCTTTTGTCCCAGTTCAGGGCGATTTCCAACCCGCTATTTCTGATTTCACCCACATTTTGTCTAGTGGAACCAGGAATAAGAGGGCGGAGAACAGGAATAACAGCGTCTTTGGTGTCCCTTATATAATAGTCGGCTTCAATTGAAAGATTATCGTTGAACATTCTTGCCGAAAGTCCAGCGTTGATTTCTTCGGTTACTTCCCATTTAAGGGCTGTGAAATCGCTACTGGTATTTAAACCACTGAAAAGAATGTCGCCTAGAGCTGTAGTCACCACTTCCGAGGTAATGGAGCCCTCACTGGAAGGAACTCTGTCGTTCCCCAATTCACCCCAGCTACCTCTTAACTTTAGGTAGTTAAGTGTTTTGTTTTCTGGGAAAAAGCTCTCTTCCGATACCACCCAACCAGCACCAACCGTAGGGAAATAACCCCATTTCTCCTGATATTTATTGGTACCATCCGCGCGAAACGTTCCGTATAACAGGTAGCGGTTGTCAAAGTTGTAGGACACCCTTCCGAAATAGGAAAAACCAAATTCCCTAGCACCTCCGTCGAAGGTGTCTTCTTCCACAATGGTTTGCGCAAGATTGATAAAATAAGCTTCTTCACCCGTTAGAGGAAAGTTCAAGCCTCTTGCCTGAATCAAATCTATAGCTTCATCCCTAAATGAGGAACCCGCCAATACTGTGAGGTTGTGCTTGCCGAAATCATCCGTATAGGTAAGGGTATTATCCCAAATCTGGTTGGAGGTGGTCGTACTTCTTTTTAAGAGCGATGCATCCACTCTTTGGAAATTATCGCCTATGAAATAGGGTAGTCGTACTTCCCTTCTGTCAATGGTCTCAAAGTTGTGGTTGTACGCCGTCCTAAATTTCAATTTCTCCGGGACAAGGTCAACCTCTGCATAGAAATTGGCCACAATGTTTCGGATTTTGGAACGGTTCTCGCTGAAGTCCATAATAGGAAATGGATTTTGTCCACCACGATAACCCAAATCCTGGGCGTTGGCATAAGGGGTTGGAAAAACATTGGGATCCTCTGCCAAAAGTGGATCAAAAACAGGTAGTATAGGTACGGCAAAATACGCAGTTCTCCATGCGGAATTTTCGGCATCAAACCGAGTTGAATTACTGAATACAACACTTCCACCCACCTTAAGCCAATCATTGGCTTTATAGTCTATTTTACTTCTTAAGTTAAAGCGTTCATATTCGTTTTTCATTTTAAGAATTCCTCCTTGCTCAAAATAGTTGGCTCCAATGGCATAGGTGGCATTTTCACTACCTCCAGAGATTCCAATGCTGTGATTTTGAATCAAAGCCAACCGCATTACCTCATCGTACCAATCTGTGTTTACATCTGGTACGTTGGGATTAATTCTACTACGTCCGTATCGTTGCATCGCATTTAGAATAAACTCCGCATCCGGATCAGAACCTGATTCCAAAGCCAAAGTTGTAAACTGTTCGGCATTGGCCATTTTCAATACATTCTGTGGAGCTTGGTAACCGGAATAACCATCATAGGTGATTTGTGGTTTTTGATTGAATTTTCCCGATTTGGTTTCTATAAGAACAACCCCATTGGCAGCGCGTACCCCATAAATGGCCGCGGCCGAAGCATCCTTTAAAATGGAAACCGATGCGATATCCGTTGGATTTAGGAAGGTGATATCCCCAAAAAATGCACCATCCACCACATAAAGCGGTTGACTTGGATCAAAGTTGTCGTTTAGATTGGTGTCATAGGATCCAATACCCCGAACTCGCACGGTGGGCGACTGCCCTGGACCTCCATTGTTCACAATTTGAAGTCCAGCTACCCGTCCTTGTAAGGCTTGCATGGGTTGACCCACTGGGGCAAGCTCCAACACCTCAGAATCAACCGTGGTGATGGCAGATGTAAGGTCCTTTACCTTTAATTCACCATAACCTACCACAACTACCTCGTCCAGGAATTGGGTGTCTTCCTGTAGTGTTACGTTAATAGTTGTTTGACCATTTACAGCTATTTCTTGTGTGCTATAGCCAATATAGCTAAACGCCAAGGTGCCATTAGGGTCAATGTTGGAAATGGAGTAATTTCCATCAAAATCAGTCTGTACCCCAATTGTAGTACCCTGTAAGATTACTGAAGCTCCGGGTAAAGGTTCTCCCAGCTCATCATTCACGGTTCCTGAAACTGTAATATCATTTTGCCCAAATGCAACGATTTGGCAGCACAAAAGTGATATTACCAATAATACGTTTCCAAATTTCATAATTGTTTAATAGTTGAGTTATGTTTTTGCTAATTTAATAATGGAACTCCCCCTCCATAGTTAAAAGGGGTACATAAAAAATACATCACTTTGGAACCGTCTGGAAAGCTCTATTTTCATAGGCTTTGCAGTAGTAATATTGTTCAAATGAGAAAGATTTTTTTAATAATGATGTAGTAATGATGTATTGCTGTTTTGCAGCGAATTGTAGGAAAACTTCAGTTTTCTAAGGTTCTTAGAAGGTTATTAAAAAGTTAGATAAACTTTTAGAGCTATCTATTTCCAGTTTTTTCCGTAATCTGTACCGATGTATTTCCACACCCCTTACTGAAATGGCCATCAGGGGGGCAATTTCCTTGGTGGATAAATTCATTTTAAGATAGGCACATAGTTTAAGGTCTTTTGGAGTGAGTTTGGGATAGGCTTTGAGCAAACGTTCAAAAAAGTCCTCATGAAGCTCCTTAAAATTGACCTCAAAACGCTTCCAGTCATCCGTGTCTTGTATGGAACTGTTTAGCTTTTTAATAAATGAACGGTAGCGCTGCGAATTGGAAAATTTGTCTTTATTGACCAACAACATATTTTTTAGTTCAAGAATCATTTCATTCTTTTTGGCTATGTTGAGCGTTGTACTGGCCAATTCATTCTGTTTGAGTTTGATCTCCCTGGCCAGTTTTTCCTTTTCCATGGCCGCCATTTGCTCTTCTTGTTCCTTCTTCATTTGCAACTCCAGTTCCTTTTGCTTTCTCCTTAACTTTCGTCTGTTGTAATAGCGAACTACAAATACCGTAGCAATCCCCAACAATACATAGAGTGCCATACTAACACCCGACAAAAACCAAGGCGGTGTAATTTCGAATGCAAAAGTTCGAGCTTCAGAAATTTTATTGTCATGACCTACATTGGAAACCTTGAAAAGGTATTCCCCATGGGACAGGTTTTGGAATTGAATGGTTCCGCTTTCCACAAACTCAGCGTAACTTTTTGGTCCCAGGAGTTCATAGTGATATCTGGATTGCAAAAGTTCCGGCGAAGAAACCTCAAAAGTCAATATCTGTGAGTTTTTATATGGTACACGAACAGGATCCTGTATACTGGAATAGGCTGAACGTTCATCCCGAACAAGATTTATATGTGGAGTAGGAAGACTTAATCCATGTAACCAATCCTTTAAGGTGTTTTCATGAATCATTGCAAACCCATCACTTAGGGTTATGTAAGAAGTAGAATCGTTAACCTTGATCAAGTTTTGGGAATCAGGCGCCAAACGTTCATTCAGCGAGAAATCTGATATGGCCAGGCTGTCCTGCTTTAAATCCGTATGTATTATTTCCTTTTTACCATCCCTGTTGACAAACCAAAATTGATCTTCGTCATAGAACAACAATTCCTGGTCATTAAATTTTTGAAATTCCTCAAAAACACTAATACGGTCAAGAATGGGATCGTATTTGTACCAAGATTTCTCCCCCCGAAAAACAATTTGGTTTTTGATTTGATAAATTTTGATGTTGTAGGCACTTGGCGTCTGTGACCCAAGGTACTCTTTTAACTCCACCACTTTTGAATAGGTATCATCCAGTTGGATTCTGTAAAACCCCTTGTAGGAATGTGCGGCCCATAGCACATGAGGTGTTTCAAAGCACAAATATTTGATGGGCACGTTAATGCCCTCAATTTTGGAAACTTCCCAGTCTCCTACCCCATCTTTTTCATATTTAACCAGACCATTATAGAAGCCTTGTATATAACCCGAGGAGCGTTCAGGTATTCTCACCAAACCATAACCCCCTGAAAAAGAAGAAATTTGCTCAAAGTTATCTGGTCCCACTTTATAGGTGCCTGTATTATGACCGCATAGTAAATCCCCTTCCACAACTTCCAAATCCCAGACATGTCCCTGTGATCCCTCTACAAACTTGAGTTCGTTTTCATCAAAATAAAATACCCCGGTATTACTACCTAAATACAGTTTATTATTATGAAGGGCCATATCATAGACCATTCCCAAGGTTCCCGAAAAATCCGTGTAGTAAGAAATGGGGTTGTGAAGTTCAGCTCTAGCAATTCCATTATCCAAACCAAGCCATAATTGATCCCGAAACCGTGCCATGGATAAGACTGTATTGTTTTGGAGACCCGCTTCTCGGTTCAGTACCTTGGACTTATCGGTGTTATGATTGTACAGATAAATTCCATTTTTAATGGTGCCAAACGCAATTTGTTCGCCATCAAATCTCAAGATTTTGTTCAGTTGGTGTTGCTTGAGTTCCTGGTTCAATGCCGCCTCCCAGGGCCTAATCCCATTTTCATTCAAGACGTAGCAGCCGTTGAGTTTGGTTCCAACTAGAATACCATCCCCATAAGGAATCATATCCGTTACTGCTTTGCCCATCAAAATTTCCTGATTTTCCAAGGGAATCAATTCATCTTGTCCCAACTCAAACAGACCTTCTGAGCTACCGCCAATAATCAGTTTGCCATCATGTACAAGGATATCTGAAATAACCTGGGTCGGATCCAAAACCGTAATTGTATCACCATTATAGGTATATATGGCAGAAAAAGATCTAAATACGACTTGGTCTTTTACGGATCGAATCTCCCAGAACTCCTCGCTTGTAAATTCGTGGTCTTTAATAAGATGTGTAAGGGAGGTATATTGTAACGAGCCCAAATCATCCTTTAACCAGTACCCAAACTCCTCATAAGATCCCGTAAAAATTTTATCTCCGATCACGGCAACCGACCTAACAATGGTGTTGTTTGGAAGTTTGTACAAAACCCATTTTTCACCATTGTAATGCAACAATCCTTTATTGTTGGCCACAAAAAGCTCGCCATCCGGGTTGACCGCTACTCCCCAGTTTTTACTTGCCCCTTTATACTCTGACAGTTTGTAATTATAAATAGGGGGCAATAAGTTTTGCGAGTGAATGGAAACCGTGCAAAAGAAAAGGACAACAATGATTCGGTAAGCGGTGAGCATTCTTTTTTAGGTTAAACCCATTAAAATTTTGTTCTGGTGGTTTGGTTTGTAAACCCAGCCTTATGGATTCCAGAAGTATAACTTATACAAACAATTGCAAGAAATGACCCCTAAGATAGTCAAAGTCCCCAAAAATACTCGCAATCACGGATGGAATCTTTAACCAGTGCAATGGGAGTGAAATCCACTGGCCATGGCTCCGAATTACATGTCACCAGAGTTACCTTTTAACGGAACAAATCCCCAATCGGCTTATTGGAAGCATGGGAAGGGAGGGGTATATTCAATAGCATGGAAAGGGTTGGTGCAATTTGGTCAATACTTTTGGGGCTTACCGTCTCCCCTGTTGGGACGTTCCATCCAAACCATAGGCAAGGCACATGCTTGTCATTATTGTAGAAAGCACCATGAGTGGTTCCCGCCAACCGTTTTGGCATCCAACCAGATTTGAAATGCAACAAAATATCACCTGAATTATCCGAGTGGAAACTTTTCCTAAAAACCGCATCCATATCCCAATTTCTATTGGAATGGAATTCAGGAACATACAGTTCTTTAATTCCTTCCACCTTACTTAAAATATCAATGGTCGCTTTGAGGATTTCTTTTTTTGACGTTTTTACTGGATTAAGATAAATCTGCGTTTTGTCCATGTATGCAACATAGTTTTCCACTCCAAAAAGCTTGGACAGTTCCTCATTCAAGTGTTGTTTGATGGATTCCACTCCAAAGTAATTCCCCGGTAACTTTGAGGTTTTAAGAAAATCCGGATGATCACTGGCAGCATGGTCTGCTGTAAGAAACACAAGATAGTTGCCTTTTCCCACTTTGGAATCCAAGAAGGACAGCAAATTGGCTATTTCCCCATCCATTCGTATGTAGGTATCCTCCAATTCCTTGGATCTAATACCATAACTATGTCCTATATAGTCGGTACTGGAATAGCTTATGGTCAAAAAATCGGTTTCATTTCGTTGTCCTAGACCTTCTTCTTTCACAACCGTTTTGGCCAAGGCTGTCAGTAGTGAATTCCCAAAGGGAACGTAAGGCATCATGGCAAAGTTTCCATTGGCTTTGTGAAGTCGTTTTAAACCATATGGAAATGTGGCATCCGTCCTTCCATTGAACACCTTTTCCATAGAAGCAGCATCAGGTCCACTATTTTGATATATCCCAGAGGGTTTTAACATATTCCAAGTCAAATTGAGCAAGGAATCCGCTAGTTGTCTTTTGTTGAATTCCATTAACCAATGGGGAAGTTTTTCAGAGTAATACGAACTGGTAATGAACTTGCCAGTTCGCTCATGATACCAAAAGGCGTGGTTAGCCAAATGACCAGCAGGAAATATGGCTCCTCTGTCCTTAAGGGAAATCCCAATCACTTTGGAACGACCATTGGTAAACAGTTTCAATTCATCTGTAATGGTAGAGGCCAATAGATTTTTGGGAGATCGGGAATATCTACTGATTTCCTTTTTTGCATTGGAGATTCCATCTGTTAAAAAAACTCGCTCATCTTGGGCACAATACATATTTCTTTCCGCAGTTTTGTCATACCAATCATTGGCGACTATTCCATGGTTTGCCGGTGTAGTACCTGTATAGATTGATGCATGTCCAGGACCTGTGGCCGTTGGCACGTAGTTGTAGTGCATGTTCTTGACATTAAAGCCTTCCCGCATTAATCTTTTAAAACCATCCTCTCGGTAGTTTTCTTGGAAGCGATATAAATATTCTGCTCGCATTTGGTCAACCACAATTCCAACAACCAGTTTAGGTTTGGCTTGCTGCTGTGCTAGAGCCAATTGTGTAAAAAATATTATTACTGCGTAAATTCCAATCTTCACTTTATTTGCTTTGATAAGGGCCATATTCTTCTTTAATCTTGAGGTTGGATTCGTCCAAAACATAGACTTGATAGGTTGAACCATTGGGAGCTACCCGAACAACAATGTGTCCTTGCAGGCTTTTGTAATTGTCTTTAAACCACGGGCCATAGGTCACCAAGGTCTCTGGGTGCATATTGGTGGAGAAAATATGTCTGGAACTTGTTTCGTCATCTTGATAAACAAGCCGTTGGTAAACTTCCTGGCCTGGATGGTCTGAGCACCACAACTGCTGAACCACAACCTTGGGATCAAGCGTTTCCACAAAAAAAGCATTGGTGGCATCCCGATTACCATGATGATTAAGGGTAGTGACCTCTACAGGCCCCACCACTTTAGCCATAGGGGTCTCCACATCAAACCATGGTGGTAGTCCATACCCCTGAAGCCCCGTATTGTCACCCCCTGTGAAATAATCAAAGGAGCCATAGGATATTTTAATTGCCAGACTTAATGGGTTCTCATTATACCCTCCGTTGTAAAAAGCAGTCATGTCCTCAGCAGTAAAAAGTTCACGGGTTTCTTTTTGATTTCCTGTCCAAAGCGTTGCGTTGGTCTTGATGTTTCTTATAGAAAAACCAGGATATTTAGCCTGTCTATTTCTTAAGTGAATCTGGGATTTACTACCAACTTTCAAGGCTTCAGTCGGCACGTTTTCTTCGGAAATAAAAGACAGGTAATCCTGAAAAATTTTATCGTCCTTCAAATGGCTTGTAAGATCAACGGGGAAACTTAGGGAGGGGGAATCCCGATCTACAATTTTCCCAAAGGGAATTTCCTTACCCAATTCTACCAAACTTCCATAGTGGTCGGAATGAAAATGGGAAACCAGCGCATAGTCAATGGAATCTTGATGTGCCGTGGGGGTAACCCGTCTTATATAGTCGGAAATCCACTCCCAAGTGGGTTTACTATTATCAGGAACTGGAGCAGTTGCCTTTAAAGGAGCGTACTTTTTCTCAAACCCTTCCTTGTCCATGCTTCCAGCATCAAATAGCATGGTGGTGCCGTCAGGCAGCACAAAAAAGGTAGTGTTACCGCTTCCCGTATTAATATGATGGATGTCCAAATAGCCTTCTTCCCACATTGGAAAACTCCTATTGGATTTCTCAGGTTCTGAATCCGTTTGACAGGCTTTATACGCCTCGGGTTTGGGTGCAAAGCCCGTCCCCAATATCAAGGTTAGGGCAATACATATTCTGGTTCTCTTAAGCATCATCTGTGGTTATTTTGTATAAAACATAGCTTATAAGTTCTTTTACTTTGTCCCGATAATTCTGATTGGCCTCCTTATTCAGCCTATTGGCAATAATCAAACAAATGGCAATGGCTTCGTGCCCCAACATTTTGGCAAGACCATAAAGCGCGGAGCTTTCCATTTCGTAGTTGGTGATTTTGTATCCGTGATATTCGAAGTCGGAAAGTTTGTTATTGATATCATCCAGCTTTTTGGAAAGGCGCAGTTCCCGTCCTTGCGGAACATAAAATCCCGGTGCCGTAATGGTTATTCCTGTGAACGTGTCCTTACTTTTCAACATATTCAGTAGTTTCGGGGAGGCATCCACCACATAAGGGTTTAGAAAAATGGAATGTCCTCCTACCAATATCCGAAGTAACCTTCGAAACTCCTCATTTACTACTTCCGCCTCATCATCATAGAAATATAAGAGGTTGTCAAATCCAACCGATTTTTCGGAAATCACGTAGGAGTTGACAGGGATATCTTTTTGAAGGCTCCCCGAGGTACCAATTCTTATAAACTGGAGCTTTCTTTTTGCCTTTTTGATTTCCCTTGATCCAAAATCAATATTGACCAAGGCGTCCAGCTCATTCATGACAATGTCAATATTTCCAATGCCAACGCCTGTTGAAACCACGGTAATCCGCTTCCCATTGAATTGGCCTGTTATGCTAACATATTCTCTATTGGCAATCTTGAACTCGATCTCCGTAAATAGGGATTCAAATACGCTCACCCTCTTGGGATCTCCCACAAGAATTACAGTATCTGCAATTTGACCAGGTTTAAGGTGCAAATGGAAAATACTCCCGTCAGGGTTGACAATTAATTCAGAATCCAAAATCATAGCACCCTTACTTATGCAGATTCTTGCTTCTTAGAAATTCCAATAGCAACTTTGGCCTATCCGTTTGGATGATATCTATATTATTGTCAATATACCATTGATAGGTATTGATATCCATTGCGGCTTTTTCATCATCGTGTCCCGCGCTTAAACGTGGCCATAGGGAATTGACCCAAACCCCAGCTCCTTCTTTCCGAATTTGATTGAAATAGGAATCCAAGCCAAGCGTATCCTTGGTAACAATAAATTCGAATGCAACAGGTTTCCTATGCTTTATATAATCCGCTACAATTTGGTCACTCCCATTTTTTAACCGAATTATAGGCATGAAGTAAACCTGGTCTAGATAAGCTCCAAATTCTTGTTCAACTTCCGCTCTGGTCTTGGTTCCCTTTATAATGACCTGATCCAAGGTTCCTGTCATCTTTACAATTTGAAAACACTTATCAAAAATGGGGTAGCTCTTATCCAAATTCACCAAAATTTTGTCCTTGGTCGTTCTAAGCGCTTCTTCCAGGGTTGGGATTCCATGGGGAGTGGGAACGCCCAAACCGTCTTTCAGTCTCAAGGTTCTCAGGGAATCCAAAGTCCATTCCTTCACTGCACCTTTTCCCGTGGTTGTCCGATCGATAGTTTCATCGTGCATAAGCACCAAATGTCCATCCTTGGTTTCCCTGATGTCGATCTCAATCATATCAACCCCCATATCTATGCAGTTTTGAATAGCTTGTATGGAGTTTTCAGGGGCATTTCGCCAATCACCACGATGGGCTACTACCATCACTTCCTTGTTTTTCGAATCCTTTAGATTGGCGATTTTATCTGCAATCGAGCTTACATTTGGTGTTGCATCAGAGGTAATATGCCCCTTGATTTCATTTTGTTCCTTGCAACCAACCCATATGAGGAGAGCGGTCAAAAAATATAATCGTTTCATACTGTGTGCTTCGTTAGTTAGAAAGTAAAAAGAAGTAAAGGGGGGACATAGTCCCCCCAATTGAATTAAAAAAACTAACTCAAACTAACTATCTCTCTACTAGTTACAAGAATTCATCTTGTGTATGTTTAGCCCTTGGATTAATATCCCGGGTTTTGTGTAATGGATGCGTCGGTGTCCAATTGACTTTGCGGTATGGGAAGGATCAACTTAGTGGCGTCAATGGTAACATTGGCTCCCGTACTGCTAAAGAAAGCATTCATGACCTCCACCGCATTGCCGTACCGCTTAAGATCCAGCCATCGATGTCCTTCCCCTATAAACTCGAAACGTCTTTCTTGCTTAATAGCATCCCTAACGTCTACTTGCGTGGTCGCCGTTGTACCAGCCAGTCCAGCTCTGGCGCGTACTGCATCCAGTTGCACTATGGCTTCTGCAGTTTGACCGTTTTCGTTTAAAGCTTCCGCATATTTAAGGATCACATCGGCATAACGGATAATGAGATGATCACTGCCACCATCGTCAGCACCAGTGGCAGATACCTCGTACTTTGTGGAAAAGTAAAAGGGGTTGGCACCCACGTCAACTGCCACATAGTCATTAAGTCTGGTGTCCCCTGCCTCAAAGGAATCTATAAAGGCCTGTGTAGGCAAATTATGCCCTTTGGCGTTTGCCGTGGTTCCAGATGGGCGAAACTGGGATCCCGCGGGACTACCCTCGAATTCTCCATCCACCAAAAATCCACTTGCAAATTGCACTTCAAATAAAATTTCGGAATTTCCTTCGTTGGCTACCCCAAAAATATCGGCTGTTGTTGGAGCCAAGTCATAAACCCCTGAATTAACAACGGCTTCATAATTGGTTAGTGCTCCACTGAAGTTACCTTGGGTCAACAGTACATCGCCCAAAAGGGCCTGGGCCGCGCCCCTAGCAGGTTTTCCAGAGGATTTCTCTACAGGTAAATCTTGGATAGCATCGTTGAGATCTGCCTGAATTTGGGCATAGACCTCGGCGGAGGCTGTACGACCCTGGCCAAAGAAATCAAAAGGACTTTCGGTTTCTATCACAACCAAGGGAACATCCCCATACAAACGCACCAAGTTGAAATACAATAGGGCGCGAACAAACTTCATCTCCCCTATCCTGTTGGTTTTTAAGGCACTGGACTCATATTCGATATCCGTTATTCGATTCAAAACCGTATTGGCCCGTTGGATTCCTTTGTAAGATTCTCTCCAAATATCCCCTACCAAATCATTTCCTGCATTGGTGGAAAAGTCGTCCAATTGTCCAAAACGACCACCATCATTGGCGGCTATTTCTTCAAAGGAGTCTTCTCCGGAAATCTCGCCAACACCAATTAAATCAAGTCCGTAAAGCCCTCCGTTCTGAAGCTGGGCATAAACTCCCGCTACAGCACTCTCCAACTCCTGTTCGTTGGTGTAAAAATTGTTGGAAGCCTTTTCCGTGATAGGTACGATGTCCAATTCCTTTTCGCAGGACGTCAATCCTATCAAGACACCAACCATTAGAAATATATATTTATTGAAATTCATTTGTCTTAAGTTTTTGGTTTAAAATTTAACGTTTAATCCAAGCGCTATAAAGCGTGTCAACGGACTTGCAGACTGGATCCAGCCCCTGGTCAAGGTCTGTTGGTTATTGGTGTCCCTAGTATCCAAGGCATCAGGGTTATATCCCCTAAATTTGGTACTGTTAAAAATGTTGTTTCCAGTCAGGTAAAGTCGTAGGAAATCGATGCCCAAATACTCCGTGGCGCTTTCTGGGAAGTTGTATCCCACTTGCATGCTTCTTAAACGGAAGTAGTCCGCATCATATACCGAAAGACTGGAGGCACGGGTCAACCTACCTGCCGATGAAAAACTGGAAAAATCCGGTCTTCTGAAAAAACCATTTGGATTTTGATCCGAATAGTAATTGTCAAAATAGTGTTGGGTAGGTACAAAAAACCCTTCCCCACTTTCAGCAAAATAGACCATACGGTCCGAGACCTTCCGTCCCTCAACTCCTGCAAATTGCGCGGTAAAGTCAAAACTTTTATAGTTCAGGTTAAACCCAAAACCATAGGTAAAATCAGGGTTGTAATCCCCCAAGGTGACCCTATCATCCGGGGTTATTTGCCCATCTCCATCGGCATCCCTTACGATATAATCCCCAACCTCGGTACCGGCCAATGGCGTAATGGTGGCCGCATCAATCTCCGCTTGGGTCCTGAAAACTCCTTGGATATCGTACGCATAAAATTCCGCTATGCTTCCGCCCACTTTGGTAAGAAAGCCCATACCCCCATTGTTCTGGATAATCTGTTCCTGTCCTTCTCCCAATGCCAAAACTTCGTTTTGACTACTGGTGATATTGGCGTTGAACGAGAGGCCCAACTCGCCAATCTCAAAGTTATTTCCGCGGATTTCGAATTCAAATCCCCTATTCTCCAATTCGCCAATATTTTGCAAAGATTCAGAGAATCCTGATTGCTGTGGTACGGGTACCTCCAACAATAAATCCGTAGTATTGGATTTATAGTACTCTGCAGTAAACAGCAACTTGTTGTCCAAGATGCCAAGGTCCAATCCAACGTTTAGTGCGGTGTTGGTTTCCCAGGACAAATCTGGGTTAGGCGACGTTGCGGTATATGATCCAGGAACCAACTGCCCATCTACCACGTAGTTGTCTGGTTCGATCAAGGCTATGGAACCGAAATCCCCTATCTGGTTATTTCCCGTTTGTCCCCAACTTGCCCTTAATTTGGCAAAGCTTACCAATGCGTCTTCTGGGAAAAATGATTCATTGCTCAATGTCCAACCCGCTGAAACCGAAGCAAAATTTCCGTATTTGGTATTGGCTCCAAAACGGGATGAACCGTCTCT
The DNA here is from genome assembly GCF_965215805.1 of Flagellimonas sp. Classification (GTDB taxonomy): domain Bacteria; phylum Bacteroidota; class Bacteroidia; order Flavobacteriales; family Flavobacteriaceae; genus Flagellimonas. Next base: position 2,839,389 of record NZ_OZ244124.1, on the reverse strand, counting down.
TCTGAAGGAACCGGAAAGGGCATATCTGCCGTCATAATCGTATTGCAAACGGGTAAAATAGGATTCAAGTGCCCATTTGCTTCTTCTAACCTCGGCAGAAGGATTGGTTGCTCCCGAGATATTGCGAAGGTTGTCGTCCGCAAAGTTGTTGCTCTCCAATCTGGTGTTAAAAAAATTCTCCTCTTGATAACTGAAACCCAACAAAACATCAAAATTGTGTTTGTCCAAAGACTTGTTGTAGGTCAAGAGGTTCTCTGTGATGAAGTTTTCCCTTCTTGCATTGTTTTCCATTGCCTGGGTGCGATTGTTGGCCACAGGGGTTCTGTAATTCCCAATGTTGGATGGTGCAAAAAACTCGGTAAAAATGGAATTGTAGTCACCTCCCAAGGAAGTTTTAAACTTCAATCCTTCCAAGGGCTCCACTTCAAGGTAAGCGTTTCCAAAAACCCGAAGTCTTCTTTCAAAAAAGTCTGTCAATGCAGTTTGGGCCACAGTGTTTTCTGAAATGGGCCCATCCCAATTGTCATTGTTGTCATGCAATTGGTTTGCAATGGCAAAGGTTCCATCTTGGTTGCGGATGGGATAATAGGGCTGCATCAAAATAATGGAAAAACTGGGGTCTGGCTGTGCCCTATTCCCTAATCCATAGTTAGACCAACCGGCCTCACCCGTAGGATTTGAATTCACTAAAGAGACATTGGAAGTAACCCCAAAGCGAATGCGATCACTAATCTGCGAATTGAGTTGTACATTGGCGGTGTAGCGCTTGTAATCAGAATCCATGATAATGTTTTCCTGATCCAGGTAGCCAAAGGATATGGAGTAATCGGTTTTTTCAGTTCCACCGCTTAGATTTAGGTAATGATTTTGTTGGGATGCGGTACGAAAAACGGCGTCCGTCCAGTTGGTATTGGTCAGTCCAGCTTGTCCATCGAGGTACCCTTGAAGATAACCAGGAATTCTACTTCGTTTTCCTCCTCCATTGGCATCACGGGTGGCATTATCATCAGAAACACTTCGTCCTGGGCCTCCCGAAACATATCCAAAATTTCTGGAATCTGAATCAAACAGCGCCGCATCATAGGCATCTACCAGTTCAAAATTGTCAATACGGTCTTGGAATCCATAGTAGGTGTCATAGGTAACTTTTAAGCTTCCCTTTTTTCCTTTTTTGGTGGTAATCAGAATAACCCCATTGGATGCCCTAGATCCATAAATGGCAGCCGATGCTGCATCCTTAAGGATGTTAACGGATTCGATGTCCTGGGTGTTGACGGAACTAAAGGAGGATCCTTCGGACAGCGGGTTCCCATCTATCACAATCAAAGGGTTTGTTCCAGCAGTAAGGGTGTTGAGACCCCTAATTTGAACCACGGAATTTTCCCCTGGGTTTTTTCCATTTCCCAAAATTTGTATCCCCGAAACGTTCCCTGCCAAAGCCTGCTCAAAATTGGCTGTGGAGAAGTTGTTCAACGCTTCGCTATCCACTTTGGAGACAGCTCCATTAAATTTTTCCTTGGTAGTGGAACCATAACCTATGATCACCACCTCGGCCAGTTTCCCTGCATCGGGTTGCAATTGCACATTCACTGTGGATTGACCACTAACGGCAATTTGTTGGGTGGAAAATCCTAGATATGAGACCTCCAAAACAGCATCTGCAGAGGATACTTCAATAGTATAATTGCCATCAAAATCAGAACTGACCCCATTGGTGGTTCCCTGCTCAATGATACTGGCTCCCGGCAGGGGTTGCCCATCTACATCCGATACCGTTCCGTTAACAGAAAACTGCAGGTTGGGCTGAACATTGGACTCTTGCGGTTGGGAAGTTGGTTCCGGATTGGCACGTTTCACCAAATAAATCCGACGGTCATTAAGGTTAAAAGTGGTGTTGGTATTTTGAAAAATCTGGTTAAGCACCTTGCTTATACGCTCTCGATCCACTTTGATCGATACAATCCGATCTATGTTTACATCTTTGATCTTGTAAACAAACTCAAACTCGGTTTTACTTTCAATTTCATCTATTAATTGTCCAACTGAAACGTTGTCCAAATCCAGCGTCACCTTTGTACGTTGCCCGTAGGCGTCGTTGGCCTGCATAGTAAAGAAAGCGGCCAAGATGAACAACGTACTGAGTTTCATTTTTAGGTCATATTTAAATACTGGAAATAGGCTTCTTTTAGGTGTAAGAAGTTTTTTCATACTTTTATAGTGTTAATTGTGGTTAATCTTTTAAGTTTAATCACTTCGACCAATCGGAAGATGTTCCTAGCATTTTCCGATTTTTTTATGGCCTTTTTTTGACCATAACAAGAAGTAATCATTCGTAATTGGTTACATCTTTTTTGAATTTTATCCCATAGGCAGTTTTGTGTTTTAAGTTTAGCTGTTTGTTAGTTATTCTATGATTATTTTTTCATCCAGAATTTGGTAATCAATGCCATAATTGGCCTTTAGTTCCATAAGTACATTTTCTATGGGCTCTTTACCAAAATTGGCATTGAACAGATCATGTGTCAAATCCTTGTTGTTGTTTATAATGGTGACATCATAATGTCTTTCCAACTTCTTCATGATGTTGCTAAAGGTCATATTTCGGAACACCAGTTTACCATTGATCCAAGAGGTATACAGACTGGTAATGACCTTGGAGGTGTCGATATGGTTGCTGGTTTTATCAAAACTCCCTTTAAACCCAGGCTCCAGTTTTACATTTTTATCTGAACCGTATCCATCATCTTCCGTATATAGACTTACTGCACCCTCAACAAGGACTACCTCTGTGGTTTCATCCTCTGGATAGGCAGAAACATTAAATTGCGTTCCCAAAACCCGAACATTCAGGCCATTGGTGTTCACTACAAATGGATGATTGGGATCTTTGGCAACATCCAAAAAAGCTTCCCCTTCCACAAATATCTGTCGTTGCGAGTCTTCCATGAATTGAACAGGGTATTTTATGGACGATCCCGCATTAAGGTGCGCAATTGTACCATCGGAAAGTTGAAGTTGAAAGGTTTTTCCATGGGGAACAGTCAAGGTGTTATAGGCTAATTCCCTGTTGGAACCAACCTCTGAATATTTTAAGCTTTTACCATCTTGTTTCCCTATTATGTTGCCATCCTTGTCCAGTACTTCCACTTCGCCATCCTCGCTGATTATCTGAATATCCCCGTTTTCAAGTTGCAGGGTAATTGCGTTTTCAGGTATTACAACATCTGTTCCTTGGGCAGTATTTTGCAAAAGGAGATAGGCCGAAGCAAGCAAGGCCAGGAAAGTGGCCGCTATTGCAGATACCTTCCATATAGAGGATTTTTTCCTGGAATCTTCTTGGGTTTGTGAGTGGATTGTATTCCACAAAGCATCTTTTATGGCTTTTTTGTGTGCCTCGGATTTAAAGTGGGGTTCTAAATTGGCTAGATTGACGTCATCCTTAAACTTTTCCAACAGTTCCAATTCTTGGTCGGAAATGGTTCCATCCAAGTATTTATCCAATAACTTTCTGAATTCGTTCTCTTGCATAATTGGTGCGCTATACTATGATGAACCGGAAAGGGCTTGCTACTCACATCACAAATTACATTTTAACATTTCTTTACCATAATGGGGTGGCAATAGCCAGAGCTACCTTAAGACTGAAGAAAATCAAAGAATTGCAATCAAGGTAATAAGTGTGGTAAGGGAGGATTGTGCCAATCTCAGATTCTGGCGAATGGATTTCAGTGCTATGGACATTTGATTTTCCACAGACCTTTTTGAAATACCTAATTTTTTGGCGATTTCTTCATTGGAAGCTGCCTCCATTCTGCTAAGTCGGAAAATTTGTTGGCACCTCGGGGATAATTCCGTTAATGATTTTTCTATAATAAACTGCGTCTGTTCCAGGTTATGCTGGTTTTCCACTTTTGCCGTGCGACTCAGTTCCAGGGATTCCAGTACTTGCAGATGCACTGAATTGAGTTTGTTATCCCTCAAATATTTAAAACAACCATATTTGACCGAACGGAAGATGTACGCCTCAAAATAAACAATGTCCAAATTTGCTCTTTTTTGCCACAAATTGATCCATATTTCCTGGACAATATCTTTGGCTGCATCTTCATTTAAAACGATGGATTTGGCACGAATAAACATGGGTTCCCAAAAAAGTTCAAATAGCTTACGATAAGCTTTTTTGTTTCCTTTTTTGAATTCCGCTAAGAGTAGTTTGTTAGTTTTCCTTTTAGTGCCTGACATTTCAATCTAATACTTGATTAAATGAAATTTTCATGCAATAAATGTATAAAAAATGTCATTATTATTGAAAAATGACAATTATTGTAACCGATTCATAAGGATAATTTAATATTGGGAGAAAAACCGGTAAATCTCTCTAGATGTCCCTAAATAAAAGGCGCCAATCAGGTTTTGATTCCTAATTAATGTTTCAATTATGTAAACAAATTTCCCTAGTTCTACTTGTTTTCCAACAACACATTCATCATGGCCTTGGCTGAAGTTGAACCAATTTCCACAATCCGTTCCCTAGGGGTATGATCTCCAATCTCATAGGTGATTCCAACGGCTTTCTGTCCATATAGAAACCATCCTTTGGACACCGGACGGGTACTGTTTGACGCTGATTCATTTACCTTATAACCTTCAATCTCACTTTCCAAAGTTTTGAACCAATCTTCAATAAAAGTGGGCAAGGTTGTCCGCATACGCTCCACATTCGTATAAAAAACATCCTCGTAGGTAGAGTGGAAGTCCAGTCCCAAAATGATTTTGCCCTGATCAGCTTTGCTGGTTTTGAGGATATGCGACACCACATTTCTAATTTCGGGCTGTCTGTATTTGGACCAGTCCCGATTAAGGTCTACCCCATTGGCATTGTGTCTCCAATGTCCCAAATCCACTCCATCTGGATTCATTATTGGAAAAACCAAGACCCGGTACTTGTTTAAAAATTGGGTGGAAAGTTCGGATTGGTCAACAAGGGTGGTCAAAAAATTTTGGAAAGCAAAATAGCCTGTTACCTCTGGAGGATGTTGCCTTGTCATGAGCACGATAATGGGTTTTCCAGTCGTGCTGCCTTGATAAATATCCAATATAGGGATGTTACGCCCTAATTTAGTCTCTCCAACACTCCCTTCGTGAACAAAATCCCTATTTCCAATAATTTCTTTCCTATACCATTCCTGTACGTCCTTGGAATTATTTACTTCCTGGCCCGCAATAATTACGGGGTCTTGTTTCACGTTCAGTTTTAGTAAAATCCCTGATTCGGTCTCCACTAAATCCAATGAATCTATTTCGCTCCAATTGCCATGCTCTTGCTTTTTGGGTTTATACCGATGATCAAATCCTTCTGGGTAGTCAAACAGGAAGTATGCCTGCTTTGGGCTATCCGACCAAACCTTGAAGCCATAATATGGACTTTTATTTATGGGTGTGTTCTCAGGGTCAAACCGCAAAACAATGGTTGAATCATTCAGTTGTTGCGCTCCGTTAAGACGGGCTCCATCAAACTCATTACTGACCCATACCCCTAAATCCTCAAAGGCATAGCTCTTTTTTTCTTGAAGGGCAATGGGCTTGTTCTTGGTATCCACAGGTATAGGGAATTTCACCCTTTTGGGCCCTGAACAATGGACAAAAAGTAATATGGCAGGAACGATTAAAAGCCATTTGGTCTTTGAAATAAATTGTCTTTTCATTGGTTTCACAGTTTGATGGATTAAATCTTGATTTCCTCTTTCAATTCTTGCGTCTTTTGACTGGTGTGACTAAAATGTTGCATCAATTGATAAACATGGGGAATCTGTTTTTGAAAACGCGTTAAAATGTCTTCGGAAATGTTGTCCCTGCTAAATGGAACTATTTTCACGTACTCTTGAATCTCACCTGCATTTCTTCCATATTTAAAATCGTAAGGGAAACGCCCAGTTTGGTCAATTACATTTGACTCATTGTCCCTGTTGGCCACGCTAATATAGAATTCGCTTTCCTTTATGCTTCCTTCTGGATTAAAAAGTGACTCCTTTTTTAGATGTGCGAAAAGCTCTTTTGCCGTATCCACTGCTGGATCAATCAATTTAACTTCCTCGGCCATGAAAGCTCTATATCTATACGCATCATTTTCTGATTGGTAATTGTATAGCTCTCCCAGAATCTTTTTGATTTCCTCGGTCATATAAGGATAATGGGTACAGCCCAAAATCAAGGATTTTAGCTTGTTTTTGGTTCCGGATTTTCTGATTTTCTCCATGAGGGTAACCAAATGATAACGTACATAATTCTCAGCGTCATTAATTTGGAGCAAGGAACAATCATCCGTTTTTTCTGAATCACAAAGCATCTTATTATCCTCAAAATCAAAATTGTATATCGAGAAAAGTGTTTTCTCAATTTTAAAATCACCTTCAAGTCCAGGGCCTTTGTAATCCTTTCTAGGTGCGGTCAAATTTTTATCGAAATAATCCGGGTCTTCGTCAACTGCCTCCGCTATGCCCACTCCTCCTTGGGAAAACACTTCAATATTTCCTGTGTAATCCATTTTATCCTTGAGCTTTACGATAGTATTGTGGTATCCTTTTGAAGATACTGTTCCCGCTGTGGCCAGGACACCAATAATTGCATCTTCATCTTTATCCAATCCTTCCAAAGTTCCCCTCACACCGGCGTCTATGACCCCTATGACCTTTATGTCCGTATTCGCTTTGCTCAGAAACTCTTCGATATATTCCTTGCCATAGGCGGTAGCCGTATTACAGGCAATGACCAAGGCCTTTACTGGTTTTTTGTCTGTGTTTACCCCCTTGTCGGCCCTATGGGAATAATACTTGTTACCCAACAAAAATTGGGCATCCTTGATGATATGTTCTTTCAACAAATCTACTTTTTCCACTTCGGAATAGTTTCCATATGGCATATTGGCCTGATCCCCCAGATAGATAAAGGATTCCTGATCAAAGTCCAACTGGCCATCACTGCCTTGGGTATAGCTTGTATTGCTGTTTTGATCATAATTTACAATGGCCTTCAGCACGGTCAATCCTCCTGTTCCAGAGTCAAAAACACCTATGGGCAATGTTTTATCATTGATGGGATAATTTTTGAAGTCGATATGGTAGAAACTATCCTCTTCCTCAATAATGGTATTAACGATATCGGTCGCAATATTGACCTCATTCGAAGTTTTCCTTTTATGTTCCATCTTACAACCTATAATGAATAAGGATGTCAGAATAAGTAAATAGTAATATTTCATGTTTTTATTTTATGGGTCAAATCCTATGTTGTTGCTAGTTTGAATCATCTTTTCTCAACACCTTGCCGAACAAGCCGTTGGTGTATTCGCCTTTTTCCACGGCCAGTTTTCCATTGATTATGGAATACTCCAATCCCACGGCGTATTCAAACGCATTTCTGTAATCCGCTTTATCCTTGAATGTTTCGGGGTCAAACAAAATAATGTCCGCATAATACCCTTCCTTCAGTTTACCACGTAGCGGGATTTTAAAAATCTCTGCGGTCTTGGCAGAACTTCGGTTGATAAATGCAGGTAAATCCAAAATGCCCTTCTCCTTTACGTACCTGTGATATTTTCTTGGAAAAGAGCCATACTTTCTGGGATGACCCGTATTTCCATCAGAACCGGTGGTCACCCAATCCTCAAGCATAAAGTTTTGTATGTCGTAGCTGGACATATTGAATGATGCTACCCGAACAATCCCTTTGGTCCTTAAAATTTGGTACACTGCCTCTTCTGGCGATAGATTGAGTTCCTCGGCTATTTGCTTTAGGGTTTTGTTGCGATAATCTGGATTAGCAACAACCACAATCAGCAGGGATTCGGGCCCGCCACGTCTTCTGATATTGTTCTTGGTTTCTTTTAATATCTGTGGTTTGAGGGTTGGATCATCAAACCTGATCAGCAGGGAATCCTGCCCCCCACTTTGAGCCCATTTTGGTGTTGTGGCTGCTTTTAATCCAGTCGCAGAAGCCTCATACGGATATTGATTGGCGGATACTTGAATGCCCTCTTTTTGCGCATTTTCAACCAACGTAATAATTGAATCGCTCTGTTTCCAAACATCCACTCCCAAACATTTGATGTGCGAAATATGAATGGGCAATTTGGCCTGTCTCCCAATTTCAATAGCTTCTTCCACAGCAGCAACAAGGCCAACGGTATATGAGCTCTCGTCCCGTAGATGCGAATCGTATATCCCCCCCTTTTCAGCACAGGTTTTTGCAAGTTCTATCACTTCCTCGGTTTTAGCATAGCTCCCAGGAGCATAGAACAAACCTGTTGACATTCCAAAATTCCCCGCATCGTCCATTTCTTTGTTGAGAAGTTCCTTCATTTGGACAATCTCTTCATGGGTGGCCACCCTATCACTCAAGCCTATAACCTCTTTTCGCATGGTCTCGTGGCCAATCAACAAAATCGCATTGGTACCAATACCGTGCTTATGATATTTTTCAACATATGTTTTCGCTGGGAAAAAACTGTCTCCGTCATTGCCAACGACAACTGTGGTAATTCCCTGCATTAAAAAAGGAAGGTTGTGGGCGGTCTTTGGCTTGTTCAAATCCCTGTCCGCATGGGTATGGGGATCAATAAATCCGGGAGAAACTATCAAACCCGTTGCGTCTATGGTTTTTTGGGCAACAATATTTCCAGTTTTGTTCCCAATCCAAGCGATTTTGTCTCCCTTAATCCCAATTGCAACCTCAGCGGGTTCATCCTCGACCCCATTGTATACCTGTCCTCCCACAATGAGCAAGTCTAGTTGCTTAGGAGGTTGGGAACAGGAAATCACAACCCAGAAACCTAGGAATAAAGCCTTAGTTCGTAAACGCGCCATTTTTCTGTTTTTCAGTTAAGGTCTGCATGAGTTTTTCTGCATATACCTGACCCCTTTTTCGAATGGTATCCCTGTTGATTTCATCTCCATCTTCATAGGTAACCGACTCAGCTCCAAAGGCATTAAAAAAGTAATTGTAACAATAGGGTAATTCCTGGCTTCTTCTTCTGGCTTCCACCTTAAGGGAAGACGAAGAGTCAATTTTTTTTATCCATTCAGGAATAATCCCTGCCGTTTTTATTTCATTGATGGAATCAAGTACCAAAAGATAGGGGCCGCTATAAGAGGTATGAAAGTCCAGGGCAAAACGGATTTTTTTACCCTGTTTCACCTTATTCTCCACAAAATCCTTGACCATTTGGGTCTCTGGTTGACTAAAATCAATCCAATCCCTGTTTAAATCCACACCATTGGCGTTGTGCCTCCAATTCCCCATATCGGCACCATCTGGGTTTAACAAAGGAAAAGTGTAAATGTTGAAATTCTCCCTAAATTTTTTAGCTGTGTCAGAGCTTGAAAACAGCGTTTCGTAAAAGCTTTTGAATCCTATGGTCCCGCCAGGTATCTCTGGTGGATGCTGACGTGCCACCAGAACAATACAGTCTTCTACATCAGTTCGTTCATGAACCAAGACAAGGTTATCCTTATCCAAAACTGTTCTTCCCGCAACCAGTTGTTCAATTTCGGGATGTTCCCCAACAATTTTGTCTATCCAAGAATAAGTGTCGGCGGAAGTTTCAATTTCCTGGGCAGACACATACAACTTTTTTGAAGAAATCTCAAGGGAAAGAGTTGCAGTATGACTCAGGGTATCCACCACAAATTTGGTAGTATCCAAAGGAGTCCAATGCAATCGGTCCTGGCTTAACTTGGGCACATAGCGATGCTGATACTTCCCATAATCCAAAGTAAGTTGAATGGTCTTGTCTTCTTCCGCCTGAACTGCAAAGGCATACCAAGGGCTTTTGTTAATGGGTTCGGATTCGGGAAGAACCTTGGCAGTATAAGTATTATTGGCGATTTTTTTGATTTCGGCCAAACGAGCACTTGCAAACGAAGTGTCAAAAACCACATCGTCCGTGCTTTGTTGTTTACAGCCTATCGATACAATGACTAAGCACAGCAGTCTTAAGAGATATCTTGTCAACATTTGGATAATTTAAAATAGGCAGCAGATAAGGTTAACAGGCTGCCCATTCTTTAGTGAACAGCCTGTTTCCAGAACAACACTTAATTCAAATACTAAACTTAAACTAACTCAATGCGTTTGTTATTGATTCACTGGAGTTTTAATAAAAATGTCCGTTATATCAGGGACATTGGCTCCATTGGTATTTTCTTCCGAAAACGGATACAGGAATCTTTCCGGATGTTGCGTTCCAGTGTTAAATGGAACTCCAACTTGAATTGCCACTGCATCATTCTTGGTTCTTCGCAGATCGTTGAAACTGACCAACTCAGCAAAGAAAGAAACATAGCGTTCCTGGATGATTTCTCGCAGTAAGGCCTCGTTCCTAGACAGGGAGCCATCTACATTCTCGATACCTCCAGCATCAAAATCCGTGTCTACATAGTCATCATATATTCCTGTGCTAATGGAAAAATGCTCGCCGCTTCTCAAATTCGCCCTATGCTCGTTCAACTTGGCCAATGCGCTCGCAAAGTCATTGGACCGGATAGCCGCTTCTGCCCATGTCAATAGATTCTCTTGAAGGGATATAAGATTCATGGGTTCAGCAACCCCTGCTATTCCATTCAAGTTAATCTGGGTTCCGTCAAAGTAATAAGCAGCCCTGTCCACTTCATCCGTTTTTGCGTTATTGCGGTTAGCTGCTCCCGTCATTAATTCAATCAGATATCCTCCTTCCGTTGTTAAATCATCAGGAAAGCTACCTGTAAAAAACTGATTCAACAGATTCGTATCTCCGGTAAGTACCACAGCGGGTGGATGATATTGCATGGATTCTGATGGCAAGGATACGCCGTTCTGAGCTGCTGCAATGGCGTTGGCGTAATCGCCAACCTCTAGATATAACCGGGCTTTCAGTGTATACGCTGCCTTAATCCAACTACTTGAATCTCCACCAAAGAACAAATCTTCGGCAATTCCTCCTCCAGTGCCTGCGGTCTGCAAATCTGCAATACCCTCGTCCAACAAGGTCTGTACATTACCATATACCTGCAATTGACCATCATATATAGGGGTTGGGATATCGGCGTTTACCGCTTCGGAAAATGGAACGTCGCCAAACATACTGGCCGCTGTACCCAAGGCATGGGCTTCCAAAACCTTAGAAGCACCAAAGAAAAAGTCTTTGTTGGTAACCGGGATACCGCTGCGCAACTCCCTTGCCTGTTGCACTACTCCCACATAAATATTGAACCAAGGGGTATCCGAGTTGGTATTTCCATATTGGTATTCTTGAATGGGAGCAAATCTCCCGCTTCCCACAAAATTTCCGGTCCATACCCCGGCTGCCCAATTCAGATACCCCAACTGTGCCGTTATATCGGCCAATTGCATTCCAGTAAATAAGCTCTGCCCATCCACACTGCTAATGGTGTTTGGGTCATTGTCATTTATATCATCAACTATGTCTTGACAAGCAAGAAAATTGAAAAGAATTACTATAACTGTTGCTATTTTAAATAATCTCATCACGCTTTCTTTTAAAATGTTAAACTCAAGTTGAACAAATAGGACTTGGTGGATGGGTTGGTGTAGTAATCCAATCCTCTTGAGTTCCCTACCCCAGCAAAATTCTTGTCAGGGTCATTACCGATTACATCTGTCCATAGGACAAGATTCCTTCCCGTGAAGCTGAAGCTTACATCAGACAGCTTCAATTTTTCCAGTACTTTCTCCCCTAGGGAATAGGTCAATGTAATTTCCCTAAGCCGTGTCCATGTGGCATCTTGAAGCCAAAGCTCACTAAAGCCACGGTTTCCAGCGCCATTGCCACGATACCAGTTCTGTTCCAAAAGCACGGGTCCCGCACCAAAATCAAATAAATTACCTCTAACCACTTCGCCGGCGGCGTATGTGGCACCTGTAACATCATTAACACCCCCTGTAGGGATGGTTACCTTGTTTCCGGATTCCCTGCTAAATCCTCTTTGGCTATTGATCTGACGGGTCATATCATAAAAATCACCTCCTTGGGAATGCTCAAACAGCACATTCAAGGATACATTTTTGAAGCCTAGATTAAAACCTAATCCTCCCGTCCAATCGGGATTAGGGTCACCGATTACATCATATTCGGGAGTTCCCACTGGGAATCCATTGGCATCCAGTTCTATGCTTCCGTCCGCATTTCTAGGTAATTTCCCACCAAAAATGGCTCCCATTTGATACCCAACAGCCGCAACGGAATCCCCTGTTCCAAATCCAGTAAGTCGCTGTACATCTGCGCCCGCCAAACTTGTAACCTCATTTTTGTTGGTGGCAAAGTTCCCATACGGGGTTAACGTCCAATACTCACTATTTCCAAGCAAGTTTGCACTAAACTCAAATTCAAACCCTCGGTTCTTCATGGAAGCACCATTGGTATAGATGCTGGAGAAACCACTGGAAGGTGATCTATCCAAAGTCAATAGGATGTCCTCAATTTCATTGGTATAATAGGTAAAGCTGGTATTCAGCACATTATCAAAAAACCTGAACTCAAGTCCACCTTCTATTTCTGTCTTTATTTCGGGTTTTAGGTTGGCATTACCCAATCTGTTATCCAATCTAAATCCACCACCATGGTTGGTTGATGATAGGTTACCAAAAATTCCGTTGCTATAGGTGAAATCACCTTCATAGTTGGTAGAACTCCTGTAAATGTCGGGTTGAATACCCACCTTACCCCAGCTTAATCGGGCTTTGGCAAAACTTATAAAGCTATCTTCCGGGAAGAAATCCGCGTTCGAAAATTGCCAAGCTGCGCTTGCTGATGGATAAAAGAACGGATCCTTGATGGTTGAGGCTGCCTCTACCGTACCCGACAAATCGATATAAAGTTGATCGTACAAACCAAAGTTGGCCGTTGCAAAACCTCTATTGGATCTTCGATGGCTGATAAAATTATCTCCTTGGATTATTCTGGAATTGTCCAGGGTATAGATCTCATCGTTTACAATAAAATCGCTCCCCACCGTGGTTTCCCTATTGAACTTCCTATCATTGATATTCCATCCCAAAATAAATGAGGAAGTAATGTCTTCATTTAGGTTGGTATCATATTTTGCAATGGCATCAAAATTTAATTCCGTTGCTCCAATACTCTCAAAAGTTAAATTACCTTCCAACCTAGGAATAAGTCCAGTTCGTGCGGAACCCCGTGGATACAAATATGTACGGTCATCGCTGTAGGTATCTACACCTCCCCTAAGTTTAATATTCAGACCATCCACAGGGAAGACATCAAGTTCTGCTGAGTAAATATGCCTGTTGACGATATTGGGCGCTTTTTGCTCGTTTGTGGTCCATAGCGGGTTGTTATAAAAAGGCCTTTCCGAAGCTCCCACAGGGTTTCTGTACGACCTATGCCGACCACTAAACTCAGCACCTGTATCACTTACGTAGGTACCTGTATAATCTTCAATATTGAAGTCCGAAATGTTCCTATAAAACCCTAGTAACAGACCAGCTGTATTCGAGTTCTGTTGAATTCTGTTGGCGCTGATTCTGGAATATTTCCCTTTCAGTTTTAGATTGATATATTCATTAAATCGGTGAGAGGCACTCAAGTTTACCGTGTGCCGCCTGTAATCATTGTTTCTAATGATACCCTCTTGATCGGTGTTTCCCAAGCTGAAGAAAATATTGCTCTTTTCATCACCACCACTAATACTGACTGATTGTTCCAGCAGCACACCTGTTCTAAAAACATGATCATGGTTTTCATCCAAAAAGGTTTCCCTGGAATTTTTCCCCCCGTGCAAATTATCTGTGGTTCCATCTGGAATGGGATAATAGGTTCTTCCGGTCTGATCGCCGATGAAGAACCCTCCAGAAGTATCAAAACTATCCTCACCTCCTGATCTTGTTGAAATCTCGTCTCCCCATCCATGTAGATAGCCATGTCTAAACCTGCCATCAAGTCCCTGGCCGTAATTGGATTGAAGCGGCGCAATGGCATTGACCTCATCCAAGGAAATCGCAGTTTTTAGGTTAACCCTAAATCCTCTCCTCCCAGATTTGGTGGTGATAATAACAACCCCGTTGGATGCCCTAGATCCCCACAAAGCTGCCGCCGATGCGCCCTTAAGAACTTGAAGTGTCTCAATGTCATTAGGATTAATGTCATTTAAACGGGATTGCTGTGATGTACCGTTTCCGGTTGCACTACTTGCACCTCCCTGCGTACTACTGTTGCTGATCGGTATCCCATCCACAATGATTAAAGGTTGGGTACTTCCAAAAATGGTGTTGGCACCACGAATTCGAATATTGGAACCAGCCCCTGGGTCGCCATTGGAACGGGTAATGTTAACCCCTGCCATTTTACCTTGTATGGCATTGGCAACGGATGTTTCCCCTGAACGTACCAAAGCTTCTGGTTTTACGCTGGAAACAGCGCTACCCAATTTATCAGTACGCACTTCAAAACCCAAAGCGGTCACCACAACTTCGTCCAAAGCTTGGGCATCCTCTTTCAGCACCACATTGACTGTGGTTTGACCATTTACGGGAACTTCTTGTGTGAGATATCCAATATAACTGACTACCAGAATGGCATTCCCATCTGGGACTTCAATGGAATAATTTCCATCAAAATCCGTGGTGGTACCATCAGTTGTTCCCTTGACCACAATACTGGCTCCTGGCAAAGGCCCTACATCATCCGTTACGGTTCCCGAGACAGCCATCTGAGGTGTCTCCTCTTTTGGATTGGATTGTGGTTGCACCACAATTTTTTTCAGCACTACCTGCCGTCCGTTGATATGATAATCTATTTGACTAGGCTTAAAATGCTGTTCCAAAGCATTGTCTATGGTTTGGTTCTTAATTTTAAAATCTCCCTTTTGCTCTTGTAAGGTTGGTATCAAATCCTCCCCATACATAAAAACAAACTCACTTTGGCCTTCAATGCTGTGGATAATATCCAATAAAGTAGCATCCTTTAGGTTGACCTTTAGCTTTGTTTTTTGTGAGTAAGCATCTGTGTAAGAATAAAGTGTGAAGAGCAATAAAAATAGTGTCAGAAACCTCATCACTTTTTTGATTTTGTCCATAAAATTGCCCACGCAATCATATGGAAACCCCTTTTTTTCCATAATTTAGTTAGTTGTTTGTTTAAACAATTCCTGTTTTTACAGGTTACCCGCCAGAGCATGGTGCGAACATGCTCTGGTTTTTTATTTGGTAATCAAATAGCCATTGATTCCATTTTTTTCAAAGTTAGCTGAGGCCGAAACGGCCAAATTTTTCATAGTTTCTTCAATTGAATCATTAAGATCCAATTTTCCCGTGAGCTTAAATTGTTGATCAATATTTTCTCCCAATTCAATGCTGATATTGTAATACGTTTCCAACCGCCTCACCACATCCTGCAAGGGTTCTCCCCTAAAAATAAGAAGTCCATTAATCCAAGAAATATAGATTTCCGTATCCACTTGCATTTGGCGCTGTACCGCTTTAGCCGACACACTCCATTCTGAAAGATCTCCCGGTTTCATTGTAGTCTTTCTACCTTTTCCGAACAACTTGCTTTTAGTCTCATTGGTTAAATAGACTTCTCCCTCGGTCAAGACTGTGGTTACCTTATCATTTTTGCTATAAGAATTCACATTGAACTTGGTTCCCACTGCTGTAACTGAAAAATCGTCGTCCTTCAACACCTTAACCGTAAAAGGTCTGCTTGCATCCGATTCCACTTCAAAGAAAGCTTCTCCATCCAGATACACTTCCCGGGAATCTCCCTTAAAGATTTTTGGAAAAACCAATCTAGATCCAGAATTTACATGAACTATGGAACCATCTGCCAGCGTTATTCTGCTGTGTTTACCATAAGGAACTATAAGTTGGTTCATTTGTAGGTCATCTGTGGTATCGCCATTTTGAATATCCAGCGTATCCTTTTTATTGATTACAAGGTTGTTGCTTCCGGAGTAGTTGATTACCGAGCGTTTTTGATCAATTGCAATCTCTTGATCATTCTCAAGAATCAATCTTGTGTCAACAGCTGAATCGACGGACACCTGAAGCAAAGACTCCATATTGGGCTTTTCCCCTTTGGTTTTACCCGTGCTCAAATAAATTACCGTTCCAATGAGAATCACAAAGACGGCAGCGTATTTTAGAAAATTAAGATATATGGGGCCTCGACGGGAATTTATGAAACCAGCCTTTACGAATAACTGATCTAAAATTTCCTGTTTTTGGTCTTGGGAAAGTTTTTCATTGGATGTTTCCAAGGTTCCGAGATACTCTTTTAAGATTCGGATTTTGGATTCCTCTTCGGGATTTTCTTTAATAAAGTTTGCCCAATATTCATCCTTTTCCGTAGTGGGATGGGCAATCCAGTCTACAAATTTTTCGTCATCAAGATATTTGGTCCAATCCTCCAAGGCTATGCTATTTATCCTATAGGGACAAAAGTTTGCACTTTGTGGACACTTTTTTTAAGATTTTTTTTAGAATTTTTTTGAAGGAAGTATTCCAATCGTTTTAAGAACCTGAATTACAGCACTTTAAAGACGAATGTTAGAACGCCCTCAGCATCGAATAAAATAGGATAATACCCTTGTAATCGTCAAAAGCCCTGCTATTTCTCAACTTTTTTACAGCTCTGTAGACTTGTTTTCTAACGGAAGAATGATCAATTTTTACAATTTCTGAAATCTCATCATAGCTCAGGCCCACGGTAAACCGTAAATACATGATTTCCTTCTGTTTTGCACTAAGCGTATCCAAGGCTTCATTGATCAAACGCTTTTTTTCCTCGTCCAATTCGGATAAAATTCTTCGGTCTTCAAAATTCTGACCCGCACTTACGCTTAGGCCTGGCTGTTCATGGAATTTTGTTTTCTTTCTTTCCTTTTTCCTTTTTTTGAAAATGGAATGCTTTAGCGCTTTGAGGATATAAAACTTGATGTTATGCGGTTCGGCAATGGCATTTCTATGTTCATAAATGTCAATAAATACTTCCTGGATACAATCTTTTACCAGCTCCCTATCCGTATCCAGTTTCAGGCCGTATGCATACATTTCATCAATACATAAGTTATACACGGATTCGAAGGCGGACTTGTCCCCTGCTTTAAATTTTGACCATAAATTTCCCTGATCCATAGATAATCCAGTGCCCATGGGAGCACTCTATTGACACTTTCCCTTAGTTGACTATAAACAAACTTAAAAAATAAAAATTAGCTTGATCTCACCTTTCTTTTGTGGGGAAAAGGTTCATATTGAAATGAGGATATCAAGCGATGGGAAAATTATCACGGCTGAATGGGACTTTGCATAATTCAAAATTAAAGTCCAAAAAATTTTTTCCGGGCTTTGGCAACTGTAGTGTGATCGCGGAAGGATTTGCTATGCACTTCCTTTACCGCTCCGCGCTGAAAACAAAAAAGTTCCATCTACAAATCCAAGCAAGCTTGATTTATACTGGAACTTCTTTCATTTATTCGTGATCGCGGAAGGATTCGAACCTTCGACCGTCTGCTTAGAAGGCAGATGCTCTATCCAGCTGAGCTACGCGACCTTGCTATTTCTTGTCGCGTGGCGAAGCTGCCAGTCCCGATTTATTTATCGGGAAGCTACACGACCTATTTTGCGGGTGCAAATATACAATTAACCACAGTTAATTTCCAATATTTTCCAGCCAAAAACAAAATAGATCTAAAAACCTTTGCTCTCCTTCTTTTCCAAAATCATCAACGAACAGCTTTTAACCAGTACTTTATTCCCCTTGATTCATAATCTCCCCATTATTTCTGAAGAAGTGGGCGTAAACTCGCTTTAACTTTTCCTAGAATAGGCCATGTCTAATGAACCTTTTAGAAATAATCGGTCAATGCCAAAATTCCATTATAAGAAATAATGAGGGAAAAGAACAATGCAGCAATTAGGCTTATATTGATCCACATACTTGTCTTGTTTCCCCGCATCAATTTGGTGTTATTGATCAGTAGCATAATTCCGATAATCACCAGAGGCAGTACAAAAACATTGAAAATTTGGGAAAGAATCTGCATCTCAACCGGGTTTGACCCAAATATGGGAACTATCAGTGCAAATAAACAAGCGAAGGCCGTAATTCGCTTGAACTGTTTGGAACTGGTATCCAATTCGCCCGATTGAAAGTCTGCTATTAAAATGGGGACGATGAGTAAAATGGGGAAAATTGAGGAAAGTCCAGCACTCAGGGTCCCAAAAAAGAACAGTGTCAATGCAAATTTACCGGCAATGGGTTCCAAGGTGTTGACCATATCCAGTACTTTGGTCACCGGTTTTCCATCATAAAAAAGAGCACCTGTTGCAACAGCCATAATAGCGGCACTAATTGCAAATACCAAGATGGCCGCTACAATGGCATCCTTTTTCTGTTCTTTAAGATTATTAACCGTCCAGCCCTTGCCTTTTACAAAGAGTGGGCGCGATAAAAAGGTTGCCGCTGCCATGGTCGTTCCTACAAATGCGGCCACCAACATTTTGCCTCCAGGTACTTCGGGAATGCTGGGAACAAGTCCGCGCACCACATCAACTGGCAATGGATAGACCATACACAGGGAAATCAGAAAAGAGAGCCCCATGATGGTAACAAAAATGACCAGGATCTTTTCAAAGAAAGAGTATTTGCCCACCAAAAGAAGGGCATACAAAATAGATGTTACCGACACAGCGATAACGATAACTACTTCATATTTGTTTTCGGAAATCTGTGGGAAGTAAATTGCGAATATCTCATAGATGATGTTGGCCGAAATACCCATGATTCCCATCAAAGAATTCCACTGACCCAAAGCAATTCCCAAGATGACGAGAATTGCCATGACCCTACCCCATTTAAGGTGTTTTTTAAACGCAAATAGGGCAGTTTCCCCTGTGATCAAGGTAAAATTGCCATACACATGAATTAGAATCCCAGAAAAAAAACAACTGAGCAAGAGCACCCATAAAAGTTGCATCCCATAGGTGCTACCTGCCACAATCATGGAGGTAACACTTCCTGTGCCAATGGTATAGCCAATGGCAAAAATACCAGGGCCGAAAGCCAGCACAAGGGCAATTAATTTCTTTAATAGGGTTTGCTTTTCAGCCATCTCACAATTTGATACTTGCCATTTAATCTGCCATCACTTAAAGTTATTCAAGTGCTTCGAGCTAATCAAAAACTAACCGCTCAATTTTCCAGATTTGCTCTTTTTTCTCAGCTAAATGCCAAGCCGCCGTTAATATCAATGTTGTTCCCCGTTATAAAAGAGGCTTCATCAGAGGCCAGATAAGCTGTTAAATCAGCAACTTCCTGGGCGCTACCTTCCCTCCGTAACGGGGTCCCTGCCGCTACTTTGGACCGAACTTCATCTTTTGTAAAGTCATCGTGGAACTTGGTTCCTATTAAGCCAGGACAAAGGGCGTTTACCCGAATTCCTTTGGGTCCAAGTTCTTTGGCCATAGCCCTGGTGAATGTACTAACCGCTCCTTTGGAAGAACTGTACAAAGCCGAGCCACCACCTCCGCCATCTCTTGCTGCCAAGGATGACAGATTAATGATGGAGCCTCCTTGACCCATTAAGGGCTCAAATGCTTGGGACACGAACACCGTGGATTTAAAATTTACATTCAAAACCAGATTGTAAAAACTTTCGTCAAATTCTTCCAATGTTTTTCTAGCAAAAAGTCCTCCAGCATTGTTCACTAGAATATCAACTTTATCCCCATAAGCTTCGACCACCTTTTTCTTTAGTTTCTCAATGTCCCCAAGATTGGAAACATCTGCTTTTACTGCAATGGATTCCTGTCCCAAAGACCGAATTTCTTCCACGGTTTCCATGGCGGCCGATTCAGAGTTGTAGTAATTCACAACCACTTTTGCGCCTTCTTTGGCAAGTTTTACTGAAATAGCCCGCCCAATATCCCTTGAGCCTCCAGTGACAACCGCTATTTTACCTTCTAATCTCTTCATTTTCAATTTATATTCCTAAACCTTGTCCACCACCAACTTGGATGGTTTCGGCTGTTAAAAATGCCGCGTCATTGCCCACCAAAAAGGAAATAACTGAGGCAACTTCCTCAGGTTCACCCAATCGCCCTAGTAAGATATTGTTTTTCCATGAAGCAAATACCTCAGGTTTGGTCGATTTGATCTGCGTATGAAATGGTGTATCAATGGTCCCTGGAGATACTGCGTTCACACGAATACCGTATTCCGCCAAATCTTTTGCCAATGCTCGTGTAATGGCGTGTACCGCTGCTTTTGATGTGCCATAAATGCCTGCGCCAGGACCTCCTGCATTCCATCCTGCAATGGACGTATAGTTGATTATTGATGGGGTTTCTCCTTTTTTAAGATACGGTATGGCCGCTCGGGAAACAAAAAATGTTGAGTCAAGATTTAATGCCATTACCCCTCTATAGAATTCTGTGGACATCTCTTCAAATCTAGACCTTCCCCCCAGACCCCCGGCATTGTTTATCAGTGCATCGATTTTTCCATATTTCGAACCAATGGCATTGATGTTGGAATTCACCGCTTCTTCGTTCGTTACGTCAAAACCAAAATATTCTGCCGTGATGCCTTCTGCTGCAAGCTCTTCTACGCGCTGTGCTCCTACTTCATCTTCTATTCCATTCAAGATTACGGTGTAACCATCCTTTCCGAGTCTTTTTGCAACTTGAAAGCCAATACCGCCTGTTGCGCCGGTTATAACAGCCACTTTTCCTTTTGATATCATTTGTAAATTTTTATTTAATGTTGGTTATATCGAATCGAGTTCGACAGGTTTTATTTTTCGTATTAAAATGTATATTGATAGTACTGCCAATGGGGCCAATACCGCTATAATTATGAATGCAGGGGTGTATGAAACTGTGGTGATTTTCGGGATAAGCCAGTTCATGATAATTACGGAAATGGCGGCTACGGTACCCGCCAGACCTGCCAATGTTCCCACAGAAGGACCTTTGAGCAAGTCGCTTGAAAGTGTCTGTATATTACCGATTGCAAATTGGAATCCAAACAAGACCAAGGCCACGATATAAATGAACGTCATTGGGTTGTTACCTTTCACAAAGAAGATAATACCCATTAACCCAAGGAAAATTAGAACGCCTCCTATTAGAATCGATATCTTTCTGGAATAATCAACAGAGTGTTTTTCCATCAGTTTACCACAGAACCAACCCCCCAAAATACTTCCTGCCATTCCCCCCAGATAGGAAATCCATATGGTTGAACCAATTTCTTCAATGCTAAAGCCAAATTTTGAGTTTAGGTACAAGGGCATCCATCCTACAAACAGCCACCAAATGGGCTCTATAAAAAATCGGGAAACCAGAACTCCCCAAGATTCTCTATAGCTAAGAATTTTTGCAAGGGAAGACCCTTTTTCTTTTTGGGTTTCCTCAGGTGATTCAATTCTATCCGAAAGAATCATCTTTTTTTCTTCTTCCGTAATCCACGGATGTTGTTCAGGTTTTGCCTTATTGATCAACAACCAAGGGAAAATCCAGACAAAACCAACCAGACCCAAGATGATAAAAGTTGAACGCCATCCAAATTGGGCGTACAAGAAGGCAATCAAAGCTGGCGCTATTACGCTACCCAAAGAAGCCCCTGCATTAAAAATTCCTTGTGCAATTGCACGTTCTTTAACGGGAAACCATTCCCCATTACTTTTCACAGCTCCGGGCCAATTTCCGGCTTCGCCAAGACCCAACATGGCCCTTACCACGGAAAGCGAAACCAAACCTCTGGCAAATGCATGAAGTACGGCAGCGGCAGACCATAGGGCAATGGAAAACACAAAACCAAAACGGGTACCAATCTGATCATAGAGCTTACCCGACAAGAATTTGCCCAATGCGTATGTGATCATAAAAACATTCAGCATAACCGCATAATCCGCTTCATCCATTCCCAAATCCTTGCCCATTTCGGGCCACATTACGCCAAATGCCGTTCGATCTATGTAGTTGATTACGGTAGCAATGCAAATCAAAGCAATCACCCACCAACGTAAGCCTTTTAATTTCATCTTTTAAAGTTTTAAGGAAGTACGACAAGAGTTTTCCCATTAGGCCAAATGATTTCAACCGAAACCAGCCCTATTCGTCCAACACTTTAGAATTTTAAACTGATATGTAATTCCCCAGATAGGTAGGAATAGATATCGTATTCTGTTTAGTTTCTTCCCTCCATATATTTTTTACCGTAAAACAAAAGCGTGCAATTTTGTTTTACCCTTATCATGATTTTAGACGTTATAACAATATTGATACAAGATTCTGAAATGGGTCTTCATTTTCTCCTTGGCCTTTTTGGGATCCTGCTCTTTTATGGCTTCATAAATGTCTTCATGTTCCTGGATCCCCTGAAAGGAAAGGTTGGCATCACATACATGGTACTTTTCAAAATTGGTTATAATCTCAGGGGTAATAATCAACATAAAGGTATTCATGCTGCTATTTTTACTAGCTTGTGCAATAGCCAAGTGAAACAATAAATCTTCCTGGACAGCGTCCTGCCCGTTGAGCACTTTTTTCTTGTACGCATCCAAAGCTTCTCTCATCTTGGCCAAATCCTCATCTGTCCGCCTCAATGCTGCCAAACGCACAGTTTTGAGTTCCAATAGAATTCGAGTTTCTACCAAGGACTTAAAATCGGGATCTTCCAGTCTTAAGATATCGGCCATCATTCCGCTCATGGCTATTTGACCAATATCTGCGATAAAGGTTCCACTCTGTGGCCTGGATTTTAGAATACCAAAAAACTCCAATTTTTGAATCACCTCCCGAACGTTGCTTCTGCTCACCCCAAACTTCTCCGAAAGCATTCTTTCCGAAGGCAACTTGTCGCCCGGTTCCAAGTTTTTATAGCTTATCAAATCACGCAATTTGGAAATGATTTCCTTCTGCACCTCTCTGTTTTCGCTCTTTGTAAGTATATCAACTCTCATAAATTATATCAATTGAAAAATTGGTTAACCAGATTGGTTTGTTAAATTTAATCAATTTGCCCAAATCAGGAAAGCTTATTTCCCGCTTTCAAAACTGATTGATTTTATCGCTTTGTTAAAACTATTGGCCAAATAAATTGGCCAATAGTTACTAAAACCAAACTAACTCAAAAATGTCACTACAAACTTTTAGTATTCAACCATATATTAATATCCCGGGTTCTGGGTAATTACCCCATCGGTTGCCAGAATCTCCGAGATTGGAATAGGAAACACATAATAGTTGGGATTTACCGCTTCTCCCATTTCCGCATCAACGGCGCCTGTCCTCACCAAATCGAACCATCTATGTCCTTCAAATGCCAATTCCAATCTTCTTTCATCCAAAATAGCCTGTCTAACCTCAGCTTGTGAAGTTACCGTTCCCGTTAAACTGGTTAACCCTGCCCTTGTTCTTATATCATCCAACAAAGGAAGTACCGTTGTGGCGGGAGAGCCATTTTCATTCAATGTTTCCGCATATAGCAGTATCACATCGGCCAATCGTATCTCTATCCAGTCATGCTCTGCACCCAATCCCCCATCTTTGGGAAATTTGATGGCAGTTGTGCCCTCTGCACTTAGGGTTACCGCCCTTCTTAAATCCGTTCCTCCCCCGCTGGCATCGCTAGCATCAAAGGCAGCAACCAAATCCGCGTCCACGGGAAAGTCCGATTTTGAATCATCTCCTACGAACCAGTTCCAAAAGTCTGAACCAAAAGTATATTCATCCACCACCGAACTTGATATTTGGGTTGCGAAAATTATCTCGGAATTTCCATCCTCGAATTCCGCACCGAAAATCTCATTAAAATTGGCTTTTAAGCTAATTCCAGCCGCAGCGGCGCCATTGACAACGGCGGCCAAATGAGGTTCTGCATTGGCGTAATCGCCCCTGGTGGCATAAACTTTTCCCAATAGGGCTTGGGCAGCAAATCTAGAAGCCCGTCCATCTTCAATTTGGGTATCCAGGGCTGCTATTGCATCATTTAAATCGGGAATGATCACGTTATTATACACATCCGCAGCGGGTTGTCTTACCAATATAGAGGTATCCGTAAGGCTGGGAGCAGACGATAGGTTTATGGTTACATCCCCAAACACTTGGACCAATTTAAAATAGGATAATGCCCTTAAGAATTTGGCCTCGCCTATTTCTGTTGCGTCGGTAGAATTTTCAATTACGTTGTTCGTACTCAATATGGACTTGTACAAAGCTGTATAGAAAGGCCCGAAAAATTGATCTTCCATGACCGTTAAATCACTATTGTATCTATCGAATGCTGGATAGGGTTCTTCGAACATGAATGCATTATCCGACCTGAACTCACCCATTATGGCCATTGGTGTAACCGTTCCAAGTTGATAGTAGTATGCGGCATTCAAAACTCCTCCAAAATCCGTCAATGAATCCGCACTGGCAATATTTGGTGGAAATTGGTCCAAGTCATTATCGCATGCTGTCAATGCCAACAATGATACCAATACTAATCTATATATAGTTTTCATTTTTTCTGTATTAAAAGTTAACATTTAAACCAAGCGTAAAGCTTCTGACAATCGGGCTTGCGCCTACTTGCACCCCGTAGGTAGTAGGGCCCAAATAACCACTATTCGTAATTTCAACACCTTCTGGGTTATAAGAGGTATAGTCATCGCCCCAGATGTACAACAAATTGGTGGCTGCACCGTACAATCTAATAGAGTTGATTCCCCATTTACCGGTGAGCTCAGGGTCAATGGTATATCCAATGGTTAGGTTTCTCAAGGCTACATAGGAAGCATCTTGAATTGTAGCATCGGTTTGGACTCTGTTTCCAATATAAAACTCGCCATTGTGATCAGCGATGCCGTCGTCGTTGGCATCAAAAGTATCCACTAACCTGCCGCTCCATTGTGACTCATAATAAAGCGGGTCAATATTGTAAACCTCGCCTCCATGGGATCCCTGAAATTGGAAGGACATATCAAAATCCTTGTATCCAAAGGAACTGTTCAACCCCCAATAAAAGTCCGGTGAGTTCTGGCCAATTTTCACCAAATCCCCGCCATCTTCCACCGTTCTGGTAGCGTCAATGACTCCATCTCCATTTTGATCCACAACATAGGATTCCCCAGTGGCATTGTTAGGATGTCTGGTTCCGTCTTCCAAGAACCTCATTTCCACATCCCCAATGGTTTCCAAGCCCCACATTTCACCAATTTCTCCGCCTACGTAGTTTCTAAACACAGGACCTCGACCGCTCTGACCGTAAATGGTTTGCGGCAATTCCGTGAGACCTCCCAAATCGGTGATTTCCGTTTCTACCGTGGCAAAATTGGCTCCAAGGTTCCAAGAAAAATTGTCGTTACTTGCGACCAAGGCACTTAATTCAAATTCAAAACCTGAGCTTCTTACATCACCGGAATTAAGCACTATAGAAGTAGTTCCCAATACTTCAGATACACTTTGATTGATCAAGATGTCTTCAATGTCCGAAGTATAGTAATCCACACCCAATCTTATACGGTTGTTTGCAAATCCTAGGTCTGCTCCGTAGTTCCGTTCTGTATTGGTTTGCCAGGTCAAATCTGGATTTGCCACATTGGAAGGGATTAGAAATCCAGTACCAAAAATAGTAGCCTGAGGTTGCAATAGACTAAGCGCATCATAGGAGCCCAAGAAAGAGGTAGTTCCCAAAGAACCGGTGCTAAATCTTGGTTTGAAAGTGCTTATCACTTCGGAAATTGGTTCCCAAAAGGCTTCATTATGTATATTCCAACCCACCGAAAGCGCTGGGAAGGTTTCATACCTTCTATTTGAGCCAAAACGGGAATCCCCATCCCTTCTCAGAGAGGCCGAGAACAGGAAGCGGTTGTCATACGCATAGTTTATTCTTCCAAAGACACTTTCCCTTACCCTACTTTCGTCTCGTTCCGTAACGGTAATGTCCGCAGGATCAAACAGGTTGAAATTTTGAATTGCCGTATCGGGAACATTTGCACCACTCAAAGCGGTCCCTTGTAGTTGGGTGGTTTGAAATTCGATACCTGCCACCGCCGATATATCATGCTTACCATATACTTGAGCAAAATTCAATGTGGTCTCGCTTAATACCGAGGTAACCTTCAAATCTGTTTGATTCATGTTGGTCTGCGAAGTACGAGCCCTGGAATCAAATCCAAGCAGTCTATGTGTATAGGTTTGGGTGTCTCTAAAATCTCCTCCCAAAACGGTTTTCACATTTAAGCCATCTATGATTTCATATTGTAAATACGAGCTGACGTTACCGAAAAAGGTCTTCTGCCAACTTTCTGTATTGTCAAGTTTTGCAGCTGGACCTGCATCACCAGATCCTCCAATACCATTATTTGCTCTACCATAATGCCAGTCTTGCGCGGCCATTCCAGGTACCAGCTCATAAATGCTACTTGCTTCGTATGTGGAACCTCTAAAGCCGTCATCAAAGGGAGCAAGTCCCAGTGCCTGCGCTTGTTGATCCAATTGTTGTACAAAAGCAATGGATTCTTCTGTGTGATAAACGGGATGGACTCCATAGGCTCTTAAGAGGTCTCTCATGTCATGACCAAGAATGTCCCTATGGGATGTGAATCCGTTGAAACTTAAACCTGTTTTAAACTTTTCGCCCAATGTGGCATCAACGTTCAAACGTGCGTTCAACCTTTCAAATCCTTCTGTTATTATAACACCTTCTGCATTTTGGTACCCCAATGATGCAAAGTAATTAACGTGTTCCGTTCCTCCGCTCACGCTAAAGTCATGGCTCATAATACTACCATTTTGAAAAAGCCAGTCTTCGGGGCTTACCGCGCCAGGCGAATTTTCGTAAGCGTTTAATCTGAATTCAACAAAATCTGGATCAATTTGGGAAAGATCCCAATTGCCTGTCGCTATTTCCCTTCTTGAGATGGCAGCCCATTCTGGACCCGATTTAAGGATGTTGTCGCGATACTTGCTAGAGAAACTGGTGAAGGCATTATAGCTAAAGCTCGCCTTTCCTTCCCTACCTTTTTTGGTTGTGATCAAAATAACCCCGTTGGCTCCCCTGGAACCATAGATTGCAGCGGAAGCAGCATCTTTTAGCACTTCCAAACTTTGAATGTCGTTAGGGTTGACTGTTGCCAAACTTCCTGAAATTGGGTAGCCATCCACAACAATTAATGGGCTTGAGTCGCCAGAAATAGAGGATGCTGCTCTCACCTGAATCTTTGGGTCCGCACCTGGTGATCCATCTTGGTTTTGGATCAGCACACCAGGTAATTTACCCGCAAGGGCGTCATCTACCCGGGTTGCTTGAATGGCTGCAACATCATCACCTCCAATTTTTGCAACCGCACCGGTGAGTTGTGACCTTTTTCTGTTTCCATAACCGACCACAACAACTTCGTCCAATAAACTTGTGTCCTCCTGCAGTACCACATTCACAGTTGTCTGATCTGTAATGGTAATGTTCTGGGTGGCATAACCGATATAGGAAAATTGTAATATCTCGCCAGATGAAACGGCAATACTATAATTGCCATCAAAATCTGTTTGCACACCTCTTGTTGTGTTCAGTACAATAATGTTAGCCCCAGGTACAGGGGTATTGTTTGCATCGGTAACCGTGCCCGTCACCGTCAAATCCTGGGCCAAAAGTTGCATGCTGACCAGCAACAGTGGAATTAGTAATAGTTTTGATTTAAAATTCATTTGTCTAGTTAGTTTCAATAATTCATGTTGATTAGTAAATTCAATCCACCTTGTGAATAGTGATCTTCGTTCTCAAATACTGGTTATCACCACTCACCACCTCATATCAAATGAATTCCGTAGTTTTGTGTTGACAAGTCACAGCAGTGTGTATTTGTTTACGTATTACTTCCCTCCAAAGAAGTGATATCTATAAAAGGATAGGCGTGCACCTATCCTTTTTTTGTTGATTTATGTTTTCATAGTTAGTGTGTTTTTTTATTGGTCTTCCAAACTGGTTAACCAATTTGGTTTACCAAATATATGTTATTTTTTCGTTAAAAAAATTAATTTCCTGATTTTAACACTTTTAGCCCATAAAGTCTTCTCGGATAGGACTAAAAACATCAATTAAGACACCTGCTTCGGTACAGACTGCACCATGCATGGCATGTGGTGGAATGTAAAAAGAGTCACCCCCTTTTAGTGTTTGGGTTTTACCATCTATGGTCACATCAAAGCTGCCACTTTCCACATAGGTTACCTGTGAGTGGTAGTGCTCGTGCATTTGACCTATAGCGCCCACTTCAAAGTGAACTTTGACAAGCATGATTTTATCATCATAGCCCATAATTTTTCTCTTCAGTCCTTCACCAACAACCTCCCAATCAAGGTCGTCTCCTTGAATAAACTCCTTGCTTGCTCCAAATGTTTTCATATAAAATTGCTCTTGATCAGTTAAAAATTTACTTTTCTGTGATGTGCTTTAGCCTCTGTTATTTTGGTGGTATTCCAGGACCAATAGTCGCAGCCCTGAACCACACTTCTGTATAACAACCGTTTTCATATTGCTTGGCTATGTCGCCACCATAGGTTTCCGCCCCAGCACACCAAACCATATTGGTTTCTGGACTTTTCCCGTTGGTTTGGTTATATGCACCTTGCTTAAAATAATTTAGTTCTCCACTGTAAGCATTATGACGCTCCGTTCCGTCTTGTCCAATGGGTACGAATAGTTTCTTGACCTGTTCGGGTAAATCTGCGCTATTCCCATATTCGGATGAGATGAGATTTTTAGTGAATGTTTTGGTCCTATGCCCTTCACTTTTAAAGGTGAGGTACATTATACCTTCATATACATTTACTTCGTAACTAAATTCTTCACCAAGTTCTATTCCGTCGTTCGGTTCAGGCGGAAACTCATCCTTACTAGGTCCTACATCAGACATATCGTTTCCCCAAACCGCCGTTGAAAAATCCCATCTTTTTGAGTTATCGTCACCTGCGGTGTTGATTTCATAATTCCAGAACACAGATCCCTTCTTATGACCTGGAAATTTCTTGTAAAATATTTTAAGCGGCTCATTTTCATGTCCTTCACCACTATGAATCTGTCCAACTACGGTGGAATAGGATGCAGCGACCCGTGCATCGCCAGAAACAGAAACCTGCATAACCTTGCAAGTGCCCGTTAGGTTACCTCCCTGCTCGGGTGTCCATTCCCTTTTTTCCTGTAACTCGGTTCTGGTATTACTGGAATTTTTTGAAGTGACGCCGGAATTGGGTGTTTTATAAACTACCCAACGTCGTGTTCCATCAATTACGGTGTAGAAAAAGTCCTTGTGCCCGTACTTGGTCAAATCATCCACATGCGTTCCATCCCCCGTCAATATTTTGAATTTATCCATAAAAGGAATGACCTCATGAGGGTAAACGGTTTTCTTGCTTAGGCCATCATTGGCTTGAAAATAACCGGCATTGGAAATGGCGTCCCCGCTGACCTCGATGCTAGCCGATTCAAACCAAACTTCTGCATAATTTCCATCTGCATATTGTTTTTCAATGTTCCCGTCATGGGTTTCAGCTCCAGAACACCATACTTTGTTCACCTTGGGATCTTTCCCATTGGTTTGGTTGTAGCAGCCCAATTTAAAAAAGAGTCCTTCCTCTGTGTAGGCATTTTTGCGCTCAACGCCATCCTGACCAATAGGTACAAACAAACGCTCCACCTGTTCTGGAAAGTCTTGTCGGTCTGCATATTCAGATAAGACAAGATTCTTGGTAAATGTTTTTGTTTCGTGTCCCTCGCTTGTGAATTTGAGGTGCATAACACCCTCTTTTATTTTCACTTCGTAACTAAATGCTTCGCCCAAAGCTATCCCATCTTTCGGTTCTGTAGGATAGCTGTTTTTATCGGTTCCGACAACGGAAAAATCATAACCCCAAATGGGATGTGAATAATCCCATCTTTTAGAGTTATCATCACCCGCTGTATTGATTTCGTAATTCCAAAAGACAGAACCCTTGGTATGACCTGGAAATTTTTTATAAAATATCTTGAGGGGCTCATTCTCATGCCCATCTGCACTATGAATTTGGCCTACAACCACCGAATAAGTTGCCGGCACTCGGGCGTCACCAGTAGTTGCCACATTCATCACTTTTAGGGTAGCATTCATCTTGGCGTCGGTCATGGGAGACCACTTTTTCAATTGTGCCAGTTCGGTTCTTGTATTGTTTGAAGTACCATGGGTATTGCCAGCATTTGGGGTTTTAAATACCACCCAATCCTTCTCATCATCTTTGACGGTATAAAAGAAATCCTCATGTTCATAGTTGGTTGCTTGGCCCACATTGGAACCATCACCCAAGATTAAATTCCAGTGTTGGAAAAACGGTATAACTTCATTTGCGCTTGTGCCCATGGCCATCTCTTCCAAATGCTCACTGGATTTTTGCGCTTTGCGCTCAACACAGCCGCTAAGTAGCAATATGACACTTATCACTGATACATTAAGGCAAAAAATTAATCTTGATGTTTTGAAGTTCATATGGGAAGAAATTGTCAGTTCATTTAAATTGGTTAACCAGATTGGTTTACCAAATATATGTATATTTGTCTTATTACCAAAAAATTGCAGAAAAAAATACCAAAACATCAATATTTCATACCATGGTCACGGATAAGTCATCAGCAATAGTCAACAAACTTAGAAAGGTAAGTACAGCCACCATTGCAACCTGTTTGTTTAAAAAAGGACTGAAAAATCAATTCATTCAAGGAGTGCAGCCTCTTAAAAAAGCGAAACCAACGATGGCTGGTACGGCGTATACCCTCAGGTACATTCCAGCACGGGAAGACCTGAATCCCATTGAGGTATTCAAAAGTCCTGAACATCCACAACGGGTTGCAGTTGAGGAGTGCCCCATGGGGTCTGTACTTGTCATTGACAGTCGAAAGGATGCACGTGCTGCTTCCGCAGGCTCCATTTTGGTAACCCGGCTTATGCAAAGAGGTGCGGAAGGCATTGTTACCGACGGAGGGTTTCGGGACTCTGCGGAAATAGCAACCTTGGATTTCCCAGCCTTCCACCAAACTCCTTCTGCGCCCACCAATTTAACACTTCACCAAGCCATTGCCGTCAATGAACCTATTGGTTGTGGAGATGTGGCCGTGTTTCCAGGGGACTTCATTGTTGGGGACGATGATGGTGTCATCGTAATACCTCACAACATTGCAGGTATAGTAGCAGAGGAATGCTTGCGAATGACCCTTTACGAAGAATTTGTAATGGAGAAAGTCAATCAGGGAAGCCCAATCATC
The DNA here is from genome assembly GCF_965215805.1 of Flagellimonas sp. Lineage (GTDB taxonomy): Bacteria > Bacteroidota > Bacteroidia > Flavobacteriales > Flavobacteriaceae > Flagellimonas. The sequence continues at coordinate 2,808,095 of NZ_OZ244124.1, read as the reverse complement.
GGACTTTATCCCCTTACCGATGAAAATCTAAAGATTGAATACGAGCAGTGGAAAAAAAGGAAATAGTTTAATCAACTCAACAAGTTTGAACAATTATTTTACAATAGCACTCCAAGAACAGCTTACATACTATTTAACCAGTTTACTTGGAGGAAATCCAAATTGCTTTTTGAAACATCTGCTGAAATAAAGTGGGTCATTAAACCCAACAAAATCAGTCACTTCTGAAACGTTGTATTTTTTGGTCTTTAGCAATTGAGCCGATTTTTTTAGTCGAACTGTGCGAATGAACTCATTCGGCGCCAAATCTGTCAACTCTTTTATTTTTCTATACAATTTGGAAGAACTCATCCCAATTTCCCTACATAGATAGGTCGTGGTCAGGTCTGGGTTGTTCAAGTTTTCGTGAACCAGATCAGTAACCTTTTTCATAAATTGCTCATCCACTGGGGAATGGGTCAAAAGGCTCACCTCACTTTCCACTTCTCCAGAAAATTTGGCCTTCAATTCCAATCGGGTTCGGATGATATTTTCTATCCTGGATTTTAGTAGCGAAGGATCAAATGGTTTAACTAGATAACCATCTGCCCCTACATCAAATCCCTTGATCTTGTCCTCACTTTCAGCAAGTGCCGTCAGCAGAATGACTGGGATATGACTTATGAACTCATCGTTTTTGAGTGCCAAGCAAAAAGCATGGCCGTCCATAACTGGCATCATAACATCGGCCACACAAAGCACAGGTTTAAGCTGACGACATAAGCTCAACCCTTTTTGGCCATTTTCCGCACTATACACTTTGTAATAATCAGACAGGTAATCCACAATATAGTTTCGGAGTTCCTCATTGTCCTCAATTACCAAGATCTTTTCTTTCAGATGGGTGCTCTGAATTATTTTTTTTGCAGATTCCACCTGGTGGGACTCTTGTTCTTTGGGCTTGGAAGCATACTCGAAAACCTCCATTTTTTTATAGTACTTGCGCGCAATAGGAAGTTCTAGAGTAAACACACTCCCCTTGGACTGCGCGCTTTCAAGATTTATGGTTCCTTTGTGTAGCTCAGTAAGGGATTTGACCAAAGCCAGCCCTATTCCAGTGCCTGTATTATTTTCTTTGCTGTTTGCAGCTTGATAAAAGCGTCCAAAAATCTTGCGCTGACTTTCTACCGGTATTCCTATTCCGTCGTCACTCACCTCCACAACCAACCAGCCTTTTGGCCCATCTTTTTTGCCAATAAAAACATCTACATGACCATAGTTGGGGGTGAACTTTAGGGCATTGGACAATAGATTGTACAGGATTTTATCGAACTTATCATGGTCTATCCACCCCAATATTTCCTCCTCTTCCGTACTTAGGTTATAATGGATTTTCTTGTTGTTCGCCAGTTGCTGGAAGGAATCGAACACATTTTGTGTGTGAAGAAGAATATTGGTTTGGGCCACCTTTAGCTTTAACTCCCCAGTTTGTGCCTTTCTAAAATCCAGAATTTGATTGACCAATCCCAACAATCGATTTGCATTTTGATGGATCAGGTTAAAACGCTTCAATTGATACTTGTTCCCATTTTCTTCGCCTTCCTCCAAAAGCTGTTTTGAAGGTCCCAAAATGAGGGTCAACGGGGTTCGCAGTTCATGGGAGATATTGGTAAAGAACCGCAGTTTTTCATTGTTCAGTTTTTCATCATGTTCCCGTTTTACCTTGACCATTAGCAGTTCCTGCTTTAAACGCAATCTATTTTTTACTTCCCTGCGGATAAAATAGGTAAGCACCGAGATAAATAAAAGCACCACAAACAAGGCCTGATAGGTTAGCCAAAATGGTGGGGAAATACTAATGTCAAATGAATTTTCTTCGCTCCAATATCCGTTACTATTGCCCGCTCTGACCTTAAAAACGTAATCGTCCGGATACAAATTGGTGTACTGCACGGTCCTTGAAGCGCTGTTGACCGCAATCCAATTTTCATCAAACCCTTCCAGTTTATACTCATATTGATTGGAACGTTCCCGCACATAGGAGGGCATGGCAAACTTGATTGAAAAATTACGGTTGTCGAAATCCAGGGTTATTTTTTTGCCATAATTCAAGTCTTCCGTGAGCAGTTTTTGACCATTGATTACAGTACCTGGCAACACATCCCTATGTGCTATTTTGAATTCGGTTATCAATGGCAAGGGTGCCCAATGGTTTTCGGACAATTCCAAGGGAGAAAAGTAAATGACCCCATTATCCCCACCCAGATAAATACGGGAATCATCATAAAACAAAAAGCCCCTTTTGTTGTATATGTTGGATCGCACCCCGTTGTTCACAAAAAAAGTCCGAAAGTCCCCTGTTTTCAAATTGTATTTGCCAATGCGGTTGTAATTCATATTCAACCACATTTGGCCCAGGGAGTCAATTCCCATATCCGTTACCCAAAGGTCTTTTAGTTCCTTGGGTGTTTCTTTGGCCAGAAATATATCCTTTTGTGGGTCGTAATAGTTGAGGCCTTGTCGGGTTGCCGCCCAAACAAGCCCATCGGGATCTACCAAAATATCTTTTATCTTGTCATTCGTCAACCCGCTGGATGCGCCGTCTTTATAGGCATAATGTTTTACTTTTCCGTGGATTTCATCGTAACGAAAAACCCCATTTTCCGTAGCAATCCAAAGTAACCCATACCTAGATCCCACAATTTTGTTGATTTCTTGGTTGCCAAGGATTTCATGAGCGATTGGGGTGGATGTATTGGTGGAAAGGTTATATTCCCATAAGCCCTCCCCTTTGGTTCCAATCAGTAACTTATTTGGTTCCCGTTGGTAGAATGAGAAAATGGGACCGTTGTCAAAATCAAGTTGCAATTCCCTGATCGTTCGGTTTCTGTGATCATAGCAATATACTTTGCCATCCCACATACCTATGTAGAAGATTTTTTGGTCAAGGGAGTAAATGCTGCCTACGCGTTCCTCTACGTCAAAAATTTTCTTGATTTCTTCCCCTTTGCTTATATAAACCCCATTAAAATGGGTGCCTATTAGGAGTTCTCCATCATAGGTTTTTCCAAAACTGCTCACCACAGGTGGAACCCGGGTAGCAAATGCACTCTCTGAAATGAGCTTGAACTGATTGCCATAAGGGTCATACTTGTCCAAACCGTTTTCTGTACCAATCCATAAAACCCCGGATTGATCAAAGAATATGGAAGAAATGTAGTTGTTGACCAATGAATTGGCATTGAGCATGTCCGGAAGATGGCGCTTGTATTTTCCTAAGGCAATATCCTCCAACGCATCACAGGTGATAATACCATTTTGGGTCCCAATCCAATATTTTTTATCAGGACCTTGTGCTATGCAACGGAAAAAATCCGGGTCTTCTTGGGCCACCAAATCAAAACTATCCCTGGTTTTATCCAACTTGCTCAGTCCTTCCTGGGATCCTGCAAAAATATCTCCCTTATCATCCTCATAAATAAAATAAACCCCAGGGTTGATATTATTGGTCTTGCTTGGATAGGGCAGCTGGTAATTCTTTAGGTTGGATAAGTTGTTGCCCGAATCAATATCAAAAGAATAGAGCCCATGCTTGAATGTTCCAATCCATATTTTCTTATCCTTGGTTTGGGTAATGGCGCGAACATGGTGAACATCCTCAATGTTTATTTTGACAAACTGATTATTGGATTGATCATAAAAACATAGGCCCTTGAACTTGGTCCCAACCCAAACGCGCTCATTATCATCAACAAACACGGCTCTTACCTTGCTTCCGCAAATTCCATTTTGGTTAGTGGAATCCGGTAAAAAAGTTTGAAAAGACCCCGTTCGTAAACAAAATCGGGTAAGCCCTTTGCTGGTGCCTATCCAAAGCTTTTGCTTTTTATCCAGTGCAAGCTTGGTGATGTCATCATCCTGAAGATAGTTGGGATTGTCCTGTTGCCCATGATAGACTTTAAAATCGTGTCCATCAAACCGGTTTACGCCCCCAAATGTCCCCAGCCATAAAAATCCATTTTTATCTTGTAATATGGACCGAACGGAATTATGGGACAGGCCATCCGCATCTCCATAATGTTCAAAGACAATGTCCTGTCCAGAAAGCCACTGGGCAATAAAAATGCTGAATATGAGCGATTTTAGTTTATACACTGTCTAATAAATCTACAATAATGCTGTTCTAATCCAAATTGTCATCAGCTTTGAAAACACCAGGATTATCCTCGTTAAGTTGCAAGACTTGGCCATTTTCCAGGTCCACCATAAAATGGTCCGAGGGTATGCCATTCAACATTTTCTGAAAAATCTGTCCCAATTTGCCCATCCATTTTTGTGGTCCTCTTCCTTCCTTGGCTTGGAATGCGCCCAAAACCATTGCATATTGTTGCAAACGGTCTTCATCAATATCGGCTAGGGCAAGTTCATCCGCATTTCGCACTCTATAAAAATCAAAGACCAAATCGAAAACTTTCCATGATTGCAATTGATCCCATGGCAAGGATTGATTCGTCTCCATGGCTATGGTCAAGACCTGGTCCAATTTATCCAAATCCAAGGTAGCATCAGGCCCAAGAATATTCGGTTTCATTTGCGAAACAGCAAACAACTCTGCTCCATTCATCGACAACAACTCGTTTGTAAATCCTTCCGGCCAGTCTCGGGGCAGAAAACGAAGTCGAACCAATTCCCTCAAATGCCATTGGGTAAAGTCCCCATATGTTTCCGAGGACAGAATATCTGAATTCCAAAGGTCTTGGGTGGAGGACGTTTTTGTCAAATAGGCATGTTCCATCCCATACAGGGGGAAAAGCTCGTCATAATTCTGCACGGAGTCCATTCTTATGGTCTCTACTTCAATTTCATTTTTAGTATTAATGCTAGCAATTTTATACGAAGGGCTATAGGCCGCTAAGGATGGTACCTGTACATTGACCAAAGTATTCCCCGACTTGGTTGTCCTAACTCCTGTATCATTGATATGCATATGTCCCCCAAAATGGATTTTAAGTCCAGCCTCGGCAAAACCCTGCGCCACAGATTCCTGAGGAACCCTATGCAATTGAAATGTATTTTTTCCGAACACTTCGCTTAACTCCGAGCTGGTATCATCATTAAAGTCAATCATGGGATAATGACTAAAAGCAATGACCATTTTACCCTGCGCTTTGGCCATGGCCATAATCTTTCTTATCCATGGAATGAGATGTTTTTTATGGGTAATCACCTGATTATACCCAATGCTTGCACTCCCATAGTGTTTAGGATTTGATGGTTCGTCCCCTGCTTCCTCTTTGGGAATGTAAACATTCCCATCCAGGGCCAATAACCAAAGCCCTTCTACTGGTTCCACCAAATAGCTTGCATCCGGTAGTTTTATCCCTGCGGATATCGTATACATTCGATTTTCCAAGATTGCGGATTCCAGTGCTTCGCTGTACGAATAACTGTCCGGGTTATATCCTGAAAAAGGCGTTTCCCAATAAAGGTCTTCCATCTTAGGGGAAAACCCTTGGTCCCTTAACTCGGCCAGAATCCCTTCATAGCCCATGTTTTGTATCTCTGCCGTTACTATGGGCGCCGGCTGCGCGGAATTATCCTGAGGAGCCAAATCCAATTGACTTACAATAGCTTGTTCCCGGCCTGCCTCGCCCAAAAAATCCAACTTGCCCGCGGGCATGGCAAATGGCCGTACGGGGTCATGATTACCGGTAATGGCAAAAAAACGGATATCGTGTTGTTTGGTATAAAAATCCAGTAGGTTCCTAACTGCCTTAACATTCATTGGCTGGCCATCGTCTGAAAAATCCCCAGGCAATACAACATAGGACACACCTCGCTTGACCGCATCGTCCAATGCAGCTTTAAACGCAAAATAATTCTCATTAAAAAGTCGGGTGGAACGGAGCTGCGCTCCCATGGTTCGTACGGTATTGAATTTTCCCGTAACCGGATTTTTGACCCCGCGATAATCCGTATCACCAAATGTTCCATAGATATCATGAAGATGCACATCGGCCATAAAGGCTATTTTTAATCCATCTGCGCGAAATCCTTCCTTTTTATTGCAAGCATGGATGCAAATAACAATAGACAGTATGCAGGCAAATCCTGTAACCGTAAGCCTATATTTATTTCCCAATATGTTTATATATTCCCTTTTCAAAACTGCTTGAAAACTCATTTATTAGAGACCATCAGGAGTATATACTGAAAACCCTAACCCGTCGTGACCTCAAATAATACAGGTTCCATCTTTCCTTACTAATTGGTCAAGGAAAATGGTCTATCCTCACTTTGGATTCCCCAGGTTGTATTAGGGGCATCCCCCATTTCAAAATCGATTACACCTCCGTTGATCATGTCAAAATGGTTGAAATAATTTTTGGAGGTTGGAATACCATTCACTTTCAATGATTGAATATATTTTTTCCCTTCGGAGGCACCAGGAGCATTAATTATAAGTTCTTTGCCATTTTCCAGGGTGATGGTAAGCTTATCAAAATGTGGCCCGGAAATCACATACTCCGGCACCGACGGCGAAACAGGATAAAACCCCATGGCCGCAAAGACATACCAAGCCGACATTTGACCTGCATCATCGTTGCCACTTAGGCCTCCCACTTCGTTGCTATATTCAGTTTTCATAATATAATCCACAAGCTCCTGGGTCTTCCAGGTCGCTCCCGAAAAGTTATATAAAAATGGAATCTGATGCCCAGGTTCATTGCCGTGCCAATATTGCCCTTTTTGGTGGAAGGAATCCAAATTCCGATTGAACCCCGATTCTCCCCCCATGAGTCCCACAAGCCCTTTCATGTCATGCGGAACGTACCAGGTATATTGATATGGTGTTCCTTCGGTGATATAAGGTTGTCTAATGTATTTATCGAATTCGTCGATAAAATTCCCATTGGCATATCTGCCCCGAACACAAGAGTCTTGAACGCTGTATACATTGTGATAGTTTTTAGCCCGTTTGGCCAAAATTTTGGCGTTCTCCGTGTCTCCCATCTTTTCAGCGGTACGGCTCAGGGCAAAATCATCGTACGCATACTCCAAGGTTCTGGACACCTGTTCGTTGTTGTGAAATGATTCCGAAACCGAGTCTTCCAAAGGCACAAAACCATACTCAAGATAGGATTCCAAAGCTCTCCTACCCTTTCCTTGCTTGTATTCCTCAAAGTCCTGGGGTATTTCAAAGGCATTTTTTAGAAGATATTTATACTGGGATGGAGTTATTTCGATGACATCCTTTACATAAGCATCAGATATCGCTGCGATGACGTGATCCCCAATCATTGCAGAAGTATACTGGTTCCAAAGCGGAAAAATGGGAAGCCACCCCCCCTGCTCCGCCTTATGAAACAAGCTGTTCATCATTTGGGCATTCGTGGAAGGCGTGAGAAGGTTAAAAAGCGGATGGGACGCCCTGTAGGTATCCCACATGGAGAAATCGGCGTAATAATCCGACCCACCTGAATTGAGCATCTCTGTTCCACCGCCAAAACTAGGATAAGAACCATCTACATCATTAAAAATCCTTGGCTGCAGATAGCTATGGTACAGTGCCGTGTAAAAGGTGGTCTTATCCGCTTCCGACTTGCCTTCCACCTTAACCCGATTGAGAAGATTCTCCCAAGTTTCCTTAAGGTTGTTCTTGGCTGTTTCAAAATCGATTTGATGGGTCTCTTCCTCCAGGTTCTTTCTGGCTTGGTCGATACTGGTAAAGGAAGTACCCACAGTCACGCCGATAGTCTCACCTTCCCTTACATCAAAACTAACATAGCCCCCAATGCCTTTGCGATTGGAAATTTCGGATACCTGTTTCGACACTCCATCCTGATCATAAACCCCGTAGTTCCTAAAACTTCTATCAAACTGCACCACAAAATACCCGCTAAAGCCAGCAGGTTCGTCCCACCCTTGATAAATACGATGCACAGGATTGTAGCCAACAATCTCCTTGGTTTCGGGGATTACCTTAACATAGCCCTGACCTTCATCGCTGTTGGGGTTCACAACCACATGGGCCTCCCCAGTTTTACCGTAGGTAAATTGAAATAGACCACTACGTTTTGTGGCGGTCATCTCAGCCTTTATATCATAATCAGTCAAGCTAACCTCATACGTATATGGGGTTGCCTTTTCATTTTTATGTAAAAATTTGGACCCTCTTTCCTCTGGAAGATATTTTAGTTTTCCAGATATGGGCATAAGGGTCATGCTGCCATAATCCTGCACGCAGGAACCACTGAGCCAATGGCTTCCCCGAAATCCTTGTATAATGGAATCTGTATAGTAGTAAGGGGCGTGACACTTGGTTTCTGTCGCCTTGGTCTGGGGCGTCCAGTTGGTCATTCCGAAGGGTACGGTTACATAGGGTGCTACCTGGGCGTTGTTTTCTTTTCCATGACCATGCTTTAAAGCACTTGCTGTTGAGGCGGGCGCGGTACCGATTAATGGGTTAACATAGGAAACAAGTCTTGTTTTCGGAGTCTTTAGCTGCTCTTGACATCCGAGAAGCGTACCGCATAACATAGTGGCCATGGCTATACCCTGACCTACCTTTATTCGTATTCCAAAAAAAATGGTTCCCATAATAAATCCCAGTTGATAAGCATATGTTCCGTATCCAAAAGTACGGTTCTATTCCACTAATCCATACTAAGTACAGTTTTGTTCAAACCAGCGTCTTGTTTTACTAGTTGGGTGTTCTTCAACACAATCTGTTTATGTGTCGCCGATGGTATGGAAACATTGCCCAAATTCAAAGAGTCCACATCATCAAAGATATAGGCAGGACGGTAATCCTTGTCATCCAAAGTCAATAGAACATTTTTAAAGGTAATCCCACTGGCATGTCTTACGTAAAATCCCCAGGCCGGCAGTTCCCCAAACATTGAAAACTCCGGATATTTTTTAATTTGTTCAGGTACTTGGTCCAATCTACCAATGGGAACATATGCCATTCCTTTCGAGGCCCTTCCCGGATAATTTATTTCCACATTTTCAATGGTTACGTCCTCCACCTTATGACCTGGTATTCCCGTTATGGACGAAGGAAATGGGTTATGGAAAAAATCCACTTCCGGCCCCCTTAGATCATAATCAATGTCCGGTCTTCCAAAAGGCACCTCAACCTTTATATCCTTTATATGTACATTCTTAACAATCCCTGGGTTCTCACCACTTCTGTGTCCCAAACGAACAAAAATGGCATTGCCAGTGTTCTTGGCCACAATGTTGGACACCTTGATATTTTCTATCACTCCCCCATCCACACTTTCTATAGCAATAGCCGAGCGAAAGGTATCGAACACCTCTATGTTCTCAATGTTCACATTTTTAAATCCGCCATGGGAAGCTGTGCCAAATTTTAGGGCACTGGCACTGCTTCTTACCGTACAATTTGCTATATATATGTTGTCGTTATAATGGTCGGGGTAGTACGATTTCAAACAAATCCCATCATCGGCGGAATCCACATCGCAATTGGTCACCTCCACATTTTTGCAATCTGTAATGTCCATTCCATCATTGTTCCAATAGGCTCTGTTGACCACTTTGAGGTTGTCCAGTTTAAGGTTTTCGCAAAGTTCAAAGGAAAGTCCCCAACACGAACCGTTGTACAGGCTTAAATCCAGAATATCAACATTCTTACAGCTGGAAAACCGAAACAACTTAGGTCTTGCGGTTTCATTGGGCCGCATTCTGCGATAGTTGTATTTGGGGTCTATGCGCTCGCCCGTATGGTGCAAACTATCAATACTTAAGGCCAATTCCCGACCTTGTCCGTCAATTTTTCCCTGACCGTAAATTTTAAAGTTATTGGCTTTGTAGGCTACCAACAGTGCCATCTGTGAATTATCATCTTTCTTGGGTGATTGCGGCCTTCCTTCCATTACAATTTCTGTGTAATGATACGGATTGGTGCTCCCTAAAAGAGTGGCGCCTTCCATAAGGTAAAGACTAACATTTGATTTCATTTCCAAGCTTCCTGTAAGATAACTTCCTTCCGGAAAAACCAAGGTTCCGCCGCCTTTTTGGGCTGCTTTTTCAATGAGTGCCTGCAAGGCGTCTGTGTTCAAAGTGTTGCCATCACCAACTGCTCCACTTTTGGTGACGTCAAATTCTTGGTCGTTTGTCTTTTTTATATATGCAATGCTTTCAACATGTTCAGAATTGGGGACTTCCGTGGCGGTAGTTTTTTTACAAGAATCGAGAAAAACTACACCTCCAAAAAGGATGATTGCTATTGTTATTGATCGAAATTTACAGCGCATAGTACTAGTTTTAATGCCAGTTGGTTTGGGGAGTATTCCCTAATTCAATTCGTAAGACTCCGCCATTGGCAATTAGGTTAAAATCGATGATGCTGGAAGTTATGGGACTACCATTCCAGCTTACATTTTGAATGAATATATTTTCGTCGGACAGTCCATTGGCCATAATTTGCAAAGGACCTCCCGCTGTTTTGATGGTTATGTTTTCAAATAGTGGTGTGGTTATCGCCAAATCCGTGCTCCCTGGGAAAACAGGATATAGACCCAATGCGGAACATACAAACCAAGCCGACATGGTCCCTGCATCATCATCCATTTCCTTTATATAGCCGTGGGGAGTCGGCATAAATATTTTGCGCGTACTTGGCGTTTCCCATTTTTTATGGGTTCCATACCAATTATTGGTTTCCTTGGTTATCAGTCGATTCACCAATTCCTGCGTTTTCCAAGGTGAATTTGTATAAGCATAGAGATAAGGTACCTGAATATCCGGTTGGTTCCCTATGTTGAATAGCTCGTTTTGGAAAAAATAATCCAGCTGCTCCTCAAACTCTTTTTTACCTCCCATAAGCTTTTGAATGCCCTTGATATCATATGGAACCAGCCAACGGTATTGCCAAAGCGTACCCTCATAAAGTCCATCTCCATGCATAACATCAGAGGATTCATCCATAGTCAAGAACTTTTCCTTCCATGTCTTTTTGTATTGATACGCTTGTTTGCGATACCTCCTAAAATCCCTTGTCTGCCCAATTTCCTTGGCTATTTGCGATAGCGCCCAGAGATCATAGGAGGATTCCAGCATATTATCCGGTGTTTCAAAAGGTAGTTGAGCCGCTTCTTCTTGAAGTTGAACATAAATGGATTTGAGGGAAAAGGGTAGCAGCCCTTTTTTATTGGCTTCTAAAAGTACAATACTGGCATGTTCTGTTCTCACCGTGATAAAAGGTTCCTCTTCTGTGGACCAGTCCGCTTTACCTTGATGGTAGAGCTTTCCTATGGAATTTACGATGTTTTTGTAATGGTCGGGATACAGCAGTGACAATAAGGGCAGTTTGGTTCTGAAGGTATCCCAGATAGACCAGCCATGATACTGGTTTCCCCTATTTGCATTATAGGTTTCCCCATCGCTTCCTTTAAAGGAACCATCGGTATCTTGAACCTGAAATGGTGTCTGTAAAATATGGTACAGATGGGTATAAAACAATGTTTTGTGTGCGTCGTTTTCGCTTTCTACATCAACAACGGATAATAAGTCAGCCCATGCCCTACGTGCTTCTTTTTTAACTTCATCAAATCGTATGTTCTTGGAAAGCTGAAGGTTTTGGAGAGCGTTTTGCGAACTCACCGTGGAAAGGGCACATCGCAGCTCAACCTCTTGATCACTTTGGGTTTTGAAGGAAAGAGAAATTTTTCCTCCCTCTTCCACTATACCGTAGTTTTCAACATTCACAGACAGGGCATAATAAAACGTATATTTTCCTTTATCGCACACGTTTGCCCCAGAAACTTCTCCAGTGATCAGTCCGTCTTCGCGAATTTGATGTTCTTCTCGATAAAATTGGGAAAGTGAACTGGTCAAATCAATGGTCAACCCCACGGTGTCATTTTCCGGAAAGGTATACCTGTGAAAAGCAATTTGACGGGATGCGGTAAGTTCAACTTGAATCCCATTTTCCAGTTGGACACTATAGTATCCTGGCTCTGCCTGCTCCGTATCTTTTTTTATGTGCTGTGGATTGGGATATGGTGAATTTAACCCAATAAAGGGCAATACCCTAAGGTTACCCCCTACTCCCCGACATCCCACTCCAGAAAAACGGGTATTGGAAAAACCGAGAATCTCATGGGCATCATAATCATATCCTGAATGTCCAAGGGGATGAGTATCAGGCGCTGGTTTTACCATGCCAAAGGGAACTGCAGCGGCGGGGTCTGTTTGACCATGATCACTCCCCGTACAAATAAAAGGGTCCACATAATCAACGTTTTGCTTTTCGGCCTCCCTAATTTCTTGCGCAGGAAGAAAGGCGGTACTAACCAATAAATAACACAACGTGATTGTAAGTTTCACCTTAAAGTAATTTATAATTGATTCATGGGTAAAATGGATTCCAAAATGGACACTCCTTACTAGATAATCGGAGCACCATTTAAATAAAGGGCAGGTGCAGTTTTGTACCTGCCCTCTTGCAAACTCAACCTAACTCAAAAAATTAACTAAGCTCAAACAACTAGAATTTTTCAGGTTGAATTCTAATATCCTGGGTTTTGTTCCAAGGATCCGTCAGACAACAATAATTCGTTGGCAGGTATGGGTCTCAACAAGTGAATGCTGCTATCAAACGCACCGTGATCCGCATTCTGGGGATTGTGAAGGTTCAATCTTTCCTGCAATTTACCTGTCCGTTTTAGCACGGCCCATCTGTTTTCCTCACCTGACAATTCCAAGGCACGTTCATCAAGAATGTTATCCAAGGTCAAGTCGGTATAAAAGGTGGTTTCACCAGTAGCCCTTTCCCGAACTACATTAAGATGTTGCAATCCCCCAGAACTGTTACCAGCTGCCAAATGGGCTTCTGCTGCAATTAGGTGGGTTTCAGCAATCCGGAAAACATAGGTGTCCCTTGATCCATTACCGGCCCCATCAATACCCACATCGTCAAACTTCTTGAAAATTGGGAAGTTGATTCGGTTAATATTGGCCGAGTATTGGTAAACTGCGCCAGGAATGTTATCCGGAACGCCAAATAGATATTGGTCAGGCTGATACACCCAGTATCGGTTCAATTTATCCGCCAATTCGGTTGCATCAAGAGCAGTCTTTGGATAATAGATAACCGTGTCACCCACCGCAATGGGATCCTCCGGTTGTCCTTCCCCAGAAGAGAAAGTGACTTCTTCGGCAGCAAACAAGACCCGATGCAAGGTAACGTCATCACGGGTATCATTTGCAGCAAACAATCCATAAAAATAGGGTGTTGGCATTAGCGAAGTACTTCTTGCGCCATAGACGCTATTTCTACCTATACCAGCATAATTTTCAATAGCATTCATCAAAAGACCATGTTTGGAATTGCTTCGGTCATTGTCATTACCACCAGACCCGAATTGCACAGCGAATAGAATCTCGTCGTTGACTTGATTATCATAATCAAATAGTTCAGCGTAACTCTGACTTCTCAAATCATAGGTTCCGATGGCTTGTTCTGCCAGCGAAGCAGCCGTGCTAAAATCAGAGGTGTCTCCAAAGGATTTATAACCCCTAGTCAAGTAAACATCTGCCAACAAGTGCTGTGCAGCCCTTCTGGAGAATCTACCTGTTTCAGGCGCATCCAACAAATTTGGAATTGCGGCCTCCAAGTCGGAAATAATCTGATCAAAAGTTTGCTCTTCGCTTGATCTGGAGTAATCTGAACGAATGGATGTGGTTTCCTCCAACTCCAAAACCAAGCCACCATAATGCTGAACCAGATTGTAGAAGGCCAATGCCCTAAGGGCTTGTGCCTGTGCAATGCCATAATCCCTGGCACCTAAATTGGAATCGCTCCAAGCTATATCGTTTTGGAACCTATTGATCGCAATATTGGCATCTGCAATTAAATTGTAATTCACCCTCCAATAGTCAACGGTGCTACCGTTATCAGAGCTCAATCCAAAATAATCATTGAAGCTATTGAATTCTTCCACTTGGGTCTGAACCGAATAGATATCCGTTCCGGAAAAGTTGATGTCATATTGCTTGTAGATATCTCTCAAATCCTCGTAGATACCCACGATCAGTTGGTCTGCATTGTCCTCCGCAATAAATGTTTCTGCGGTTACATCAGAGAAAAACTCTTCTTCCAGGTAGTCCTCACAAGACACAAAACTTGCTATCCCAACCAAAAGAAATATGTATTTAAAATTCTTAAAAGATTTCATTTCTAATTTTTTTTAGGATTATAATGATACGTTAAGGCCAAACAGAATTGTTTTGGTCATGTAAGCACTGCTATAGGAATTCTGGAATCCTGTTTCTGGATCAGGCCCTTCGTAATCCGTGAAGATGAAAGGGTTTTGAACATCCAAGGAAAGGCTTAGACTGTTTAGGTTCAATTTATCCAGCGTTTCTTTTTGAAAAGTGTAAGTAAGGCCTATGTTGCCAATCTTTACAAAGTCAAATTCCTCGTAATAATATTCACCAGGATGTGCATACGCCAGTGCTGGTCTGCTCGCATTTGGATTGTTTGGAGTCCAGTAATCCAAATCCAACTTGTTAAATTTTGCGGCATCATTCTGGTATGGGGCAAAGTTTTGGTAAAACTCGGAGTGGCCCAAGGTTCCTTGTCTGGTGTTCATCTGAACCCTAAAATCAAGGTTCTTGTAGGAGAAGGTATTGGTCATACCTCCAATCCAATCGGGTGAATTGGAACCAATAACCACCTTATCGTCATTGTTAATTACCCCATCATTGTTCTGGTCTACAAACTTGTATTGACCTGGTCTAGCTCCAAAAGTTTCAGCTTGGGTAGCCTCATTAAGTTGCCAAATGCCTTCATTTTCATAAGAAAAAATAGCATCCACAGCTTCACCAACCTGCAACACCCCGTGTCGTCCCAAGGGTACCATGTCCAAATCACCATCAATACGTAAAATTTCGTTATTGTTTTTGGCGAAATTCAGTTCGGTACGCCATCTAAAGTTATCTGTTGATATGTTCAGGGTATTCAAAACGATTTCAATACCTCGGTTTCTTACCGACCCAAAGTTTCCAACGGCATTGTCAAAGCCTGAGATATCCAACAATTCCCGGTTGAAAATACTTCCGTCCGTCTCCTTATTGTAATAGTCTATGGAAAGTCCAATTCTGTTGGAAAGAATGCCTAGATCAATACCTATGTTGGTCTCATCTGATACTTCCCAAGTCAAATCCTGATTGGACAAACCCCTAACCCGTTGGCTGTTTGCAAGTCCGTCCCCAAATAGGTATGTAGAACCATTCAAGAAGGAGAGGGAACCATAAGGACTTACGGATTCAATGTTACCGGTTCGACCGTAGCTCAATCTCAATTTAAGATTGCTCAACCAATCGGCGTTCTTGGCAAAATTCTCTTCGCTCACCCTCCAGGCAAAGGCTGCAGATGGGAAGAAATCCCATTTATTGCCCTCTGCCAATCTTGAAGCTCCATCGTAACGACCTGTTACGGTAAACAAGTATTTGTCGTGGATGGAATAGTTAAGTCTTCCTGCGAAAGAAGCCAGGTTTTCCTTCACAAAGAAACTGTTGTTGTCCCTGATGTCCAATCCAGCTCCTGTATTGAAAAAGGAAAAGTCATCCGTACTAAAGTTTCTTGTTTGAATATTGCTCCCTTCTGTTTCCCTTTGATACAGTGAGGTAATCAAAGTGGCTTTTAACTCATGACCTTGCAAAGGTTCAAAGTTCATGTCCACAATATTGTCCCATGTATAGGATACATCTGTGAAAGTGTTGTAATAGGAACGTATCCTTCCTGGGTCGTTCCTAGCGGATTTGGTAAGCAAGCCCCTGTACTCCCCAAATCTACTAGAGCTTAAGTTGGGAGAGAACTGGGTTTTTAGGTTCATCCATGGAAGTGGCTTGTACTCCAAAAAGACATTGGCTATAATATCGAATCTTTTGGTATTTACCGTCCATGCCCCTTCGCGTTCGTATAGGGGATTGATAAAACGTTGATCTTGTTCATCAGGAATAAGATCGATCAAGCCATCTTCGTCATAAGGGTTTACGGTAGGTGCCAGACGAAAGGAACTTCTAAAGAGTTCGCGACTACCTTCTTCCCTTTCGGAAAAAGCAAGATAGGTTTTAATCCCCAGGCTAAATTTGTCATTTACCTTCTTGGTCAAGGCACCAGTCAAATTATATCTTTCAAACTCCTCAATCCCTACAACACCTTCATCTTTAAGGTAACCAACGGATGCGTTGTACACCAAACCGTTTTCACCTCCGCTTACGCCAAAAGTGTGGCTGGTCTGGATTCCTGTTTCTTGAAAAAGGTCAATCCAGTCCGTATAGGCACCTTGTGCAACATTATTGCGTTCTTCATCGTCCACAAATTCAGTGGTCAAATCCGGAACAATTGCATTGTAATCATCAACAGTGGGGTTTCCAGGAAACAATTGCCCAAAATCCCTTGCTCGCACCACATCCTCCACAAAAGCTACATATTCGTCACCGTTGTAGAAATCAGGGGCATTTACAGGAGACCTTATACCAAAAGTGGCATCATAAGTAAATCTTGGAGCTCCTTCCAAACCGTTTTTGGTAGTGATAATTACTACCCCGTTGGCACCCCTAGCACCGTAAATTGCCGTTGAGGAGGCATCCTTCAACACATCAATTTGTTGAATATCTGCTGGGTTGAGCGCATTGATATTATCAAAGAAAATACCGTCCACAACATATAAAGGTTGAGACAAATCCCTTCCCGGGTCATCGTTAATACCGTCATTACCCGCATTGTTATTGGTCAAGGCCGTACTACCCCTTACCAATATGGACAAGGGTGCACCTGGTTTTGAGTTCAAGGTTCGCACGTCAACCCCGGCCAATCGACCTTGAATGGCTTGGGCCACATCTGTTTTGCGTTGTTCCACCACATCTTGGCTTCCCAAGGAAACAACAGAACCCGTTAAATCCTTCTTTGTGGTTGTACCATAACCAATAACCACAACCTCATCCAATCCGGTGGTTGATGCCACCAGTTGAATGGAATAATTGGGAGATCCGTCCAACTGAATCTCTTTGGAATCAAATCCGATATAAGAGACCACCAGTACAGCATCGCCGTCCTGAACTGATATGGTAAAGTTCCCGTCAAAATCTGTGACCACTCCATTACTTGTTCCCTTTTCCAAAATGTTCGCACCTGGCAAGGGCACGTTTTGGTCGTCATAAACCACCCCGGAAACGGCCTGTTGCGCCCACGAAATGGTTGCAGTTCCCATAAATAGGAAGAGCAGTAATACGTTTAGTTTTTTCATCATAATATTGCTTAGTTAATACAGTTGATCAAACTTAGAAGCGAAAACGATTTCGGATTATGGATATATTGACCAAAAACATGGACTAATTTTTCAATGTTGGATTTGCTTAGGTGAAGGAAGCCTCGCGTCCAGCTGTAAACCTTATATCCAATAAGTCATAGTTCCCATCTTGGAATTCCGGCTTTACCCATAACCTTTGATCATGAAAATCCAAATCGAAATAGATATTAATGAACCACAAAAGGATAGTGGATCAGCAATCAGACAAACCAAACAAAATTGCATGCAAAAGTTATTTTGGCGCAATACCAAATGAAATTATGTTGCTACCTTGTAACCGATGAATCTTGCAAAACCCTTATCCTTTTTGATTGTGGCGCTCTGCTTGGGCTGCGCGAAAGAAAACAAAGTCAAAAATGAAGTTGAAAAACCCAACATAGTTGTCATTTTAACCGATGATCAAGGTTGGGGGGATTTGAGCATTCATGGCAACACCAATCTTTCCACTCCCCATATAGATTCCCTAGCAATTGAAGGGGCGGTTTTTGATAATTTTTATGTGCAACCTGTCTGTTCCCCAACTCGCGCAGAGCTTTTAACAGGCATGTACTTTCCAAGATTGGGAGTGTACTCTACTTCTGCCGGGGGCGAACGAATGGACACATCTTTCCCCACTTTTGCAGACTTTTTCCGAAAATCTGGATATGCTACTGCCGCCTATGGTAAATGGCATAATGGAATGCAGCCACCTTACCATCCCAATAGCAGGGGCTTTGAGGACTTTTATGGTTTTTGTTCCGGTCATTGGGGAAATTATTTTAGCCCCATGTTGGAACATAATGGGGAGATTGTAAAAGGTGAGGGTTTCCTTGTGGACGATTTTGTGAACCATGGGATAGACTTTATTTCTAAGCATCAAGAACAACCTTTTCTGCTGTATCTCCCGCTGAACACTCCCCATAGTCCAATGCAGGTTCCAGATGTCTTTTGGAACAAATTTGCCAATCGGGAATTGCAAAAGAGATACCAAAATGAAAGCGAGGAAGATCTACAGTTTACCAAAGCCGCTTTGGCCATGGTGGAGAACATTGATTGGAACGTAGGTAGACTTACCTCTTATCTAAAACAAAAAGAATTGGATAAAAACACCATTGTTGTCTTTATGTCTGATAATGGACCCAACGGATGGCGGTGGAATGGTGGGCTGAGAGGCAAAAAGGGTTCCACCGATGAAGGCGGTGTGAAATCCCCTTTCTTTATCAAATGGCCCGCTGCCATAGAATCTGGACAGCATATTGAACAACTAATGGGGTCGGTGGATTTGCTGCCTACCTTGCTTGGGTTGGCCTCCCTTGAATCTCCCATAGACCGAGGCTTTGATGGTCAGGATTTCAGCGGTCTTATTAGAGGACAACGACAGCAGGTAAAGGATAGGGCAATCTTTAACCATTGGAACAATAAAACTAGTGTGCGCACCCAAAGCTATCGCTTGGATTCTGAGAATAGGTTGTACAACATCGTCTCTGATCCAGGGCAGACCACGGATATATCCCTTTCTCAATCCAAACTAAGAGACTCCTTGATAATCTTAAAAAGCAAGTGGATTGAAGAGGTGGCAAGGACGAAAAGGGATAATCAACCCTTTACCTTAGGGCATCCAGGTTTTAAACTGACCCAACTACCCGCAAGGGATGGGGAAGCCCATGGAAACATCCAACGAAGCAATAGATGGCCCAACGATTCCTTCTTTACGAATTGGAAAAGTATTCAGGATTCCATAACCTGGGATATTGAGGTATTAGAGAAAGGCACTTTTGAGGCTATCCTGTATTACACCTGTGAGGAACAAAACATTGGAGCGGAATTGGAATTGGGATTTAAAGACGCTGCTATCAAAAAAAGCGTGGATAAACCAAATTCACCACCTCTGATTGGAGCAGAAAACGACCGTTACCCCAGGATGGAATCGTATGTTAAGGACTTCATCCCCATTTCGCTAGGTGAAATTCATCTGGAACAAGGAAAAGGCACTCTTGTATTAAAGGCCACCGAAATTCCAGGCGAGGAGGTCATAGATTTCAGGTTGCTCCAATTTGTACGACTTGATGAGTAAGAGTGCTGTTTTGAAGTATTTCCAAAAACAACAAAACCCCTAGAAAAACTAGAGGTTTTAGTGGTCGGGGTGGCAGGATTCGAACCTGCGACCTCCTGCTCCCAAAGCAGGCGCGATAACCGGGCTACGCTACACCCCGAAAAATGACACAAATGTCAAAGTCCTAAATTTCAATTTCCAGAATCCAAACAGCCTTTAAAATAGA
This sequence comes from Flagellimonas sp., assembly GCF_965215805.1. GTDB lineage: Bacteria > Bacteroidota > Bacteroidia > Flavobacteriales > Flavobacteriaceae > Flagellimonas. The sequence goes on along the minus strand of NZ_OZ244124.1, from coordinate 2,788,507 downwards.
CCGGGGACCAGGCGGAGTTTATACCGTGCTTGACACGGTAATACACCCCGAGGTGTTTATGTAAAAGAAAAGCGGAGAGACCGGGACTCGAACCCGGGCAGCACTTACGCGCTGACAGATTAGCAATCTGCTCCGTTACCACTCCGGCACCTCTCCTAACATTTTATTATGAACATGCACTCTGAAAATGCGGATGCAAATGTACCCTTTCATCCGTAAGATCGCAACTATTTTTTTATTTTTTTAAAGCCAACTTATTAGATTACTATTTTACTCAGGATACTCCACCCGCAGATGATAAATATTGGTCAATTTTTGCTTCAACACTTTCTTCACCATCTCAATCTCCTTAAGGGTGATGTTTGCATTCAAAAACTGGTTGGCTTGCATTTGTCCCCGTACTATTTTCTCCACAAAATCATCAATCATCATAAAAGTGGGGTTCTTTAGACTTTTGGAAGCGGCTTCCACAGCATCCGACATCATCAAAATAGCAGTTTCCTTGGAGAAGGGAATAGGTCCCGGATACCTAAAATTGGCTTCATCCACCTCTTCTTCCAATTCTTGTTGTTTTTTGAAGAAATAGAACACCAATGTGGTTCCATGATGGGTTCTTAGAAAGTCTATCACCCGATCTGGCAATTTATTTTTTCTAGCGATCTCAATGCCTTTGATTACATGGTCAATGATAATTTTTGCGCTCTCTTTTGGTGGTAAATCATCATGTGGGTTAACATTGGTAATCTGATTTTCGGTAAAATAGGTCGGGTTTTCCATTTTGCCAATATCATGGTACAAGGCTCCTACCCTAACCAACATGGCATTGGCCCCAATCTCGTTTGCAGCTGCTTCGGCCAAATTCGCAACCTGTAGCGAATGATGGAAAGTTCCTGGCGCTTTATTTGAAAGTTCCTTAAGTAATTTGGAGTTTGTATCGGAAAGTTCCAAGAGTGAGACATCCGAGATCAATCCAAAAATCTTCTCGTAGATATAAATCAGGGGTTGCGCAAAAAGTGTCAACAATCCGTTCAAGATAAATATCCCAAACAATGTCCATTCGATATTCTCTAAATTACCCTCGTGAATGGTATGGAATGCAAAATACCCAATGATGTAAATCAAGGTTATCTGTCCTACGGAAATAAAAAGATTGGCTCTCTTATAAAGCTCCGATGCGGTAAGAATGGTGACAATACCCGCAATGGTCTGTAAAAAAATGTACTCAAAGCTGTTGGGTACCACAAAACCCAAAATTAGAACCGTAAGTACATGGACAAACAACCCCAATCGTGCATCAAAAAAGTTCTTAAGTACCAAGGGAAGAATACAAAGCGGTACCACGAACACATAGCTTTCATTGTTTTTGACCATCAAGGTTGTAGCCAGCACCATCAACAAGATGTTCACGAAAATGAAGGTAACCTTATTGTTATTCTTAAAAATCTCGACCCTATACCTTTTCAGGAACAGGAAAAGCATTATGAGTACTAGGGCCACCAAAATAGTATACCCCAAGAGAATGAAATAAAAATTGGTACCCCTCCAAAGTTCCGACTCATATTCCGCTTTCAAAGAATCCAGAATTTTGAAGTTTTCAGCCTCAACCACCTCGCCTTTGGCAATGATCAATCTTCCTTCCGAAACCTCCCCTCTGGTAAACGAAATTTTGGAAAGTTCATCCTCCAATGCCCTATCAGTAAGAGCTTCGTCATACGCAACATTGGCTTCCAATGCGTTGTTTATGACCTCCATCAGATTATCGTCTCCTGCCAACTGCAATTGGGAAAGTAGCCTCGATGTCAAATTTCTGGCCTTGGCATTATCCAGATAGTTGTTGCTCATTACTGTACGAGCCTCATTGTTTTTAACCACGCGAACGGTACTGGACACAGGTAATTCTTGGAAAATGCCTAGGTCATAAACGCTGTCAATAACTTGGGAAGCCCAATTCTGGAGTGCGTTTTGCTGTCTAACTGACAAGGTACTTCCATTAAAGGATTCTTGTAGTTGCTGCGCTACTTTTTCCTTGATTCCCTCTGGAATAACAGCATCATAGGTATAATAATCCGTTTTATGGTCTCGAAGGGATTGCTGCTCTTGCGCAATTTCTTCGGTAGTTTTTTTTATTGAAAAATCAATGGGGGCATAGAGGTTTTCGTACTGCCAAGGTTTTCCCTTTTGAAATTCATACTTGAACTTACCTCCCTTAGGAAAGAAAAATACGATCAAGGCCACGGAGACCAGATAAAGAAAGTACTTGTAAGCAAGTGATTGATGCTTGTAAACGTTGTCCAAAGTTTTTCCCATTCTCCTTGCTCTTGCCTCAAAAATAGAAAATAATAATAAGAAGTTGGATCATGCTCTGCGCATGGACCTTTGCATTTAATTTTAGTATTTTCGCATCAATAAAAATACGTTTATGAATAAAGTTGTCATTGTTGCCGCTGCCCGAACACCCATTGGAAGTTTTATGGGAGCACTTTCCACTATTCCAGCCCCTAAATTAGGTGCGGTTGCCATTAAAGGAGCTCTAGATAAAATAGGTCTGAAACCCGAAATGGTCGAGGAAGTTTTGATGGGAAATGTAGTGCAGGCGGGAACGGGACAAGCACCTGCCCGACAAGCCGCTATATACGCTGGCATTCCGGATTCCGTACCCTGTACCACCGTAAATAAAGTATGTGCTTCAGGTATGAAGGCCATTATGCAGGGCGCCCAGTCCATTGCATTGGGTGAAAACTCGATTGTAGTGGCAGGTGGCATGGAAAATATGAGTTTGATTCCACACTACGCCTATATGCGCACAGGCCAAAAATTTGGGCCTGCAAGTTTTGTTGATGGGATGCAAAAGGATGGATTGGTTGATGCGTATGATCAGAATGCCATGGGAGTCTGTGCTGACGCCTGCGCAGTGGAACATGAATTTAGTCGTGAGGACCAGGATGCTTTTGCGATTCAATCTTATGAACGCTCCGCTGCTGCCTGGAAGGCGGGTAAATTTGCTGATGAAGTAGTACCCGTTGAAGTGCCACAACGAAGGGGTGAACCCATTGTGGTGCAAGAGGATGAGGAATACAAGAACGTAAAAATGGAAAAGATTCCTGCCCTTAGACCTGCATTTACCAAGGAAGGTACGGTAACCGCTGCCAATGCATCCACCATAAACGATGGGGCAGCCGCTGTGGTTCTTATGAGTGCTGAGAAGGCTGCAGAATTAAATTTGACGCCTCTTGCTACAATCAAGGCCTATGCTGATGCGGCACAGGAACCCGAATGGTTCACAACTGCTCCCGCAAAGGCGTTGCCCAAAGCTCTTGCCCGTGCTGGTGTAGGCATCGAGGATATTGACTTTTTTGAGGTAAATGAGGCCTTCTCTGTGGTAGGCCTGGCCAATATGAAACTCTTGGGCCTTGACGATTCCAAAGTAAATGTCAATGGGGGTGCGGTTTCGCTTGGTCATCCCTTGGGTTGTTCCGGTGCAAGAATCACCATTACCTTGCTGAACGTCCTGAAACAAAACAATGCCAAGCTTGGAGCAGCGGGTATTTGCAATGGTGGTGGTGGCGCCTCTGCCATTATATTGGAAAGAGCATAACATCCTCAAGAAGGCCTGCACATGCAATATGGAATCTGCCACCTCAGTATTGTTCCCATTAGGGTGAACCCTGAACATAGCACTGAAATGGTGTCCCAACTACTTTATGGGGAGCATTTCAAGGTTGTGGAAAGCAGGAAAAGGTGGAGTAAAATCCGTGTAGCTTACGATAAGTACGAAGGTTGGATTCCCAATAACCAATTCACCTTAATTTCTGAAGAAGATTATAAGGGGTTGGACAATAGTACCCCAAATTTAGCAGCGGATATTGTCTCCCATATATGTACCTCAGAGGGAATGCTGCTGCCCATTGTTATGGGTTCGGTAATTTCCGTTGCAAGTATATTGGGACACACTTTTGAGGGCCATGCCATCGAAAGTCAACAAGCAAAATCTAATCTGGTGGAAACTGGGCTCCTGTATTTGAACACCCCCTATTTATGGGGAGGCAAAACACCCTTTGGAATTGACTGTTCCGGTTTTACCCAAATGGTCTACAAAATCAACGGATATAGTTTAAAACGGGACGCTGAGCAGCAATCCCAACAAGGAGAGGCTCTCAGCTTTATTGAAGAAAGTGAGCCTGGGGATTTGGCCTTTTTTGACAATAATGAAGGTGTTATAGATCATGTGGGGATCATACTCAAGGACAACTACATCATTCACACGCATGGGCATGTGCGGATAGATCGTTTGGATCATACGGGTATTTTTAACACTGATGAAAAAAACTATACCCATAAACTCAGGGTCATAAAGAAGATCATATAAAAAAAGCCCCGACTAGGTCGGGGCTTTTTTTATGGAAGAACTTAATAAAACTACTCTCCCAATAGCTTTTTAACGCGCATAAAGTTTTCGGTGTCACCCAATGCTCCGTAGATGTTTTTCAACTGAGTCAATACACTTTGGTTATCTGGATTGGTCTTTAGGGCATCTTCCAAAATCTGGGCACCTTCCAAGAACAAATCATCCTTTTGCTTCTTAAGCTCATCGTATCTGGCGATGTCGGCTCTTGAGTTTCCTAAGGCATTCATTTCATCGATTAGACCATTACCTTCATTTACATAGGTAGTAGAAAGGTTCAACAGGGCATTGATATATCCTGGATCAACGGCCAAAGCTTTTTGATAGGCAGCTCTTGCGTCTTCCAGATTTCCTTGCTCCATGTTGATAACTCCAATATTATAAAGCAAATCGGCATTGTCAGGGGCCATTGCCGAAGCTTCAGCCATCAATTCCTTAAACTTGTCCTTGTTGCCCATAGCGTAGTATAGATTGGCTTCACCAAGTACGAGGTTCACGTCATTGGCATCAACAGCCCTAGCATCTGAATAAGCGGCCAAAGCTTTGTCATTATCACCCAACTGCTGATAGATAAGTGCAACGTTCTTTACAATTTCCGCCTTTTTGGATTCAGTTCTTTCTTCCTTTGGATCCTTGTGGGTCCCTGCTTTAACGTATAGGTTACGGGTAGTTTCATCCATAGTTTCCACTTCACCTGTCTGTACATTGACAGCGGTGTAGTTAACTCCACTTCCATCATACCCAATTTCCTTTAGTTCATTATAGTAGCTAAGTGCTTTTTCGTAATGCTGTCCGTTCACGGCACTACTCGCCGCATAGTACAGGTAAAGTGTATCGGTAGGGCTCAACTTGTAGCTCATGTACAATTTCTCGGCAGCAGCTTCAAAATTTTTGTTTCCATTATCCTCAACTGCGGCATTTACCAAATCGGCAGTGATTTGGGCCAAGTTCTGTGTAGCAACGGTAGTATATTTTTCCTTACCGCTGGCTTCTTCAACAGAAATTACCTTGTTGAAAGCATCAATTGCAGTTTGGAATGCACTGGCATCGCCTTTGTTGGCCAAATCCAAATATACATTCCCCTTAACTGCATAATATTGGGCCTGCAATCTAGCATCGGCTCCATCAATAGAAGACGAAGCAGTTTCCAAAGCGGCTTTAGCAGCTGGTGTATCTCCGCCTTTTAATGCTTTTTCAGCTGCTTTGATTTCGTTTTTCTGGGAAAAACCTATCGCTGAAACCGCAAGGGCCATTACTATTAAAATTCTAGTTTTCATTTTAATTTAATATTAGTGTTTACTGATTATTCTTTTTGATCCTCCGTATTATTATCAATTGCTGTGCCATCTTCTCCATTTACCTCAATATCAAGGATATCCGTTTCATCCATGGCATCTTCATCCTTCATTACTTTGGCCACAGCGGCAATGGAATCGTTTCCTTTCAGGTTAATGAGTCGGACTCCTTGTGTGGCCCTTCCCATAACCCTTAAATCCTCTACACTCATTCGGATGGCAATACCGGATTTGTTGATAATCATTAAATCATCGGTATCCGACACATTTTTTATGGCAACCAAACCTCCGGTTTTGTCGGTTATGGAAATCGTTTTGACTCCCTTACCTCCTCTATTGGTGGTTCTATAGTCATCTATAGTTGAACGTTTTCCGTATCCATTTTCAGAAACTACCAGAATGTCATCCTCAAAATTGTGCACCGATACCATTCCAATAACCTCATCATCTTCATTAGCCAATCTAATACCTCTCACTCCCGAAGCATTACGCCCCATAGGTCTGGTCTTGCTTTCTTCAAAACGGATGGCCTTACCGGATTTCAATCCAAGGAATATTTGGCTTGTTCCCGTAGTCAGTTTAGCTTCCAGTAGTTCATCCTCATCCCTAATGGTTATAGCATTGATACCATTTTGACGGGGCCTTGAATACTGCTCCAAGGAAGTTTTTTTAACCGTCCCCTTCTTGGTGGCCATAATCACATAATGCGAATTTACATAATCTTCATCCTTTAGATCTTGGGTACAGATAAAGGCCTTCACCTTGTCTTCGGATTCGATATTGATCAAATTCTGAATGGCCCTACCCTTGGATGTCCTACTTCCTTCCGGAATTTCGTAGACCCGCATCCAGAAACATTTTCCTTTTTGCGTAAAGAACAACATATATTGGTGGTTGGTACCCACAAAAAGGTGCTCCAAAAAGTCTTCATTTCGGGTGGAAGATGCTTTTTGTCCCACTCCCCCTCTATTTTGGGTCTTGTACTCCGTTAGCGGAGTCCTTTTGATATATCCCGCGTGGGAAATGGTAATGACCACTTGCTCATCCGGAATCATATCCTCAATGCTTAGGTCACCTCCTGCAAAATTGATTTCGGACCTTCTCTCATCGCCATACTTCTCCTTCACTTCCAGAAGTTCATCTTTGATGATCTGCATTCTTCGCTCTTTCTTGTCCAGAATGTCCTTCAAATCCTCAATGGTCTTCAACAATTCGTCGTATTCTTCACGAAGTTTATCCTGTTCCAGCCCTGTAAGTTGACGCAAACGCATCTCAACAATGGCCTTCGCTTGAACTTCGGTAAGCTTGAAGCGCTCCATCAAACTGCTACGAGCTTCATCCACATTGGATGACCCACGAATAATGGCAATCACCTCATCGATATTGTCAGATGCAATGATCAATCCTTCCAAAATATGGGCCCTATCCTCGGCTTTCTTCAGCTCAAACTTGGTCCTACGGACAACAACTTCATGCCTATGGTCTACAAAATGACCAATGATTTCCTTTAAGTTCAACAATTTTGGCCGTCCTTTGACCAAGGCAATGTTGTTCACACTAAAAGAGGACTGAAGCGCTGTATACTTGTACAGCATATTAAGCACGATATTGGGAATTGCGTCGCGCTTTAAAATGTATACGATACGCATCCCTTTTCTATCGGACTCGTCCCTGATGGCAGAAATCCCTTCAATTTTCTTGTCGTTGACAAGGTCCGCAGTCTTCTTGATCATATCAGCCTTATTGACCTGATATGGAATTTCGGTTACAATAATGCATTCCCGACCTTGAACTTCTTCAAAACTGGCCTTGGCTCGCATTACCACACGTCCGCGTCCTGTGTGGAAGGCTTCTTTTACACCATCATAACCATATATGATTCCTCCTGTTGGAAAATCCGGAGCTTTTATGTGTGTAATCAGTTCATCAATCTCAATATCCTTGTTGTCTATATAGGCAACTGTGCCATCTACCACTTCCGATAGGTTATGTGGTGGCATATTGGTAGCCATACCCACGGCTATACCAGAAGCTCCATTGACCAATAGGTTTGGGATTCGGGCTGGTAATACGGTAGGTTCCTTTAAGGAATCGTCAAAATTTAGTTGGTGGTCAACCGTATCCTTGTCAATATCTGCCAACATATCGTCGGCAATCTTACGCATTCGGGCCTCGGTATAACGCATGGCCGCTGGGCTATCCCCATCTACGGAACCAAAGTTACCCTGCCCATCGATCAACATATATCTCAAACTCCATTCTTGGGCCATCCGCACCATGGTATCGTAAACCGATGTATCTCCATGGGGGTGATATTTACCCAGAACCTCACCCACAATACGGGCCGATTTCTTATGCGCACTTGTAGATCTAACCCCTAGCTCGTGCATTCCAAAAAGTACTCTTCTATGAACAGGCTTAAGTCCGTCCCTGACATCTGGCAGGGCACGTGACACAATGACCGACATTGAGTAATCAATGTAGGCAGATTTCATCTCATCCTCAATGTTGATAGGAATTAACTTTTCTCCTTCCGCCATGCTAAAATCTTGTTGTTTTTTGTGGTTAAAATATCATGCCAATATACGCAAAATCGCACCTTTCAAAACACTTGCGGCTTACTTTATTAAAAAAATTATCAACAGCATATTTATAGACCCCGACAAGATGATAAACCTATGTTAAAGCGTTAAAAAAATGCACTTTATTTCGACTTTTACTACTAGTTTATCGAATATGGGTACGGTATTTGACTACTGTAATGATACTTTTATTAATTTTAATTGCTGAAAAGGAAGTGTATGGATGATAATTTTTCCCCAAGAGTAAAAGACGTTATAGCATATAGCAAAGAGGAAGCCCTTAGATTGGGGCATGATTTTATAGGTACAGAACATTTGATGCTAGGTCTTTTGCGCGATGGAAATGGCAAAGCCATTAACATTTTGGACGCCTTGGATGTTGACTTGGACCACTTGAGAAGAAAAGTGGAGATTCTAAGTCCGGCGAATCCCAATACCGGAACAACCCAAAAGGACAAGAAGAACCTACATTTGACAAGACAGGCAGAAAGAGCGCTTAAGACGACTTTTTTGGAAGCCAAGCTCTTCCAGAGTTCTTCCATCAACACAGCCCACTTGTTGCTGTGTATCCTTCGCAACGAAAATGACCCAACCACCAAATTGCTTCACAAGCTTAAAGTGGATTACGATAATGTCAAGGAACAGTTCAAGTCCATGATCACTAGTGATGATGACTACATGGACACTCCCCAGGCCGAATCCTTTCCAAGCGATCCTGAGGAAACTGGGGATTCCAAGGAAAGTAGCTTTGGTTCCAGTTCTTCCCAAAAGGGGAGCAAGAAATCCAAAACTCCAGTGTTGGATAATTTTGGACGTGACCTTACCCGACTTGCGGAAGAGAATAAACTGGATCCTGTTGTGGGAAGGGAAAAGGAAATTGAACGCGTATCCCAAATATTAAGTCGTAGAAAGAAGAACAATCCGTTGTTGATTGGTGAGCCCGGTGTGGGTAAAAGTGCCATTGCCGAAGGTTTGGCTTTGCGCATTATCAATAAAAAGGTTTCCAGGATACTTTATAACAAAAGGGTGGTTACCCTGGATTTGGCATCCTTGGTGGCTGGCACAAAATACCGCGGACAGTTCGAGGAGCGCATGAAGGCGGTGATGAACGAGCTTGAGAAGAACGACGACATCATCCTGTTTATTGATGAGATTCATACCATCGTAGGTGCTGGTGGTGCCACGGGAAGTTTGGATGCTTCCAACATGTTTAAACCAGCATTGGCTAGGGGCGAAATTCAATGTATTGGAGCGACCACTTTGGACGAATACCGACAGTATATAGAAAAAGATGGAGCCTTGGAACGACGTTTTCAAAAGGTGATGGTAGAACCCACTTCGGTAGAGGAAACCATAGAAATCCTGATGAACATCAAGAGCAAGTACGAGGACCATCACAACGTCAATTATACGGATGATGCCATTGTGGCCTGTGTAAAATTGACCAATAGATATATGACAGACCGCTTTTTACCGGACAAGGCCATTGATGCCCTGGACGAAGCAGGTTCGCGTGTGCATATTGTGAACATGGATGTTCCCAAACAAATTTTGGAGCTGGAAAACCAGCTTGAAGATGTCAGGGAGTTGAAGAACAGCGTGGTCAAAAAACAGAAGTACGAGGAAGCCGCCAAACTTCGTGATGATGAAAAGCGCTTGGAAAAAGAACTGGCTTCTGCCCAAGAGCGCTGGGAAGAAGAAAGCAAATTGCACAGAGAGACGGTTTCTGAGGACAACGTAGCAGATGTGGTTTCCATGATGAGCGGAATCCCTGTCAATAGAATTGCACAGACCGAAAGCAATAAGTTGGCAGAATTACCAGACTTGATCAAAGGTTTTGTTATTGGTCAGGATGAAGCAGTTGCCAAAGTGGCCAAGGCCATTCAACGTAACCGAGCTGGTCTTAAGGACCCCAATAAACCTATTGGTTCATTTATCTTTTTAGGTCAAACCGGGGTTGGTAAGACACAGTTGGCCAAAATTTTGGCCAAGGAACTTTTTGACTCTGAAGATGCCCTCATCCGAATTGATATGAGCGAGTACATGGAAAAATTCGCCATTTCAAGATTGGTGGGAGCACCTCCCGGATATGTAGGTTATGAAGAAGGTGGTCAGTTGACCGAAAAGGTTAGAAGAAAGCCCTACTCCGTTATCTTGTTGGACGAGGTGGAAAAAGCACACCCGGATGTCTTCAACATGTTGCTTCAGGTGCTTGATGACGGCTACTTGACAGATAGCCTTGGACGAAAAATTGACTTTAGGAATACCATCATAATCATGACATCCAATATTGGTGCACGCCAATTGAAGGACTTTGGACAGGGTGTAGGATTTGGTACCGCAGCCAAAAAGGCACAGGCAGATAGTCATCAAAAAAGTGTTATCGAAAATGCGCTCAAAAAGGCTTTTGCACCTGAATTTTTGAACAGAATTGACGACGTGATTGTGTTTAATCCGTTGGAAAGAGAGGATATCCACAAGATTATTGATATTGAATTGGATAAGCTTTTCAACCGAATCAAGGACATAGGGTATGATTTGAAGCTTTCCAAGAAAGCCAAGGACTACATTGCCGAAAAAGGTTTTGATAAGCAATATGGCGCACGTCCATTGAAGCGGGCCATTCAAAAGTATATTGAAGATGCCTTGGCAGAGGAAATTGTGAACTCCAAACTAGAGGAGGGAGACAGCATTTTCATGGATTTGGATGAGAAAAAAGAGGAACTCACCATCAAAATAAAGAAACAGGAAAAATCTCCTGAGGCAGAACAATAAATAGAACAAACCAAAAGAGAAAGAGCTCCGTTGTACGGGGCTCTTTTCATTTCAAATTTACCGTACACACGATATTTACGCTTTTAATCTAAATTTTTTCTAGCCATTGGGTGTTCCCCATACCTTCGTAATGAGAGACACTATAATTTTGGGGAATGAGAATTGCTTCTAATAAGAAGGCTATAATTGTACGGGAATACCAGTTGGATATCGGAACCGTGCAAGTTTTTGACAACTACATGGTCGCCACGTTTGAAGAAGGGGCCACAATGACGCTGGAACGAGCCTATCAAATCATCGGGATTTCGGAAATACACTTTAGGGATAAGGATTTTGGCTATATCAGCCTACGCAAAAACTCTTATGCCGTAGACCCTACCATCTATAATTATTTAAGAGGCATGCAAAACTTGAAGGCTTTCGCCATTGTTTCCAAAAAGGAAATTGACATGCACAATTTTAAGATAGAGAAGCTTTTCTATAAGAAGAACATGGAGTTCTTTATTGAGTATGACAACGCATTGGCCTGGGTGAAGAAAAGACTCAAAAAAAACAAGAAAAAGGATACTGCTTAAGCTCCTTTTTCTGCTTGAGACTCTGGTCTTTTAAAAAGTTCCAAATACGCTTTTCCAATATTTTCAATGATTCCCGTAGCTTTAAGGGCATCGTAACTTACCAAGGAAGCACCAATATCTCCTGCTAACCCATGCAGATAAACCCCTAGTACTGTTGCTGGGAGCGGGTTATACCCCATGGCCACCAAACCGGTTATCATTCCTGTTAGCACATCCCCGCTACCAGCAGTGGCCATTCCAGGATTTCCAGTACTGTTCACATACCCTTTTCCACCATAAAGTGTGATGGTATGTGCTCCTTTGATCACCAATACAATGTCATGCTTGGAGGCAAAAGTCTTGGCTTTATCCAATTTGTCAAAATCATCCTTCCACTCCCCTATCAAACGTTCCAGTTCTTTGGGATGAGGGGTTAAAATGGACTGCTTGGGAACGTCTTTCAACAATTTGGGGTTTTGGGACAAGATGTTCAAACCATCAGCGTCTATTACCAATGGAAAATCAACTTCTTTCAGGAATTTCCCAAAGGCTTGAACAGTCTCTTCCTTGGTTCCCATCCCCATTCCAATGCCTATGGCATTAGGCGTGAATGGGATTTTGATTTCAGAAATGTAATCATCCTCGGCATCTGTAAGTACCATGGCCTCTGGCAGGGCCGTTTGTAAAGAATGATACCCACATTCAGGTACAAAAGCAGTGGCTAAACCAGCTCCAATGCTCAAGCAAGCATTAGCTGCCATCTGAACCGCTCCAATTTTACCATAAGCCCCTCCTACAATCACCGCATGACCATAGGTCCCCTTATGGGAAAATTTAAGTCGTGGTCGGTAAATGGGTTGCACATCAAACTGGGTCATGAACTCATAGTCCACCTCTTCCTTGACCAAAAATTCAGCATCAAGACCTATGTCCAACAGCTCCCATTGATTCTGGTAGATACCGGTTTCCGGTAAAAAGAAAACCAGTTTGGGTACTTGAAAACTGAGTACGTAACTGGCCCGTATCACATGATTGGCATTCCAAGGCATCCTATCACTGGGCAATCCCGAAGGAATATCCACAGAAAGTACAAAAGCCTGGGAGGCATTGATATGCTCAATGAGTTTACCCACCCATTCACTGGGGGGCCTGTTCAAACCAATCCCAAAAATGGCATCAACAATGATATCATTGGGTGATATTTCAGGCATCACGCAATCGTCATTAAGAAATTCAGGCCAAATTTTGCGGTCTTTTAATCGCTCCAGATTCAACAAGAAATCCTTGGAGCGCTTTTCACTGTAATTGACCACATGCACCTGTATATTATAGTCCGCCTCCTTGAGCAGTCTCGCCAAGGCAATTCCATCCCCCCCATTGTTGCCAATACCGCAAAACAATTGAATAGTGACTTCAGCTCCCTGCAATCGGGAATGAATCCACTCAAAAAGTTGGGTAGCAGCCCTTTCCATTAAGGAATCACTGGGAATTTGCTGTTTTTCAATTGTGAATTTGTCAGCCTTATAGATTTGGTTCGCGGTAAAAATTTTCATTCAACAAGAAAAATTAACAATTGCTATGGATTTCGTAAAAATTTTAGAATCATTTGAGGAAGCTACCAAAAGTACTACTTTTGAACCTGATTACTGTACAATGCAATTTAAACAAACGGATATTGAACCCTTCAAGATGAACACTTCTTCATCCATCTTCGCTTTGACTACCATCACCCCTTTGGGGTAGTCTGTATATTATTTCCGTCCGTCCTTAAATTAATTTCAACATTTTACAACCACATTAATCATGAAAGTCCTAAAATTTGGTGGTACCTCAGTCGCCAATCCAGAAAATATAAACAAGGTAAAATCCATTGTCCAAAACAGTTCCAACGAAAAATTAGCGGTGGTGGTCTCCGCACTTGGAGGTATTACCGATGTGTTACTGAGCACACTGCAGCAAGCATCCGAACAGAACGATGCATACAAATCAGGCTTGGAAGAAATTGAACAACGCCATATTGAAGTCATCAAGGCATTGATTCCCGTGCAAAACCAAAGTGCCATCCTCAGTAAGGTTAAAAGTGACCTGAACATTTTGGAAACGCTCTTGGAAGGCTCCTTTCTCATTGGCGAGATAACACCCAAACTATCCGATAAAATCGTGAGCTACGGGGAATTGCTTTCCTCCTATATCATCAGTGAATTTTTTAAGGCCGAAGGCCTTGATGCTACTTTTAAAGATAGTAGGGAGTTGATCATTACCGACAATTCTTACGGAAAAGCCGTGGTCAATTTTGAAAAGACCAATGCCAACTGCAAGGAATACTTCAAAAATGACAAACATCAAATCCATATACTGCCCGGCTTTGTAGCTTCAAGCACTGATGGAAATTCCACAACCTTGGGTCGTGGGGGTTCCGACTACACGGCTGCGATTGTTGCAGCGGCCGTAGATGCTTCCTTTTTGGAGATTTGGACAGATGTCAGCGGCATGTACACGGCCAACCCCAGGTTGGTAAAACAAGCTAAATGTGTGGCCCATATTAGCTATGAAGAGGCCATGGAACTCTCCCATTTTGGAGCCAAAGTGCTTTACCCTCCCACTATACAACCTGTGTTGGGCAAGGAAATCCCTATTGTCATCAAAAATACATTTAGCCCCGACGATGAGGGTACCATGATTACCAAAAACACCAATGGAGGTGGAAAAACCGTTCGTGGTATTAGCCATGTGGGCAACATTAGTTTGTTGTCTTTGGAAGGCCCTGGCATGATTGGAATTCCAGGAATTTCCAAACGCTTTTTTGAGACGCTTTCCCTGGAGAATATCAGTGTGGTTTTGATTACCCAAGCCTCCTCAGAACATAGCATCTGCGTTGGAATAGCTGATGAAGATGTGGAACGTGCTGTGGAAGCAGTCAGTGAGGCCTTCGAATACGAAATGGCCCGAAAAAAAATCAAGCCGGTCATAGTTGAAAAGGACCTGACTATTGTTGCCCTGGTTGGCGACAATATGAAGAGCCATCAAGGATTGAGCGGAAAGATGTTCAGCACCTTGGGAAAAAACAATGTGAACATCCGAGCAATTGCCCAAGGGGCCTCGGAACGAAACATTTCTGCGGTTATCAAGAAAACCGATGTGAAAAAAGCCTTGAACTCCCTACATGAGGAATTCTTTGAAGAGAACATCAAACAGCTGAACCTCTTTGTAATGGGGGTAGGAAATGTTGGGTCCAAATTCTTAAAACAGATCCAGCAGCAACATCAATACCTGAAGGACGAACTGAGATTGAACGTCCGGGTTATCGGAATCAGTAATTCCAGGACCATGGCCTTTGATGAAAACGGGATTAATCTACAAGAATGGGAATCTGTGCTGGCCGATGGCCAAAAGGCGGACAAGGAAAAATTCTTTGACAGGGTTACCGAGCTCAACTTCCGAAATAGTGTATTCGTGGATAACACGGCGAGCGACGAAGTTGCCAACAGCTATCCGAACTATCTAAAAAATAGCATCTCTGTGGTGACCTGTAACAAGATTGCATGTTCTTCGGATTATACTTTATACAAGGAATTGAAGCAACTGGCCAAAAAATACAATGCACCATTTTTATTCGAGACCAATGTTGGGGCCGGACTCCCCATTATAGACACCTTAAAGAACCTGATTGCCTCCGGCGACAAGGTAAACAAGATACAAGCCGTACTTTCTGGGAGTTTGAATTTTGTCTTCAACAATTTCAATGACGAAGTCACTTTCCATGATATCGTAAAGCAGGCCCAAGAGGAAGGCTATACTGAACCCGACCCCACTATAGACCTGAGCGGAATTGATGTAATGCGGAAAATATTGATTTTGGCTCGTGAAAGTGGCAATCAATTGGATATTGAACAAATTGAGAACGAAGCATTTCTACCTCAAGAAAGCCTGGACACGGATTCCAACGATGCCTTTTTTGAGTCATTGAAGAAGCATGAAGATGGGTTCCAGCAGCTTTTCAAGGAAGCCAAAGATGTTGACAGCAAGCTTAAATACGTAGCCCAGTTCGAAGATGGGAAAGCCAAGGTGGGATTGCAAAAGATTCCAAAAGGACACGATTTCTATAATCTAGAGGGAAGTGACAATATTGTGCTGTTCTTTACGGAACGCTATCCCAACCAACCTATGATCATAAAAGGAGCAGGTGCCGGAGCAGATGTCACAGCTTCGGGTATCTTTGCGGATATTATCAGAATTGGAAACTTTTAGGATGGAAGAAATCAAAGTTTTTTGCCCGGCCACTATTGCCAATGTTTCCTGTGGATTTGATGTGTTGGGACTGGCCTTGGATTCCGTTGGGGACGAGATGGTTGTCCGTAAGATTCCTGAAAAAGGTATCAAAATCATCAAAATAGAAGGTCAGGATTTGCCCTTGGAAACGGAAAAGAATGTTTCTGGAGTTGCTGGATTGGCTTTATTGGAACACAGCAACTATGAGGGTGGATTCGAGATAGAGATTGACAAACGAATCAAGCCTGGAAGTGGTATTGGCAGTAGCGCCGCAAGCTCAGCAGGGGCGGTTTGGGCCATGAACGAATTGTTGGGCAAGCCATTTTCCAACTTAGAGTTGACCCAATTTGCCATGCAGGGAGAAAAATTGGCAAGCAGTGTGGCCCATGCGGATAATGTGGCTCCGGCCATTTATGGTGGCTTCACCTTAGTCCGTAGTTATGAACCCTTGGATATCGTTTCCATTCCCACTCCTGATGAGTTGTTTGCCACGGTAATTCATCCGCAAATAGAAATTAAAACATCCGATTCCCGAAAAATCCTAAAGACCAAACTCACCTTGGAAACTGGGATTCGGCAGTGGGGTAATTTAGGTGGATTGGTTGCCGGACTGTTCCAAAGCGATTACGACCTGATTGGTCGTTCCTTGGAAGATCATGTGGTAGAGCCTATTCGTTCCATTTTGATCCCTGGTTTTGATGCCATCCGCTCCAATGCACTGCAAGCAGGTGCCCTGGGTTGTGGAATTTCCGGTTCAGGCCCCTCCATTTTTGCGCTAAGTAAAGGGAAGACCATTGCTGAAAAAGTGGCCGAAACCATGCATAAAACATACAGTTCCATTGGCATCGATTTTGACATTCATGTTTCCAAAGTAAATACCCAAGGGGTAAAACCACTCTAATTTTCCATGAAGTTTTACAGTCTAAACAACCCAGAAAATCAAGCAAGTTTCAAAGAAGCCGTTATTGCTGGAATTGCGCCAGACAAAGGCCTTTATTTTCCAGAGAAGATAGAAGCTTTACCTACTGATTTTTTTGACCAAATAGAGACCTTATCCAACCATGAAATTGCTTTCCAGGCCATTCATCAGTTTGTAAAGGATGATATTGAAAATGAAACCTTACGGGAAATCATTGCCAATGTGCTTGATTTTGATTTTCCAGTGGTGGAAATCGAGGAAAATGTGGCCACTTTGGAACTTTTTCATGGCCCCACCATGGCCTTTAAGGATGTAGGTGCTCGATTTATGGCCAACTGCTTGGGCCATTTCTCCAAAGGAGAAAAAACGGAGGTAACCGTTTTGGTGGCCACTTCCGGGGATACAGGAGGTGCGGTAGCCAACGGTTTTTTGGGAGTGGATGGCGTGAATGTGGTCATCCTGTACCCTAGCGGAAAGGTATCGGACATCCAAGAACGGCAACTGACCACCTTGGGCCAGAACATCGTGGCCATGGAAGTGAACGGGGTGTTTGATGATTGCCAACGTATGGTAAAAACCGCTTTTCTGGATACCGAAATCACTGACCACAAAAAATTAACCTCGGCCAATAGCATTAATATTGCCCGCTGGTTACCTCAGTTGTTCTACTTTTTGTTTGCCTATAAACAGGCCAAATCCCAGGGAAAGGAAATTGTGTTTTCCGTGCCTTCCGGAAATTTTGGGAACATCTGTGCCGGAATGGTTGCCCAAAAACTGGGCATGCCCGTAAAGCATTTTGTAGCAGCTACCAATGCCAATAAAGTGGTCCCAAATTTCTTGAAAAATGGCGTATACGAGCCACTACCTTCTATTGCAACCATTTCCAATGCCATGGATGTGGGAGACCCCAGTAATTTTGTTCGTATAAGACATTTGTATCAAGATGAATTGAGCAGTTTGCGAAATAATCTTTCCTCCTATTCCTTTTCGGATGATACTACTAGAGAGATTATGAAAACCATCCACCAAAATTCGGGATATGTGGCAGACCCACATGGGGCCGTAGGATACTTGGGGCTAAAAGAATATCAAAAAGTCAATCCGGACACCTACGGTATCTTCTTGGAAACCGCCCATCCCGTCAAATTTTTGGATGTAGTAGAGGAAACCTTGGGCTTAACCCCAGCTATTCCTGCCCAAATTCAAAAGGTGATGGACAAGGAGAAAAAATCCATCAAAATAGATAATTACGAAGGCCTGAAATCCTATTTATTGGGCACCTAACCGACCCATCTTC
Source organism: Flagellimonas sp. (assembly GCF_965215805.1). Taxonomy (GTDB): domain Bacteria; phylum Bacteroidota; class Bacteroidia; order Flavobacteriales; family Flavobacteriaceae; genus Flagellimonas. The sequence continues at coordinate 2,770,414 of NZ_OZ244124.1, read as the reverse complement.
CAGTTAACACCATATTGTTTAAAAGATTCGGAATTTTTAGGTGTTTCTTTCCCGAATTCGAATAAATTTACCCCGTAAACTGGACATAATGAAATCAACTGCATTAACTGAAACCCATATTGCTCTTGGTGCCAAGATGGTTCCCTTTGCAGGGTATAATATGCCCGTTTCCTACGAAGGGGTAAACGTGGAACATGAAACCGTGCGTAAGGCCGTTGGGGTCTTCGATGTTTCGCACATGGGTGAATTTTTGATAGAAGGGCCGAAGGCCTTAGAGCTTATCCAAAAAGTAAGTTCCAATGACGCTACCAAGCTTACCGTGGGCAAGGCGCAGTATAGCTGCATGCCTAACGAGACTGGAGGAGTTGTGGACGATCTGATCATCTATGGGGTAAAGGAGGAAACCTATTTATTGGTGGTCAACGCTTCCAATATTGAAAAAGATTGGAACCACATTTCAAAATATAATGAGTCCATTGGGGCAGCGATGAAAAATATCTCTGACGACTATTCCCTATTGGCCATTCAAGGACCAAAGGCTGTAGAGGCTATGCAATCGCTATCTTCCATTGACCTATCGGAAATTAAATTCTACAACTTTGTGGTAGGGGATTTTGCAGGGATTAACCACGTTATTATTTCCGCTACGGGTTACACAGGTTCAGGTGGGTTCGAAATCTACTGTAAAAACTCCGAAGTGCAACAAGTGTGGGACAAAGTCCTGGAGGCGGGATCCGATTTTGGCATCAAACCTATTGGCTTGGCCGCTAGGGATACGCTCCGATTGGAAATGGGGTATTGCCTTTACGGAAATGATATTGATGACACCACCTCTCCTTTGGAGGCTGGTTTGGGTTGGATTACCAAATTCACAAAGGATTTTGTGAACAGCGAGGCTTTGGCTGCCCAAAAAGAAGCAGGGGTCGCTCGCAAATTGATCGCTTTTGAACTTCAGGAGCGAGGTATTCCTAGACAGGGCTATGCCATTGTGGATGCAGATGGTAACGAGATTGGAAAAGTGACCTCTGGAACCATGTCTCCTTCCCTTTCCAAAGGGATTGGATTGGGATATGTGCCGAAAGAGCATTCCCAAGTGGATACCGAAATCTACATCCAAATCCGAAAGGCACAAGTAAAAGCAAGCATCGTAAAACTTCCATTTTATAAGGGATAATGATAGATTTTCAGCCCATATTAGACCAAATCCATACGAACATTCAACAATGTTCAGATAAGGGTCGGGTGGCTGACTACATCCCCGAACTTTCCAAAGTGGATGCCAATAAATTTGGCATTTCCATTTTGGACAGCAATGCCCAACAATTTTCGGTGGGTGATGCGCAGGAACGATTTTCCATCCAGAGTGTGTCCAAGGTACTTCTACTCTCCATGGCCTTTGCCAAGGTAGGCGATGCACTTTGGAAAAGGGTGGATGTGGAACCTTCGGGAGATCCCTTCAACCATCTGTCGCTTTTGGAAATGGAAAACGGAATCCCCAGAAATCCCTTGATCAATGCGGGAGCCATAGTGATCTGTGATGTATTGTTGTCCCAATTTAAAAATCCGAAGCAAGAATTTATACAATACATCCGCAATATTGCTGGTGATCCTTCCATTGATTATGATTTGGAAGTGGCGGAGTCCGAAAAAAGAACGGGGTTTAGAAATTATGCTGCGGCCAACCTCATTAAATCCTTTGGAAATTTGGAGCATGATGTAGAGGATGTCCTCGATTTCTATTTCCATTCCTGCGCCATTGCCATGAGCTGTGAACAGCTGGTGAAGGTGTTCTATATTTTTATGAATCGGGGCAATTGTCTACAAAACAATAACTATGTCAGTCTATCTCAAGTAAAGCGTATCAATGCAATTATGCTCACTTGCGGCTTTTATGACGAGGCCGGGGAATTTGCCTTTGAAGTGGGTTTACCCGGCAAGAGTGGTGTAGGTGGCGGTATCGTGGCCCTATTGCCCAACCATTTTTGTGTGGCCACCTGGTCGCCTGGACTCAATGAAAAAGGAAATTCCAAGCTGGGGATGCTGGCGTTGGAGCAATTAACAACCGAAACCGGTTTGTCAATTTTTTAGTTTTTGGATAAAAAGAAGATACTCATACTGGGAGCTAGCGGCTTTATTGGCAATGCCATTTATAAAGAGCTCTGCAACTATTTCAACACCTTTGGCACCTATTGCCACACCACCATCTATAGCGATAATGGGCAATTTCTCCGATACGATATGCGCGAGGACGATATTGTGCAACTACTGGAACACGTACAACCGGATTTTATCATATCCGCCCTTCGAGGCGAGTTTGCTGCTCAGGTACAGGCTCATGAACATATGATGGAATACCTCATCAAAAACAAGACGAAGCTCTATTTTATTTCCTCGGCCAATGTGTTTGATGCCTACAGCAAATTCCCATCCTATGAGTACGACAAAACCTTGTCTGAAAGTGTATACGGTCGGTTAAAAATCAAGATTGAGAATATGATGATGCGGTTACCCAAGGAAAAGACGGCTATCCTCAGGGTACCCATGGTCTTTGGAAACACCTCTCCACGAGTTAAGGAAATCAAAATGCATTTGGAGGCTCATGAACCCATCGAAGTATTTCCCAACCTCATTGTCAACGTCACCAACGATGACCGGCTGACCCAGCAAATCCACTACCTCATCAACAGGGACAAAACGGGCATTTTTCATTTGGGAAGCAAGGATTTGATTCAGCATGAAGAGTTTATCAAAGAAATCATTAAGAAAATGGGGAACTTCCACCCTATTTTGAAGCGGGTGTTCACGACCAACGAAGACCGATATCTGGCCGCCCTACCAAAGCATAACAAACTCCCTAAAAACCTTCGGGTCAAATACCAAGAAATCATAGACCATCATATTCCCGTTGACTAATCCTAAATTTTAAATGCTAAGTTTTAAATTGAAACCGATTCAACATTTAGAACTTAGAACTCAACATTGAAAATCAGAAATCAGACTTCAGTTATCAGACCCCTTCACCCTTCACCCTTCTCCCTTCTCCCTTAACCCAAGACCCAAGACCCAAGACCCAAGACCCAAGACCCAAGACCCAAGACTCTTAACCTAAAAAAGTTCAAGTTTAAACCCAAGTTCAATTTTCCATTTTCAATTCAACATTTAACTCTTAGAACTCAACGTCGAAAATCAGAAATCAGACTTCAGTTGTCAGACCCTTCACCCTTAACCAAAGACCAAAGTCCAAAGACCCAAGACTAAAGACTAAAGACTAAGTTTCAACTTTCCATTTCCCATTTTCAATTATCTTATCTTTAGACAGTTCCGTTTTAACCAGATAACCACCTTTGACCAATGAACACCAGAAAAATCGTTGCAATCATATTTATCGGTATTTCCCTAATCTTGGGAGTGCTTTATTATTTAGGCATTCAGATTCCAGATAGTGTTGAAGGGTATTTTGAAAAGGAATACTACAACCAGTTCGGGCCTTTGGCTATAGCGGTGGAGCTTTTGGTGGCGGGGGTCTACCTGTTCAAAAAACATCCCAAGGCCAATTTTGCGCTGGCTCTCTTCGGATTTACAGCTGTTTTGGATCCCATTTTTAATCTTGCAGGACTGTTTACCAGTATGGTGCCCATTTACGCCATGGTCCTCTTTACACTCTGCGCCGTGATTGCCCTTTGGCTATCCTTTACCAATACTTTTGAGCTGGGAAAAATTTCTTTTTTTGGTGCGTTATGGGGATTTGTTTTGGGAAATGCCGTTGAGCTTTTCTTCAATTACTGGTAATGATTTTAAATGTTGAGTTTTAAATTAAAATCCATTTAACACTTAAAATTCAAGCACAAGTTCAATTTTCCATTTTCAACTTTCAATCAAGTATTCAGCATTAAAAATTTAGAATTCAAAATTTGGAATAGGCATCCTAATAATGGAAAAAAATAATCTAAGCCTTAATCACCATATCAAAGTCCGCTGCAGTAGCAATGACTTTCCCGATGATTTCTGGAGCAACGGAGTTTTCTTGGGACTTTTCCTGTTGGGCAGGTAAGCCCATTTGCTCAAAAAACTCTCGAAATCCTTTAGGACTGTGAATGTTGATCCATTTGCATGGCGCATCGCTTTTGTTCCCGAAGGTATGTAAGGTTTTGGGGGGAATATCTACAGATTCCCCAGCCTTTACATTCCTTATTTCCCCATTGACCATGAACTCCATTTCCCCTTCCAAAATCAAAAAAGACTCTTTATACGAATTGTGTAAATGCGGCGGCGGCCCAGGTACATGAGGTGGTGTTTCGGCATACATTAGATCATAGTCCCCAGTGGTATCATGAACGGTTACCTTATGTCCCAACACCCATTTAGTGTTCGAATTTTCCATTTTATAAGACGTTTGTCTCACAAACATAGAAGATCTTTTTGGTTTTTCAAAAACTTATAAGATATTTGTCTCATGAACAAGGAATATATCCAAACGGGGCGCACCAATCAAAAACTTGAAACCAGGGATAAAATCTTGAAGAGTGCCCATTACTTCTTAAAAAAGGGAAAGAGTTTTAATCTAGAGAATGTCGCTCAAAAGTCAGGGGTATCACGGGCAACGATTTATAGGTATTATTCCAATGTGGAAATCCTTACCACAGAGGCCAGTTTGGATATCAATACCCTCGATTCTGAAGCTATTTTGGAGAATTACCAAGACAAAAGTCTTGAAGAAAAGGTCTTGGGCATCCAAGATTATTTTAATAGACTTTCCCTGGACAATGAACCCTTATTCCGTAGGTATTTAAGTGCAGTGATCGTTCCCTCCACTTCCAAATCTGTTCGTGGCGCTCGACGCATCAAGGCCCTGCATTTGGCTTTGGAAAAAGAAAACCTGCCCCTCCAAGAAAAAAAGGATTTGGCCAACCTGCTTACCCTTTTTATGGGTATAGAGCCCTTAATCGTAACCAAGGATGTGGCCGGATTGAACAACAATGAATCCCAAAGAATGCTGAAAAGGGGCATGCAATTAATTCTTAAGGGTTATCTTTCAGAGAACAAATAGATTTCCAACCCTTTAAAGGTCAACGTGAAAATGGCAACAACACCAGAACATGATCAGCGAATGGCCAACATGACCTTTACCTCCGTATACCCGCATTATTTATCCAAGGTGGAAAAGAAAGGCCGTTCCAAGGAAGAATTGCATCAGGTGATTACCTGGTTAACGGGTTATGATGAAGTTACCCTGCGGAAACACATATCGGAAAAGATCACATTTAAAGAGTTCTTTGCTCAGGCAAGCTTGAACCCCAACGCCCATTTGATCAAAGGGGTCATTTGTGGATACCGTATTGAAGATATCACCACACCCCTTACCCAACAAGTTCGCTTTTTGGACAAGTTAGTGGATGAACTTGCCAAAGGGCGTAAAATGGAGAAGATTTTGAGAGTCCCGTAGATGGTTTTATGCAACCTTCTCAATTACTTTCGACATAATCCGAAGGCGAGTGTCCAAACTCCTGCTTGAAGACCGTGGAAAAATAGGCAGGTTGGTTAAATCCTGTGGCATAGGCCACCTCTGCAATGCTACTATGTCCTTCTTCCAACAATTGAGCTGCAAGCTTTAAGCGTTGGCTTCTAATAAATTCCGTTGTGGAAAGTCCGGTTAGCGCCTTTAACTTGCGATGCAGGTGCATACGACTCAGGCCAACCTGTTCCGCAAAAGTTTGGGCATTAAACTCTGGATTGGTCAGCTCCGTATCCAATATGCGCTGAATTCGGTTCAAAAGCTCTGTGTCCACACTGGTAAGCTCAATATTCTTGGCTTTAAAAAACGGTTGGTTGCCAAATTTTTCCTGAATGGCTGTTCTGGTGGCAATCAACTTGTCGATAACCACTCTTAATTTCTCTTCCTTAAACGGCTTTACCATATAGGCGTCCGCACCTGTTTTAAGTCCTTCCAGCTCGTTTTCCTCCCCAGATTTTGCAGTCAACAATATAATTGGGATATGTGAGGTCCTTTCATCGGTCTTAAGGGTATTGCTTAATTCGATTCCATTCTTTATCGGCATCATCACATCGGAAATAATCAAGTCAGGGATAGTTTCCAATGCAATGTTCTCGCCTGCCTCGCCATTTTCCGCCTCCAATATGTTATACTCCTTTTTAAACAGAGTTTTGATAAAAAGCCTAATTTCTGAATTGTCATCCACAACCAGAAGTACAGGTAGGGAGTTTGCTTCAACATATTCGTGGTCCGTATCTGGCTCGATGCCCAAATCAGTATTGTCTCTTTTCAGACTTGACAGCACCTCTTCCTCTGCCACTATCTCTCCTTTGGAAAAGGCATTTTTTGAAACTGGCAATGTTACCTCAAATGCCACAGTTGCGTCATTGGGTTTGTATGCGCGTACCGTTCCCTTTGCAAGATTTGCCAATTCCTGAACCAACGAGAGGCCTATACCGAAACCTTGATTCATCGTATTGGTTTGGTAAAAACGGTCAAACAAGAGCGGTAGTTCTTTTTCTGACAGATCATGATTTTGGTTGATCGTGGTAATACTCAATTGCTCCCCGTGCTCAACAGCCTTAAATTCGATTTGACCTTGGTGTTGATTGTACTTAATGGCATTGGACAGGAGATTCGCAACAATTTTTTCCACCACATCCCTATCAAACCATACCTTGCCAGGGACATTAATCTGACTAATGAAAACCACATCGGTTTGTTGGGCTCTATACTGAAAAGGTTCTATCAAATGCGTCATAAAAAGTTCCATATTCCCCTTGGAGACGCGAAGCTTTCTGTTACCTGCTTCAATTTTGGACAGATCCAATATTTGATTTACAAGTTTAAGTAAACGGTCAGCATTGCGTTGGATCAATCCTAAATCTGTTTTATCATCCACAGAAAGTCCCTTTTTGGACAATTGATGTGCAACAGGGCCTGAAATCAAGGTCAAGGGTGTTCTGAATTCATGGGAAATGTTGGCAAAAAACTTGGATTTGGCCGCTTCCAGTTCCTTTAGCCTTTGATTGGTTTTTTGTTTGTTTCGAAAAAGAAAAAACAAGGTGATAAATGCCAATCCCAAAACTGAAATACTGCCAACGAACAAATTCCGTTGATTTTTGGATTTTTCTTCGGCCAGTTCCGATTGGGATGTCAGCAGTTCTATTTCTTGCTGTTGTTTGTCTGTCTGATATTTTTTGTTGAGTTCCTCAACTTCTAACTCGTTTTGGGATTCTTGTACAATGGCTTCCAATTCCATTTGGTTTTCAAGCGCCATCAAAGCATTCTTGTAATCCTTACTGTCTTTGTAAGCACCATATAGTCCTCGATAGACGTTGAGAAGCTGCATGCGCATGGACTCCTCATTACCATCCGCTTCAATGAGTTCCAAAGCTTCCTTGAAATGGGCAATGGCTTTTTGATACTGCTTTTTATGCCAATATAAATCTCCTAGGTTAATCTGGTCAGTAGCCTTACGCACTCCTGACCCAGAACTTTCTGGAATTCCAGAAGCTTTTAAAAGGTATTTTTCAGCATTTGCAAAATCATTAAATTCCAAGTAGGTTTCACCCAATCTTCCATAAATACTTCCCAGGATTCTAAAATCTCCGTAAGATTCATAATACTTCTCAGCATTAAGTAAGTGTTCAATGGCCTTTTCATTCTCCTGTATTAGGTCGTAATATGTGCCTAGGGCCAATTCACCATAGTGAACACCCTCTTCCAATCCCAATGTTTCATAGATTTCAATACTTTTTTCAATATAGGGTACTGCTTCCGGATTTCTTAGTTCAGAATAGATCATACCTATATTGGTATAGGCGGCGGCCAATGATTTGTCCATTTCATTCCGGGATGTATAAATAGAATCCAGTTTTAAATAATACGTAAGAGCTTCTGGGTATTCCGTAAGCTCAAAGTGCTGGTTTCCCAACAAGATGTATATGGAAGACAGGGTTCTCCAATCGTCAGTTTGTTTCGCATTGAACAAGGCCAACTGCGCATACTTTTTGGATAAGGAGTCGTTTCGTCGGATGTTATAAATCACTCCTATCTTCTTATAGCAGTCCGCCAAATAGGATTTATTTTGAAGCTTTTCAGCTATTTTGGAGGCCTTTTCAATATGGTAAAAAGCACTATCAATGTCGGATTTGGCAAATTGATAACGCCCACTTAGGGATTGATAGAGATACTCGCCATTCGCATAGTTGTTTTTCGCGGAAATCTCTCGAATGTTTTTTCGATAGCGGTCTGCGGAATCGGGGGAAGCATAAAGGTAGGCCACAAAAAGCTGCTCATTAATTTCTACTGATTCCTCAACATTGGTATTTCCCTTGAGCAATTGTTTCAAGGAATCAATTTCCTTTTCGGTTTGACCCCACGATATGGAAAAACCAAGGAATAGGAGGGTTATGGAAACTACATGCTTCATTTTAAGGTTGAATCATAAAAAGGTACAAAAACCATATGAATGGAAGTTTGTTGAATTTCGAGCTTATCGATAATAGATCATATATCCAGAAGAGGGAAATTCAGAAGGACAAGTACCCGAAGTTTCCCTGACAACCCGCAAAGTTCCATCCGTCTGTAACTGAAAGTAGAAGTATCCGCCTGATTCCACTTCATAGCAGTGTTCCGTATTCACTTCTTCGGGATCGGCATGGGTAGCAGCTCCCAAAAGGGTTCTGTAAACATTGGATTCCGTACCTCGCACAATCTTGACCGTTCCCTTTAATGTGGTAGCTACCAGCAGTGGTGAAAATTCGGTTTGCCCATGATAAGGTGTTGAAAAAACTTCTTCCGTATCGAACCATGGCCCGGCAATAGTACCCGCCCTCCCACGTGGCCCCCTACAACTTAAAGGCTGTGCAAGGGGCTTGGGGCCAAAAAGGTCGTACATCTGATTTCGCAAATCAGCGGTAAAGTAATCATACGGACAAGTGGCATGCCTAAAAGTCTCAACAGGATGGAAACGGGAATTGTTCAGAAACGTTAGGGAGCGCTCCGAGTGATACACGCCAAAATCGAAGCTCTTCGCTTGAACGGTGCCAGATGTGGTTCCTATTTGTTCTCCCGCTGAAAAACTAGCCAAGGTTGGAGACTGGGCATCAAACAAAGGTATACCTTGGGTCACCACTGCATCCCGAATTGCAGAAACTGGATTGGTAATATGCCCAAATCGTAATACCACCTCACAACTGGCCCGAAACATGGGTTGATAGTCCGTACCATTAAAAGTGACATGTACCAAATCCATGTCAACTGGAGCATAAACGAGTACTTCTGTCACTTCGGGCTTGATAAAAACATAAGTATGTGCCGAAAAGTTATGGAACGCCTGCACCTCTCCCAGAGGTTCAATATGCGCTATATCATCAAGATCGGTAAATGAATTCGTAAAGGTTACGCTGGTGTTGGAACCTGTTGCACAACCCGAAGAAATTGGTGGCTCACTACCTTCATCACTTCCACAGGAAAGAAATAAAACGCCAACTAACACATTTACCGTATTCTTGACCCAAGATGTAACCCAACTGCTTTTCATGGTGTACTACTATCTTTTGGCCACAAATGAGTTGTTTTTGTCTGTAAAGCGATGCAATCGGGTATCATTGGAACCCCTTTCGTAATAGTTGGTGTCTTTGCTAGACCCCTTATAGGCTTCAATCTTCAGAGAATTCATATTCCAGTTATCGCCCCCAACTCCACCCCTAAAGGTAGTCTGCAAAACCACTCTGGAAATGTCCGATGTGGCATAAATCTTTTTGTTCAGAGTTACGTCCACAGAAGTCAATCCATGATCTTTCCAGCGGGTGCCCTTGTTTACGTTTCTAACCGTTTGGGTTCCTCCACTTCTATAGTACACAATAATATTTAGATTGTCGTTTCCTCCCCTGAGATCATCATCCCCCGTTCTAATCCAGAACCGTAACCTATCAATGGGTTTTCTTGATGGTACAGTCCTAGCCTTGGTTGGGCCTGAGGTGGATGTCCTAGTAGCCGTTCTTACCTGGGGTGGTTTGTTATGGATCATGGCCAAAAAAGTTTTGTCTTGACCGGTAAAGCGTTTGAGTGGGGCGCCCCGCCTTTCATAGACTTTCCTGTTTTTATTAAATCCCTTGACATAAATGCGCAGCAAATCCAGATTGAAATTGTCGTTTCCTGAAATGGTGTTCAATTGTACCGATTTTATCGTAGTTACAGGAACAGGAGTGCGCAATGGCACCGTGATATGTTGCGAATAATCATCTATCCATTTGTTCCCCTTGTTTACATTGTACACCCTTTGCGGGGCTGCGTTATGATATAAAATCGTCAGGTTTAAATTGTCGTTTCCTCCCCTTAGGTCGTCCTTGCCCACTCCAAATTCGAAAACCAATTCGTGTATTTTTCCATCGTTTGGATAATCCCTCAACGAAGTTCTCAAGGGTGTTTTTTTTCGGTAATTCTTGTCCACAAAATAGGTTCTCCACCGCATATGTGGTTCTTCCTCGTAATAAAAAACCTCATCTTTGAAATTGGGTCGGAGGGTCATAATCCTATTGGGGTAGTTGGGATCATAGGTGTAGATTTTCATTTTGTGTTTGTATGTTCCATTTGCCAGATTTTGGGCAGTTCCAAAATCATAGCCAATAGCTACCACCTGATGATTACCTGGGTCGGAATCTTTCTCGCCAACGCTTTGAAGGCCCAGAGGCACGGGTTGCCCCCTGTTAATAAAAGGACGAAGTTCATTGATCCGGCTTCCCGGTTTGTTTTCCACCCCCCAATTAAAAAATTCTCCATTACGAGCTCCCAGTGGATTGAGCCCAATTTCGGCCCATTTATCCACGTTGGAGGTTATGGAAGTTACCTGACGGTCATAAAGGTATTTCTGCAAAGGACTTCCTTCCGTGGGGCGAAGCGCAGTTTTAGGCGTGGAAATGCTTCTAGCGTGATAATAATCCAAAGAGGCATAGGACATACCCCCACAAAGTCCTCCCGTTCTCCAGTCAATGGCATCTATAAAGATGTTCTTAAAACTATTGTTGAATTTAAACCCATGCTGAACTGGGTTAAAGCGTGTCATTTTTTTGGTCTGGCCCCAAATAGGGTTTACCAAAGTGCAAAAAAGAATGAATCCTATTATTTTTTTCATTGTTACTGATTTAAAAAGTTTAATCTGGAAGGTTGTAAAAAGCTCTTACCGCCTCATAGTTGGAATAGTCCAATTTGCCCGATTGGGCACTTTCAGGAATCAACACATACCGAAACCTGTTTCCTCTAGAGCCTGAGTACTGAAATTCAGTTAAATCAACCCCGTTGGTACTTACAAGCGTTACGGTTATGCCGTTTAAGGTTATCCCATTATTTCCAAACGTATAGGAGTACAATGTGTTTGACCAACGGCCAGCGTTGGGCATGGGATAAATACTTGACGTTCCCCATTGTTGTAGATATACAAACACCAAGGTTTTATTCCTAAGCTCAATATTGTCTATCTCTGTAATCAATATGTTCATTGACTTTGCCCTGGGGTCGTCTTGCACATTCCAATCCGCATCAAGCCAATTGGAAAAAATAACATTGGCATTGCCATCTTGCCCGTCAATTCCGTCCTGACCATCTGTTCCATCTAGCCCATCCTGTCCGTCAATTCCGGGAATTCCTTGTGGTCCCTGAGGTCCTGTCTCGCCATCTTCCGCGGAACAAGCAACCAAAACTGTACATGCCATTGCAACAATGGCCAAAAAAATGAAATGTACTTTTTTCATGATTTTAGATTTAATGTTAACCTTGTTTTTAGGGGGAAGTTTTCTTAGATATTCCCATCCATTACGACATGGAGATCATCGTTGTTCCAAAATTAGAAGCGACTTCTATTAGGACATTCTCCATATGTAACATATGCTTTTGGAAATGTAACAAGGGACCCAAAAAGTGAATGGGAAAGCGGGCTGGGATTGTATTTATTCACTATATTAAATCAAAAAAATGGACAAACTGACTACGGCCGAGATAGAAGCCCGCTTAAAAAACCTGGATGGATGGACATATGAAGGCGAAAGCATCTGCAAGTCTTTTGTTTTTAAGGACTTTAAGGAGGCATTTTCAACAATGACCCATATTGCTTTTGTAGCCGAACAGCAGAACCATCACCCCAATTGGGAAAACGTTTACAATCAACTTACCATAAAGTTGAATACCCATGATGTTGGCGGCATAACCCAAAATGATTTTGGCCTGGCCAGCGCTATTGAACTAATCGTGGCCAAAGGGTAGAACTTCAACTTGACAAGGAGGCATTTTTTGCTAAATTTGTCGCTGTCCAAAATCAAGATTTATGGGAAGAGCATTTGAATTTAGAAAGGCACGGAAGATGAAGCGTTGGGCGGCCATGTCCAAGGCATTTACCCGTATTGGCAAGGATATCGTTATAGCGGTAAAGGAAGGTGGTCCTGATCCGGACTCCAATGCCAGATTGCGTGCAGTGATTCAAAATGCCAAGGCAGTAAACATGCCCAAGGACAACATTGAAAGAGCTATTAAACGGGCGTCGGACAAAAGTCAAGGTGATTTCAAAGAAGTTCTTTTTGAAGGTTACGCGCCCCATGGTATTGCCATTTTAATTGAGACCGCTACGGACAACAATACCCGAACCGTGGCAAACATCCGTAGTTATTTCAACAAGTGCAATGGCAGCTTGGGCACCTCTGGGTCCGTAGAGTTTATGTTTGACCACACCTGTAATTTCGCAATCAATGGGGAAGGATTAGACCCCGAAGAGTTGGAATTGGAATTCATTGATTTTGGTGCCGAAGAGGTATTCGTGGATGAAGATGGCATTCATATCTATGCATCCTTTGAAAGTTTTGGCGCTATCCAAAAAGAATTGGAATCCCGTAACATAGAAATCATCTCCTCTGGTTTTGAGCGAATACCCCAAGTGACCAAGGAACTTTCTGAAGAGCAAGTGGCGGACGTGGAAAAGCTCTTGGAAAAGATTGAGGAAGACGATGACGTTCAAAATGTGTACCACACAATGAAGGAATAATCGTCCAGCTATAAGGTCGATAAATTTAACTTTAAGATTTATCTTACTAATGATATAGTTCGTAACTTATTACTCATCAACGAATTATATCAATCATGAAAGTAATCACCAGATTTTTTGGATGTGCCTTGCTTCTCATTTGCCTATATGCATGTGGAGAAGATGAAGGACTTGACCTTGACGGATCGGAAATTTCCATCAGTGATATTGCAGGAAGTTGGAATGCTACCCGAGCTGAATTTGATATTGCAGGAAGCGGAGCTTCAGTGGCCATTGATGTGGTGGAACAGGGGGGCACGGTAACCCTTGTTATCCAATCCAACGGAAGATTTACATTGACCATTACTGAAATGGGGGAGGATCCCGATATTAGCACTGGGCAAATGTCATTTGATGAAGACCTATTGGTGGTTGAATTTGACGACTCTCCAGGAGATGATGAGTTCTTTAGCATACAAAGCACAGCCAATACGCTTTCCATCAGTGGTCCTGCGGAATTTGATTTGGATGGGGATGGTACGGATGATCCTGCAAGGGCAGAGCTGGATTTTGAACGAACCTAGATTATTTCTCCTCTTGTTTTCGGAATTACAACGTAAAGAAGTCGAAATTTAATCGACGTAATTGAAAATCGGATATTATGAAGCAGGTCTTAACGCTTTTTATTTTGTTGCTTCCCATTTTTGGGATGTCCCAAGAAATGACCCCTACCAAACTCTATGAAATTATTGAAAAAGAGGCCGATACTGTCAAAGTAAATGGGAATCAATACCAGTTTTTGTTTAATGAGGCCATGTTGATCTGTGTTTTTGATGAAAATGCGAATCGCATGCGGATTATTTCACCCATTGTGGAACGGGACAAGCTTGGTGAAGAAGAATTATTGAATGCCCTTGTCGCCAACTTTCATTCTGCTTTGGATGTAAAATACGCCCTGAGCGATGAGATTATTTGGTCCGTGTATACCCATCCATTGAAGGAACTTTCAGAACATCAAGTGGTGGATGCCATTCAACAAGTATATGCCGCAGCATTGACCTTTGGCAGCAGCTATTCAAGCACCAACTTGGTATTTCCGGGAAACAAGAAAAAAGTGGAGAAACCCAAGGCCAAACCGCTTAAAAAAACCTAGTAGCTATATTCGGGAATTCGCCCTTGGACTCCCTTGAAAAAGGCGCGGATTTTTTTGAAATCCTGTTGAATGTCCTCAGTAGGCAGAAATGGCTCCGCTACCTTTACCTGTTTATTTCCAAAGTCAAACGCGACCATAACGATGGGAACTTGGGCTTTTTTGGCAATGTGATAGAACCCTGTTTTCAGTGCGGTTACTTTTTTTCGGGTTCCTTCAGGTGCCAACGCAAAACGAAATGTTTTCCTTTCCTTAAAAATATCCGCTACGCTGTCCACTGTATTGGAGCTTTTGCTCCGATCAATGGGAGCACCGCCCGTCCATCTAAAAAACCAGCCAAAGGGAGGTTTGAAAAGGCTCTTTTTTCCAATATAATTCATCTCCTTGTTGATCACCTTTCGCACCAAAAGTCCTAAAAAGAAATCCAGCCAATGGGTATGGGGGACTACAATTATCACGCATTTATCCAAATCGGGAAAGGCACCTACCAGCTTCCAACGCAAAACCTTGAAGTATAAAAATTTGGCGAAGCGGTGCATCATATCAATTCAATTTTAAGCAAAAGGAAAGGCTTCCTAGATTCGGGAGTAGAGCTCTTGAAGTCGCTTAGGGGTCATAATGCTTTTCCAATCCTTCCCCAGTGCATTTTCCCACAATGCACACATTCCCAGTGACACCTCTACCATGGTATCAAAATCACTTTGTGAAAGGTTGGAACAGATACCTTTGGGCATTTGAATATTATGTTTTGAAAGCATCCGGTTAAAGAGCTTCACTCCCTCTGGATAGAACTCCTCCAAATGTTGAAATACCAAACAGTTTCCAATACCATGCTTGATTCCCAAAAGATAGGACAGACCATAACTCATGGCGTGTGCTATCCCCACCTGGGAATACGCAATGCTCATCCCCCCATGCCAAGAGGCCATCATAAGCATATCCCTTGCGGCCTCCTCTGGATGATCCTCCAAGAAAACTTCCTTGCACAAATCCAACGCCTTTTCGCCATAGCTTTGGCTAAAAGCGTTCAAATAGGTTCCTTCCAAAGATTCTATACAATGGATAAAACAGTCCATTCCCGTGTAGAACCACTGCTCCTTGGGTACCGTTTGTGTCAAATCTGGGTCTAGGATTACCTGGTCAAAGGTGGTATGGTCCGAGTTGATACCCAGTTTTTTCTCAGGCCCCAACAGTACCGTGGTGCGCGAGACTTCTGCTCCTGTTCCGCTTATTGTTGGAATTCCAACGTGATATATGGCGGGACGCTGAACCAAATCCCACCCTTGGTAATCCTGCGCCAAGCCATCATTGTTCAAAAGTATGGATACCGCTTTGGCCAAATCCAGTAGGGTTCCCCCTCCTATTCCAACAATTCCTGAAGGAAGTTCATCAAAATTCTCCCGAATCCTTGCAACCAAGGCATCCACCTGTGCGGTTTTTGGTTCTTCATCTGCCGAAATAAAGATCAGCTCATCGTTGAACATCAAAGGGATTTCATTGGCCAAACTCCTGTTTTCAAAAAAGTCATCCAATAAAAAGATAAAGGGAGCGTCAGCATTTCGTCTTTGGGGCAATAGTATTTCACCCAATTGGGAAAAACTTCCTTTTCCAAAAATGACCCTGGGAACCATGGGGAAGTTCCGGTACGAGGTATTTTTTGATATGGTCTCCTTGCTTTCCAAGTTATAGTTCGTCTTCATTAATTTTCCAAGTACTTTAGAACATCCTTGAGATTGTTCAATTTTAGATGATTGTTTATCTGTTCATCTTCAGCAACCATTTCATGCGCCCAAGTGGTATGAAAGGGTACATGAATGGCTTTGGCCCCGATATTCAAAATGGGTAGGACATCCGATTTAAGGGAGTTGCCAATCATCAGGAACTCCGCTACATCTATCTCCAAATGCTCCAATAGATTGCGGTAATTGTTCTCTTTTTTATCACTTAATACTTCTACGTGATGAAAATATTTAGAAATTCCGGACTTCTGCAACTTTCGTTCCTGATCCAACAAATCGCCTTTGGTAAGCACAATAAGCCTGTACTTATGCTCCAATTTGGACAATACTTCCTCTACCCCATCCAATAGTTCCACAGGATGGGATATCATTTTTTTGCCCAATTCCAAAATCTCGGTTAAGGTTTGCTGGGAAATCCTGTTGTTGGATAAATCCAATGCGGTTTCAATCATGGACAGCACAAATCCCTTTACTCCATATCCATAGAGTTCCAGGTTTTGCATTTCAACCTTGAAAAGTTCCTGGTCAATCTTGTTTTTGGTTTCATATCCTTCCAACAACTCTGCGAAGCGTTCCTCGGTCTCCCTAAAATAGGTTTCGTTTACCCAGAGTGTGTCGTCGGCATCAAAACCAATGACCTTTATTTCTTTAAAATCTATATCCATGCTTTTTTGGCTCGTTCTAGGTCTTCGGGGGTGTCAATTTCTATGCCGGTCACGTGAGTTTCCACCATTTTTATTTTTTTTCCATATTCTAAAAATCGGATGGCCTCAATTTTTTCCTTGGCCTCCAAAGAGCGCATGGGCAGTCTTTGAAAATCCATTAAGGCCCTTTTTCTAAAGGCGTATATGCCTTTATGTTTGTAATAGATGGCCTCTACTTCTTTATCTCTTGGATAAGGTATCGGTGACCTTGAAAAATACAGGGCGAAATCCTCCTTGTCCACAATAACTTTTACCGTGTTGGGATTCGCAATTTCATCCCAATCCGTAATCGGGGTCATCAAAGAAGCCAAGTCAATCTCTTCGGTGTCATCATTTCTGAACACCTCAATTACCTTTGTTAGACTTTCCTTGTCTATAAAGGGTTCATCGCCTTGCACATTGATCACGATGTCCACATCCATGCTTTCCACGGCCTCTGCAATTCTATCACTTCCACTTTCATGTTCGTGCTTACTGCGAAGTGCCTTTCCTCCTATGGAAGTGATTACGTCATATATAACATCATTGTCTGTTACCACAAACACTTCGTCAAACAAACCTGTTTGGACGGCTGCCTCATAGGTACGAACAATAACCGGTTTGCCTTTTAAATCCTGCATCAGTTTAGCCGGAAATCTAGAGGCCTGGTACCTTGCCGGTATCATGGAAATAATCTTCACCTGACTTGCTTAAAGGTTTATCTAACTACTTTTTGGCCGCAATTTGCGATAAATTCTAAAAATGACGACCAAAATAATGATTACTAGAATAGCGGCAATGGGTGGCACCAAAATAGAGGCTGTGGATACGACCACGGCCGTACCTGTCTCTACGGTAGATACCACGGGGTTCGCCACACCGCCGGTAGTTGCTGTCGAGGTTAGTCTTCCTGCTGCGTTGGCCCCTTTTATGGCGGTTGCCGTACCACCTCCTGCAATAATGGCAAGAGACCAGGTTACCACTGGATCAAGGTTGGCTACTGTGGATACGACCACCGCTGTTCCCGCAATAGCTGCCAAGGGAACGGCCAAACTGTCCAGGGCATTGTCTACCCACGGGATGAAATAAGCGAATATTTCAACCAAGGTGGCGACACCCAAGGTAATCAAGGCGGCCAAACTGCCAATCCATTCCCAATTTTCATTAAGATCCCAAACTCCAAGATACGCGGCCAAACTCAGTGCAAACAGGGGCAGAAAAACCCTAAATCCAACTGAGGCGGCCAGGCCAATGCCCAAAAAAATGCTTATTATGGTATCTGGTGTCATGCCCATGGCTTTGTCTAAAATAGAATATTCCTAGTCAAGAAAAAAATCATCCTTGAATCCAATCAAAAATAGTTTTTCCTTGGCTCGGGTAACCGCAGTATACAACCATCTCAGATAATCTTTGTCCACCCCATTGGGCAAATAGGGTTGTTCCACAAAGACATTGTTCCATTGCCCACCCTGTGACTTATGGCAGGTTATGGCATATGAAAACTTCACCTGCAGGGCGTTAAAGAATTTATTGTTCTTCACTCCCAAAAACTTTTTGTACTTGGATTTTTCATGGTCGTAATCCTTCATCACCTCTTGATACAGCCTATTGCCATCCTCATAGGAAAGTGAAGGGGTCTCAGCCTTGATCGTATCCAGCAACAGCACCGTTTCAAAGGGTCTTTGATTAGGGTAATCCACCATTTTAACCTTGACCTCCGCAAATGAAAACCCATATAATTCCTTGATAGCAAAGAGCTCCAGGATTTCCAAAATATCTCCGTTGGCAATAAAACCAGCTTCAGAATTGGGCCGAAGCCAGAAATAATTGTTCTTGACTACCATCATATAATCCCCAACAGCAATTTCGTTGTCCAGAAAAAGAATGCGCTCCCTAATGTTTTGATTGTACAAGTTTGCCCTTTTATTGGATCGCACCACGATTGCCGTTTCCTCCTTACCATCATTTGCATAAGAGGAATCAATGGCCTCTTGGATTTCGGTTCCATCCACCAATCGAACGACATCCTTAAAGGATCCCAATTCAAATTGAAAGGCATCATAGAATTGAGTCTGCAACTGTTCCCTTAAGTGTGTTGCATTATAAAGGATACCCGAATCATGGGTTTGCCGCATTACTTCATCCAGCTCCAGACTCTCCACCTCCTTGTTGTAATTCAGTGCTATCCTGTCCTCTTCCAAAGCGGGACTTAAATCCAGTTTAACAGGGGGCAGCTGTGCGGTATCACCAATCAGTAACAATTTGCAGTTATGGCCCGAATACACATAATACATGAGATCATCCAGGAGCGATCCATTTTCAAATAATTTGGAATCTGCAGGGGTATCCGGGATCATGGAGGCCTCATCCACAATGAATAGGGTATTGCGATGCTTGTTGGGTGCCAATACAAACTGAATACCTCCTCCAGATTGTTTTTTGGGAAAGTATATCTTTTTATGAATGGTGAACGCTTTTGTTCCGGAATAGACAGACATGACCTTAGCGGCCCTTCCTGTGGGGGCCAATAAAACGGAACCCATTCTTATTTTCCACAAGCTATTGACCACCGTTCCCACCAAGGTTGTTTTACCCGTTCCCGCGAACCCTTTTAAAAGGAAAACCCGCTCTTCCTTCTTGGCAAAAACAAAGTTGGAAAGCTTCTCTAAAGCAATGTTCTGTTTAAGGGTGGGCTCGTGAGGAAATTTCTGGTATAGAATCTCTAAAAATCCTGAAGGTGTAGGGTCTGTCATAGGCTGGTTTGGATGGTATGGATTTTTAAAGCAAAAAGTTTCGTGATTAAAAAAAAATTGTAGATTTGTCAGTAACCGCTAAATTAACTAAGAAAGACAATATTCGCATGTTAAACTTAATTCTTATTGTTGTTGTTATTTGCCTTGTGACCATAGGCCTTGTATTCCTAATTGACAGATTTTTGCCTCAAAAAATCAAGCCTGTTTTGGTAATTGCCTTTGGCCTTTTGAGCATTTTTCTTGGCTACAAAATCTATCAATCCATCAATGCCCCCATTGAGTTCAAAAAGGTAAGAAAAGAAAGGTTTTCCCGTGTTATCGCCAAGCTAAAGGATATCAGGGATTCCCAAGAAGCTTATAAAACAGTAAACGGACGATTTGCCAATAATTTCAATAGCTTGGTTCAGTTTGTAGATACTGGAAGTTATACCATTACCAGCCAGAAGGATTCTTCCTTTATGCGTTATGATAAGGTATACCAAATTGATTTGCAAGTTGATACTGTGATCATAGATACCTTAGGGTTTATTAAAGTGAAGGATTCCCTTTTCAAAAATGATGATCGCTATAAGACCATGATGGACATTCCTTATGCGCAGGGTGGAGAAAAATTTGAAATGAAAGCTGATATCATTGACAAGCAAGGCTATAAAGCTCCAGTTTTTGAAGCCAAAGCAAAAAAGGATTTGGTATTATACGACCAACCTACGGATCTATTGGCTAGAGAAAATGCCCATCAAAGTGTGGAAGAGGTAAATGGAACAGAAATTAAGGTTGGTTCGCTTACCGATGTGAGTACCAATGGAAACTGGCCTCCAATCTATGACAGAAAAGACCAATAATATCTCGGAGCAAAATTCCGAAAACACTTTTAAGAAATTGTCCATTCAAGTTGGTTTGAATGGACTTTCTTTTTGTGTGCTGGATACCATTTCCAATGAGATACTGGCATTTGAAAAGGTAAGCTTCAAAACGGCTTCCACCCCCTATTTGCTTCTTAAGGAGCTCAAAGCTGTTCTCAACAAGAATAGCACGGTGGGCACCAACTTTTCAGAAGTCGTGGTTATTCATAAAAATGGCCTTTTTAGTCTTGTGCCCAAAGCTTTGTTCAAAAAAGAGGAGCTTGCCAACTATTTAAAATTCAATGCCAAAATCATGGCCAATGATCATATTGCCCATGATGAAATTGCCAACCACGACCTTGTCAATGTTTATGTTCCGTTTGCCAATGTGAACAATCATATTTTTGATCTTTTCGGAGCCTTCGAATTTAAACATACCGGAACCGTCTTAATTTCCACATTATTGAACCAGACGCGGGCTACATCCCAACCTGTGTGT
The DNA here is from genome assembly GCF_965215805.1 of Flagellimonas sp. Lineage (GTDB taxonomy): Bacteria > Bacteroidota > Bacteroidia > Flavobacteriales > Flavobacteriaceae > Flagellimonas. The sequence goes on along the minus strand of NZ_OZ244124.1, from coordinate 2,749,741 downwards.
TATGTTCATGTGGCGGAAAAAGAAATGGAAATTGTGGTCATATCAGATAAAAAGCTGCTCTTTTACAACCATTTTGAATACAAGACTAAAGAGGATTTTCTGTATTTCTTGCTCTTTAGTTTGGAACAACTACAGATTGATTTGGAGCAAGTGCAACTCAAGTTGTTTGGACTTGTGGAGGAAGGGGATGCCATTTTTGAGCTTTGCTATTCGTATATCCAATCGGTTTCTGTTTTCGTTCCCGTTGATTCCAACTATCCCCTAGATCAATTGGAAAGTCAAGCCATTGATTTTACTTCTTTAAGCAAGTTGTAATGCGCATTATTTCCGGCAAGTACAAGGGCAAAAGGCTTACCGCTCCAAAAAAACTTCCCGTCAGACCTACGACGGACATGGCCAAAGAAGGACTTTTCAACATTCTGAACAATCGATATTACTTGGATGATGTCAAGGTTATGGATTTGTTTGCAGGTACAGGTAACATCAGCTTTGAATTCGGTTCCAGGGGAAGCAAGGAAATTATCGCTGTTGATAGTTTTTCCGGTTGCGCCCAGTTTATTTCCAAAACAGCAAGGGAACTGGATTTTCCCATTGTCGCCGTTAAATCGGATGTGTTCCGCTTTTTGGAGCGTACCAAGGAACAAGCCAACATCGTCTTTGCAGACCCTCCTTATAATTTTGATACCGATCAATTTCTTAAAATTGTAGACCTGGTCTTTGAAAATAACCTATTACTGGATGAGGGAATCCTGATTGTGGAACACGCCGCCCAGACCAATCTCTCCCAACATGATCATTTTTCTGAACAAAGAAAGTATGGGGGAAGTGTTTTCAGCTTTTTTGAAGTGGGATTATCCGAGTAACGGAGTCCAAATGCATAAACAGCTATTTAGAAAAGCAGGCCATAAGCCGGATTCTGTATGTCCCTATCATTTATCTAGGCAATTGGTTGCCCAAAAGCTCTAACCGCCTACCCTCCAATTTGGGCGTGCAGCCCTCAAACACTGGTATACGTGGCGTTTCACCGCATAGAGTTTACCTGATTTCACTACAGCCTAACTGTACTTGCTTTCTGTTGCACTGGTCCTCGTTTTTCAACGGACGGGCGTTACCCGCTATGCCGCACTATGGTGTCCGGACTTTCCTCCCCAATCCCAAAGGAATTGCGGCGATAAGGTGGCCTGCTGGCGGCAAAGGTAAACCAATTGTTAATAAAAAAAAGCGATGAAGTTCCTCCCCCTATTTCTTTGCCGCTTCCTATTTTTATATTTGTAGTAAAGCAAAACCTTACCCCTTTTGGAACCGTTTATTGTATCGGCACGGAAATACAGACCCCAAACCTTCAAAGATGTTGTGGGGCAAGGTGCTATTACCAATACTTTGGACAATGCCATTGAAAACAATCATTTGGCCCAAGCCTTGCTTTTCTGCGGCCCTCGTGGGGTAGGTAAAACCACCTGTGCACGAATCTTGGCCAAAAAAATCAATCAGGACGGTACGGAACGGGAAGATGAGGATTTTGCCTTCAATATTTTTGAACTTGATGCGGCATCCAACAACTCTGTAGATGACATTCGAAGTCTTATTGACCAAGTACGCATACCCCCACAGGTAGGTAAATATAAAGTCTATATTATAGACGAGGTACATATGCTCTCCCAGTCTGCTTTCAATGCGTTTTTGAAGACCTTGGAAGAGCCACCCAAGCATGCCATTTTTATTCTGGCCACCACCGAAAAACACAAGATTATCCCAACCATTCTATCCCGCTGTCAGATTTTCGATTTCAAGCGGATTACGGTGAAGGATGCGGCGGATTACCTAAAATATATAGCAGAAGAACAAGGGATTAAAGCTGAGGAAAGTGCGCTTCATATCATTGCCCAGAAAGCAGATGGTGCCATGAGGGATGCCTTGTCGATTTTTGATAGGGTAGTAAGTTTCTCGGGGAAAGAGTTGACTCGAAAGGCAGTAACCGAAAATCTGAATGTGCTGGATTACGATACCTACTTTTCCACTACCGATTTAATCTTGGACAACAACATCCCCGATTTATTAATTCTGCTCAATAAAACGTTGTCTCTAGGATTCGATGGGCATCATTTCATCACAGGCCTGGCCTCCCATTTTAGGGATTTAATGGTTTGCCAACATCAAGATACCCATGCCCTATTGGAAGTTGGTGAGGATGTAAAACAGCAGTATAAAGACCAAGCGAAGAAGGTAGATCAGCAGTTTTTGTTGAAAGCTTTGGAAATTGCCAATGATTGCGACCTCAAGTACAAAACCAGTAAAAACCAACGCCTTTTGGTTGAACTTACCTTGATGAAATTGGCCTCCATAACGTTTAATGGAGAAAAAAAAAACCTTGATTTCATAGTTCCCGCCTCTTTCTTTAAGACCACAGAGGAAAGAATAGACGCCCCAGCTCCAAAACAAGAATCCGAAGCAAAGGAAGTAGACATATCTGAATCTGTGGCCGTTCCAGCGGAGGCACCAGAGGTTGAAGCCAAGGTTGAGATTACACCTCCAACCCCTACTCCAAAAATCCATATAAAGTCTCCTGAAAGAAGAGTATCCGGCTTATCACTGCGCAGTATTAAAACCAAGAAAGCGCATGAAAATGTCAAGGCACCTACCATAAATCAGGAAGATTTACCCAAAGAGAAGTTCAGTGAAGCGGATATGCAATCCCATTGGAACGATTTTGTACAACATCTGGAAGATAAGGGTCGTAAAATCTTGGCTAGTAACCTTCAAACCGATGTTCCCAAGCTAAAGGACGAACGAACCATTTGGATTGAACTTCCCAACAGCACCATGAAAAAGGAAGTAGAGCGGGAACAAAGCCTTATGATGGATTACCTGAAGCAAAAACTGAACAACCATTCCATCAGTTTGTACATCACAGTAAATGAGGAGGTAGCCAAGAAATTTGCGTTTACCCCTGAGGAGAAATATGAAAAGCTCCGGGAAAAGAATCCGGCCATTGACATGCTTCGCCAAGAGTTTGACCTCGACTTTTAAGCCCTCCCCATTGGCGGAATACGCTTATCTTTACCCCCTAAAACAAAATCAAGAACAATGCTGGGATTAAAACTGCCAACAGACCCAAGATGGGTGAATATTGTGGAGAAGAACATTGAAGAAATTCTTACCGATCATGCGTATTGCGAGCAAAAGGCAGCCAGTATGGCCATCTCCCTGATTATAGGGTTTCCTGAAAAGTCTGATTTGGTCAAGGAAATGACCGCTTTGGCAAGAGAGGAAATGGGGCATTTTAATATGGTCCATGACAAAATATTAAAAAGAGGCTGGGTACTTGGAAGGGAACGCAAGGATGAGTATGTGATTGAACTTATGAAGTTCTTCCCAAAGGGAGGTAGCAGGGAAACCCATCTTATACACAAGTTACTATATGCCGCTATGATCGAAGCCAGAAGTTGTGAGCGGTTTAGATTGCTTTCCGAAGAAATCAATGATGCGGAACTATCTGAGTTCTATAGAAGTCTGATGGCCAGCGAAGCCAATCATTATACCATGTTCTTAAAATTTGCACGTAAATATGGGAATCGTGAGGAAGTGGATGAAAAATGGCAGCAATTATTGGAATATGAGGCCCAACTCATGAAAAATCTGGGGAAAAGGGAAACCATGCACGGTTAATCCTCCTGGTAGTACAATGTCTTGATCATCCCATCTGCCAAACCAATCTTGGGTACATGAATTTTTTTGGCACCGCTCCATTTGGCCGCGGAGAGAAAAATTTTGGCTGCGGGAATGATTACATCTGCCCTATCCTGATTTAATCCCAGCTCAGAAATCCTGTCTTCATAATCCATGCTGTTCAAGAAATGATATTGGGCATTGAGCCAAATATAAGACAAAGGCTGGCCCATTTTCCTTCCGGACATCTTGTGTAATTTGTTGATGTTTCCTCCAGAACCGATAATCTCAACTTTGGTCTCCCCTTTCAAATTTGTTTGAATCCAATCTTGGACAACATCCCACAGTCCGTCATCTACCAAGCCTTTTAGAATTCTAACCGTACCGATCTTAAAGGATTTTGAAACCTTGAGCTCTCCCCTACTAAATATGGTGAACTCTGTACTTCCCCCACCCACATCCACATAGAGATAGGCCCTGTCTTTTTTAATCAGTTCTTTCAAGTCGGTCGAGGCAATGATTGCCGCTTCTTTTTTTCCATCAATAATCTCTATCCCAATCCCAGATTCCTGGAGTACCTTGGCAACCACCTCGTTGCCGTTTCGGGCTTCCCTTAATGCAGAAGTCGCAGTGGCCATATATTTTTCCACGCCATAGATTTCCATCAGCAAATCGAAGGATTTCATGGTTTTGATCAAGCGTTGCAAGCTGTGTTCCGAAATTTCCCCTTTGGTAAAGGAATCTTCCCCCAATCTGACGGGTACACGGATAAGGGCACTTTTTTTAAAAGAGGGAAGTTTATCCTCATGCTCAATAACATTGTGCACCAACAACCTAACGGCATTGGAACCAATATCAATTGCTGCCAACTTGCGAATAATCAATTTGGAAGAATTAGGATTCTAATTTTAGTTTGTAATAATCATACAGGGCAAACTGGGACCTCGTTTCGGTGTCTTCCTCTGTTTTTTCACGATAAGCATTGTCCTGATTGGCGGAAAAAATCCTAGCTTTTTGGTTGTCCTTCCATGAAATATCGAAAGTATCCAATAGTTCCTGTTTGATATCCGGATCATAAATAGGACAGCCCACTTCAACCCTGAAATCTAGATTTCGTGTCATCCAGTCTGCGGAAGAAATATAGATCTTGGGATCACCTTCATTACCAAAAATGAAGAGTCTTGGATGTTCCAAAAACTTGTCCACCACACTAATTGCCTCAATATTTTCACTCATGCCTGCAACCCCGGGAATCAAGCAGCATACACCCCTAATAATAAGCTGCACCTTTACTCCTGCCCTACTTGCCTCGTAGAGTTTGTCCACCATCTTGTAAGAGGTAAGGCTGTTCATCTTAATCCTGATAAAGGCTTCCTTGCCCACCAATGCATTGGCAATCTCATTGTCTATGAGTTTCATAAAGGTGGACTTGGTATAATGCGGAGAAACTACCAGATGTTTGTATTTATGGATCTTGTAGTTGGTTTCAAAAAAGTCAAATACCCTGGCCATTTCCTTGAGGATTCCCTCATGGGAGGTAAATAAGGTATAATCCGTATAGATTTTGGCTGTGGATTCATTGAAATTGCCGGTGCTTACGAATCCATATCTTTTGATGCCTTCGGATTCTTCCCGCTCCACCAAACAAATCTTGCTATGCACTTTTAGCCCAGGAACACCAAATATCAGTCGGATGCCCTCAGCTTGGAGCTGGTTGGCATATTTGATATTAGCTTGTTCATCAAATCTGGCCTGTAGTTCAATCTGCACTGTGACCTGCTTTCCATTTTTGACCGCATTGACCAGTGCCGATGCTATTTGGCTATCATTGGCGAGTCTGTAAATAGTGATTTTGATAGCCCTAACCTTGGGGTCCAACGCTGCCTCCCTTAAAAATTTGGTGACATAGGAAAAGGTATGATAAGGCGTATAGATCATGTAGTCCTTTTGGGCAATCAACTCCAGTAAACTACCGTTCATACTAAATCCCTTTACAGGCAGGGGCTCAATTTTTTCGTACATGAGATCATGGCGTCCCAAACTGGGGAATCCCATATAGTCACGACGGTTGTGATAACGTCCACCAGGGATAACACTGTCAGTGTCCACAATGTTCATCTTCTCTTTCAGGAACTGGAGTGTGTCCTTGTCTATACTTTTGTCATAAACAAAACGTACGGGATCACTGATCTTTCTATGCTCCACACTGGAAGAGATCTTTTGGATAAAACTCTTGGTCAAATCATTGTCAATATCCAGCTCCGCATCTCGAGTAATCTTAATCATATGAGCAGAAATGGACTCAAATTCGAACATGGTAAACACGCTGTCCAAACAAAAGCGAATGAGGTCATCCAGAACAATAATATAGTTTTTATCCCCTTCCTTTGGCAGCACAATAAAGCGGTCTATCCCTTTCGGGATCTCAATCAATGCATATCTATTGTTATTGGGGGTGCCATTTTCATTTTTCATGACCATTTTCACCGCCAAATAAGCAGCCGTATCCTTTAATAAGGGGAATTCAGTCAGGTCATTAAGGATAATGGTCATCAACTCCTGGTTCACCTTCTTGAAAAAGTATTCCCGAATGAACTCAGCCTGGTTTTCATTGATCTCATCCTCGTTGATGATAAAAATGTTCTCCTCCTTAAGCTCTTCCTCTATGCTTTCTAGAATTTCTTGGCTACGTGCTTGTTGTTCAATAACGATCTTGGTGATTTCCTCCAACAAATCCTTGGCCTTTTCACCCCCTAAAACACTCTTTCCTTTTTTTCCAGCATCCACGATGCGTTTAACGGTTGCATACCGTACTTTGAAAAACTCATCCAGATTATTGCTGAATATTCCCAAGAACCTTAACCGGTCTATCAGCGGAACTTTTTTATCCACACTTTCCTGAAGTACCCTTGCATTAAAATGCAACCAACTGATTTCCCTGTTTACGTATTCGTTCTTTACTTTAATCATGAATTATTTAAGGTGTTTTGGAAAAATTACCGTTTCTGAAGTTCCTTTTGCCACTTTATCCCAACGATCCACGTTGAATTTGATGCGAACCAGTCCCGACGTGGGAACGTTATCAATATACTGATCTCCCCAAGTATTTGCAAGCGTTGTGAAGGCATAATTATGTCCAAATATCATAACGGTTTGGTGACTGTTATCCAGGCTGTGAACAAAGTTTGCAACGCTATTACCAGAAAAGTCATAAAGTGCTTCCTTGACCTGAAAATTGTCCAGATCAAAACCGATATTCCTAAGAACGATCATACTGGTGTGGAGTGCCCTGTTGGCAGGACTTGAAAAAGCAAAATCAATCGGCAGCTTATTTTCAGCAAATTTTTTGGACACCAAGCCGGCATCCCTTATCCCCCGTTCTTTTAGTGGTCTGTCTTTGTCCGAAACATCGTATTCCCAGGACGATTTCCCATGTCTGACCAGAATTATTTGTTTCATTGTAATCGCTTTATGGTGCCAATCGTTCTATCTTCCAATTCAAATCCTCCTGAAGTTCATATCTAATTCTGTCATGAAGCCTGTTGGGTCTTCCCTGCCAAAATTCAATGGATACCGGCCGAACCAAATAACCGCCCCAATGCTTGGGTCTTTCAATTTCTTTTCCCTCCAGTTCTTTCTCAAGTTCTGCAAGCTTCTTTTCCAATACCTCGCGTGAACCAATAACTTCACTCTGATCCGACACAACAGCACCCAGCTGACTGCCCACAGGTCTTGATTCGAAATAGCCATCGGACAGGTTCTCAGCAATTTTTTCAGCCTTTCCCTTTATGATTACCTGGCGCTCCAAATTGGGCCAAAAAAAGGAAAGACACACCGCAGGATTTGCCAAAATGGCCCGACCCTTTTCGCTATTGTAATTGGTATAAAAAATAAACCCCTCGTGTGTGTACTTTTTCATGAGCACCACACGGTTTTTCGGATAGCCATCCAAACCCATGGTGGAAATGGTCATGGCGTTGGGTTCATCAGGTCCACCAGTAGCCTCAACCTCATAAAACCACTTTTGAAACTGCTCCAGCGGATTTTCCTTGATGGAACCTTCCACCAAGCTACTTTTTTCGTATGATTTTCGATAACTGCTTAAGTCTTCTTGCATATTCCCAAATAGGTTCTACACAAATTTCAACAAAAGAAGGCAGAATAGAAAGGTAGAAAGGGCTAGATATCAAAAGATTTTCCGTCATCGGCCAAGGCCACCCTGGGAAACACTTCCAAGGCTTCCTCTTTGAATAGGTCGATGGATTTATACCTCGTGGAATAATGTCCCAAAATCAAGCTCCCCACATTTGCCTTTTGCGCAATCTGGGCAGCTTGTTTGGCCGTTGCATGCTTTGTTTTTTGACACAATCGGGACTCAGCCTCCAAAAAAGTGGATTCGTGGTACAGCACATCCACATTTTCAATTAAGGGTAAGATGGTTTCGTTATATGCCGTATCACTGCAAAAGGCATAACTTCTGGGATTTGGCGGGTCCAAAGTTAGTTTTTGATTGGCAACTTCAACTCCGTTGGCTGTTTTCCCATTGGCCCCATTTTTTATGTTGTTGAATTGGCTGCGGTCAATTTCATGTTCAGCAACCGCATTTACATCCAGCTTTCTTGGTGCTGGCTTTTCTTTAAAAAGGAAGCCATTGGTGTACACTCTATGATCAAGGGGGATGGTCTGCACGCTTACAGCATCATCTTCAAACAACAATTCCGTTTCCCTGGATTCAAGTTCGTGAAAAATCAATGGATAGTTGGTCCAAGAATCTCCCAATTTTAAGAAAAGGGTTACCGCTTCCTTTATCCCCTTTGGACCATAGATATGTAGTTCAGATTCCCTTCCCAATAGTCTAAACGTAGAGATAAGTCCTGGAAGGCCAAAAAAATGATCGCCATGCAAATGGGAAATAAAAATATGTTTGATTCGGGAAAACTTAACCTTGTATTTTCTTAACTGTACTTGGGTACCTTCTCCACAGTCAATCAAAAAAATATGATTTCTAACCTCCAGGACTTGGGAGGTGGGATTGGTAAACGTTCGCGGGGTGGCTGAATAGCAGCCAAGAATAGTGAGTTTCATTTAGTTGAAAATGGAAAGTGGAAAACTAACAATGGAAAGTGGGTAATTAAAAATGGAAAATTGATATTCTCTAAACATCAGGAGTTCAATTTGGAGGTTTTTACAATAGCTGCCAATAATTTTATGAGCTGCGTTAGTTCGTCGTTTAACTTCTCAAATTCCTTTTTTTCCATATAATCGGAATTCATTAACAAATCCAACCAATATCTTGTTTCATTAGCTTCTTTTAAGGAAATCGTCATTTTGTGAATAAAGTCTTTTTTACTTTCTGCATGTTCAGCTTCCCTCACTAAAGCCCCGATAGAGGTTCCCGATCTAAGAATTTGTTTTGACAAGACAAATTCCTTTTTTTCATTTACAAGTTTTTTAGCTAAACCTATTACTCCCAAAGCAAATCGAAAACTCTTCTCCTCAATAACATTCTTCCTCCTCGATTCCAATCACTTCCAATTTTTCATTTTTAATTTTCCATTCAAATCCCGAGGTCACGCTCAATTTCTTCCATTTCTATGAGGTCTTTCGCCTCTTGAATGGTTGGCACCACATTTATTTCATCAGGAATTTCATCGTAGGAAACCTTACTGGTCACTAGAATGAATGATTTGTTGGTGCTTCTATGTGTCGTTGAGATATCCAAAAATTCCAGTACATCACCAGCTGATAATTTACTGAATGAGAACAAGTTCACAATAATGTTATCGTGCTTGATTTTGGGATACCCTTTTCTCAAGTTATCCAGGAAGGTTTTAAGGGAGGTTTTTTCCTGGAAAACAATGGTTGTTGTTCCCTCCTTATCAAAAATCATGAATTTATTTTTTAGCCGCCAGCAAGTAAATTACCGCCATGCGGATAGCTACTCCATTTTCAACTTGCTCTAAGATAATGGATTGATTTGAATCTGCCACATCACTGGTGATTTCTACCCCGCGATTGATAGGGCCAGGGTGCATGATCACAATCTGTTTGTCCAAGCTATTAAGCAATGCTTTGTTCACCCCAAATTGTTGGGTATATTCCCTAGTGGATGGGAAATAACTAATGTCCATTCGCTCATTTTGAACGCGAAGCATATTGGCAACATCGCACCATTCCAGCGCTTTTCTAAGGTTGGTCTCTACCTTCACCCCCAAAGATTCAATATGCTTTGGAATCAGTGTCTTTGGGCCACATACCTTTACATTGGCTCCTTGTAACTTTAGTGCAAAAATGTTGGAGAGTGCCACTCGGGAGTGCAAGATATCCCCGACAATCACTACATTTTTTCCTCCCACATCTCCCAATTTCTCTCGAATGGAATAGGAATCCAGCAAAGCTTGCGTAGGATGTTCATGGGCACCATCCCCAGCATTAATGATGGATGCATCCACATGCTTTGATAAAAAGATTCCCGCTCCCGGATTTGGATGGCGCATGACCACCATATCCACTTTCATGGAGAGAATATTATTTACAGTATCAATTAAGGTCTCCCCCTTTTTTACGGAAGACTGGGAAGCTGAGAAGTTGATTACGTCTGCGGACAGCCGTTTTTCGGCCAATTCAAAAGAAAGCTTGGTGCGGGTGCTGTTTTCAAAGAAAATGTTGGCAATGGTAGTATCCCTAAGCGTGGGTACCTTTCTAATGGAACGATTTATAACTTCCTTAAAATGGTCGGCGGTTTCAAAAATGAGCTCTATATCCTTCTTGTTCAGATACTTAATCCCTAATAAGTGGTCTACACTTAGTTCGCTCATTTCCAATTATTTATTTACTAAATACACAACATCCTTCCCATCGTTCTCCTCCCACATTACCTTGACCTTTTCCTCATTGATGGCATCTACCTGTCGACCTCTATAATTGGGTTGGATGGGCAAGTGCCTACTAAATCTTCTGTCAATAAGGGTCAAAAGTTCAATATCTGAAGGTCTCCCAAAAGATTGGATTGCGGTTAGGGCTGCTCTGATACTTCTTCCGGTATAGAGTACATCATCAATAAAAACCACATTTTTGTCTTCTACCAAAAAATCAATCTTGGTAGTGTTGGCTTTCAACGTCTTATCGCCACGCCCAAAATCGTCCCTATAAAAAGTGATGTCCAAAAACCCCAGTTCAATGTCCTTCACCTTGTACTCTTCCCTTAAGATCTTGGTCAATCGCTCTGCTAAAAAGACGCCTCTGGGTTGTATACCAATCAAGGCCGTGTTTGAAAAATCGAGATGGTTTTCTAAAAGTTGACAGGCCAAACGGTGCAGTATGATGTTTATCTCTTTGGAGGTAAGAAGTACTTTTTGACTCATTTGCTAGGCTACCAACTGGGTTGCATGCAAAAGTAAACATTTCTGTCAAAGATAGCGGTACAAAAAAAGCCCCAACTGTTACCAGCGGGGCTTTTGTTTTGGTAATAAAACCGGATTACTTTTTCTTGGAATCCGCTTCCATTTTATCCTTCAAAGCCTGTAATTGTGCATTGGCATCACCAAAAGTAGTTTTGGTCTCCTCTGCAGATGCTGCAGCCTTTCTTCTGGCAGCACTGATATTGCGTTCTTCTTGCTCTCTAAAGATGGCTGTATGACTTGCCACAACTCTCTTGAAGTCCTTGTTGAATTCAATGATCTTGAAATCAACCTCTTCTCCCTTACCAAGTTTTTTACCATCTTCTTTCTCCATGTGTCTTGAAGGAACAAATCCTACAATATCCTCATTGAAATTGATGGTAGCACCTTTATCAACAACCTCTGCGATAGCTGCCTTGTGAACGGTTCCTTCAGCAAACTCATCAGCATATTTGTCCCATGGATTTTCGGTAGTCTGCTTGTGACCCAAGCTCAACTTACGTCCTTCCACGTCCAATTCCAATACTTCCACTTCCAAAGTGTCACCAACGGTAACAAACTCAGATGGGTGCTTGATTTTCTTGGTCCAAGATAGATCGGAGATATAGATCAATCCATCAATACCCTCTTCCATTTCTACAAAGACACCAAAATTGGTAAAGTTTCTAACAATTCCTTTGTGTCTTGACCCCACAGGGTATTTGGAAGTGATATCGGTCCATGGGTCTGGCGTCAATTGCTTGATACCCAAGGACATTTTTCTGTCTTCACGATCCAAGGTCAATACAACCGCTTCAACCTCGTCCCCTACTTTTACGAAATCCTGTGCAGATCTCAAGTGGGTAGACCAAGACATTTCTGAAACGTGGATCAATCCTTCAACACCTTCAGCAACTTCAATAAAGGCACCGTAGTCTGCAATAACAACAACCTTACCTTTTACTTTGTCTCCAATTTTGATCTCATCGCCCAAGGCATCCCATGGGTGTTTCTCCAATTGCTTAAGACCTAGCTGGATTCTGGATTTGTTGTCATCAAAATCAAGGATTACAACATTCAACTTCTGATCCAACTCAACAACCTCGTTCGGGTGGTTGATACGGCTCCAGGAAAGATCGGTAATGTGGATCAATCCGTCTACACCACCAAGGTCGATGAATACCCCGTAAGATGTAACGTTTTTGACCACACCTTCCAATACTTGACCTTTTTCAAGCTGACCGATAATTTCCTTCTTCTGCTCTTCAATATCAGCCTCGATAAGTGCTTTATGGGAAACCACAACGTTCTTGAACTCGTGGTTGATCTTCACCACCTTGAATTCCATGGTCTTTCCTACATACTGATCGTAATCGCGGATCGGCTTCACATCAATTTGAGATCCAGGCAAGAACGCCTCAATTCCAAATACGTCCACGATCATACCACCTTTGGTTCTGCATTTTACAAAACCGGTAACGATCTCCTCTTTGTCATGGGCCGCATTTACGCGATCCCATGCCATGATGGTTCTGGCTTTTCTGTGGGACAATACCAATTGACCGGTTTTGTCTTCACGTATATCAATAAGAACCTCAACTTTGTCCCCTACCTTAAGATCTGGGTTGTAACGAAATTCATTGAGGGAGATAACTCCTTCGGATTTTGCGTTGATGTCGATGATAGCCTCACGGTCCGTCATGTGCACCACTTTTCCTTCAACTACCTCCTCATCGGCGGTATCCACAAAATTCTCCTCTACGAGCTTTTCAAACTCGCTCAATTTACTGTCTTCGACCTTTTCAATACCCTCTTCGTACTTGTCCCAGTCGAAGTTTTCCAAAAATTCCTGGGGATCTTGTTGGGTTTGTACTTCTTCCTTAACTTCTACAGCTGCGGCAGTTTCCTCTACCTCAACTTTTGCTTTTTCTTCAGCCATGTGCTGACTTAAATTTGTATTCCACAGTTTTCAAGAGCATGGCGATGCTGTGGAAGCGATTAATATTATTAATTTTTTTACTGTTCCCTTTTTTTCTCTTGCCAATCGCCAAAAAAGGAGTGCAAAAATACAATTAATTCCTTGTTTTACAAACCCTTATTGACACTATTTCAAATCCATGGATTATTAATGATAAATTAAGCCAAAATGTGACTTTTATTGATATCTTGTTTCTTAATATTAACCATTAAAACATTAAAGAACATTATGAGTGTAAAAGCGAAATATCAAGCAGTTTTGGATTTGGGCCAAGAATTGGCAATAAAAGGCGGTGACGTATCAGAAGAAGGTGGAGTTTTGAAAATCAAAGGTGAGGCCGCTACCCCTTATGAAAAGAACATTCTTTGGGATAAAATCAAGGAAATAGGAGGTCAAAGTCCTTCAGATATTAAAGCCAACATTACTGTGGGAGATGATTCTGTATATCACAGACATACGGTAAAAAGTGGGGAATCCCTTAGTTTAATTGCCAAACACTACTATGGTGACGCCATGAAGTACAAACAAATTTTTGAGGCCAATACCAATATCTTGAAGAATCCAGATTTAATTCATCCTGATCAAGAATTGGTAATTCCGAATCTGTAATAAACAGTTTTCGGCACAATGCAAAGCGGTCAAGTAGTGTTCTTGGCCGTTTTTTTGTGTCCAATGGTTTGACACAAATTACACTAATTTTCACTAATAGCAAACTACGATTTCCAAGGTCTCCTGGCGAGATGTCTGTAGATCCATAAACCACATCCGCCCATCCAAAGAGCATATCCATCTCAGTCTAATCTTTAAGATAAACTGAAGAAATTTGGCGCTTTTGTCAAAGCGCCTTTTTTATGTTTGATTTTCTATGACTTGTTGGGCACTCGCATAAACCCGCTCAAACTGTTCCTCCAAGCCCATATCACTGTTATCAAATTCAATGGCATCATCAGCCTTCCGTAGCGGGGAGACCTCACGGGTAGAATCTATAAAATCCCTTTTCTGAACGTTTTCCAGTACCTCTTCATAGGAGACTATTTCCCCGCGATCTAAAAGTTCCTTGTAACGCCGCGTGGCCCTGGCTTTTGGGGAGGCAGTCATGTAGATTTTCAGTTCCGCATCTGGAAATACAACCGTTCCAATGTCCCTGCCATCCATAACCAAGCCTTTTTCCTTGCCCATTTGTTGTTGCATCTCCACCAGTTTATGCCGTACTTCGGGAATGGTAGCTACCTTACTCACATGCCGCGAAACCTCCATTGCCCTAATCTCTTTTTCCACATTGTTTCCGTTCAGAAACATTTCTGACATTCCCAATTTTGGATTGGGCACAAACTTTAAATCAATGTTGGGTAAATCGGCAATCAAGGACGGAAGGTCTTCTTCACTGCCCACGTAGCTCTTGTTCAATGCATGTAGCGTAACCGCCCTATACATGGCACCGGTATCCACGTAAATGTAGTTGAGGGCATTGGCCAATTTTTTTGCGATGGTACTCTTTCCGGTAGAAGAATAGCCATCTATGGCTATGGTAATTTTTCCCATATCCCAAAAATAGATAGAATTGGAGGAAGTTCCTGTCGTTAAACTGAATTAAAGTGTTTTTGCGTTTTTTACTTTTCGGTTGGTGACGGCAATTTCAATTACTTCACTCATATCCGAAACATAGTGGAATGTTAGCCCTTTAAGGTAATCTTGTTTAATTTCCTCGATGTCCTTCCTATTGTCCTCACAAAGAATAATTTCTTTGATTCTGGCTCTTTTTGCAGCTAGGATTTTTTCTTTGATTCCTCCTACGGGGAGTACTTTGCCCCTCAAGGTTATCTCACCTGTCATGGCCAAACTTTTCTTCACTTTTCGTTGGGTGAATAAGGAAACCAAGGAAGTCAACATGGTAATTCCCGCACTGGGCCCATCTTTTGGCGTAGCACCCTCAGGCACGTGGATGTGTACGTTGTACTTATCAAATACATCAGGGTTAATTCCAAACAAATCAGAATTGGATTTGATGTACTCCATGGCAATCGTCGCGGATTCCCTCATTACTTTGCCCAAGTTTCCGGTAATGTTCAATGTTCCCTTTCCTTTGGAAAGAATGGACTCGATAAACAGAATATCGCCACCAACACTGGTCCAGGCCAATCCGGTCACCACACCCGCAACATCGTTGTTTTCATATTTATCCCGTTCCAAACGCGCAGGACCCAATACTTTTTCCACATCCTCATGGGTTATCTTGATATTGTATTCCTCTTCAATCGCGATGGATTTGGCTGCATAGCGCACCATTTTAGCCAATTGCTTCTCCAGGTTTCTAACTCCGGATTCCCTGGTGTAACCTTCAACAATTTTTTCCAATTGGGGTTTCCCAATTTTTAAATCTTTGGTAGAAAGCCCGTGTTCCTTTAGTTGCTTGGGAAGCAAATGTTTTTTGGCAATCTCCACCTTCTCCTCAATGGTATATCCGGTAACGTTGATAATTTCCATTCTATCGCGTAGCGCAGGCTGAATGGTTCCCAGATTATTGGCGGTTGCAATGAACATCACTTTGGATAAATCATAGCCCATCTCCAAGAAATTATCGTAGAATTCACTGTTCTGTTCAGGATCCAAAACCTCCAGCATAGCAGATGAAGGGTCTCCCTGGTGGCTGTTGGATAGCTTGTCTATCTCATCCAGGATAAACACCGGATTGGAAGTGCCTGCCTTTTTCAAACTTTGCACAATTCGTCCAGGCATAGCTCCTATATAAGTTTTACGGTGTCCTCGGATTTCGGCCTCATCCCTGAGTCCACCCAAAGACATACGCACATATTCCCTACCCAAGGCTTCTGCCACGGACTTCCCTAAGGATGTTTTACCCACACCAGGAGGGCCGTATAGGCACAGAATGGGCGACTTCATATCGTTGCGCAGCTTTAATACAGCCAAATACTCTATGATTCTTCGCTTAACGTCCTCCAGACCATAATGATCTCTATCCAGAATTTGTTGAGCTCTTTTTAAATCAAACTTATCTTTTGAAAACTCGTTCCAAGGAAGATCCAAAAACAGGTCCAGGTAGTTCCTTTGAATGGAATATTCAGCTACCTGGGGATTCATGCGTTGCATTTTGGACAATTCTTTTTCAAAATGCTCTTTTACTTTCTTGTCCCACTTTTTCTTTTTGGCCTTGACGCGCATCTCATCAACTTCCTCCTCATAGGAAATGCCCCCCAACTCTTCCTGAATGGTTTTCATCTGTTGGTGAAGGAAATATTCGCGCTGCTGCTGATCCATATCGTTGCGCACCTTAGACTGGATATCATTCTTTAACTCCAGTTTTTGAAGTTCCATGTTCATGTACTTCAATGTGGTCAAAGCCCGATCTTGCAGATTGGGGATTTCCAACAAGTTTTGTTTCTCAGCAACCGTCAAATTAAGGTTGGAAGAGACAAAATTGATCAGAAAGGAATTGCTCTGAATGTTCTTGATCGCGAAAGTAGCTTCGCTGGGTATGTTGGGGTTGTCCTTTATAATTTTAAAGGCCAGCTCTTTTATGGAATCAATGATAGCCCCAAATTCCTCGCTGGATTCATCAGGACGTTCTTCCAAAGCTTCTTTCACCGTTGCGGTAAAATAGGGTTTCTCCGTGATTACTTCGGCAATTTCGAACCGCTTCTTTCCTTGAATGATTACGGTGGTATTTCCATCGGGCATTTGCAACACCCTTAAAATTCGGGCAACCGTACCCAAAGTATTTATGTCCTTAACTCCTGGATTTTCGGTTTCCTCATCTTTTTGGGATACAACCCCGATGGTCTTGGAGCCGTTATTGGCATCCTTTATCAAATTAATGGACTTGTCCCTACCCGCCGTAATGGGTATAACAACTCCAGGAAAAAGAACGGTATTGCGTAAAGGAAGCACTGGAAGGGTTTCAGGCAGCATCTCCCGGTTCATCTCCTCCTCATCTTCGGGGGTTAACAGGGGTATTAATTCGGCATCTTCGTCTATTCCCTGCATGGATATATTGTCAAAACTTGAAATTTTTATCTCTCCCATATCTAATTTTCGGTCATTTTGTCACCAATGACATGAATCTTCTGTCCATTTTATGTCTTCCAACCTACCAATCCTTCCAAAAGTCAGTGATATCAAGGTGTTTAAATCCATATTCTATCCTATAAAGGCAATTCCTGTGCCAAGGTGGTTATAGGTTTTTGGTTCATGGTTTTGGTGAAATGAGATTATACTGATTACTCATTGGCCATTAGTAATTAGTGATTAGTCATTAGTCATTCCCCTAAACTCTTCATTTGCCAGCGATTCCACATTTATTACAAACAATTTCGTCCAAAACTGTAACAATCAATAAATTCATCCCTCTATAAGACAAACCATTCATTTTTTGAGCCACCAAAATGAACATATAGATGCACTGCTTCAATCGTGCTTAAAAGGCAAATCTAGTGCACAGATGGAGGTTTACAACCGCTATTACAAGGCCATGTACAACACAGCCTTTAGGATTGTAAAAGACTCCGCCGAAGCCGAGGATGTGATGCAGGAATCGTTTTTGAATGCGTTTACGAAACTGAACACTTTTAAAGGAGACGTCACTTTTGGAGCTTGGTTGAAACGTATTGTGATAAACAATAGCATCTATCATTACAAAAAACAGCAAAAAACAAGAGCTGTTGATTTGGATGATGTAATGTACAAGGTCGAAGATAATGACGGAGTTGATCTTGATCACAATGGTTATACAGAACTGAAGGCTCAAAAAGTGATGGAGACCATGAAAAGTTTGAAAGACAATTACAGAGTTTCTTTGACCTTACATTTAATTGAAGGGTACGATTATGAAGAAATCAGTGACATCATGAACATTAGCTATGCTAATTGCAGAACCACAATTTCCAGGGCAAAAGAAAGCCTAAGAAAAAAATTGACTATAAACGTTTGATTATGGAAAAGGATAATCTAGAAGAGTTGTTCGGAAGACTTCAAGGAAAATTGGACCTTGAGGAACCCCAAATGGGCCACCAAGATCGGTTTTTTGAGAAATTGAATCAATCCAAAGGTGTAACCCAATTGAATTCCAAGAAGTCCAATTGGTGGAAACCGCTTTCCATTGCGGCCTCCATAGCATTTCTCTGCTTACTGGGTATTCAAGTAATCAATACCAAGCCCAGTATTAAAGAACAGGTAGTAGAAATTGCCCCAGAGGTATCCCAGACCGAATTTTACTTTGTAAATGTCATCGAAGAACAAATACAGCAGTTGAAGAATGAAAAATCTCCAGAGACTGCAAAACTTGTAGACGATACCCTAATACAGTTGGAAAAGCTGGAAAAGAATTACGAAACCCTTGAACAAGAGTTGGTAAACGGAGGCAACAGTAAAATTATTCTGAATGCCATGATAACCAACTTCCAAACGCGGATAGATCTGTTGAAAGAAGTACTGTCCAATATTGAAAACATAAAGAATATAAAATCCCATTATGATGAAAACATTACGATATAAATATGTCTTTTTGACATTGGCGCTACTTCCGCTAATGCTGGTAGCCAATAATGGTAAACTAAAAGGTAGATACACCAAGGAAAAAACCATTAAAAAGGAGTTCAATGTCAATTCCGATGCCCTTTTCAAAGTGCGCAACAGCTATGGGAATCTGAACATTACTTCCTGGAACGAAGACAGGGTTGTGGTGGAAGTGCATATCAAGACCAACGGCAACAACGAGGAAAAGGTCCAGGACAGATTGGATGAAATTGATGTGGATTTTGAAAACAGTAATAGCCTTGTATCGGCCAGGACCATGTTTGGTGACCGCGGTAAAAGTTGGGGCTGGAAATGGGGCAGACGAAACAACGTGAGCGTCCAGGTGAACTATACGGTAAAAATTCCCATAAAAAATAGTGTGAGCCTCAGCAACGATTACGGAAACATTTATTTGGATCGGGTTGACGGACATGCCAAAATAAGCTGTGATTACGGCAAAATTGACATTGGGGAATTACGTGGGAGAAACAACGAACTTAGATTCGATTATACTTCACGATCCAACTTTGAATATATCAATAGCGCAGAGATCATAGCGGATTACTCTGGATTTACCGTAGAAAAAGCAGGTAACCTAATTATTAAGGCCGACTATACCAACAGTGTGGTACGAGAAATGGAAAACCTTGAATATGCCAGTGATTATGGTTCCTTGGAGGTGAACGAAGTGAACAATGTATCAGGAAATGGGGATTATGTCGGGGTAAAATTGGGTACTGTTCATGGCGATGTAAGCATTACTTCAGACTACGGTTCCCTAAAAATTGACCAAATGGCACCTGATGCAGGAGATATCAACATTAAAACAGATTACACGGGAATGAAGATTGGCTACCATCCCGACTATCACTTTGATTTTGAGATCTCAGCTGAATATGCAGGAGTTAGTGGTAAGGAGCCTTTCGAAATAAATATTAGCAAGGAGAAATCCAGTGAAAAATACTATAAGGGCTATTATGGTTCCGAAAACTCTGGAAACACCGTACTTATCACAACCGATTACGGGGGTATTACTTTTTATCAAAACTGAAAATCAAAAAACAAAAATCAAAACACAATCATGAAAAAACTAATCACATTAACACTTGCACTATCCATGGTGGCGGTGACCAATGCCCAATGGGGTAAGCGAGTAAGAGGAAACGGCAATGTAGTTACCATAGACCGTTCTGTAGGCGAATATGATGCCGTTGCTTTGGCAGGCTGGTTCGATTTGGAGTTGGTTGCCGGACAAGAGGGAGAAATTACCTTAAAAGGGGAATCCAATCTTTTGGAATACATTAAGACTGAGGTCAAAAATGGCAAATTGATCGTAAAACAAGAACGTGGGGTCAATCTTAGACCATCCAATTGGAATTCGGGCATTACCGTAACGGTTCCTATTGAGGACATAAACTCGGTTTCTTTATCAGGTTCTGGAGATGTGGTAAGTCGTACCACTATCAAGGCTGATGACTTTCATGCGGGCATGTCAGGTTCCGGGGATGTTTCCCTTACCATCGAGGCAGAAAGTGTAAACGCATCCTTGTCAGGTTCAGGAGATATCAATTTAGAAGGAAAAACTACCGACCTAAGCGTTCAGGTTTCGGGTTCTGGAGATGTAAGGGCGTATGAATTGGAAGCTGAATTTGTGACGGCCCAGGTTTCAGGTTCTGCTGACATTAAGGTTACGGCCAACCAATCCTTGGATGCTCGCGTATCTGGATCAGGGGACATCAGTTACCGAGGAAATCCTAAAAAAATCAATAGCAAATCATCAGGCTCAGGAGATATTTCCAAAGGATAAATGGGTGTCACTTCGAGCGCCGTATCTGCTGAAAGACAGGTAGGGGAAATGTAACTTAAGTTCTCGACTGCGCTCGAACTGACATTAGGAGTTTATTACCAATCAAAAAACTTAAACCGGACCGATGTCCGGTTTTTTTATTTTCATTCCTTTTCCTTATTCACCCGTAACAAAAGGAAAACACCTATCAAAAAGAAAAGCCCCAAAAAGATGGTGCTGTTCCGCATACTTCCCGTAAGTTGGGCTACGGCACCGTACAAAAACGTACCAATAACGATTCCTATTTTCTCCGCTACATCGTAAAAACTGAAGAAGGAAGTGGTGTCTGTGGTCTCTGGCAGAAATTTTGAGTAAGTAGAACGGGATAACGCCTGGATTCCACCCATTACAACCCCTACTAGCCCTGCGGCTATGTAAAAATCCATGGGGGTTTGAAGAAAATAGGCATACACACAAAGGAGTATCCAAATAACATTGATGACGATCAAGGTTCTCACATTCCCATACAGCTTGGATGCATAGGCCGTAAGCGTAGCACCCGCAATAGCCACAATTTGAATCACCAGTATGCTAATAATCAATCCGGTGGTTCGTTCGGAATCCGTTCCCCATGCAATCTCTTCTTCACCAAAATAAGTAGCAATCAGCATAATGGTCTGAACCGCCATACTGTAGACGAAGAAAGCGCCCAAATAGCGTTTCAATCGGGTTTCGCTACCCAATTGTTTCCAAACGCTCTTCAATTCCCTAAAACCATTGAGGACAATATTGGTTCTTTCCCCTTCCCTTTTGTATCCCTTGGGCAAGTGATAAAAGGTATATTGACTAAATAAAATCCACCAAACACCCACTGAAATAAAGGAGTACTTCATCGCTTTGATTTCGGCCACTTCACCTCCACTATCGGTAATCCCAAAAACAGCAGGCTGCATTACCATGGCCAAATTAAAAACGAGCAGAATCACACTTCCCACATATCCTAGGGAAAAACCTTTAGCACTTACGCCATCTTGTTGCTCTGGAAATGCGATATCAGGTAAATAGGAATTGTTGATGGCGAAACTCACCCAAAAACCTACCAATCCAAAGAAATAGCAGACCAGGCCGAAATAGATATTCTCAAGAGAAAACCAATACAGCCCTATACAAGAAGCGGCTCCCAAATAGCAGAAAAACTTCAGGAATATCCGTTTGTTGCCCAAATAATCAGCTATTCCAGAGACCAAGGGAGTCACTATGGCAATAAACACAAATGCCAAGGATGTCACATAACTGATCAAGGGAGCTCTGGCTATTTCGCCACCAAAAATGGTCACTTTTTCTATCTCAGCCACTCTAAACAAAGCCCCGTAAAAAATGGGAAATATGGCGGAGGAAATAACAAGGCTATACACCGAATTTGCCCAGTCATAAAAGGCCCAAGCGTTCAACAATTTCTTGCTTCCTTTAAGTGCGAATGCTCGTGCCATAACTTTTAAAATAAAAATGCCATTTATAGCAGCAGATGAAGACTTTTACATCTTCGTTGCACTATAAATGACATTAAATGTTGGTTTATCAATTGGTTATTTAAATGTTGTTACCCCAAACTTGGCCGCTTCCTGTTTTGCAATGGGTGCCCAAGCCGTAAGATTGTTGATTCTTGTATCGTTGGATGGATGCGTACTCAAAAACTCAGGCGGGGCTTGACCACCAGCCTTGGCTTTCATTCGCTTCCACAATTCTGCTGCCTCATCAGGATTGTAACCCGCAATGGCCATAATCTGGAGACCGATTCTATCTGCTTCCGTTTCATGACCTCTGCTAAAAGGTAGCATAACCCCAACAGTGGAGCCCAATCCATACGCTTGGTTGAACGTGTTACGTTTCTGCGGATCCTTAATCGCCACATTCCCTGCCACAGCTCCAATTTGTTGCAGCATACCCGCACTCATACGTTGTGCGCCATGATCGGCCAGAGCGTGGGCCACCTCATGCCCCATGACAACGGCAACTCCTGTTTCAGTCTGCGTTATGGGCAATATACCTGTATAGAAAACGATTTTACCTCCTGGCATGCACCAAGCATTTACCGTTTCATCGTTGACCAAATTATATTCCCATTTATAATCTTTTAAATATCCAGGATACCCATTGGCATCCAACCAGCGTTCTGCAGCGGTTGCTATTCGCTGCCCTACCTTGGTAATCATTTGGGCATCTGAAGTACCCGTTATTACCTTGTTATCGTTCAGAAATTGATCATACTGGGCAAATGCCATGGGGAAAATCTGGCTATTGGGGTAAAAATTGAGCGTACTTTTCCCTGTGAACGGATTCACCTTACAGGCCGTAATTGCCAAAAAAACCGCTACGGTTAGAATAAACTTTTTCATATGTGTTAATAGTGTTTAGTAAAGGAAAATTACAAAAAATTATTTTCCAACCAGATGCAGTTCCGTAAAATCCTTACTGACCTCAATACTATTATTTCCGTTCAATTTAATGTCCTTGGGATCCACTTGTTCATTATCCAATTCCACTACTCCAATTTGGAAGGGGAGCCCGTGAAAAGTGAGTTTGATTTTCTCATAAGGGGTAATGAAATTTCCGTCCTTAAACTGTTGAATGATCAGTTCATTTTCCTTGCCCCGTAACCTAAACCGTCTTAGGCTGTATCTTCCTTTTTTGTAGTCGTAACCGTCCTGTTGATCCTCATATACCTCGGAAATTTCTATTCCTTCCTTGTAATACACGTCAATGGCCAATTCCGTAATTTCCTTTTCCCCAACATATTGCTGAACCGGATACTTCGGAATCATGGCGCCTTCCTTTATAAACATGGGAATTTTCTGAATATCCGCAGCAACCCATTTCTCAACTCCACCTTCTACAACTTCCTCAGTCCAATAATTATACCATTTCCCTCTGGGAACATACATTCGTCTACCCTGTGCATTGGGTTCTTGAACAGGACAAACCAATATCTGTTCCCCAAAAAGAAACTCATCTGTCCTAAAATGCGTCTGGGTATCCTCCTGATCATAAAACACCAAAGATTGCAGCATGGGCATACCGCTTTTGATATACTTATAGAACATGGTATACAAATAAGGCAAAAGTTGATAGCGCAACTCGATGTAATTCCTTGTAATGTCCGTTATCTCATCGCCAAATGACCAAGGCTCCTGATCCCCATGATCTCCACTGGAGTGGACTCTACAGAACGGATGAAAGACCGCCAACTGTATCCATCGGGCAAAAAGTTCCCCGTTGGGTTGCTCTGCAAAGCCTCCAATATCAGAGCCAACAAAGGAATAACCGCTCATACACATGCGTTGCATCTGTACATTGGCAATCCACAAATGCTCCCAGGTAGCAACGTTATCCCCAGTCCAAGTGGCACAATATCTCTGCGTTCCTGCGTATGCGGCCCTTGTCAATACAAAAGGTCTTTTTGGGAACATGAACTTTTTGACCCCATTATAGGTGGAACGCACCATTTGCATCCCGTACACATTATGTGCCTTTCGGTGACTGCAAGGATGGCCGTCATAATCATGTCGAACATCCAAATTGGCCGTTTTTGTAGGAACTTCCATAACAGCCGGTTCGTTCATATCATTCCAAACTCCATGGACGCCCAAATCGGCAATCATTTCTTTATAGAGTCCTGCCCACCATTCTCTTACCTCTGGGTGAGTAAAATCCGGGAATTTGCACTCCCCTGGCCATACTTTGCCTTTAAAGTGGGGGCCATCAGCTCTTCTGCAGAAAAAACCATTGTCCATGGCCTGTTGATATACCCAATAATCCGGGTCAATCTTGATTCCTGGATCAATCATGGTAATGGTCTTAAAACCATCCTCTTCAAGCTCCTCAATCATCTTTTTGGGATTGGGAAAACGCTTGTTGTCCCAGGTGAAGCAGCGGAACCCCTCCATATAATCGATATCCAAGTAAATAGCATCACAGGGAATCTTCATTTTTCTGAAGGTAGATGCTATGTTTTTCACCTTTTTCTCCGGAAAATAACTCCATTTGGACTGGTGAAAACCTAGTGCCCAAAGCGGTGGAAGCTCTGGCACACCTGTTAAATCGGTATAGGCCTCTACCACCTGGCTCATTTTAGGTCCGTAGAAGAAATAGTAGTTCATCTCTCCCCCATCGGCCCAAAAACTGGTCACATTTCGCTTCTCATGGGCAAAATCAAAATAGGTGCTGAACGAATTGTCGAAGAAAATTCCGTAAGCAATGCTCTCTTTTAATCCTACGTAAAAAGGAATGGACTTATACAAAGGTTCCTGGTCCTTGCCATAGGCATAGGAATCCGTGACCCAATTGTTTACCCGTTTTCCCTTTAAATTAGTATGGGAGGCCTTATCGCCCATTCCGTAATAGCTTTCCCCGGAATGGCTAACCTTGCCCATTTTAACTATGTTTCCGCCGTAATCGTAGTTTTCTTCCCAATGGAATCCAAGCTCATCCTCCAAAATCACAGTTCCTTCCAAATCCTCAATTTGGACTTTTAAATCCGCCTTGCGTATATAAACTTTCACTTTGGAAGTATTAATCACATACTCTGGAATTTCATCTTTTACCTCCAATTCATTGTATCCCAAACTCACATCGTCACTTAGGGCGTATGAAAAGTCGGGCTCAAAAACATGTTCTGTGGCAAATCTGAACCGGATGGCACTATCCCGTAAAATGGTCAACTCTAGGATAACCCCATTATGGGTGGTGAAATAAAGTTTATCGTTCTCCTGCTTAAAATCAACTATATGGTTGGGAAATTGATTTCCCCTTTTTTCTATTTCGGTGTTGGTAATCATCGATGATGGGTTATGTAACCCACAAAAGAAAGACTTTAGGGCGAGAAATTAAAAAGATGTTGTGAACACCGGTGAACTACAACGTTTGCGTCCTGTATCTATTTGTAAACAAGCACTCCAAGAGGCGGTAAGCTCATGGTTACCGATTGTTTACGCCCGTTCCATTCCTTTGCGGCGGGTTTAAGCGTTTTCTTGGCCACTCCACTACCCGAATATTTTTTGTCATCGCTATTAAAAAGGAGCTTCAACTGACTGGATTTAGGAACGCCAACTCGGTAATTTTCCCTTGGAACGGGTGTAAAATTGCAGGCTATGATCAAATCATCTTTGGGCTTCTTCCCTTTTCGAATATAGGTCAAAACCGTGTTTTCCTGATCATTGTGCTCTATCCATTCAAAACCTTCCGGGCTGAATTGTTTATCATACAGTGCTGGATTGCTTTTGTACAATTTGTTCAAATCCTTGATAACCTCTTGGATTCCTGAATGGTAATCATATTGTGTCAGATGCCAGTCCAAGCTTTCTTGGAAATTCCATTCCGAAGATTGTCCAAACTCTCCTCCCATAAACAGTAAATTACCTCCTGGGTGTGTAAACATATAACCATACAATAGCCTCAAATTGGCAAATCTTTGCCATTCATCGCCAGGCATGCGGTAGAGCAGGGAATTTTTCCCGTATACTACCTCATCATGCGAAAAAGGCAGCATAAAATTCTCCGTAAACGCATAGGTCATGCTAAAGGTGATCTTATTTAGATCATAGGATCGATGTATGGGCTCCTTTTTGAAAAATTCCAAGGTGTCGTGCATCCAACCCATCATCCATTTCATTCCAAAGCCCAAGCCGCCTAAATCCACAGGTTTGGAAACCCCGTTAAAGGCTGTGGATTCCTCCGCTATGGTCTGTACCCCTTTAAAACTGGCATAGATCTCAGTGTTCATTTCACGTAGAAATGACATGGCCTCAAGATTTTCGTTGTTTCCGTACATGTTGGGTTCCCATTCCCCATCTTCCCGGGAATAATCCAAGTATAGCATGGAGGCTACGGCATCCACACGGAGGCCATCCACATGAAACTGGTCAAGCCAAAACACAGCATTACTGATCAAAAATGCCCGAACTTCGTTTCTCCCATAATTAAAAATCAAACTCTTCCAATCTGGGTGATATCCACGTCTTCTGTCTGGATGTTCGTAGAGGTGCGATCCATCAAAAAATCCAAGTCCATGGGCATCTTCAGGAAAATGGGAAGGCACCCAGTCCAAGATTACCCCAATGCCTTTCTCGTGGAATTTGTCCACCAGTATTTTGAATTCTTCCGGGGTTCCAAATCTGGAAGTAGGTGCAAAATATCCTGTTAGTTGATAGCCCCAACTGGGATCAAACGGATATTCCATTACCGGCATAAACTCCACATGGGTAAAACCCATATCACTCACATAGTTGACCAGTTCATCGGCCAACTCAGCATAGGTTAAAAACTCCCAGCCGTTTTTTTTCTTCCAAGAACCCAAATGTACCTCGTAAACGGAGTATGGTTTGTCCAAAGCATTGTGTTGTTCCCGGGTTTCCATCCATTTCTTGTCCTTCCATGTATAGGGAGCATCCCATACCACAGAGGCGGTTTTTGGAGGTTGTTCGCAATAACGGGCAAAAGGATCGGCCTTTTCTGTCCAAATATCATTGTTGTGGGAATGAATCTTGTACTTATACTTCACTCCCTTTTCCACACCAGGGATGAATCCTTCCCAGATACCACTTGCATCCCAACGAACATTAAGTTGGTGCTCCTTTCCGTCCCAAAAATTGAAGTCCCCGATTACGGCAACCGATTGGGCTGAGGGAGCCCAAACGGCAAAATAGGTGCCTTTTACCCCATCAACTTCCGTGAGATGGGAGCCCAATTTATCGTAGAGCCTAAAATGCTTTCCCGATTTAAAAAGATTGATGTCAAACTCAGTAAAAAAACTATGGGCTACTACTTTGGACATAGGTGGTGGTTTAGTAATTACAATATTACACATCTTTGGTAAAGTATCCGATTTTAAGGCCTTCACATCACAAAATAGTCTAGATTTTAAAAAATGGAATGCTTTTTGATTTTCATCCCCCAAGAAGATAAATGAACACAAATCTAAAATCAAAAATCATGACAAAATTCAATACAATACTTGGAGTATTTCTTATCCTACTAATATCCGCTTGTGAAGGCCCAGCAGGCCCTCCCGGATTTGACGGACTTGATGGAAGGGATGGTCTTGACGGACTTGACGGTCAAGATGGAATACAAGGGCAAGTCGTTGAAGTTGATGGAGTTAATTTCGCCTATGACGTTGACGGAAACATCTATAACACCATCATTACTTTTAGTGATGTTACCGATTTCGAGGTCTTTGAATCGGATGCTGTTTTAATATACAGGTTTGATGGCACCATTGACCTTGACGATGGGAGTACCGCAGATGCTTGGAGCCAGATTCCCCAGAGCTTTTTCCTTCCAGAAGGAACCATTCAATATGTTGCGGCCCACACTTTTGTGGATGTAGAACTTTTTATTGACGGAAATTTTGACCTTTCTGCCTTGGATACCAGTTTTACAGACAATCAATCCTTTAGGATTGTTTTTGTGCCAAGCGTATTTGCCAATTCCTCCAAAATGGACACTTCCAAACTCTCCAATGTGATGTCTGCCTTGGGAATCCAGGAAGATGGTGTAAAGAAAATAGAGCTACAATAGTCCTTCAAAAATGCTAACTTAAGGTCCCGTTGTATCCAGCGGGACTTTTTTTATTTTAGGATTGAAAGGATTTTAACAAATGCACGTCTACCTATAAAAAGAAATGGGAAAAAAGTTGTTTTTAGCGATGTTTTTGGTTCTTGTAGGATGCAAGGGCGTATCCCAGGAAGAACCAAAAAACAAGGAAAAAGAAAAGGTATATAAGGTCACCAAGACTGATGAAGAATGGCGTGCGGAGCTAACGGAAATGGAATATTACGTGCTCCGCAAAGCTGCTACCGAAAGTCCATTTACGAGCGAGCTATTGGAAAATAAGGAAAAGGGCACCTATGTTTGTGCAGGTTGTGCCACTCCTTTGTTCCGAAGTGAACATAAATACCGATCTGGAACCGGATGGCCAAGCTTTGATCGGGAAATCGAGGGCAATGTGGCCTATGACGTTGATTACAAAATAGGGTATAAGCGTACTGAGGAGCATTGTGCAACCTGTGGTGGACATTTAGGCCATGTTTTCAATGATGGACCAAGAAGAACTACAGGCGAGAGACATTGCATCAACGGTGCGGCGCTGGATTTCATCCCGGATTCCAAGTAATTCCATTTTATAAATTCTTAGGAATGCGCTTAAATGTAAGGCGGTTTCTTTTTATGTCCTTTAGGGCAAATACACTCTTTTTACATTATTAATTGATAATTGTAAATTGTCATATGAAAAACAAATTCACTTTAAACAAGTCGGAGGAAGA
This sequence comes from Flagellimonas sp., assembly GCF_965215805.1. GTDB lineage: Bacteria > Bacteroidota > Bacteroidia > Flavobacteriales > Flavobacteriaceae > Flagellimonas. The sequence goes on along the minus strand of NZ_OZ244124.1, from coordinate 2,721,082 downwards.
GTGGAAAAAAGAACTCACCCCTGAAGAATATTATGTACTTCGCCAAAAAGGCACCGAAAGACCATTTACCGGGAAATACAATTTGCATTTTGAAAATGGGGATTATCACTGCAAAGCGTGCAATGCTAAATTGTTCAAGAGTGATAACAAGTTTGAAAGCGGCTGTGGCTGGCCCTCCTTTGACCAGGCGGTTGAAGGAGCTATCGAGTACATTCGGGATACTTCACATGGAATGATCAGAACGGAAACGGTCTGTGCCAACTGCGGGAGCCATTTGGGGCATGTCTTCAACGACGGACCCCAAGAAACCACAGGACAACGTTATTGCATCAACTCGATAAGTATCGGTTTTAATCCTGAAGAAGAAAAATGAGTTTCCAAGAGAACTATTTAAAAAGTGTCCGCTCCGAATTTCTTCGTTACAAATCCCTTGGGGAAAAAACCTTTGACCAATTATCGGAGGAGGAAATCCATTGGAAATATGCAGATTCTGATAATTCCATTGCCATCATCGTAAAGCATATTGTGGGAAATATGCTGAGTCGCTGGACCAATTTCCTCACCGAGGATGGCGAGAAAGCATGGCGAAATCGCGATACGGAATTTGAGGGGCCATACGCCTCCAAATCAGATATGCTGGAGGCCTGGGAGAAGGGATGGGACTGTCTTTTTGCTGCATTGGATAGCATTGATGATTCCAACTTTGATTCCAAGGTCAAAATAAGAAATGAGGATCACTCCATAATCGAGGCCATAAACCGTCAATTGGCCCACTATCCCAGTCATGTGGGGCAGATTTTGTTCTTGGGAAAAATGATAAAGCAACAGGATTGGGTGTCCCTATCCATTCCCAAAGGGCAATCCGAAGCATTCAATAAAAAAATGTTTGGGTAGACATCCCATTACCATTTCACATTTATAACAATTCTGCAAAACCAAAGCTTGGTATTTGGCACCCGAATTGCGTATTTTTGCACCTGCCTTTCAAAAGGCGGGTTTCTAATTTTTATTCAACTAAAATCAAAATCTGATGAGCAACTTCGATGTAATTGTTTTGGGTAGTGGTCCTGGCGGATATGTAACGGCGATACGAGCGTCACAACTAGGATTCAAAACAGCCATTGTGGAAAAGGAAAGTTTGGGCGGTGTATGTCTTAATTGGGGCTGTATCCCAACCAAGGCCTTGTTGAAGTCCGCTCAAGTTTTTGAGTACCTAAAACATGCGGAAGACTACGGATTGAATGCCAAAAAGGTAGAGCACGACTTTGGTGCAGTGGTAGGAAGAAGTAGGGGTGTTGCCGATAGCATGAGCAAGGGTGTTCAGTTTTTGATGAAAAAAAATAAAATTGAGGTACTCAATGGTTTTGGAAAGGTTCAGCCTGGAAAAAAGGTCTTGGTAAAAGGAGAGCATGGAGATACTGCTGAGTACAGCGCGGATCATATCATTATCGCCACTGGAGCCCGAAGTAGGGAATTGCCAAGTTTGCCTCAAGATGGTAAAAAAGTAATCGGTTACCGCGAGGCTATGTCCTTGGAGACCCAACCCAAGAAGATGATTGTGGTGGGAAGTGGGGCCATTGGAGTGGAGTTTGCCTATTTCTATAACTCCATGGGAACCGAGGTAACCATTGTGGAATATCTTCCCAATATCGTGCCCGTTGAGGACCAGGATGTGTCCAAGCAATTGGAGCGCACGTTCAAGAAAAATGGAATCAAAATAAAGACCTCTGCAGAAGTAACCCAAGTGGACACCTCTGGTGATGGCGTTAAAGCTACCGTAAAGACAGCCAAAGGAGAGGAAGTCCTGGAAGCAGATGTGGTACTTTCCGCAGTCGGAATTAAAACCAACATTGAAAACATTGGCTTGGAAGATGTGGGAATCGCAGTGGATCGAGATAAAATTTTGGTCAACGATTACTACCAGACCAATATTCCAGGATACTATGCCATAGGGGATGTAACCCCAGGGCAAGCATTGGCACACGTAGCCTCTGCAGAAGGTATTCTCTGTGTGGAAAAAATAGCAGGAATGCATGTAGAAGCCTTGGATTATGGGAATATTCCAGGATGTACTTACTGTATTCCGGAGGTAGCGTCTGTTGGTATGACCGAGCAACAAGCTAAAGAACAAGGATACAACCTTAAGATTGGAAAATTTCCTTTCTCTGCCAGTGGAAAAGCCAAAGCATCAGGAACCCCGGATGGTTTTGTTAAGGTGATTTTTGATGCAAAATACGGCGAGTGGCTGGGCTGCCATATGATTGGGGTTGGAGTGACCGACATGATCGCTGAGGCCGTTGTGGCCCGTAAATTGGAAACCACGGGCCATGAGGTACTAAAAGCCGTACACCCGCACCCAACCATGAGTGAAGCTGTTATGGAAGCTGTTGCAGATGCTTATGATGAAGTAATTCATTTATAAGGATGCTCAAGGCTTTTCGGCTTACCGCAATTCTAGAAGGTATATCTTATCTCCTCTTGTTTGGCATTACCATGCCATTGAAGCACTGGGCCCAAATATTGGAACCCAATTTGATTGTGGGTTATGCCCATGGTGGATTGTTTATCCTATACGTAGTATTGGCGGTGGTTCTTAGTTGGGAACGCAAATGGGGCTTTAAACGGTTTGTGATTTTGTTTATAGCCTCCCTACTACCCTTTGGGACATTTTATGTGGATAAAAAATACCTCAAAGTAGCGGATTAATCTATCTCTGGATAACACCTGTTTTGTTAGGCCCATGTAAACAGGGATGTTCCTGCTTATAGGAAGCTTTGAATCGCAAGGTCATAGCTTTGCAGCCCGAATCCCAAAATCACTCCTTTGGCACCTGAGGATATATAGGAGACATGTCTAAAATCCTCCCGCTTGTGCGTGTTGGAAATATGAACTTCGACCACGGGGGCAGAAACCGCCTTAACGGCATCGCCGATACCAACAGATGTATGCGTGTATGAAGCTGCATTTAGTACAATTCCATCGTAGGTAAATCCAACTTCCTGTATTTTGTCAATGAGTTCCCCTTCAATATTGGATTGGTAATAGTCCAATTTCACATCGGGAAATTTATCCTGCAGTTGGCTAAAATAGGTTTCAAAAGTTGTGCTCCCATAGACTTCGGGCTCTCTTTTGCCAAGGAGGTTCAGGTTGGGGCCGTTGATGATCATTAGTTTCATGCTGGTAAAAGTACAATATCTGTTAAAAAGAAAAAGCAGGCAATAGCCTGCTTTTATATCAATTTGATCTTATAAGTTATTTTATGGCAAACTGAAGCCCAAAACCGAAGGCGGCCGCTTCACTATCCCCCGTCTCGCTTAAAACCAAGGCTGGTCTCCAATCAAAATTCACCACAAAGGGCACGCCTTTGGGTTTAAAATCCAGCCCCAAATGAGGCCGTAGTGAAAAAATATTGTCAAAATCATCAACCAAGATGATACTTGGACCTACCCCAGCATACCAACGGAGTTGATTTCTGGACCCAACAATCGCTTTGTGGTAGGAATACAAAACTGTAATTATGGTTCCACCATCCTCAAAACCCAGATCGGCTTGTCCCACATGATGGTCTGAAAAGAAATATTTTCCGGTAGCTCCAAAGAAGGTAGCTTCATCATAGGCATCTACACCTAGACCCAGAGCGGCCCTGTAACTGGTCTGCGCGCTGCCTAAGGTTGTGAATAAAATGGTTAAGGTGAAAACAATACATACTTTTTTCATTTTTAGTGTATTTACGGTTATTATTTATGGTTTAATGGCTTTTGAACAATCCAAAAGCCAGATTTGGGGGTTTCATATCCCCGTACCATAAACCGTTTTCACCCTAGGTTGAAGTTTCCTTTTTAAAAAAGGAACAAAATTCCAACGGTTGCGATGGCAAAAGTTCCGTCGTTTTCCACTGCAGTATATGAGACGTTCAATTCGGTATTGCCCGTTATGTTGTAACCTACGACTGGCCTGTAAAACAGCCCCCCGTCATTACCTTCATTGACTCCTACGGCATAGCCACCGTCCACACCAAACTTAAAATGGTAGGTAGGGTAGATTCTTACGGAGCCGGCAACCGGTAAAAACTGGATGTCTTCAAACTCGGTTTGATTGGGTAATGTATCACCAAAAGCATTGATAAAACCTATGGCCGCACCAAGGTCAATCAATTCGGAAATACCCCAGTGATAGTTCACGTCCAAGCCAATACTAAAACTTGATATATTCTCAGCGTCACCAACTGGGATCCCGCCGCTAAATCCAGCTTTAAAATTGCTCCTATCCTGGGCTGACATAGAAAAAACAAAAGCAAATAGTGCAATTGCAACTAGGTAAGTTCTTCTCATAATTGTTAAAACTTTGTGAATACCTAGAACGCACTCTTAACAAATCTAGTATGGAACCTCACTAAAATTCCACAAGAATTTGCCTACTTTACTTCCGACAGAACTTGGTTCGAAAATACCGTCATATACCAACTTTTAATGCCCTGAATTGATCAATGGCCCTTTTGAATTGACCAATGGGGTAAGTGGTCTAATATGAATTGTGATTATCTTTAAAACATGAACTGGAAACAAGGCCTGCAGGACTACCACCATTATATGAAAATTGAACGTGGCTTATCTGACAATAGCATCTTTGCCTATACGCGGGACCTGCAAAAACTGGTGGATTACCTAGATCAGTACGAGATTAAGGTCTCTCCCTTGGATATTGGTCAAGAGACTATTCAGCAGTTCATTTATGAACTGGCCAAAGTCATCAATCCTCGTTCCCAAGCCCGTATCATATCGGGATTAAAAGGTTTTTTTACCTACCTCATTTTTGAAGACTACCGAACCGATAACCCAATGGATCTCATAGAATCACCAAAAATTGGTCGGAAGTTACCGGACACCCTCTCCTCTTCAGAAATTGACGAGTTAATTGGCAATATAGACCTGAGCAAAGCTGAGGGCGAACGAAATAGGGCCATGCTGGAAACGCTGTATGGCTGTGGACTTCGCGTTTCGGAGTTAATCAATCTAAAATTGTCCGATCTTTATTTTGAGGAGGACTTTATTAAAGTGACCGGAAAAGGTGACAAGCAGCGTTTTGTACCCATTGGCCAAATAGCCAAAAAATATGTCAACCTCTATAGAAATGAGGTTAGAAACCATTTGAAAATCCAGAATGGGCATGAGGACTACCTCTTCCTTAACCGAAGGGGAAAACAACTGACCCGAGCCATGATTTTTACCATTATTAAACGCTTGGCAGAAAAAATGGGACTACAAAAGAACATTAGTCCCCACACTTTTCGTCACTCTTTTGCCACACATCTGCTTGAAGGTGGGGCTGACCTGAGGGCCATTCAACAAATGTTGGGTCATGAGAGCATTACCACCACAGAAGTCTATATGCATGTAAACCGGAAACACTTGCATGAGGTGCTTTTAGGACATCATCCCAGAAACAAAGAGCTGGATGAAAGTACCCAAATCTAAGTTGGCTGGGAATCCCGATATCTTTTTTTGAATGGTCTTATGATCAAACGGGCCTCACGGTCAAAACGAATGTAGTTGTACACCCAATTGATGAAAACTACAACCCTGTTTCGGAAACCTATCAAGAAAAACAGGTGTACAAACATCCAGACAAACCAGGCAAACACCCCTTGAAACTTGAATCGCTTTAAATCGGCAACTGCCTTGTTTCTCCCTACTGTGGCCATGCTACCTTTATCCTTGTAGGTAAAAGGTTTCATAGGCTTGTTTTCCAGTAATCGAATTAAATTGACCCCAAGATTTTGTCCTTGTTGTATTGCGGGCTGAGCCATCATGGGATGTCCATTGGGAAAAGCTTCGGTTTCCATATGGGCCACATCGCCAATGGCGAAAATTTCATTGTGTCCAAGCACTTGGTTAAATTCATTCACCACTAAGCGATTCCCGCGTGAAAGCAGTTCCTTGGCATCCAATCCTTTAATACTCACCGCTTTTACCCCAGCGGCCCAAACCAAGGTTGCGGCCTCAAAGGTGGTATCGGTGTTCGTAGTAATGAAGTTCCCATCATAATCGGTGACTCGGATGTTTTTCCAAACATTGACACCCAATTTTTCAAGAAATTTTTCTGCTTTTTGGGAAGCAATTTCACTCATGGCCGGCAAAATCCGATTGCCTCCTTGCACCAAATTGATTTGTGCCCTACGTGTATCCAAATCAGGATAATCCTTGGGCAAAATTCCTTTTTTGATTTCAGCCAATGCGCCTGCCAATTCCACCCCTGTGGGTCCACCACCCACAATAACAAAATTCATAAGGGCATCCCTTTCATGAAGGTCATCTGTGAGCAAGGCCTGTTCAAAATTCTCGAGGATCAAGCTTCTTAAATTCAGGGATTGTGGAATGGTCTTCATGGCCATTGCTTTTTCCTCAATGTTCTTGTTCCCGAAAAAATTGGTTTCAGAACCTGTGGCCACCACCAAATAGTCATAATGGATAGGCCCAATGTTGGTGTGAATCCTTCGATTTTCAATATCGATTTGAACCACTTCCGCCAAGCGAAAATAAAAATTGGGATAACCCTGTAATACCTTCCGAATGGGGTAAGCAATGGAATCTGGCTCCAGTCCTCCCGTAGAGACTTGATATAGAAGCGGTTGGAAATTGTGGTAATTGTGCTTGTCCAACAGCACCACCTGGACATCTTTTTTCGCTAGTTTTTTGGCCAAGGCTATACCGCCAAAACCACCACCTATTATAATAATCCTCGGGAGATTGGACTGTGGAATATTCATGCTGGACATAGCCGCAAATTTACATAATACCCTATGGCTAAAATCATGTTTGGAAAGGTTTTTTGCTATCTTTAAATCTTGACTAACGAAACAGCTATCCTAATGAAAAAATCAATCCTGTTTGCTATTGCGGGCATCTTGTGCATACATACCGCCCTGTGCCAAAAAAATGAAGAATCCGTCGTTAAATCCTTGGATTCCAAATCCAAAAAATATGGGGAAATTGCCCAAGAAATCTGGCAATTGGCAGAAATGGGCTATTTGGAATATAAAAGTTCGGCCTTGTTACAAAAGACCTTGGAGGATGAAGGCTTTGCCATTACCAAGGGCGTAGCGGGAATTCCTACTGCTTTTGTTGCCGAATATGGTTCTGGCTATCCCGTTATAGCTATTTTGGGGGAATATGATGCGCTACCCGGTCTGTCGCAACAGGCGGTTGCAGAAAAAAAATCGGCTAACGCTGCTGCAGGACATGCTTGCGGACACCATTTGTTTGGTACGGCGTCTACCGCAGCGGCCATTGAAGCCAAAAATTGGCTGAAAAAATCCAAAAAACAAGGAACCATTCGTTTTTATGGCTGTCCTGCGGAAGAAGGAGGTTCTGGTAAGGTGTATATGGTTCGGGAGGGGCTTTTTAATGACGTTGATGTAGCGCTTCATTGGCATCCCGGCTCCCAAAATGCGGCCAGTGCAGGCGCAGCATTGGCCAATAAATCTGCCAAATTCAGATTTTATGGTACCTCGGCGCACGCAGCAGGTGCACCTGAAAGAGGACGCTCTGCTTTGGACGGGGTTGAAGCCATGAATATTATGGTGAACATGATGCGGGAACACATTCCGCAGGAAGCCCGAATCCACTATGTAATTACGGATGGGGGCAAGGCTCCCAATGTGGTACCTAATTTTGCTGAAGTCTATTACTATGCCCGTCACAATAGTCGAGATGTGGTCATTGATATCTTTGACCGAATTGTGAAGGCTGCCGAAGGCGCTGCCTTGGGAACGGGAACCACCATGGATTACGAAATGATAGGGGGAACCCACGAACTGCTACCCAATCTGACGCTTCAAAAGTTGATGCATGAAAATCTTTCCAAAATTGGAGGCATCCGTTATACGGATGAGGAAAAGGTGTTTGCCGAGAAAATCTCCAAAAGTCTTGGATTTGATCAATTGGATGAAGCCCGAGCACTCGATGTTCAAGCCTACAAAGAAGAGGCTCGCGCATACGGGTCCACCGATGTTGGTGATGTAAGTTTTGCCGTTCCCACAGTGGGTATGAGTGCCGCCACCTGGGTTCCTGGAACACCGGCACATAGCTGGCAGGCTGTAGCTGCGGGTGGGACATCTATAGGAAATAAGGGAATGATGGTCGCAGCCAAAACACTATCGCTCACGGCCATAGACCTTCTGGAAAACCCGGATACAGTTGCCAAAGCCAAAGCTGAATTGGAAGAAAGAAGGGGAAAGGACTTTAAATATATTCCTCTTTTGGGAGACCGTCCACCCGCCCTGGATTATCGGAAATGAACAAATCCAGAAAAAGATCGTAACAAAAGTGATCTAACACCTACCAATTAGTCAAACAACCAACCTGAGTGAACAAAGAACTGGAACATCGTTTTGTGACGGAGCTTGAGAACAATCAAAATATTGTTCATAAAGTATGCAGTCTCTATACCAATGATAGGGATTCCCACAACGATCTCTTCCAGGAGATTACCATACAATTGTGGAAGGCTTATCCAAAGTTTCGGGGAGATGCCAAGTTCAGTACTTGGATGTACCGTGTAGCTCTTAATACCGCCATAACCTTGTATCGGAAATCCAAAAAGAAAGTGCAAACACAGGACTACGATTCGGTAATTTTTAAGATCAAGGCCGACGAATATGACGATACCCAGGAACAACAGCTAAAGTTAATGTACAAGGCTGTAAAACAGTTGGGTGATATTGACAAGGCCTTGGTATTTCTATATCTGGAGGACAAGGATTATGCGGAAATATCCGAAACACTAGGTATCACAGAAGTAAACGCCAGGGTTAAAATGAATCGTGTCAAAAATAAACTAAGAACCATATTAAATCCCTAGCCTATGATGGATGAATTGGAACTCTTAAAGAAAGACTGGCAGAAAAAGGGTGAACATCTTCCTAAACTGTCCTACGATGAAATACATACCATGATTTGGAAGAAATCCTCTTCCATTGTCAAATGGATATTTTATATCAGCATCATTGAATTTATAATCCCCCACCTACTCTATCTCGCACCATCTATGCGGAATAGTTCTTTGGATATGTATTCCAATTTAGGGCTCTCCAAAGTGGTTTTGGTGGTTAGCATATTCCAATATTTGATCGTTTTCTACTTCATCTACCAATTCTACAAACGATACCGCGAAATCTCGGTTTTGGACAGTGCCAAAAAATTGACCTCCAAAATTCTGCGGACCCGAAAAACCGTAAAGCACTATGTAATCTTCTCTTTGTCCATGGTACTATTGACCTTTGCCATCATGGTAGTGGGCATTTACTTTAGTGACAATGTTATTGAAGCATTGAACCTTGAAGGCAATATGGAAGATATGTCAATGGAGCGTATGAAATTTATGATCATGGCCGTATTCGCTGTGGTTGGAATTGTGGTCACCGCCCTGTTTGGCGGAATATATTTCCTTTTGTATGGCCTTCTTACCCGAAAATTGCGGAAAAACTTTAGGGAATTGCAAAAACTGGAGGTCTAATCCCCTCGATAACTGTATCTCCGCTTTTGGTGGTCGGCCTCATAAGCCGCCAACTCCTCTTTGGAAATCACCTTTAAAAAAGAGGGATGCTGCTCTATGGCATATTCCAATTTTTCCAAAATGGAATCAATGGATTCATTATCGTAGTCTATTTCCAAAGGAGCCTTGATTTGCATGGACTGCAAAATGCCCTTTTTCTTTACCCGCAATCCTTTTTTGTCAAAAGACCTGCGAAACCCATCAATTACAACAGGAACCACAACAGGCTTGTACCTTTTTATGATATGCGCTGTTCCTTTTCTTAAGGGCTTCCAAGGTGTGGTGGTTCCCTGCGGAAAAGTGATTACCCAGCCGTCATCCAACGCACGGGCAATATTGCTGATATCGCTGAACTTTACATGTCGGTTCACATCCTGACCATCTGCCCGCCAGGTACGCTCAATACTTATAGATCCTGCATAGGCCAATATTTTGGTCAGCAGGCTTTTTTTCATGGTTTCCTTAGCCGCGACATAGTAAATGTTCAACTTCGGATTCCAGAGATAACCCAAATTTTTGATGGAATCATCTCTACCCTTAAGACTGGCATTAAATACATGGAACATGGCCACAACATCCGCAAAATAGGTTTGATGATTACTTACAAACAGCACATTGGTATCCGGTAAATCCCTGATGATTTGGGAACCCTCAATTTCCAAGGTGTTAAATCCTTTATATCGCTGATGGGTCATCATTCCGGCAACACGGATCAACCATCGTTTTAAGAATAAAATGTGACCAAAAGGATTTTTCTTGAAGAGACCCATGCGTTTACTGTTGGGGGCTAATTTACAAAATAGCCGTTAAAGCACTTCCTCCAGTAGCTGCTGAATCTCGCTAAGCATCATGGCTGTAGCGCCCCAAACGGTATAACCATTTAATTTATAAGCAGGTACATTGATGCTTTTGGCATACGAAGTACTCAAGGTTTCTTCAATCCGATTTTTCTTGTCCAGAAAATCGTACAGATTTACCTCCACTAGGGCCTCAACCTCGCTTTGCTGAATTACAAATGGACTTGGTTTGGTGTAAAAACCAAGAAACGGTCTCACCATAAAATTGCTAGGCGGAATATAGAGTTCACTTAACTCCTTGATCACCTCCACCGATTCTTGAGGCACGCCTACTTCCTCAAAAGTCTCTCGGAGGGCCGTTTCCTTCAAATTAGCATCCCCATCCTCTACCTTGCCACCTGGAAATCCAATCTGATTGGAATGAACACCCTCATATGCTTTTCTAAGTATCAGCAACATGTTGGTGCTTTGCTTGGCATCTGGATAAAACAAGGCCATTACTGCGGCTTGCTTGGGATTCCTTTTTTTGATGTCATTGGACTTCAACCACTGGACACGCATCAATGGAGACATTTTATGATGTGATTCCTCTCCGGGAAGTGGTAGATTCTTTATTTTTAAAGCTTGATGATAAAATTCGTTAAAATCCATGTTGACCAAACCCTCAAAGTTCATTGCAATTATACCACTATTTTTTCTCGTCGCTTGTGGTGATGCTCCAAAAAAGGAAGCTCCAAAGACCGAGGAAAATGTGGTGAAAACGGATTCAATTCCGGTAGAACCCATTCCTGAAACCCCTGAGGAAAAGGAAGAAGAGGCCTTTGTACTTGACGAGGAAAATGCAATTGATTTCTTTTTTAATTACGCCAAGGAACTCAAGGAAGATAAGGTGCGATTGACCACCAGCATGGGTAGTTTTACCATTCAACTGTACGACAATGTGCCCTACCATAAAGCCAATTTCATATATCTGAGCAAGAAAGGCTATTTTGACAATACCCAATTCCACAGGGTGGTCAAGGATTTTATCATTCAAGGCGGGAATTCTGATGATACCAAAACTGCCAAGAAAAGAAGATTGATCGGCAGATATTTGCTTCCCCCTGATACCAGAAAAGGACACAAACATCACCGAGGCACCATTTCAATGCCCAGTAGTGAACGGCACAATCCACATAAGTTGGCCTCACCCTATGAGTTTTTTATTGTAGTCACCAAACCAGGTAGCTACCATTTGGATGGCTCGTATACGCCCTTCGGAAAGGTCATAGATGGGATGGATGTGGTGGACGCCATTAACAATGTTCCAGTGGGTGATGGTGATTGGCCATGGCAAAATGTTTATATCCTAAAGGCCGAGGTACTCTAATCCCTAGGTCTTTTTGTAAATATTGGGGAGACTTATCCCAAAGTGGACAGCCAATAAACGTAAACTGATCACCACTACTATTGCCGCTATATAAGCGTAATTTTCTTTGATGGGAAATTGTGTAAACAAGAAGTAGCTGGCACCTCCCAAAATGCAGGCCGTGGCGTAGATTTCTTTCCTAAAAATCACCGGAATCTCGTTGCAAAGCATATCCCTAATCACTCCTCCAAAGCTTGCGGTCATGGTTCCCAAAGCAACGCACATTACTGGGGAAAGCTCAGCTTGAAGCCCCTTCTCCACCCCAATCATCGTAAAAAGTCCAATCCCAATGGTATCAAACAAAAACAGGGAGCGCCGTAAGTATTTTAGTTGGTTCACAAACAATATCCCAAACACCACACTGATGAAAATTGTTGTAACATAGGTTAAATCACGCATCCAGACTACAGGTGTATTTCCAATAAGCAAATCCCGAAGGGTACCTCCGCCAATTGCTGTTACAAAGGCAATAATGAGCACCCCAAACAAGTCCAATTTCTTGTCCATGGCCACCAAAACTCCTGAAATGGCAAAGGCCACGGTACCCAAAATATCTATGGTCTGATAAAACACGATTACATTTTTTGAGTGTAGTAATTGTAATCCTTGATGACCTCATCCACAAATTGGATGGGATGCAAGGTGGTCTGAATTCCCGTTACTTCCTTAATCTTCTTATCCAAGGAAACAATAACGTTATGATCTCCGTTAAGCTTGGATTTATCATACAGTTCTTTAATGGTCTGTATCTCGGAATCCTTAAAAACGGTGACCTGCGGAAATTGGGGTTTATAATCCTTTGGCAGCTCGCGTAGCAAGGTGTCTTTTAGCGAAACTTTCTTTTTTTCGCTGATGACGGTGGTACCTGCCGCAATATCTCCCAATCGTTGTCCTTTACCTCGAATCAGTATAGTAAGCACAGCTCCTCCACCAGAGGTAAGCACCACATCGATAATTCGTAATACCCAACGCACAAAATAGTTGGCAAAACTAGGTTTGGAACCATCCAGTTTTACCACGCGTAGGGACATCAATCCTTTTCCTATGGTCTTGCCGTCGGAGAAAGTCTCAAACAAAAGATAGTACAAAAAAGCAGGAATACTCATCACCAAATAGTACGCCCATTGGTCAAACAAATCCATGTCCAGAGATCCCAAAAGAATAAAGACCAAAATGGTATAGACACCAATCACAAAGCTGTCTATAATATAGGCCAGCATACGCTCCCCAAGGTTGGAAGTGTTTTGGGTGATACTTATATTTTGGGCCGTTTCTATTTGAAATTGATCCATATTTTAGTTTCTTTACTTACAAACCAAATTTAATGCGAGAGGCTGCTTTTGTTAAGCAAAATAAGGACAAATGGATCGCTTTTGAAAATGTCTTGAACAATCAAGATCGGCTGACTCCAGATAAACTATCCGACCTCTACATTGAAATCACAGATCACCTTAGCTACGCCAAAACTTTTTATCCCAAGAGCAATACCGAGTTGTACCTCAACGCTCTGGCCTCACAGGCACATCAGAAAATATATAAGACCAAACGGGAATCCAAGAACCGTATTGTGGGCTTTTGGAAAACGGAATTTCCATCTATGTTTTACCAGCATCACCGAGAATTGTTGATTTCTTTTTTGGTTTTTGCTTTTTTCTCCTTCGTAGGAGCCTTTTCATCGGCCAATGAAGGGGATTTTGTCCGCTCCATTTTGGGGGATGGCTATGTGAACATGACCTTGGAAAATATTGAGAAGGGCGATCCCATGGCGGTGTACAAAGAACAAGGAGAGTTCAATATGTTTTTGGGGATTACCATCAACAATATTAAAGTAGCGGTCTACGCCTTCGCCTTGGGAATTTTGTTGGGCATCGGCACCTTGATCATCATGTTGCAAAACGGAATCATGTTGGGTAGTTTTCAGTACTTTTTTTATGAGAAAGGTCTATTATGGGAATCGGTGCGTACCATTTGGATTCATGGTACCATCGAGATTTCCGTGATTATTATAGCCGGATGTGCGGGTTTGGTCATGGGCAACGGGATGCTTTTTCCTGGCACCTATACCCGAATGGAATCCTTTAAACGAGGCGTAAAAAATGGATTAAAAATTATGATCAGCACCATCCCGTTCTTTATTCTAGCGGGATTTTTGGAGGGCTATGTAACCCGTCATACCGAAATGCCCGACTGGTTGGCCATTTTGATCATTGCAAGTTCTTTATTCCTTATCGTATTTTATTATATCATTTATCCTAACCAATTCAAACGAAAAGCGAAGCATGCAACAGTACATTGAGTTTAAAAAACAACGGGAACTGGGGGAAATCTTATCAGATACCTTCGGTTTTATCCGAAACCAATTCCAACCTTTTTTTGGTACCATTTTAAAGATTGTTGGCCCCTATCTATTGGTGATGTTGATCTCCCTAGGATTCTACTATTACTTTATTGGGGATATGTTCTCCTTTAGTGTGGAGACCTCCAACGATTTTTTCAATCCCATCATGATGGTGTTGGTATTTTTTATCTTTTTTCTGGCCATTATTGCGGCCTATGTGATGGCACAGGCCACTGTGCTGTTTTATATTAAATCCTATGCAAACAACAAAGGGGTCATCAACTTTGAGGAAATCAAGAAAAATGTATACACGCACTTCTGGAGTTTTATAGGCCTGGGACTTTTAGTGGGATTGTCCATAATGGTAGGATTTGTTTTTTGTATCATCCCTGGCATTTACCTCTATCCTATTCTTGCACTTTCCTTTAGCGTTATGGTCTTTAACCAGAAAGGGGTAAGCGAAGCCTACGGATACAGTTTTACCTTGATCAAAGACAACTGGTGGATTACTTTCATTACCTTTTTTGTTATTGGAATAATCGTTGGAATCGCCAGTTATGCCTTTAGCATTCCAGCCTATATCTATATGATGGTAAAAATGGGCACTATGGCCGGAGAGACAGATCCAGTTGCGTTAACCGGCGGTATTTTTGATCCTATTTATATTCTGTTGAATTTACTGTCCGTTTCCGTGCAATTCCTGTTGAATATCATCACTTTGGTTGCAGGGGTACTTATTTACTTTAACCTCAACGAAAAGAAAAATTTTACGGGAACCTATGAGCGCATAGATAATTTGGGAAAATCGTCTGAGGGATAAATGCGGAAGTGGATAGTTTTTGTTGTGTTTTTATCGATTTGCATCCCAATGTTTGGGCAAAACGATACGTTGGTAAAACATGACGATGCCAACATTGTTCCAGTTGAAATTTCCGAAGAGCATTTGAAACCTTTTCTGGAGGACGAAGCCTTTAATTATGAGATTGTCAAGACGGATAGCAGTTGGTGGGACAATTTCAAAGATTGGATGTACAACATCCTACTTCAGATTTTTGAATGGCTTTTTGGTGTTGAAGCCGCTGTAGGTGCCGTGGCTTCCTTCCTTCAGATACTTCCCTACATTTTACTTGGAATTCTATTGTTTCTGATTATTGGATTTTTTGTCAAGGCAAATACCCGTTCCCTGATATATACCCAGAAAAACCCAAATATTGTTTCCCTTTCCGAAGAGGAACGCATTATCAAAACAGAGGATATCCAACAACTGATCAGGGATGCCCTTGCCCAGAAAAACTATCGTCTGGCCATTCGCTATTATTACCTTTTTATCCTGAAACTATTGACAGAAAGGGAACTTATTGAATGGCAGTTGCAAAAAACCAACGACGACTATATTGCAGAGCTTTCCAATAGCCAGTTGAAGACCCCTTTTAGCAGGGCCACCTTGCTCTACGATTATATTTGGTATGGAGAGTTCAACATAGATCAAGACCGATATACCAAGGCCGAACAAGTATTTGTAACCTTAAAAAATGCCATTGCCACAGATGTTTAAAAAGGGAAGGGCATATATCATCATAAGTGTTATCACCGTAGGGCTTCTACTGCTATTGGAATACAACAAACCCAAAAAGGTGAATTGGTTTCCGTCTTACGTAACCCATCATAAAATACCCTATGGAACCTATGTGCTCAATGAACTTATGGAGGGATTTTATCCCGAGCGCATACAGCAAGTAACCAGACCCCCATTTGAATTCTTACAAAACAGGGAAGATGCAGCAGGAGCATATTTTTTTGTAAATGAGTCTGTGTATTTTGGAGAATCTGAACTGAACACGCTGTTGGATTGGGTGGATAAAGGGAACACCTTGTTTCTGGCCTCCAAAGGATTTGATGAGAAGCTTTTGGATACCTTGCACCTGGAAGAGGAATACCTCTATAGCACCGAAGATCTGGAGCCGGAGTTTCACCATAAATTGGTAAACCCCAAGCTTGCATCCAAAGAGATATCCTTTAGCAAGAACTACAATGCGCGAACTTTCAGCAAAATAGACACCTTAAATACCGTAGTGTTGGGGGAGGTACGGAAAAATGCGGACAGTGTCCAAACCACTTCCAGGGGAGTCAACGCCATAAAACAGCCATTTGGCCAGGGTACTATTGTGCTTTCCACCTTTCCAGAAGCATTCACCAACTATTTCATCCTAAAGGATGAACATAGAGATTATACCGCAGGGTTGCTGTCCTATTTGCCAACAAGTGGCACCATTTTAATGGACAACCATTACAAATCCGGGAAGTCTTTTTATACCTCTCCCATGTACCTGTTCCTGAATACCAAGGAATTCAAATGGGCCTATTATTTAGTCCTTATCGGAGCCTTGGTTTATGTCATTTTTGAAGGAAAGAGAAAACAGCGGGCCATCCCCATTGTTACTCCTTTAAAAAATCAAACCTTGGCATTTACCCGGACCATTGCAGACATGTACTTTGAAAATGGAGAGCAAAAACAAATTACAACACATAAAATTGCCTACTTTTTGGACTATATCCGTACGCGATTGCATATCTCCACGCAAAACCAGGACGAGGCATTTCTCAATCGACTGGCCATACGCAGCAACAACGATCCAATGGATGTTCAAAAATTGTTTAAGCTGATAGAAAAGCTACAGGGCAAAACCCAAATATCGGATACGGAACTTGAAGAACTGAATAAAAAAATAGAAGCATTTAAAGCAAAAGTTGATGGAAAATAACGATTTGAACTTTGACAGTCGGGTTCCTTTGGAGGAGCTAAAAAATACGGTTTCACAAATTAAGGAAGAGCTCTCCCAGGTCATTGTGGGCCAACAAAATTTTATGGATCTCCTTATTGTATCCCTTTTGGTAGATGGGCATGCCTTAATTGAAGGAGTGCCTGGAATTGCAAAGACCATCACCGCCAAATTGTTTGCAAAGACTTTAAAGACCGGTTTTAGCAGGATACAATTTACCCCGGATTTAATGCCGAGTGATATCTTGGGAACCTCGGTATTCAATGTCCAAAATTCAGAGTTTGAATTTAAAAAGGGGCCCATCTTTTCCAATATCATCTTAATTGATGAAATCAATAGGGCACCCGCCAAAACCCAGGCAGCCCTTTTTGAGACCATGGAGGAACGGCAGGCCACAGTTGACGGCACTACCTATAAAATGGCCGAACCCTTTATGGTACTAGCTACGCAAAACCCTATTGAGCAAGAGGGTACCTATGCACTCCCGGAAGCCCAATTGGATCGTTTTTTGTTCAAGATCAAGATTGATTACCCTTCCGTTGAAGAGGAGGTGCAAATCATCCAAGGACATCATGAACGCAAGGGAGAAAAGCCCCAGGACAAAGTAAAGGCGGTGTTGACTTCAAAAAAATTGGCCGAGTTTAAAAAGAACATCCATGATGTGATTGTTGAGGAAAAAATCATCAACTACATTGCCAACATCATTACCAATACAAGAAACCATCCGCATCTTTATTTAGGTGCCTCACCCAGAGCATCCATAGCCACCTTGGCTGCATCCAAGGCTTTTGCCGCCATATCCGGTAGGGATTTTGTGATTCCCGAGGACGTTAAAAAAGCGCTTGTTCCCGTACTGAACCATAGGGTCATTCTGACTCCTGAAAGGGAAATGGAAGGGATGACCACTGAAAACGTCATCAATATGATTATGGAATCCGTTGAAATTCCAAGATAGACATGCGTATTCTTAGGTCGTTTTACATTCATAACCGATTTTTTTGGTACATCGCAATTTTGGCGGCCTGCTTTGTGATTTCCTATTGGGTACCTAGTGTATACCCTATTGCCTGGTTGTTGGTGTATGGGTTGTTGGCTTTGTTCTTCTTGGATTGTTATTTGTTGTTCGTTTCGGGCGATGCCATTAGGGCGCAAAGAGAACTTCCCCAAAAACTTTCCAACAGCGATGAAAATCTGCTGGCAGTTCAGTTGACCTCCAAATATCCGTTCAAGACCGGTATAGTGGTCATTGACGAACTCCCTGTCCAGTTCCAAAAAAGGGATTTTGCATACAAAGTATTTCTGAACAAGAATGAAAACCACACCTTTGATTACTCAGTGCGACCCGTGGAACGTGGGGAATATGTCTTTGGGAACCTTAATGTATATGCTTCTTCCCCACTTCAAATGGTAAAAAGACGTTTTGTGTTCCAAAAAGACCAGATGGTTCCAGTATACCCTTCCATCATTCAAATGCAGCAATATGATTTTTTGGCCATCAACAATAGACTCTCTGAAATTGGATTGAAAAAGATTAGAAGAATTGGACATACCCAGGAATTTGAACAAATCAAGGAGTACATTAAAGGTGATGATATCAGAACCATAAACTGGAAGGCCACGGCCAAGAAAAACCAATTGATGGTGAACCAATACCAGGATGAAAAGTCCCAACCCATTTACTCCATTATCGATACGGGCAGAGTTATGAAAATGCCCTTTGATGGCCTTAAGCTATTGGATTATGCCATCAATTCCACCCTAGCATTTTCAAATGTGGCCCTAAAGCGGAACGATAAAACAGGGATGCTTACGTTTTCCAAAAACATAGAAACCTTTGTTCCTGCTGTCCAAAAAATATCACACTTAAACACCATACTGGAAAAGCTTTATAACATTACCACCGAGTTTACAGATTCCGATTTTGGACTGCTTTATGCACATATCAAAAGAAAAGTCAACCAGCGAAGTTTGTTGCTGCTTTACACCAACTTTGAACATATATCAGCCTTAAAAAGACAACTACCCTACCTTTTGGCCATAGCCAAAAAACATGTGCTTGTAGTCATCTTTTTTGAAAACACGGAGCTGGAAGCCCTAATCTCCACAGATGCCGAAGATCTGCAGACCATTTACCACAAGACCATTGCGGAAAAGTTTTCTTTGGAAAAAAGGTTAATGCAAAAAGAACTGCAACAATATGGTATCCAAACCATATTGACCAAGCCTGAAAGTTTGACCATCAACACAATCAACAAATATTTGGAGATAAAAGCTCGAGGGTTACTCTAGATAGAACTCCCCTGGCGCATTAAACCCAAGGGCATTAATGGTTGGTAAGGGGGAATCTGAGTCAACGTACTGGTAAGCTTTCGTGTTCACCTTGAAATCTTCGGGATTAAAAGTTTGGGTGGTCAAACTTCCCATGGGCCGTCTTTTATTTCGCTTTTTTGAGAACAATTCAATGGACACCCCAACTGTAACACCTCCCAAAACCGTTGCCAATAAATCATCATTGTCCCAAGCGTTGTCTTGTTGACCTGAATCTATGGCTTCCTTCGCCACCCCAACCAAGGCACTACCAGCCACCGCTCCAACGAACGTCCAAACCCGATTTCCATCTGATGCATGTTTAGCTATACCTGCGCCAGCTAGGCCAAAAAGCCCGCCGCCTACAAAATGAAGTACTTTGTCCCGCTCCAGTTGTGCATGCAATTGCGATGCAAAAAGGAACACGACTAATGTGGGGATTAGTGTTCTCATTACCCAGTAAAAGTAGGGAAAATTATCGATTTGATGGGCCTAAAGCCCCTTTACATCTTGGATGGCAGCCCTGTATTCCTCCATCATATTCTTGATTATGACTTCCGCTGGTAGAATCTCATGAATTAGACCGGATACTTGACCAATCTCCAATTCGCCTTCTTCCATATCCCCTTCAAACATTCCCTTTTTGGCCCTGGCACGACCCAGAAGTTTTTTCAATTCTTCAGCGGTAGCTCCATTGGCATAAGCTTGTTGTAAATCATTATAAAACTTGTTCTTTAACAAGCGTACCGGGGCCAATTCTTTTAAGGTAAGTTGGGTATCCCCTTCTTTGGCATTTACAATATAATCCTTGAACATGGCATGGGCAGATCCCTCATGGCTTGCGGCGAAACGACTTCCAACCTGGACTCCATCTGCACCCAAAACCATAGCTGCCAACATGGCCTTGCCCGTAGCAATCCCTCCTGCAGCTATTAACGGAATTTCCACTTTTTGCCTAACCGATGGAATGAGTACCATGGTAGTGGTCTCATCCCTACCATTGTGTCCACCAGCCTCAAAACCTTCGGCCACTATGGCGTCCACACCAGCTTCTTGCCCTTTTAAGGCAAACTTCACACTGCTGACCACATGCACAACGGTAATTCCGTGTTTTTTCAAAAAAGTGGTCCAGGTCTTTGGGTTTCCCGCGGAGGTAAAAACAATCTTGACCCCGGATTGAACAATGATGTCCATGATTTCCTCAATGTTGGGGTAAAGCATAGGAACATTTACACCAAACGGCTTGTCCGTGGCCTGTTGGCATTTAGCAATATGTTCCTTGAGCACTTCGGGATACATGCTACCTGCTCCCAATAGTCCCAAACCACCGGCATTGGACACCGCAGATGCCAATCGCCAGCCGCTGGTCCAAATCATACCTCCTTGAACAATGGGAAATTTAATACCAAAAAGTTGGGTGATTCTGCTGGGATCCATAATCATGAGATAACTCCTGAACCCACAAGTTCGTCTTTTATATACCAAGCAACAAACTGCCCTTCGGTTATTGCGGATTGTTTGTCCTTGAAATCAACGTAAAGACCGTTATCTGTTTTATAAAGCGTGGCTTGTTGTAAGGGTTGTCTATATCGGATTCTCGCCATGACCTCCAGGGTTTCATCCACCTTTAATGCCAAATCTGGGCGTACCCAGTGTAACTCATCGTCCTTGACAAACAAGGTACTTCTATATAACCCTGGATGGGATTTACCCTGTCCCGTAAAAATGACATTCGCATCCACATCCGTTTCTATCACGAACAAAGGTTCCTTGGTTCCACCCACATTGAGTCCCTTACGTTGCCCGATAGTAAAGTAATGCGCTCCTTGGTGTTCACCCACTACCTTGCCATCAGCAACAGAATATGTTGGTTTTTCCGCTTGGAATGCCAACTCTTCTCTTTTGCTATTGAACGATGGGGTTCCATGGCTATATTGGTCCGCATTATTAGGAACTTCGACGATGACTCCCTTTTTGGGTTTCAACTTCTGCTGTAAAAACTCAGGCAGATGAACCTTGCCTATAAAGCAAAGTCCTTGGGAATCTTTTTTATCCGCCGTGATCAAATTGTTTTCCGAAGCGATTTGTCTAACCTCGGGTTTGGTAAGTTCCCCAATCGGAAACAAGGTTTTGGCCAATTGATCCTGCGAAAGTTGGCACAAAAAATAAGACTGGTCCTTGTTATTGTCCACACCAGCTAATAACTGATATGTTTTGGAACCATCTTCTTTTTCTATAACCCCCTTACGACAATAATGTCCAGTAGCCACGTAGTCAGCACCCAGCTGCAATGCAATTTTTAGAAAAACATCAAACTTTATCTCCCTATTACATAGCACATCTGGATTAGGGGTACGCCCGCGTTCATATTCATTGAACATGTAATCCACGATACGCTCCTTATACTCCGCACTTAAATCAACGGTTTGGAACGGTATTCCCAACTTCTCCGCAACAATCAGGGCATCATTGCTATCCTCCAACCATGGGCATTCTTCGGAAATGGTAACGCTATCGTCGTGCCAATTCTTCATGAATAGGCCAATAACATCATATCCCTGCTCCTTTAGAAGATAGGCTGTAACGCTGGAATCCACTCCACCAGAAAGTCCTACTACTACTTTTTTCATCCTATTGAATTACGTGTGCAAAAATACAAAATGAGAAACATTGACGCTAGGTCGTAACAATCAGGCAATTGTTACAGTGTACACTTAAGTGCTAACATCATGTTCAGCCAAATCATGATGCCATTTCAATCGTATACTTGGCCAAATTAATTTGTTCATTACATAATTTGACTAAGTTTTTAACATCTATTATTAAACATAATTATAATGGTTGTTTCACTAAGAAATGCCAATTTTTCAAAAACAAGTCTGAAGAAGGTTCCCTAACTAAAAAAGGGAAATCTCTATAAATAGGTTCTAAATACTTCCTTTTTAGGTCCATTCATCCTTTTTTATTGATGATTTTGTAAGAAAAATGGTGAAATTCATATACCCAAAAATAAATTTTGTTAAACTTTTAATAAAAAACATTAAACATTTTATATATTTACAATGTTTAATTAAATATTTGTTTTGTTAAACAAAATGTATAATCAAAAATTCTACCCATGAAAGCACTAATTAATTTTTCAAAATTGACCTTGTTAATTTTCGCATTGATCTTTACTTCCTGTGAGGAAGATGACAACGGAGTCATGAATCCACCGCCTGAAGAGACCACCAACATTGTTGAGGCTGCTCAGGCTACTGCAGATTTAAGCAGCTTGGTAAGTGCCCTACAAAAAGCCGATGAAAGTGCCAATAATGATTTAATTAGTGCTTTAAGTGGTGATGGGCCTTTCACGGTCTTTGCACCTACCAATGCTGCCTTTGCAGATCTGTTGGCTCAATTGGACGGATTTGATTCCTTGGATGATTTCAACTCTGAACAACTGCAAGATCTGTTGGCTACGATTCTCACCTATCATGTTATTTCTGGAACTGCAGCTATGTCCACAGATTTATCGGACGGACAAACCTTAACTACTCTGCAAGGTTCCAACTTAACGGTCTCTACAGATGGAGGTGTTTTTATTGGTGACGATACCGATGCAGATGCCCAGGTGACAACCGCCAATGTGGAAACTTCCAATGGAGTGGTACACATTATCAATAAGGTGTTGCTCCCACAAACCATTTTGGACGAATTGGCCGATATTTTACTGGTTCCCATTACTGATTTGGCCATTGGAAATGAAAACTTGGAGAACTTAGTGGCCGCTTTGGTCGCTGCCAACGGAGACCTACCTACTGTTTTAAGAGGTGCAGGCCCATTCACGGTTTTGGCTCCTAGCGATGCAGCCTTCGAAACCTTCTTGGATGGAGCTGCTTTGGGTGATATTCCCGTAGACGTGCTCACCAATGTTTTATTGAATCATGTTCTGGAAGGTGAGTTGTACCAAGCTGATTTGGAAGGATTGGGTTCGGGATACAGCAATACCTTGGCTACAGGAGCTGGAGAGCAGCAAATGAGCATTTTCTTTGACACCTCGGATGGTGTGTCGTTCAATGGGGTTTCCTCAGTTGAAACCGCCGATGTAAAAGCACTGAATGGAGTTGTACATATTGTTGATGCCGTTATAGGCCTGCCCAATATTGTGGATCATGCAGTGGCGAATCCAAATTTAACTTCCTTGGTTGCTGCCCTCACCGATGGAGGCAACACCACATTTACTGATTTGTTATCCGATGAAATGGAAGTGTTCACAGTGTTTGCTCCGGTCAACACAGGTTTTGATGCCTTCATGAATCCAAATGGCAACGATATCAATGATATCCTTTCCAACCATGTTGTGGTAGGCGCAGCTGCATTCTCTTCCGGATTGTCCAATTCCTATGTGAATACCGCAGCAGCTTTCGACACCGATGAGCCATTGAGCTTGTATATCAATACAGATGACGGTGTTACTCTAAATGGAATGAGCCAAGTGGCAATAGCTGATATTGTGGCCACAAACGGGGTTATCCATGCCGTGGATATGGTTATTGACCTTCCTACCGTGGTTACCTTTGCAACTGCAGATCCAAATTTCTCAACTTTGGTGACCGCATTAACAGATTTGACCCCTAGCACTGATTTTGTTTCGGTTTTATCCGCCCAAGGTGGAAATGGTTCCGATCCATTCACTGTATTTGCACCAACAAATGCAGCCTTTGATGCATTGGCCGCCATTCCTGAGGAAGGCGATTTGATTCCTATCCTTCAGCACCATGTAATTGCTGGAGCCAATATCCGCTCTGGGGATTTAACTCCAAATGGAGACACTGTAACGCCGGCCACCTTGGAAGGTGATACTTTCACCATTACTCTACCTGGTACAAACGGCAACATTGCCGATGTAACTGATGGAGCTGGCAATATGGGCATCGGAATTGATGCCGTGGACGTGCAGGCCGTAAATGGAGTAATCCATGTTTTGGATGCCGTCTTGATTCCAGACACTATGAACTAAATTGAACAGGGTCGGTGTTCAACCGACCCTTTTTCACCCCTCCAATTTAAGAGAACAATTAACAACACTATTATGAGAACATTATTACAACCCAGGAAACTTTTCCTATGGTTGGCATTTATCCTTTTCACCTTCGTTTCCTGCGAACTAGAGGATGACCAAGCCATAGTTGATGATGAAATTGCAACAAAGAACATTGTTGAAACTGCACAGGATACAGATGCCCTAAGTTCTTTGGTGGCAGCCCTGGCCAAAGCGGATGAAAATGAGGATTCCGATTTAATTACCACCCTAAGCGGCGCAGGCCCTTTTACCGTCTTTGCCCCAACCAATGAGGCTTTTACGGAGCTATTGAACAGTCTGGACGGCTTTGATTCCTTGGAAGATTTTGACACGGATGAGGAGCGCGCCATCCTAGCTACCATCCTGCAATATCATGTTGTTGCCGGAGCGGCAGTTGCCTCTGGTGACCTTACCAACGGTCAAGAAGTAACAACAGTTCAGGGAGAGGACTTAAAAATAATCCTGGACGGCGGCGTGTTCATTGACGATGCTACGGATCAGAATGCAGAGGTAGGTATCCCAGATGTCACAGCCTCCAACGGAATTGTCCATGTAATCAACAAAGTATTGCTGCCCCAAGCCATTATAAATGCGTTAAATGAAGGTGGAACTTTGGTAGACATTGTAGTTGCGACGGAAGCCCTATCACTTCTGGAAGCTGCCGTAGTCAAGGCCGATCTTGTGGATACCTTAAATGGCGACGGGCCGTTCACGGTCTTTGCTCCCACAAATGACGCCTTTGAAGCCCTGCTTATGGCATTGGGAAGTGACTATATGAGCTTGGAAGATTTTGACACTCCTGAAGAAATTGAATTGTTGAAAAGCATTTTATTGTATCATGTGATACCCGCCCAAGTGCTTGAAGCTGACCTTGCCGCTGGTGAGGTAGGTACCGCTCTACCAGAAAATTCATTGATGATAATTGAGGAAGATGGAAAATTTGTAATAGGAGATGCTTCGGATACCAATGCCAACATCACTGGTACAGATATCATGGCCTCCAACGGCGTTGCCCATACGATAGACAAAGTCTTGCTTCCGCAAGCGGCCATCGATTTTGTGGCTTCGCTCCAGATGAAAAACATTGTGGAGATTGCCATTGAAACCGATGACTTGAGCCTATTGGTGGATGCCTTGGTTCAGGCCAATGCTGGATTGGTGGAAACCCTAAGTGGCGAAGGACCGTTTACCGTATTCGCCCCAACCAACGAGGCTTTTGCTGCCCTGTTGGACCTATTGGGAGATGACTACCATGCACTCTCCGACTTTGACACCCAAGAGGAATTGGATCTTTTGGTGGACATTCTCACCTATCACGTGGTTGCTGGAACAGCTGCATTTTCAATGGATCTATCCGACGGACAGACCATCCCTACCGTTTCCGAAGATGAGGTGACCATTAAACTGGAAGAAGATTATGTATTTATCAAAGACGCATCCGAGGAAAAGGCCAAAGTGGTTATTCCTGATGTAACTGCCAGCAATGGTGTGGTGCATGTAATCGATAAGGTATTGCTACCTCAAGCAGCGATTGATTTTGTGGCCTCGCTCCAATTGAAGAACATCGTGGAGATTGCCATTGAAACCGATGATTTGAGCCTATTGGTTGAGGCTTTGGTTCAGGCAAATGCCGGATTGGTGGATACCCTAAGCGGGGAAGGTCCATTTACGGTTTTCGCTCCAACCAACGAGGCTTTTGCTGCCCTGTTGCACCTATTGGGCGATGACTATAACTCTTTATCCGATTTTGACACCCAAGAGGAATTGGATCTTTTGGTGGACATTCTTACTTATCATGTGGTTGCGGGAACAGCTGCCTTTTCTACGGATCTGTCCGACGGACAGACCATCCCTACAGTTTCCGAAGATGAAGTAACCATCAAATTGTATGGTGGCCATGTGTTTGTCAAGGATGCCTCGGAGGAAAAGGCCAAAGTGGTCATTCCAGATGTTGAAGCTAGCAATGGGGTTGTACATGTGATTGATAAAGTATTGTTGCCTCAAGCAGCGATTGATTTTGTGGCTTCGCTCCAGATGAAAAACATTGTGGAAATTGCCATTGAAACAGATGACCTCAGCTTATTGGTTGATGCCCTCGTCCAAGCTGATGCTGGCCTGGTGGAAGCGCTAAGTGGTGATGGTCCGTTTACGGTCTTTGCTCCCACCAATCACGCTTTCATGGAATTGCTGAATGCGCTTGGCTTCCATAGCTTAAGCGACTTTGACACGGAAGATGAAGTCGCATTGTTGATCAAGGTTCTTACCTACCATGTGGTGGCGGGAACAGCAGCATTCTCAAGCGATCTTTCAGATGGCCAACATATAGAAACCTTACAAGGTGAAAATGTGGGCATCAACATCAATGGCGGAACTGTGCATATTGAAGATGCCACCGACTCCAATACAACGGTTGTTTTACCGGACGTAGCAGCGAGTAATGGTGTGGTCCATGTTATTAACAAAGTACTGTTGCCACAAGAAGTATTGGACATCCTCAATCCTCCAGTACCCAATATTGTGGAGTTGGCTGCTTCCGTTGATGACCTAAGCCTTTTGGTGGAAGCTATCATCCAAGCTGATGCCGGACTGGTGGATGTACTAAGCGGCGATGGTCCGTTCACAGTATTTGCACCCACCAACGAAGCTTTTGAAGACTTGCTGCATGCCCTTGGAGATGATTACAACAGTTTGGATGATTTTGATGACGACGATGACCAAGAATTGTTGGCCAAAATCCTCACTTATCATGTAGTTGCCGGTGCTGCTTTGGCCTCAGGCGATTTGTACAATCACCAGCAATTGCATACTGTACAGGGAGAATCTTTGTTTGCCATCATCAACCACGGGGTTTTTGTAAGGGATAAGACACATATTGATGCAGAAGTTATTGGCCCGGACAACGAAGCCAGCAATGGCATTGTACACTTAATCGACAAAGTATTGCTGCCACAGGAAGTCTTGGATGAACTACACTAAATCCCCTTATGACCGCCATTGATTTGTAGGTCTAATATTACAAAAGAACTCCCTTAAATAACATTAAGGGAGTTCCTTTATCTATAAGGGTTTACCGTTCGTCGATGACACATCAAAACAGGTCTCTTTTACCATACAAAATACCTGCTTTGACAACTATTAATTTTTTGGGGAGGTTTTAAGTGGCATCTTTGGAGTCCCAAATCTTTCCAAACTATACCTATCAATGGTGAAAGCTCCCCCAAAGTTCTTGGGGGAGTTTTTGTTTTTTTGTGAAGGATTATCTTCTTCCGGTCTTCTTTTGCTCTTCGGCTTGCTCCATCATCTCCCGCATTTTTTTCTGGAATTTATTTTCCTTTTTCGGCTTCTTTTTGTTCTCCTGAATCTGTGCATGGATCTTATCCTCATCCAAGATATAGTTCTTGATGGCCAACATAATGAAGATGGTAATTAAGTTGGAGATGAAATAGTATAAACTCAATCCACTCGCATAATTGTTGAAGAAAATCAACATGATCAGCGGAGAGAGGTACATGATAAATTTCATATTGGGCATGCCAGGCTGTTGTTGCATCTGCATCGTCTGACCTGTGGTCAAAGTCATATAGAAGAAAATAGCAATGGACGCCAATATGGGAAACAGACTCACATGATTTCCATAGAAGCTGGAAATTACGGGAATGTTTGTGGACCATTCAAAAATAGAATCGTAAGACGCCAAATCCTCTGCCCATAAGAACGATTTCTGTCGCAACTCAAAAGAAGTTGGGAAGAACATGAACAGTGCATAGAATATCGGCAACTGCAGCAAAGCGGGTATACAGCCACTCATCGGACTTACCCCAGCCTTATTGTAAAGCTTCATGGTTTCCTGCTGCTTCTTCATGGCATTGTCCTTGTACTTGTCGTTAATCTCAGTAATCTCAGGCTTCAAAACTTTCATCTTGGCCTGGGAGAGATACGACTTATAAGTTACGGGCGATAAAGCCAATCGAACCAAAATGGTCATCACAATAATTGCTATACCATAAGGCAAGAAAGAACTCAAGAAATTATAAAAGGGTGTGAACACATATCTATTGATCCAACCAAAAATCCCCCAGCCATAGGGAATCGTATCCGTCAATCCCAAATCCTCATACTTGTCCAGTACTTTTACATCTGTTGGGCCATAGTACCAATGCATATTCAAGGATAATTCCCCTCCTTGGAGTTCCAAAGGAGCCTTGGTCTTATAGATCTTGGTGAATTCAGTTTCCTTGCTCTCCTCTTCCACCAAGTTTTGTGAACTCAATTCAGCCGTTTTAAAATGAGTATCAGTGGCCAAGATAGTGCTAAAGAAATGCTGTCTGTAAGACAACCATTTTATGTCTTCCTCTGTTTCCTCATCAAATTCACTTCCCTCGGAAAGCTTACTGATTTTTCCTTCGTCATGATTATAGGTTAAACGGGTATAACGGTTCTCATACTTAACACTTTTCCCGTGGCGTATTCCTTTTAAATCCCATTCCAAGTCAATCGGTCTTCCTGAATTGATTACCCCATTCAACCCTTGGGTTCTTATGGTAAAGCCCAACAAATAATCATTGGGTTTCATTTCATATCTGTATTCCAAAAATTGGTTGTCGGACACCTTGGCTTTCATGGAAAGCACTTGGTTATCCCCATTATTGGAAAGTGTAGGTTCAAAATAAAGGTCCGAAGTGTTTAAAACACGATTGTCCGCGGAAGTAAAATTCAAGGCTAATTTGGCATTGCCGTCTTTTACCAGGTATACAGGTACAGAATCATAGGTGACAAAATTCTTCATCCGCGCTTCTATAATTTGCGCTCCCTTATTGGAAACCTCCAAGTACAATACTTCATTTTCCAATTTGGTTGTTCCCTCTTGGGTAGATGTGAATCCAAATGCCCCAACCGAATTCTTGTAGTTGGCCACTGCCGTAGAATCTTGTGTATTGATTGGTGCCGGGGTCTCTATTTGGGGTTCTTGGGCAACTTCCTCTTGTTGGGCAGCCGCCTCAATCTTTTCCTGTTCCGCTTTTTGGGCCTCCAATTCTTCAGGGGTAGGCTGATTTTGGTAAAACATAAAGATGAGTATTCCAAAAATCAACACAAATCCAATAATGGAATTGGGGTCCAGTTTCTTTTCTTCCATGAAAGTTATTTAGTGAAAATCTTTATCTGCGCTTTTCAGGTCGCAAATATATGTCCAAAACCGCAGTTTATGCCAAACTGGCATTAGTTTGTTGTTGTTTTTGCGCCAAAACTGCCTTTACAAATCCAACAAACAAAGGATGGGGATTGGCTACGGTGCTTTTGTATTCCGGGTGGTACTGCACTCCAATAAACCACGGATGTGCCGGAATTTCAATCACCTCCACCAACCCAGTCTTTGGGTTAAAACCAGTCGCTTTCAATCCAGCCTCCTCCAACTGACTTTTGTAATCGTTGTTGAATTCAAATCGATGTCGGTGTCGTTCAGCTATTTCGGTTTCTCCATAAACTTCGTGTACCAAGCTACCTTCTTGCAAATCGCAATCCCAAGCCCCCAAACGCATGGTACCTCCCATATTGGTCACCTTTTTCTGTTCTTCCATTAGGTTGATGACAGGGTCTGGCGTATCAGGTTTCATCTCGGTAGAATTGGCTTTGCTATAACCCAGTACATTTCTGGCAAATTCAATAACCGCCATTTGCATCCCCAAACAAATGCCCAGGAAGGGTATATCGTTTTCACGGGCATATTGAACAGCTTTGATCTTGCCCTCAATTCCTCTTTCACCAAAACCTGGAGCGACCAAAATCCCATCAAGTCCCATTAATTTCTTGTCTACATCCGTTGCGGACAAGTGTTCTGAATGTATGGAACGAACCACCACCTTGACCTCATTGGCGGCTCCGGCATGGATAAAGGACTCCAGAATGGATTTGTAGGAGTCTTGAAGTTCAACGTATTTCCCTATCAGTCCAATGGTCACCTGATGCTTGGGGTTTTTATGTTTCTGCAGAAACTGTTCCCATTGTCCCAATTCGGGTTCCACATCATTGGGAAGGGCCAATTTTTCAAGAGCTACTTTGTCCAGTCCCTCTTCCTGCATTAACATGGGCACATCGTAAATGGTGGACGCATCTATGGATTGAATCACGGCTTCTTGTTTCACATTGCAAAAAAGAGCCAGTTTTCTTTTAATAT
This sequence comes from Flagellimonas sp., assembly GCF_965215805.1. Taxonomy (GTDB): domain Bacteria; phylum Bacteroidota; class Bacteroidia; order Flavobacteriales; family Flavobacteriaceae; genus Flagellimonas. Next base: position 2,690,663 of record NZ_OZ244124.1, on the reverse strand, counting down.
CATCTGAAATATGATGTTCGGTTCGGCAAACCAGGATATCAGCCTTGATACCGCTTTCCATCAAAGTTTTTACGGAGTGCTGGGTAGGTTTGGTCTTCAACTCTCCAGCTGCCGACAAGAAGGGCACCAACGTCAAATGGACCACAATCCCGTTGTTTTCCCCAAGCTCCCAAAGCAACTGCCTTACAGCTTCTATATAAGGTAGTGACTCAATATCACCTACAGTTCCCCCTATCTCGGTTATCACTATATCGTAATCCCCACTTTTCCCAAGGATTTGAATACGTTCCTTGATCTCATTGGTAATATGTGGAACAACCTGAACCGTTTTGCCCAAAAATTCCCCTTTACGTTCCTTTTCTATAACGCTTTGGTAAATTCTACCAGTGGTCACATTGTTGGCCTGTGAAGTCTTTACGTTTAGGAAGCGTTCGTAATGGCCTAAATCCAAATCCGTCTCCGCTCCATCATCGGTCACGTAACATTCCCCATGTTCATACGGATTTAAGGTACCGGGATCAACATTTATATAGGGGTCCAATTTCTGGATGGTGGTTCGGTAACCTCTGGCCTGTAGCAGTTTGGCCAAAGATGCGGCAATAATTCCCTTTCCCAAGGATGAAGTTACCCCTCCCGTAACGAAAATGTACTTTGTCTGTGACATATTTGGATACTCTATTACGGGGTGTAAAGGTACGAATTGCTAGTAGAAAACTAACTCAATCGACCGGAAATTCTTTTTGGATTTTCCGAATGATGGGTTCCAAACCATTTTCCTTGATATCCAAGGTGGTACTAAGGTACTCCCCCAATTTCCCGTTTGGAAAGCCTTTCTGCCTGAACCACACCAAATAAGCTAAAGGCAAATCGATTAAAAATCGTTCCTTATATTTTCCAAATGGCATTTTGTAATGAGCCAGTTCCAGCAGCTTTTGTTTGTCCGGGCGTATTTCCATATCAATCTCTAAAGTACTATCTTAACCACAATAATCCATCCATCATGAAGAGAAGAAAATTTATTGCAACCACGGCCGTAGGAGCTGCAGGTATTGCAACAACCAAAGTTAACGCACAAAACATGGAAAACGCCAAAGACTTTAAACTAAAAAACAATATTAACCACAGTGTTTGCCAATGGTGTTTTGGCGATATTCCTCTAGAGGATTTTCTTAAGACTTTGAATGGATTGGGCATTAAGGCCATAGATTTAATAGGTCCAAAAGACTGGCACCTCTTAAAAAAATATGACATCCATTGTTCCATGTGCAATGGCGCCGAAATTAGTTTGGAAGAGGGTTGGAACGACCCCAAAAACCATGAAGTACTCATAAAGAATTACACGGAAATGATTCCGAAAGTTGCTGAGGCGGGCTATACCAATCTTATTTGTTTCAGTGGAAACCGAAACGGCATGAACGATTATGTGGGATTACATAATTGCGTGGATGGACTTTCCCAGATAATTCCTTTGGCAGAAAAACATGGGGTAATCATTCAAATGGAACTATTCAACCAAGTAAACCATCCAGATTATATGTGCGATAGTTCGCTTTGGGGGGTAGAGCTTTGCAAGCACTTGGGAAGCGACAATTTTAAATTGTTGTATGATATTTACCATATGCAAATTCAGGAAGGTGATATCATAAGGAGCATTCAAAACTACCATCCTTATTTTGGACATTACCATACCGCTGGGGTTCCGGGAAGACATGAAATTGATGATTCCCAGGAATTATACTACCCAGCTATTATGAAGGCCATTTTGGATACGGGATATACCGGTTATGTGGCCCAAGAGTTCATCCCTACTTGGAGTGACAAAATTGAAGCACTCAAGGATGGATTTCTACGGTGTGATGTGTAATCAACCGATAACCTTTTAACAACCTACCAAATACACCCTTTATTAAATGAAAAAACAGCCATACCTATTATTAGTTATAGTATCCTTCCTATTGTTTTCTTGCAATCATAAGGAGCACTTATTCCAAGAAAATGTGAGTGATTGGTTTGAAAAGGGTGATGCCTCATGGTCCTTTGATAAAGGTGAACTGGTAGGTACCAGCGTGGAGGGGTCTGGATTTGTTATGACCAATAACTCTTATAAGGATTTCAGTTTGGAGTTGGAGTTCCATCCAGATAGTACTATTAATTCAGGAGTATTTCTGAGGTGCAAGGAGCACAATATTGACGCCGCTGATTGTCATGAAATCAATATCTGGGATTTACATCCCAATCAGGATTTTAGAACCGGTGCCGTGGTGACCAAGGCCGTACCACTGGCCAAAGTGACTACCTTGAACCAATGGAACACCTACAAAATCCAAAACCAAGGCGATCGCGTACAGGTTTGGGTCAACGATACTTTAACCGTGGATCTGCGTGATGATAGTCTGGATGAAGGATTTATAGGTCTTCAAGCCGCCGGAAAGGGAACCATTAGATTTAGGAATGTCATTGTAGAATCCTTAAATTGACTTATACCCTAAGGGTTAGCGAGGATTAAAATCCGGTCAGCTGCCAGCCCAAAATTTACTACATTTAAGGGAGTCCAATATATTGGGGTTGAATCAACTAGACCCAGAACTAAATTTTTGCTATGAAAAATTACTCCTATGCCATGCTGGTGGCACTAGTTTTCCTAGGAATATCATGCCAACCTAAAAAAATCACTTATTCTGTCAACTCGCCGTCCAATATCAATAGTATTGGATTCCAATTAAGCGCTGAAGGTCAACCGTCCTATTGGGTACTCCATAGTTTGGACAAGGTGATTGATACCTCCTATATGGGGTTTGAATTCAAGAATCAGCCTCCCATGTTAAATAATTTTGAGGTTGTTGATCACAATACAACCTCGGTGGAAGAAACCTGGAAAATGCCCTGGGGCGAACAACGGGAAGTGGAAAACAAATACAATGAACTGACCCTCTCTTTGGAGGAGAAGACATCCCCCAATCGCAAGTTAACCATAAGATTTAGGGCATATGATGATGGCATCGGTTATAGATACGAGTTTCCTCCACAACAAAATGTGGATTCTATCACCATTATGGATGAGCATACGGAATTTCAACTTACAGGTGACCATACTACCTGGTGGATTCCGGGAGATTGGGACATTTATGAGCACCTGTACAATACCTCAAAGGTTTCTGAAATAGACGCTCTTTCCAAAAGGGACCATCCTGATTTGGCCCAATCCACAATCCCGGAAAATGCTGTCAACACGCCAGTGACCATGCGAGCAGACAATGGCATTCATTTAAGTTTCCATGAAGCAAATCTCACGGACTACGCCGGAATGACCTTAAAAGTAGATACCGATAAGCTCAAATTGACCAGCGAGTTGGTTGGTTCCGGAATACATAATCACAAACTCAAGACAGTGCTTCCAGCCAAAAGCCCATGGCGCACCATCCAAATTGCAGATGAAGCCAAGGATTTAATTGCATCGAGACTTATTGAGAATCTTAATGAACCCAGCGTTATTGAGGACATATCATGGTTCTCGCCTATGAAATATGTTGGTATTTGGTGGGAGATGCACCTTGGGGTATCTACTTGGGATATGGAGGCCACACAGGACATGAACACCTTCTCCACCTTGGACAGGGAACAGACCAGCACCAAACATGGGGCTACCACAGAAAACACCAAAAAATACATAGACTTCGCTGCAGCCAATGGTTTTGGTGGTGTTTTGGTTGAGGGGTGGAACACTGGTTGGGATCATTGGATTGGTTTTGAAGATCGGGAGGGTGTCTTTGATTTTGTTACCCCATATGCGGATTATGATATTGACGAGGTAAATCGATATGCCAAAGACAAAGGGGTAGAAATGATCATGCATCATGAAACCAGCGCTGCTCCACGAACCTACGACCAACAGTTGGAAGCGGCCTACGACTTAATGGCTAAACACGGAATGCATTCCGTTAAAACCGGATATGTAGGAAAGATAATTCCCAACGGGGAATACCACCACGGACAATGGATGGTCAACCATTACCGAAAAGTTCTCGAAACTGCAGCTAAATATAAGGTGGCCATCAATGCCCATGAGCCCATAAAAGCTACAGGGTTGCGCCGAACCTATCCTAACGCCATTTCACGTGAAGGGCTCAGAGGCCAAGAATTCAACGCTTGGGCCTCTGACGGTGGAAATCCTCCAGAACACCTGCCCATTGTGGCGTTTACCCGCATGTTGGCAGGCCCTATCGATTTTACTCCAGGGGCTTTCGAAATGAGACTGCCAAGCAAACCCAATAACCAAATCAACACCACTTTGGCCCAACAATTGGCGCTTTATGTGGTTATCTACAGCCCTATTCAAATGGCCTGTGATCTTCCGGAAAATTACGAGGGCAACCCCGCTTTTCAGTTTATTAAGGATGTTGGTGTGGACTGGGAACAATCTGTAGTTTTGAATGGGGAAGTTGGGGATTATGTTACCATTGCCAGGGAAGAACGAGAGAGTGGTAATTGGTTCGTGGGTGGCATAACGGATGAAAATGCACGACAAATCAAAGTGGACTTTTCCTTTCTTGATCCTGATCAGAAGTACGAGGCGACATTGTATTCGGATACGTCGGAAAGTCACTTTAGCACAAATCCCACAGCGATAAATATTGAAACATTGGAGTTGGATTCAAGCTCCAAAAGAACCTTTCAATTAGCGGAAGGGGGCGGTTTCGCCATCAGTTTAATTAAAATGGATTGATCCTGCGCTTTTTGGGATAGTCCTAAAAACAAAACCCGTACCATGAGAACATTGTATTTTTGGATTGCAGGATTGGTTGCACTAACCACTTGTGCACCAAAATCGGAAAAGTCAAGCGATACCGAGCCCACAAATGTAGAAGCTCAAAAACGACTGGTAGACCTTTCCCATGCCTACTCGGACGAAACGGTTTATTGGGTTACCGCCAAGGAATTTGAAATGGATACTGTTTTTGAAGGTCAAACAGAAAAGGGCTACTACTATTCCGCCTATAACTTCAGTACCGCCGAACATGGCGGCACCCATATTGATGCCCCAATCCATTTTTCAGAAAATGGCGAGACGGTGGATCAAATACCATTGGACAAACTTATCGGGGAGGCCATCAAAATTGATGTTTCATCCAACGCATTGAACAATCCCGACTATTTAATTTCCGTAGAGGATTTAAAAGAATGGGAACGCCAACAGGGAATTGCTATTCCGGATGGAAGTATTGTCCTGTTGCAAACCGGTTTTTCCCAATACTACCCCAACAAAGTGGAGTACCTTGGTACCAATGAACGTGGGGAGTATGCCATTAAATTGCTTCATTTTCCAGGACTCTCCCCAGAAGCAGCAGAATGGCTTGTCCAAAATCGGAATATCAGTTCCATCGGAATTGATACCCCGAGCATAGATTATGGACAATCCCAATACTTCAAAAGTCACGTGATTCTTTTGGGAGAAAATATACCAGCCTTTGAAAATCTGACCAACTTAGATCAACTACCCGCAAAAGGTTTTGAAATTGTAGCCCTTCCCATGAAAATACAAGGAGGCAGTGGGGCTCCCCTCAGGATTGTTGCCCTTCTACCTTAATAAATTTTTTTGGTGATAAATTACAAATCACTACATTTGTGATGTATATACAACACAAAATGAATTATACATTTGAATCTTGTTTGGGTTCCCGAGTCAGGAGTTTATCCAGAAAGCTGGATGGAATCTATAGAAAACACCTTGGAAATTCTGACATTACCGAAAACCAGTTGAGTATTATGATGGCACTTTATAAGACTGGCCCTATAGAGCAAAATCAAATCGCACTGCTTTTAACTTTGGAAAGGTCATCACTCAGTAGAAACCTGGTCAGATTGGTGAACTCTGGATATGTAGGCAAGTCAGGGGCTTCCAACCGACCGAAAATAAGTCTTACCAAAGAAGGAAAAAAGCAGGTGGAACAACTACGTTCGGTTTGGGAAGCGGCCATGGATGAAATCCATGCCGTACTCAGTTGGTATGACCTTAAGGGTTTCCAGCAATTTGAATCCAAAATTAACAATCTGTAAAAATTTTATTTTTATGTTGTATATACATTTTAATTTATTAATCATTAAATCTTTTTTATGCAAATTTTAGCTATTGACAAAATGAAACGAGCAGTTAGCGAATCAGAATTGAATCAGCACCTGCCCGAAGAGCTTGCAGCTACCGTTAAGCTGTATCTGGATGAGAAAATCCGTAGTTTTTATTTTAGAAAGGACCGACCTGGTGTGGTATTCTTCATGGAAACAGCGTCCTTGGATGAAGCCAGGTCCATTTTAGATCAACTTCCTTTGGTAGAAGAAGGTATTCTCGACTTTGACTTGATTCCAGTTGGAGCCCTCACTCCTTTGGCTACCCTGCTGAACTGAGAATTAGTTTTGATAGTTGTCCATAAATCAAATATTTTTAACGGATGGTTGTGGAATGAAGAAAGTCCCATAACCATCCTCAAAAATCTAGTCCAATGGATTCTTTTGATTTGGATAATGTTCAAATGAATGTGGTGCAAACCGCGTCCAACGGTGTGGTAAACCATGAAACCATCTTTTCCTTTTCCCAACAGGACAATCAAGTGCAAGCCGCATACTCTGGCGGAAAGGTTGCCAAGGGGTTTCTAATTGGCATACTGGAAAAGGAAATTCTCAACTTCAGCTACTGTCAGCTTCAAATAGATGGCATCTTGGATAATGGGATTTCCAAAGCTCAACTTTCAGTCACTGCAGAAGGTAAACTGCGTCTGACAGAGCATTTCGAATGGAAATCCAGAGCGGGAGAAAGAGGCACGAATGTATTTGAACAATTCTAACACCATGAACTCCTTCAAAAGCATACTATTTGTATTATCCCTTGGTCTCTTCTTAAACTGTTCGCCAAAACCAAAATCCGAAGAAACCTCAGAGGCATCCAAAGAAAAACTCTTAGTGGCTTTGCAAAAATTCAACACTGCATTCCAACATGGAGATATCGAAACCCTGGATTCCATGATAACCGACTCCTATGTGCACACCAATGGAACCTCCCAAGCGATTCACAAATCAAACTGGTTGGGCTACTTGGAAAAAAGAAGCAAACGTATTATCTCAGGGGAGTTGGAGGTGCTGCACTATGAAATGGATGACCTGGGATTTGTCCATTATAAGGATTTTACCATAGTTACAGGAAGGGTGTTGGTCACCAACAGAATTTCCCAAGACACCATTGAAAATCAGTATAGGGTTACGCATTTATGGGTAAGTGAAAATGGCAATTGGAAACGAGCGGGATTCCACGATGGGAAAATCAAGTAAAGTGATTGGACCTTATTCCTCGCTTAGCGCTTTGGCAATTTTACGATTCCACTCCAATTGTTTTTTCGCATTTCTGGAATATCCAGTTTCCCAATCGTATTGATCCTGAAAATCCTGAAGCTCCTGTAAAATATCCTGATAAATATCCCGGATTTCCTGTTTTACATTATCCGAAAAGGAGGTTCTTCGTAATTTGTTACGCATTTTTCTGGCGAAGAGCTCAGCAATGTCAAAATGGAGTTGTTCATGACTTAGGATAAGCTCGTCGCAAACTTCAGGTTTGTACCACGATTCATTGGGATAGAAATAGGCATTTACTTCAAAATCCAGCTTTACCTCATGGTGAATCAGGTTTGCGGAGTAGCGATAACTGATGCCACTTGCGGTGGTAGCTGCGGGTTCTGCAGCTGGAGGTACTTTCCCTTTAAAATCCGACCAGGATAAACGCTTGCTGGCATCCCATAAAATTCCTTCCTCAATTTCCTGGCCCCAACCCAAAAAACCAAAAAGAAGCAGGCATATTATGGCATTTATTTTACCCAATTAAATTCAATTATCTTTTCAATATCAGGGTGCAAACTGTAGTGTACAGGGCAGGTGTTCGCCGTATTTTCAAGAATTTTCCGATGTTTATCGGAAACATGGGCAGGAAATTCCATTTTCACCTCAATCTTACTGATACGTCTGGGGTTTGCCGCCATATGCTTAGTAACTTCAGCAGTAGAACCGGCCAAATCCACTTCCAAATCACGAGCTTTAATCCCCATCATGGTCAACATGCAACTGGCCAACCCTGTTGCCACCGTATCCGTAGGTGAAAAAGCTTCCCCCAAACCATTATTGTCCACTGGGGCATCGGTTACAAATTCATTGTTTGATCTAAGGTGCAGACAAGTGGTTCGTAGTTCGCCCTTATAAGTTACTTTTGAGGTCATCCAGTTGTATTTCCTTGATTTGTAAACTATCGTATTCCATCAGATAAGCCGCTCTGTTGTAGAACCCTGAGGTATATTCATTGAAGTAGTTGAAACTGTTTCCAGTGTATTCGGTCAACCCGACTATTTTGGAGGTTTCGAATAGGTTGTTCTTGTGGGCCAGCTTCAACAAAAGATCAAAAGTGACGTCAAATCCCCTCACCGCATATCTGTCAGGCTGCAGTCCCCTATATTTTTGTCTATAGGCCCTGGTAAAGGAATCATTGCCCGCCTTTCTGTAAAAACTTGGGTAAGCAAATCGTAAGTTGGACAAATGCGAGACAGAGACTGCATCATTCTCAAAGGCACTGTTAAAGTTGGTGGTGAACATGCGTACCGAAATCTCTTCGGTATTGGCCGAGTTCAAAATGGAGCTTACACTGGACACCATGTTGGCCTGGTCGGTTTCCAAGAATACCCAGTTTTCCTTTTCCTCGGACAATTGAATCAGGAACTCATCCAAATGCAATGACTTATTGTCAATGACCTTGGCAATTTGGGCTGCAGGAAACTTGGACAAAATGGAGTCGTACGCAACTTGATGTGTGGAATCAGCAATGATAACCACATTTTGGTCGGTATGCACTTTGGCCAAATAATCCAACATCTTTTTTCTTAACACCTCATCCTTGGGTACTGAATAATACACATTTCCATGGCTCAGTTCGCTATCCGATGCCGTTGGAGAGATTACGGGAATGTTCTTGCTTGCCGCTTGAACTGCAACTTCATCCAAAGCCTTGGTCGATACCGGGCCAATTATTGCGCTCACATCCCAAATACTTTCACGGAAAAGGATCTCCTTTACTTTAGCTTGGCTCAACTCGGTGTCATAGGTATCCACCTCTACCGAAACACCCATTTTTTTAATGGAATCCAAAGCCACAAGGGCCCCTGAATAAAATCCAAGACTCAACTTTAAATCCCTCCTTGTACTAATTTGGCTTGAAGTCTTCTTGCGGTCATTTAAGTCGATACGATCCAATCGAAAAGGCAACATAAATACCACTTTGGGCCTGTTTTCCAAATTGATACTGTCAGCCAAGTTGATTTTGTCGATGACCAAGGCATTTTTAACCACCAATTCCTCGGAATTTGCTTTGGGCAACTTTAGCACCATTCCCGCTTTAAGCCCATTTTCCAAAGTAGGGTTCAAGGCAAAAAGAGTATCCCTTGAGATTTTCAAGTTTTGGGTGAGTCTAAAAATGTTTTGCTTGGGTTTTACTTCGTAAAAAATAAAATTGTCCGTGTTAACTTCCCCAGAAGTATTTTTCTTTTTGGGCAAACGCAGCACCATTCCCTCTTTCAAGCCGCCTTGCTCCATAATTTCGGGATTAAGCTTCACAATGGAATCCGAAGGAATCCCATATTCCTTTCCTAAGCTATATAATGTCTGTTTGGGAGGTACAGTAAACGAAGTGAAAAGGTTTATTTCTTGTTCCAAACTATCCCCTTTGGGCCTTGGCAGGGTAAGTTCCTGCCCAATCGCCAAATAATCAGACGTCCCATCCAATTCAGGGTTAAGCTTTGCCAAGCTATCCACGGAGATACCATACTTATGTGCAATACTCCAGCGGGTTTCCTTGGGTTGTACTGTATAAGTCTCAAAATCCAGGGCTCTTTCCTCTTCTTCCGTAAGTTCTGGATAAACAGGAATCTGCAAAATCATGCCCTTTTTCAAAGGTTCTGCATACAACTGGCGGTTATGCCGCTTCAACTGCTCTTCAGTTATGTCATAGCGCTGGGTCAATCCAAATAGGGTTTCGCGTTTCCTTACCCTATGCCGTATAAAACTTGTAGGTTTACGCTCTTCCACCTCCTTTTCTTCCTTGACCTCGGTTTCGGGGGTGATGACACTGCCATCCAAAGGAATGACCAAAAGGGTATTGACCTTTACGTCTGCAGCGGTTTTTATCTCTTTATTGGATTGGATAATGGTATAGGGTGTAACCCTGTATTTTTGGGAAATGCTCTGCAAGGTCTCTCCCTCCTTCACGGCATGTGTTGTAAACTTTTGCGCAGAAAGCTGCGCTGTGGCCAAGAAAAATGCCACAAAACCCAATAATACAAGATGTTTTCTCATTCCCATTCTATAGTTGCTGGAGGCTTGGAGCTAATGTCATACACTACTCTATTAACGCCCTTCACCTTATTTATTATATCATTGGAGGTCTTTTGTAAAAATTCATAGGGTAAATTCACCCAATCTGCCGTCATTCCATCCGTGCTTTCCACTGCTCTAAGCGTAACACATTTTTCATAGGTACGCTCATCTCCCATAACCCCTACACTATTTACGGGCAAAAGCATGGCTCCGGCCTGCCAAACCTTGTCATAAAGTCCCCATTTTTTGAGTCCATCGATAAAAATAGCATCGACTTCCTGTAATATGGACACCTTTTCGGCGGTAATGTCACCCAAAATCCGAATTCCCAAACCTGGGCCAGGAAATGGGTGTCTTCCCAAAATTGCAGGATCCATCCCCAAATTTTTACCTACTCTTCGGACCTCATCCTTAAATAGCAAATGCAATGGTTCCACAATTTTCAATTTCATATAGTCCGGAAGTCCGCCAACGTTGTGGTGACTTTTAATGGTGGCCGATGGTCCGCCACTGGCCGAAACCGACTCAATCCGATCGGGATAAATGGTTCCTTGGGCCAACCATTTGGCGTTTTCCACCTTATGGGCTTCATCATCAAAAACTTCAATAAACACGCGTCCAATAATCTTTCTTTTCTTCTCCGGCTCGGATTCTCCTTTCAAGGCTTCCAAAAAACGTGCCGAAGCATCCACACCCTTTACGTTGAGCCCCATGTGTTGGTATTGGTCCAAAACACTTTCAAACTCATTCTTCCGTAGCAATCCATTGTTTACAAAGATGCAGTGAAGATGCTTCCCAATGGCCTTGTGCAACAACATAGCCGCAACACTGGAATCCACTCCACCTGAAAGTCCTAAAATTACCTTCTCATCCCCTATTTTTTCTTTAAGCTCAGCCACTGTTGTCTCTATAAAGGCATCCGGTGTCCAATCCTGTTTTAAACCAGCAATCTTTACCAGGAAATTCTCCAATAGCTGCTTACCATCCTTGGTATGATATACTTCCGGGTGAAATTGAATACCATAAGTTTGTTCGCCTTCAATACGAAAGGCAGCATTTTCAACATCATGGGTACTGGCCAATCGGACTGCCCCAGTGGGAAGTTCCTTGATGGTATCGCTATGGCTCATCCATACTTGGCTTCCTATTTCCAGGCCTTCCAAAAAGGTTTCACCCGCTTTTACAGTAGACAGATTGGCGCGACCATATTCCCTGGTCGCTGACGGAGCTACGCTACCTCCGTTGAAATGGGAGAGATATTGTGCTCCATAACAAATCCCCAATAATGGGATTTTTCCCTTGATTTCCGTAAGATCCGGATGCGGGGCATCTTCACTTCTAACGGAATAGGGAGATCCTGAAAGGATAACGGCTTGATATTCCGATAAATCTTCGGGTGGGTTGTTAAAAGGTTTTATTTCAGAGTAAATGTTCAGCTCTCGGACCCTTCGTGCAATCAACTGGGTGTACTGGGAGCCAAAGTCTAGGATAAGTACGTTGTTTTGCATGGGCAAAAATAGCAATTTGCCGGAGTTGGAAAAGTATCTTTTCGGGGATATTTTTACAAGTTTTCAAAAGACTTATCCAAAGGGTTATGGGCTCCTTTTTTTTTAGCATTGGACAGCGTGTCTTTCCCCAAAAGATTACCAAATCCCGATGTACAATAATTGATATCTTTATAGGTGCCATGCCAAAGCTCTATATCAATTGTCATACCTACAGTTATCCTTATCCTGTATTTACAGGATATACAAGCGAGGAAATGGAAAAAAAGAACTTACATGGGTCCACTCAATTATTTCTAAGTCCATGTCCGGCATGCGGGGTGACCCATATTTATAGATTTAATGAAATGTATTTCTTTAAACATGACGTAGAGAATGAACCTAAGAAAGTAAAAAAAACATCTTTATTGGAACAGTACTACTGGTCAGTGAGGGATTATATTGTATATCTTTTTAAACGGAACAAGTAACCTTGACCAACTTGCATTCCTTGAGCTGCACTGTCCAGTTTAAACAAACCAAATCTTAATTTCCAAAAATTTTAGAATCAAGATAAATAACTGATCCCATGAAAGACCAGGGGTCACAATCATTATTTTTTTGTTAGGAAATCCCGTACCTAAATATAACGTGAATTCGTTTTTTTCTTTACATTTTTCATCATTTCTTTGCTGCCTAAACACACCAAACTATGATTAAGGGATTCATCTTTGACTTAGATGGGGTCATTACCGACACCGCCGAGCTTCATTACAAGGCTTGGAAAAACCTCGCCGATGAAATGGGTTGGGACTTTGATTATGAGGTAAACGATAAACTTCGCGGTATCTCAAGAATGGACTCCATAAAAGTGATTCTGGACCACAACCAAACTTCTTTGGATGAGAAAACCCTTGCAGAGCTGGCCACAAAGAAAAATGATATATACGTAGCCAGCTTGGATCTAATGACAGCCGAAGACTATCTTCCCGGAGCGAAAGAGTTACTGACGCATTTAAGAACCGAAGGTTTTAACGTAGCATTGGGTAGCGCAAGCAAGAATGCCATCAAGGTATTGCAACAGCTCAATGCCAATATGTATTTTGACGTGATTGGTGATGGAAATAGTGTATCCAAAAGCAAACCTGAACCAGACATCTTCCTTTATGGTTCGGAGAAGATGAAGCTACAACCGGATGAATGTATAGTTTTTGAAGATGCCAAAAGTGGCATTGATGCCGCCAAGGCCGGTGGTTTTTACAGTGTTGGTATTGGTCCCAAGGACCGGGTTGGCCATGCAGACCTAAGATTTGATTCCATGGCCGAGGCCACACTTTTCGAAATAAAATCCCATTTCAAGGATTTGTTTTAGATTAGCAAAGTCAACTTACTTATCAAAGGCCATACCCACGGCGTATGGTCGAGATAATAAAAAAAGCCCCAGGAACCACTCCGGGGCTTTTAAAATAAAATCAAAACCAACCTAAACATATGAGTTTACCAACTCATTTTGTTAAAAAATTTCATAGCAATTTTCAGTAGTAAAACAACTAGGTGGTAAAATACCCTACTTTTTTTTCGATTTTTTTTTGAAAAAAACATCAAAAAAACAATTGGATGTCGTAATAAACTGAAAAACAAATAGTTAAATCTTAAAAATTTAATCCTTTAGAATCAAGAATTTACCGACCAGAGGATCCAAGGACTCCATGAGATTGGGAATTAGACCCTCCCCCATTTCCAAATAAACTTCTGAGAAGTTAAGTTGCCTTTCCTGCAGGGACTGGTTTGGAAAAAGTGCATTTTGGATATCCGTCATTCGGATAACGTGATCCCGGAGTTTTCGTTTTTGAGCCTGAAGCAATCTTTTTTCAAGGGCATCCAAACCTTTTTTCTGCTTCACTTCTTGGGCTTTTATCGCCCCAATGAAACTTTTATCGGTTTCTTCGACTAATTTGTACATGGCCTCAAATTGTTCCTCCAAATGTTTCTTCTGTGGAGCAAAATCAATATCGATGTTGGAAATTTCCCTGATTTTCTTGTTGATAAAGCTGTTCTGCTTTAAAAAGAGATCAGGAATTGAAAGTCCCAACTTCTCCACCTTTCCGCTTTGTTTTTGGGTCATAATTAAGGCCGAATTGCGAAGTAATAGCATAGGGAAGGTCACATCCAAAGCATTAAAATACGCCTTGAGTTCCAACCAATAGGCCAGTTCTCCTCCGCCGCCAATATAGCAGAGATTGGGTAAGATTACTTCTTGAAACAATGGGCGGGCTATCACGTTGGGCGAAAAGCGTTCCGGAAACTGCTCCAGTTCCTGTTCAAGCTCTTGTTTTGTGAATTTGATATCTGTGTTGGACATCTCAAAATTGCCATCCTTACCAACAATCCGCTCACGGATTCCATCTTTGTGATAGAAATAATTGATTTCCCGTGGGTTTACTTGAATCTTATAATCCGATGATACCTTGGAGAGTCCGTTAATAGAAGTTGTAACCAAATCAAACGGGATATGCTCAAAGATGTCCTGTTTGGCATACGGCACCAGTTCCTTTTTGAGGTTGGCGTGATCTCCGTCCACAATGACCAAACCATATTCCCCAAATAATGCATTGGCCAGATACCTAGTGGCTTCGGTAAGGGTGTTGTGCTCCAAATAAGCAGTTTGAAACAAGCTTTTCAGATACTCGGCTTGCTTAGAATTTCCAAGACTGGCCGAAAAAGTCTGTAAGACTGCATCCAACCCTTCGGTGTTGAACACACCAACCGCGCCTGAAGCCTCCTTGTTCCACTGAACTTTTTGACCTTTGAAATTGAAGTAATTGATCTCCTCAAAATCATGATCTTCCGTGGCCATCCAATAGATTGGAACAAAATTGTAATTCGGATAGGTTTCCTTGAGTTTTTTGGTAAGGTTGATCGTGGAGACAATTTTATATAAAAAGTAAAGTGGTCCCGTAAACAGATTCAGCTGGTGCCCGGTTACCACGGTAAAGGTTTTTGAATTGCCTAAGAGGGAAATGTTCTCTTGCGTAAGTTCTGAAACCTTTAGTCCTTTATACTGTTCCTCAACGGCATCCACCAAAATGGCTCTCCGATGGGAAGGAAAGCTAGCCTCTTTTTCCTTTATCTGGTCCTTAAAATTTTCTAATTGGGGGAATCTATTGTAAAAAGGTTTTAGGTCTTCCTTTTGATCCAAATAATCACAAATAAGTCTGGAAAAATAACCAGTTTCCTTAAAGGGTATACACTCTACTTCCATCAAAATTCAAAATGAAGTGCTAAAGATACTTCTCTTCTTTTTTTCTCTTCCTAAAAATAAGTTAATTACAAAAGCTTCAATATTGTTTTAAAAATGGTGATTCTCCAATTTATTGTTAGATTTGATTTTTACTAACACCCGCACATATGACAAGATTTTTATTTTCTCTTTTGGCCCTTACAAGCTGCTTCCTTACTGCACAAAATTTAAAATCCCCTTCCGAGTTTCTGGGGTATGAATTGGGAACGGAATTCACCCGTCACCACGAAGTGGTGGATTACTACCAATACTTGGCGGAGCAGGCTCCAGATATGGTCAAGTTGACCACCTATGGGCAAACCAACGAAAGGCGCCCTCTGCTGCTGGCCTATGTGTCCTCTGCCACCAATATGGCCAATCTGGAAAATATTAGGCAAGAGCATCTAAAGGATACGGAAGGTACTGGCAATGGTACTACCGCCATTGTATGGTTAAGTTATAATGTACATGGTAATGAAAGTGTTGGCACTGAGGCCTCTATGCAAACCATTTATGAGCTTCTCACCAGCAAACGTTCCTATTTGGACAACACCGTGATCATCATGGACCCCTGTATCAATCCAGACGGAAGGGACCGCTATAGCAATTGGTACAATCAGTATAAAAACACGCCCCATCAGTTAGACCCCAACAGCAAGGAACACAACGAAGGCTGGTGGAGCGGACGAAGCAACCACTATATGTTTGACCTCAACAGGGATTGGGCTTGGCTGACCCAGGTGGAGAGTCAACAAAGAATTAAAGTATATAACGAGTGGCTTCCGCATGTGCATGTGGACTTTCACGAGCAAGGTGTGGATAATCCCTATTATTTTGCCCCAGCTGCTGAACCCTACCACGAGGTAATCACGGATTTCCAACGCGATTTTCAAGTTACGTTAGGTAAGAATCACGCCAAATATTTTGATGCCGAGGGCTGGTTCTATTTCACAAAGGAAATATTTGACCTCTTCTATCCGAGCTATGGGGACACCTACCCAACCTACAATGGCGCAATCGGTATGACCTATGAGCAGGGAGGAAGTGGACGCGGTGGACTGGGAGTAATCACCAGTATTGGCGATACCCTTACTTTAAAAGATCGTATTGCCCACCACCATACTACGGGTCTTTCCACTATTGAGGTTTCCCACCAAAATGCAGAGCGGCTGAACCAAGAATTCAAGAAGTTCTACCAAAATAAAAACTTCAAATACAAAAGCTATGTATTGAATGGGAATTCTGATAAAATTGAAGCATTGAAACAACTTCTTTCCAAGCATAAAATCAAATACGGAAGTCCAACAGTTTCATCGGTTAAGGGCTATAATTACCAAACAGGCAGCAGTGGAAGCATGGCTGTTTCCCAAAATAGTTTGGTGGTCTCTACCAACCAGTCCAAAGGTACTTTGGTCAAGGTATTGTTTGAGCCGAATGCAAAACTGAGTGATTCCCTGACCTATGATATTACCGCCTGGTCTTTGCCATATGCCTATGGCTTAAATGGTATTGCCTCAACTTCGTTGGTTTCCAGTCAAGCGCAAAATCCAGCGGTAAACACTGGTGCTTTGGATACCAATAGCTACGCCTATATCTCCAATTGGAACAGCATGAAAGATGCCAAATTCTTGGCTGCATTGCTAAAAGCCGGTATTCGTGTGCGCAAAGCTGACCATCCGTTTTCCATTGAAGGCAAGTCCTTTGCAAGAGGGAGTTTGATCATAACCAAGGGTGATAATCAAAATAATGCAGACTTTGTTTCCCAGTTGACGAAAATCAGCAAGGAATTCAATCAAGAATTGACCGCCTCCAGTACGGGTTATGTCGACTCCGGAAAAGATTTTGGTTCTGCCTATGTACAAATGATTTCCAAGCCCAAGATTGCGGTTTTGTCCGGAGAGCCTACCTCTACCCTTCGCTTTGGAGAAATCTGGCATTTCTTTGAACAGCAGTTGGAGTATCCCATTACAGTTATTGATAGCGAATATGCCGATCAGGTAGATTTAAAAGACTACAATATTCTGATACTTCCCAGTGGAGGTTACGGAAATCATTTCAGTGAGGCCCAGTTGACCAAACTCAAGGACTGGGTGTCGGCAGGAGGAAAGCTCATTGCCATGGGTGGTGCCATTGATGGTATTGATGGTGAAAAAGGATTTGGTATCAAGAAAAAGGAAGCCGCCAAAGATTCAACAAAAAATAAGCCTAAACCCCATAAAAACGCACAACGGGAACAAATCAAAAATGCCATTACAGGAGCCATCTTCAAGGCAAGAGTGGATAATTCGCATCCTTTGGCCTATGGCTATGGGACAGATTACTTCACCCTAAAGCTTGGAAGTACGGGATATGATTACTTAAAATATGGCAACGCCGCTTATTTGGAAGGTGAGAATCCAAAGCAAGTGTCCGGCTTTGCTGGAAGTGAAGCACTCAAAAAAGTAGCCAACTCCCTGATTTTTGGTGTGGAGAATCGCGGTGAAGGTGCTGTGGTTTACATGGTTGACAATCCGTTGTTTCGAGGGTTTTGGGAGAATGGCAAACTGTTCTTCGCAAACGCCTTGTTTATGGTAGATTAAGTATAAGGCTGCAGCAAATTTAAAGGGTTGGGATGGGTATCCAACCCTAGCTTTGCATTTTAAAAATTTGTACCTTTATAGATAGGATTATTTATAAAATCATAGGCTATGAATTTATTTGCCAACACTTTATACAAAGGGATTCGATTGGTCCCCACATGTCTTCTCTTACTTATTTGGATGCTTTCCCCTGCGGATTCGATGGCATTGCAGGATGTTCAGGTAGAGGACAATGCTTTTAACCAATATAAGGGAGAAATAAGGGATGCTTCCTCCAAAAAGCCATTGGTTTTTGCTACCCTTTCGGTAGAAGGCACCAACATAAGTACAATTACCAATACAGAAGGTAATTTTTTGCTTAAGATACCCAAGGAAATGACGGATGGCACGGTGGTGGTTTCCTTTTTGGGTTATAAGAGCAAGAACATTCCGTTGGCCGATTTAAAACCCAATAAAAACAAGATTACCCTTGTGGTTTCGGTTACAGAACTGTCGGAGGTGAATATCAACGCGCCAAAAGATGCAGCTGCCTTGGTTAGGGAGACTTTGGCCCGAAAAGGGGACAATTACTTTGACGATCCCACGCTGATGACAGCATTTTATAGGGAAACCATCAAAAAACGAAGAAAAAATGTATCTCTCTCCGAAGCTGTGGTAAACATTTACAAGACTCCCTATAGTTCGCTTCGTAAAGATGCTGTTGAACTATATAGGGCACGTAAGAGCACGGATTATAGCAAATTGGATACAGTGGCTCTCAAGCTTCAGGGCGGGCCTTTCAACACGCTTTATGTGGATATCATGAAGTATCCAGAATATATTTTCGCGGAAGGCTCCATTCAAGATTACCAGTTCACCTTTAGTCGTTCCACCAGAATCAATGACCAATTGATTTATGTTATTAAGTTTAATCAATGGGAGAGTATTAAAGAGCCCTTGTATCAAGGAGAGCTTTTTATCGATGTAGAGAACAGAACCTTGACCAGTGCCATTTATACCCTTAATATCACAGATAAGTACAGGGCAGCCCGGCTCTTTGTCCGAAAAAAGCCTGCAAAGGTGGATGTATGGCCCACAGAGGTGGCTTACCGAGTGGACTACCGCGAAAAAGGAGGCAAGTGGTATTATGGGTACAGCAATGTCCTGTTGGAATTTAAAGTGGATTGGGAAGACAAGCTGTTCAACTCCGTGTATAGCATGACAGCCGAAATGGCGGTTACGGACTGGGAAAAAAACTTGGACGGTCAATTGCCAAAAGTCAGGGAACGTCTTAAAAAGTCCATTATTTTGAGTGATGAGGCATTAGGATTCTCCGACCCGGATTTCTGGGGAGAGTACAACATCATTGAACCAGAGAAGTCCATTGAATCTGCTATTAAAAAAATACAGCGGCAATTGCGTAGGGCAAGATCCAAGGGTGGATCAGCTGCTCCTTAAGCAGGCCTCTCTTACCCTTCTGCCGTAGATACAAATCATAAAGTCAAAAATAGTCACCATCTTTAAGGTGGCTATTTTATTTTGAGACCATGTAAAACCCAAACCCAATGCTTAAAAGAAGGCAATTTATCAATCTATCTGTAGTGCTGTCCGCTTCCACTTTGGTCTCCCAGGTAAGACCCAACCTTGAAGGTTTTGAGAAGGACACCAACAAATTGTTGCCCAAAAGACTAAAGAAAGGAGACACCATTGGATTGATTGCCCCGGGATATGCGGTTAAACCTGAGGTTTTAGAAGAAATGAAGTCCACCTTGGTAGACATGGGCTTTATTCCTTTCCATACAGATCGCATTCATGGCAATCACGGATACTTTAGCGACACGGATAAAGAACGGGCAGCCGATCTCAATGAAATGTTCACCAATCCAGATGTAGACGCCATTCTGTGCGCCCGTGGTGGATATGGCTGTACCCGAATTATGCAAATGATCAATTACGACAACATAAAATCAAATCCTAAAATATTGGTGGGGTTTAGTGATGTTACCGCCCTTCTGAATGGCATCAACCAAGAAACAGGATTGGTCACCTTCCATGGTCCCGTGGGTAGCACTATAGATGACGACTACAGCAAGCAACAATTGCTGGCAAAGTTGGAATCCCCCAATTACCCCCAAACCATAGAAAATGTAGTTTTGGAGGACAAGGAAATGCTTGAAAACCCGGAATATGAGCGATACGCCATAACTACTGGTTCCGCATCTGGAAAATTGGTAGGCGGTAGTTTAAGTTTGATTGTGGCACTTGTTGGTACCCCTCATGAAATTGATTTTACCGATGCCATTGTTTGTATTGAGGACGTGGAGGAAGCTCCCTATAGAATGGACAGAATGTTGACACAGTTGATTGAAGGTTCCACATTTAAAAAAGCAAAGGGAATCGTTTTTGGGGTTTGCGCTGGATGCGATAAAGACCCAAGTCCCAGCGGTTTCACCCTAAAGGAAGTCCTCTTGGACCGAATAGCTCCCTTGAACATTCCGGCAGCGTATGGAATGAGCTTTGGCCATGTCCCCAACAACTTTACTTTTCCAATTGGTATCCATGCCCATTGGGATGCCGATAAAATGACCTTGGAGCTCTTGGAAAACGCAGTTTTATAACCCTCAGATTTAGTAACATGCATAAAAAAGGCCCGGATAACCGAGCCTTTATTCAAAGAAGCGTTTTTTATTTTTCAAACTCCAGAAGCGTTTTCTTGATAATGGAAATGCAATCCATCAATTGTTCATGGTTCATGATCAATGGCGGTGCAAATCGAATTATATTGCCATGGGTAGGCTTGGCCAACAATCCATTGTCACGTAAAGCCATGCAGATATCCCATGCAGTGGAGCTATCTTCGGTGTCATTGATCACGATGGCATTCAAAAGGCCTTTCCCTCGTACTTTTAAAACCAAATCGCAGCTTGGAATGAACTTGTTGAGTTCTTCCCTAAAAACTTCACCCAATTCCATGGCGTTTTCTGCCAGTTGCTCCTCCTTGACCACCTCTAGGGCGGCTATTCCAACAGCAGCTGCAACCGGATTACCACCAAAAGTACTTCCATGGCTTCCGGGAGTAATGACATCCATGATGTCATCATTGGCCAAAACCGCCGAAACTGGATAAGCACCTCCGGACAAGGCTTTGCCCAAAATCAAAATATCAGGTTTTACGTCTTCATGATCAACCGCCAATAGTTTTCCAGTACGGGCTATTCCCGTTTGCACCTCATCTGCGATAAAAAGAACGTTGTGCTGCTGACAAAGTGCCCTGGCAGCGGTCAAGTAGCCTTCTGAGGGTACATAGACTCCTGCTTCACCCTGAATAGGCTCTACAAGGAACCCTGCCACATCTGGATTAGCGATCAAGGCATTTTCCAAAGCCTGCAGATTATCGTATTCAATCTTAACAAAACCCTCGGTATACGGCCCGTAGTTCTCCCTTGCAACGGGATCATTGGAGAAAGAGATGATCGTTGTTGTTCTTCCGTGGAAGTTATTTTCACACACAATGATCTTCGCCTGATTCTCAGGAATGCCTTTTTTCTGATACGCCCATCTACGGCAAATCTTCAAAGCCGTTTCAACCGCCTCCGCTCCAGTGTTCATGGGCAGTAACTTGTCAAACCCAAAGGTGGAGGTCACATACTTTTCATAAATGCCCAACATATCGTTGTAGAATGCTCGGGAAGTCAATGTAAGGGTTCTTGCCTGATCTACCATGGCCCCAACAATTTTTGGATGGCAGTGGCCTTGGTTCACGGCCGAGTAGGCCGACAAAAAATCGTAATACTTTTTTCCTTCAGCGTCCCAAACGTATACACCTTCTCCCCTGCTCAGGACAACGGGTAGTGGGTGATAATTGTGGGCTCCGTACTTGTTCTCTAAATCAATCGCTTGCTGCGACGTTAAATGTTCTAAAACAGCCATTTTAGTAATTTTTAAATTGATAAAACAACCATTCCTTCTGTACCTTTATTCTTTCGAGGACTCGAAAAAGCAGCGTGGGAGAGAAATCATCCCTAGTAGTGTCGCAAAAATATCAAATTTTTATCCAATTAAAAGTGCATTGTACGTCACTTTTTATGGGAAAGCGCAGAGATTTGCAGCTCCAATCGTTTTAATTCCCGCAGCACATCGTTTTTGTCCATTTGCATCCAAAAATAGACTTTGAGCATGCTCATGATCAAACTGGAAACAAATATGCCCATGCCCCATTTAATAAGGTCATTGGTAGCTTCCGAATCCAAAAACTGGATGGAGCAGTAAATTAAGAGTCCAAAAAATATCAGAACCATGATGTTCATGATAACGGCCAACCAGCCCATTTTACCCTTAAAAATTCCCCCAAACTTCTCCAAGACATTCTGTTCTCCCAGTTCATCGTAAAATTTGGCTTCCTCTTGGGTAAGCGCTTCCTTGATCAACTTGTCTATTTCTTCCATCTCTTTTTTCATCTTATTTATTTTTTAAAATTTTCTTCAACTTTTCTCTTGCATGGTACAATCGTGATTTTGTCGTTCCCACGGATATGTCCAAAATTTCGGCAATCTCTTTTAGGGAGTATTCTTCCGTATAAAATAACTTCAATACCATTTGCTGGTTTTCAGGTAACTCCTTTATGGCACTCAACAGCTGGGTTACCTTTCCCGTGTCATCATTTCCCTTTGGCGTTTGCTCTGGATTGTTTTCCGCATAACTTTTCAGATTCCTTTGACTGGTTTTAAGTTTGTTTAGGTAATCCAAACTTTTGTGCGTTACAATCTTGGTGGACCAACTGCTAAAACTATTGGGATCTTTTAGCGTGTTCAACTTTTTTATGATCACCCTCCATGAATCTTGGACAATGTCCTTCGAGGCCTCAACATCCTTGGTATATCTATACGAATGCCTGCACAATCGATTATGATGTCGGTTCACCAATACGGACAAAGACTTTACGTTCCCAGATTGGTATTCCAATACCATTAAGCCATCAAACACAAAACGGGTTGTTTTCATATCTACTTTCAATACAAGGACGCTTTGCCAAGGAAAAGGTTCAAAAGTTTAAAGGAATTTTTGGGATACATTTATACAAGTTAGTTGTTCTGTATAAAAACCTATGCCTACTTTTGCGCCATGCGAAGAAAAAAGAGGCGACAGACCTTTGAACATGTTGAAGTTGTGGACGCAGGAGCCAAGGGAAAATCTGTTGGAAAAGCACCTGATGGAAGAGTCATTTTTCTTTCCAATGCAGTTCCCGGTGATGTGGTGGATGTAATTACCACCAAAAAGCGCAAGGCCTATTTTGAAGGAGTTGCCACCAATTTTCATCAACGCTCAGCAAAAAGAACAGATCCCCAATGTGAACATTTTGGGGTTTGTGGGGGATGCAAATGGCAACACATGGCTTATGAACACCAGCTGTTCTATAAGCAAAAGGAAGTGGAAAATAATCTTCAGCGAATTGGGGGAGTGGAGCTACCGGATACCATGCCCATCCTAGGTTCCAAAAAGCAATATTTCTATCGGAACAAAATGGAGTTTTCATTTTCGAGCAGTAGATGGCTTACTGAACAGGAAATCAACTCTGAAGAGAAAATCACGGATCGCAATGCCCTAGGTTTTCACATTCCGGGTATGTGGGACAAAATTTTGGACATCAACAAATGCCACTTGCAAGAAGATCCATCCAACGCCATCCGAACAGCCATAAGACGATTTGCAGTGGAAAATGGGCTTTCTTTTTTCAATCCAAGGGTCCAGGAAGGCTTACTTAGAACCTTGATGTTGCGGACAAGCAGTATCGGAGAAGTCATGGTTCTGATTCAATTTTTTGAGGATAACAAAGAACAAAGGGAACTATTGCTGAATTTTTTGATGGGGAAATTCCCGGAAATCACCTCCTTGCTTTACGTTATAAATCAAAAGCCAAACGACACTATTTATGATCAGGATGTGGTCTGCTTTTCAGGTCTGGACCATATTTTTGAGGAGATGGAGGGCCTAAAATTTAAGATAAACGCAAAATCATTTTACCAGACCAATTCTGAGCAAGCATACGAACTGTACAAGGTTACTCGGGATTTCGCTGGACTTACTGGCCAGGAATTGGTCTATGACCTGTATACAGGAACCGGTACCATAGCCCAATTCGTTTCCAAAAAAGCCAAAAAGGTCATTGGGGTTGAATCTGTTCCAGAAGCCATTGAAGATGCCAAAAACAATGCCCTTGGAAATGACATATCCAATGTGGAGTTTTACGTAGGGGATATGAAGAATGTGTTCACAACGGAATTTATTGAACAACATGGTCAACCCGATGTTATCATCACCGATCCACCCAGGGACGGCATGCACAAACAGGTTGTAGAGCAACTGTTGCAGGTAGCTGCCCAAAGAATTGTTTATGTAAGTTGCAACAGCGCAACCCAAGCCAGGGATTTGGCTCTATTGGATGAAAAATACCAGGTAATCAAGGTGCAACCGGTGGATATGTTTCCACAAACACATCACGTTGAAAATGTTGTACTTTTGGAGAAACGGGTATAATTTTTGATAACCTTTGTTTTAAACTTTGAATGAAAAAAGTACTCCCTAGCTTACTCATCACCTTCTTATTGATCTATTCGGCATCTTGCGAAAAAGATGATATCTGCGTGGATGGCGATACCCCTTTGTTGATCATTGGTTTTTACAATGCCGAGAATACCGAAGAATTCAAGGAAGTACCTTCCATACGAATCAATTCTTTGGACATTGATAGCGTGTTGGAAAATGATTCCTTCACAGATCGTTCAGATTCTCCGGATTCCCTTTTGGTGCCCCTTCGGATAGCAAATACCTCTACCACCTACGAACTCATTATGGACTCTGCCGCTGATGCGGACACTGGGGAGGAAACAGGAAACAGCGATGCCATCACCATAACTTATGGCGTGCAAGAAACCTATGTCTCCAAAGCCTGTGGGTTTGTTGCCAATTTTGACAACCTGACCGTGACCCTGCCCGATAGCGACACCAATTGGATACAGAACATTACCATAGAACAAGAAACCGTAGCAAATTCCAATAGCATCCATGTCAAAATATTTCATTAGCCTGCTTTTCTTAGGTCTCCCTTTTTGGGGAATCTCACAGGATGAACCTGTTGACCTTCAACCCAAAGACACGGTGGAGTACAAGCAACAATACGGTTTAAGGGTGGGTGCAGACCTAAATAGACTTGTGTTTTCCTTTTTGGATGAAGATTACACTGGTTTTGAGGTTGCCGGCGACTTCAGACTTACCCAAAAATTGTATCTGGCCGGGGAACTGGGAAATGAGGAAAAAACCCTATTTGAAGACTTGGGTAATACCCCATTGTACAACTACACTTCCAAGGGTAGTTATATTAAACTGGGAGTTGATCTGAATACCTATGAAAATTGGTTTGGTATGGAAAATTCCATCATCATCGGTGGTAGATACTCCTTTGCCACATTTAGCCAAACCTTGAACGATTATAAAATTTACGATACCGATCGTTTTTTCAGTCCTACCGACTTTTTGAACGGTGCCACACCAGGTCAAGAATTTAGCGGCCTCAGCGCCTCTTGGTTGGAATTTGTAGTTGGGATAAAAGCTGAACTTTTTGCCAATATTTATGTTGGAATAAGTGCCCGTTTGGGATTCTTGGTGACCAATACCGAGGATGACCAATTCCCCAATTTATGGATTCCTGGATTCAATCGGGTAACGGATGGAAGCAACTTTGGCGTAAGTTATAATTACACCTTATCCTATCTGATTCCCTTTTATAAAAAGTCCAAAAAACAAAAAGAGCAACCCGCAGAATAAATACGGAAACTATGGAAAACAGTCGCATCAACTACGTTGAACTCAAAACCAATGACATTGAAAAAGTAAAGGCTTTTTATCAACAAGCATTTGGATGGACTTTTACCGATTTTGGCCCTACTTATACCGCTTTTTCCAATAGTGGTTTGGAAGGAGGCTTTGAACTTACCGAAGGCGAAGTTATCAACGGTGCTTTGGTGGTGCTCTATCATGAAGATCTATCTGAAATTCAGGATAAAGTGGTTGATGCAGGAGCAGAGATTTGCAGACCCATTTTTTCCTTTCCTGGCGGACGTCGGTTCCATTTTAAGGATCCCGTGGGCAATGAATTGGCTATCTGGTCAGATAAATAGCGGAGTTCATGATTGTAAGAGTTTTTACTGCGGAAGTGCCTAAAAACCTTCATGCGGAGTTTGAATCCAAGTTCAAGGAAATCTCCGTCCCTCTGGTGCAAGGACAACAGGGCTTGATACGTTTGGAAATTGCCAGGCCAACCCAGTGGAATCCCGATACCTTCTCCATGATATCGTATTGGAGCAGTGAAGAAGATATTCGTCTTTTTGCTGGAGAGCAATGGAATAAGGCCCATATTCCTGCTGGAATGGAGAAGTACATCCAATCCTGCAGCGTTCAGCATTTTGAACAAATTGGCCTATATGCAGGGGACGGGCCAATAAAATAGCTTAATCCGTTGGCCTATGTTTCTTGCTGCCTTCGTACATTTCATATTTCACCAGTCTTGACTCCAGCTTGCCATTAAAGGTCTTGATTCTTCTCGAGGTCTTTAGCCCCACATGCTTGAGCGCTTCCAAATTGGAAGTGATCAACCACGCATCCGTACCAGGATAATCCTGCTTTAAGGTATCTCCAATTCTGGCATAAAAGGCATCTGGGTCAATTTGAAGTCGTTCCCCATAAGGCGGGTTAAACACCATATGCAATTTGGAATCCGTAGGTTTCTCCGTTCGGAAAAAATCCTTCCGCTCAATGGTAATATAATCTGAAAGATTGGCATTTTCCACATTTTCCTGGGCTTTTCTTACCGCAGAAGGCGCCTTATCGTATCCAAAAATTCTGTGGTGAAACTCCCTGGTTTTGTTCAAACTGGCATTTACAATCTTCTCATGTAAGTCCGCATCATAGTCCTTCCAATGCTGAAAAGCATAGAATTCCCGGTTGATGTTCGCTGGAATATTGCAGGCAATCATCCCGGCTTCAATCAAAAATGTTCCACTACCGCACATCGGGTCTAAAAAATCGGTCTGACCATCCCATCCACTATGCAATAGCAATCCCGCGGCCAAAACCTCGTTGATAGGGGCAATATTGGTAGCAATTCGGTAACCCCGTTGGTGCAAAGAAGGCCCGGAGCTATCCAAAGAAACCGTACAATTGTTGCGATACAAATGAATATTGATGCGGATATCTGGGTCGTGGGAATCCACATTGGGTCGTTGCCGCGTTACTGCCCTAAATTTATCCACGATCGCATCCTTAGCACGTTGGGAAACAAACATGGAATTTCTAAAAACATCGGAGCTCATGGTGGTATCAATGGCAAAGGTCTTGTCCTCCCCAAAAAGGCTGGGCCAATCCATTTGGTATACGTTACGGTACAGCTCCTTTTCGTTATGTACCCTAAATTTGGAGATAGGTTTCATGACCTTCAAGGCGGTGCGTAGGCAAAGGTTGGCCTTGTACATAAAACCAGTATCGCCTTCAAAGGACACATTCCTGACTCCTTCCTCTACCCTACCTGCACCCAAGTTGCGAAGTTCTTTGGCCAACAGCGGTTCAAAACCGTATAAAGTTTTAGCCAACATTCTAAAATTTCCTGCCATCTCCTATGAAAATCTTTCGGCAAAAATAGGCTATTTTTACGCCTTCAATCCAACCTATGGAATTCCCCATTATTTTGATTTATGTAATACCGATTTTGGCGGTTTGGGCGGGATTTGCCTTTGCACGGCTCACGCAGACCAAGGATAAAAAGAACGTACGCCTATTGTTGGCCTTTAGTGGTGCATTTTTGTTGGCGCTCACGTTTTTTGAGCTCCTTCCTGAAGTCTACGAGCACCAAAGTCCTAGAACCACAGCCATATTTATATTGGCTGGGATTTTGCTCCAGATATTTCTGGAGTTTTTTTCCAAGGGAGCCGAGCATGGTCACATGCATTTGGATCTGGAGAAAACCGACTTTCCCTTGCTTCTTTTTTTGAGTTTGTCCATCCATGCTTTGATCGAAGGCACCCCCATTCATGGCAATGAGCCGATTTTATATGGAATCGTGATCCACAAAATTCCTGTGGCCATTGTTTTGGGTATTTTTCTATTGAACTCCAAAATGAAAAAAGGATTGGCTATTCTGTTCATGCTTGCTTTTTCGCTGATGACTCCACTCGGCAGTTTCTTGGCGCATCATTCCACATGGTTGGATAATTATGGGCATTTGCTCACCGCCCTGGCCATTGGAGTGTTCCTTCACATTTCTACCATCATCCTATTTGAAAGCTCCCAAGGGCATTCTTTTAATCTTAGGAAACTGGTGGTCATTATCCTAGGTGTGGGTCTAGCCTATTTTTTGTAAATACACGATTTTCTTAAGGGGCTAAAAAATCCGTCAACCCAAATAGGGTATCCGTCAATTCAAAACGGTGTTCCGTCCATTTGCACTATTTCGGGAAGGGTTCGCCAATTACATTCGCGCCATAACCCTTAAAACCTTTTACAAATGAAAATGAGAAAATTAGCCCATTATGCCTTGTTGGCAAGTTGGGCATTTGTACAATTTGGCTGCGGTAAAGATGATTCCCCTAGCAACCCGGATGATGGGCCAACAGAAACTTTTTATAACATTACCCAAGCCACTATCAATACTGATGGATATACCGCTCCTGGGGAGCTCTCGTTTTGGTATTCCATTGATAATGGGGAATCCTACAGTATTGAAAAACCCGAAGATTTATCCAAAGGCGATGAGCTTTGGGTTAAAATCAACAATGGAGAAGTGGACATTCTTGAGGAAGACTTTTATTTTGATTGGTCCGGTTCTTCTATTGCTCCTGCCGATGCCGAAAGTGATCTGGCCAAGTTTGTGGTCAAGGAAAGTGATATCACCCTCGCAGCCACAGTTAGTGATAAAATGGAGCTCTTGGTTTCTGATAGGGATACAGGGCAGTTTTATGTTTTGGATGTAAGTGATGGGGGGTTGACACCTGCTTTTACCTTTTTGCAGGGAGAGGTTCCTTTAATCAAAGTTCGTGGTGCTGTTTACAATTATAGTGATGGTAAAATGTATGTTTCAACTGCAAAAATTGGCAATTTCAAATCAATGTTATACATAGTGGATCCCAATTCTAAGCAAGCAACAGTAATCAACGAAAATAACCAAATTGTAAACGAAGAAAATGTTGAAATTTGGAAGGGGATTTCAGATTTAGTCGTCACCACAGATAATAATCTTTTAGCAACAGGAGGTTTTAGTTTGGGCCAAGGCACACCAAGTTTGTTTGAATTTGAACTGGAAGGCACCAATTCCGATCCAATGCCATTTACAGGTGATGATATTCCCTGTTGCGGTTTGGGCATGACCCTTGGTTCCAATAGCGATGAAGTTTTCATTGGAAGTGGTCAAGCAGACGTCTTTAAAGTTTACAAAAGTAATTTAAGTGGTGAAATCACTGAAGTGATTGAATTGACTTTGGAGGGTTTTGAGCACGAGGAGCCCATTGGATATTATTTAAGGAATTTTGCAAGGGATGCTTCAGGTACGCTATATGCTCTCTGTTATAATCTGACTCACGGAAATACCCATATAGCAGAAGTAAACCTAGAAACGAACCAATTGATTCATGTAGCTCAAATTGGGACAAACAATGAAAACGTTTATTATGGTTTAGTTGCACTGCCAGCATATGCCTTTTAACTAACCGTCAAGTTCTAAGAAATTTAAGGAGAGGGCATTACCCTCTCTTTTTTTGATTACCGTAAAATAGCCTGGATCATCATCCAGTGGCCAATAGCTCCTCCCAAGACAAAAACATGCCATATCAAATGGTTAAAAGGGATACGTTTCATGGCATAAAAGAAAATCCCTAGGGTATAAAAGGCACCGCCCATTGCCATCCAAAACAAGCCTGTAGAAGATAATTTTTGCGAAAGGAAACTGTAATCCAGAACTACCAAATAGCCCATTACGGCATAAAGCAAGAGGGACAGTTTTTCAAATTTTCCGGTAAAGAATATTTTTACTACAGTCCCAAAAAGAGCAATGCCCCAGACCAAGTAAAGCAATAACCATCCCTTGGACTTTTGCAAAACCAGTAAACAAACGGGGGTGTAGGTTCCGGCAATCAGATAATAAATACTGATATGGTCCAGAATCCGAAGTCTTGCCTTGAGTTTGGGTTCCCGAGCCGCATGATACAAGGTGGACGCCATAAACAACAAAATCAAGGAAAGACTGTAAACAACAATACTAACGGTTGCATATTTAGCCGAAAGGTCTCCTCGAATTAAAAAGAAAAACCCAACCACTGCCAATACCGCACCCACACCATGGGAATAGGTATTCCATTTTTCTTCCAGAACCAAAAGTCTTTCTTCCCGATCCAAAGACTATTTGTATTGCTTGCCGTGCTTGATTACCATATCCACATCTTGTAGCAGGCTAATGTAGCGAAGTACATCTCCATCCACGGCTATAATATCAGCATATTTTCCAGGGGTAATGGTGCCCACTTCATCTGCAACCCCCGTCCAAAGCGCTGGCCAATAGGTGGCAGCTCGAATGGCGTACATGGGATCAATACCAAACTCGTTCACCCATACATCCAACTCGTTCCAAGTAGATTGACTGTGGAACTTCATAGGGATGCCACTGTCCGTTCCCACCAATAAAACCACCCCAGCGTCCAAAAGCTGTTGGATTTTGGTTTGCAAGGTCGGTCTTCTTGAAGGTGTCAACTGAAAGTACGGTAAGCGATCGGGATGCTTAAAACTATTTTTGATATCGGTGATCACACTGTCCGGTAGTCCCAAATGCCAGGAATCATTGTCCAATTTTTCTGGATTGTCCCTGGTATATTCATAATTGTAAAGTCCTTCCACAGTGGGGCACCAAAACAATGGCCCTTTGTTCATTTGAGCCGTCCGCTCCTTAATCATTTCCATGACATCATCAGGATATTTGGGTGCAGAGGACAGTCCTGTATGCTCAAAACAATCAACGCCCACCTGTAAACCTCTCCGTATTTCCTCGGGACGGTGTCCGTGTGCCACAACCTTTAAATTGTGTTTATGGGCTTCATCAACCACAGCGCGGAGTTCCTCCATTGTCATTTGATCATGATCGATCAGTTTGATCACATCCACCCCTGCATCTGCCAATTTTTTGATTTTTCGTTTGCCATCCTCGGGGCTATTGACTCCCCATCTAAAGTCCTCAGTTCCTGGATAGGGTTTGTGCTGAATAAATGGACCTGATACGTACAAGGTTGCCCCTGGAATTTCACCCTTATTTATTCTATCCCGTACAGAAATACTTTCCTTGAGCG
Organism: Flagellimonas sp.; assembly: GCF_965215805.1. Taxonomy (GTDB): domain Bacteria; phylum Bacteroidota; class Bacteroidia; order Flavobacteriales; family Flavobacteriaceae; genus Flagellimonas. Next base: position 2,659,570 of record NZ_OZ244124.1, on the reverse strand, counting down.
GAGCTCCCAAATCCCTTGCACTGGTAACTCCTGCCATCAATAATTGATGGGCGGAGGAAGGCATGATCACATCTTCAAATAAAGGTGGATAGGTCTTGTCCCAATAGGTGTAATTGGCATGACCATTGATCATGGTATGCACGTGCATGTCCCATAATCCCGGCAGTACGCTCATCCCTTCCGTGGATATAATTTCAGCCCCTTTGGGGACTGGAAGGGTTTCCACGGTGCCAACTTCCTTGATACGTTCCCCTTCAATAATGATGACACTATTTTTTATCGGGTCGGAACCAAAACCATCAATAAGGGTTCCACCAACAAGGGCTTTGATAGATTTTTGTTGTGCTAAGATGGACATGGGTAGCGAAAGTACCAAAGCCCACAGGAGTGTAGATTTTTTCATAATCTTAAATGTACTAAACATATGATCAATGTAAAAAGGTCTATCTGTCTTAGGAGATACCGCTTAAAAACTAAATTTTAACCCCAACTGTGCTCTCCATCTAGAATTTTGGAAATCGACCACCCAAGGAGTTTCATTATCTGAGATATTGAACTGAAACTGTGGTACATTGTTCTCGATTCCAACAAAATTCAACAAGCTAAAACTGGAATTGACCACATTGGGTACAAAGACCAATCTGCCCCAATCTCGATTAATAAAATTTAAAACATTCAACATGTCCAAAGAAACCGTCAACCTTTTTTGGTTTCCCAAATTTTTACTGAATTCAAACTTAGCATCCAATTCATGGTTCCATGGGGTTTTGGCACCGTTCCGTTCCACATAATTGCCCCGTCTTTCGCTGAGATAAGAATTACTTCGGATATAGGCGTCCAATCGTTGCCATTGCTCAGTGGCCGAAACAGTAACGTTACCGCTGCCGTCTGTGATATCCACCAAAGCTATTTCACTTTGGTTTTGAGGCACGTAAATCAGGTCATTTCTGGAAGAACCATCTCTATTTAAATCGCCTTGATAAATAAAAGAATATGGACTACCGGAACGACCATTATACAAGAGGGAAACAAAAAAACTGTCATCATTCCCAAAATCAAAACTGTATGCCTGGGTAGACACAATTTTATGCCTTAGATCAAAATTGGAGAACGAAAGTCCAGGGTCATTACCAAAAATTGCTTGATTCCATTCATAGTTGGCGGCTGGTGAACTTCGCACAGTACTGGACACATCCTTGCTTTTTCCGTAGGTATATCCTAGATATGAATTGTAGCCATTAAATCGCTTGCTAAGCCCAAGCGAAGCATTATAACGATATCCTCCATTGGTGTTGGTCAACAAAAACACATTGGTGAAATTCGGATTAATTTTGATGGCATCACCCGTTTCAAGAAAATAGGGTCTGTTATCAGCGCCATCAAATTGACCCAGTTCATCCCGTCTATTAATAGACTGAAAGAAAATACCTTTGACCACTTCGGTATAGGTTCCTTCCAAATGCAGTTTCCAGTCGTTGGGCAAATCCAGGTCCAAAGCCAAATTGGTTTTCCAATCCCTGGGAAATGTGAAGTCCTGATCAATAAGGTTAATTTCGGCCAAGTTGGGTTGTTGATTGGTTAAATCGGATAAGTTTTCCGTGAGCTCCAATTCAGTATCTGGCCGTATGTCAATATTGAAATACTCCGTACCGGAAATGTACTCGGCATAAGCAAACCACAAATACGGTAACCTTCCAGAAAACAATCCGGTTCCCCCACTTAACCTCCAATTCTCATTCAGATTATAGCTGAAACCCAATCTTGGGTTCAGCTGTGGTTTTCTAGTGATTTTGTTGTCAAATCCTGCAAATTCAGGCGTATCCAATACCTCTTGGGAAATGGGGAGATCTTCTGTCAGATATTGACCATCCAACCTTAACCCCATTGTAACAGAAAAATCATCACTAATCCGAATTTTGTCTTGGGCATATAGTGCAGCTTCCAGGACTTCTATGGTCGCTGAAGGCCGATTGCTCACAAAATTGAAGTCGTTATCATTAATATTGTAAACACCCCGAACTCTTCTGGGTCTATCCGACAAAAAGTCCTCCACAGATCTATATTCCCATC